>CAVPRE010000007.1:0-177086 GCA_963707725.1 uncultured beta proteobacterium | reverse complement strand
CGGCAGCAGGCTCCGTCGCCGAAGCCTTTGCCGGGTTCGGCCTTCAGCCCAGGCTTCCGAACGATGCACGGATCGCAACGTCGTCCTTGAGGTCGGAGACGTCCCGACGCCTTCGGCCGGATGAGGGAAGCCGCCGAACTGGCCTGTCTGTCGCCGTCGCGCTTCAGGGCGCGGTTTGATGCCGAAGTGGGTCTTCCGTTCCGCCGGTACCGGATGTGGCGGCGAATGGCTCTCGTGATGCGCTCAATCGCCCAAGGCAGAAACCTGACCGCGGCTGCGCTGGAAGCCGGGTTCTCGAGTTCTGCCCATCTGAGTAGCGCCTTCAAGCGCATGTTTGGCTTGTCGGCGAGCGAAATCATCGCGCTGGGCGTCGCCATCGATACTTCGGAGGATCAGGTGGTGTCGAGAAGCCGCACTGCGCAGCGGAACCGCGATACAGGACTCCGCACTGCCTAAGTTCTCGGCCTACCGCGCACAGTTCCCTTTTGGACCGTCTCTTTAGGGGTGGTCGCCAGCGGCGAGGGAAGCGGGCAAGCCGGGAGGTGGCGTCTCCCTCGCGAGGCCGAAAGGCCGCTTCTGGCCGGACAGCGACCTTCCGCTAGCCAGATGATCGTGTGGTGGGTGGCAGTTCGGGCGGCGACCGACGTGTGTTGCTGCATACGGCCCGGGAGTGGTGCGCGAAATCCCTGACGGGGCGGCCCTCAGTGCACCTCGTCACCCGACGCGCTCCCGACCGCTCTCCTATGAAGGACCGGGTCAGCCGTTCATCAACCCCAGCGCGCGCAACAGCGGTTGATCCGACACCGATATGACGCCGCTGAACGGGGAACCGAGCTCCAGCACCAGAAAGAGGGCACACGCAACGGAGAGCGAACCGACGACGAGCGCCGTCGTTGCGGCAAGGTTCCGAGGCGCATACAGCCCGAAGCTGGCAAAGATCACCGTGAGCCAGAAGATGACGATGACGAGGAAGGCGGCTGGAACGTCGGTCTCGGCCGATGCCATGGCGAGCCAGCGCAACTGAAGACCGTCTTCGGCAAGTTCGACTGCCCGGGCCTTCAGCGCACTCTGCAGTTCGTTGCCAGGACCAAGCCCGCGTATCGAGTCAACGAGCCCTTCGACGGTGGTGGGTGCGCTGGTGGCTGGACGCGCCATTGCCGGCGGCTCGGACGCCCCGCCCGGCCACATGGTTGCGATCCGCGACTCGGCCACGGCCTTGAGTTGAGCGCGGATGTCCTTCGCTTCGGGGCCATAGCGGGCTAAGACACGGTCCAGCGCAAGCAGATTGATCGACGCCTGCTTAACGGCGGAGTCCATCTGGTCGTAAGAACTCTTCGCCGAAGCCGTCACCAGGCCAAGTACCAGAGCGGTCATGGTGGACACTAGGCCCATCGCCAGCTTGACCGTGTCTTTCGACTTTTCGTCGTCAGATGGAGGCCGCCAGCGCGACGACTTCGCCAGCCAAATTCCCAGCAGCGCACCTCCGAAGGCGAAGCAGAAGGTGATTGCGGCGACCACGGTGGGATTCATGGTTCTCCGTTCAGTTCAGGTGTCGGGGGCAAACGCGATGGCTGCGACCAAACGCTTCCACGAATTCCTCTTGTCGACGCGTGACCATGCGGTTCAGTTTAGCGGCGCTTCTGCCCCGGGCTGCCAGCGGCGGAGCCGTATCGGCCCGGCGGCGGAAAGCGGTCATCCGAAGCACCGCGAAAGACAGAGGCTCGACGTCGTTGTGATCCGCAGATCGACTCCATCGCTGTCGATGACGGAAGTCCGCTGCTGGCCGCTCAGTGACCTTTCGCTAATCGGCGCTTCACGACCCAAAGCGGAAGTTCCCGCTCAAAGGGCGTCAATCGGGCGCTGAGACCGTGGATGTCGCTTTGATGCGGCCTCACAGACTTGTTGCCCGGCGCTGAGCGTCCGCTTTCGCCGCTGCCTGCGCGCGGTCGGCACTGTCCGACTCTTGCTGCGTTTCATTTTCCGCGCTCACTCGGTGCCATTCGCTGACAGCCTTTTGCGCCGACCCGTCGGCGGCGTAGAAGGCAACCTTTCCCTGTCCCACCTCCAGGTTGGCATCTTTCGACACCCATTTAACAAACTTCCACGCCCCCCAAAGTCCCCCCACTCCTAGAAGGCTGCACCCCTGCGCCGACCCGAAGTCTTCCCGACCGCGTCGCGCAGGAGCGTGGACGTGCCCGCGCCCAGCGACTGGAGCGCCTTGGCCAGTTCGGCTGCATCAACGTCCAGCGGTTGCAGCCTCTCGGCCGCCATTAGTACCACGCTGCCCGACCAGGCGTCGGGCGCGCCCGGCAGGTACAGGACCGCGCGTCCGTCTTCGAGTCGCTCCATCTCGAAGGCAATCAGTTGGTGGTCATCGAAACTGGCCAGCACAGGCTTCAGCACTCCGTCTCCGAGCGCGCCGTGCAGCCCCTGCGACATGGCTTTGATGACCGTATAGCGTGGGTAAAGCGTCTGAAGTCGGTTCTCGAAACGCTCGGAGAAGGCCCGGCCCACCGCCGCGCGAGCCAGCAGCCCGGCGCCGAAACACAGGAGCAGCACCAAGGCCAGCGCGGCGACGCCGGAGAGAGCAATGCCGCCCACGCTCTGAAAGGGCAGCATAGGCAACAGTGGCTGCACCGCACGCACCGCCATGCCCAAGCCCTGACTTAGCAGGTAAAGCACGACGACCAGCGGCAGCAGGAACACCACCCCGCCGATCAGGGTTGTTGTGAAGGGTTTGAGGGAACGCTTCATGGTCTGGCATGTGGCTTTTCGCAGCGGCCGAGCTTACCCCGTGGCTGGCGGCTCGCAGCTAGCGCTTGAGACCGATGGTATGCGTCAGCACGCCCTTGAGCGTCGCGTCCTAAGGTGGCTCCCCGACGCTCCGTGCGAGGCCAAGAAGTCATCCGGCGCCAACCGGCTGCTACCTTCCAACGGATTGACGATGCACGCGCGCAGGTCGCCGCCGGAGGGTGCCGGCTGACGCTGGCTAGCGCGGGCTTGAAGCCGCCGCGGCTGGCGTGAACAGCCGTTGCACCCGGTCCCTGAAGTCCGGCGGAAAGGTCCAGTAACGCGTGCCTTGCGGGCTCTCCTGCGGCTCCAGGCCGCGGCGCTGCGGCTCAGCGTTCAGCAGCAGCAGACCGAGCAGGTCGCCACTGACCCAAGGGTCCTCGAACCAGAAGGCGTGCGAGCGCGGCGGCAGATTCGGGATGGCCGTCGGGTCCACCTTGATGACGTCGAAGCCGAGCTTGCGCGAGGCGTCGACGATGAAGCCGGTCTGCTCCTCGCTTAGTTCCGTCAGGTTGGGGCTGCCGGCGCGTGACCCGCGGTTCACGACGGAAGAAAACCTCAAAGCCGAATCGTTCAGGTTGGCGGCAATGCTCACCCGCCCGACGATGTCGATGTATTGCGCCAGTTCGTCGGCGAAGCGTCGGGTGTCGATGTCGGGCGCGGCGAAGTAGACGTGTGATAGCCGCAACCGCTGGCGCAGTTGTTCACGCGTTTCACCCGGCCGCGGCGTGGCCAGCTTGACCATGGCGGGGCTGACGATCTGCGCACCCGCGCTGAACGCCACTACCTCGATCGACGACGCCTTGGTATTTTCGGCCAGCGCTTCGATCATGCGAGCAAAAGGATCGACGGAGGCCGCGGCGTGGCCGACGTCGGTGAAGTAACGCAGGATCGAGCCCGTCGAGGGCCACAGGAACGACACCATCACGACGCGCCGGCCGGTGAAGTGGCGCAGCTGTGCGGCCTGCGCCGATGCGCGCGCCACCGTGTTGTTGGCGCCGTGCACGTAGACCACCAGTTCCTTCTTCTGGCTGGCGGCCAGCGCTCTGTTGACGGTGGCGAAGAACGCCTGGACGTCGGCAGATCCCGCCACAGTGTCGCCGGGGCCCAGGGCGGCCTTCTGTTCCAGGCCCTTGAGGTGAACGATCGGGCGCGCGTCGGGGTCGTCGCTGGTCGACAGCCGGTGCAGGGTCTCCCAGTCCAGCGTGTCGTCGCCAATGCGCATGTGCGCCACCCCCATGCGCAGGCGCTCGCTGGGCAGCAGGGTGTGCAGCGGCTCGGGCTTCTCGATGACAGCGCCGCGGTTGGTGATGTAGAACACGGGTAAGTCGGTGCCCTGCACCTGGTAGCCCGCCTTCTCGAACGGGTCCACATCGCCTGAGCCGAAAGTCACCGGCGTGGGCATCAGCCGCACTGGCGCGTCACAGCCGGCGAGCAGCGTGACGATGCACAGCGCCGCCGCCCAGAGTGTGGCGCCGCACGGGCGCCCTGCAGGTTGTTTAGGCATGCCTTATTCTGGCGCAGATCAGGCGTCCCCGATCACCGAGGCGATGAAGCATGCGCGGGAAAGACGCGTCGGCTTCGTGCACGGCGCGGGCAGTGGCAGCGCCACCCAACTGCCGGATGATGTCGTCTTCCAGAACCATGGGCGCGTGAGACGCAAGAGGCCGCGATATCGGTTTCTGGCCGCCATGCGCACTTTCATGATTCGAACTGCGGAACCGAGCCCCGATTCGATCACGCGCGCTCCATCAACCGCTCGATGCGTCGATCCGGAACCAGCCAGGCCAGAGCTACCGCCACGAAGATGAACTGCGAGATCCAAGGGCGGACAAAGGCCAGCGGAATCGCGACCGCGTACAGGAATACCGAAATCGCGCCCTTGTAGTCCTTGCCGACCGCCTTGTGCAGCAGCGACTTCTCGCCCTCGGCCGCGACAAGGGATCGCGCAAGGACCCAGTAACCGACGGCGGCCATCAGAAGAACCCCTCCGTACATCGCGGACGGAAGGGGGGCAAAGTGGTTTTCGCCCATCCATCCCGTAACGAAAGGAAGGAGCGATAGCCAGAAGAGCAGGTGCAGGTTGGCCCAAAGGACCTTCCCGTTGACGTGCCCGGCGGCCTGGAGCAGGTGATGATGGTTGTTCCAGTAGATCCCCAGGTACACGAAGCTGAGGACGTAGCTCAGAAACGCGGGCACCAGCGGGCGCAGCGCAGTGAGCTCTTCGCCGTGTGGCACTTTCAGCTCAAGCACCATGATCGTGATGATGATCGCGAGCACGCCATCGCTGAATGCCTCCAGCCGGGTCTTCTGCATGAGACGCTCCTCAACAGATCGCTCGCAATCGCCCCTTCCTCGAGGCTCGAGGAAAGGTTGCGGGCGCGGTCGGCGCGAAGAATAGCGGCGACGGCTGGTCCTCGCTCGTCAACGAAGGCGGAGAATGGTCTGCTCCTAGCCGCACTGCGTCCTTTCGCCAATCGGCGCTTCGCGACCCGAAGTCGACTTCACCGATTCCGAAAGCGTTTGATCTCTCGTCCGACAGCGGCTGCAGCGCGGCCTTAGTCAGTCGCCAGCCGGGTGTCGTTGCGGACCTTGCTGAGAAGGAAGAGCGCGTAGAGGGAGTTCGGCAGCACAACATCAGGCTCATGGGGCCTCCACCGCTGCCGGCCTTGCCGGGGAACGCTCTGTTCCCCGACAATTTGTGGGTGAGACACTGGGGGGCATCTCCGAGCCGGCACCGAGTTGCGGCCTGGACCAGGTCATCAACCCTTGAAATGATCGCGGCGGGTCAGCTCTGAGCAATCGTCAACAGTTTGCTGTCGGCCCGACGGCGACCGCCAAAGTTTCGGCCTAAAGAAAAGGAACCCCAACATGCGTGCGCTAAACCTTGCTGATGACGTCTCTTCAATGACTTTCCGCACCACCGTCAAATCCAGGTGGCGCCTGTTGCTCGCCTTGACGCTTGCCTTGTGCACGCAGATGGCTGCTGCAGAAACTACGGCAACCATCACGAGGTCCGTCAACGTTCGTTCCGCTCCCAGTACGTCGCTGCCGACTGTGACGTGGCTCTTGCCCGGGACCCGGGTGACGGTGGTCGGATGTACGCCGAACTGGCACTGGTGCGATGTAGTCTCGGGTCGCAACAGAGGCTGGGTCTACACGCGCTACCTGTCGGTGCCATTCGAAGGAAGTGCCGTCACGATCTTGCACGGTGGTCCCAATCTCGGCCTGCCAGCGGTCGACTTCTCGCTAGGCCCGTACTGGGATGAGCACTATCAGAGTCAGGTCTGGTTTGCCCAGAAGGCCTCCTGGCAGGCTCGGTGGGATAGGCGACGCGCCCCGCCCAAGTGGCGCGAGCCCTCCAGCAGCGCCCGGCTGTAGACGGGCGGAGGCTTGGCGGCCTTGCTGGTCAACACTATGTTGCGACCCATGTGGGGCCCCTTGGAGTCCGCTGTGCAGCGATGGCAGCAGGCACTCGACGACTGCTATCGGCGATTCTTACCGAGTTGTCGCAGGACCGCTACTGGCCGGAAAGCGTCCCTAGGTCTAGGGGCGCCTTCCGACTGCTACCTGGCTACACCTCGGTCTGATCGGCGATCTCCAAGGCATCGTCCACATCGATCCCCAGGTACCTCACTGTGCTCTCCAGCTTGGAGTGCCCAAGCAGAAGCTGGACCGCTCGCAGGTTCTTGGTTCGCTGGCAGATCAGGGACGGTTTTGTTCGCCGCAGCGAGTGCGTTCCGTACGACGTGGTGTCCAACCCGATCTCGTCCATCCAGTGATGCACGATGCGCGCGTACTGGCGGGTGCCAAGATGCTCGCCCGGGCAGACCCGGCCAGGAAAGAGGAAGCTGTCCCCCTTCAGGCCTTTCGACTTGATCCAGGCGTCCAGCGCCTCCCGGGTGGTCGGCGTGATCTCGAATTGAACCGGGCGCTGGGTCTTGCGCTGCATGACGATCGCGCGCGCCGAAACTCGGTCTCCCTGACACACGTCCCGCACACGCAGGGCCACCAGATCACACGCCCTGAGCTTGCTGTCGATCCCCAGGTCAAACAGAGCCAGCTCGCGGATCCGCTTCTCGATCTGAAGTCGGATCCGAATTGCCCAGACGTCCTTGAGCTTGAGCGGGGCCTTCTGTCCAACCAGCTTGCCCTTGTTCCAAGGTCTCTTCGCCTGCAGCGGTACCGAGCCGTTCATTTCGGTCTCCCTCTTTTCAATGGGAGATCTACTCTGCGCTTGCCCCTCCTCGTTCGCTATCCGCGCCCGCAACGGCTCGCGACGAAGACGAATCCCAGATCACGCGGGTTCCGCCGGCCGTTACTGGTGCAGTGCTTCCAGCGCCGCTTTCGGGTCCGAGGCGACGATCTTGAGCAATGCCCGAGCAGCGCCCGTCGGCCGAGTCCGGTGCTGTTCCCAGTTCTGCAGGGTCCGCAGGTTCACGCCGATGAGCCTGGCGAACTGGGCCTGACTGATATCCGCGGCCTCCCGGATGGCGCGAACGTCGGGCTCACTCAGGCTTGTCACCCGTACGCCGGCCACGGACTTACCTGCCATGTGGCGCTTCATCTCGCGCACTCCGCGCACGAGCTTGTCGAAGTCTTGCTTATCCATCTGCGATTTCCTTCATCAAAGTCGCCAGGACCTTCAACTGCTGCGGCGTCAGGTCTTCGCGTTCAGCCTTCAGATAGCCATGAATCAAGTAGATGCGGTCCGCCGAAACCTGAAAGTAATAGATGACGCGCGCGCCCCCGCGCTTCCCACGCCCGGACGCCGCCCAGCGCAGCTTTCGCAGGCCATGCGTGCCGCGGATGACATCCCCGGCTGCGGGCGACAGAAGCAGGAAACGCTGCAAGGCGCGGAATTCGTCATCCGTCCAGTTCTGCTCCCGAAAGCGGACGAACGGCGTGAGCTCGACGAAGACCATGCAAGAACTATACGCTCCTAGCGTATACGCGGCAAGCGTAGCGCGCTCCCGGGCGACGTTTCCTGGCGTTTGCTTATCGGCTTTCTGACAAGGCAACTTGGAGGGCAGCAATGTGGCGCTAAGCGCCCTTTCCTCCGCACGCGCTTCGCAACCCGAAGCAGTCGTTCGCCTTCCTGACTCTCAAGGTGAAGGGGTGTCTGTCAACCTCTAGAACTGACGTGAGGTTCCAGAGGCGCCGAGATCTCGCGCAAAAGTCCCCGGTCGATCCGCCAATGATCCTTCGAGCGCGGCGGCGAGGTACGCGTGCGCGCCGACGTGCCAGGAGCCGCGATCACGTTGCCGACGCGGCTGACATTCACCGCGAGGCGTTCGCTTCTCTCTTGCGTCGATCTCGCGACGCTCACTCATCGTCCTCGCCCGGTTCCCACTGCCAGCGGTCGCAGCCACGCTCGGTGAGATGGGGGCGTAGGAATTTGCACACTCTCCCCGCTTCGAGCAAGAGGAGCTACCTCTCCTCGCGCGAAGCGGGGACTTCTTCAACTGCTGTGCGCTATCGCATCAAAGTGGCGCCTAGCGAGTCTGGCTGCGGCGCATTGGACCTGCTGGCAGCTGAAACAAACCGGATACGAAACGTACAGGACCTGAAATCCGGCCGATACCTGGTCCGCCTACCTTGCGGTCCGCGCTGCCCGATTACCAGGCAGTGAACGCCACCGGACGAGGAGACCGCAATCATGGACACGACAATTCAGATCACGAGCCCGCATTTGCCCGAGCGAGCGCAGGCTGCCAACCCGAACAAGGCACTCTGGGAGAAGGGCGATTTCACACGCATTGCACGCACCATGCGCGAGAGCGGAGACGCACTCGTGCACCTGATCGGCGTCGAGCCAGGGATGCGCGTTCTGGATCTGGGCTGTGGCGACGGGACGACAGCTCTGCCGGCCGCGCAGCGCGGCGCGGATGTACTCGGCGTTGACATCGCATCGAACCTTGTGCGCGCCGGCAACCTGCGCGCGGAGCAGGCGGGGCTTCCGAATTGTCGGTTCGAGGAGGGCGACGCGTGCGATCTGTACGCGATCGATGACGCGTCGTTCGATCTGACGATGTCCATCTTCGGGGCAATGTTCGCGCCCAGGCCTTTCGATGTCGCGCGGGAGCTTGTCAGGGTGACCCGGCCCGGCGGCCGCATCGTCATGGGAAACTGGATTCCGAACGATCCGACGCTGGTCGCCCAGATCCTGAAGATCAGCGCGGCGTATACACCGCCGCCGCCGCAAGGCTTCATCAGCCCGATGACCTGGGGCGTCGAAAGCAACGTGCTCGAGCGTTTCGTCGCCGCGGGCATACCCGACACCAAAGTTGAGTTCTCGCGCGAATCCTTTACGTTCCGCTACCCGGGCACGCCTGCGGGATTCGTCGATGAGTTCCGCCTGTACTACGGACCGACCATGAACGCATTCGAGGCCGCGCAGAACAACGGCAGGGCCAACGAGTTGCGCGACGCGCTGGTGACCCTGTTCGATGGCCATAACCAGAGTGGACAGAGCCGATTCACCGAGATCGCGGCGACATTCATGCTAGTCACCGTGTCCCGGTGACTCGACCTCCGCGGTTGCGCCCGCTTCACGTAGCTGCGCCGGGTTGCGAACACAATCGCATGGTGGTCTGGACCAGATGCGCTGCTCCAGCGATGACGCCTGCGGGTTCATCGAGCCTCAAGAGACGCCTCAACGCGGCCGCTCTATGGCTTGTTGCGATGGCGTCGTAAACATCGGCTCCTGGCCGTTAGCGCGCCAGCCAGCCGATGGAATGCAGATGCAGGTTCTGCACGTATAGCCGATCGGCTGTTTCAGTGACGCCTGTGGTTTCCGGATAGTTACCCGACGGATCTTGTAGATCGGCCACCACCTTGCCGTCTTCTGTAAACGCAAAGACGTGTCCGTACTTCTTCGGCAAAGGCCAAAGCGCTCGGGGTAGGCGCAGCGTCACTTCGCGCAGGAACGGCTTGTCGGCCATCGCGTCGACCTTGGGACTGCGCGGGCCCGTGAACCCCAACCAGATCCGGCCGTCCAGACCGCGCATCAGGTTATCGGGGTATCCAGGCAGGTTGTCGAACAGCACGGAAGCTTTGGGCGAGGGCTGGCCCACATCGAGACCGGCGGCCGCAGTGTCGATCTTCCACACGCGCGATCGACCGGTCTCAGCGACGAACAGCGTGCGCTCATCACGGCTCAACGCCACTCCATTCGGGAAGCTGAGGCCCTTGGCAACGACGCGGGTGCTCCTGCTGACGGGGTCGTACTCCAGAACGCGGCCGGTCGCCGCTTGTTCCAGAATGTCCAGCACCGCCGCGTCGAAGGTGCCGCCCCACTGCGCTGGCGAAAAGCGTCCCGAGGCATCGGTGAAATAGACCTTGCCCGTACTCGCGACGACGACAGCATCGGCATACCGGATGGGGTCACCGGCCACCTGATCGGCAAGGACCGTGATCCGGCCGTCCGGGCTAATGGCAAGCAAACCCTTGATCGCATCGGCGGCAATCAGGTTGCCCGCGCGATCAAAGTCGAACCCCAGAACTCGTCCCCCTGTTTCTGCGAACACTTCCTGCGCCGTACCGTCAGGATTCATCCTGAGCACCCGGCCGCTGGCGACGGCAGCGTAGAGCTTGCCGTCGCGCGCCAGAACGATGTGCTCGGGGCCCGCTTCCTTGCCAAGCGGGATGAGGTTCAGGCGGGCGAGGCCTTCGTTAGCAGTGTGCGGACCTGCGTAGCCGGGAGCAGGAGGAGCCTTCCACGAGACGGCCTGAATCGGTACGGGCCAGAACGACAGATAGGCGGCCAGTCCGAGAACAGCAAACGCGAGCAACCAGAGGACCCGTTTCATGGTGCTCTCCGTTCAATGGTTCAGCGACGATCGCAAATCATGTCTTGTCTGCAGACAAGTCGCCATCCCAGGCCAAAGGCAGGTCTTGGCCGCGTAGCGACCTTCACTCCATGGACGCTTCGCGACTCCAAGCGGACCTGGCGCGCTCCTGCAAGCGGACGCAGCCGATATCTCGAGCGTTGCCGCTCAGCGGTAACGCTCAGGCGCCACGGCTGAGGAGCGAGGCGACGATGACGGTGCCGGCATCAGCGATCCAGTAATCGACGCGGCTACAGATCTTCTGGTTGCACGAAGATCGCAATGAGCGCAACGCAGCCGATGTATCGGAAGGCGACGGGCAGCGCGATCGAGCCTAGTTCGGCATCACTTGCTCCGCCTCGGTCAAAGAGCGAGCCTGGCACCGTGCTCACCCTTCACTCAACTCCCATCACACCGGAGGCGAATACTCGGCGTAGACCGGCAGTTCATCCGCACCACAGGACCATGACGCGCGCGACCCGTAGAAGATGCGTCCCTCCGGCCTCATCGGAACATCAACGTCCAGCGAACCAGCGGGGATGATCACGGCGTCCATCGCCTGACGCGGAAGTCGGCTGCCACAGGCCTCGCAGAAGACGTTCGTGAACCGCTTGGCCTCTGGCACCTTGAACGATCGAATCCGCTCTTCCCCGGCGAGCCACTTAAGTGAACCCGGCTGGAGAAAGAGGTTCGAAGCGTGGCCGGTACCGGTCGCTTTGCGACAGCGCGAGCAATGGCAATGGACGAACCGCTGCGGCTCTCCCGTCGCCTCGTACTTCACCGCTCCGCAAAGACAGCTACCGCTGAGCAAAGTCTGGGTCATAGTGCACTTTCCTGTCAGAGGCATCGCGTTCGGCGGCAGCCACAGGACCGCCCACCGCATGGCGGATCATAGGTCGACTTCTGGCCGGCATGCGCCCGAGCGCTCAGTCATGCGCCGAGTGCGCTGATCTTGGCCGACTTGAAGGATTCGATGCGCACCGATTGACATAGGAGCGTCAACGCACCAATGGAGAGCTTCTTCCATTCGCTGAAGACCGAGCTCGTCATGCACTGCGACTACGAGACGCGCGACGAGGCGCGAGCCAGCTTGTTCGTCCACTCTTCCGATGCGGTGCAGCGCCGCCGCGAGAGCCAAAGCAGGAAGGGGCAGGCGCGGATTTGTTCCCGACGCCACCGGTCACAAGGCATGATCGCTACTTGGCCGACTTCGGCCCGCCTGATACCTGACCCCCAACCTTGCCCAGCATGAACCTCTCGTCTTCGATCGCCTACTTCTCGATGGAGATCGGCCTTGCGGCGGACCTTCCGACCTACGCGGGAGGCCTCGGCGTGCTCGCCGGCGACACCGTCCGCTCAGCTGCCGACCGCGGGCTCGACATGGTCGCCGTCACCCTCGTCCATCGGCACGGCTACTTTCGCCAGCGGCTCGGTACCGACGGTTCGCAGAGCGAGGAGCCGGTCGCGCTGGTCGCCCGGCGAGCGGCTGTCCGAACTGCCCGCGCGGGCCACTGTCGGCATCGAGGGCCGCGCCGTCCCGTTGCGGGCGTGGTGTTACGAGGTGACCGGCATCAGCGGGCATGTCGTGCCCGTGCTGTTCCTCGACGCCGACGTGGCCGGCAACGCCGATCCGGACCGCCGACTGACCGACCACCTGTACGGCGGCGACCTGCGCTACCGGCTGTGCCAGGAACTCCTGCTCGGCATCGGCGGCGTGCGCATGCTGCGCGCGCTCGGCTTCCACGGGATCCGCCGCTTCCACATGAACGAGGGACACGCGGCCCTGCTCGTGCTGGAGCTCGGCTTCGAGGAGATGCGGCGCCGGGGCATGGCGACGGTGACGCGCGAAATCGCCGCCGACGTCAGGCGCCACTGCGTGTTCACGACGCACACGCCCGTGCCGGCCGGACACGACCAGTTCCCGCTTCCGCTGGTGCAGCAGGTGATGACCGACTACGGGCGCGCGTACCAGGCGCTCGCCGCCGACCTGCTGATCGACGATACGCTGAACATGACCTACCTCGCGCTGGAGGGGAGCCGCTACGTCAACGGCGTCGCGCGTCGTCACGGCGAGGTCTCGCGCCGCATGTTCAGCGAGTACGAAGTCGACTCGATCACCAACGGCGTTCACGTCGGCACCTGGACGGCTCCGCCGCTGCGGGCGCTGTTCGACCGCCACATCGCCGGATGGCGCGAGGACAACGACAGCCTGCGCTATGCGCTCGGCATCCCGCCGGCCGAAGTGTGGTCGGCGCACCAGACTGCCAAGGACGAGCTGGTGGACTTCGTCAATCAGCGCGGCGGCGCGCAGTTTCGCGCGGGCACCTTCACGATCGGCTTCGCGCGCCGCGTCACGGCGTACAAGCGCCCGGACCTGCTGTTCTTCGATCTCGCGCGCCTGATCGCGATCCATGCCGAGGCCGGCCCGATCCAGATCGTGCTGGCCGGCAAGGCGCACCCGCAGGACGACGCCGGCAAGGAGCTGATCCGCGAACTGCACACGACGATGCAGGCGCTGCGCGGACGGATCGAGGTCGCTTACCTCCCCGAGTACGACATGGCGATGGCCGCGCGGCTCGTCGCCGGCGTCGACCTGTGGCTGAACACGCCGCAGGCCCCGCTCGAGGCGTCCGGCACCAGCGGCATGAAAGCGGCCGTCAACGGCGTGCCGCAACTGTCGGTGCTCGACGGCTGGTGGCTGGAGGGCTGCATCGAGGGCGTCACCGGCTGGGCCATCGGCAACGACCCGGGCGCCGGCGACGCGGTCGACAGCCGCGCGAGCGACGCCGACTCGATGTACCGCCAGTTGCACGAGACGATCGTGCCGCTGTACTACCGCAACCGGGAGCGCTGGATCGACGTCATGCGCCAGCGCGATTGCGCTCAACGGGTCGTTCTTCAATACCGAGCGGATGATCGACGAATACGTGCGCAAGGCGTACGGGCCCTGAAGTGGGCTGCTCTTGCGGCGACTCTCGCGCCACCTTGTCGAGGCTGCTGCTGGCCGCGTAGCGGCCTTCAGTCGCTGGTCACTGCGCGACTCGAAGCGGACCTTCGCCCCCGCGGTGCCCTGTAATCGAGCGGCGGTCGAACGAAGGCGTTCGCGGAGATTGTCGGCATGTGCTGGGGGCTTCCTGGGGGAAGTCCGTAATGCCGCGGACCATCTTCACGATCGGCGTCATTCGGTTATCGTCCCAGTCATGGCCGATACCATCACCGAGCTGCGCCGCATTCTCAAGAGCTGCCGCACCATCGCGGTGGTCGGCCTGTCCTCCGAGTGGCACCGGCCCAGCTACTTTGCCGCGAAGTACATGCAGGAGCACGGCTACCGCATCGTGCCCGTCAACCCTCGCTATGCAGAGGTGCTGGGCGAGACCTGCTATCCGTCACTCGAGGCGATCCCCTGCCCGGTCGACATGGTCGACGCGTTTCGAAAGCCCGGCGACATGGTGCCGATCGCACGGTCGGCGGTGGCCATCGGCGCGAAGTGCCTATGGCAGCAGCTCGGCGTGCGCAATCTCGAGGCCGACCGCATCGCCCGCGACGCCGGCCTGGACTCCGTGCTGGACCACTGCGTGAAGATCGAGCATGCGCGCCTGTTCGGCGGACTGAACTGGGCGGGTGTCAACACGCGCGTGATCTCGGCGCGCCGCCCCGTCTGAGGAGCGCCATGCCGGACCACGAGTTCCGCGCCGAGACCCTGGCAATCCACGCCGGCCAGATACCCGATGCCGCCACGGGCGCGCGCGCGCTTCCGATCTACCAGACGACCAGCTTCGTCTTCGACAGCGCCGACCACGCGGCATCGCTGTTCAACCTGCAGACTTTCGGCAACGTCTACTCCCGGCTGTCGAATCCCACGGTGGCGGCGCTCGAGGAGCGGGTCGCGGCCCTGGAGGGCGGGCGCGCCGCCGTGGCCTCGGCCAGCGGCATGGCGGCCGAGGCGATGGCGCTGATGACGATTCTGCAGCAGGGCGATCACGTAGTGGCGGCCGGCGCGCTGTACGGCGGCACGGTGACCATGCTGGCAGTCAACCTGAAGAAGTTCGGCGTCGAGACGAGCTTCGTCGACGCCACCGACCCGTCGGCCTTCGCCGCCGCCATCCGGCCGAACACGCGTGCGATCTTCGCAGAAAGCCTGGGCAACCCGAGCCTGGCGGTGCTCGACATCGCGGCGGTGGCGGAGGTCGCCCACGCGCACGGCCTGCCGCTGGTCATCGACAACACAGTGCCGTCGCCGTTCCTGTGTCAACCGATCCGCCACGGCGCCGACATCGTGGTGCATTCGGCCACCAAATACCTCGGCGGCCACGGCACCACCCTGGCCGGGGTCATGGTCGAAAGCGGCAGGCCCAACGGGGGGTTCTCGTGGGACAACGGCAAGTTTCCCGGCATGACGGAGCCCTCGCCCGGCTACCACGGCGTGAAGTTCTACGAGACCTTCGGCGACTTCGGTTTCACGATGCGCGCGCGCATGGAGACGCTGCGCGTGTACGGCGCCGCGCTGGCAGCGACCAGCGCCTGGCAGATCCTGCAGGGCATCGAGACCTTGCCGCTCCGCATGGAGCGGCATTGCACCAACGCCCTGCGCGTGGCCGAGCATCTGCGTTCGCACCCGAAGGTGAGCTGGGTGAACTACCCGGGCCTGCCCGAGCACCCACAACATGCGCTGGTGCAGCGCCAGATGCGCGGCGCTTCGGGGCTGCTTGCCTTCGGCGTGAAAGGAGGACTGGCAGCCGGCGTGAAGTTCATCGAGTCCGCGCAGTTCATGAGCCACCTCGCCAACATCGGCGACACCCGCACCCTCATCATCCACCCGGCTTCGACCACGCACCGCCAGCTCGACGAGGCGCAGCAGCGTGCGGCTGGCGTTCTGCCCGACATGATCCGCATGTCGGTCGGGCTGGAGCACATCGACGACATCCTGTGGGACATCGATCAGGCGCTCGCTGCGGCCGGAGACTGAATGAGCACGATCTACGACCAGCACCTCGACAGGAATCCGGCCAACTTCGTCGCCCTGAGCCCGGTGAGCTTCGTCGAGCGCAGCGCCGAGGTCTTCGGCGACCTGCCGGCCGTGATTCACGGCGCGCGCCGCTACGACTGGCGCGCGCTGCGCGATCGCTCGGCGCGTCTGGCCGCCGGGCTGAGCGCGCTCGGCGTGGCGCGCGGCACGACGGTGACGACCATGCTGCCCAACACGCCGGAGATGGTCGAGGCGCACTACGCGATCCCCGGACTCAACGCCGTCATCAACACGCTGAACACTCGGCTGGATGCGCCGCTGTTGGCCTGGCAGATGAACCACTGCGAGGCAGAAGTCGTGATCACCGACCGCGAGTTCGCGCCGGTGATGGGTGAGGCGCTGCGCATACTCAGGTTCGAGCATGGGCGCAGCCCGATCGTGATCGACGTGTGCGACAGCGAATACGCCGGCTCCGGCGAGCGCCTGGGCACGTACGACTACGAGGCGCTGCTCGCGGCCCATGCCCCGCTGCCCAGGCTCCAGGGCCCGCGCGACGAGTGGGATGCGATCGCGGTGAGCTACACCTCCGGCACCACCGGCGATCCCAAGGGCGTCGTGACCCACCACCGTGGGGCCTACCTCAACGCGGTCTGCAATGCAGTGACGTGGACCATGCCGCACTTCCCGAAGTACCTGTGGACACTGCCGATGTTCCACTGCAACGGCTGGTGCTTCCCATGGACGGTGGCGATGCTGGGAGGCGTTCACGTCTGCCTGCGCCGCGTCGATGCACCGGCCATCCTCGCGGCGATGCGCGAGCACGGGGTCGACCACTACTGCGCCGCGCCCATCGTGCACAACCTGATCCTCGCGGCACCCGATGCGATGCGCGAGGGCATCCGCCAGAAAGTGCGCGGCATGGTGGCCGGTGCCGCGCCGCCGGCCGCGATGATCGAGGGCATGGCCAGGATCGGCTTCGACATCACCCATGTCTACGGCCTGACCGAGGTTTACGGTCCGGCGTCCGTGGCGGTCAAGCGCGACACCTGGACGGAAGAGAGCCGTTCCGAGCAGGCCCGCCTGAACGGGCGCCAGGGCGTGCGCTACGCACTGCAGGAGAGCATGGCCGTGCTCGACCCGGACACCATGACGGAGACACCCGCCGACGGAACGACCATGGGCGAGATCATGTTCCGCGGCAATATCGTGATGAAGGGCTACCTCAAGAACCCGGCCTCCACCGCCAGGGCTTTCGAGGGCGGATGGTTCCACACCGGTGACCTCGCGGTCATGGAGCCGGACCGCTACGTGAGGATCAAGGACCGCAGCAAGGACATCATCATCAGCGGCGGCGAGAACATCAGTTCCATCGAGGTGGAAGACGCGCTGTACCGTCACGCCGGCGTGATGGCCTGCGCCGTGGTGGCCAAGCCGGACGAGAAGTGGGGCGAGACGCCGCTTGCGTTCGTCGAACTCAAGCCCGAGGCGAGCGTGACGGCCGAAGAACTGATCGCCCACTGCAGGAGCCTGCTGGCCGGCTTCAAGGTGCCCAGGGAGATCCGCTTCGAGTCGATTCCCAAGACCGCAACCGGCAAGATCCAGAAGTTCGAGTTGCGCAAGCGCGCTCGGAGCACATCCGCAATCGAGTGACGCTGTTGCTACGCGAGAACGGGTCGGTGAGTTATCCCATCCGCACGTTGGTCCGCTTCTTCTGAGCGGAATTTGCCGGATTGGCGCCTGCTCCCCGATGACCGCATGACAGCGGTCATCGGGCACAGCTCGCGAACGACGGGGCAGGTGCGATCAGTCCAGGTCGATGTACTTGTCTTCCAGGAGCCTCGCCTGTGCCGCGGCGAGCCGCGCCACCGGCACGCGAGGGCCGGAACACGAGACGTACGTAAGCCCGATGTGATGGCAGAAGTGGATCGAGGCTGGGTTTCCACCGTGCTCGCCACAGATGCCGACCTTGAGATCCGGCTGGGTCTCGCGCCCCTTCGTGACGGCCAGTTTCATGAGCTGTCCAACGCCCTTGATGTCGAGTACCTCGAACGGGTTGTCCTGCAGGATGCCCGTCTCGGTGTAGGCCGGCAGGAACTTGTTCTCGGCGTCCTCGCGGCTGAACGAAAAAGTCGCCTGGGTGAGGTCGTTGGTACCGAACGAAAAGAACTCGGCGGTCTCCGCCATCCGCCCAGCGCGCACGCAAGCGCGCACCACCTCCATCATCGTGCCGAACTTGAACTTCACATTGATGCCGTGGGTCAGTTCCACCACTTTGTGGATGCGCTGGACGTAGCCATGAATGCGCTTGAGCTCCTCCACCGTGGCCACCTGCGGCACCATGATCTCCGGGTAGACCTCGACGCCCTCGCGCGCGCACAGCGCCGCGGCTTCCAGGATCGCCCTGATCTGCATCGAGTAGATCTCCGGATAGGTGATCCCGAGGCGCACGCCGCGGTGGCCGAGCATCGGATTGACCTCTTCGAGCGCGCGCACCTTCTTGAGAATCGCCTCCTTGCGGTGGATCACGTCGTCTTCGAGGTGCGATTCCTCGAAGGCGTGCAGCCCGCCGACAAGCCGGGTCAGGCCATCGGCGTATTGCTGGTAGAGCTTCGGGTTCAGCAGCTTGAGCGTGTCGGGCAGTTCCTTCAGCCCCTTGATGCTGTCGTTGAGCTGGTGCAGATGTGCGATCTCGAGCTCGAGCTGCGCGGCGGTGGGAAGGAATTCGTGCATCGGCGGGTCGAGCAGGCGCACCGTCACCGGCAGCCCCTTCATCGCCTTGAAGATGGCCTTGAAGTCAGCGCGCTGGATCGGCAGCAGGCGGTCCAGCGCTGCCTGGCGTTCCTCCGGTGTCCCGGCGAGGATCATCTCCTGCACGATCGGCAGTCGATCGGTGCTGTTGAACATGCGCTCGGTGCGTACCAGCCCGATGCCGACGGCACCGAACTGCCGCGCGCGGCTGGCGTCCTCGGGCGTGTCGGCGTTGGCCATCACCTTCAGGCGTGCCACTTCGTCCGCCCAGGCGAGCAGCGTGACCATTTCGCCGGAGAACTTGGCCTCGACGGTCGGCACTTCGCCGGCGTAGACGTGCCCGGTACCACCGTCGATCGTGATCACGTCGCCTTCGTGCAGCGTGGTCTCGCCGATGACAGCGCGGCGCGCCTTGTCGTCGATCACGATCTGCTCGCAACCTGAAACGCAGGGCTTGCCCATGCCGCGCGCAACGACCGCCGCGTGGGACGTCTTGCCACCGCGGCTGGTGAGGATGCCCTGCGCCTGGAAGAACCCATGGATATCCTCTGGCTTGGTCTCCTCGCGCACCAGGATGATGCGTTCGCCGGCCAGTCCCTTGTGTTCCGCCGTGTCGGCATCGAACACGATGCGTCCTGATGCCGCGCCGGGCGAGGCGGGAAGTCCCTGCGCCAGTGATTTTCCGAAGAAGTTGGGCGACAGCTGTGGCACCAGAAGCTGCTCCAACTGGGCCGGCTCGACCCTGAGCAGCGCCCGCTCCTTGCCGATCAGCCCCTCTCCAAGCATCTCCACCGAGCTGCGTACCATCGCCCGCGCGTTCATCTTGCCGTTGCGGGTCTGCAGGCAGTAGAGCGTGCCCTTCTCGATCGTGAACTCGAAGTCCTGTACTTCGCAGTAGTGCGACTCCAGCCGATTGCTCAGTTCCAGCAGCTGGCGGTAGATCTCCGGCATCTCCATTTCAAGTTCGGCGATCGGCCTGGGAGTGCGAATGCCGGCGACCACATCCTCTCCCTGCGCGTTGACGAGGTACTCGCCAAAGATCAGCTTCTCGCCGGTTCCGGGATTGCGCGTGAACCCCACGCCGGTGCCGGAGTCGGCACCCATGTTTCCGAACACCATCGTGCAGATGCTGACCGCGGTGCCGTTGGCCATGTCCGGCGTGATCTTGAACTGCCGGCGGTAGTCCACCGCGCGCTTGCCCATCCAGGAACGAAACACCGCGCCGACGGCAATCTCGAGCTGTTCATACGGATCGTGCGGGAACGGCCGTCCGGAATGGCGCTTCACGATGTCGAGGAAGTCGCCCGCAAGCTCCTTGAGATGATCGGCGTCGAGGTCCAGATCCACCCGCGCGCCGTACTTCCTCTTGACGGCCGCCATGCGCTCGTCGAAGTGCTCGTCGGCGACTCCCAGGGCGATCTTGCCGAAGAGCTGAATGAATCGACGGTAGGCGTCGTAGGCGAATCGCTCGTTCGAGGTCTTCCCGATCAGCGCTGCCAGCGACGTCTCGTTGAGGCCGAGGTTGAGGATCGTGTCCATCATGCCGGGCATCGACATGGCCGAACCCGATCGCACGGAAACGAGCAGCGGGTTGGTACCGCTGCCGAAGCCTTTTCCGGTCTTCTTCTCCAGCAGCCCGACATGGCCACGGATCTCGTCCATCAGGCCCGCGGGAAGCTGGTTCTTCTCGAGATAGACCAGGCATGCCTCAGCCGAGACAACGAATCCGGGCGGGACATTCAAGCCCAGTTGCGTCATCTCACACAGGTTGGCTCCCTTGCCTCCCAGCAACATCCTGTTCTTGCCGTCGCCGTCCTCGAAGGCATAGACGTACTTTCTGTCGTTCATTTGTCGTCGGCTCGCTCGGTAAGTGCGTGTCTCGGCAATCGTGCCGCAGGCTCGTGGACGATAGAGGGTCCCGCGGGCCGATCGTTGATCGCATCGGGGTCGGTTGCGTTCAACGCGGGGCAACGAGCCGAGCCGCTCGTTTTCGGGAAGAGTTCAGGAGTCGCTTCTCCGGCCTTCCATCTGGCGAACCAGCCAGTGCACGAGGACCGCGACTCACGCCGTGCCGAGCCGCGCCCGGCAATAGTCGACGATCTGGTCGAGCGTCGCCAGCCGCGCGGCCTCCGCGTCCGGGATGTCGACGCCGAGGTCGGCGTGCACGGCCACCAGGAAGTTGAGCCAGTCGACCGAATCGAGGTCGACCTGGTCGCGCAGTCGCGCCCCAGGTTGAAGGGCGCCGACATCGACCTCCGGGGCGATGCGCCCGAGGCATGCGCGGACACGGGTGGACAATTCGTCGCGCGTCATGGTGTCGCCTTCGCCAGCTCCGCCGGTTGCTGCAGCAGTTCGCGGATGGCCGCCAGCAGCAGCGCGCCGCGATGCCCGTCGCTGACCCGGTGGTCCGCGCCGAGGCTGGCGGTCACGACCGGGACTGGCCGGACCGCGCCGTCGACGATCCATGCCCGCTCGATCACGCGACCGAACCCGACGATCGCGACCTGCGGCGGATAGATGATCGGAAACACGCTGCGAACGCCCTGCTCGCCGAGGCTGGTCACCGTGATCGTGGGGTCCGACAGTTCGGAGGCCTTCAGCGAGCCCGCGCGCGCGCGCTGCACGAGATCGAGCAGTTCGCGGTTCAGCATGTCGATATTTCGACTGGGCACGTCGTGCAGCGCCGGGGCCACGAGGCCGCCGCCGCGCAGCGCGATCGCGACACCGCAGTGCACGCCCGGGCCCGGCACGAACGCACCGTCCCGGTAAAAGCCGTTGAACTCCGTATAGCGCTGCACCGCGCGCGCCACGGCCTGGACGAGCAGCGGCGCGAGCAGCAGCCGCTCGGTCACGCTGCGGCTGGCGTTGCACTCCGCAAGGTACGCCGTGGCGGCAGCGAGCGGGACATCCTCCGCCAGGTAGTAGTGCGGGATCTCGCGCTTGCTGCGAGCCATGGCCGCGGCGATCGTCTGCCGCATCACATCGGCGCGACTCGCAGGCGCCGCCTTCGCGGCGGCGGCCTCGACATCCGCGAGCGTCACCGCACCGTCGGGCCCGGTGCCGACAATGGACTCGACGCCGACCCCGAGTTCCCCTGCCCGCTTGCGCGCTGCCGGCGACGCGCGAACGCGCCCGGCGACGACCGCGGGAGGCGCCGCCGGTCGCTCCGGCGCGGCCACCGAGGGAGCGGCCATCGGGGCCGGCGCCGCGCGCAGCGCGTCGATCTGCACCCTCACTTGCTCCGACGTTTCATCGCCTTCCCGCAGGACCGCCATCACGGTGCCGACCGGAATCTCGGCGCCCGGCTCGACCAGCAGCTCCTCGACCGTGCCGTCGTGCCAGCACTCGACGTCGATCGCCGCCTTGGTCGTGTCGACGACCGCGACGACGTCGCCCTTCTTCACCGCATCGCCCGGACGCACGCACCACTCGAGCAGCGTGCCCTTGTCCATGTCGGCGCCCAGCGAAGGCAGGCGGAAGGCGATCATGCGGACCGCCCGCACAGCGCCAGCGCGGCCGCCACGATCTTCGGCGGCATCGGCAGCGCGGCGTCCTCCAGGTGCTTCGGATACGGCATCGGAACCTCTTCGCTGCAGACGCGCACGGGGGGCGCATCGAGATCGTAGAACGCCCGCTCGACCACGCCGGCGATGATCTCCGCCGCGAGGCTGCACGTGCGCCAGCCTTCGTCGACCACCAGCACGCGGCGCGTCCGGCGCACCGAGGCCGTGATCGTGTCCCAGTCGAGCGGCCGCAGCACGCGCAGGTCGATCACTTCCGCCTCCACGCCCTGGCCTGCGAGCGCGCTGGCCGCCTCGGCGACACGCGGCAGGCTGCCGCCGTACGTGACGATGCTGAGGTCGCGTCCCGCTCGCCGCACGACCGCGCGCTCGATGTCGACCGCAGGCGGCGGGTCGGCCAGCTCGCCCTCGAGGTTGTAGAGCTGCGCATGCTCGAAGATCACCACGGGGTCCGGATCCTCGAGCGCGGGCCAGAGCATGCCGCGCGCGTCCTCGAGGGTGGCGGGCGCCAGCACCCTGAGCCCGGGCACGTGCGCGTACCAGACCTCGAGGCTGTGCGAGTGCTGTGCGGCGAGCTGGCGCCCGGCGCCCGTCGCCATGCGGATCACGACCGGCACGGAGAACTGCCCGCCCGACATGTGCCGCACGGTCGCCGCCGTGTTGACGACCTGGTCGAGCGCGAGCAGCGAGAAGTTCACGGTCATGATCTCGACGATCGGCCGCTGCCCGCCGAGCGCGGCGCCGATGCCGGTGCCGACGAACGCGAGTTCGGACAACGGCGTGTCGCGGATGCGCTCGGGTCCGAACTCGTCGTAGAAGCCCTTCGTCACCGCGTACGAACCGCCGTACTGGCCGACGTCCTCGCCCATGATGAACACGCGCGGGTCGCGCTGCAGCGCTTCCCGGTGCGCCTGCGCGCAGCGCATCGCGGTAGCTGGTCGTCGTCATGGCCGTGCTCCTTCCGCCGCGCGCGGCGTCGTGACGTCGCGCAGCAGGTCTCCGACCGGCTCCCACTGCCCTGCTTCGGCGAACGCGACCGCCGCGTCGACCTCCGCCATGGCCGCGGCGTCGAGTGCCAGGAACTCCTCCTCGGTCAGCATGCCGGCAGCCTTCAGCCGCTGCGTGAACGTGTGGATCGGCCCGCGCTCCTTCCACGCCTCGACCTCGGCCTTCGCGCGATAGAGCTCGGCATCGAACATCGAGTGCGCGCGGAACCGGTACGTGTGCAGCTCGAGGAAGTACGGCGTCCGCGTGCGGCGTACGTGATCGGTCGCGGCGCGCGCCGCGGCGTCGACGGCGAGCACGTCCATGCCGTTGCAGTGGGCGGCGGCGATCCGGTAGGCCGCGGCCTTCGTGACGAGATCGGTCTGCGATTCGGAGCGCGCGAGCGCGGTGCCCATCGCGTAGAGGTTGTTCTCGCACAGGAACAGCACCGGCAACTGCCACAGCGCGGCCAGGTTCAGCGACTCGTGGAACGCGCCCTCGGCCACCGCGCCCTCGCCGAAGAAGCAGGCGGTGACGGTGTCGCCGCGCTCCGCCCGCCGGTCGGCGAGCGCCAGCCCGCACGCGAGCGGCAGGCCGCCGCCGACGATGGCGTTGCCGCCGTAGAAGCGCGTGGCGGCGTCGAACAGGTGCATCGAGCCCCCGCGCCCGCGCGAGCAGCCTTCGCGCTTGCCGTACATCTCGGCCATGATCGCGTCCATCGACACGCCCCGCAGCAGCGCGTGGCCGTGCTCGCGGTACGTCGCGACGACGTTGTCGTCGGGTCGCAGGTGCGGCATCACGCCGGTGGCGACGGCCTCCTCGCCGATGTAGAGGTGCAGGAATCCGCGGATCTTCCCCTCGCCGTACAACTCGGCGCAGCGCTCCTCGAGCCGCCGGATGCGCAGCATGTCGCGCACGCGTGCCCGGCAATAGTCGCCGGAGTGCTGCGTCACGTCGGTCGCCGCACCGGGCAGCGCCTTGATCACCGGCTTCGCATCCATGGCGTTCCTCCTGGTCCGGTCACCGCGCCCGATGGCCGACTGACTGTACGAACACGATGCGCTGCGCGGGATCGAGCTTCAGCGCGTGCATCGGCAGCGGCGGCGTGCGTGTCGTCATGCGCCGCCTTCCAGCGTGGAGGTGTCGCCTTCGGGCAGGCCGAGCTCCCGGGCCTTCAGCAGGCGCCGCATGATCTTGCCGCTGCGCGTGCGCGGCAGCGTCGCGGCCCAATGCGATCTCCTTGGGCGCGACCGCCGGACCCAGCCGCTTGCGCGCGTGCCCGAGCAGCTCGAGCCGCAGCGACTCGCTCCACGTGTAGCCGGACTTGAGGGCGACGAAGGCCTTCACCATCTCGCCGACGACCGGGTCCGGCTTGCCGATCACGCCGGCCTCGGCCACCGCGGGGTGTTCCATCAGCGCGCTCTCGACCTCGAACGGGCCGATCAGGTGGCCAGCGGACTTGATCACGTCGTCGGCGCGCCCGACGAACCAGAAGTAGCCGTCGGCGTCGCGCCGCGCAAGATCGCCGGTCAGGTACCAGTCGCCGACGAAGCACTTGCGGTAGCGCTCCTCCTCGTCCAGGTAGCCGCGGAACATCGACGGCCATCCCGTGCGCAGCGCGAGTTCGCCCTCGACGTCCGGCGCGTCGACCGTCTGGATGGATCCGTCATCGCGCCGGCGGACGATCGCGGCCTCGACGCCCGGCAGCGGCTTGCCCATCGAGCCGGGCTTGATGTCCATCGCCGGCGTGTTTGCGATCATGATTCCGCCGGTCTCGGTCTGCCACCAGTTGTCGTGGATCGGCAGCCCCAGCACGTCCTGGCCCCACCACACCGCCTCGGGGTTGAGCGGCTCGCCGACGCTCGCAACGAAGCGCAGCTTCGGAAAGCGGTACGCGCGGGCGAGCTCGACGCCGGCCTTCATCAGCATCCGAACGGCCGTCGGCGCGGTGTACCAGACGGTCACGCCGCGCTCGGCGAGGATCCGGTACCAGCGCTCGGCGTCGAACTCGGCCTCGTCGACGATCATCGTCACGCCGTGCAGCAGCGGCGCGATGACGCCGTACGACATGCCGGTCACCCAGCCCGGATCGGCCGTGCACCAGAAGAGATCATCATCGTGCAGGTCGAGCGCGAAGCGCGCCGTGGCCCAGTGCGTGACGACGGCGTCGTGCACGTGCAGGACGCCCTTCGGCTTGCCGGTCGTCCCGCTGGTGAAGTGCAGCAGCGCCGGGTCCTCGGGCCGGGTCGGCACGATGGCGAACTCGGCGGACGCCTGCGCCATGCGCTCTTCGAGGTTGAGCGTGGCCGGCGGCGCGGCCGCCGCACTGGCGGACGCACCCGTCAGCAGGACGTGCTGCAGCGACGGGACCTTGTCGCGGATCGGCAGCACCTTGCGCTCGTAGAGCGCGCGCGTGGTGACGAGCACCTTGCCACGCCCGATGTTCAGCCGCGTCGCGACGGGCTCGGGACCGAACGCGGAGAACAGCGGCGAAACCACCGCGCCCGCCTTCAGCGCGCCGAGCACGCAGACATGGACGTCCGGGACGCGCGGCAGCAGCAGGAAGACGACGTCGCCGCGCCCCACGCCGAGGGACGCGAGGACATTGGCGAAACGGCTGGAGGCGCGATCGAGGTCGGCGTAGGTCAGGTCGCGCCCGCCGCCGTCCTGGCCGAGCCACGCGATGGCGATGCGGTCGGCGCGCGGTCCGTGCGCATGCCGGCCGACGGCCTCGAACGCGATATTGAGGCCGCCGCCGGGCAACCCCGCCAGTTGACGGCGCGCATCGTCCCAGCGGAAGTCCCGGAACGCCTGCGCCCAGTCGGCCAGATGCGGCCTGACCGGGAACAGGGACGGGTCCTTTCGGATGAGACTGGGGCGCATCATCGCTAGCGCCGAAGCGGCGCACGGTGACTTCACGCTAGAAGCCAGGCCGCATTTCCCGTTGATGGCGGTCAAGCGCGTCGCGTTGAAGGCGCGGCGGCCGGCGGCGCGAGGCGCACGTGTCGAGGGCGCCACGCACGAGCGCGGGCCCGCGCTCGCGCGAATCGAGTGACCGCGGGCAAGTGCCTGACGAACGCGGGCGCTAGCCTGAAACCGTTGCGCGGCCGTATGCGCCGCGGCCGGCCGGGAAGGAGTGGTCGAAAGGACCGCGTGTCCCTGGCACGGAAGGAACCCGATGGACGACCTCACCTCCGGTTCGCACGCATTGACGCGCCAGGACATCCGGGATGCCGTCTGCGACGTCGTTGCGACGATTGCCCCTGAAACTGAAAAGACAGCTCTCGCGCCCGACCGTCCTCTACGCGAGCAGGTCGAGCTCGACTCGATCGACTGGGTCAACGTGATCGTCGCTCTGGGCGAGCGGCTGTCGGTGGACATTTCCGAGGAGGACTACGGGCGCCTCACGACCATCGACTCGATCGCGGACTGCGTCGAGGCGCGCAGGAAGGCACGCGCGTCGCGTGAACGGGCAGCGACGCCGCCCGCGTCGAGCGAAGACCTGCCCTTCGTGTGCCACGTCGTCGATGGCGCGCGCGTCACGGTGCGTCCGATTCGTCCGGGCGACGCCGAACTCGAGGAGAAGTTCGTCGAGGGCCTGTCGAGCGACAGCCGCTATGAACGCTTCATGGTCACGGTGCGCGAGTTGCCGAGGGCCAAGCTCAAGTACCTGACCGAGGTGGACCAGGTCGGGCATGTCGCCATCGTTGCCACTACGGACCGGGATGGCCAGGAGGCGATCGTCGGTGCCGCGCGCTACGCGGTTCTCGACGCCTCGACCGGCTGCGAGTTCGCCGTCGCGGTAGACGATGCCTGGAAGGGATCCGGTCTCGCCGGCGTGCTGATGCACGCGCTGATGAGCCTCGCGAGGCGCAGGGGCATCAAGGTGATGGAGGGAACGGTGCTGTCGACGAACAGCTCGATGCTGAAGTTCATGCGTCAGCTCGGCTTCCACCGGGAACCGGTCGTGGGCGACGCACAGGTCGTCCGCGTCTTCCGGGACTTGTGATCGACATCCCGCGCCCCGGATATCTCGAGTTCGTGATGGGACCGGCCGGAAGCAGCCGGCGGATGCGGATGCAAATTCGTGGCCGGTGGCTAGCGTTCCTTGTGTGCCCGCGCGCCGCGCCGCACTCGGGGGCGGTAGCGCACGGACAGTTCCGCCTCCCGCTCCGCGAACGCGCGCTCCTCTTCCCGCACGGCGTCGATGTACGCGAGTGTCGCGGGAGAGCGGGAGCGATGGCGCAGCCAGATGAAGCCGTACGCCGCACGAAACCCGGGGTCCCCCATCGGCACGGCCACGATCGCGCCCGCGCGCAGCTCCGGCTCCACAAGGCCGTATCCGGCCACGACCAGGGCGTCGGTACCCAGCGCGAAGGACGCGATCTGCATCGGTACCTCGAGCTGGATGGTGGGCACGAAGTCCCCGGTGGCCTCGTCGATCTTTCCCGCACGCACGGTGCGATTCCCCAAGAGCGCACCGACCCGTGCCGGCAGCCGCGTCGTCGCCCACGGAAACCCGAGCAGGTCCTGCCAACCGATTTCCCTGCGAGCGAGGATCGGGTGGTCAGGTCGGCAGAAGAACCTGGCGAGGTGTTGCCCGACCAACTCGGTGGCGAGCGCATCGTTCTCCGACGCCTCGACGAGCTCCATGAAGCCGAGATCGACCTCCCGTTCGAGCACCGCCCGGACGCCGTCGCGGTAGTGGAGCACTCGCAGGTCCACAGACAGCTTGGGGTGCGACCGCAGCAGTCGCCCGGCCGCGGGGTATCCGGAAATGATGCTCCCGTAGGGGCCCAGCGCGACGCTCACGTTTCCGGTCTCGAGCCCGGCAATCAGTCCCAGGTCGTGAAACAGGTCGTCTTCCGCGGCGATGAGCGCCCGGCCATGCGCGACGACGCGCCGGCCGAACTCGGTGAGCGTGACGCCGCGCGGCTGGCGGTCGAAGAGACGGACTCCCAGCTCCTTCTCGATCGCGGCGACGGCCTTGGACAGCGCCGGCTGCGTGATCTTCAAGGCCGTGGCCGCGTGCCGGAAGTTGCCGGCCTGGGCGACGGCCACGAGCTGCCGGAACTGGCGGCTGTTCATCGCGATAACCAGTTGGATACCAAACAAGCTTCGAATGGTAATACGTTGAATATTTTCCCGGACAGGGCTACGGTCGCGCGCCCATGTTCTCCTGGAACCTCCAATCCGGAATGCCGCTGGTGGACGCTCACAGGTTTCACCGCCCACCGCAGTCCCGCCTGTGCGCGCGGCCGAGCCCGCGCAGGACGAGTCGCTCGCCGCGGCGCCGACACACGTCCAATTCACGGTTGATGAAAGCGGGCGCCATGGCCGATAACGGTAAGGGATTCTTCGTACTTCGCGCGGTTTCCCCGCTAAGCTCCGCCTCGATTGAACCGTCAGGTAACACCGTCCGCGTCCGAGCCGGGCGGCTGGTCCTGGTCGCGGTTCCTGCGCCCGCCGTCAACTGAGGATCCGGCCCTGAAGACATCGCCGCCCTCGCCCCGTCTGTTTCCGGGCGACTTCGAACCAGCGCCGCCGGTGCGGTATCGCCGCGGGGCGCGCGCCCTCGCGCTGGCCGCCCTGCTGGCGTTGCAGGGATCGGCACTGGCCGCCACGGCGGATCTGTCACGCGCCCGCCAGCTGATCGAACAAGGCCGCTATCAGGACGCCTACGAACTGCTGCAGCCCTTGCAGTTGGAAGCCGGGAACGACGCGGCCTTCAACCTGCTGCTGGGCGAGGCAGCGCTTCGCACCCAGCGCGCCGACCAGGCCAGGACGCTGTTCGAGCGCAGCCTGGCCGCGCAGCCCGGTTCGGTCGAGGCGCATCTTGGCCTGGGCCGGGCCTACCTGGCGCTGGGCGACTATGGCCGCGCAAAGATCGAATTCGAGACGGTGCTGCGCTTCGACGACCTGCCGGCCAGCCTGCAGCAGCAGGCGGAGATCTATGCCGAGGCCGCGCTGGCCTACGCGGCGGGCCGGCGTGCGCTGACAGCAGGTTATGCCATCGTCGGCTACGGCAACTACCGCACCGGCGCGCGGGGCGGCGGGCCCGACAACGATGGTTTCTTCGCCGCTCGAGTTGGCGGTAACGCGAACTACGCGCTGAGCGACAGCTATTCGCTCGACGGCAGCCTGGACTATCGCTTCCGCAACTACGACAACGACGACCGCCGCAACGATTCCGACCTGCGCTGGAACGGTGCGGTCAGCCGCAATGTCGGCGAGGGAAACTGGGTCGCCGGCCTGCGCGGCCGGGTCAGCTACCGCGGCGACAGCAACTACCGCAACGATTTCGGCGTGTATGGCAACTACCGGCTGCGCCTGGACCCGGACAACCAGGTCGCGGCGGGCGTGGAAGTGCGCCAGCGCCGCTATCCGACCGGCCCGCTGCGCGAGCGCACACGCAACATCGTCGAGCTGACGGGCAGCTGGACCCGCTCGCTGCTCGACGGCAAGGCGAGCTTCACGCTGGCCGGCCAGGCGGGGCGCGAGTTCAACACCGAGCGTGCCGACGGCGACGCCAATTTCTTCGGGCTGTCGCCGTCGCTCAACTTCACCATCACCGACGAGATCGGCGGCTTCGTCTTCGGGTGGTGGCAGAACGACCGCTACAACATCGAGCGCCTGGGCGCGGAGGGCGACCGCCTGGTGGGCATCGGCACGCGCAACGACAACCTGTACGAAGTGGGCGGCGGCCTGACCTGGCAGTTTGCGCCGAAGTGGTCGTTGAACCCCGAGATCCTCTACATCCGCGACCAGAGCAACATCCTCGCGGCGAACTACAGCTCGACCGAGATCTGGATCACCGTGCGCAAGGACTTCTGAGGAGACAAGATGGCCATCGAACAGAAAATGACGCGGATGGCGCTGACCGCGATGGTGGTCGGCGGCATGGTCGGCGCGGGCATCTTCTCGCTGCCGCGCACCTTCGCCAACGCCACCGGTCCGATGGGCGCGGTGATCGCCTGGATCATCGCCGGCACCGGCATGTACATGCTGGCGCGCGTGTTCCAGGCGCTGGCCGAGCGCAGGCCCGACATCGACGCCGGCGTGTACGCGTATGCGCGGAAGGCTTCGGCGACTACCCGGGCTTCCTGTCGGCCTTCGGCTACTGGATCGGCAGCTGCATCGGCAACGTCTCGTACTGGGTGCTGATCAAGTCGACGCTGGGCGCCTTCTTCCCGGTCTTCGGCGACGGCAACACGGCGGTGGCGATCGTCGTCGCCTCGATCGGCATCTGGCTGTTCCACTTCCTGATCCTGCGCGGCGTGCAGCAGGCCGCGTTCATCAACAGCATCGTCACGGTGGCCAAGGTCATCCCGATCCTGGTCTTCATCGTGCTCCTGTTCTTCGCCTTCAAGATGGACCTGTTCCGCTTCAACCTGTACGGCGGCGACCTGACCGACGGGCCTGTTCGAGCAGGTCAAGGCGACGATGCTGGTGACGGTGTTCGTGTTCATCGGCATCGAGGGCGCCAGCGTCTATTCGCGCTTCGCCAAGGAGCGCGCGGACGTCGGCAAGGCGACGATCCTGGGCTTCATCATCGTCACCAGCCTGATGGTGCTGGTGACCCTGCTGCCCTATGCGGTCCTGCAGCGCGCCGACATCGCCGGCATGCGCCAGCCGTCGATGGCCGCGGTGCTCGAGTCCGTCGTCGGCCCGTGGGGCGCGGTGTTCGTCAGCGTCGGCCTGCTGGTGTCGGTGCTCGGCGCCTACCTGGCCTGGGCGCTGATCTGCGCCGAGGTGATGTTCGCCGCCGGCAAGTCGAAGGACATGCCCAAGGCCTTCGCCCGGGTCAACAAGAACCAGGTCCCGTCCGTGGCGCTGTGGGTGACCAGACCATCATCATCCAGATCATCGTCATCACGACCTACTGGTCGAACGACGCGTTCGCGCTGATGCTCAACCTCACCAGCGCGACCACGCTGATCCCGTACCTGTTCGTCGCGGCCTACGGCCTGATGATCGCCCAGCGCGGCGAGACCTACGAGGTGCGGCCGGAGGAGCGCAAGCGCGACCTGGTCCTGGCCACGCTGGCGGTGGCCTACACGCTGTTCATGATCTACGCCGGCGGACTGAAGTTCATCCTGCTGTCGGCCATCCTGTTCGGCCCGGGCACGATCCTGTACTACATCGCGCGGCGCGAGCAGGGCAAGCCCGTGTTCGCCAAGACGTCCGACTGGGTCATCTTCGGCGTCATCGTCGTCGCCGCCGTCTACGGCGTCTACGGCATCGCGACCGGCGCCATTTCCATCTGATCACCTATCCAACGCACAAGGAGCACAGCATGGCAAACGCAGCAAGGCAAGGCCAAGCCAAAGCGAAGGCAAAGGCCGGCAAGGACGAAGTCCAGTTCGGCGTCCACTCCGAAGTCGGCCAGCTGCGCAAGGTCATGGTGTGCGCGCCCGGGCCGCGCGCACGCGCGCCTGACGCCGTCCAACTGCGACGCAGCTGCTGTTCGACGACGTGCTGTGGGTCGAGAACGCCAAGCGCGACCACTTCGACTTCATGATGAAGATGCGCGACCGCGGCATCGAGGTGCGTGGAGATGCACAACCTGCTGGCCGAGACGGTGGCGGTGCCCGAAGGCAAGAAGTGGATCCTCGACAACCAGGTCGTGCCCAACCAGGTGGGCCTGGGCTTCATCGACGAGCTGCGCAGCTACCTCGAGGGCCTCGACGACCGCGAAGCTCGCCGAGACGCTGATCGGCGGCCTGTCGACGCACGACTTCCCCGAGAAGATCGGCGGCAGCCGCGCTGAAGGTCGTCAAGGAGGCGGCGGGCGCCACCGAGTACCTGCTGCCGCCGCTGCCGAACACGCTGTACACGCGCGACACCACCTGCTGGATCTACGGCGGCGTGACGCTGAACCCGCTGTACTGGCCGGCGCGGCACGAGGAGACGATCCTCACCACCGCGATCTACAAGTTCCACCCCGACTTCGCCGGCAAGGTCAACGTCTGGTGGGGCGACCCGACGCAGGACCACGGCCTGGCCACGCTGGAAGGCGGCGACGTCATGCCGATCGGCAAGGGCAACGTGCTGATCGGCATGAGCGAGCGCACCTCGCGCCAGGCGATCAGCCAGCTGGCCGCGACGCTGTTCAAGAAGGGCGCGGCCGAGCGCGTGATCGTCGCGGCGATGCCGAAGATCCGCGCGGCGATGCACCTCGACACGGTGTTCACCTTCGCCGACCGCGACTGCGTGCTGCTGGCGCCGGACTTCCTGGCCAAGACCACCACCTTCTCGTACCGGCCGAGCAACCATCCGAGCGGCGTCGAGTTCGCACGCCGAGAAGAAGCCGTTCGTCGACGTGGTCGCGCAGGCGCTGGGCTTCAAGAAGCTGCGCGTGGTCGAGGCCGGCGGCAGCGACTACCAGCGCGAGCGCACCCAGTGGGACAGCGGCGCCAACCTGGTCTGCGCGTCGCCGGGCGTGGTCTATGCGTACGACCGCAACACCTACACCAACACGCTGCTGCGCAAGGCCGGCATCGAGGTCATCACGATCGTCGGCGCCGAGCTCGGCCGCGGCCGGGGCGGTGGCCACTGCATGACCTGCCCGATCGTCCGCGATGCGGTGGACTTCTGACGGAACTGGAACGGTGCGACGGCGACGGCTGCGGCGATAGCGGCAGCGACTACCAGGACTGATCCGGGAAGGCCGCGCCGCCGGCACCGCGGGCGGCAGGCCACGACGAAAGCAAGAGCATGGGCATGAGCGAGAAGCACACCGCCGCTGCAGAACCGAAGCGGCGCTTCAGCTTCCCTGGTGCGGTGGCCACGCTGGCCATCGTCACCGTGCTGGTGTGGCTGGCCGCGCTGTTCATCCCGCCTGGCGAGTTCCTCACTGACGTCGACGGCTCGCCGATCCCGGGCACCTACACGCGCATCGAATCGCCGCTGACGCCGGCCCAGCGGGTGCAGCAGCTGATCCTGGCGCCGGTCAACGGTGTGTACGGCCTGCGCAGCCCGGTCAGCGAAATCGTCGACACCGAGATCGTCGGGCGCCTGTTCGGCCAGATCGGCATCATCGTCTTCATCATGGCCATAGGCGCCTTCATCTCGGTGAGCTTCGCCACGCACGCGCTAGAGGTAGCGGTGGCTTCGCTGGCGAACCGGCTGCGCGACAAGGGCTGGGCGCTGATCACCGCCGTGATGGTGCTGTTCTCGGCGCTAGGCTCGACGATGGGCTTCTCGGTCGAGACGCTGGGCTTCTACGCGCTGTTCCTGCCGCTGATGAAGGCGCTGGGCTATGACCGCCTGGTCACCGCGTCGATGATCATCCTGGGCGCGCTGATCGGCGTGATGGCGTCGACCGTGAACCCGTTTTCGATCGGCGTCGCGGCCAACGAAGCGGGCGTGTCGATCGGCGACGGCATCGTGCTGCGCGTGCTGCTGTGGGTGGTGCTGACGTCGATGGCGATCGGCTGGGTACTGCGCTACGCCGCGCGGGTGCGCAGCGATCCGAAGGCCTCGCTGGTCGGCTGGGATGACGGCGAGGATGCCGAGAAGGCCGATGATGGCGGCGCGGCTTCGGCCGTGCCGTCGGCGGCCGGCGCGCGCTTGAGCGGCGAGCAGAAATGGGTGCTCGTCATCACCGCCGCGGCCTTCGGCTTGATGATCTTCTCGGTCATCCCGTGGTCGGCCGTGCTCGGCGGGCGCGCAGCACCGGCCGATTACTACGGCAGCCACGAGGTGGCCGGCGTTGAGCCCTTCTGGTTCGAGCTGAACTGGTGGTTCCCGGAGCTGTCGATGCTGTTCATCCTGGGATCGGTGCTGGTGGGCTTCGTCGCCAGGATGGGCGAGAAGGAGACGGTGCGCCTGATCTCCGCCGGCGCCGCCGACATGTTGGGCCCGGCGATGGTGGTGCTGCTGGCCGGCGGCGTGTCGGCGATCATGAACAACACGCAGACCATGGGCACCATCCTGCATTCGATGGAGCAACTGGTCAGCGGCGCGTCGGCCGGCGTGTTCACGCTGCTGACGGCGGCGCTGAACGTGCCGCTGGCGATGCTGATCCCGTCCAGCTCCGGCCATGGCGCATTGGCGATGCCGCTGCTGGCGCCGCTGGCCGACTTTGCCGGCGTCAGCCGCGCCAGCGCCATTACCGCCTGGATCATGGGCCACGGGCTGGCGCTGATGTTCTCGCCGACCAGCGTCGTGCTCGTCGGCGGGCTGGCCATTGCCAAGGTCGATTACGACAAGTATCTGCGCTTCGCCTGGCCGCTGCTGCTGGCCTTGTTCGTGGTGTCGACAGCGATAATCGCGCTGGCTGCGACGCTTCAATAGTCGGCACCGACGAACCGGCCTGCGGAAACTGCACCTTAAACTGACTGGAAGATCTTCGATGGAGTTGCCCTGTGTCCACTGAATCTCGCGAGCGCCATTGCGGCCCGATTGCCTTGCGCCGTGCAGCGCTGGCACTGTGTGCGTTGACGTTCTTGTCGGCCTGCCAGCGCACCGCCGAGGCGCCCGCCGCCCGAAATCCGCCCGGTCCGCGCGATGACGATCGGCGCGGACGCTAGCGCGGCGCGTGGTCGCCCTCACCGGCACGGTGCAGGCGCAGAGCGAGGTCAACCTGTCGTTCCGCATCGACGGCCGGATGATCGAGCGGACGGTCGACGTCGGCGACACCGTGCGGCCGGGCCAGCTCGATCGCGCGGCTCGACCCGCAGAACGAGGAAAGCGGCCTGCAGTCGGCGCGGGCGCAGCTCGCCGGCGGCGCAGCGCCCGGCTGGTCGAGGCGCGCAACAACTTCGACGCGCATGCGCGACCTGGTGGTCGAGAACGCGGTGTCGCGCGCGTCGTTCGACCAGGCCGAGGCGATGCTGAAGACGCGCCGAGTCGCAGGTCGAATCGGCGCAGTCGCAGGTGACGCCTCGCGCAGAACCGGCTCGGCTACACGCGGCTGGTGTCCGAGCGTGGCCGGCGTGGTGACGGCGCAGCGGCGCGGAGCCGGGCGAGGTGGTCGGCGCCGGGCGCATGATCGTCCAGGTCGCGCGCGAGGGCGGGCGCGACGCCGTGTTCGACGTGCCCGCGCGCGTCAAGGACGCCGCGCCGCGCGAATCGCCGACATCACCGTCGCGCTGACCGCGGATCCGAAGGTCACCGCGACGGGCGTGGTGCGCGAGGTCGCGCCGCGCGCCGACCCGGTCACCGGCACCTTCCGCGTCCGCGTGCGGCTGATCGATCCGCCGCCGGCGATGCGCCTCGGCACGCACGGTCACCGGACGCATGAAGCTCGCCGCCGACCGCCGGCATCGAGATCCCGCCGTCCGCGGTGATCCGCTCCGACCGGCAGGCGGCGGTGTGGGTCGTCGATCCGAAGACCGGGACCGTCGCGTCGCGCACCATCGAGATCCGCGCGTCCGACCCGACGCGGGTCGAGGTCGCGTCCGGCCTCGAACCCGGGCGACGTCGTCGTCACCGCCGGCGTCCAGGCGCTGCGCCCGGGCAGAAGGTCCGCCTGCTCGAGACCAAGCAGTGATCGGCCCGAACCTCTCGGAGTGGGGGCTCAAGCGGCCCTCGCTCGTCGTCTTCCTGATGATCGTCGCGGTGGTCGCCGGCGCGCTGTCGTTCCTGCGCCTGGGGCGCGGCGAGGATCCCGGCCATCACCATCCGCACGATGGTCGTCGCGGCGGCGTGGCCCGGCGCGACGGTCGAGGAGACGCTGAAGCAGGTCACCGAGCGGCTCGAGCGCACGCTGCAGGAGACCAATTACCTGCGCACGCGTCCGCAGCTACACGACCGCCGGCCAGACGACGATCTTCGTCGACCTCGAAGCAGTCCGCGCCGCCGGCGGCGATACCGGACGTCTGGTACCAGGTCCGCAAGAACGTCGGCGACATGCGCGGCACGCTGCCGCAGGGCGTCGTCGGTCCGTTCTTCAACGACGACTTCGGCGACACCTTCGGCATCATCTACGCGTTCACCGCCGACGGCTTCACCTTCCGCGAACTGCGCGACTACGTCGAGTCGGCGCGCTCGCGGCTGCTGCAGGTGAAGGACGTCTCGAAGATCGAGGTGCTGGGCGCGCAGGACGAGCAGGTGTTCATCGAGTTCTCGACCGAGCGGCTCGCGGGCCTGCGCCTCGACTACCCGACGATCATCGCGACGCTGCAGGCGCAGAACCTGGTGCGGCCGGCCGGCGTCATCCAGACCGAGCAGGAGCGCGTGTTCCTGCGCGTCACCGGCGCGTTCGAGACCGAGCGCGACATCGAGAACGTCAACTTCGTCTCCGGCGACCGCATCTTCCGGCTGGGCGACATCGCCACGGTGCGGCGCGGCTTCGTCGACCCGCCGCAGCCGATGTTCCGCGTCAACGGCAAGCCGGCGATCGGCCTCGCGATCGCGATGCGCGACGCCGGCGACATCCTGGCGCTCGGGCGAGAACGTGCGCAACGAGATGGCCGACATCAGGCGCGACCTGCCGATCGGGATCGAGCCCGTGCTGGTCGCCGACCAGGCGGTCTCGGTCGACGTCGCGATCGACGACTTCATGACCTCGCTGTGGCAGGCGATCGTCATCATCCTCGTCTGCAGCTTCCTGAGCCTCGGCGTGCGCCCCGGCGCGGTGGTGGCGCTGGCCATCCCGCTGACGCTGGCGATCGTGTTCGCGGTGATGGACGTCACGCACATCGGGCTGCACCGCATCTCGCTCGGTGCGCTGATCATCGCGCTGGCGCTGCTCGTCGACGACGCGATGACGACCGTCGACGCGATGATCCGCCGGCTGGGCGCCGGCGACTCCAAGGACGAGGCCGCCACCTTCGCCTACCGGACGCTGGCCGCGCCGATGCTGATCGGCACGCTGGTGACGATCTCGAGCTTCGTCCCGATCGGCTTCGCGCAGAGCTCCGCCGGCGAGTACACGTTCTCGATCTTCTCGGTGGTCGCCATCGCGCTGCTCGCGTCGTGGCTGGTCGCCGTCCTGTTCGCGCCGCTGGTCGGCAAGGCGATCCTGCAGCCGCCGAAGGCCGGCGGCGAGGAGAAGCCGAGCAAGATCGTCGGCGCTGTACTGCGCGTTCCTCTCGGCGGCGATCCGCGCACGCTGGATGACGATCGGCGTGACGCTCGCCGCGTTCGCCGCCGCGCGATCTACCTGTCGCAGCACGTGCCGCGGCAGTTCTTCCCGGCGTCCGACCGGCCCGAGCTCACGGTCGGCCTGACGCTGCGCCAGAACGCGTCGATCCACGCGACCGAGGCCGAGGCGAAGCGGCTCGAGTCGATCCTGTCCGCCGACCCCGACGTCGACCACTACAGCACCTACGTGGGGCGCGGCGCGATCCGCTTCATCCTGACGCTTCGACGTCCAGCTGGCGAACCCGTTCTTCGCGCAAGTTCGTGATCGTCGCCAAGGACTTCGCCGCGCGCGAGCGGCTGCAGGACGAAGCTGGAGAAGGTGCTGGCCGAGCAGTTCCCGGACGTCGTCGCGCGCGTGTCGCCGCTCGAGCTCGGGCCGCCGGTGGGCTGGCCGCTGCAGTACCGGATCATCGGGCCCGACAAGGACGAGGTGCGCCGGCTCGCGCTCGAGTTCGCGCAGATCCTCGCCTCCGACACGCGGACCCGGCACGTCCACTACGACTGGATGGAGCCGGCCCGGCAGCTGCGCGTGAAGGTCGACCAGGACGAGGCGCGCCGGCTCGGCGTGAGCTCGCGCGCGCTCGCCTCCGTGCTCAACGCCGCGGTCACGGGCAGCGCCGTCACGCAGCTGCGCGACGACATCTATCTGGTCAACGTCGTGGCCCGGGCGACCGACGGCGAGCGCGCGTCGTTCGAGGCGCTCTCGGCGATCCAGGTGCCGACGCCCTCCGGGCGCATGGTGCCGCTGCGGCAGTTCGCGACGTTCGCCGAGGAGCAGGAATTCCCGCTGGTCTGGCGGCGCGACCGCGTGCCGACGCTGACGGTGCGCGCGGACGTCGCCGCCGGCGTGCTGCCCGACGAGGTCGTCGGCGCGCTGGCGCCGAAGGTCGCCGAGTTCGCCGCCAAGCTGCCGCAGCACTACCAGGTGGAAACCGGCGGCATGTACGAGGAGAGCCAGATCTCGAGCGCCTCGGTGTTCGCCGTCATCCCGCTGATGATCGTGCTGATGCTCGCGCGATGATGGTGATGCTGGTGAGCTTCCGCCGTCTCGCGATGGTGGTGGCGCTGCTGCCGCTCGGGCTGATCGGCGTCGTGCTGGCGCTGCTGGTCTCCGACCGTCCGCTGGGCTTCGTCGCGATCCTGGGCATCCTGGCGCTGATCGGGATGATCGCCAAGAACGCGGTGATCCTGATCGTGCAGATCGAAACCGATCGCGCCGAGGGGCGCGGCGTCCTCGAGGCGGTCATGGCGTCGGCGACCGGACGGATGCGACCGATGATGCTGGCGGCGTTCTCGACCGTGCTCGGGCTCATCCCCATCGCGCCCACCGTGTTCTGGGGTCCGATGGCCTTCGCCATCATGGGCGGGCTGCTGGTGGCCACGCTGCTGACGCTGGTGCTGCTGCCGGTGCTGTACGTGGCGGTGTTCGGCAACGAGAAGACGCCGCCGGCCGCCGCGGCGACCGAGCCGGCCTGACCGATGGCGCGCCCGCATCGTCGACCCCGAGACGCGCCCGCGTTCCGCCGGCGCGCCGCGCGCGCTCAGCGGGCGACGCGGCGCGCGCCGTGCTCGAACTGCAGCGTCGGGGAGCTGCGCGCAGCTGTTCAACGCGATGGACCCGGCGCCGTTCCGCGAGCGGGACCTCGATCCGAACGCCGAGGCCTACATCGTCGAGTGGGCGCGCGAGGAACCGCGCGCCGGCGCAGCCGCTGCGGCTCGTCGTCCACCTGGGCCGCGAGCCGGCGGCGCCGGACGAAGCGGTGCCCTGCTGCACGACGCGGTGCACGGCTATTTCCGCCAGCGCGCGCAGGCGACGCGGCGCGAGCTGCGCCGGCTGTTCCGCGTCGGCCGCATCAGCCTGCTGATCGGCCTCGCCTTCCTCGCCGGTCGCGATCGTGCTCGGCGAATTCATCGCCGGCCTCGTCGGCAAGGCGCAGCTACGGCGGTGATCATCAAGGAGACGCTTCGTCATCGGCGGCTGGGTCGCGCTGTGGCGGCCGCTCGAGATCTTCCTCTACGACTGGTGGCCGATCCGCGCCGAGGCGCGGCTGTTCGACCGCCTGGGCGAGATGGACGTGCGCCGTGCTCCGCGAGACGCCCGCGCCGGCGGCAGCTCGAGCGGCACGCGCTGAAGCGCCGTCCCGCTGCGCGCACACGAGCGCCCCGTGAGCCGTCCGGCGCATCGAGACGCGCGCCGCCGTGGCGCGTGCCGCGCGTTCTTCGTGCTCTGGATGGTGCTGCATGCAGAGCGTCGAAGCCGGGCGACCTCGCGATCGGCGCCTTCGCCACCGCCGCGGCGCGACCTGGATCAGCCTGCGCCTGCTCCCGCCCGCACGGCGGGCGCTGCAGCTTCGGCGCGCTGCTCGCGCTGATGCCCGCACTTCGTCTGGGAATCGGTGCGGGCCGGGGTCGACGTCGCCCGGCGCGCGTTCGCTCCGCGCCTGCCGCTCGCGCCCGGGTTCGTCGACTGCCCGCTGCGACTTCCCGCCCGGCGTCGCGCGCAACACGTTCGCCACGATCACCAGCCTGATGCCGGGCGCGGTGCCGGCCGGCGAAGAGGAGACGCGCTGGTCGTACCACTGCCTCGACACCTCGCAGCCGGTCGTCGAGCAGTTGTGGCAGGAGGAGCGCCTGCTCGGCCCGCGCGCTCGTCGCGAGGGCGCCGCATGGCTGAATTCCTGCTGGGCGCGTCGGTGTTCGTGCTGGTGATGGTCGCGCTCGGGCTCGTGCGCATCCTGCGCGGGCCGGGCGACGCCGACCGCATGATGGCGGCGCAGCTGCTCGGCACCGGCGGCATCGCGGCGCTGCTGCTGCTGGGTGCGGCGACCGGCGTGGGCGCGATCGATCGACGTGGCGCTGACGCTCGCCCTGCTGGCGGCGTTCGCGACCATCGCGTTCGTGAAGGCGCGTCGACGTCGACGCCCGGTGCCGACCAGCCCGCAGGCGGATCCGACGCATGAGCGTCGGCCCTCGACCTGTTCACGATCGTCGCCGTCGTCGGCGGGCGCGTTCTTCTTCCTCGCCGGCACCGTCGGCCTGCTGCGCTTTCCCGACGCGTTCACGCGGCTGCACGCGCTGACCAAGGCCGACAACCTCGGCCTGGGCCTGGTGGTGCTGGGCCTGCTGCCGCAGGTGGACGGCGTGCTCGCGGCGCTTCAAGCTCGTCGTGCATCTGGCTGCTGGTGCTGCTGTCCGGCGCGACCGCCTCGCAGCTGGTCGCGCGGCGCGCTGCGCCGCGCAGGAGGCGCCGATGATCGACGTGCTGAACGCTGATGCCTGGCGGCGCTGATCCTCGGGCTGGCGATCTGGAGCCGTGTTCGCGCGCGACGCGTTCGCGGCCGTCGTCGGCTTCATCGCCTACGGCCTGCTGCTGACGCTGGTCTGGGTGCAGACTGCAGGGCGTCGACGTGGCGCTGACCGAAGCGGCCATCGGCGGCGGCCTGACCGGCGCGCTGCTGATCGGCGCGGCGACGCGCCTGCGCAGCACCGAAGCGGCCGCCGCGGCCGAGCGGCCGCGCCGTCGGTACGCGGCTCGTCGCCGCGCTCCTGTCCGCGGCGGTCACCGCTGCGCTCGCGGTCGTGCGTGCTCGTGCTGCCCGTCCCGGCGCCGACGCTCGCGCCCGACGTCGCCGCCATCGAGGTCGACCGGCGTCGGCAATCCGATCACCGCCGTGCTGCTCGCATTCCGGGCGATGGACACGCTGCTCGAGGCGATCGTGCTGCTGTTCGCGCTGATCGGCGTGTGGTCGCTGGCGCCGGACGACGTCTGGGGCGGACGGCCCGGCGCTGCGCCAGCGCGCCGACCCGAACGGCATCCTGGCCTACGTCGCGCGCGTGCTGCCGCCGATCGGCATCATCGTCGGCACGTACATCTTCTGGGTCGGCGCCGACCATCCCGGCGGCAAGTTCCAGGGCGCCACCATCATGGCGGCGATGTGGCTGCTGGTCATCATGGCGGGGCTCGCCGACGCGCCACCGCATCAGCCGGACCTGGCTGCGCGGCCTGCTGGTGGCGGGGCCGCTGGTCTTCATCGCGATCGGCTTCGTGGGCGTGGTGACGGCCGGCGCGTTCCTCGCCTATCCGGACGGCGTCGCGAAGCCGCTGATCGTCGTCATCGAATTCGCGCTGATGCCGACGCTCACGCTGATCCTCGGGCTGCATGCTGCTGGGCGCGCCGCAGCGCGGAGCGGCTGCCATGAGCGACGCGACGCTGTTCGGCCTGTGCGCGCGCGCACTGGTCGGGCTCGGCCTGTACGGGCTGATCGTGAATCCGCAGCCGCTGCGCAAGATCCTCGCGTTCAACGTCGTCGGCAGCGGCGTGTTCCTGCTGTTCGGCGCCATCGCGCGCCGCGGCGCCGCCGCCGGCATGGGCGGCGACCCGGTGCCGCAGGCCCTGCTGATCACCGGCATCGTCGTGGCGTTTTCCGCCACGGCGCTCGCGGTGGCGCTGCTGCTGCGGCTGTCCGCCGCGACCGGCACCGTCACGCTGGCGACCGACCCGCCGCCAGTCGGCCCCGGACCGCGTGACCGTGACAGCCTGAGTTCGCAGACCGCAGATGACGACCACTCCCGGCGGCTGCTGCTGGTCCTGGCGGTGCTCGTGCCCGTTCGTCGGCGTGCTGCTCGGCCTGGTGCTGGGCGGACGCAATGCGCAGCGCGCTGGCGGCGCTCATCCTGCCGCTCGGGCTGGCGATCGCGGTCGGCATCGCCGCGACCTGGCTGCAGACCGGGCGGCGCGGTCGTCTACCTGCTGGGCGGCTGGGCGCCGCCGCTCGGCGTCGCGCTGCGCGCCGACGGCCTGGCGGTCGTGATGATCGCTGCGATCGCGGTGGTCGTCTGCGGGATCGGCGTCTACGCGCGCGCCGACTTCGGCACGCCGCCGGCGCGCCCGAGGCGCGCGCGCCCTTCACCTACTGGCTGCTGCTGATGGCCGTGTGGGGATCGCTCAACCTGGTGTTCGTCAGCGGCGACCTGTTCACGCTGTACGTCGCGCTCGAACTGCTGACCTTCGCCGGCGTTCCGCTGGTCTGCCTCGACGGCCGCGGCGAGACGCTGCGGTGCCGCGCTGCGCTACCTGCTGTTCGCGCTGCTGGCTCGATGCTCTACCTGCTCGGCGCGGTGCTGCTGTACGGCGCGCTACGGCACGCTCGACATCGCGCTGCTGGCCGACGCGGTGCGCACCCGAGCCCATTGCCTGGGCCGCGGCGGCGCTGATGACCGCCGGCCTCCTCGCCAAGACCGCGCTGTTCCCGCTGCACATCTGGCTGCCGCCCGCGCACGCCGGCGCGCCGGCCGCGGCCAGCGCGGTGCTGTCCGCGCTGGTGGTCAAGGGCTCGTGGTTCCTGGTCGTGCGGCTCTGGTTCGACGTGATGCCCGGCGTGGTGACGCTGCCGTCGGCGCAGCTGCTGGCGGCGATGGGCGCCGCGGCGATCGTCGTCGGCAGCGTCGTCGCGCTGCGGCAGGAGCGGCTGAAGCTGCTGGTCGCCTACTCGACGGTGGCGCAGATCGGCTACCTGTTCCTGATGTTCCCGCTCGCGTTCGACGCCGCGCGGCAGCGCGCTGGTGCACGGCGCCGCCCTGACCGGCGGGCGTGCTGCAGGCGATCTCGCACGCGACCGCCAAGGCCGGCATGTTCATGGCGGCCGGCCTGATCTACGCGGCGCTCGGCCACGACCGCATCGCCGACCTCGCCGGCGTCGCGCGCGCGATGCCGGTCACCGTGCTCACGTTCGCCGTCTCGGGCGTCGCGCTGATGGGCGTGGTGCCGAGCGGCGCCTACCTCGCGAAGAAGCTGCTGCTCGACGCGGCCGACCAGTCCGGGCAATGGTGGTGGACGATCGTGCTGCAGGGCGGCGCGGTGTTCACGGCGGGCTACGTCGTGCTGGTGCTCGTCAGCGTCCTGCGCCGCCCGGCCGATCCGCTGGTGCCGGCAAAGCGTGTCGCGCGTTCGTCGAACTGGCCGCGCTGGCGTTGTCCGTGTCGTCGCTGCTGCTCGCGCTCGCGGCGCTCGGTCCGGTGTCCGGCGACCTTGTTTCGAACCCGCTCGCGCCGAAGGAACTCGGGACGACGCTGCTCGTGCTGCTCGGCGGCGCGCTGCTGGCGTTCATGCTGGCGCGGCAGCCGCTGACCGGACCGCGCGCCCGCGGCGCATCGATCAGGCGCCTGCTGTCCCCGGTCGGGTCTGCATTCGAAGGGGCCGACGCCTACGTGCGTCGCTGGCCGTCGGCGAGCATCGGTCTGGTGACGCTGGCGGTGCTGTTCGGCTGGCTGCTCGTCCATGGCAGCGGTGGATGACGGCCGCGGGCCAGGCGGGCCTGTCGCGCGGCGCGCTGGTCGCGCTCGTGATCGGCTCGATGGTCGGCGCGGGCATCTTCACGCTGCCCGCGGCGTTCGGCCGCACGACGGGCGCGCTGGGCGCCGTGATCGCCTGGTGCATCGCGGGCACCGGCATGCTGATGCTCGCGCTGGTCTTCCAGGACCTGTCGCGGCGCAAGCCGGACCTCGACGCCGGCATCTACGCGTACGCCAAGGCCGGCTTCGGCAACTACCTCGGCTTCACGGCCGCCTTCGGCTACTGGATCGTGTGCTGCCTCGCGGACCTCGCTTGCCTGCTCCTGATCAAGAGCACGCTGGGCCAGTTCTTCGACGTGTTCGGCGACGGCTCCACGCCGGTGGCGATCGCCAGCGCGAGCCTCATCGTCTGGGGCGTCCATGCCCTCGTGCTGCGCGGCGTGCGCGAGGCCGCGACGCTGAACACCATCGCGACCGTGGCGAAGGTGGTGCCGATCGCGATCTTCATCGTGGTCGCCGCCTTCGCGTTCAAGGCCGACGTCTTCGCGCTCAACTTCATGGGCGGCGAGGACCAGGGCTTTTCCGGCGTCGCCGAGCAGGTGCGCGCCACCATGCTCGTCACGGTGTTCGTCTTCGTCGGCGTCGAGGGCGCCAGCGTCTATTCGCGCTACGCCCGCAAGCGCGGCGATGTGGGCGTGGCCACCGTGCTCGGTTTCCTCGCCGTGCTGTGTCTCCTGGTCCTGGTGACGCTTCTGTCGTATGGCGTGCTGGTGCGCCAGGATCTCGCGGCCCTGCCCTACCCCTCGATGGCCGGCGTCCTCGAGTCCATCGTCGGACCGTGGGGTCGCCTGTTCGTCAGCATCGGCCTGCTGATCGCCGTGGCCGGCAACTACCTGTCATGGTCGCTGCTCGGCGTGGAGGTGCTCAACTCGGCGGCAAGGCAGGACACGATGCCGCGGTTCCTCGCGCGGGAGAACGCCAATGGCGTGCCGCACGCGGCGCTGTGGATGACGAACATCGTCATCCAGCTCTTCCTGCTCGTCACGTGGTTCGCCGAGTCGGCCTTCACCATCGCGCTGAAGATGACGAGCTCGATGACGCTGCTGCCCTACCTGCTCGTTGCGGCCTACGGCTTCAAGCTCGCGTGGACCGGCGAGACCTACGAAGGCAATGCACGGGCGCAGGCGGCTGCGCGCGTGATCGGCGCGCTCGCCGCCGTCTACGCCGCGGGCATGCTGTGGGCGGGCGGGGCCAAGTACATGCTGCTCGCGGCCCTGCTGTACGCGCCGGGGACCTGGCTGTTTGTCTACGCTCGCCGCGAGCAGCGGCAACGTGTCTTCACCGCCGCCGAGCGCCCCGTGTTCGCGCTGTTCTGCACCGCCGCGGTGGTCGCGCTGATCGCGTTGTGGGCCGGCGCGATCACGATCTAGCGCATCGACTCCGAGGCATCGACGCCCCCTTCGAACACCCTTGCACGATGCGACCCGTAACATTCACGCACAGCACCCCGAAACACGCGTCGGCCGCAGCGTCCTCACGGGCGACAGCGCCACGCACAGCAGGAAGGAAGCCGATATGAAGTTGCGTCTTGTCGCCGCACTCGCCGCCGCCGGGCTCGCAGGCTGCATGGTGGGACCGGACTACGTGCGCCCGACCGTCGACACTCCGGCGGCCTGGCGGATCGAGTATCCGAAGGCAGCCGACGTCGCCAACCTCGAATGGTGGAAGCAGTTCGGCGACCCCGTGCTCGACGAGCTCGTGGACACCGCGCTGCGCAACAACCGCGACCTGCGCATCGCGGCGGCTCGGGTCGACCAGTTCATCGGCGCGCTCACGGCCACCGGCTCGCAGCTCTATCCACAGATCGGCTACGGCGCCGACGCCAGCCGCGCGCGCGCCAGCGCCGTCGGCCAGCCGCCGCTGCCGCCCGGCGCCAACCCGTACTTCTCGCTGTACCAGGTGTCGATGGGCGCGGCGTGGCAGATCGACCTCTTCGGCCGGGTGCGGCGCCAGACCGAGGCGGCGCAGGCGCTGGTCTACGCCAGCGAGCAGGGCCAGCGCGGCGTCGTGCTGACGGTAGTGTCGGGTGTCGCGACCAGCTACATCGTGCTGCGCTCGCTCGATCGCCAGCTCGAGATCGCGCAGGCCACGACGCGCAACTTCGAAGGCACCCTGCGGATCTTCGAGCGGCGCTTCAAGGCCGGCCTCGTCGGCAACACCGAAGTGACGCAGATCCGCTCGCAGCTCCAGCAGGCGCGCGCGGCGATCCCCGCCTTCGAGCAGGCGATCGCGACGCAGGAGAACCTGATCTCGATCCTGCTCGGCCGCAATCCGGGCCCGATCGCGCGCGGCAAGACGATCGACCAGCTGGCGGCGCCGGCGATTCCGGGCGACCTGCCCGCCACGGTGCTGCAGCGCCGGCCCGACATCCTGCAGGCCGAGCAGAACCTGGTCGCCGCCAACGCGAACATCGGCGCGGCGCGCGCGCTGTACTACCCGAACCTGTCGCTCAGCGCCGCCCTGGCCACCACGAGCACCGCCACCAGCGCGCTGTTCAGCGGCCCGGCCGCGGCGGGACTCATCGGCGCGAGCCTGACGGGCCCGATCTTCACGTTCGGCGCGATCGAAGGACAGGTGTTCTCGGCGGAGGCGGGTCAACGAGCGGCGCTCGCCTTCTACCAGCAGACCGTGCTGAACGCCTTCCGCGAGACCAACGACGCGCTCTCCGGCTCGCAGAAGCGGCTCGAGGAGTTCAGCATGCAGAGCGAGCGCGTGGTCGCCCTGCGCGAGTTCGCGCGCCTGGCGAACCGGCGCTTCGACGCGGGCGTGGCGGGGTACCTCGACGTGCTGGTTGCGGAGAACGAACTGTTCGCCGCCGAGCTCGCCGCGGTCGGCCTGCAGGCCAGCCGCTACGCGCAACTGGTCAACGTCTACCAGGCGATGGGCGGCGGTTGGGTCGACAAGGCCGCCGAGTCCGCGCCGAAGCCGCAGGGACGGGTGGCGGCGAAGTCCATGCCGTAAGTGCGCATGTGAACAGCGCGGCGAGCCCGCCGCGCCCGGCGCATGCCATGCCACGCAGCACCTGCAGCGTGGCGTCAGGGGTTTCCCAATTGCGGACATCCCCGATGAAGCGCCACTATCCAGCCGACCGACCGCAGCGCAGCGGACCCGTCACTCGATGGAAGGGAAGGCAACGACGTGGGAGACGCGAAGAGCCGCACAGCGGCCAGGCTCAAGCTACCGCCGCGGCAGGTGCTGGCGATCCTCGCCCCCTACGTCCGCAAGCGTCTCGTCGAGCAGGTCAAGGCCGTCTGGCTGATCGTCCTCTACCTCATCGCCTTCCAGACGCTGCTGCTCGACATACCCATCTTCGGCGCGACGGTGATCGCCGTCGGCATCGTCCTCGTCGTCGTCGGCCTGACCTTCTTCATGGAAGGGCTCGTGCTCGGGCTGATGCCGCTCGGCGAACTGATCGGCATCCGGTTGCCGCAGAAATCGAAGCTCCCGACCATCCTTGCGTTCGCCTTCATCCTCGGGGTCGGGGCGACCTTCGCCGAGCCGGCAGTCGGCATCCTCAAGGTCGCGGGATCGACCGTGAAGGCGTGGGAAGCGCCCCTGCTCTTCCTGCTCCTCAACAAGCACTCCGACTACCTCGTTTACGCCGTCGGCATCGGCGTGGGAGTGGCCGTCGTCTTCGGCATGCTGAGGTTCCTCTACGGCTGGTCGCTCAAGCCCTTCATCTACATCCTCGTCCCGCTGCTGCTCGCCCTGTCGGTCTGGGCCGCCTTCGAGCCCAACATGGTCTACCTGACCGGGCTGGCCTGGGACTCCGGCGGAGTGACGACCGGCCCGGTGACGGTTCCCCTGGTCCTGGCGCTGGGCATCGGCATCAGCCGCGTCGTGGCGCGCGACAACGGTTCGGGCGGCGGCGGATTCGGTGTCGTGACGCTGGCATCGGCGTTCCCCATCGTCTTCGTGCTCGGGCTCGGGATCCTGTTCCTCGCGAGCGTCCCGAAGCCGACCAGCGACGTCGATTTCCTCGACCCGCGCAACCGTGCCCAGGCGGCCCCCCTCTTCGAGTCCGGACCGGCAATGACTGGCTACGTGCTGCAGAACGCCAGCGCGGCCGGCCAGCTTGCCTACTTTGGCGGCGACCGGGAGGCGATGCGGTCCTTCCTGCAGCGGCTCGCGGCAAGCGATGCCGAAAAGACGGCCGTGTTCGGCGCCGACGGCGTGGCCCGCTTCCGCGAGTGGGCCACGCAGAAGGCCGACGCCGCGCAGAAGCTCGACATGTTCGGCACTGCGGACAACGTGCGCCGGCAGGCCGACGCGCACTGGAACACCGGCGGCGCATCGATGAACGTCGCCGAGGTCGCCGTGCGCAACGCGATCTCGGCGCTGCAGGCCATCGTGCCGCTGTGTGTCCTGTTCTACCTCGTGCTGTGGCTGGTCCTGAAGGAGCGGGCGGCCCGCCCGGACGAACTGCTGCTCGGCATCGCCTTCGCCGTCATCGGAATGACGATCTTCAGCATGGGGATCGAACTCGGCCTGTCGAGGCTCGGCGGGCAGGTCGGCGCGAAACTGCCGGCCGCATTCAAGGCGATCGACCTGACCGACCAGCGCCAGGTGATTCGCAACTTCAACCCGGACGTGGTCCAGCGATCGATCGCCGCGGACGGCTCCGAGCAGAGGTTCTTCCACCTGAAGCAGGAGACCGACTACGTCGCGTTGCCGTTCGACGAGTCCGCGTTCGATGCGACCGCGCGCAGCTATACGTTCACGCCGCAGAAGGGCCCGCTGTTTGGCGGACCCGGTCACCTGGCCGGCGTGCTCGTCGTTCTGCTCTTTGCCTTCGTGATGGGTTACGGCGCGACCCTCGCGGAGCCGGCCCTCAACGCCCTCGGGCGCACCGTCGAGGAGCTCACGGTCGGGACCTTCAGGAAGTCGCTGCTGATGCAGGCGGTCGCCGTCGGGGTCGGATTCGGGATGTTGTTCGGCGTGGCCAAGATCGTCTGGGCGATCCCGCTGATCTGGCTGATCGCGCCGCCGTACGCCGTGCTGCTCTACCTGACCTATCGCTCGAGCGAGGAGTTCGTCAACATCGCGTGGGATAGCGCCGGCGTGACAACGGGGCCCATCACGGTGCCCCTCGTCCTCGCGATGGGACTGGGAATCGGCGGGCAGGTCGGAGTGGTCGAGGGTTTCGGGATCCTGGCCATGGCGTCGGTCTATCCGATCCTCACCGTGCTGAGCGTGAGCCTGTGGGCCACCCGCCGGCGCGCAGCGCGAGGAAACGCCTGATCCATGCCCCGGATGACAAAGGCCGCCAAGGTCACGTGCGAGGTGTACCAGGGCATCTCGACACAGGCGCAGTCAATCCTCGCCGCCGTGCGGGTCGACTGGGCCCAGATGCAGGCGCGCCGCATGGTGACGCTCGGGGAGCGCATGCCGTTGCCCTTCCTGCCGCCGGCCACGCGCCTCGAGGAAGACCCGGCCGAAGTGTGCGAGATCTACCTGCCGGCGGAACACGCCCGCGCTGCCGTGCTGATGCTGGCGCGCGAGCTGCGCCTGTTCACCGCCGGCCGTGGCGCCGTGTACGCCGAAGAGGTCGAGCTGTTCGGTCCGCCGGAAAGTGACCCGTGCAGTTCAGGCCTCGCCAGGCCCGACGCGAGCGAGCAGCCAGGCGAGCGACTGTCCCAGCTTGCGCTGATCAACTGCGTCGTCCAGCGGGGCCACGGCAACCGGATCGCGCGGTCGGTCCTCGAGACGGGAGCGAACGTGCCGTCGATTTACTTCGGCGTCGGCACCGGCGTCAGGGACCGGCTCGGGCTGCTTCGCATCGCCATTCCCGCCGACAAGGAAGTCGTGTCCGTGCTCGTCGACGCCCAGGACCAGCATGCGACTCTGGAGACCCTCGTCGACGCTGGTCGTCTCGATCAGCCCGGCCGCGGGTTCGTCGCCGCCTACCCCGTGCCCTGCGGCGTGGCGAACCCGATGACCTTCCGCGGCCGGCAGCGGCACGGCGCAACCATGGAGCAGGTCATCGCCGCGATCGACGACCTGAAGTCGGGCACCGACTGGCGGCGCAGGTCATGGACGAGCCATGGCACGGCGCGCACGGACAGGGGGTGGCTGAAGCATCTCGTGAACGTCGCCCTCAACTGCAACGAAGGAAGCTCGGACCGGCTCGCAGCCATTGTCATGGCCGCCGGTGCCGGCGGCGCGACGATCAGCAAGGCGAAGCTCTACTCCCCGAGCGGCAAGGACCTGGTGGCGTCGCCGGCACGGGCGATCATCGACTTCGGGTTCGATCCGGACCGGGTCGACGCCCTGCTCCAGGCCTTGCGCGAAGACCGCGCGTTCGATCGCGAGTCCGCCTGCTTCGTCGAGATCAAGCCGCTGTCGACGGCGTTCACGTACGTGGCGGCATAGCAGGGCGTTCGCCGGCGCCAGCGGCGAGCCCGCCGCGCGCCATGGCCCGGTGCGACATCAGGCGTGCCTCCCCGCGTCTGTCCGCAGGTCTGCGTAGTCGCTAACCCGGCTACCGACTAAGATCGCGGCGCCACTCACCACTCCCCCCGCCTGCCTCGCCATCCCGCATGAGCGATCTACGCCGACGCCTGTACCACGAACTGGAGCCCAGCCACCGGGAAGCCGGGCTGTCCGGGCTCAACCGGTTCATCGTCGTGGTGATCCTGGTATCGGTGGGGTTCGTCGTCGTGGAGAGCGAGCCGGCCATCTACGGCAGCAGCCCGGTCCTCTTTCACGCCGTCGAGATCCTTTTCGGTCTCGTGTTCCTCGCCGAGTACGTCGCACGCATGTGGGTCGCGGCCGAGGACCCGCGCTACAGCGATGGACTCAGGGGCCGCCTGCGCTATGCGATGACGCCGTCCGCGCTCCTCGACCTGCTCGCCGTCATGCCGCTCTTCCTGCACGTCATCGGCGCCGAGGCCTACGTTATCCGCATCCTGCGGGTGGTGCGGGTGCTTCGCCTCGCCAAGCTCGGCCGCTTCACCATCGCCACGCGGGCGCTGTCGCACGCGGTGCATGCGCGCCGCTACGAACTTCTGATCAGCTTCGGTGTGGCCCTCTTCATCCTGGTGCTCACCTCGACGCTGATGTACATCGTCGAGGGCCACACGCAGCCCGAGGTCTTCGGCAGCATTCCGCGCGCGATGTGGTGGGCGATCGCGACGCTGACGACGGTGGGCTACGGCGACGCCGTCCCGCTGACGACGCCGGGACGGATCCTCGGCGGCATCACGGCAGTGACAGGAGTCGGCCTGATCGCCATGCCGGCTGGCATCCTTGCGGCCGCGATGAGCGACGCGATCCACACACGACGCGCTGCGGAGCACAAGGAAGCCCTGGAGCGCGCGCACAATCAGGCGGCAAAGGCCGCGGCGCACGGACCCGAGCCGGCCGAAGGCGAACGCTGCGGTTAGCGGTCCTCCGCGACCTCGTGCTCCGTCGACCGCGCAGGAACCACACACTCGAACATGCGCCACGGCCTGTATGTCGCAATCCTGGCTGCGCTGCTGGCCGTGCTGTGGGCCGCCCTCGCGATCGCGCCGGTCAGCCGCCACGACTGGGCCCTCGAAAACGCGCTGCTCGTCGTCTTTGTCGTGGCGCTCGGCGCGAGCTGGAGACGCTTTCCGCTGTCGCGCGTCTCGTACACGCTGATCTTCCTGTTCCTGTGCCTGCACACGGTCGGCGCGCACTTCACGTATTCGCTTGTGCCCTATGACGACTGGTGGCGCCGGCTCACGGGCACTTCGCTGAACGAAATGCTCGGCTGGGAGCGCAACAACTTCGATCGCGTCGTCCACTTCGCCTATGGCCTGCTGCTGGCGTACCCGGTGCGCGAGCTGGTGCTGCGCGTGGCGTCCGTCAAGGGATTCTGGGGCTACTTCCTGCCGCTCGACCTGACGATGTCGACCTCGGCGTTCTACGAACTGATCGAGTGGGGCGCCGCCGAGGTGTTCGGCGGCGATCTCGGCGCGGCCTTCCTCGGCACCCAGGGCGACATCTGGGATGCGCACAAGGACATGGCGCTCGCAAGCCTGGGCGCCCTGCTCGCGATGCTCGCCACGGCCGCGCTCAATGCCTGGCTGCAGCGCGATTTTGCTCAGGAGTGGTCAGACAGCCTGCGGGTGAAGGACCGCCGGCCGTATGGCGAGGAAGAAGTCCGGCGCCTGATTGCCGCGGGACAGGGGCCCACAAGATGATATTTCACTTTAATAATGACGCGTAACTAGTTGCCGAATAAACATTAAGACGAAAGAGTCTTGGTCGGCGCTTCCATGCCGACCCCGGTGGCCAGGCGCGCACATGAGTTGCTGGCACCCAGTGCCGCCGCGGCCGCCTGTCGCAGTCCCCTTACCCAGCCCGACCGCTGCCTCAACGAAAACTACGAACAAACGCGCATAGGACGCGCCCGGACTCCCACCTCGTTGTAGCCTGACGCCCGCGGCAACGGACCGCGTCGGAGGAGACATGGCAGGAAGCAAGCTGATGCTGGACTACGTCCTCGATCACGAGGAGAAACTGCGCGACCGCGTCTACATGACGCAGCCGGTCGGCAACAACCAGGTGGTCGACTACACGTGGGGCCAGGTGGTCGACGAATCGCGCCGGGTGGCGGCGTACCTGAAGGGTCGCGGCTACCCGCCCGGCGCGCGCATCGCGATCCTGTCGAAGAACTGCGCCCACTTCATCATGGCCGAGGTGGCGATCTGGATGGCCGGCTACACCACGGTCGCCATTTTCCCCACCGAAACGGCCGACACGATCAACTACGTGCTGACGCACAGCGAGGCGAGCCTGCTGTTCGTCGGCAAGCTCGACACCTGGGAGCACCAGAAGGCCGGCGTGCCCGCGGGAATGCCCTGCGTCGCCTTTCCGCTCGCGCCGAAGACCGAGTTCGACACGTGGGATGCGATCGTCGCTCGCACGCCGCCGCTGGACGGTCGTCCGGCGCGCGCGAGCGACGACCTCGCGATGCTGATCTACACCTCGGGTTCGACCGGCACGCCCAAGGGCGTGATGATCACGTTCGGCGCCTTCACGCGCGCCGGCGAAGGCACCGTCGACATGTTGCACGAGCGCGTCGGCACCGAGAACCGGATGCTGTCCTACCTGCCGCTCGCCCACAGCTTCGAGCGCACCTGGGCGGAAGCCGCGTCGCTGGTCGACGGCCGCCTGCACCTGTTCTTCGCCGAGTCGCTCGACACCTTCCTGCAGGACCTGCAGCGCACGCAGCCGACGCTGTTCCTGTCGGTGCCGCGCCTGTGGCTCAAGTTCCAGCAGGGAGTGTTCGCGAAGATGCCGCCGGCCAAGCTCGACCGGCTGCTCCGCATCCCGATCCTCGGCAAGATCGTCGCGAAGAAGATTCGCAACGGGCTGGGGCTCGGCCACGTGAAGCTGGCCGGCAGCGGCTCAGCGCCGATCCCGCCCGCGCTCATCGAGTGGTACCGCAAGATCGGCCTGCCGCTGTACGAGGGCTACGGCATGACCGAGGACAGTTCGTACTCGCACGTGTCGACCGCGGCGCACAACGCGCCCGGCTACGTCGGCGTGCCGATGGCTGGCGTGCAGGTCAAGCTCAGCCCCGAGGGCGAAGTGCTGATCAAGTCCCCGGCCCAGTGCATCGGCTACTACAAGCAGCCCGAACTCACCGCCGAGTCGTTCACGCCGGATGGCTTCTTCCGCACCGGCGACCTGGGCGAACGCACGCCGGAGGGACTGCTGAAGCTGACGGGGCGCGCGAAGGAACTCTTCAAGACGGCCAAGGGCAAGTACGTCGCTCCGGCGCCGATCGAGAACCTCATCAACGCCCACCCGATGGTCGAGTTGTCGCTGGTGTCCGGGGTCGGACAGCCCGCGGCGCATGCGATGGTGATCCTCGCCGAGCACCTGCGTCCGCGCATGAGCGAGCCCGGGCTGCGCGAGGAGGTCGAGAAGGAGATGCACGCGCTGCTGGAGTCGATCAACGCAACGGTGGCTGACCACGAGCAATTGCAGATGATCGTCGTCGCCCGCGAGCCGTGGTCGATCGAGAACGGGTTCCTGACGCCGACGATGAAGGTGCGGCGGGCCCGCATCGAGAAGGCGATGGAGCCGCACGTCGAGCGCTGGTACGGCACCCGGAAGCGCGTGCACTGGCACTGACAGGGGCGTGGATCAACCACCCCTGCCCGCGCGGCACGGCGGCGATCGCGTCGCCGATGTCCTGCACGCCAACGGCGTTCCGTTCATCTTCACGCTGTGCGGCGGGCACATCTCGCCGATCCTCGCGGCGGCGCGGGCGCGCGGCATCCGCATCGTCGACACCCGCCACGAAGCGACGGCCGTGTTCGCGGCCGACGCGGTGGCGCGGCTGACCGGCCGTCCCGGCGTGGCGGCCGTGACCGCCGGCCCGGGCCTGACGAACACGATCACCGCGCTGAAGAACGCGCAACTCGCCCAGAGCCCGGTGCTGCTGCTCGGAGGCGCAGCGCCGACTGCGCTGCAGGGACGCGGCGCGCTGCAGGACATCGACCAGCGCGCGCTGATCGCGCCGCACGTCAAGCACGTGGCGCGCGTGCGCAAGGTGCGTGACCTTGGTCCGGCGGTCGAGGACGGGCTGCGGCACGCCATGCGCGGCGTGCCCGGCCCGGTCTTTGTCGAGTGTCCCGTCGATCTGCTGTACGACGAGGCGCTGATCCGCCAATGGTATTCGGACGCGGCCGGCAAGGGCACGACGGTAGGCGACCGGCTGCTGCGCTGGTACCTGAACCGCCACGCCAGCAAGATGTTCGATGGCGCCGCCAACGCACGCGGCGCCCGCCGTCGTGCGATTCGACCCGCCGCGTGCCGACAATGGATCGATCGCACGCGCGGCGGAGGCGCTGGCGCGGGCCGAACGGCCCTTGATCGTGATCGGCAGCCAGGCACTGCTGCTCGCCGACCAGGCCGCGGCCATCGCCGAGGCCGTCACCCGGTTGCAGGTCCCGGTCTACCTGTCCGGCATGGCGCGCGGACTGCTCGGACCCGACCATCCGCTGCAGATGCGGCATGCCCGGCGCAACGCGCTGCGCGAAGCGGACTGCGTGCTGCTCGCCGGCGTGCCGTGCGACTTCCGGCTCGACTACGGCAAGCACGTGCGGCGCTCGGCCACGCTGATCGCCGCCAACCGCAGCGCGGCCGACGCGCGCATGAACCGCCGGCCGACGATCGCCGCGATCGGCGATGCGGGCCTCACGCTGGTGGCCATCGCCGGGCGCGTGCGGCGACCGCGCCGGGCGCGTCGACTGGACGGCGACCCTGCGCGCGCGCGACGACGCGCGCGAGCGCGAGATCGAGACACAGGCGGCCGCGGCGGCGGAACACGTCAACCCGATCGCCTTCTTCCGCGCGCTCGATCGCGCCGCGGGCAGCGCGTCGGTGTTCGTCGCCGACGGCGGCGACTTCGTCGCGACCGCGTCCTACATCCTGCGGCCGCGCGGTCCGCTCGCCTGGCTCGACCCAGGCGCCTTCGGCACGCTCGGCGTCGGCGCCGGCTTCGCGCTCGGCGCGCAGCTGGCGCGACCGAAGGACGAGGTCTGGCTGGTCTGGGGCGACGGCGCGAGCGGCTACGGCCTGGTGGAGTTCGACACGTTCGTGCGGCACGGCGTTCCGGTGATCGCGGTGGTCGGCAACGACGCCAGCTGGTCGCAGATCGCGCGCGAGCAGGTGAAGATGCTGAACGACGACGTCGGCACCGTGCTGGCGCGCAGTGCGTACCACGCTGTGATCGAAGGGTTCGGCGGCGTCGGCCTGGAGATCAGGACGATGGGCGAGGTCCCGGCAGCGCTTGAGAGGGCGCGCGAGATCGCGCGCGGCGGCCGCCCGGTGCTGGTCAACGTGTGGCTCGACCGGACCGACTTCCGCGAGGGCTCGATTTCGATGTAGCGCGGCATCGACGGCTGGCTTCGCCCGACGTAGCGGACGGGCCGCGCTTCGTCACGTGCGGCTGGCCTGCGCGACGCGCTCGAACGCCGCCCGCAGTTCCGGCGTGCCGCCGTGGAAGACCGAATAGAAGGGACCGCCGTCTCGCCGGACGATCAAGCGGGGGACTCCCCACCGCGCCACGCGCGCGCTCGCGATCTGGCCCCACGCGACGTTGCGAGTGACGAGGCCGCGCTGCCGGATGCCGTCGGCGTCGATCTCGGTGATTGATCGCAGCATCAGGACGCCGGCGCCGATCGTCCCGAACATCGTGGCGGCGAAGACGATCACGCCCTGCGAGGTCCACCCCTCGGTCGCCGGCGTCTCCCACCAGCGCAGCGTGCTGAACAGGACTACGAGCACGATGGCCGTCGTGATGACGCGGATGGGTATGGAGTAGGACGGCCCGCGTACGGGCGTCGTGAAATCAGGCGGCGCAATCATGGTCGGCCGAATGGTAGCGGGGAACCGGCCGGGCGCCGCCCGCTTCCGCCATCACTCCGCCTCGCCCTTCAGCACCTCGCGCGCGATCACCAGCTGCTGGATCTGCGACGTGCCTTCGTACAGCCGGAACAGCCGCACGTCGCGGTAGAAGCGCTCGATGCCGTAGTCGGCGATGTAGCCCGCGCCGCCGAACACCTGCACGGCGCGGTCCGCCACGCGTCCGACCATCTCGGACGCGAAGTACTTCGCCATCGCCGCCTCCTTGGTGACCCCGGCGCCGGTGTCGCGCCGGCGCGCGGCCTCGAGCACCAGCGCCCGCGCGGCGTGGCGCTCGGTCTCGCTGTCGGCGATCATCGCCTGCACCAGCTGGAAGTCCGCGATCGGCTTGCCGAACTGCCGCCGCTCGAGCGCGTAGCGGCGCATCTCATCGACCAGCCGCCCGGCCGTGCCGACGCAGACCGCGGCGATGTGCAGCCGCCCGCGGTCGAGCACCTTCATCGCGGTGCGGAAGCCCTTGCCCTCGGACCCGATCACGCGGTCGGCCGAAACCCGGCAACCATCGAACACGACGTCGCACACGTGCGCGCCGCGCTGTCCCATCTTGCGCTCGGGGCGGCCGATCGTCAGTCCGGGCGTCGTCGCTTCGACGATGAAGGCGGTGACACCGTCGGCCGGCTTCGGCGTGTCGGCCGTGCGCGCCATCACCGTGAAGACGTCCGCCTTGTCCGCGTTGGTGATGAAGCGCTTGGTGCCGTCGAGCACGTACGCGTCGCCATCGCGGCGGGCGCGGGTGCGCAGCGACGCGGCGTCGGATCCAGCCTCTGGCTCGGTGAGGCAGAACGACGAGATGAGTTCGCCGCTCGCCAGCCGCGGCAGGTACGCCTGTTTCTGCGCCTCGGTACCGTCCATCACGATGCCCTGGCTGCCGATGCCGACGGTGCTGCCGAACACGGAGCGGAACGCCGGCGAGGTGCGGCCGAACTCCATCGCCACGCGCGCCTCGTCCTCCATGCCGAGCCCGAGCCCGCCGTACTCCTCGGGGATCGAGAGACCGAAGAGCCCGAGCGCCTTCATGTCGTCGACAACGTCGGCCGGGACCTCGTCGGCGTCGTCGACCTGCGCCTCGAGGGGAATCAGGCGCTTGTCGACGAAACGGCGGACGGCCTCGAGCAGTTCAGGCAGAACTTCGCTGGCCATGGTTCGCTTCCCTTTGCTGTGCACTGCGAACGTCCGCTCGCGCCGTACTGCGCGGCGCGCCTCAGCCCAGCGCCGCGATCACCTCGGGCGGTGCCTGCACCAGTTCGATCAGCACGCCCTCGCCTCCGATCGGGAACTGCTCGTTGCCCTTCGGGTGGACGAAGCAGATGTCGTGCCCCGCCGCGCCCTTGCGGATGCCACCCGGCGCGAATCGCACGCCCTGCTGCTCGAGCCACGCCACGGCGACCGGCAGGTCGTCGACCCACAGTCCGATGTGGTTGAGCGGCGTGGCGTGCACCGCGGGCTTCCGGTCCGGGTCGAGCGGCTGCATCAGGTCGACCTCGACCGCGTGCGGCCCGTCGCCGAGCGCGCAGATGTCCTCGTCGACGTTCTCGCGCTCGCTGACGAACGTGCTCTTCACCGAGAGGCCGAAGCAGGTCGACCCACAGCGCCTTCAGCCGCTGCTTGTCCGGCCCGCCGATGGCGACCTGCTGGATGCCGAGGATCCGGAACGGCCGCGCGTTCGTGCTCACGGTCATCACGCGAACCTCAGGATCGGCTGGTCGACGGCCAGGCTCTCGCCCTTGTTCGCCAGCATCTCCTCGACCACGCCGTCCTGCGTGGCAAAGAGGACGTTCTCCATCTTCATCGCCTCGATCACCGCGAGCCGCTCGCCGGCCTGCACCTTCTGCCCTGGCTGCACGGCGACGTCGACCAGCATGCCTGGCATCGGCGACAGCAGGAACTTGCTCATGTCGGCCGGCGCCTTGAACAGCATCACGCGCAGCAGGTCGGCGGCGCGCGCGGACAGCACCATGGCGTCGATGCGACGGCCGTTGTGCGCAACGTGCGTCCACATGCCGGTGCGCTCGATCTGCGCGGTGAACGGCCGGCCGTTGCAGCTGCCGCCTGCGCGGATGCCGCTGAAGGTCCAGTCCTGCGTGATCGCGTAGGTCTTGCCCCGCAGTTCGACCGTGATCGCGCCGTCGGCGCGGATGCGCACCGGCACGTAGTCGTGCATGCCGGCCTCGCCCTTGACGATGGCGACGAACTCCTCGCCGATCTTCGTCTCGTAGCCGGGCAGCTGCCCGGTGATGCGCCCGGCACGCTCGCGATAACGCCGGTACGCGGCCGCGGACAGCGCGACCAGGAAGTCCGGGTCCTCGTGCGGCACATCCTGCGCGCGGAAGCCCTTGCCGTAGTGCTCGGCGATGAAGCCGGTGTTGAAGTCGCCGGCGACGAACTTCGGGTGCGCCAGCAGCGCGGCCTGGAACGGGATGTTGCTCGACACGCCGCGGATCACGAAGCCGTTCAGGGCCTCGCGCATGCGGCGGATCGCGTCGTCGCGGTCGAAGCCGTGCACGACGAGCTTGGCGATCATCGAGTCGTAGTACATCGGGATCTCGCCGCCCTCGTACACGCCGGTGTCGACCCGCACGCCGCCACCCTCGGGCACCGGCTGCGCCGCCTCCATCGTCACGGGCGGGGGCAGGTACCGCACCAGGCGACCGGTCGACGGCAGGAAGTTGCGGAACGGATCCTCCGCGTTGATGCGGCACTCCATGGCCCAGCCGTGGCGCGGGACCTGGTCCTGCGTGAACGGCAGCTTCTCGCCTGCGGCGACGCGGATCATCTGCTCGACGAGATCGACGCCGGTGATGCACTCGGTGACCGGGTGCTCGACCTGCAGGCGCGTGTTCATCTCGAGGAAGTAGAAGCTCTGGTCCTTGCCGACCACGAACTCGACCGTGCCGGCGCTCTGGTACCGCACCGCCTTCGCCAGCGCCACGGCCTGACTTGCCCATCGCCTTGCGCGTGGCGTCGCTGATGAACGGCGACGGCGCCTCCTCGATCACCTTCTGGTGGCGGCGCTGCAGGCTGCACTCGCGCTCGTTGAGGTACACCACGTTGCCGTGCGCGTCGCCAAGCACCTGGATCTCGATGTGCCGCGGCTCCTCGACGTACTTCTCGATGAAGACGCGATCGTCTCCGAAGCTCGCCTTCGCCTCGTTGCGGCAGGAGGTGAAACCTTCGAACGCGTCCTTGTCGTCCCACGCCACGCGCAGGCCCTTGCCGCCGCCGCCGGCGCTGGCCTTGATCATCACCGGGTAGCCGATGCCGCGCGCGATCTCCACCGCGCGCTCTGCCGACTCGATGGCGTCGTTCCAGCCCGGGATGGTGTTGACCTTCGCTTCGCCGGCCAGCTTCTTCGAGGCGATCTTGTCGCCCATCGCCGCGATGCTGTAGTGCTTGGGGCCGATGAAGGCGATGCCCTCCTCCTCGACGCGCCGCGCGAACGCCTCGTTCTCCGACAGGAAGCCGTAGCCCGGGTGCACGGCCTCGGCGCCAGTCGCCTTGCAGGCCGCGATGATCTTGTCGGCGACGAGGTAGCTCTCGCGGCTCGGCGCCGGGCCGAGCAGGACCGCCTCGTCGGCCAGCGACACGTGCAGCGCGTCGGCGTCGGCTTCCGAGTAGACGGCGACGGTCGCGATGCCCATCTTCCGCGCGGTCTTGATCACGCGGCAGGCGATCTCGCCGCGGTTGGCAATCAGGATCTTCTTGAACACGGTCGGCTCCCGCGATCAGGATCTTCTTGAACATGACTGGTCTCTCCTCGATCCGGTCACAGGGGGATGTTGCCGTGCTTGCGCCACGGGTTCTCGATCTTCTTGTCCTTCAGCATCGCCAGCGAGCGGCAGATGCGGCGGCGCGTCTCGTGCGGCTGGATCACGTCGTCGATGTAGCCGCGGGCGCCGGCGACGAACGGATTGGCGAAGCGCGCCTTGTACTCGGCCTCGCGCGCGGCGAGCTTGGCCGGGTCGGACTTGTCCTCGCGGAAGATGATCTCCACCGCGCCCTTTGCGCCCATCACCGCGATCTCGGCGGTGGGCCAGGCGAAGTTCACGTCGCCGCGCAGGTGCTTGGAGCTCATGACGTCGTACGCGCCGCCGTAGGCCTTGCGCGTGATCACGGTGATCTTCGGCACCGTGCACTCGGCGTAGGCGTAGAGCAGCTTGGCGCCGTGCTTGATGATGCCGCCGTACTCCTGCGCGGTGCCGGGCATGAAGCCCGGCACATCGACGAAGGTGACGATCGGGATGTTGAAGGCGTCGCAGAAGCGCACGAAGCGCGCCGCCTTGATGCTGCTCTTGATGTCGAGGCAGCCGGCCAGCACCATCGGCTGGTTGGCGACGATGCCGACCGACGCGCCTTCCATGCGCGCGAAGCCGATCACGATGTTCTTCGCGTATGTCGGGCTGCAGCTCGAAGAAGTCGCCGTCGTCGACCACCTTGTGGATCAGTTCCTTGATGTCGTAGGGCTTGTTCGGGTTGTCGGGGACCAGCGTGTCGAGGCTCATGTCGAGGCGGTCGCGATGGTCGCCGCCCAGGCGCACCGGCGGCTTCTCGCGTGTTGTTGAGCGGCAGGTAGTTGAAGAAGCGGCGCAGCATCAGGATCGCCTCGACGTCGTTCTCGAACGCGAGGTCGGCCACGCCGCTCTTGCGTGCGTGTGGGTGACCGCGCCGCCCAGCTCCTCGGCCGTCACCTCCTCGTGCGTCACCGTCTTCACCACCTCCGGGCCGGTGACGAACATGTAGGAGCTGTCCTTCACCATGAAGATGAAGTCGGTCATCGCCGGCGAGTACACGGCGCCGCCGGCGCACGGCCCCATGATCAGGCTGATCTGCGGGATCACGCCCGAAGCCATCACGTTGCGCTGGAACACCTCGGCGTAGCCGCCGAGCGAGGCCACGCCTTCCTGGATGCGCGCGCCGCCCGAGTCGTTCAGGCCGATCACCGGCGCGCCGACCTTCATCGCCTGGTCCATGACCTTGCAGATCTTCTCGGCGTGCGCCTCCGACAGCGCGCCGCCGAAGACGGTGAAGTCCTGGCTGAAGACGAACACCAGGCGGCCGTTGATCGTGCCGTAGCCGGTCACCACGCCGTCGCCCGGGATCTTCTGGTCGGCCATGCCGAAGTCGGCGCAGCGGTGCTCGACGAACATGTCCCACTCCTCGAAGCGTGCCCTCGTCGAGCAGCAGCTCGAGGCGCTCGCGCGCGGTGAGCTTGCCCTTGGCGTGCTGGGCGTCGATGCGCTTCCGGCCGCCGCCGAGCCGGGCCGCATCGCGCTTGGCCTCCAGCTGCTTCGATGATGTCGTGCATGGTCTAGCTCTCCTCGGTCTTCCAGCGGGAATTCATTGGGACGGGTCGTCGCGCGCGAGGTCGAGCAGCCGCCGCGCCGCCACCGAGGCGGCCACGCGGCCGGCCCGGACGTCCTCGGCATAGCCGGCCAGCGCCTCGCGCACGGCCGGATGACGGCGGAAGCGCTGCGCGAGCCCGGCCTCGATCAGCTGCCACATCCACGCCTCGTCCTGTTCGCGGCGGCGCTGCTCGAAGCGGCCGCGCGCCTTCTGCTGCTCGATGAACCCGGCGACGGCCGCCCAGAACTCGGCCAGCCCGGTGGCCTTCAGCGCCGACAGCTGCAGCACGCGCGCAGCCACGTGCGCATGCGGGCCCAGCAGGCGCAGCGCGCTCGTGATCTGCGCCCGCGCCCGCATCGCGGCCGCGTCGTCGAGGTCGGCCTTGTTGATGACGACGATGTCCGCCAGCTCCATCACGCCCTTCTTGATGGCCTGCAGGTCGTCGCCGGCGTTGGGCAGTTGCAGCAGCACGAAGACGTCGGTCATGGCGGCCACCGCGATCTCGCTCTGGCCGACGCCGACCGTCTCGACGATGACGACGTCGTAGCCGGCGGCCTCGCACACCCGCAGCGCCTCGCGCGTCTTCTCGGCGACGCCGCCGAGCGTTCCCGAGGCCGGGCTGGGCCGGATGAAGGCGCTCTCGTTGACCGACAGCTGCTCCATGCGCGTCTTGTCGCCGAGGATCGAGCCGCCGCTGACGCTCGACGAGGGGTCAACCGCCAGGACGGCGACGCGGTGGCCGCGCTCGATCAGATGCAGACCCAGCGCCTCGATGAAGGTGCTCTTGCCGACGCCCGGCACGCCGGACAGGCCGATGCGCAGCGACCGGCCGCTATGGGGCAGCAGCGCGTTCAGCAGTTCGTCGGCGCGCGCGCGGTGGTCGGCCCGCCTGCTCTCCAGCAGCGTGATCGTCCGGGCCAGCGCGCGGCGCTGGCGCGGCCCCCGCTCTTCGAGCACGTCGTGCAGCAGGGCCTCGTCGGTGGCGAGCATGTCGGATGAAGGGGAAGGCCGCCGGCCGGCGATCAGCCGCGCGACGCCTTGATCTGCTCGAGCACTTCCTTCGCGCTCACCGGGATCGGCGTGCCCGGGCCGAAGATGCCCTTCACGCCCGCCTGGTAGAGGAACCCGTAGTCCTGCTGCGGGACCACGCCGCCGACGAACACGACGATGTCGCCGCCGCCCTGCTTCTTCAGTTCATCGATGATCGCCGGCACCAGCGTCTTGTGGCCGGCGGCCAGCGTGCTGACGCCGACCGCGTGCACGTCGTTCTCGATCGCCTGGCGCGCGCACTCCTCGGGCGTCTGGAACAGCGGACCGATGTCGACGTCGAAGCCGAGGTCGGCGAACGCGGTGGCGACGACCTTCGCGCCGCGGTCGTGTCCGTCCTGCCCGAGCTTGGCGATCATCACGCGCGGGCGGCGGCCCTCGGCCTCGCGCGAACGCGGCGATCTCGGCCTTGAGCTGCTCCCAGCCCTCGGCGCGAGTCGTAGGCGGCGGCATACACGCCGGTCGACCTTCTGCGATGTCCGCGCGGTGGCGGCCGAACACGGCTTCAAGCGCATCGCTGATCTCGCCGACGGTGGCGCGGGCGCGCATGGCGTCGATCGCGAGGGCGAGCAGGTTGCCGGTCGCCGGAGCGCGCGGCGTCGGTGAGCGCGGCGAGCGCACGCCTTCACCGCTGGCGCCGTCGCGCCGGCGCGGATCTGCTGCCAGGCGCGCGACCTGCGCCTCGCGCACCGCTGTGTTGTCGACCTCGACGGATGTCGACCGGATCCTCCTTGGCGAGCCTGTACTTGTTGACGCCGACGATCACGTCGCGCGCCCGAGTCGATCGCGCGCCTGCTTCTGCGCCGCGCTCTCCTCGATCTTGCAGCTTGGCCCAGCCGCTCGCGACCGCCTTGGTCATGCCGCCCATCGCCTCGACCTCCTCGATGATGGCCCACGCCTTGCCGGCCATCTCCTGGGTGAGCGTCTCCATCATGTAGCTGCCGGCCCAGCGGGTCGACGACGCTGGTGATGTGCGTCTCTTCCTGCAGGATCAGCTGCGTGTTGCGCGCGATGCGGGCCGAGAACTCGGTCGGCAGCGCGATCGCCTCGTCGAAGCTGTTGGTGTGCAGGCTCTGCGTGCCGCCGAACACCGCGGCCATCGCCTCGATCGCGGTGCGCACGACGTTGTTGTACGGGTCCTGCTCGGTCAGCCACCAGCCCGAGGTCTGGCAGTGCGTGCGCAGCATCAGGCTCTTGGGGTTCTTCGCGCCGAAGTCCTGCATGATCCGGCACCACAGCAGGCGCGCGGCGCGCATCTTCGCGATCTCGAGATAGAAGTTCATCCCGATCGCCCAGAAGAACGACAGCCGCGGCGCGAAGTCGTCGACGTCCAGCCCGCGCGCGATCGCGGTCTTCACGTACTCCTTGCCGTCGGCCAGCGTGAAGGCGAGCTCCAGCGCCTGGTTCGCGCCGGCCTCCTGCATGTGGTAGCCGGAGATCGAGATCGAGTTGAACTTCGGCATGTGCCGCGCGCGTGTACTCGATGATGTCGGCGACGATGCGCATCGAGGGCTCGGGCGGGTAGATGTACGTGTTGCGGACCATGAACTCCTTGAGGATGTCGTTCTGGATGGTCCCGGAGAGCTTGTCCTGCGCGACGCCCTGCTCCTCGGCCGCGACGACGTAGCCCGCCAGCACCGGCAGCACCGCGCCGTTCATCGTCATCGACACCGAGACCTTGTCGAGCGGGATGCCGTCGAACAGGATCTTCATGTCCTCGACCGAGTCGATCGCGACGCCCGCCTTGCCGACGTCGCCGACCACGCGCGGATGGTCGCTGTCGTAGCCGCGGTGCGTGGCGAGGTCGAAGGCGACGCTCACGCCCTGCCCGCCGGCCGCGAGGCTCTTGCGGTAGAAGGCGTTGGACTCCTCGGCGGTGGAGAAGCCCGCGTACTGGCGGATCGTCCACGGCCGCACCGCGTACATCGTCGGCTGCGGACCGCGGATGAACGGCGCGAAGCCGGGCAGCGTGTCGGCGAGTTCCGGACGCGGCAGCGCCGCGACGTCCGCCGCCGTGTACAGCGGCTTCACGACGAGGCCTTCGGGCGTCGTCCAGTTCAGCGCGGCGACGTCGCCGCCGGGCGCGAACTTCGATGCGGCCCGGGTCCACTGCTCGAGCGAGACCCGCGGGAATTCGTCAGGGTTGTGGCTCATGTCGTCCTCGGATCATCGGAAGTGGCGAGTGTGAACCGGTTGCCGGAGTCATTTGACAGCGGCATCATAATCCATAATTATGTATTACGTTTCCCCCGTCAAGCTCAGCCGTCAGCCCATCCTGCCGAATCCCTCCATGCCCCTGCCGGCCGCCGCCACCGCCAACGAGCCCGCCAACAGCCGGCGCCCGCTGGCCCGGCGCGCGCTCTACGAGGAGGTCGCCGAGCAGCTGCGCCAGCGCATCTTCGCGCGCGAGCTCGAACCGGGCGCATGGATCGACGAACTGAAGATCGCGGCCGAGATGGGAATCAGCCGCACGCCCCTGCGCGAGGCGCTGAAGGTCCTCGCGGTCGAGGGCCTGGTGACGATGAAGCCGCGCCGCGGCGCCTACGTGGCCGAGACGTCGCGCGACGACGTGACGCAGGTCTATCACCTGCTCTCGCTGCTCGAGAGCGACGCCGCCGCCGAGGTCGCCCGCAAGGCGACCGACCTGCAACTGGACGAGTTGCAGGCGCTGCACGACCGTCTCGAGCGCCAGTTGAAGCAGCGCGACGCGTTCTTCGCGACCAACGAGGCCTTCCACTTCAAGCTGCTGGAGATCGCCGGCAATCGCTGGCGCCGGCAGATCGTGGCCGACCTGCGCAAGATCATGAAGATCAACCGCCATCTCTCGCTGTTCAGGCAGGGACGGCTCGACGACTCGCTCGCCGAGCACCGCGCGATGATGGCCGCGCTGCGCGCGCGCGACGCACGGCGGGTGGCGCGCCTGATGAAGGAGCACTTCGAGAACGGGTTGAACGCGGCGGCTTAGGTCGACCGCGCCGCGCGACCCCGGCCGCGCCAGCAGCGGCGCGAAGAGCCATTCCGGCTGGCCTGCACGATGCAACCCAGGTTCGTGGGGCGGCGCGCACACTGGCATCATCGCCGTGACCCGCCTTGGCCGATCGACCGGAGGACCCGATGCTCGCCGCCTTCTACACCCGTACTGGCCCTGCCCGCGAAGTCCTGACCGTCGGCGAGATCGAGACCCCGAGGCCGGTCCCGGCGAGGTGCGGGTCCGGCTGGCCACGTCCGGCGTCAATCCGTCCGACGTGAAGACGCGCGGCGGCGTGCGCAGCCGTGAACTGCCGTTCCCGCGCATCGTTCCGCACAGCGACGGCGCGGGCGTCGTCGACCAGGTCGGCGACGGCGTGCCGCCCGGCCGTCTCGGCGAACGTGTGTGGGTGTGGAACGCCGCGTGGGGTCGCCCGTCCGGCACCGCGGCGCAGTTCGTCGTCCTGCCGGCGCAGCAGGCCGTGCCGCTCCCGGCCAACACCACCCTCGAGGCCGGCGCCTGCCTCGGCATCCCCGCGCTGACGGCCTACCACGCAGTCCACTGCAACGGCGGCGTCGCCGGCAAGACGGTGCTGGTCGCCGGCGGCGCAGGCGCCGTCGGTCACTATGCAATCCAGTTCGCGAAGATCGCCGGCGCGGGTTGCGTGATCACGACCGTCAGCGGGACGGCCAAGGCGGCGCTCGCGCGCGAGGCGGGCGCGGACGTGATCGTCAACTACCGGACCGAAGACGTCGCGCAACGCTGCCTGGACCTGACCTCCGGCATCGGTGTCGACCGCATCGTCGAACTCGACCTGGCGGCCAACCTCAAGACCGACCTGGCGGCGCTGCGGCGCGACGGCGAGATCACGGCCTACGGCAGCGGCGCGCCGGAGATCCCGGTGCCCTTCTTCCCGTCGATCCTGAAGAACGTCCGCCTCCAGTTCTTCATCGTCTACAACCTGTCGGACGCGGACCGGCAGTCCGGGCCGTGGCCGGCGTCACCGCCCTGCTCGCGGCCGGACCGCCTGCAGCACAACCTCGCACGGCGGCTGCCGCTGGCGCGCATCGCGGAGGCCCACGAACTGGTGGAGAGCGGCCGCGTGACTCGGCAACGTCGTCATCGACGTGCCATGACGAGTGCAGCCGTCGATAGCGGCCGCGCCCAGCGCGCGTATTGCCGGTCATCGTGCTGTCGCAGTTCGCCGGCACGTCGCTGTGGTTCGCCGGCAATGCGCTGCTGCCGGACCTGGAACGGCAGTCTCGCGCTCGGCGAGCAGGCCGTGGCGGCGGTCACGTCGGCGGTGCAGCTCGGCTTCATCGCCGGCACGCTGGTGTTCGCGGTGCTGAACCTCGCCGACCGCTTCCGCGCGCGCGCGGTGTTCCTGGCTTCGGCGCTGCTGCGGCGCCGCCGCCAACGCGCTGCACTGCTCGGCCCTGCCGCACGCTCGAGGCGCCGTACCTCGCCCTGCTCGTGCTGCGCTTCGTCACCGGCTTCTTCCTCGCCGGCATCTACCCGGTCGGCATGAAGATCGCGGCGAGCTGGTACCGCCAGGGCCTGGGCGGCGCGCTCGGTTTCCTGGTCGGAGCGCTCGTGCTGGGCACGGCGCTGCCGCACCTGGTCCGCGGGCTTGGGCGGCGGCCTGCCGTGGCAGACGGTCGTCGATCGACGCTGTCGCTGCTGGCGGCGGCCGGCGGCGTGCTGATGTACGCGCTGGTGCCCGAGGGCCCGCACCTGGCCAGGCGGCGCGCTTCGACCCGGGCGCGGTCGTGCGCGCCTTCCGCGGCGCCGGCGTTCCGGGCCTCGGCCTCCGGCTACTTCGGGCACATGTGGGAGCTCTACACGCTGTGGGCCTTCGTGCCGGTCCTGCTGTCCGGCTACGGTGCGATGCACGGGCTGGTCGATCGACGTCTCGTACTGGAGCTTCGTCATCATCGCCGCCGGCGCGATCGGCTGCGTCGGCGGCGGCACGCTGCTCGCGCTTCGTCGGCAGCGCGCGCGTGGCGTTCGCGCCAGTTGTCGCTGTCCGGGCTCGCGCTGCCTGCTGTCGCCGCTGCGCGTTCGAGCTGCCCGCGCCGGCCTTCCTGGCGTTCATCGTCTTCTGGGGCATCGTCGTCGTCGGCGACTCGCCGCAGTTCTCGGCGCTCAACGCGGCGACCGCGCCGAGGGAGTTCGTCGGCTCGGCGCTGACCATCGTGAACTGCATCGGCTTCGCGATCACGGTCGTGAGCGTGCAGGTCGCCACCTGGCTGGCGCAGCGGCTGCCGATCGAGTGCGTGGTTCGTGCCGGTCGCGATCGGGCCGGCGCTCGGCTTGCTTGCGCTGCGGCCGCTGATGCGGCGCTGACCGCGACCCGATCGGCGCGAGGGGCACTATCGGGATTCCGAAGGCGTCCTTCGCGGATTTGGAATTGTTCCGGCCCGCGTTCCGCGCCATGCTTTTGCGCTTGCGCGTCCCGCGCGCAGCCCATTTTCGGAGTGACTCATGCTGAGCAGCACCGACGACCGCTTCCAGGACATCCGCGACGCCGTCCGCGACCTCTGCGCGCAGTTTCCCGACGAGTACCACCGCGAGGTCGACGAGCGCCGCGGCTACCCGGAGGAGTTCGTCGACGCGCTGACCAAGGCCGGCTGGCTGGCGGCGCTGATCCCGACCGACTACGGCGGCTCGGGCCTGGGCCTGGCCGAGGCGACCGTGATCATGGAGGAGATCAACCGCGCGGGCGGCAACTCCGGCGCGTGCCACGGCCAGATGTACAACATGGGCACGCTGCTGCGGCACGGCTCGGAGGAGCAGAAGCAGAAGTACCTGCCGCGCATCGCCACCGGCGAACTGCGGCTGCAGTCGATGGGCGTCACCGAGCCGACGACCGGCACCGACACGACGAAGATCAAGACGACGGCCGTGCAGCAAGGGCGACCGCTACGTCGTCAACGGCCAGAAGGTCTGGATCTCGCGCATCCAGCACTCCGACCTGATGATCCTGCTGGCGCGCACCACCCCGCTCGCCGAGGTGAAGAAGAAGTCCGAGGGCATGTCGATCTTCCTCGTCGACCTGCACCAGGCGATCGGCAAGGGCCTGACCGTGCGCCCGATCCGCAACATGGTCAACCACGAGACCAACGAGCTGTTCTTCGACAACCTCGAGATCCCGGCCGAGAACCTGATCGGCGAGGAAGGCCAGGGCTTCAAGTACATCCTCGACGGCCTCAACGCCGAGCGCACGCTGATCGCCGCCGAGTGCATCGGCGACGGCTACTGGTTCATCGACAAGGTCACGACCTACGCGAAGGACCGCGTCGTGTTCGGCCGGCCGATCGGCCAGAACCAGGGCGTGCAGTTCCCGATCGCCGAGGCGTACATCGAGGTCGAGGCCGCCAACCTGATGCGCTGGAAGGCCTGCGAACTGTTCGACGCGCACCAGCCGTGCGGCGCCGAGGCCAACATGGCGAAGTACCTCGCCGCCAAGGCCTCGTGGGAAGCGGCCAACGCCTGCCTGCAGTTCCACGGCGGCTTCGGCTTCGCCGCGGAGTACGACGTCGAGCGCAAGTTCCGCGAGACGCGGCTGTACCAGGTGGCGCCGATCTCGACCAACCTGATCCTGTCCTACGTGGCCGAGCACGTGCTCGGGCTGCCGAGGAGCTTCTGATGTCCGGGGAACCGACGGCCTCGCACGGCCCGGCTTGCAGGCCGGGCCGCGCGCGAGGCGGACGCAAGTCCGCATGGACTTGCGTCCGCCGGGCGCGCCCGCTGGACGGCATCACCGTCATCTCCCTCGAACAGGCCATCGCGGCGCCCTTCTGCACGCGCCAGCTCGCCGACCTCGGCGCCCGCGTCATCAAGATCGAGCGGCCGAAGGTCGGCGACTTCGCGCGCGACTACGACCACCGCGTCAACGGACTCGCGTCGCACTTCGTCTGGACCAACCGCGCGAAGGAGAGCCTGACGCTCGACGTCAAGCACCCGCGCGCGGCCGGGATCCTGCAGCGGCTGCTGGCGCGCGCCGACGTGCTGGTGCAGAACCTCGCGCCCGGGCGCGGCCGCGCGCCTCGGCCTGTCGTTCGACGACGCTGCATCCGACGCTGCCGCGGCTCATCGTCTGCGACATCTCGGGCTACGGCGACGACCGCGAGCGCCCGGGCCCGTACCGCGACAAGAAGGCGTACGACCTGCTGATCCAGAGCGAGTCGGGCTTCCTGTCGGTCACCGGCACGAAGGACGAGCCGGCGAAGGCCGGCTGCTCGATCGCCGACATCGCCGCCGGCATGTACGGCTACACCAACATCCTCGCGGCGCTGATCCAGCGCGGCAGGACCGGCGAAGGCGTCCGCCTCGACATCTCGATGCTCGAGAGCATGGCCGAGTGGATGAGCTTCCCGATGTACTACGCCTACGACGGCGCGCCGCCGCCGACCCGCAACGGCGCCGCGCACGCGACCATCTATCCGTACGGCCCCTTCCCCACCGGCGACGGCAAGACCGTGATGCTCGGCCTGCAGAACGAGCGCGAGTGGGCCGGAGTTCTGCAAGACGGTGCTGCGTCGATCCCGCGCTCGCGACCGACGAGCGCTTCTCGTCCAACGCGCGCCGGACCGCCGCGCGCGGCGAGCTGTACGCGATCATCGCGCAGGCGTTTTCCGGATTGACGCTCGAGCAGGTCGTCGAACGGCTCGACGGCCGCGCAGATCGCCAACGCCAGCGTGAACACGATGGCCGACCTGTGGGCGCATCCGCAGCTGAAGGCGCGCGGACGCTGGACCGAAGTGCGAGACGTCGGCCGGACCGATCCCGGCGCTGCTGCCGCCCGGCGCGCCGGAAGCCTTCGACGCGCGGATGGACCCCGTCCCCGCGCTCGGCCAGCACACCGCCGCCATCCTCGCCGAGCTGGGCTACAGCGCGGCCGAGATCGAGCGACTGTCGAAGGAAGGTGCCACATGAAGGACCCCGCCATCGTGACCACTCCCGCGCGCCAGCTCGCCGAGTTCGCCGCCGCGCTGAAGCTTCGACAGCATTCCGCCAGGCGGTCGTCGACCGCACCGAGGACCTCTTCCTCGACTGGTTCGCATCCGCGCTCGCGGGCAAGGGCGCGCGGCCGGTCGAGACGATCGCGGCGTTCTACGAATCGCAGGGGCCGGCGACCGGTCCGTCCGAGATCCTGATCCACCGCACGACGTCGTCGCCGCTGATCGCCGCGGCGATCAACGCGGCCTCCTCGCACTTCGCCGAGCAGGACGACGTGCACAACAGTTCGGTGTTCCATCCGGCGGCCGTCGTCATTCCGCCCGCGCTCGCGGTCGCGCAGGCGATCGGCGCGTCAGGCCGCGATCTCGTCACGGCGATCGTCGCCGGCTACGAAGTCGGCATCCGCGTCGGCGAATTCCTCGGCCGCTCGCACTACCGGATCTTCCACACGACAGGCACCGCGGGCACGGTCGCGGCCGCCGCCGCGGTCGGGCGACTGCTCGGTCTCACGGGCGACCAGATGCAGCACGCGTTCGGCTCGGCCGGGACGCAGGCCGCGGGGCTGTGGGAGTTCCTGCGCGACGCAGCGGACTCGAAGCAACTGCACTGCGCGCACGCAGCCGCCTCGGGTCTCGCCGCCGCGCATCTTGCGCACCAGGGCCTGACCGGCGCGCGTCGCATCTTCGAAGGGCCGCAGGGCATGGCGGCCGGGATGTCGACCGATTCCGATCCGGCCCGCCTCGTCGATCGCCTGGGCACCCGCTGGGCGCTGGCCGAGACCTCGTTCAAGTTCCACGCGTCGTGCCGGCACACGCACCCCGCGGCCGACGCGCTGCTGTCGGTGATGACCAAGGAGCAACTGAAGGCCGACCACGTCGCCCGCGTCACCGCGCGCGTGCACAAGGGCGCGATCGACGTCCTCGGGCCGGTGACCGACCCGCAGACCGTGCACCAGTCGAAGTTCTCGATGGGCACCGTGCTCGGTCTGATCGCGATCCACGGCCGTGCCGCGCTGACCGACTTCGACAAGGACTTCCGCGACCCGAAAGTGCTGTCCTTCCGCGAGCGAGGTCCACATGGAGCTCGATGACGAGGTCGACACCGCCTACCCCGCCCGCTGGATCGGCAAGGTCACGGTGGAGACGACCGATGGACGCCGCCTCGAGGGCCGCGTCGACGTGCCGAAGGGAGATCCGGACAACACGCTCGCGCGGCACGAACTCGAGGACAAGGCGATCCGCCTCGGCACCTACCGCCACGGCGCGTCCGAAGCGGAGATGCGCGCGGTGATCGCGCGGACCTGGGGCCTGGCGAAAGCCGCCAGGGTCGAGCGCTTCCTGGCTTGAGCGTCCACCGCGAGCGAGGACGCTCGTTGCGGCTTCGACGTCGCTGGCCGCGGAAGTCGAAGCTGTACGGGAGCTACTCCACCGTCTCGAAGTGTTCCGAGGTGTTGCGGGAAGCGGCCTGCCTTCCCTCGACGCGCACGTGAGATACGTCGAACGTGGCTCGCGCCGGAGCGGCTGGCGGCGGGGGCACCTCATCACGGCCTCCAGCCCGCAGCACAGCCGCGAGGACGAAGCCGAGGGCGAAACCAACCCAGAGAGCAATGAGCGCGAACACCATGCATCCATGATGGTTCCGCGAACCGCTGGTACAAGGGCTTCCGCTGCCGGGGTTGACCGCGATCAGACATGCACGGCCGTGAATACCGCACTTGCGACCCGGTCGAGCTTCCCGACGTAACAACTGCCCGGCTCCGGCTACCTGGGACCCGGGGTGTCGCTGGACAGTCATCCATCCCGCGTGATGGCGTGTCACCGTCCTTTACCTTCTCTTGACGAATGCCCACTAGTGTCAAGACAGCGGACAGGAGATGGATCCCTCGAGATACCGCCTCCGCTCTAGTGATTTCTTCAGGAGATTGAGATGACGAACAGCAGAATGGCAGTCGCAGTCATCGCGGCGCTTGCAGCGCTCGCGTCGCCGGTTGTCGCGCAGACCGGCGACCAGGCACGCGACCAGGCCCGTGAGCAGGCCCAGCAGCAGACGCGACAGCAGACGCAACAGCAGACCCGGGATCCGGCGCACTTGCAGACGCAGCAACAGACCCGGGAACAGGCCCAGCTGCAGACGCAGCAACAGACTCGCGAGCAGGCCCAGCAGCAGACACGGCAGCAGACCCAGCAACAGACGCGCGAGCCCGCCCAGCTGCAGACACAACAGCAGACTCGCGAGCGGGCCCAGTTGCAGACGCAGCAACAGACCCGTGAGCAGGCCCAGCAGCAGACACGGCAGCAGACCCAGCAACAGACGCGCGAGCCCGCTCAGTTGCAGACACAGCAGCAGACCCGCGAGCGGGCGCAGTTGCAGACGCAGCAGCAGACCCAGCAGCAGACGCAGTCCCGATCGCGCGCGCAGTCACAAGCGGGTCCCGGGCCATCCGCTGGCCCAGGCCCCGGCGCCGGTAGCGGCGCGGGTGCCGGGAGCGGCGCTGGCGCCGGCGGTGGTGCCGGCGGCGGCGGTGCCGGTGGCGGCGGCGGTGGCGGTGCCGGTGGCGGCGGCGGAGGTGGTGCCGGTGGCGGCGGCGGTGGTGGCGGTGGTGGCGCGGGTGGTGGTGGCGGCAAATAGCGATCACCGCTCGTCACCGGACGCGGCTCCGGTCAGGGGATGGCAGCAAGTCGCTCGTGAAGCTTCCACCCACGCGGTGTCCGGCCGCCCGTTTCGCCCTCGTCACGGCATGTGACAAGAGCGGGGAGCGGGCCCCCTCGATACAAGGGGGGCCCGTTGCCCCGTGTTCGCGGCTACCACTTGAGGCGCACCGCGAAGCGCGGGGAGTCATGCAACTCGCCGAGTTCGATCGTGCCGCCGTGCGCGCGGGCCACCATCGCGGCGAGCGTCAGTCCCAGTCCCAGCGCTTCGTCGACGAGGCCCGTGGTCTCGAACGTGGCGAGCGCCGATCGCAGGACCGCGAGACGCTCCCGAGGAATGCCTGGCCCATCATCGATCACATCGATCCACTGGGCCGACCCCTCGCGGCCCGCCTTCAGCGCGACATGGCCCGCGCCATGCCGGACCGCGTTGTCCACGAGATTCGCGACCGCCACCGCGAGCAGATCGGGATCGCCGCACACGTCCACCTGCTGCAGCTGCGCGCTGTCCACGGCGATGCGCCGCGCGAGGGCGGCGGTGACGAGCGCGCTTGCGCGGAACTCGCGCATGCGTGGCGCGTGGCCACTACGCGCCATCGTGAGCAGCGCCTCGATGACCCCGGCCAGCCGCCGCATCGCTTCGAGCACCAGGTGCAGCTTGGGACGCAACTCCTCGGGCGCGCGCTTGAGAAGAAGCTCGACCTGCGCCGTCACGCCTGCTACCGGAGTTCTCAATGAGTGCGCGGCGTGGGCCGAAAAGGCACGTTCGCTTCGGAGCTGCCCCGCGAGCCGCTGCCCGAGGCGCTCGACCGCCCGGTACACCGGTTCGAGTTCCTGACGTGGGGACCGTGGCAGGCGTGGTGCGACCGGGCCGGGTTCGACCGCCTCGACGTCGGCCGCGAGTTGCGCCACCGGCCGCAGTTCCCGCCCGATCCTCCATGCCAGCACCAGCGCCCCGAGGAGGTTCAGCAGCAACACGGCGCCGGCGGCCTGCATGGCTGCAAGGCCCTGGGCGCGGCGCAGTGCAGCCAGCGGTTGTGCGACCTGGAGCCAGAGGCGCTGGCCCGCGAGGGTGAACACGGCGAGGTCCGACGCGTGCTGATGGCCTTCGAACAGCGGCACGGGCCACGCTTCGGCCGGCGCGCGGTGCGATCGCGCGACCACTCGTCCGTCGGGGGCGCGCAGCTGCCATAGCAACGCCTCGTCGTGGGGAGCGGCTGGAAGGGCAAGGCCCTGCGCGAGTTCCTCGACCTCGCGCTCGTGCTCGGCCAGCACCACCAACGCCTGGGCGGTCTCCTCGAGCGACGACTTCATCAGCGTCTCGACCACGCGACTGACCGCCAGGGCGGCGATGGCCGCGGTGACGATGGCCGTGACGATCAGCCCTCCGATCGCCGTCGCGGTCAGGCGGCGACGGATCGACGGAGGATGCGCGGCGGAGTCGCGATCGTTCATCCGGCCTTCAGGACCGAATCCTGTATCCCATGCCGCGCACCGTCTCGATCGCGTCGCGGCCGAGCTTGCGCCTGAGACTCGATACGTGGACCTTGATCGTGTTGCTCTCGACCTCGCCATCGAAGCCATAGAGCAGCTGCTGCAGCGTCGCGTGCGACACGATGCGTCCGGGCCGCCGGATCAAGGCTTCGAGCAGCGCGTACTCCCGCGCCGTCAGGTCCGCCTCGCTTCCATCGACCCGGACCGTCCTCGCCGTCGCGTCGACCTCGATCGGTCCGGCCCGAAGCACCGCGTGCGACTGGCCGTCGGCGCGGCGCGATAGCGCCCGCACCCGCGCCGCGAGTTCGGCGAGCTCGAACGGCTTGGTCAGGTAGTCGTCGGCCCCGGCGTCGAGGCCCTCGATGCGGTCGTCCAGCTGGTCCCGGGCGGTCAGGACGAGAACCGGCACGTGCTGGTTCAGGCCTTCGCGCCGGCGCACGCTGCGCAGCCACTCAATGCCGGACCCGTCCGGCAAGCGCCAGTCGAGCAGGACGATGTCGAACGGCTCAGTGACCGCTTCCCTGGCCGAAGCGAGGCACTTCGACCAGTCAACGACGTGGCCCAACTCGACGAGGTAGTCGCGCACCGCATCCCCCAGGGTGGCGTCGTCCTCGACGAGCAGCAGGCGCATACTTGATTCGGCCTCTTAACGTTCGCTTTATGCAGCCCGGCTAGAGTTCGAATGAATGGGCTTGTGACAATGTATCCGATGACGCGAAGCCAGACGGTGATGCGCTTCCGCGGCGCTGCGGCCCTCGCAGCGGCCTTGGTCGTTTCAATGCATGCGTCAGCGCAGCAGCCTGTGGCGGTGGCGACCGCCGAGCCCCCCCTTTCCCCGGCGCTGCATCGCGATGCCGACATCTACGGCTGGCAGTTGATGACCCACCAGGAGCGCAATGCGTTCCGCGAGCGCATGCGTGCGGCGGTCACGGACGAAGAGCGAGCCAGGGTGCTCGCCCAGCACCTGGCCACCATGCAGGCGCGTGCACGCGAGCGGAACGTCGCCCTGCCTGCGACTCCGCCACCTTCATCGCACGCGGCGGCGGCTTCCCGAGATGGCGTTGCCGCAGGATCGCGGGGTGGCGTCGCCGCAGGAACGGGGGGCGGCAGCGCTGCGGGCGCCGACGCCGGTGGTAGCGATAGTGCCGGTGGAGGCAGTGGCGCCGGCGGTGGCGGCGATGGTGGCGGCGGTGGTGGCGGTGGCGGCGGTGGTGGTGGTGGCGGTGGTGGCGGTGGCGGCGGAGGCGGTGGTGGTGGCGGTGGTGGTGGCGGGGGTGGCGGCAGATAGCTTCGCCCATGCCCGGCCCGGTCCTTCATGCCGTTGCTGTGAGCCGGTTCTCATTCAGCCGTCGCTGGCGGTAGCGCCCTTCCCCGTTCGACGTCGGAGCAGGAGCATCACCGCAGCGCCCGCGCCGAGCAGCAGCCAGAAGACCAATGTCAGGCCCAGGAACACCGCGAGGGTGTTCCCCTGGCAAACAGCGCCCAGGATCGACCCCGACGGATCGCAGCCGAAGGCGAGGACCGCAAAGGCGATGCCCGGGCCGAGGTGAAGAATGGCCAGGCCGTAGAGCAGCGCGCGTAGCACTTGGCCGCAGCCTGGCTCGATGCCGAGCGTCCGCGGCTAGCGCCGCAGCGCCTGCGCCACGCGCCGCACGAAGCCCGCCGAGTGCGCGCCGTCGAGCCAGCGCGCGACGACCACGGCCTGGCTGTCCGGGTCGATCCACACCGTGTGGCCGCCCGCGCCGAACATGAACCAGCTCGCACGCGAAGCATCGGCGAAGAGCCGCCCGTCGCGATTGAGCCACGTGAGCCAGCCGTAGAAGGGCGCCACCGCGCACGGTTCGCGCATGCGCCGCACCCAATCGGCTGGAATGATCTGGCGACCCTCGTGTGCGCCGCCGTCCAGCAGCAACTGGCCAATGCGCGCCTGGTCGCGCGCGCTGATCTGCACGCCGCCGCCCCAGTGCGTGCCGCCGGGAACCGACGGCATGCGCCGGCCGTCGATCTCGACCCAGGCATCGTCATAGCCTTCCCAGCGGAAGTCGCGCCCGCCACCAATCGGCTGCAGCACGTTGTCGACGAAGATCTCGGGCAGCGGCTGCCTGAAGAGGTGCAGCAGCGCCAGCGATAACTGGTTGATGCGCACGTCGTTGTATTCCCAGTAACTGCCCGGCGCCTGCAGCGGGCGGAGCTGTCCTTTCTCGCCCTCGGGCGGCTTCGGGTCGTGCGACACGCGCCGGTAGTGCTCCACCTGATCGGGCATGCCGAAGCACTCGCCCTGCCACTCGCTGGTCTGCGTGAGCAGGTGCTCCCAGGTGATCGCGCGGTTGTGGGGTGAATCGAAGCCGATGCCCGGCAGCCGATCGCTCACCCGCTCGCCCGGCTCGAGCAAGCCGCGCGCATGCGCGATCCCGGCGAGCAGCGCGAGGTAGGTCTTCGCGACGCTGAAGGTCTGGTCGGCGCGATCGGGCTCGCCCCAGGCGGCGACTTCCTCGCCGCGCACGCGGATGACGCCGGAGACGCCGCCGCGCGGATGCACCGGTCCGCGCAGGCGGTTGAACGGCGGCGGGTCCTCGTGGTGGACGCCCCAGTGCGCAGGGTCGGAAGCCGGATCGCGCGGCCACGGGATCTCGTGCGACTGCGCGAAGGCGATGGCTTCGTCGAACTTCTCCATGCCGCGCATGATAGCCAGCGCGATCATCGAACGCGGCGGCGAGAGCCGCTTCCGGGCGAAAGCCCGGCCCTGCCGACACGAGCGGATGAGAGCCGGGGTGCAGCACCGGCCAGGCGGACCGTGGCCGCTACCTGCGGCTGCTCAGGATCACGCCGACGAGCACGAGGGCCGCGCCGAGGACGTGATAGCTCGCAATTTCCTCGCCGAGGAACGTGATGGCCAGCGCGGCACCGAAGAGCGGCATGAGGTGGATGAAGACACTGGCCCGGTTAGGACCGATCGACGCCACGCCCCGCACCCACAGCGCGTGAGCGATCGCGGAAGAGAACACGGCCACGAAGCCGATGGCCAGCCAGGCCGACAGTTCGGTCGGCAGGCCGGCTCCGCGCACGGCCTCCCAGCCGAAGAGCGGCAGCATCCACAGCGTTCCGGCGCCGACCGACGCCGTGTGCAGTGCCAGGGGCGGCACGTGCTCCGGTCGCCTTCTCAGCAGCACCGAGTAGACGGTCCACAGCGCGACGGCGAGCAGCATCCACAGGTCGCCGGAGTTGAAGCGCAGGGACACCAGTGCCTCTGCGTCTCCGTGCAGGATCAGCACGATCGCGCCGGCGAGGGATGTGAGCAGGCCCAGACCCTGGAGGCGCGAGATCCGCTCCCCGAGGGCCAGCCAGGAGAGCGCGACGATCGCCAGCGGCGCGAGCGACGTCAGCAGGATCGTGTTCAGCGCCGTCGTCTGCGTGAGCGCGAAGTAGCAGAGAGTCTGGAAGGCCGCGATGCCGGTGAGTCCGAGCAATGCGATCAGCCGCCAGTTGCGCAGCAGCACCAATCGGTGCCGGCGCAGGTCGACCAGCGTGACCGGCAGCAGCACCACGAGCGCAAGCGCCCAGCGCAGGAAGTTCATCGTCGCCGGCGTGACCGCCTCGTGGATCGCGCGGCCGATGACGAAGTTGCTCGACCACAGCAGCGCGGTCACGGTCAGGGCGACATAAGTCGGATCCACAAGCGTCCGGGTGGTGACGGCAGTACCTGTCTGCATGCGCGGCTCCTCGTCGCCCGTTGCACCGCCCTGGCGTGCACCCCGCGGCGCACGGGCGGAACTTGGCGGACGGTCTGCAGACTAGTGAGCCGTCGTAATGCGCTGATTTCTGGCGAGGCGCAGATGGTTTCGATCCTGTAACCAGGGGCGCACCCGGCGCTACCTCCTTACCTGGATCATCACCGACTCGGCACGCTGCTGAGCTGTCCGTCGCTGACGACGAGCAGCACCACGTAGTTGCCCCGCACGTCGGGGACGAACGTCGGCAGTGCCGTCGTGGCGCCCTGCAGTGTCGCCGTGCTCTTCTTCGGCCGCGACTTGAACGACCACTTGTAGGTGAGCGGCGTTCCGCTTAGGTAGATTTCCGCGTTCCGATCTGGCAAGCGGTCTCCCCGGCCGAACTCGCCCACTGCGAGGCGGCCATGCCGCCGGAAGCGGCATCACTTCGGCGCAGGACCGGTTCGCAACGCTGCCCTTCCCTCGCTTCGGCACAATCCGAAAGCAACGGCGGAGCGCGGCGACTCGGCGCCGGGACCCAACCCAGGAGATGCGATGAGGTCACTGATGAGACTGCAGGACAAGGTGACCATCGTCACCGGCGCGGCGAGCGGCTTCGGCGAAGGCATCGCGCGGCTGTACGCGGACGAAGGCGCGAAGGTGGCGGTGGCCGATATCAACGCCGCCGGGGCGCAGGCCGTAGCGGCGTCGATCGGCGCGAACGCGATCGCCGTCACGTGCGACGTCACCCGGCGCGCCGACATCGACGCGCTCGTCCAGGCGACGCGCGACGCGTTCGGCGGCCGCATCGACGTCGTCGTGAACAACGCCGGCTGGACGCACAGGAACCGCCCCCTGCTGGAAGTCGACGAAGCGACCTTCGACAAGGTCTACGCCGTCAACGTGAAGAGCATCTTCCACATGGTCCACGCGATCGTGCCGCTGATGCGCCAGCAGAAAAGCGGCGTCATTCTCAACGTCGGCTCCACCGCCGGCATCCGCCCCCGCCCCGGTCTCACCTGGTACAACAGTTCCAAGGGCGCGGTGAACCTGATGAGCAAGTCGCTCGCTGCCGAGCTTGGCCCGGACAACATCCGCGTCAACGCGATCTGCCCGGTCATCGGCGTCACCGGCCTGCTCGAGGAGTTCATGGGCCTGCCGGACACGCCGGAAAACCGCCAGAAGTTCCTCGCGACGATCCCGCTCGGCCGGATGTCCACGCCGCTCGACGTGGCCCGCGCCGCGCTCTACCTCGCAAGCGACGAGGCGGAGTTCATCACCGGCGTCGAGTTCCCGGTCGACGGCGGCCGCACCGTCTGACGGCGAAGCACGGCTGACGCGGCCGCTTCCCCGGCTCAGCCCGACGCCGACTTCGCGTCCGCCACGAGCAGGTCCACGAGGTCGCGCGCGAAGCCCGGCAGCGCGTCGAGCTTCCTGACGCAGATCTGCATGGCCCGCACCGACCAGTCGTCGCGCAGCGGAACGATGCGGATCGCCAGCGTCTGCGCATGCCGTCGGGCTGCGGACTCCGGCAGCACGCCCACGCCGACGCTGGCCTCGATCATGCGGCAGGCTGCCTCGAAGCTGCCGACCTGGATCCGCACGCGCAGCGTGCGATGCAGGCCGTCGCAGACCCGGCGCAGGAAGCCGTGGATCGCGCTGGATTCGTGCAGCCCGATGAAATCGAGGTCCAGGGTCTCGGCGAAGTCGATTGACTTCGCCCCCGCCAAGGCATGGCCCTCCGGCACGGCGAGGACCAGCCGATCCTGCCGGTACGGTATGACCTCCAGGTTCTCCGTGCGCACGGTGCCGGCGACGATCCCGATGTCCGTCTGCCCCTCGGTCACGGCGCGGACGATGTCGTTGCTCAGGCGCTCGCGCAGGTCGACGTTGACGTCGGGATGACTCAGCAGGTAGGCACGCAGCACCGGAGGCAGGAACTCGCCCAGCGCGGTCGTGTTGGCGAACACGCGCAGGTGACCCTTGATGCCCTTGGCGTACTCCTGCATGTCGCTCGTCAGGTGCTCGAGCTGGGCCAGCACCACCCGGGCGTGGTGCACGAAGGCCTGGCCCGGCGGGGTCAGGGTGACCCCCTGGCTGGTGCGGTAGAGCAGCTTGGCGCCGAGGCTTTCCTCGAGGTTCTTGATGCGCGTACTGGCCGCGGGCAGCGACAGGAACGACGCTTCCGCGCCCCGCGTCAGGCTGTTGGCCTCGGCGATGCGCACCATCAGGCGCAGGTCCGCCAGATCAAAGTGCATGTTCTTCCTGATCGACGTGCGAACGAGCCTGCTCCGCGGCACATTTTGCCCCAACGAACCGCTACGCTTGGCGTGCCACCCTTCCAAGGAGACCGACGATGGGCAAGACGATCGACCTGAAGGCCAGAGACGGCCACGCACTGAAGGCCTACCTGGCGGAGCCGGCCGAGCGGCCGCGCGGCGCCGTCGTCGTCGTGCAGGAGATCTTCGGCGTCAACAGCCACATCCGCTCGGTTGCCGACGGCTACGCGGCCGACGGCTATCTCGTCATTGCGCCAGCGATGTTCGACCGCGTGCAGCGCGGCTTCGAGAGCGGCTACACGCAGGCGGAGATCCAGGCCGGCATCGCGCTGATGCAGAAGGTCTCGTGGGACCAGGCGATGTGGGACGCCAGCGCCGCGATGGAAGCGGTCTCGCACGCGGGCAAGGTCGGCATCGTCGGCTACTGCTGGGGCGGCTCCGTCGCGTGGCTCGCCGCCGCGCGCATCCCGGGGCTGGCCGCCGCCGTGCCCTACTACGGCGGCGCGATCCCGTCGCTTAACGGTGAACGGCCGAAGTGCCCCACGATGCTGCACTTCGGCGAGACCGACGCGTCGATCCCGCTCAACCAGGCGCGGGCGGTGGCGAAGTCGCATCCCGACGTGACGACGCACTTCTATGCGGCCGGTCACGGCTTCAACTGTGACCAGCGCGCTTCGTACAACCCGGCTGCGGCGAAGCTCGCCCGCGAGCGCACGCTGGCGTTCTTTGGCAAACACGTCGGCTAGGCAGAGCCTGCGCCTGGAACCGACCCGGGCGCGCCGCCCGTTCGGGTAATCCCGACTTCGAAACAGGATTCGATCCTCCAATACACTCGCGCGCTGCCTCCACCCGGCGCGCCAGCCCGCCGCCGGTTCTACATCACGACCCGAAAGGTGAACCGATGCGATCTCTTCGCAGGAAAGTCGTTGTGACCGCGCTGTTCATCCTGGCGTGCAGCGGCGCACCCGCCGGCGCCCATGGCGACAGCCATGCGAAGGCGCCGGCGACGGTAGTGAAGGAACAGAAGGCGTGGGGCATTGCCGGCGACGCGAAGCCGGGCCTGCGCACGATCCGCGTCGCGATGAGCGACGACATGCGGTTCTCGCCTGCGTCGATCACGGTCGATGAAGGCGAGACCGTGCGCATCGTCGTGAAGAACGACGGCCGCCTGATGCACGAGTTCGTGCTGGGAACGCAGGCCGCGCTCGACGAGCATGCGGCGCTGATGCTGAAGTTCCCGAACATGGAGCACGAGGAGCCGTACATGGTCCACGTGCCGCCGGGCCGGACCGGCGAAATCCTCTGGACGTTCAACCGTGCCGGCGAGTTCGGCTTCGCCTGCCTGATCGCGGGCCACTACCAGGCCGGCATGGTTGGCAAGGTCAGCGTGCGGCCGAAGTCGGCGGTCGGCCTGTAGGCGGCGCCAGCCGCCGCAAGTCACCGCCTGCGCCGAGGAGAGCACCGTCCTGCGCGCTTCTCACCGCGCCGCGATGTAGATCGCGATGCCGATCGTGACCAGCCGCTCGATCACTTCGGCCTGCCCCTGGACCTCCATCGCCTCTTTCAGCAGGTGCAGCCCCTGCCGCGTCGAGCGCGACACGGCCACGTTGATGTATCCGTCCGCCTTGGCGGCCTTTCTCGACTTCTTCGCAGCACGTGTGCCTGCCATGGTGTCCACTCCCCGTGTTTGACCTTCAAGCCGCGAGCAGACGCTCGACCTCGGCGCGTTCCTCCAGCATCCATGGAACGAGTTCCTTGATCCGGTCCGGCATCATGCGACTGCGGATCGCCGCGATGCCGATCGATCCGACCGGCACGCCACGCACGTCGCGCACCGCCACGGCGATCGCGCGCACGCCGGTGGCGACCTGCCCGTCCGAGACCGAATAGCCGAGGCGCCGCGCCTGGTCGGCGCCGCGCCGGATGACCTCGGGCGACGTCAGCGGATAGTCGTTCAGCCTCGCGGTGATGGTGTCGATCGCGCGACGGGCCTCATCCGGCGGCATCGATCCGAGCACCGCGAGCCCGCCGGCGCCGACCCCCAGCGGCCGCCGCGTGCCGACCTCGATCGTCAGGGCCTTGATCGGAAACGAACCCGTCTCGCGGCCGACGCACACGGTGTCGAGGCCGTCGCACGCCATCAGGAACACCGTGTCGCCCGACCGCTGCGCAAGGCGCTGCGCGGCGGGCGACGCCACGCGGCCGAAGTCAAGCCGCCGCTGCGGCACCGACCACGCGAGCACCGCCAGGCGCGCGCCTAGGCGGTAGCGCTTCGTCGTTTCGTCCTGGTCGACGAAGCCATGCGACACCAGCGACATCAGCAGCCGGTGCGCCGTCGGCTTCGACAGCCGCAGCCTGCCTTGCACGTCGACCAGCCGCAGGCCGTCGGGCCCGCTCACGCTCAGCAGCTGCAACACGGCCACCGCGCGGTCCACGGTCTGCAGTCCCATGTTTGCCTTCCCTCCTCGGTTTCCCTCAGCCCCGGCGATCGAGCAGGCGCTTGACCTTCGACGACTGCGAGGTCCCGGTGTAGCGATCGAGCTCGCCCTTGCCCACTGGTGTGACAGCCACCTTCACGCCCAAGCACTTCCTTCAGTCGGCCCTCGAGGTCCGCGCGGAACGCCGCGCGGTCGACGGCGTCGAGCACCTCGACCCACACGTCCATCCGGTCGACCTTCGCCTCGCCGACCCGGTCCACGAAGCAGAAGTACTCGCCATTGGACCGCGCGTCCGTCACCACCGCGGCGCCGATCGCCTCCGGAAACACGTTGACGCCGCGCAGCTTCACCATGTTGTCGTTGCGCCCGAAGATCGCCTGCAGGCGCCGCTGCGTGTTGCCGCACGGGCAGCCCGACGTGTGCCACGCCGAGATGTCGTTGACGTTGAAGCGGATCTGCGGCGCACCGTACTTGTAGAGCGTCGTGATGTAGATCGTGCCCTTCTCGCCGTCCGGCACGATGCGACCGGTCTCCGGGTCGGCGATCTCCAGGACGAACGCGTCCTCCATCACGTGCGGGCCGGACTGGTGCCGGCACTCGGCGGCCAGCATGCCGCTCTCGTGCGTCCCGTACATGTCGTACGCCGGCGCGCCCCACAGGTCCTCGAGCAGCTTGCGGTCTTCCACGCCGAGGTGCGTTCCGAGCAGGCGGATCTTCAGCGAGTGCGGGTCGATGCCGAGCTCGTCGCGCGCCACCAGCGCCATGTGCCGCAGGTACGACGGGAAGCCGAGGATCACGTTGACGCCCCATGCCTTGATGATCTCGACCTGGCGCCGCGTCGGCGTGTTGGCGCCGCTGCCGGTCATCACCGGCACCGCGCCCGTGTAGCGCCACAGCGCCTCGCGCGGCGCCATGCCGCCATTGCTCAGGCCGAGCGAGTACGTCACGAGCACGAGGTCGCCCGGGCGGACGCCGTGCAGCGCGAAGCGCCGGCCACCGAGGATCGCCATCGTCTCGCGATCAAGCGGCGCATACAGCATCGGCCGCGGCAGCCCCGTGGTGCCGCCGCTCGTCTGCAGCACCAGCGGCAGTCCGTCGCCAGGCGCGATGCCCATGAAGTCGCCGAACGGCGGATGGCGCTCGAGGCTCTCGCGGATGTGACTGACGTCGTACGGCGGCAGCTTCGGCAGGTCGTCGAGCCCGCGAATGTCGCCCGGCTGGATGCCGACCGCGCCCCAGTGGCGCTGGAAGAACGGGATCTCCCAGCCGCGCTTCACGGTCGCGAGGAAGCGCTTGTCCTGCAACGCGCGCAGTTCGTCGCGCGATATCCGCGCGGTCGTGCGGAAGTAGTCGGGCGGCGGAGGATAGTCCCGTGCCAGCTGTTCGAGGTCGAGCGAGCGCCAGTACCACGGCACGTGGGCCGGGTAGCCGTCTGCGGTCTCGATGGGCTCGTACTGCTTCACAGCACCGCCGCGCGGCGACCGCCGTCGACGTGGAATACGCAGCCGGTCATGTACGCCGCCCACGGCGACGCCAGGAACGCGACCAGCCCGGCGATCTCATCGGGCGAGCCGATGCGCTGCATCGGGACGGCGCGCGCCATGTCGGCCAGCTTCGCGTCGTCCAGCGCGCCGGGCTGGCCCCCGCCGAACACCGTGCCCAGGCGCGGCGTGTCGATGCGGCCCGGGCAGACGGTGTGGACGGTGACGCCGTCCGCGGCCACTTCGAGCGACAGGGTCTTCGCGTAGCCGATGACTCCGGCCCAGGTGGCGACCGACAGGCCGAACTGCGCAACCGGCTGCAGCGCCGACAACGCCGCGATGTTGACGATGCGTCCCCAGCCGTTGGCGCGCATGCCGGGCAGCACGCCGCGCGCGAGCCGCACCACGCTCATCAGGTTCTGCTCGACCGCGCGCGACCACGCGGCGTCGTCGAACGAGTCCAGCCGTCCGAGCGGCGGCGCACCATCGTTGTTGACGAGCACGTCGACGCGGCCGAAGCGGCCGAGCGCCGTGTCCACGATGCGCGCGCAGTCGTCAGCGCGCCGGATGTCGGCCGCGATCGCGCAGGTTTCGGTGCCGGTTTCCTGCGCGACCTGCCGCGCCGCTGCCTCGATCGGCTCTTCCTTGCGCGCGACCATCGCCACGCGCGCTCCTTCCGCGGCGAGCAGGCGCGCGATCGCGTAGCCGATGCCCTGGCTGGCGCCGCCCACCAGCGCCGTCCGTCCCTTGAGCGCCAGGTCCACTCAGCGCGCTCCCTCGGACGACGCGAGCCCGAACAGCCGCTCGGCGTTGCGGTGGAACACGCCTGCCAGCACGTCGTCGTCATAGCCGAGCGAGTGCCAGTCGTCGACCAGCCGCTCGTAGCGGAACAGCGGATAGTCCGCGCCGAACATCACGCGGTCCTTCAGCCGGCCGCGAATCTCGCGCTTCAGCGCGTCGGTCAGGTACTTCGGCGACCAGCCGTGCAGCTCACTCCACACGTTCGGCTTGTGCAGCAGGATCGAGATCATGTCGTCCTGCCACGGCCACGCCGGCCGGCCCGCGATGATGGTCAGGTCCGGCTGGTCGGCCGCGAGGTAGTCGACGTAGCGCGGATGGCAAAGGTCGAGCTTCACGCCGCCGCCGCCGGGCAGTCCCGCGCCGGCGCCGGTGTGACCGACCAGCACGAGCGCGGGCCGCCGGTAGTGCTTCAAGACTTCGTAGAACGGTCCGTAGATCGGGTGATCAGCGGTGTAACCCATGCCGGACGCCGACACGCAGTAGCCGATGAACCCCCGGGATGCCCGGATGCAGTGCTCCAGTTCGGCGGCGCCGGCCTCGCCGAGCCTCGGATCGATCTGCAGCCAGTGACCGAGGATGGCGTCCGGATGTTTCGCCTGCACCGCGAGCGCGTAGTCGTGCAGCGGCACCACTTCGTCGAGCGGAAGATTCTTGGTGAAGCCGAAGTCGAGGATCGCGCGCACCCCGTTGGCGCGCAGGTAGCGCGCCATCTCGTCCTCGGTGTCGTACTTCGGTTCCGAGCGCCACGTCTTCGACTGCTGCGCGAGCGCGGCGTCGGTGCGCAGCACGTAGCCGCGCTTCGTGCCCCAGTGCGAGTGCACGTCGACGATGCGCATCGCTACTCGGCCTTGATGTTCGCCGACTTGATGATCCGGCCCCAGCGGTCGACCTCGCTCGCCAGGAAGTCCTCGGACTGCCTTGACCGGGCCGCCGACGAAAGCCACGCCCTGCGCGGACAGGCGCTGCGCGAGTTCGGGATCGGCGATCGCCTTGTTGACCGCCGCATTGACCTTCTGCACCACGTCCTTAGGCATCGACTTCGGCGCGATCATCATGTACCAGGCGCTGATCTCGAAGCCCGGCACGCCGGCCTCGATCATCGTCGGCAGGTCGGGCGCCAGCGGCGAGCGCTTCGCGCCCGTCGTCGCCAGGCCCTTGAGCTTGCCGGACTTCACGTGCGGGATCGACGTCGTGATCGTGTCGAACATGATCGCGACGTGACCGCCGAGCAGGTCGTTCAGCGCCGGCGCGTTGCCCTTGTACGGGACATGCGTCAGGTCCACGCCGGTGAGGTGCTTGAACAGTTCGCCGGACAGGTGCGCGCCCGCCCCGGCCCCGCCGGACGCGTACGAGTACTTTCCCGGGTTCGCCTTGAACAGCGCGATCAGCTCCTTGACGCTGTTTGCGGGGAAGCCAGGCTGCGTGACCAGGATCAGCGGGATGTAGCCGACGTGGATGACCGGCGTGAGTTCCTTCTCGAGGTCGTACGGCAGCTTGCTGACCAGGAACTTGTTGGTCGCGAGCACGGAGTAGCCCATCAGCAGCGTGTGGCCGTCGGTGGACTTGGCAACGAAGTCGGTGCCGATCGCCGCGCTGGCACCCGGCCTGTTCTCCACGACCACGGTCTGGTTCCACTGCTCCTGCAGCTTCTGCGCGATGGCGCGCGAAAGCAGGTCGACGCCGCCGCCAGCCGGCACGGGGGCGATGATCTTCACCGGTTGCGTCGGCCAGGCCTGCGCTTGCGCTTGCGCCAGACTGCCCGCCACGAGTGCGATCATGCCGGCCAGCAGGCGCAATCGCTTCAACAATGGGATCGACTCGGTCATGGCCCTGCCTCCTGCAGCGAAGTGAGTTCCAATATTTGAAATTTACTTGTCGACACCCTAGTTTGCTATCCGCAGTTTTACTTCGTCAAAGAGCCCCCGCCGCATAGGTCCGCATAACGTACCCATCGGACCCCAGGCAACCCTCGAAATCGACTTCCCGACAGCATCGGTGGCCAGCGCGGCGCTTCGCGGAGCGATCCCTCGTGCCTCGGGACCGACGCACCCGCGTCAGGCATCCGCCCACTCGGGTTGACCGCACCGGGATGGCCGACGCGCCCCGTGGGCTAATCTGAGGCCGTGTTCCCCTGCTTCCTTCCCTGAATGAATCCCAAGACCGAGACCACGCTGCGCCGGGTCGGCGTCGCGCTGGCGGTGATCCTCGTCATCGCGCTGGCGGTGTTCTGGTTCACGCGACCCAAGCCGATCGCGGTCGTCGTCACCGAGGTCCAGCGCGGCACGGTCGAGTCGTCGATCGCCAACACCCGTGCTGGCACCATCGAGAGCTGCCAGCGCACCAAGCTGTCGACCATCATCGGCGGCCGCATCGAGGTCCTCGCGGTGAAGGAAGGCGACCGCGTGAAGAAGGGCCAGTTGCTGATGCAGATCTGGCACGACGACATCAAGGCGCAGGAGCGCCTGGCCCGGGCCGCGCTCGAGAGCGCGCGCCGGCGGGTGGTCGAAGCCTGCACGCTGGCCGACAGCGCCGAGCGTGAAGTGAAGCGGCAGATGGAACTGCACAAGCAGGGCTTCATCTCCGCCAACGCGATCGACACGGCGCGCGCGGCGGCCGACGCCCGCGCGGCGTCGTGCGCGACCGCCAAGGCCGACGTCGCCCAGGCCAGCGCCAGCGTGAACGTCGCGCAGGTGCAGCAAGGCCGCACGACGCTCGTCGCGCCGTTCGACGGCACGGTCGCGAAGATCGTCGGCGAGGTCGGCGAGTACTCGACGCCATCGCCGCCGGGCGTGCCGACGCCGCCCGCGATCGACCTCATCGACGAGACCTGCGTCTACGTCAACGCGCCGATGGACGAGATCGACGCACCGAAGATCCGCGAAGGCCAGTTCGTCCGCATCACGCTCGACGCGCTGCCCGGCAAGTCCTTCAGCGGCAAGGTGCGCCGGATCGCCCCGTACGTCGCCGCCGTCGAGAAGCAGGCCCGCACCGTGGACGTCGAGGCGACCTTCGACAATCCCGCCGAGGCCGGCCGGCTGCTGGTCGGCTACAGCGCGGACATCGAGATCGTGCTCGACACGCGGACGGACGTCCTGCGCGTGCCGGCGTCGGCGCTGCTCGAAGGCGGGCGCGTCCTCGTGGTCGACGCCGACAACACGCTCGTCGAGCGCCGGCTCAAGACCGGCCTGTCCAACTGGGAGTACTCGGAGGTGGTCGAGGGACTGGCCCCGGGCGACCGGGTCGTCACCTCGCTCGACCGCGCCGGCGTGAAGGCGGGCGTCCGCGTCACCGTCGAGAACAAGCCCGCGAAGTGACCGTCCCGCAAACGGCGTGACGATGAACTCCCCTCCGGCCGCGCTGATCGAACTCGCCGGCATCGAGCGCGTGTTCCGTCTCGGCGACAGCGAGGTGCACGCGCTGCACGAACTCGACCTGCGGATCGACGCCGGCGAGTACGTCGCCGTGATGGGTCCGTCGGGCTCGGGCAAGTCGACGCTGCTCAACCTGCTCGGGCTTCTCGACCGTCCGACAGCCGGTACCTACCACCTCGAAGGGCGCGACATCACGACGCTGTCGCCGCAGGAGCAGGCGCAGGTGCGCAGCCAGCGGATCGGCTTCGTGTTCCAGAGCTTCCACCTCGTGCCGCGGCTCACCGCGGCCGAAAACATCGCGCTGCCGCTGATGCTGGCCGGCGTGCCGCCCGCCGAACGCGCGAAGCGCGTGGCGCAGGCGCTCGACGACTACGGCCTGACCGAGCGGTCGCACCATCGCCCCGACCAGTTGTCGGGCGGACAGCGCCAGCGCGTCGCGATCGCGCGGGCGACCATCATGCAGCCGGCAATGATCCTGGCCGACGAACCCACCGGCAACCTCGACCGCGCCACCGGCGACGAAGTCATCCGCCTGCTCGAGGAGCTGAACGAGCGCGGCGTGACGCTGATCGTCGTCACGCACGACGCTGCGCTCGGCAGGCGCGCGCGCCGCCGGCTCGACATGGAGGACGGGATGATCCGCGGCGACACGCGGATCGCCGCGGCGGCCTGATGCGACCGGTCGACAACACGCGCTTCGCGCTCGGCGCCGCCACCGGCAACCGGCTGCGCACGGTGCTGCTGATGCTCGCGATGTCGATCGGCGTGGCGGCCGTCGTGGTGCTGACCGCGCTCGGCGACGGCGCGCGGCGCTACGTCGTCAACGAGTTCTCCTCGCTCGGCACCAACCTCGTGATCGTCCTGCCCGGTCGCACGCAGACCGGCGGCTTCTCGCCGCAAAACGTGATCACCGGCACGCCGCGCGACCTGACGATCGAGGACGCGCTGGCGCTGCGGCGCGCGACCGCCGCCCGGCTGGTCGCACCGATCGTGGTCGGCACCTCCGAGATCAGCGGCGCCGGGCGCCTGCGCGAGTCGATCGTCGTCGGCACCGTCGCCGACTACTACGAGGTGCGCAACTTCAGGATGGCGCAGGGCCGCTTCCTGCCGGAGGAGGACTGGACCCGCGGCTCGCCGGTAATCGTCCTCGGCGCCAAGGTGCGCGAGGACGTGTTCGGCAGCGCTCCGGCGCTCGGGCAGTTCGTGCGCATCGGCGACCGGCGCTTCCGCGTGATCGGCGTGCTCGGCTCGAGCGGCATGGGTCTCGGGATGAACACCGACGAGCTTTCATTCGTGCCGATCGCCACCGCGCAGCAGATGTTCAACACCAACACGCTGTTCCGCATCCTGGTCGAGGCGCGCAACCGCGAGGCGATCCCGGCCGCGAAGGAGCAGGTGCGCGAGATCATCAAGGCGCGCCACGGCGGCGAGGAGGACGTCACGACCATCACGCAGGACGCGGTGCTCGCGACCTTCGACCGGCTGCTGGGCACGCTCACCCTCGGCGTGGCGGGCATCGCGGCGATCAGCCTGGCGGTGGCCGGCATCCTCGTGATGAACGTGATGCTGGTGTCGGTGTCGCAGCGCACCTCGGAGATCGGCCTGCTGAAGGCACTCGGCGCGACCGAGGCGGCCGTGCGCAATGCGTTCCTGACCGAGGCGGCGATGCTGTCGTTCGCCGGCGCATTGCTCGGCTACGGGCTGGGCCAGCTCGGTGCCTGGATCATCCGCGTGCTCTACCCGACGCTGCCCGCCTACGCACCGCAGTGGGCCGTGATCGCCGCCATCGGCACGGCGCTGGTCACCGGCCTGCTGTTCGGCTTCCTGCCGGCGCGGCGCGCCGCGGCCCTCGACCCCGTGCTGGCGCTGGCGAAGCGATGATCCTGCGCGACGGCGTCTTCCTCGCGATGCGCGCGATCACCGCGCACCGCATGCGCAGCGGCCTGACGCTGCTCGGCATCGCCGTCGGCATCGCGGCGGTCATCCTGCTGACGTCGATCGGCGAAGGCGTCCACCGCTTCGTGCTGGCCGAGTTCTCGCAGTTCGGCACCAACATCATCGGCGTGGCGCCGGGCCGCACGAAGACCGGCGGGGCCGCGCCCTCCGGCCTGCCCACCTCCGTACGGCCGCTGACGTTCGACGACGCGCGCGCGCTGCAGCGGCTGCCGAACGTCACGGCCATCGGTCCGATCGTCTTCGGTAACGCAGAAATAGAAGGCAATGGCCGCACGCGCCGAACGACGGTCTACGGCGTCAACGAGGACGCCCTGCAGGTCTTCAACATGCGCGTGGCCGCGGGCCAGTTCCTGCCGACCGACGAGTGGGAAGGCGCGCGCGCCTTCGTCGTGCTCGGAGCCACGCTGAAGAACGAGCTGTTCGGCTCCGGCAACGCGCTCGGCGCGAAGCTGCGCGCCGGAGGCCTGCAGTTCCGCGTGGTGGGCGTGCTGGCGTCCAAGGGCGAGTTCCTCGGCATCGACCTCGACGACACGGCGTTCATCCCGACCGCGCGCGCGATGGAGCTCTTCAACAAGGAGGGCCTGGCCGAGATCCACATCTCGTACGCGGAAGGCGCCGACGCAGGCAAGGTGGCCGATGCCGCGCGCGCGGTCCTCACCGCCCGCCACGGCCGCGAGGACTTCACGCTGACGACGCAGGCCGACATGCTGCGCACGCTCGGCAACATCCTCGACATCCTGACGATGGCGGTGGGCGCGCTCGGCAGCATCTCGCTGCTGGTGGGCGGTGTCGGCATCGTCACGATCATGACGATTGCCGTGTCCGAGCGCACCAGCGAGGTCGGACTGATGCTCGCGCTCGGCGCGCGCCGCGGCACGATCCTGGGCCTGTTCCTCGGCGAGGCGGTGGTCCTCGCCGCGCTGGGGGGCGTGGCGGGCCTCGTGCTCGGCGTCGGCCTCGCGCAGCTGATCCACCTCGTGATCCCGGCGCTGCCGGTACACACGCCCGTGCTCTACGCGGTCCTCGCGATCGCGCTGGCGTCGATGATCGGGCTGGCGGCCGGCGTGCTGCCCGCGCGTCGCGCATCGAGGCTCGATCCGGTCGAGTCGCTGCGCGCGGAGTAGGCCCTGCCGGCACCGCCGTCTTCATGCCCGCTTAAAGGGCCGTCAATAAGGTTCGCATCCAGGCCGCCAACCCCTGGCAGCCGCGAACCTGGAGGACCCTGCATGCAGATCCACACCGTTGCCGCCGCGGCTGTAGCCGCGACCTTGCTCGTCGGCCCGCTGGCCCGTGCGAGCGACGCCACCGCGCTCCCCTGCGCATCCACGATCCAGGCCGCCCTCTGTGCGGAGGCCCCGCGCGACCCGTTCCGGCCGGAAGCCCACCTGCGCAGCGTCGTCGAGAACTTCCTCCGCTACCGGGTCGCGCGCGTCGGAATCGATGGCGGCTGCTATGCCGTGCTGGCGTTCGATCGGAACGGCACGCCGTTCGAAGTCAAGTTCCGGGGCAACGACCTCAAGATGGTCAGCCGTTACGTCGTCAGGGACGGATCGCTGAACGCGCCGGCATCGAGCCAGTGAGCGGCGCTCCCATGCAGCCGAGATTCCTTGCGGTGGCGGCGCTCCTCCTCGCGTTGAGCGGGCCCACGCCGGCGGAGGTGCCGTCCGACTACCTGCGGTCGCTGCAGGCCGCCGCGCGCGCCGCCGACCCCGCGTTCAACTCGTTCTCCGCGGCCCGCGGTCAGGGCTGGTTCAGTGCCCGCCACGGCACCGACTGGAGTTGTTCGAGCGGCCGGCCTTTCGGGCCGTGCCGTCAGGCGAGCGGACGCCGCCCACGAACTTCGGGACACCGCTGGCGGCGCTGCGGGCCCAGGCCCAGGTGGCGTTGCGCGCGCGAGACGATGCCGAACGTTCCGAGTCCTTGCAGGCGCTGATCGGCGGGGTCGACCGGGCAACGCGCCTGATGGAAACTGTGCTGGCGCTGGCGCGCCTCGACGCTAGCGCGCCCGACCGCGCGGCGCTGAGGGAGCAGCCGCTGAGGCCGCTCGTGGCCGATGTCGTCCGCGAACTCGGCGCTTCCGCACAACGCAGTGGACTGGAGATCGAGGTCGACGTCCCAGAGGTCATGATCCTCGGCGATCCCGACTCGTTGCCGCTGGCCATCCGCAATCTGTGCGAGAACGCCCTGCGCCACGCGCGTTCACGGGTGCGCCTCAGCGCGAGCGAGGCGAACGGCGTGACGACGATCGCCGTCCGCGACGACGGCCCCGGCATGACAGCCGAGCAGAAGGCGCGCGCCTTTGATCGCTTTTACCGGGCGGCAGCCGACGGAAGTGGCGCCGGACTCGGCCTCGCGCTGGTGAAGCGCGTGGCCGAACTGCACGGCAGCGAGATTCGCTTCTCTTCCGGACTCGACGGTCGCGGCCTCGGCGTCGAACTTGCACTTCCGCGGCACGCTCCCTAAGCGGCCGGTGTGCGCGTGTCAGGTCCCCGAGCGCATTTCCGACGACCCGACGATCTCGACCGGCACCGGCTTCGTCGTCGACAGGTGCACGTCGCGCTGCGGGAACGGAATCGAGATCCCGGCCTCGGTGAACGCCTCGTCGATCGCCAGCAGCAGGTCGCTCTTCACCCGCCGCACATCACCGATCTCGGACATCTCGACCCAGTAGGTGATCGAGAAGTTGACCGAGTTGTCGGCGTACTCGTTGAGATACACCTGTGGCGTCGGCTCCTTCAGCACCTGGCGATGCTGGTCGAGCACGCCGGCGAGGATCCCGGATACCTTGCGCAGCGGCGAACCGTAGGCCACGCCGATCGCGATCGTCTGCCGCGCCTGCGGGCTGGAGTACGTCCAGTTCGTCATGTTGCCTTCGAGGAACCGGCTGTTCGGGATCATCGACTCGATGCCGTCGGCGCTGCGGATCGTCGACGCGCGGATGCCGATCTCGGTCACGCGCCCGCGGATGCCGTCGACCTCGACGAGGTCGCCGAGCCGCAGCGGCCGCTCGATCAGCAGCATCACGCCGGACACCAGGTTCTTCAGCAGCGTCTGCAGGCCGAAGCCCGCGGCGATCGCCAGCGCGCCGCCGAGGAACGCGAACGCGGTCAGAGGAATGCTCGCGCTGACCAGCGCCAATAGGGCGAGGATGGCGGCGATGAGGAAAAGGATCCACTTGCGTACGAGCGCCGCGCCCTGCGGCGACGCGCGCCCGGCGGCTACGGCCTTGCGCTCGACCCGGCGCACCACGAAACGGCTCAGCCAGTAGCCGATGAACACGATGAGCGCGGCGCCGAACGTCTTGCCGACCGTGACGCTGCGCGACACCGCCAGCCTGCGGCCTTCGGCGGTCTCGAAGGTGTCGTCGATCGCAAACAGCTCGTAGTTCCAGACGTCGCGCGCGGCGAGGCCAGCCTCCGCCCACCGATCCTTCAGGCGCGCCGTGAGCGATGCCACCCGGCGGTCCTCGAAGTCGGCCCGGAAGTTCCCGACCAGGCGCTCCAGCGGCGAGGCGTCGTCGAGCGCCTTGCGCAGGTCGCGCTGCCGTTGCCTCAGCGTGTCGATCAGCAGGCGCGATGCCGGCGTCTCGGTGTGGGTCGCCGCGCGCTGCCGCGCCTCCTCGTCGCTCAGGCGGCTGTCGGTGTTCGCAAGCTGCCGCTCCAGGTACTGCTTGGTCGCACGCAGGCCGGCCAGCGACTCCGTCAGCCGGTCGTACGCCGCCCGCGCTCGCACCGGGTCCTGCAGGCTGATCGCCGTCGCCCGCGCTTCCCAGGTGGCCTTCTCGCCGTCCAGCTGGAGCAGGTACTCGCGCAGCAGGAACACACGCTGCGAGGCCGTCGCCGCCGCCTCGCGGGCCGCGGCGAGCTCGCGCTCGAGGTCGCCGGTTCGCGCCGCCTCGTCCGACGGCGCCGCGGCGGAAGCGGCCGCAACAGGCGCGGGGCCGCGTTCGGAAGCGAGACGCAGCTCCGCCTTGGACGCGACGTCCGACGCCGCCGCGGACGCCTTCACGGCGCGCTCGAGGTCACGCTCGGCGTTTCGGCGACGTGCCTCGATCTCGGCGAGCATCTTGTCGAGGTCGGCCCGCGGCAGGTCGATTGCCGTGCCGACCGCGCTCAGCTTGCGCGTGGCCAGTTCGGCCGTCGCGTTCGCGGCATCGATCTCGGCCTGAGCGCCGCGCCTCCCGATCTGCAGCAGGCCCTGGACCGCGCCGTCGACGGCTGCCCGCAGCACCGCGATGCCGTGTTCCCACTCGCGCTGCCGGAACTCCGGCGTGCCGCGCGCGCGGTCCGCCGCTTCGGCCGCCAGCCGCGCGGCGCCCTGCGTCGCCTTCAGCTTGGCCGCATAATCGGTCTCCAGGCGATCGAACATCGCGCTGGTCGACTTTGCGTTGGCGATCGCATTGCGGGCGGCCGCGAGCTCGTTGCGCAACTCATCGACGACGAGGACCGAATACGGAGGCGCTTCCTCAAAGCCGCGCCAGCCTTCGATGGCGCGTTGCTGCTCGGCCAGCCGCTGCCGCGCCGCCTCGGCCTTCGCGAGCAAGTTCAGCTGCTTCTCGTAGGTACTGGCCAGCGTCCGCGCGAGCGTGAGCCGCTGGAGGATCTCCGACACCGGCGTGCCCGGAGGCGCGTCCGTCGGTGCTTCGCCGGCCGCCTCGATCGCCTCGAGCGACTTATGGGCGGCGCCGAGGGCGGCGCGGACATCGTCGATGGAGTAGCTCGTCGCCGGAGTCGTTGCGCCAGGCTCGCTCTTAAGGACCTCGGGAAACAGGTTCTGGGCCGATGCCGGGAGCAGTACGCTGTACCCGAGGGTCAGCGTCATCAAGGCGCGAAGGGCTGTTCTGATAACACGCAACATGACTGGAGCGGAAGATCTGCGGAAGTACGCATTCTCGCCGAAGGACCGCACCTACGTATTCAGCAGCATCTTCACCAGGTTCGGCAGCCCCCTGCCCTGGATGTACGGATCGCGCCCGAGGTCGGTGGCGTGGTCGAGCAGGATCGTCTTCACCCGGCTCGGGTAGCCGGCGAACTCCCGCCGCACCGAGAGGAAGGCCGCGAGCAGGCCGGAGACGTGCGGAACGGCCTGGCTCGTGCCGCTCATCTCGACGTACAGGTCCTTCTCCGCGGTGGCATCCGCGGGGGCGCTGTGGGCCGCGGACAGGATGCGTTCGCCCGGCGCGACGAGGTCCGGCTTCACGCGGCCGTCGGCGGTGGGTCCGCGCGACGAGAAGAACGAGACGCCGTAGGTGTGCGGATTGAGCTTGTGCACCGAGCCGACCGTGATGCCTTCCTCGAGGTTGGCCGGGTCGCCGATCGACAGGTCCATGTTCGACTGGATCGGCCCGTCCGCGCCTTCGAGCACCGCGTAGCCCTCGTTGCCCGCGGCGACGCACACGAGCACGCCCTGGTTCCACAGCCGCCTCAGTTCCTGGCACAGCGGGGTGTGGCCGCAGTTGTACGACATCGGATCGAACGCGCCGCCGAGCGACAGGTTGAGGCCGTGGATCACGAGCCGCCCCGCCTGCTCGTTGATCTCCGCGACCTTGTCGAGCGCCTTGATGATGAACGCGTCCTCGCCCGCCCCGCTGTCCTTCAGCACCTTGAAGCCGATCAGTTGCGCGTCGGGCGCCATCCCCTGGTATTCGCTGCCCGCGACGCCGCCCGCAATGATGGCGGCCACGTGCGTGCCGTGCCCGTTGCCGTCGAGCGTGTCGAACGCGGCCTGCCCCGGCCTGAGCAGCACCGGCGCGCCGCGCTGGGTGCAGTCCCATTGCTCGAGCACCGTGTTCCTGCCGTCCGCGCGCCGGAAGTGCGGATGGCGCGCGGCGATGCCGGTGTCGAGCACGGCCCACGTGATGCCCTTGCCCTTCGCGCCGTAGCCGAGATGCGCCGGCCGCGCCTGCACGATGCCGCTCGACTGCGCGATCAGCGCGCGCTTCGACAGGTTCTTCCAGAGGCGCTGGATCTGCAGCTGCCTGAATTCCGTGCGCAGCGTCTCGATGTCGTCGCGCGTCAGGTCGGCCGCGACGAAGCGGCGCATCACCTGCAGGCGCACGAGTTCCTCGGAGGCGTCGCGCAGTGCGGCGAGTTCCCCGATCCGCCGCACCAGCTGCTCGCGCCGCGCGTCGATCGATGCCTCCTGCGGGTCGCCGTCCGGGATGTCGAGCTGGATCAGCGTCGGGAAGCGCTGCTCGGCGTGCCCGTTCTCGATGTCGCGCACGAGGTCGCGCACGATGATGGCGCGCGCGATGATCTGGGTGAACGCCGTGCCCGCCACCTCGCGAACGGCGGCGCGCACGGCTTCCGTGCCGAGGTAACCGGTGGACGAGTGGGGATTGCTCTGCCAGTCCGGGTTGCGGACGGCGACGTCCTCGACCTGCACCCCGCGGCCGTTGCGCGCGAACTCCCCTTTCAGTTCCGGGTCGAGCGCCACGGGATCGAGGGGCTCGGCGACGTTGACCCACCGCGCGACGCACTCGGGCACGCGCAGCGGGCCGCCGATGGCCTTCAGCACGTCCTGCACTTCGTCGATGCCGAGCGGCGAGCCGATCGTCACGAAGAGCCGCACGTCGGCTTCCCCGGCCTTCAGCGCGCGAAGCACGTCGTAGGCAATCATCGAACCCTGGCTGTGCGCGATCACGATGAACGGACCGCCGCCCGCCGCGATGCGACGTCGCAGCGTGTCCGCCATCCGCGCGCGGCGGTCCGCGTCGAACAGGAAGTCGCGCACGTCGTGCAGGAACAGCTGCGTGATCAGCCGCGTCACGATCGCCCGCACCGGCCTGAACGGCAGCACCTTCGTGCGCTTGTCGCCCGCCTTCGGCGGCGCGCTGGCGGCGAGCATCCTCGCCGCGATGGCGTCGAGGCGGCGCTGGTCGGCGGCTCGCAACGGCGCCTCCTCGCGCGCCGACTTGACCGACGCGCCGCCGATCCCGGGCCACTCGGGCTCGTGGGGGCGCAGCCGCTCGCCGTCGGCACAGGTGGCCTCCTCCGGGCTCGGATAGCGCTCGCGGTCGACCCAGTACGCCAGCCGCGTGCGGTCGCCCATCTCGGCGCCGAAGAGCGCGCGATCCCACTGGCACTTGAGGATCGCGGCCTCGGGCTTGTTGCCGATGCCGTGGATGTAGACGACGGTGCCCACGGCCGGCGGCTGCCCCGCGCCGACGAGACTGTCCGCGAAGGTGGCGGTCGCCTTCGGCGGCTTCTTCACCAGGGCGAGCCGGGCGGCCGAGCGGCGCGCAGCGGCGGTCTGCGTCGCCGACGTCTTCTGTCCGCCCGCGGCCCCGCCTTTCGCCGCGGAACGCTTCTTCGTCGCCATCCCCCGCCTCCCTCCGATATCCGGTGGCGCGAGTGTATGGAGCGGTCCTGCGGTCGCAATCGGCCGGACAGATTCGCGGGATGGGAAAGCGACGGGACGCATCGCCTCCCGGTGCGCGATGCGCTCTGCTATGTTGATCCGCCGGACCCTGCAGGAGCCCACCCATGCGCTTCCAGAACGATCCCGATGGCCGTCGCCTGCCGGTCAAGCTCGACACGACCACGAACGGCGAGTACGCGCCGATCGCGCTGGCGCTCGAGCACCGCGAAGCGAAGCGGATCGCGCACGAGGCGGCAGGCGCGCACGCGAAGAAGCTCGGGCTGTCGCGGCGCGGCTTCCTCGTGTCCGCGGCCGGCGCCGCGACCACCCTGCTGGCAATGAACACGGCCTACGCCGCGGCCGGCCGCACCGGCGGCTTCTTCGACGTCCCGAAGGACGCCGCGCTCGACCTGCAGCTCGCGCGATCGGCGATCGACGGCAAGGAGTTCATCTTCGACGTGCAGGGTCACTTCGTGAACCCGACCGGCGCATGGCTGAAACGCCTGCCGCCGGGCGCGCGGCCGTTCGCCGGCATGGCAAGCGACGCGCGCTGCGCGCCGCACCGCGGGCCGGGCGAGTTCGACTTCCTGAACTGCATCGGCCCGGACCAGTTCGTGAAGGACGTCTTCATGGACTCGGACACCGACCTGATGGTGCTGTCCTTCGTGCCGTCGACGCGCGAAGGCGAGCCGCTGACCATCGAGGAAGCCGCGGCCACCGCCCGCATCGTCGAGCAGCTCGACGGCACGCATCGCCTGCTGCTGCACGGCCGCGTCAATCCGAACCAGCCGGGCGACCTCGACGGCATGGACGAACTCGCGTCGAGGTACCGGATCTCCGCGTGGAAGACGTACACGCAGTGGGGACCGGCACGGCAGCCTCGGCTTCTACATGGACGATGCGCCCGGCATCGCGATGATCGAGAAGGCGCGCAAGCTCGGCATCCGCAACATTGCGATCCACAAGGGGCTGTCGTTCGGGCCGCGCTCGTACGAGCACTCGACCTGCGTCGACATCGGCCGCGTCGCGAAGCGTTACCCGGACATCAACTTCCTCATCTATCACTCGGGCTTCGTCGCGAACCAGCCGGAGGGGCCGTACGACCCGGCGCGCAAGGAAGGCGTCGACGCGCTGGTCACCAGCCTGCTCGACAACGGCATCAAGCCCGGAGCCAACGTCTACGCGGAGCTCGGATCGACCTGGCGTCTGGCTGATGCGCGACCCCACCACCGCCGCGCACCTGATCGGCAAGCTCGTGAAAGCCTGCGGCGAGGACAACGTGCTGTGGGGCACGGACTCGATCTGGTACGGCTCGCCGCAGGACCAGATCCAGGCGTTCCGCACCTTCCAGATCGCGCCGGAACTGCGCGAGCGCCACGGCTACGTCGAGATCACGCCGCAGTTGCGCGCGAAGATCTTCGGGCTCAACGCGCTGAAGATCTACCCGATCGAGCCCGAGGTCGTGAAGAAGCACGTCCGCCAGGACAAGGTCGCGCGACAGCGCGAGGAGTACCGTGAACGGCCCGACCCGGCGTTCGTGACGTACGGGCCGAAGACGGACGCGCAGTTGCGGTGGCTGCTGGGCTGGGGCGGATAGCAGGCACGCGGCAGCGGCCCTCGGAGACTCGATGCTGCGCGGCGATCGTCGCGCCCGCGCAGGGACGATGGCCCGATGCCCTCGGTTTGTGCGCATTGACAGTCGCGCGTCACCTGCTATGGTCCCGACTGACGCCGCACCACGCCGGCACTTCCACCCACGATGATCGCTCCGATGCTCGCCGCACCAGGGAATGTTCACGCCGCCCGCGTCACGCGCGCGGCGCGACTGCGCCCGCCCGTGCGAGCCTCGGCTCCACGATCCGCTCCTGCCTTCCTTGATTGACCCGGCAGGTCCGGGCGCCGGGAGTCCTTCGGGGACCCCGCCTCCGTCCTTCCTGCCGGGAGAGTCCTGCTACCGCCGATAGAGCGCTCCGCTTTTATGTTCGCCGCCGCCCGTTGCGCGCGGCGGCGCGCGCTCGCCGATCCTTTATCGAATCCGAATCAAGGGAGTTGAAATGACGACAAGGGACTCAGTGTTCACCCCGGGCGACGCGGCGTTGTCCTCCGCGCTCGACCAGCATGCGGGCAGTCGCAGTGAGAGCAGCGACGGGGCCGAGCGCGCCGACGAGTTCGGTCGCGTGCGCTCGCCGACCGCGGTGCTGAACTCGACCGTCGAGTACGAGGACGTCGAGTCGGCTGCGCGATCGAGCGTGACGCTCGCCCACCCGGCCGACGCCGACGTGCCGGCCGGACGGATCTCGGTTCTGTCCCCGGTGGGCCGTGCGCTGATCGGCCGACCGATCGGGCACGTCGCCGAGGTCACGCTGCCGAGCGGGGACGTTCGCAGCCTCGCGATCATCGCGATCCACGAGGACGGATGACCCTCACCGCGGCACCGCCGGGCGGCCGCGCCTGGCGGTGCTGCGACTGCCCGCTCTGACGAACGGCCGGCGATCGCACAAGGCCGCATCAACCGCTAATCTTCTCGAGGCCGGGCCTTCACGGCTTCGGCGCGGCCCGCATCGCATGGAACACGAACTCACACTGCAGCAGCACGAGGCGCTCGTCAGCGCACTGCTGAACCCCGCCGCCTATGACCATCCGGTCGAGCGCGTCGAACGGATCGACACGCACATCTCGACCGTGTTGCTGGCCGGGGACTTCGCCTACAAGCTCAAGAAGCCGGTCAACCTGGGCTTCCTCGATTTCTCCTCGCTCGCGAAGCGGCATCGCAGCTGCCTGGAGGAAGTGCGCCTGAACCGGCGCACCGCGCCGCGGCTGTACCTCGACGTCGTGCCGATCGTCGCGACGCCCGCCGGACCTCGCATTGGCATCGTCGACGGCGACCCCGTCGAGTACGCGGTCCGGATGCATCGCTTCGACCCGGGCCGCACACTGGATCACGTGGCTGCACGCGGGCAGCTGACCCGCGGACTCATCGATCACCTGGCCGACGTCGTCGCGCGCCTTCACGCCGAAGCGGTCATCGCGCCGCCGGACTTCGGCTCATCCGAGGCGGTGCGGCGGGTCGCCGACTCGGGCATCGGCTCGATGCGCGACCAGGTCCAGTCGGCGGCCGACCGCGCGCGGCTCGATGCGCTGGCCGCGTGGTCGACGGCCGAGTGGCGGGCGCGCGCTGCGCAGATGGACGCGCGTGCGGCCGCGGGATTCGTCCGCGAGTGCCACGGCGACCTGCACCTCGCCAACATCGTGCTGCTCGATGACGCGCCGGTGCCCTTCGACGGCATCGAGTTCAACGACGAGCTGCGGTTCATCGACGTGATCTGCGACGTCGCATTCACCTTCATGGACCTGATCGACCACGGCGTGCCGCACTACGCCTGGCGGTTCGTCGGCCGCTACCTCGAGCAGACCGGCGACTACGAAGGCCTGTCCGTGCTCCGCTACTACGCCGTGTACCGCGCGCTCGTCCGGGCCGAAGTCGCCCTGATCCGGCATCGGCAGCCACAGCTGAAGCGCCAGGTGCGGCTGCGCGAACACACCTCGTTCGAGCAATACCTGGCCCTGGCCGAACGCCTCGGCCGTCCGGGATCGCTTGCGCTCATCGTGATGACGGGACTCTCCGGCTCGGGCAAGTCGACCGTCGCTCTCGAACTCGCCCAGCGGCTCGAGGGCGTGCGCGTCCGTTCGGACGTCGAGCGCAAGCGGCTGTTCGGGTTCGCGCCGAAGGACTGCACGGAAGGTCGCGTCTACTCTCGCGAGGCCACCGCGCGAACCTATGACCGGATGGCGCAGGTCGCGCGCGCGACGCTCCTGGCCGGCGTCCCGGCGATCGTCGACGGCGCGTTCCTGAACCGCGCGGAGCGTGATCGCTTCCGCGCGCTGGCGCGGGAACTGGGCGCCCGCTACACGCTGGTCTCGTGCGAGGCGCCGGCGGACATCCTGCGCGCCCGGGTGACGGCGCGCCAGCGCACGGGCCGCGACGCCTCCGAGGCGGATGTCGATGTCCTGGAGCGCCAGATGGAGTGGCAGGAGCGCCCGGCGCCCGACGAGGAGGCCGACTGCATCCACGTCGACACGCAGGCGGAGTGGGATGCCGTGGAGGAGCGCCTCGGCACGCTTGCCAAGGCATTGACTGGCGACCGCCAATAGTGCGAAGTTGCGCTCGCCGCGGCGAGCGGCAACCTCGGGAGGCTTCGATGAAACGAGTCACGGGAATCGGCGGGGTCTTCTTCAAGGCGAAGGATCCGGCGGCACTGCGGGTGTGGTACCAGCTTCACCTCGGCATCGACGTGCAGGAATGGGGCGGCGCCGCGTTTTCCTGGACCGATGCCGACGGCAAGCCCGCGGGCGGCACCACGATCTGGAGCATTGCCGACGGCAGCGACCACTTCGCGCCAGGAACGGCGGCGTTCATGGTGAACTACCGTGTTGCAGACCTGCACTCCCTCTTGACCGCTCTGCGCTCGGAGCGCTGCAACGTGCTCGACAAGGTCGAGGAGTCGGAGTTCGGCAAGTTCGGCTGGGTGATCGACCCGGAGGGCAACAAGGTCGAGCTGTGGGAGCCGCCGCCAGGACAGTAGTCAAACCTCGCGACGATGGACACGGGAGCTTGCGGCCGGCTTCCTGAGCGCTGCCTCTAGAACGCCGTGACCGGAAGCACACACCACCCTCGTGCCCCCGGCCTTTGTGCCCTCGCCCGCTACCCTGTGGGCGTGCCTTGAAGGAATGCGCCCCAATGGATCCCGTCTTTCTCTCCCGCATCCAGTTCGCCGCCAACATCAGCTTCCACATCCTGTTCCCGGCGATCACCATCGCGCTCGCCTGGGTGCTGCTCTACTTCAAGCTGCGCTTCAACCGGTCGGGCGAGGCGCACTGGATGGCGGCGTACCGCTTCTGGGTCAAGGTCTTCGCGCTGACGTTCGCGCTCGGCGTCGTGAGCGGCGTCACGATGAGCTTCCAGTTCGGCACCAACTGGCCGGGCTTCATGGAGACCGTCGGCAACATCGCCGGCCCGCTGCTCGCGTACGAAGTGCTGACGGCGTTCTTCCTCGAGGCCACTTTCCTCGCGATCATGCTGTTCGGGACGGAGCGCGTGTCGAACCGAATGCACACGCTGGCCACGGTGCTGGTCGCGGCGGGCACGACGTTCTCGGCCTTCTGGATCCTCGCGCTCAACTCGTGGATGCACACGCCCACCGGCTTCGAGATGCGCGACGGCGTCGCGCACGCCACCGACTGGTGGGCCGTCATCTTCAACCCCTCGCTGCCCTATCGCCTGGCGCACATGCTGATCGCGTCCGGCCTGACCGCTGCCTTCCTGGTCGCCGGGGTCAGCGCCTTTCGCTGGCTGCGCGGTGACCGCAAGCCCGATGTCCTGGCCGCGATGCGCACCGGGACCTACCTCGCCGCCGTCCTGATCCCGGTGCAGATCGTCGTCGGTGACCTGCACGGCCTGAACTCGCTCGAGCATCAGCCGGCCAAGGTCGCGGCGATGGAAGGCCTGTGGACCACGCAACGCGGCGCGCCCGCGGTGCTGTTCGGCTTTCCCGACGAGCAGAGCCGCACGACGCACTTCGAGATCGCGATCCCCAAGCTGGCCTCGCTCTACCTGGTGCACAGCTGGGACGGCGAGGTCAAGGGCCTGGACGCGTTCGAGAAGCACCCGCCGGTGGCGCCGGTGTTCTACGCGTTCCGCGTGATGGTCGGCGTCGGCGTCCTGATGCTGCTGGTTTCGTGGATCACCGCGTGGCGGCTGCGCCGCGCCGGCGAGCCGGGGCCGATGCACGCCCGTGCGCTGGTGGCGATGACGTTCGCGGGCTGGCTGGCCGTGCTCGCCGGCTGGTACACGACCGAGATCGGGCGCCAGCCGTGGCTCGTCGAGGGCGTCCTGACCACGACCGAGGCGGCCACGACTCTCCCGGGTTCGATGGTCGCGCTGTCGCTGGCGATGTACCTCGTGCTGTACGCCGCGTTGCTCGCGGCCTACGTGTCCGTGCTGTTCTACCTGGCGCGCAAGGCGGGCGACGACGGGCAAGCCGAGGCGCCATTGCCCGGCCCCGGCACGCCCGCACTGCCGAAGGAGGGTGCCCATGCCTGATCTGTCCGCGCCAGCCGGCTGGCTGCCCGTCGTCTTCGTCCTGCTGATGGGCGTTTCGATGCTCGCCTACGTCGTCCTCGACGGCTACGACCTCGGGGTCGGGATCCTGCTGCGGCGGGCCGCCGACGCCGAGAAGGACCTGATGATCGCGTCGATCGGGCCGTTCTGGGACGCCAACGAGACCTGGCTCGTGCTCGGCGTCGGCATCCTGCTCGTCGCCTTTCCGCTCGCGCACGGCGTGATCCTGACCTCGCTCTACCTGCCTGTCGCCGTCATGCTGCTCGGCCTGATCCTGCGCGGCGTCGCGTTCGATTTCCGCGCCAAGGCGCGCGCGCATCACAAGCCGCTGTGGGACCGCGCGTTCTACCTGGGCTCGCTGCTCGCGTCGCTGGCGCAGGGCACGATGCTCGGGCTCACCGTGGTCGGCTTCGAGTACAGCGCGATCAACCTCGGCTTCGCCCTGCTGATCGGTCTCGGCCTGGCGGCGGGGTACTCGCTGCTCGGCGCCACCTGGCTGATCATCAAGTCGGAAGGTGAACTGCAGCTGAAGGCCGTTCGCTGGGCGCGCGCGAGCCTGTGGCTGACGGCACTGGGCATCGCCGGCGTCTCGATCGCCACGCCCCTGGTGAGCACGCGCATCTTCGACAAGTGGTTCTCGCTCACCGTGCTGCCCCTGCTGCTGCCGATCCCGCTCGCCACCGCGCTGCTGTTCTTCGTGGTCGAGCGTTCGCTGCGTCGCCTGCCGCGACGACTCTCCGAAGGCAACGAATACGGCGCGTGGATCCCCTTTGCCTGCACCGTCGGAATCTTCTTCCTCGCGTTCTACGGCCTGGCGTACAGCCTGTTCCCGTACCTCGTGATCGACCGCATCACGATCTGGCAGGCCGCCGCCGCGCCGGAGTCGCTGATGTTCATCCTCGTCGGCACCGCCATCGTGCTGCCCGCGATCCTCGGCTACACCGTGTACGCGTACCGGGTGTTCTGGGGCAAGACGCGTGAACTGACGTACGGCTGAGCTCACGGCGCCGAAAGGCCGAACGTGAGCAGCCGCGCTACACAGCACGCGCAAGGTCACGGGAACTCGGGGATGTTGGGCTCCACGCCTTCGAGGTCGGCTTCCGGATGGTGCCGCGTCACGATCTGCTCGATCTCCTCGACGCGGTCGCGCGGCACGTCGATCATCATCAGCAGTTCGCCGCCGGCGATGGCCGACTCGAACTGCGCCAGCCGGCTGCTCGGCACTCCAACGCCGATCATGCTGGCGGCCCAGGCGCCGAAGCCCGTCCCGAGCAGCGTCATGGTGACGATCGCGCCCCCGCCGAGCACGAGTCCGGCCGGCGGGAACGTGATCGCGATCAGGCCGGCCAGTACACCAACCAGGCCGCCCGCCGCGGCACCACGCTCGAGCGAAGGAATCAGGTCGCTGCGCTGCGCGAGCCTGGCTTCGGGCAGGTCCTCGAGCGGAGTCCCTTCCCTCGCCAGCACATGGATGTGGCGCTCCTCGATCCGGGCCAGCAGCAGGTCGTTGACGATCGCCTTCGCGGACGCGACGTCCGGCGCGAAGAAGTAGATTCGCCGCATTTTTTCATCCTCCCTTGATGCGCCGACCCGTGGCCAGTGGCTCTTCGCCATCGACCGGGGATCGCGATCCGGCGCAGGTGGTTGTCGAGAATTGGCACCCTCCCCTTTTTCAAGCTATTTGCCAACGGCTGCAGCGCCTTGACGGTGGGCAAGCCAAATGGCCTTGGCGCCCGTGTCACGGACCGCGGTCACCGAGGGGGTTTCGCGATTGATCGTACTCAACCATGCGCGCGTCGCGCGGCGCAGACTCCGTTAGTGAGGTCCAACCCCCGGACCGAAGGAGCGGACATGGCTAACGAGGGTTATCACGAGCCAGTGAACGAACTCAGCGACGCGACGCGCGACATGCATCGGGCCGTGGTCTCGCTGATGGAAGAGCTGGAGGCCGTGGACTGGTACAACCAGCGCGTGGACGCTTGCAAGGATCCGGTGTTACGCGCGATCCTGGCGCACAACCGCGACGAGGAGAAGGAGCACGCGTCGATGCTGCTGGAGTGGATCCGTCGCACCGACGGGACGTTCGACAAGGAACTGCGCGATTACCTCTTCACCGACAAGCCGCTGACGCACGACTGACGGGTAGGCGCCATGTCATCGACGATGCCCGAGTCCGCCGTCGAAGCCCACGCCCCGGCCCGGCACTCGCGGCTGCAGTTCTTCCCGATCTCGTTCTTCTCGGTCGTGATAGGGCTGGCCGGGTTTGCCATTGACGTCCAGCGGGCGGATCGTGGTGGGCCTACTCGTTCCCGGTCGCCGCGATGGCGATCGCCACCATGGTCATGTACCGGATGACCGGGCTCCCGCTGTTCGCCGGCATCGCCTGGCTGCTGCTGGCGCTGCTGGCCGCGGTCATCGCGTTGCTCGTGGCCCGCACCACCACGGCTATCGCGGCGGGCGAGATCTGCGTCGAGGATTGAGGCGGGAGGCGGGTCGCGCGCGACGACCCACGGCCGCCGACGCAGGCGTCGGCGCGCTGAACCCAGGCCTGGCCCAACCTAAGGCGCCAGCCGCTTCCTGTAGTCGACGGTGTCGACGAATTTCGGGCTCCTGCCCTTCGCCTTGTAGTCCGCCTGGTAGGACTGCGGCTCGACCTTGACGCCGATTGCCGCCGCTGCCTTGAGCACGCCCATGTACGCCCTCCTCGCGCTGGTCACCGCGGCCCCGTAGTTCATCGCCTGGTACTGCGCCAGTGCCTCGGCTGCCTTCGCGTCGGCGGCCATGAGCGCCGCCGCCTGGGCGTTCACCCGCGGGCTGGCAACGATGCCGGCGAGCACGCTGTTGGCCTGGTTGATGTAGGCCGCGGTCAGCCAGCGGTCCATGTTGTCGCGGTCGAACTGGCTGAAGCTGGTGGCCAGGTCGAGGTAATGCATGATGGTGTTCGACTCGTCGCCGGACCAGGCGTAGTAGAACGGGCCGCTGGGGCCGTAGTCGATGTCGAGTTCGGAATCGTAGCCGTCATGGGGATGCGACATGCCGAGGTGATGTCCAACCTCGTGCGTCGTGGTCGTGCTGAATCCGTACCCTGCATTGCGCAGCGCCGGCGAGAGAAATCCGAAGACGAAGCTCTGCGTGCCGTCCCTCCAGTTGTCGTCGGCAAACCCCAGCAGGCCACCCGACAGCGCGCTCGGCGTGTTGTAGTTGAACACCGGCACTTCGTAGTCGGGGTCACCCTCGAGGAACTGCATCAGGCGATCACCGTGGTACAGGAACAGGTCGCCGAATGCGATGCCGAACAGGCGGTTGCCGTAGCAGCTCTGGTCGAACAGAAAGCAGAGGTAGTTCTGGTACGCGCGGCCGTCGAAGGCCTGGTCGGACACGTCGGCCGAGAACGTGTTGTGACGCTGCAATTTCCCGAGCGCACCCGTGACGAAGTAGGGATCCAGGAAATCGCGCGCGTTCGAGGTCGAGTCGCCCTGGTACAGGTTGATGTCGACGTTGATGTGGCCCGGAATCCGGGGCGGCGAAATCGCCGGCTTGTACAGCGGCGAGGTGGTGAAGAGAAGATTGATCGCGACGTAGCGCGTCAGCCGGGCGGCGTCGCCGCTCAGGTCGTCGAACGGGCGATAGCCGGCCGTGTTGCCGTAGTCCCAGATCGGCGGAATGCGGTAGTCCGCCTCGCCGTCGCCGTCGAAGTCGGCGTTGGTGATGTCGTAGTTGCCGTTCCAGTACTCGGGGCCGGCTGAAAAGTCGTAGAACCACACCCGCCGCACCGGGGCCGACTCGCTCGCCGGCGGCGTGCCACCCAGGCGACGATCTTGCGTGACGCCCGCAGCAGGCCGAAGTTGTAGCCGGTGTCCGGATCGGCGCTGTCCGTCCGGGTGTAGACGTGGAACCTGAAGTCGGGGCGGCCGTACCAGTTGATGAAGTAGACCGTGTACTTCGACGTATCGATCCCGGATGGCGGGTTGTCGGCGAGCCACTTCTCCACGCTCGGCGCGTCGATCCAGTGATTGTCCTGGACCTGCACCTGAACCGCCGCCTGCTTGTTGTACTCGTCCTGGAACAGGGTGAGCGGCTGGGGCGTCGCGATCGACGACAGATGGGCGAACAGCGCGTTCGCGTAGGCCGCGTCGGCCTGCACGCTGTTGTAGCGGAAGCTGAACCGGTTGCCGGTGGACTGCCGCACGCCGTAGAAGTTGGGATAGCGGTGGATCGACCGGTACGAAGACGGCAGCGCACCTTTGAACTTCACCATGTCGATCGCTCCGGGTGCGAAGCCGACGAAGACGACGTTGACGTCGAGGTCCTGGGCGATCTCGCGGAAGGCTCCGGGCTGCAGTGTCGTGAGACTCGGCCCAGCCGCCGAGACAGCAGCGGGCAATCCCAGCAAGCTCGCCGTCAGCGCGCAGAGCCTGGCGATCGACAGAAGCAGTTTCTTGTTCATTCTTGTCTCCGGTCTGTGCCGCGAACATTCGAACATGGAAGGGGCGCACGATATCGGGGACGGTGCCGACAGACAATATCTTTGGGCCCGAAACGAAACTCGAGGATGCCCGGCCGCGCCGGGTCGTCACATCGAGCGGCTGGAATGGCGCCCGCGCCGCCGGGACGATCTGCGCCGCCAATCCCTGATCTTCGACAAGGCGTGTCATCCGAACTTCCGATTTACTGGCCGATGCCCTGCGCGGCTGACAGGACGCGCCGCTCTACCACCGGAGGAACCATGCCAGCGCGAATCGACTTCTCCCAGCTCACATTGATGGACACGCTCGACATGGCGACCCTCATCGAGGTCGAGGCGCACGATCGGTATACGTTGTTCGCCGAACAGCTCGGGCGCCGCCTCTCGAGCGACGCCGGGGCGGTCTTCGAATCAATGGCCGTGAACGAGAAGAAGCACGGCGACGAGCTCCGCGAGCGCCGGCACGCCCTGTTCGGCAACGAGCCCGCCAAGGTCACGCTCGACGACATCTTCGACGTCGAGGCGCCGGACGTCGGCTCGACGCGCTGGAACATGTCGGAGTTCAACGCCTACCAGGTGGCCCTGCACGCCGAGAAGAAGGCACACGCGTTCTACGACCGCGCGCTGCGCACCGTGAAGGACCCGGACGTCAGGGCGCTGTTCGAGGAACTGCGCGAGGAAGAGGCCGAGCACGTCCGCATGATCGAGGAGATCATCGCCAAGCTGCCGCCGTCGGCCAAGGAAGACGTCGAGGACGAGGACGACACCGAGTCACGCATGGGCTTCTAGGTCGGGCGCGGCAGCAATCATCAGGAAGGATCTCATCGCGCGCAAGCTGTGATCGCCGCGCGCCCGGTTCGTCGCGCCGAAGGCCCGGGTCAGCCAGCTGGCTTCCTGCCTTCCCTGGGCTTCGTCGGCAGCTTTTCCGGCCTGTTCGGGCCCCAGACGCGGCGGTAGTAGGTGTCGGCCAGTTGCAGCGCGCCGACCGGGTTGTGCGCCAGCACGCGGTCCTTGGTCACCAGCGTCGTGACCAGTCCCTGCGAGTGCTTGATGAACAGGCTGTCGTGCCCGACGCACAGGCCCATGATGACGTTGAGTTCGCAGCCGGCGCGGTTGAGCAGTTCGGCCTGCGAGACCGGGTTGCACATCGGCTCGAACGTGCCGGGGCGGATCTTCTCCTCGTCCTGCAGCCCGATTTCCTCTTTCGCGATGCCGCCGTGCTTGCACGCAACCGATACGACGTCGAGCCCGTGGCTCTCGAGGATCGCGCTGAAGACGCGCGCGAGGTCGACGAAGGAGATGCACATGGCGATGCCGACCTTGCGGAACCCCATCCGGGTGGCGAAGTGGCAGATCTCCTCGACCCGCGACCACTTGCAGTAGCCCTCGCTCTCGATCACGGCCGACACCTGGGCGACGCGCTTGTGGAACGGGTCGGCGTAGGCTTCCCAGGCCTCGGCGATGCCTTCCGGGTCGACCTTGGAAGGACAGTAGCCGGGCCCGCGCTGGTCGCCCTCGCCCTGTCGACACGCACGGATGGTGCTGGGGCAGTAGGCGCAGCCGGGGGTTTCGTAGGCCATGAGAGTGTCTCCAGGTGCCCGCTCCCGCGCCGCCTTTCGGGCCGCGCGCCGCGCGAGGGATGGCGACAACCTACGTGACCTTGGCGATCGGCCCATTGACGATGCGCAGACGGGCGCCTCGACATCGATCACACAGACCCCCGCCGCTAGAATGCGCACACCATGCACCCGCTACAGGCGCTCTTCGACAACAACCGCACGTGGTCGCAGCGCATGCGCCAAGCGATCCCGAGTTCTTCGCGCGCTTGTCGCGCCAGCAGTCGCCCGCGCTTCCTCTGGATCGGCTGCGCCGACAGCCGCGTGCCGGCCAACGAGATCGTCGGCCTGCTGCCCGGGCGAGCTGTTCGTCCACCGCAACGTCGCCAACGTGGTCGTGCAGACCGACCTCAACTGCCTGTCGGTGATGCAGTTCGCGGTCGACGTGCTGAAGGTGGAGCACATCATCGTGTGCGGCCACTACGGCTGCGGCGGCGTGCGCGCCGCGCTGCGACAACCGCCGCGTGGGCCTCATCGACAACTGGCTGCGCCACGTGCAGGACGTCCAGCAGCAAGCACGCAGGCGCGCGTCGACGGCCTGTCGCCGACCGGCGCAGCGCCTCGACCGCCTCTGCGAGCTCAACGTGATCGAGCAGGTCGCCAACGTCTGCCAGACCACGATCGTGCGGCGACGCCTGGGACGCGCGGCCAGCAGCTCTCCGTGCACGGCTGGATCTACGGCCTCGAGGACGGGCTGGTGCGTGACCTGCTCACCACCGTGACGGGACGGGACGAGGCCGTCGGCCAGTACAAGGCGGCGCTGGCCGCGCTGTGACGTTCCGCAAGCGGTACGGCGACGCAATCGCCGACATCGTCGAAGCGCACTGCGCACCGCGCGCGCGGCCCGCGAACCGCCCGGCGTCGCAGGACATCAAGGCGACCCTGCATGCCATCGTCGCCGACCCCGAGGCCGTCGACCTGGCGCGCGTCGACCCGCTGACCCGTGCGCTGCTGATGGACCCGGCGTGGCGCCGATTGCGCACGCAGTCGCTGGGCGCGCTGACCCGCGAGCAGCGGGCGGAATGCGCGCAGTACGCGCTCGATCACTTCCCGCCGCTCGGCAAGCCGATCATCGAGCGGGCCGAAGTGATGCTGACTCTCTCACTGCTCGCCGCCGCCGGGACCTGGCATGCGGCACGGCGCGTCAAGCTCGTGCGTGAAGCCTTGTGTCTGGCCTTCCACGTCGACCACGTGCGCGCGACCGCCATCCTCAGGCAAGCACACCGCGAGTTTCGCGCGGGGACCTGAGCGCGACACCGTTGGCCCGGCCGTGGCCCCTTGCAGCAGGGAGCCAGCGGAGGGCCGCGACAGCGGCCGCCCTCCTCGCGTGCCCCTCACCCGCTGATGTAGGACCACCCTTCCTTCTGGCGCATGATGATCTGTCCGAGTCCGGCCTTCACGTAGCCGATATCGGGCAGCATGTCCTGCGGCGTGAGCTTCTGGCGGCTCATCGTCACCTCGCAGGCCTTCAGGGAGGCGCCGCGCTTCAGCGCGTCCGCGACCCGCGTGGCCATCGGCGAGTCGAACTTCAGCACGCCGATGCCCCAGCCGAGCGCCACGATCTCGATCTCGACGTTGTCCTTGCCGTAGAGCGTCTGCAGGTTCTCGACGTAGTTCAGTGCCTGGTTCCAGATCCGCTGCTCGGGCGTGCTGACCTGGATCACTATCCTTTCCTTGCCGGCCGGGCTGGCCTGGGCGGCGGCCTGGCCGCTGATCAGCAGGCCGATGGCGAGTGCTGCGAAGATCGATACAAGCCGTTTCATCTGGACCCTCCCCCTTGTCATTGAGTCCGCATCTGAGCACACCCAGGACCTCGCGGTCGATCGTGGGCTGACGCTTGCTGGCTGAAGCCAGCCGGGAGCATGGCGATACCGCAGTCGAATCGTCAATACATTCAGCCTGCGACCGTCCAGCACCGATAATCGGCCGGTCCAGCTCGAGCCGCTCCCACTTGTCGATGTCCGCCAGCCGAGATCGCCGATCCATGCGCATGCACCTCGGGCTGCGCCTGTTCCTGCCGTTCGCCGCCGGCTACTTCCTCTCTTACCTGTTGCGCAACGTCAACGCCGTCATCGCGCCGGAACTCACGCACGAACTCGGCGTGTCGGCGGCTGACCTGGGGCTGCTGACGTCGGCCTACCTGCTGGCCTTCGGTGCCTTCCAGTTGCCGCTCGGGGTCCTGCTCGACCGCTACGGGCCGCGCCGCGTCGAGGTGGCGCTGCTGCTGGTCGCCGCAGCGGGCGCGGCCTGGTTCGCGGTCGGCACGAGCCTGGGCGAACTGGCCGCCGCCCGCGCGCTGATCGGCCTCGGCGTCAGCGCCTGCCTGATGGCCGCCTTCAAGGCCTTCGCGGTGTGGTTCCCGGCCGAGCGCCTGGCGTCGCTGAACTCCGCGTTCATGGTCGCCGGTGGACTCGGCGCGCTCGCCGCCACCACCCCACTCGCCTCGGCGGTGACTGTCCTCGGTCGGCAGGACCTGTTCCTGGTGCTCGCGGCGCTGGTCGTGCTGGCCGCGATCGGCGTCTACTCGACGCCGGAGAAACCGGCTTCAGCCGCCGGCGGCACGCTGGCGCGACAGTTGAGAGAGTTCGCCGGCGTCCTGCTGAGCGGGGCGTTCTGGTGCTACGCACCGATGGCGGCCACCGTTCTCGGCGGCTTCCTCGCGCTCCAGGGCCTGTGGGCCGTGCCGTGGCTGATGGAGGCCGGTGGGCAGACGCGCGAGTCCGCGGCCTTCCACATGCTGCTGACCACGCTGGCGATGGTCTGCGGGTTCCTCGTCACGGCGGTGGGCATCGGACCGCTGCGGCGGCGCGGACTGTCGCCGGGCCGGGCGATGGCGATCGCCAACGCGGCAGGCCTGCTCGCCATGCTCGCGCTGTGGTGGGACGTGGGCGGCAGCCACGCGCTCTGGTTCGTGCTCGGCGTTGTCTTCGCGGTGGGCAACCTCGCCTACGCCGAGCTCACCAGCCGCTTCGATCCAACACTGGCGGGGCGCGTCAACGCCGCGCTCAACCTGGCGACCTTCGTCGGCGCTTTCTCAATCCAGTGGGGCTACGGAGTGATGCTGGACGGGCTGCGCGCGGCGGGCTGGACCATGACGGACAGCCACCGGGCGACCTTCGCCGCGCTGCTGGCGCTGCAGGCTGCGGGCTTCGGCTGGTTCCTCTGGAACCGGCGGTACGCGACCGGCGCCCCGCTGGCCGCACGGACCGGCGCCAGCAATACCTGACGCGGCTGCGCCCCTAGGCGGCCGCCCCGAGTTCGGCCTGGAAGATCAGGCCGGCGTGCTCGCGCATCTTGTGGAACTCGATGCCGGGGAAGCGTTCCTGGGTGACCGACAGTTCCCCGGGATACTCGCAGACGAAGGTGGGCGCGTCGACCGCGTCGTAGGCGATCCGGTGCGCGTTGCTCTCGATGAACAGCTTCAGGTCGCGCGGGTTCTCCGCGGTGATCCACCGCGCGATCCGGATGTTCGACGACGACAGCCGCGCCTGCACGCCGTACTCGTGCTCGAGCCGGTGCATCACGACGTCGAACTGCAGGGCGCCGATCGCTCCCAGCAGCAGCGGGCCACCGCCGTGCCGCTGGAAGACCTGGATCGCGCCCTCCTCCCCCAATTGCTTCAGCCCCAGCTTCAGCTGCTTGGCGCGCATCGGATCGGCAAGCTCGACGCTCTGGAACATCTCGGGCGCGAAGAACGGCAGCCCGGTGAACTGCAGGTCCTCGCCCTCGGTGAGCGAGTCGCCCAGCTGCAGCGCGCCGCGGTTCGGGATGCCGATGATGTCGCCGGGCCAGGCTTCGTCGAGCACATCGCGCCGCTGCGACAGGAAGGAGACCACGGTCGACGGCCGGATGGTCTTGCCGTTGCGCACCACCTTGATCTGCATGCCCCGCTCGAAGCGGCCCGAGCACACCCGGGCGAACGCGATGCGATCGCGGTGGGCGGGATCCATGTTCGCCTGGATCTTGAACACGACCGCCGTGAACGCCGGCTCGGTCGGCTCGACCAGCCGCTGCACCGCGCGCCGGGGCAACGGCGGCGGCGCCAGGTCGACCAGCGCGTCGAGCACTTCGCGCACGCCGAAGCTGCTCAGGGCGGAGCCGAAGAACACGGGTGTCTGGTGGCCGCCAAGGAACTCGTCCAGCTCGAACACCGAGCCCGCGCCGCGGATCAGTCCCATTTCCTCGTCCGCCTGCACGAACTCGTCGCCGAAGCGCGCCGCGCACTCGGCGTGGGCGAGTTCCTGCGGCGGGGCGCCGGCCGCATCGCCGTCGCGCGGGAACACGCGCATCCGGTCGCGCCGCAGGTCGAAGATGCCGCGGAAACGCGCTCCCATCCCGACCGGCCACGTGAACGGGCTGGCCGCCATGCCGAGCGCCTCCTCGATCTCGTCGATCAGCGTGAGCGGCTCGCGCACCTCGCGGTCGAACTTGTTGATGAACGTGATGATCGGGATCCGGCGCGCGCGGCAGACCTCCAGCAGCCGGCGGGTCTGCGGCTCGACCCCGTTCGCGCCGTCGATCACCATCAGCGCCGCATCGACCGCGGTCAGCACGCGATAGGTGTCCTCGGAGAAGTCCTGGTGGCCCGGCGTGTCGAGCAGGTTGATGACGAAGCCCCGGTACTCCATCTGCATCACGGAGCTCGCGACCGAGATCCCGCGCTCCTTCTCGATCTGCATCCAGTCCGAGGTCGCGTAGCGCGAGGCCTTGCGCGCCTTCACGGTGCCGGCGATGTGGATCGCGCCCGACCACAGCAGGAGCTTCTCCGTGAGCGTCGTCTTGCCCGCGTCCGGGTGGGAAATGATCGCGAAAGTGCGCCGGCGGGATACCTCGTTTTCAAGCGTCATCGGGCGTACTCGACGGATGTGAAGTTCGGCAGTGCATGCATGCGCGGCAGACCGGTGGCGAACAGGAAGGCCATGCCAACGGACGCAGAGGGCGAGTCGACAGGAACTCGGTCGCCGGAAGCTGATCCGGCTTCGGAAACCAGCATCGGATGCTGGCCGGGCGGCTCCGTGCGGGGTTGACGTGCCGAGCCTCGGCAAGTCCTGTGAGATGAATCGCCTACCGCGGAGCGGCAGGACTATAGCAAGCGGCTCGCGGGCGCGCTCGAGGCAGGCGGCTCGAACAGGCCCGGCGAGTCGTCGCTCTGCGCTTGATACCGCTGGCCGCCGCTGTATGGTGCGGTCGACTCTCGTCGAGGGGTGTCCTACTTGCCGGCCGGCGGCGTCTTGCTCTTGTCCGAGCCGAAGGGCGCCGCGGGCACGCCGGGCTTCTTGGACTGCTTCGGCTTCTTCTTTTCCTTGTTGCTGCGTTGCTGGCCCTTTGCCATCTGCGCACTCCCCGATCACGAAAGACGGAAGTATCGACGATCGGCAACCTTCTGCAAGTCGCGGCGCCTCACTGCGGATCGCCCTTCTTCCCCAGCAAGTCCTTCAACCCGGCGAACGGCGAGTGCGTGGACGAGGGCCCCGCGTCCGCGCCTGTGCTTCCGGTGCCTGTCGCCGCCTCCAGCTGGCGCTGGTGCTCGTTGTCGTGGCAGTACAGGCACAGCAGTTCCCAGTTGCTGCCATCCGGTGGATTGTTGTCGTGGTTGTGGTCGCGATGGTGGACCGTCAGTTCGCGCAGGTTCCGGTGCGTGAACTCCCGGGCGCAGCGACCGCAGATCCACGGGTAGATCTTCAGCGCCCGCTCGCGGTAACTCTGCGCACGCTCGTCCTGCAGGCGACGCTGTTCGGCGATGACGCGATCGAGCTTTCCAGGGTCCTGGGGTTTCAAGTGTGTACCGCACCGGCGGCGGTGCGCGATCGGGAAGGGCTTGCCGAACATTAATCCGCGCCTTCGCAACCTGGAAGGCCTCGGCATCGGTGCCGGCGGGCCGGCGCAACTGGCCGCCTGCGGCTCGCGTCGTCGCTCGCGTGCGGCCTGCGGACACGAGAAGCGTGTACTGTATGGATTCACAGCTAACCGCCGCACACCGCCGTGTCCGCCGTTCCGCTCGCCCTGCCTTCCCTCACCGACCGGCCTTCCTCGGGCATCGACCGCCTCCTCGCACGCCTCAATCCCGACCAGTGCGCCGCGGCCCGTCACGGCCTCGACGGCTCCGATGGCGGACCGCTGCTGATCATCGCCGGCGCCGGCACGGGCAAGACCAACACGCTGGCGCACCGGGTCGCCTGCCTGGTGGCGAGCGGCGTCGATCCGCGCACGATCCTGCTGCTGACCTTCTCCCGCCGCGCCGCGGTCGAGATGACCCGGCGCGTCGAAGGCATCGTGGCCGGGCTCGGCGAGCCGTGGGCGCGCGTGGCGCACTCGGTGCTGCCGTGGGCCGGGACCTTCCACGGCGTCGGCGCGCGGCTGCTGCGCGAGTACGCCGAGCGCTGCGGGATGGACCCGGCCTTCACGATCCTCGATCGCGAGGACGCGGCCGACCTGATGAACCTCGTGCGCGCCGAGCTGCGGCTCAACGAGAGCGGCGAGCGCTTCCCGCTGAAGGGAACCTGCCTCGCGATCTACTCGGCCGCGGTGAACAGCGCAGGCGCAGCCTCGCTCGCGTGCTGGCGGACGACTTCCCCTGGTGCGCGACCTGGGAGCCGCAGCTGCGCAGGCTCTTCGCGGCCTACGTGGAGGCGAAGCAGCGCCAGGGCGTGCTCGACTACGACGACCTGCTGCTCTACTGGGCGCAGCTGATGGACGAGCCCGCGCTGGCCGGCGACGTGCGGCAGCCGCTTCAACCACGTGCTGGTCGACGAGTACCAGGACACCAACCGCCTGCAGGCGGCGATCCTGCTCGCGCTGAAGCCGGACGGGCGCGGGCTGACGGCCGTCGGCGACGACGCGCAGGCGATCTACGCCTTCCGCGGCGCGACGGTTCGCAACATCCTCGACTACCCCGCGCAGTTCACCGCCGCCGGCACGCACCGTCACGCTCGCGCGCAACTACCGGTCGACCGCAGGCCATCCTCGACGCCACCAACGCGGTCATCGGGCTGGCGCAGCGAGCGCTTCACCAAGGACCTCTGGAGCGAGCGCGCCTCCGGCGAGCGGCCGCGCATCGTCACCGTCGCCGACGAAGCCGACCAGGCCCGCTACGTCGTCGAGCAGGTCCTGGAGCGGCGCGAGGCGGCGATCGCGCTGAAGTCGCAGGCCGTGCTGTTCCGCGCGTCGAGCCACAGCGCGGTGCTCGAACTCGAACTCGTCCGGCGCAACATCCCGTACGTCAAGTTCGGCGGACTCAAGTTCCTCGAGGCCGCGCACGTGAAGGACGTGCTCGCGTTCCTGCGCCTGCTGCAGAACCCGCGCGACCGCGTCGCCGGCTTCCGCGTGCTGCAGTTGCTGCCCGGCATCGGCCCGAAGACGGCGTCGCGGCTCCTGGACGCGATGGCGCACGCCGGATCCCGCGGACTGTCCTCGCGCGGGCGACGCCGCCGCAGGCCGGCGCGGACGAGTGGGCCGCCGTTCGCCTCGTCGTTCGGTCAGCTGCGCGGCCGGTCGCCGGGCTGGCCCGCCGAACTCGAGCTCGTCAGCCAGTGGTACGAGCCGCACCTGCAGCGCCGGCACGACAACGCCGACGTCCGGCGCGGCGACCTGCGCCAGCTCGAGGCGATCGCGGCGGGCTATCCGTCGCGCGAGCGCTTCCTCACCGAACTCACGCTCGACCCGCCGGGCGCCACCAGCGACGAAGCCGGGCCGCCGCTGAAGGACGAGGACTACCTGATCCTGTCGACGATCCACTCGGCCAAGGGCCAGGAGTGGAAAGCCGTGTATCTCCTCAATGCCGTCGACGGCTGCATCCCGTCCGACCTGTCGACCGGCACCACCGCGGAGATCGAGGAAGAGCGGCGCCTGCTGTACGTCGCGATGACCCGCGCGAAGGACCACCTGACCGTGGTCGTTCCGCAGCGCTTCTATGCGCACCAGCAGGGCAGCGGCGGCGACCGCCACGTCTACGCGTCCCGCACACGCTTCATCCCCGATGCGCTGCGTTCGCGGTTCGAGCGGACGAGCTGGCCGGTCGCCGCCAACGAAGCGGGCACCGGCGCCCGGCCGCTTCCCGCGGTGGATCTCGCCGCCCGGATGCGCGGCATGTGGTCGTGAGGGACGCCTGATCACGCTGACCTTTGCTCGTCGCCCTGGCCCCTCCAACAGCCGCACTCGGGGCCGCAAGCGGGGCCGCGGCGGCCAGTCACGCACAATGGCGGCATGAAGACACCCGGGCGATTGCAGCCGTTGGTCGAAGAAGGCCTGATCGACACGGTGGTGCGGCAGTTGATGAGCGGCAAGGAAGCCACCGTGTACGTCGTGCGCTGCGGCGAGGAGACGCGCTGCGCCAAGGTCTACAAGGACGCCACGCACCGCAGTTTCCGGCAGGCGGTGGACTACACCGAGAACCGCAAGGTCAAGAACACGCGGCAGGCGCGCGCGATGGCCAAGGGCACGCGCTTCGGCCGCCAGGCGACCGAGGCGGCGTGGCAGAGCGCCGAGGTCGACGCGCTGTACCGGCTGGCTGCCGCCGGCGTGCGCGTGCCGAAGCCGTTCAACTTCCTCGACGGCGTCCTGCTGATGGAACTCGTGGCCGACGCCCACGGCGACGCGGCGCCGCGGCTCAACGACGTCGACTTCACGCCCGAGCGAGGCGCGCGCGCATCACGCGACGCTCGTCAGGGAGGTCGTGCGCATGCTGTGCGCCGGCGTCGTCCACGGCGACCTGTCCGAGTTCAACGTGCTGCTCGCCGCCGACGGCCCGGTGATCATCGACCTGCCGCAGGCGGTGGACGCCGCCGGCAACAATCACGCGAGCCGCATGCTGCTGCGCGACGTCGCGAACCTGCGCAACTTCTTCGGCCGCTTCGCGCCCGACCTGCTCGACACGAACTACGGCGCGGAGATCTGGGACCACTACGTGCGCGGCGACCTGCGCCCGGAGGTCGAACTCACCGGGCGGTTCGTGCAGGAACACGCGGCAGTCGACCTCGTGAGCGTGATGCGCGAAGTCGACGACGCGCTCGCCGAAGAGAAGTTCCGGCGCCAGCAGCTCGCCGTCTGACCGCGCCTACCTGCGCAGGGCGATCGTCACCAGCACGGAGGCGTCCTCGAGCGCAGCGACGCCGTGCAGCACGTTGCGCGCCAGGTAGATCAGCTGGCCGGCCGCGAGGTGGTTGCTGCTGCCGTCGACCGTGACGTCGATCCGTCCTTCGATGCACTGGATCGTGATCTCGCCGGCCACCTTGTGCGGCGGCAGGCCCTTGCCGGCCGGAAGGACCAGCCGGATGACCTCGAGGTCCTCGGTCTTGAACAGCGCGACGGTGCGCGCTTCGGTGAACGACGGCCCATGCGGGCGCACATCGATCACCTGCCCCGAGCGTGCGTGCGGAATGGCCATGTCCCGGTGCCCCTCTCAGTGGTGCCTGTGTGCATTCATCCGTTCCACCCTCGGTTAGCATCGCACACTGGATCAGCGGTGTGGAGCCTCGTTCGATGCCCTTCGAAGTCCTGTTCCTGTTCGGACTCATCCTCGTCAACGGCGTGTTCGCGATGTCCGAGATCGCGCTGGTGACCGCGCGGCGCGGTCGCCTGCAGGTTCTCCTCGAGCAGGGCGACCGGGGGGCCGCGGCCGCCCTCGCGCTGAACGAGGACCCGACCCGGTTCCTGTCGACGGTCCAGGTCGGCATCACGACGATCGGCATCCTGAGCGGCATCGTGGGCGAAGCGGCGCTGGCCGCGCCGCTGGGCGAGTGGCTCGTGCGCCTCGGCGCCAATCCCGACTACGCCCACCTCGGAGCCACCGCGCTGGTCGTCGTCGTCGTGACCTACTTCTCGATCGTGCTGGGCGAACTGGTGCCGAAGCGTCTCGGGCAGATGGCGTCCGAAGGCGTCGCGCGGCGCGTCGCCTTGCCCATCACCTGGCTGGCCAAGGTCGCGAAGCCGTTCGTGCGCCTGCTGTCGGGGTCGACCGACGTGCTGCTGCGCCTGATCGGCGTGCGCAACACCATGGTCAATGCGGTGACGGAAGAAGAGATCCAGCAGCTGATCAAGGAAGGCTCCGAGTCCGGCGTCATCGACGAGCAGGAGCGGGCGATGGTCCGCAACGTCTTCCGCCTCGACGACCGGCAGATCGCGTCGTTGATGACGCCGCGCTCGGACATCGTGTACCTCGACCTCGAGGACTCGCGCGAAGAGAACCTGCGCAAGGTGCTGGAGTCCGAGCGCTCGCGCTTCCCGGTATGCCGGGCTGGCCTGCGCGACGTGGTCGGCATCGCGAGCGCCCGGCGCCTGCTGCACCAGACGATCCGTGGCGAGGCGGCCGACATCGCGACGGCGATCGATCCCGTGGTCTACGTGCCGGAGTCGCTCACCGGGATGGAACTGCTGGAGAACTTCCGCTCGTCGACCAGCCATCTCGCGCTCGTCGTCGACGAGTACGGCGAGGTGCAGGGTCTGGTCACGCTGCAGGACCTCTTCGAGTCGATCGCCGGCGAGTTCAAGACGCCGCGCGGCGAGGACGCGTGGGCGGTGCAGCGCGCCGACGGCTCGTGGCTGCTCGACGGCCTCATCCCGATCCCGGAGCTGAAGGACCGCCTCGGCTTCGGTACCGCGCCGGAGGAAGAACTCGGGCGCTACAACACCCTGTCCGGGATGATGATGCTGCTGCTCGGTCGCGTACCGTCGGTCGGCGACATCGTCGACTGGCAGGGCTGGCGCTTCGAGATCGTCGACATGGACAAGCACCGGATCGACAAGGTGCTCGCCTCGTCCACCGCGCCGTTCGCGCGCATCGACGCCGCGCCGGTGCGGTGATCCGGCAGCATCGCCGGTAGCGTGGCCGGTGCCGCTGCGCCTTACGCGTCTGCCAGCAGCGTCGCGTACACGCGCAAGTCCGCCTGGTAACAGCCGCAGGAGGCCGCTTCCATCGCTGCGCGGTTCAGGATCGTGACCTCGCCGCGGTGGTAGCGAATCAGCTTGCGCTTCTGCAGCGCATTGGCGGCGCGGGTGACCCCGACCCGGCGCACGCCCAGCATGCGGGCGAGCCCCTCGTGGGTCGCGTGAAACTCGTTGTGGTGCGCGCGATCCTGCGTCATCAGCAGCCAGCGGACGAGCCGCCCTTCGATGAGATGGAAGCGGGTGCAGGCGGCGGCCTGCGCGAACTGGGCCATCCGCACCTGCAGGTACCGATGCAGCGCGATGCGCAGGACCGCGCTCGCACCCAGCTCGCGCGTAAACGCTCTTGCGTTCATCCGCCATGCCGGACCGGCGCCCTGCACCATCGCCCGCAACTCGGAGCGGTGCACTCCGAGAATCAGCGGCGCGCCGACCATCCCCTCGTTGCCCACCATGGCGACCTCGAGGGGGTTCTTGCCGTCGACGGGAATCGACAGCGAAACGAAGCTGTCCGTCGGGAAATAGACGTCGCGGATGCGCGCTTCCGGTTCGACCAGGACGACCCCGAGTTCCAGCTCAACGGGATCGCAGGCCGCCAGCAGGCGACCGCACTCGCGCGGCGGCAGCGAGGCAAGCAGCCGGTTCGGCGGCGCGGCGCTGAACTGGGTATGGATCGGTGCGGTGGTCATGGGGCGGGCTCCACGTCGATGCATGCGCGAGTCGCCCGCCCGCTTCGGCGGGCGGATCTTTCGCACGATGGGTCAATGTAGGTCGCATTCGTCGACTTGTTTGTTCGGCAGCGTACGTAGTCGTACAAGTCTCACGAAGCGAGCGGCCTATGTTCGCCACCGTACCGACCGCAACGACCCGGGGCGTTAAGGTCCGATCGACCAACCGAACCGGAGTATCGAAAATGCTGAAATCAAGGAGCTTCATCTCTGCAGCCGTTCTGGCGTTCGCCCTGGCCGGCGTCGCCGGGTGCGCGTCCACGTCCACCACGGAAGGCACGGGCGAATACGTCGACGACACGGTGATCACGACCAAGGTGAAGTCGGCCATCCTGAACGAGCCCACCCTGAAGGTCGCCGAGATCAACGTAGAGACCTTCAAGGGCGTCGTGCAGTTGAGCGGCTTCGTCGCATCACCTGCAGCAGCCACCAAGGCGGTCGAGGTCACGCGCACTGTCGGCGGCGTGAAGTCGGTCAAGAACGACATGCTCGTCAAGTAGGCGCAGTCCGCACGCCCGGCAACCGCCGTCAGCTGAAACTGAATGAACAGGAAAGTGCCAGATGAAATCAATGCAGAAATGGCTAGTTAGCGCCGTTGCGGCCACCGCGCTGCTCGGACTTGCGGGTTGCGCCGGGATGTCGCAGCAGGACAAGGGCACCGCCATCGGTGCAGGCGCCGGAGCGGTTGGAGGAGCGGTCCTCACCGGCGGCAGCGCCATCGGGACCGTGGGCGGCGCCGTCGTCGGCGGCGTCATCGGCCACGAGGTCAGCAAGGACGACAAGAAGTAAGAAGCAGCAAGCGAGCGGCGGCCTGCGGGATACTCCGCGCCGTCCGCCCCGCTCCCGGGCCCGCCCGACCTCGGGCCATCGGTCGCGGATCCAGGGTCTCACTCCCCCAGCAGTTCCGCCAGCGGATGCAGCGGCTCGATGTGCTGCGCCACCGCCTTCGTGATGACGATGATCGGGATGCTGAGCAGCATCCCCCAGATGCCCCACAGCCAGCCCCAGAACAGCAGCGCGATGAACACCGCAGCAGCGTTCATCTTCGCGATGCGTCCCGTCATCCAGGTGGTCACCACGATCCCGACCAGCGTCGCGATGGCGAGCGAGGCGCCGCCTGCCAGCAGCGCCATCGCGGCGGAGTCGAACTGGACGAACGCCGCCACGGCTATCGCTCCGGCGGCCACCGCGGGACCGAGATAGGGAACGATGTGCAGCACCCCGGCCGCGACGGCCCAGGCGCCCGCGTTGTCGAGCCCGATGAAGTGGAACGCCATCCAGCTGAGCAGGATGACGATCAGGTTCGTGACCACCAGCACCAGCATGTACTTCTGGATCGCGCCGTTGATGTCGTCGAGGATCTTGACCGTGATCTTCTGCCTCGACAGCGTGGGTCCGGCGAGCCGGACGAGCTTGCGCTTGAACGTGTCGCCACCGAGGAGCAGGAAGAACACGAGAAACGCCACCATCGCCGCCTGTCCCGCCACGCCGATCGCGCCGAGCGAACTCTCCCAGAGGAAGTCGCTGAGCCTGAACTTCGGTGGATCGACGATCACGTGCGTGGCCGGCTTGCGGGTCGATCCCTCGACGGCCGCCGTCGTGGCGCTTTCCACGTCCTTCGCTGCGCTCTGGATCTTCTGCAGGTTGCCGCGCTGGCTCCTTTGCAGTTGCACCAGCGAGGTCGATAGCTTTGCCGTCGCGACCGGCAGTTGCTCGATGATGGTCTGTACCTGTCCACGCAGCGAATAGGCGCTCAGGGCAAGGGCCGCGACGACGCCCGACATGACCAGGACGGTCCCGACGACGCGCGGAATCCTCAGCCGCTCGAGCCAGTACACGACCGGACTCAACGTATAGGTGATGACAACGCCCACCAGCAGAGGCACGAGGAATGTCTGTGCCCACGACAAGGCGAAGACGGCGGCGAGACTCGCCAGCAGGGCGACCGCGAGTCCGCGCGCCTCCACGGGCGTGTGCGTGGCCGGCAAGGTGACGTGCGCGACGTCCGCCACGGCGGCAGCGGGCGCCGCCGCCACGGAGTGCGCCGAGGTAAGCGGCTGCTCGGGAACGGGCGAGGCCACGTCAGGACTTGACCGCTCTCGCGACCCACCGGCCCGACTTGCTCAAGTGCAGACGGCGTGCTGGTGCGTACGTAATCTCCGAGGGGCTGACGGGCGCGTCGTCGGACGCGAGAACGTTCCCGCCCTCGGCGACCAGATCGCTCTCCGCGCGCGGAAGACTCGCCGGAGCACGCGTTGTCGATGTCTTCATGTCGTCGTCGATGCAGTGATGGCAATGGTGCCATCGTCCACGCCGGCTGCCTTGCAGTCTGTTCGCTCGCGTACAAAGGCGGCCTGAACGCCTATAGTCATTCATCTGGGTACAAGCCGCGCTCGCCTGGATCGATTCGGCGCCCACCTTGAACTTCCCTGGAGCATGCCTTGGCTCATGCCGCCGATCCACGCCAGAACCACCTTCTGGCCGCCCTGCCGGACGCGGAGTGGGCTCGCTGGCAACCGAATCTCGAGCCGGTGGTCATGCCGCTCGGCAAGTCGTTGTACGAGTCGGGCGCGAAGCTGAGCCATGTGTACTTCCCGACCACGGCGATCGTGTCGCTGCTGTACGTGATGGAAGACGGCGCCTCCGCGGAAATCGCCGTCGTCGGCAACGAAGGCCTGGTCGGGGTGTCGCTCTTCATGGGCGGCGAGTCGACGACGAGCCGCGCCGTCGTGCAGAGCGCGGGCCACGGCTTCCGGCTGCGGTCCGCCCTGATGATGCAGGAGTTCAACCGGGCCGGCCCGGTGATGCACCTGCTGCTGCGCTACACGCAGGCGCTCATCACGCAGATGGCGCAGACGGCGGTGTGCAATCGGCATCACTCGCTCGACCAGCAGCTGTGCCGCTGGCTGCTGCTCAGTCTCGACCGGCTCCAGTCCAACGAACTCGTGATGACCCAGGAGCTGATCGCCAACATGCTGGGCGTGCGCCGCGAAGGCGTGACCGAGGCCGCCGGCAACCTGCAGCGGGACGGCTTGATCGAGTATCGACGCGGCCACATCAGGGTGATGGACCGCGCGGGTGTCGAGCAGCGCGCCTGCGAGTGCTACGCGGTGGTCAAGGACGAGTACGAGCGGCTGCTCCCACCGAAGACGGCCATCTGAGCCGCCCGCGCCGGTCGCAACGACCGCCGGCCCGCGGTGGAACAGCCACCGACCACGAACTGAAGAAGCGGCCTCTCGGGGCCGCTACTGTTTGGCATTCAGCCAGCCATCGACTGCAAGGGAAAGAACCCGCGCACCATGGGGTCTCGCACCCAGAGCCCAGCCCACATCGCGTACCGAGGTGCAGCCAGACATGCGTGAACAGGAGGCTGTCGGCGCGCAAGGGCGTGGCTACGGCGCCGACGAGCAGTCCGGTCATCAGTATCGCCCCGAGGACGCTCGCTCCGGGAACGAGGTGCAGCGCGACGCACGTCGGTTCAATGCCTCCGATGGACAGGATGCCGCTTTCGCGCCAGCCGAGCTGCGCGCAAGAGTTTCGAGCACCGTCACGAACCCGACGTGGCACCTCGAGAAGTCCTGCGGAGGTGCGCCGGTTTCGGTCGTCTGGCGGGTCGGCGTGTCGGACATGGCGCACGCGCCGCTCGAACGCATGGCCCGTCGGCCGATCAGAGACCCGGCTTCCTCTGTCTGTCGATCGCCGCGCTTCGGATCCCGCTCAGCATCGCGCTTTGGCCAGAAGAGGTGGTCAATGCCGGTCAACTCCGGCTGGAAGCCAGCCCGACCAGGCGGGCGATGACGATCGCGGGAAACAGGACGCCCAGCGTCGACAGAAAGGTGGCCAGCATCCTGGCGGAGGTGTTCACGGCAAAGATGTCTCCGTAGCCCACGGTGGTCAGCGAAGCCAGGCTGAAGTAGATGAAGTGAACATAGTCATCGTCCTTCCCGCTCAGCACGACGTTGCCGCCGATGGAAGCTCCGGTCGCGGCATGAATGACTTCCAGGGCCAGCGCTCCCATCAGTGCCAGCAGGAGGTAGACATTGACCGCTCCGACGATCCGGTAAGCGTTCACGATCTCGTCGCGAAACAGCAGTCGGAGGTTGATGAAGATGAACACCAGCGCATTTGCGATGCCGATGACATTCTCCAGTACGAAGAATGAATACGGGTTCTCTCCGAAGCGAATGAGCCGCAATGTCAGGTGAATCCCGAACAGGATGGCCGAGAGGGACATGAGCCCCACGCTGCGCGTCGAGAAGATCCCCGAGAAGAACACGCTGAGCAGAAGTATGTTGAACAGCAGCACTCCGTGACCACTGATCTCCATGATCACCGGGAGCACGAATACCGCGGCAATGAGCATGACCAGCAAGGTGACGAAGCTGGCATCGGCCAGCCAGTACGACTGGAACTTCCTGATCAGATTTCGCATGGGGGGTATTGGACAGCGGACCGCGTTGCTTCAGGCTTTGGCCGGCAAACGGATCCCGGGAAAGATCTTGATCACGGCCGAGTCGTCCTCTCGCCCATGCCCGGCCGACGAGGCCTGCATGAACATCTGGTGCGCAGTCGCAGAAAGCGGCAGCGGGAACCTGGTGGCCCGCGCCGTATCGAGCACCAGGCCCAGGTCCTTGACGAAGATGTCGACGGCGGACAGCGGCGCATAGTCGCCTGCCAGGACGTGCGCCATCCGGTTTTCGAACATCCAGCTGTTTCCCGCGCTGTGCGTGATGACCTCGTAGAGCGCCTGCGGATCGACCCCTTCGCGCAAGCCCAGCGCCATCGCCTCGGCCGCGGCCGCGATATGCACTCCGGCCAGCAGCTGGTTGATGATCTTCACCTTGCTTCCGTTGCCGGCGCAGTCACCCAGCCGGTAAACGTTGGCGGCCATCGCATCGAGCGCACGCCCGGCCTTCGCATAGGCCTCTGGCCGGCCCGCCGTCATCATGGTCATCGTGCCGGCCGCCGCCTTCGCCGCCCCGCCGGAAATCGGCGCATCCAGGTACAGAAGTCCGAGGTCCGCCAGCCGCTGTTCGAGTGCGATCGACCAGTTCGGATCGACCGTCGAGCACATCACGAAGAGACTGCCCTTGCTCATCGCCCGGGCCGCACCATTTTCGCCAAACAGCACGCCCTCGGTCTGCGAAGCGTTGACCACCACGCTCACGACGATGTCCGCAGCGGACTGCCGCCTCGGCCGGCGTTGCGCAGGCCGTGCCGCCTTCCGCCGCAAACTTCTGGGCGACCTCGACGCGAACGTCGCAGGCGCGGACATGGAACCCGGCGCGGCGCAGCGACTGGGCCACGCCCAGACCCATCGCCCCCAGGCCGATCACAGCAACAGAATCGTTCACCTGCGCCTCACTTGAGTTCGGGTGCACGCGGCACCCTGCATGCGTGACTTCCAGAACGATCGCAGTCTAGGCGCGCTGCCGCCGGCAGGGCGGCCCCCTGTCGATTCAGCGCAACGACGAGTGCGGGCGGTTCCGGACGATCACCCTGCGAGCCGGGCCTTGGCGGTACGCGCCCTTGATGCGGGCGCTCGCGCAGGCGAGGTTTTCGGGGCGGCACCGCGCTTGGAACCTGCCGCTGCACTACGCGGGGCCGCGCCGGCCTTCTTCGCGCGGGTCCCGGCGCGGGCGTGCGCCCGTGCGCGGCGCGCCCGCTCGGCGATTGCGAGGCCACGCACGCGCGCGATGTCGTCGTCCGAGAATGGCCCGTTCACCCCCGAGATCGCGGCCAGCCTCATGCCGTGCTTCAGCCCCAGCTTGTAGATCTCGCGCACCTTTTCCCACTCGATCGCGCGGCCGACCGTGAAGTTCTCGAAGCGGCCTTCGAGCGCCAGCACGATGGTCTCGGCCAGGCAGGCGTAGGCGACGTTCTTCGGCAGGCCGATGTTCTTCATCGACACGTCGCCCGGCAGCTCGATCTCGCCGGACTCGATCACCAGCACGTCGGGTCGCCTGGCCACCTCTTCCGGCGGCAGGTCCAGCGGCCGCGCGACATCGGTGATGACGCAGCCGGGCTTGACCTTCATGATGTCGAGGATCTTCTTGCCGGCGCCCGAGGTGGCGGTGACGATCATGTCCATGTCGGCAATGTCCTTGTCGGCGCGCGCCGACAGGAACATCTTCGCGTGCGGTGTTTCCTTCAGGATCGACTCCTTCAGCGCCAGCAGCTTGGCGGTTTCGGGCGAGACCATGTAGACCTCCTCCGCCACCTGGACCAGCAGCCGCGCGCACACCGAGCCGATCGCACCGGTGGCCCCCACCACCATCGCCTTGGCCTTCACCTTCTCCCTGCCGTTCGGCCGCGGCACCAGGCCGAGCTTGAGCACGGCGTCATGCGCGGCCCACAGCGCGCCGGAGGCGGAGTAGCTGTTGCCGGTCGTGATGGGCAGCGGCGCGCGCTTGGCCACCGTGGCGCCGGCGTCGCCCACCACCTTCGTGAACGCCCCCAGGCCCATGATCTGCGCACCGAGCTTCCTGGCGATCCTGGCCGCGTCGAGCAGCCGCCGGTAGGTGAACTCGGGGCTGCGGCTCATGATCTCGCGCGGCGTGCCGCCGACCGAGATCAGCCAGCCCTCGGCCTCCACGCCGGTGGGCGAGCGGATGCCGGTGACGTGCGAGTACACGAACGGTGGCGCGTAGGCCATGATCTTCTCGAGGGAATCCATGAACACCGGCGGCGACACGCGCGACAGCAGGTCGATCTCCCTGACCGTCTTGAAGTACTCCTGCGACAGCGGGTGGATCACGAAGGCGAAGCGGTTGATGCGGCGGAAGCCGTTCGGATAGATGATGCGCGGCTCGATGCCGAGGTCGGTGATGATCTCGAGGTAGTCGTCCTCGAGCAGTTCGTCCGGCTGCTTGCCGGTGGCGGCGATGATCATCGCGTCCAGCAGGTTGGGCGCAAGAACGTGGTCGAACAGGAACGGCGCGGCGTCGACGATCAGGTTGACGCCCTTGTCGCGGAATTGCTCGACTCGCTCGTCGTTGACCGTGCTGGTGATGATGGTCTTGCCGGCCAGTTCCTCGAGGCCGAAGTCGTCCAGCTCGTGCACCGGGGCGACGATCACGGTGGCGTTCTGCATCGCCTTCCTGAGCACGTACCTGCTCCAGTCGCGCAGCACGCCGTCGGCCAGCAGGCGCGGCGGTTCCCAGCCCGACACGTAGTGCGCGCCGCGCTGGTAGAGCGCCAGCGCATCGAGCGAGGTCAGCAGCTTGGGCACGCCCAGTTGCAGCACCGGGTCGGCGAACTGGAAGTTGTCGGTGTACTCGGCCATCGAAGCGGCCAGCTTCTGGTTCGCGATGCCCGAGAAGAACAGCACCTTGGCGTTGTTGAAATACTGGCCCAGCGCGATCTGCGCGTGGCGCACGGCCCACTCGAGGAAGATCTCGCCCAGCCGCTCGCCGCTCGTGACCGGACCCGCCTTGACCTTGGCCGCGAGCCGGGCCGCGTCCTTCGCTTGCCGCCGCAGCCAGCCGCCGCCGTTGCCCTCCTTGGCCACGCCCAGGCCGATCGCATCGGCCTTTCCGTCCCACTGCCTGACCAGCTTCGCCGCCGTGGCCAGGCTGCCGTCGGTGCCGATCCGCCGAACCGTCAGCTGCTCGCCGAGGAACCGGGCGGTGAACCTGAAGTCCTGGCTGCTCGCGCCGAGGCTGATGCTGATCACGTTTTTCATGATTTTTCCGTGACGGACGGGTGTCTCCTGAGCAGACTCGACTGCGCGCGGCAGGCTGACAAGGCCAGCGTTGCGCTTTGGAGCGCGCCTGCACCTCGCAGTCAAGCACAGTGAATACGGAGACACTTGATGACAAACAGGCTTGGTGACTTGACCCGCACAGTCGGGCTGCCCGTGGTCAAGAAGGCGGCCGGCGTGGCCACGCGCCTGCTGCCGATCCCGCAGCCGACATTGCTGGTCGGCCCGGGCGCGAGCGGGCGGCTGGGCCAGGCAATCGGCGCCTTCGGCCACCGCAAGATCCTCGTCGTGAGCGACGGCCTCATCGCGAAGCTCGGCCTGATGAAGTCCTTCCTTGACGCGCTGCAGGCCGGCGGCACGGCCGTGCTCGTCTACGACGAGATCACGCCGGATGCGCCGATTCCGCTGATCGAGAAAGGCATCGACCTGTACCGCCGCAAGGGCTGTGACGCGATCGTCGCCTTCGGCGGCGGCTCGGTGATGGATGCCGCCAAGGCGATCGGCCTGGCCGCCGCGAACGACAAGCACCCGCGCAAGCTGGTCGGCTACTTCAAGGGCCTGCATGCGCCGCCGCCGCTGTACGCGGTTCCGACCACCGCCGGCACCGGCTCCGAGGTCACGGTCGCCGCGGTGATCTCAGACCCCGCGCACGAGCGCAAGCTCGTGATCGCCGACACGCGCATCGTGCCGCAGATGGCTGCGCTGGACCCGCTGCTGATGACCGGACTGCCGCCGGCGGTGACCGCGGCCACCGGCATGGACGCGCTGACGCACGCGGTGGAGGCCTACCTCGGAGACTGGTCGACCGAGTTCACCGACCGCATGGCGCTCGCGGCCGTGGCAATGATCTTCGGGAACCTGCCGCGCGCCCATGAGCGCGGCGACGACCTGGAAGCCCGCGAGCAGATGGCGCTGGCCTCCACCTACGCCGGCATGGCATTCACCCGCGCCAACGTCGGCAACGTGCACGCGATTGCACACCAGCTCGGCGGCAAGTACCACACGCCGCATGGCCTGGCCAACGCCATCATGCTGCCGCACGTGTTGCGCTTCTCGGCCAGCGCAAGGATCGGCCGGCTGGCTACGCTGGCGCTGCACGCCAAGGTGGGTCGCCCCGGCGATTCGCGCGAGGCGCTCGCGCGCAAGTTCCTCGACGGCGTGGACACCCTCAGCCGCACGGTCGGCATCCCCCGCACGCTGGAGGCGCTGCGCGAGGCCGACATCCCGGCCCTGGCCAAAGCCGCCTGCAGCGAGGCCGATGCCAACTATCCGGTGCCGCGCGTGATGCTGCAGGCCGACTGCGAGGCGCTGCTGCGCAAGGTGCTGCCGGTGCACGGCGCGCGGGTATCGAAGGCCGCGGCGGCCGGGTCGTCGAAGCGGGCGCAGCCGGCCGCCCGCAAAACGAGCCCGCGCAAGGTCGCGCCGGCACGGCCCGCCCGGCGCCGCACCGCAGCGCGCACGGCGGCGTGAGCGGAACCCTGGCCGATGCGCCCTCGCTGACGCAGCGGGCGCAGGAACCCGAACGGGCCAGGGCACGGCCGGAGATCGAGCGCCGCCGCTCCTGACGGCAGCGCGTCAGCTGGCGCGCACCATCTGCACGATCTTGCCGACGTCCACCGTGCGCGCCTGCTGCTCGATCTGCGGCGCGTACTGCGCCTGCAGTCCCTTGGCCTGGGCGAACGTCGCGGCGTAAGCGTCCTTGAGCGTCTGTGTGGACATGGTGCGGCCGCCGGCGTAATAGCGCCTGGCCACCTGCCCCAGCGCGTAGGTCGTCGCGAACGAGAACGCCGCACCGGTCGCACCGCGCGCGAGGCCGCCGGCCATCCGGCCCGCGACCTTGCCCAGCAGCCCGCCAATCACCTTGCGGCCGATCTCCTCGAGGTACTGGCCAGTCAGTCCCACGCCCATCGTGGCCAGCAGGTCCTTGATGTGGCCGCGGTCGAGCTCGTAACCGTGCGCCGTGCCGATCCGATAGACCATCTTCATCTGCAGCGGAATGATGGCCATGCTCGCCATCGACTGCGGCAGCAGCTCCAGCGCCCCGTTCAGGATCGAGTAGTTGAGGATCATCTTGTCGAGCTCGGCGTCGCTGCGGGACGCGACGCTGGCGACGACCGGTCCCGCGCTCGCTGCCGCCGCCGTGGCAGCCGTCGCGGCCGCCGCCCCGGCTGGCTTGCCGACGATGTCCTCCAGCGGCATCGTCGCGAGCGCATCGGCCGTGGCCGCCGGCTCGGCCATCTGCGGCAGCGTGAGCCCGAGCGCCTGGCCCAGTTCCGCAAGAAAGCGCGTCTCGGCCTCGTTGCGCAGGCCGTCGGCGTCGCACACCCCCACGGCCAACTCGAACGCAAGCTGCCTGAGCTCCGGCGACGACAAGGCCGCGGCGGCACTCGCGACGGTGGCGCGCTTGAGCAGCACGTCCTGATACAGCGCCGCCATGTTGATCTGCGCATCGCCCAGCGACTCGGCCACGCGCCTGACCTCGGCGCGCTCCGCGTCGCCCTTGCCGCCGTCGGCGAAGGCGGCCAGCAGGGCAATCGTCAGCAGGGCGTTCTGGTCGGCAGTGTTCATGGGCAGGTTCCTGTGGATGGCATCGAGTGCGGAAGATGGCGGCGATTTTGCATCGGACAATGCGGGAAAGCCCGCCGTCCATCGCACTCTGGCGCAGTTCATCGCATTCGTGCGGGCCGGATGGTGCGGCCAGCCAGTTGAGGGCGGCCGAACGTCCGCCGTCTACCATCCTGCGCGTGGCTCGAAGGACGGTTGCGCCCTGACCGAGACGGCCAAGGCATCGAACCAATCTGGACGGAGTCCATTCAAGTGTCCCGCGGCGTCGTCTTCGCCCTGACCGCCTACCTGATGTGGGGCGTGTTCCCGCTCTACTTCAAGCAGGTGCAGGGCGTCGCTCCGCTCGAAGTGCTGGCGAACCGGATGCTCTGGTCGCTCGTGTTCGTCGCCGCGCTGCTGACCATCCTGCGCGGGACGCGGTGGCCGCGCGAGTTGCTGAGGAGCCGCCCGCCCATCGGCTGGTTTGTCCTGAGCGCGGTGGCGGTCTCGATCAACTGGCTCATCTACATCTGGGCGGTCAATTCCGGACGCATCGTCGATGCGAGCCTGGGCTACTTCATCAATCCGCTGCTGAACGTCCTCATCGGCGCGGTGTTCCTGCACGAGCGGCTGAGGCCCGCCCACTGGGTGGCCGTCGTGCTGGCGGCCCTCGCAGTGGCCTGGCTGACGTGGAGCGCGGGCGAACTCCCGTGGATCGGACTCAGTCTCGCGATCTCGTTTTCCTTCTACGGCCTGCTGCGCAAGCGCGCGCCCCTGGGCGCCATCGAGGGGCTGGCCGTCGAGACCGCCCTGCTCGCCCCCGCCGCGCTCGCCTACCTCGCGTGGCTCGGCCTTCATCATCAGAGCGAACTGGTCGCTGCCTTCAGCGACGGCCGCCCCACGCTCGTGGCCTGGCTGCTGCTCGCCGGACCGATCACCGCCGTGCCGTTGCTGTTCTTCGCCGCTGGCGCGCGGCGCATCCCGTTTGCCACGCTCGGCATCCTCCAGTATGTCGGCCCATCGCTGCAGCTGCTCATCGGCGTTCAGCTCTATGACGAGCCGTTCGGGACCGACAAGCTGCTCGCCTACGGCGCGATATGGATCGCGCTCGCGATCTTCAGCATCGACGGGCTGCTGCAGTGGCGCAGGACAGCCTCAGCTTGAACCTCCTGCCTGCTCTAGGATGTCCAGCAACTGGGTGGGCGCGCTGATCATCGGATCGTGGCCGGTGGCGATCTCGATCACCTGCCAGCCCGGTTCGGAACGCACCCGCCGGCGCGCCTTCTCGATCGCCGGAAGGGCCGGCGCGGTGCAGTCCACGAAAGTGCGAGGCAGGCTCGCCACGCGCGCTTCGTCGAACTGCAGCACGTCGTCATACACCCCGCCCGGCTGCGGTCTCTGGCGCCGGTCCACCCACGCCGCATCCTCGCCGGCCAGTCCGAAGGCCGACGCCGGCGGCGGCGGAATGACGCCGTCGCGCGCGATGCCTGCGCGGCGGGCCTGCCGCGCGCTCTCGTCGTGGGAACTCGACCAGCTCTCGCCACTGCGGGGAACGATGGCATCGACGTAGACCAGCCGGGCAACGCGCTCCGCGTAGCGATCCGCCACGGCCGTGATCAGCAGCCCGGCATAGCTGTGCCCCACGAGGACGACGCGCGCGAGTTCTTCCGCCTCGATGACCGATGCCACATCGTCGATGTGAGTCGCGAGCCGGATGGAAGAGGACATCAGGTGCTCGCGGTCGCCGACCCCGGTCAGCGTCACGGCGAATGCGCGATGGCCCCTGGCCCAGAGCGACGGCAGGATCTTGCGCCAGCACCAGGCGCCGTGCCATGCGCCATGAACGAGAACGAAGTCAGTCATGCGGTTTGCTCCAGGCCGGGTTTTCGAACACGCCACCACTCCCGGGCCGACCGATTCTGCGAAGGCAGCGCTCAGGATTGGCAGCTATCGTTCCAGTGTGGGCGCGGTGAGCCACGCCTGCAAGGCGTATCCATGACCTTGCGAAGTGGAACATTGTCCTGACGACAGCATCAACATTGACGTCGAGGAATTGCCATGACCACCACTCGAATCGAACACGACGCGTTCGGCGACATCGAGGTGCCTGCCAGCGCGCTGTGGGGCGCGCAGACGCAGCGCTCGCTGCTGCACTTCCGCATCTCCACCGAGCGCATGCCCGAGGCGCTGCTGATGGCGCTGGCGCGCGTCAAGCGCGTCGCGGCGTGCGTCAACGGCGAGCTTGGCTTGCTCGAAGCACGCGCTGGCCGAGGCCATCGTCGCGGCCGCGGACGAGGTGCTGGCGGGTGCGCATGCAGGCGAATTCCCGCTCTCGGTCTGGCAGACCGGCTCGGGCACGCAGACCAACATGAACATGAACGAGGTGCTGGCCAACCGGGCGTCCGAGCTGCTGGGTGGCGAACGGGGCGAGTGCGCGCCGCGTGCACCCGAACGATCACGTCAACCTGGGCCAGTCGTCGAACGACGTGATCCCGACCGCGATGCACGTCGCGGCGGTGACCGCGATCGTCCACGACCTCCTGCCCGCGCTTGCGCGGGCTGCGCCGGACGCTCGCCGACAAGTCGGCGGCCTTCGCCGACATCGTGAAGATCGGCCGTACCCACCTGCAGGACGCCACGCCGCTCACGCTGGGGCAGGAAGTTCTCGGGCTGGGTGGCGCAGCTCGATCTGGCCGACGCAGGCGATCGCGACCGGCCTGGCACCGCTGCACGAACTGGCCATCGGCGGCACGGCGGTCGGCACCGGGCTCAACACGCACCCGCAGTTCGGCGAGCGCGTCGCGGCCGAGTCTGGCGGCCGATACCGGCCTGCCGTTTCGCTGCGCATCGAACCGCTTTGCGGCGCTCGCCGCGCACGACGCGCTGGTGCACGCCCACGGGGCGCTGAAGGCGCTGGCGGTGGCGCTGACCAAGATCGCCAACGACGTGCGCTGGCTGGCGTCCGGCCCGCGCTGCGGCCTGGGCGAGCTGCGCCTGCCGGAGAACGAACCCGGCAGCTCGATCATGCCCGGCAAGGTCAACCCGACCCAGTGCGAGGCGCTCCTCATGGTTGCGGCCCAGGTGATGGGCAACGACGTGGCCGTGGCGATCGGCGGCGCTTCGGGCCAGTTCGAACTGAACACCGCCAAGCCGGTGATCGCCCACAACTTCCTGCAGAGCGTGCGGCTGCTGGCCGACGCGATGGCGAGCTTCGACGCGTACTGCGCGCGTGGCATCGAACCCGACCGTCAGCGCATCGCCGTCGCTCCTGTCGCAATCGCTGATGCTCGTGACCGCGCTCAGCCCGCACATCGGCTACGACCGGGCGGCAGCGATCGCGAAGAAGGCCCATGCCGACGGGACTTCGCTGCGCGAGGCGGCCCTGGCGCTCGGCGCGGTGACCGCCACCCAGTTCGACGACTGGGTGCGACCGGAGCGGATGGTGTAGACGAGGCAGGCCGCGACAGACCTTGCCTCATGCCGCTGAAGCAGGCTGCGGTGCCGTCGAACGCCGCGCGGCATCGCGCGACTTGTCGCGATACATGAAGCCGTCCGTGACGCGCATCAGGTCGCCGTACTCGCGTCCGTCGACCGGATAGACCGCCACCCCGATGCTGGCGGTGACCGCGATCTCCACGCCGTCGACGATGTAAGGGATGGCAAGTCGATCGCGGATCTTTTCTGCCGCCGCTTCCGCACTCTCCCGCCCTTCCAGCTCGGGCAGCAGCACGACGAACTCATCGCCGCCGTAACGGCACGCGGTGTCGGACGTTCGGATGCAGGCACGCAGGCGCGTTGCGAACTGCTGCAGGATGCTGTCTCCCGCAGCATGCCCATGCACGTCGTTGACCTTCTTGAATCCGTTCAGGTCCAGGAACAGCAGCGCCACGCGCCGGCCGCGTCTGGCCGCCAGCGCCACGGCCTGGTTGTACCGGTCCTGTAGCAGGCGGCGATTCGGAAGCCCGGTCAGCTCGTCGTGACAGGCGAACTGGCGCGCCTGCGCGACCATTCGCTGCAGCAGGGCCACCTGGTGCTTGAAAAGCAGGCCTTCCGTCTCGAGAGCATCGATGCGGCACAGCGCGGCCCTCAATCGCTCGCGGCTGACTTCCAGCGCCCGCTCGAGTTGCGCTGCGTTCGATGCCGTCGGATCGGATACGGTGCTCCGAGGCTCGGCCACCGCAGCGAAGACTCGTCGGCTGCGTCCGTCGAGGCGCCGCGCTCCGGATGGACTCGGCTTCGCGGCACGCGGACCGTCGTTCAGGATTTCCTTCCTCATCGAGTCACTCCTTCGACAGTGGCTGCCCGGGAAGCGCGGGACCTCTCTGTCTGCCAGGAAGCGGTGGCCAAGATAGCGACGGCGCGAGCCGCGGAAAATCGCGTCAGTGCGCTTCCGTACTGCCCCCCTCGCGCCGACGCGCGACGCGCAACCGATCCATCGCATCGACGCCCGTCCCACGTTCAGGGGAAGGCCGGCGCGGGAGAGCCGCCGTCGGATGCCGCCCGATGTCGATCCAGTACATGCCTTGCTCTCCGTCCGATTGCGTCGCGATGTCCAGGACAGGGCTCTCTCGAAGCAGACCGGCGGAGGCGCCTCCAGCGACGGCGCCGAGCGAGGCTGCGACTTCCATTGTTCCGTTGTCCATTCCTTCGTCCATTGCAAAGGGCCTTCTCGATCAGCGGGGATTCGCGCGCCGCAAGTACCCAGTGCGATGGGCGCAGTTTGTGTGTCAGGCTTCAGGCGGTCTGTGCGGTGGCGTTCAGGTCGATGTGGTCGTGTTCGCCACCGCACTGACTGCCACCACACCAACGAGGATGCTTGCGCTTCACGCCAGCCTGGAAAGCCGTCGCCACCGGCCGTCACTGCGATGCAGCGGCTGGCGCCTGCTCAGCGAACCGAGGAGTCCACCATGAGGCATCCGACATTCCTACTGAGTCCGATCGCGGTCGTCACGATCGTGGCGGTTACCGCGCTGGCGGCCTGCCAGGACCGCAAGGCAACGGAGGCGCAGACTCCTTCCGCGAGCAGCGGCGAGTATCCAACTCCGTCGGAAGCTGCGCCGCCATCGTCCAGCGACGGGAAGGTCGACAGCAAGAAGTGATTCAGATGACGGACGTGCGGCCAGTGCGGCGACTGGAGCTTCGTTGACCCACCCACGCGGCGATCAACTCGTCATCACCTGCGAGCACGGTGGAAGCGAGGTCCCGCACGCCTATGCCGCGCTCTTCGCCGGCCGGGAAGCCCTGCTCGGCAGCCACCGCGGCTGGGACGCCGGCGCGCTGGAACTCGCTCGTCAGATGGCCGACGCGTTCCGCTTGCCGCTGCACGCCGCGACCACGACGCGACTGCTGGTCGACCTGAACCGTTCGATCGGCCATCGGCAGCTGTTCTCGGAAGTCACGCGCGCGCTGCCGCGGGCGCGCCGGGCAGAGCCTCGTCGATCGCACTACCGGCCCCATCGCCAGGCGGTCGAGGCCGAGATCGCACGCCTCATCGCATCGGGCCGGCGGGTGATCCACGTCGCTTCGCACAGCTTCACGCCGATCGCTCGGCGAAGTGCCGCGGCAGGCCGACGTTGCCTGGCTGTACGACCCTCGGCGCCGGGCGAATTGGCCTTCGCGCGCGCCTGGATGCGGGTGTTCGCGCGACTGGCACCGGACCTGCGCCTGCGCCGCAACTATCCGTACCGTGGCCGCGGCGACGGCCTGACGGCAGCGCTGCGCAGGCGCCATCCGGACGCGGCCTATGTGGGCATCGAACTCGAGGTCAACCAGTCACTTCGTCGAGCAGGCCGAGCCTCTGGGGCAGGCCTGAAGGCGATGCTCATCGATTCGCTCAGAAGGCGATGGCCGGCGCGTCGCATCGCTGAACGCTGCAGGCGGTTCCGGCGCGTGCTCGACGGACGACGCGACGCCGCGCTCTACCACTCCAGCGGCGGCAACTCGTGGAAGACCCTCCGCGTGCCCTCGATCCACTGCTGGGTCAGCGCCTCGAAGTAGACGTCGCCCGCCTCGAACCGGCGCTTCATCGTCACCTGCAGGCTGTCGCGCGCGTAGCACAGCAGGTCGATCGGCATGCCCGACCGAGAGGTTGCTGATCATCGTCGAGTCGAAGGACACCAGCACGCACTTCGTCGCGTCCTCCATCGTCGCGCTCGACGTCACCGCCAGGTCGAGGATCGGCTTGCCGTACTTGGCTTCGCCGGTCTGCAGGAAGCACGTGTCGGTGTCCGCCTCGATGAAGTTTCCCTCGGCATAGATCCGGAACAGCCGCATGGCTTCGCCGGCGATCTGCCCGCCGAGGATGAACGAGGCGTTGAACTTCAGGCCGCCTGTCTCCAGGAACGGCCCGTCGCGGCGCTCGATATCGCGCATCGCGTCCGACACCAGGTTGGCCACGTCGAACATCGAGCCGACGCTCCAGATGTGCGGCGGCTCGGCCGCCGGCCGCTGGCGCAGCACGTTGATCACCGTCTGGGTGGCGGCCAGGCCGCCGGAACTGAGCAGCACCAGCACCCGGTCGCCGGCGCGCTCGAACACCGTCATCTTGCAGAACTTGGCGTAGTTGTCCACGCCCGCATGCGTGCGCGAGTCGCTGGCGAAGATCAGCCCCTCGTCGAGCTTGACGCCGACGCAGTAGGTCATGCGACAGGCCTTTCCGACCGACTTTCGATGCAATCGCAGTGCACGCGGCGCACTCAGGCCACCACGACTTCGTCGGTCCAGACCTTGAACCGCTGCAGCGTGTTCGGCCCGAAGGTGCTCGACAGCGCGACGTCGCAGGCGTCGCGGCCGCGCGCGATGAGGACGCGGCCGATGCGCGGCGTGTTGTTGCGCGCGTCGAAGGTGTACCAGCGGTCACCCAGGTAGGCCTCGAACCAGCCGGCGAAGTCCATCGTCCCGTACGGCGGCTCGGTGCCCATGTCGCCCAGGTAGCCGGTGCAGTAGCGGGCCGGGATGTTCATGCAGCGGCAGAACGCGATCGCGAGGTGCGCATAGTCGCGGCACACGCCGCGGCCTTCCTGGTAGGCCTCCCAGGCCGTGCGCGTGCTCCGCGCGTGGGGATAGCCGAACTCGATGTGGCGGTGGACGAAGTCGCAGATCGCCTGCACCCGCGCCCATCCGGTCGGGACCGCCACCGAAGCGCTGCCACGCGATGTCCGACAACAGGTCGGTCTCGCAGTAGCGGCTGCCCAGCAGATAGACCAGCGTCGATTCGGGCAGGTGCTCGACCGGGACCTGCGCGGCCTCCGCAGCGACCACATCTGGCAGGCCGCTGTCGTTGACCAGGGCGTCCGTGCTCAGCACGAACCTCCCGGGCGGCGCCACGAGACGGCTGCACCAGTTGCCGAAGAGATCGCGGTAGGCGGTGACCGGCACCGCCGGGTTCGTGACGAGATGATCCGGCCGCACCAGGTCGGACGCCCGCGAGTAGTGGATGCTGAGCGCGAGGATCATCGGCGTCGCGTCGCGACACTCGTACTCGATCTCGAAGCCGACACGAATCTGCATGCGGGTCATCGCCAGGTCGCATCCGATCTGCGCGCCTGCGCGTCGGAGGTTACTACCGCTTTCCGCCGACCACCAGCAGCACGCCACCGATCACGATCGCTCCCACGCCCGCCCAGAGCGGAATGTTGACGGTCTGCTTTTCCTTCACGGACAGCTCGATCGGTCCGATCTTGCCCGTGTGGGTCTCCTTCGTGTAGCTGAAGCCGCCGTACGCCAGGGCCAGGGCCCCGGCCACGATCAGCGCGATCGCCGCAATCTTGATGGCATTCATTCCGTCTCCTTCTGCTCGAGGAATCTCGCCTCCGGAACACGCAGCGCGCGACCCGAAGCCACTGTCACACCGGGTGGACTGGCCGACCGAAGCGCCGTTGCCGACGCCTCATCGCCCGCACAGCCCATGACGGTGTCATCAGACGCGTCGGCCCTGGATGATTCCAACCAGGAATACGACGAGCGCGACGACCAAAAGGACGTGAATGAATCCACCCAGCGTGTACGAGCTGACCAGCCCAAGAACCCACAGGACGAGCAGGATGACTGCAATGGTCCATAGCATTTCGTTTCTCCCGTTTACATCACGTGGCAGTTCACAGCGAGGACCGGCTGAACGCCCATCGCTGGCGGCCTGCCCGCAGATGCCGACTCGTTGCGTGCCTATACGTAACGTAGGCGGCTGGCGCCTCGGCGTCTGTACGCAATCGAACATAGGCGGCCGCTGGGCCGCGGAAAGGCCGGGGGAGAATCGGACCCGGCCGCTGCGACGGCCGCGCCTCGGCGCGCTTCAGACGACGTAGACCAGGATCGCGATGAAGTGCGCTGCGCTGCCGGCGAGCACGAACAGGTGCCAGATGCCGTGCGCATGCTTCAGGCGCGCGTCGAGCGCATAGAAGACGATGCCGACCGTGTAGAAGAGCCCGCCCGACGCGACCCACGCGAATCCGGCGCGGCCCAGTGCATCCAGCATCGGCACCAGCGCCACGACGGCCGCCCAGCCCATCAGCAGGTAGATCACGACCGATAGGACGCGGGCGTCGTTGCGCGGCCGCAGGTCCTGCAGGCTGCCGACGATGGCGAGCCCCCAGACCACCCCGAGCAGCGACCAGCCCCACGGCCCTCGCAGCGTCACCAGGCAGAACGGCGTGTAGCTGCCGGCGATGAGCAGGTAGATGCTCTGGTGGTCCAGCTTGCGCAGGACATCCTTCGCCCTCCCCCGGACGCCGTGATACAGCGTCGACGAGCTGTACATGAGCACGAGCGATGCGCCATAGATCGAAACGCCGACCACTTTCCACGGGTCGCCTCCGATCGCCGCGAGCACCACGAGGACGACCGTGCCCGCCAGCGCCAGGACGGCACCGATCAGGTGCGAGACCGCGTTGAATCGTTCCCCGTAGTACATGGGCTGCAGGTGAAGGCCGCCCTTCGCGCGCCGCCGTCGTCCGGCCCGGCGGCTTCGCCCGGACCACATGTCGAGGCTAGCCGGACGGCGACGGCGCTGCGCGTCGTCGGTCAAGCGTCGCCACTTCCCGCCGGCGCGCACGCCCGTTTCGAGCTCCATTTGTACGCTGGCGCACCGACCGACGCCGGCACAGTTGCTAGTTTGTGAATGTCGGGCTGCGTAGTTGCCGCTGAGCAGCGCAGTCGTGCAGCCCGCCGGGCGCCATTCCTTGGCCGCACTCGGCCCGCAGCCGACTTTCCGGCAAGGATGACCACGTCCCGGGGATCCAGATGAAAGCGCAAAGATGAAACACGTACTGCGAAACGGATTGGTGGTGCTGGCCCTGGTGGTCGGTTCGATGACGTCGGCGACGGCCCAGGTGAGCGTCGGTATCTGGCTGCCCGGAGTCTCGCATCGGAATCAACCTGCCCGTATACCCGCAACTGGTCCGGTGCCCGGCTACCCGGTCTACTACGCGCCACGATGGAACGAACTTCTTCTTCTACGACGGCATGTACTGGGTCTACCAGTCCGACAACTGGTATGCGAGCTCCTGGTACAACGGACCGTGGGGGCGCATCGGTCCGGAAGCGGTTCCGGTGTTCCTGCTGCGTGTCCCGGTGCGCTACTACCGCCGCGCCTCCGCCGTACTTCCGCGGGTGGCAGGCGGATCGCGCCGCCGCGCTGGGGCCATCACTGGGGTCACGAGTGGAACCAGCGCCGCAGCGGTTGGGACCAATGGGACCGTCGCGCTGCTCCGGCGCCCGCCCCGCTGCCGACTACCAGCGGCAGTATTCAGGAAGCAAGTATCCGACCGTAGAGCGGCAGGCCGTGCTCCAGGGCCAGAAGTACAAGTACCAGCCGCGTGACGTCGAGGTCCGGCAGCACTACGAGAGCCAGCGGCAGCAACAACAACTGCAGCAGCAACAACGCCAGCAACAACAGCAGCAGGAGCAGCAGCAGCAGCGCCAGCAGCGGCAACAGGAGGCCTATCAGCGCCAGCAGCAGCAGCAACGTCAGCAGCAACAGCAGTACCAGCAGCAGCCGGCACCGAGACCCCCGGAGGATTACCGCGGCTCCCAGGGCAAGGGTTCGCAAGACAGGGGATCGCAAGGCAAGGGTTCCGGCCAGGGACAGTCCCGGGACGGCGGCCAGGGTCAACCAGGCGGCGGCGACTCGAAGAAGTAGAGGCCTTAAGCTGTCGCGAGGCGGCGTTCGATCCCACGGTGCTCGCGGGTAGACCGTTCGCCGCCCCCAACGCACGGTCGACCATGACGAAACGACTGGTGTTCCTGCGTGCCGGGCTTCTTCGGCTTCGACTCCGTCGGCGCGGTGAATTACTTCGACGACGTCGAGCGCTCGCTCGACCGCGGGCTGCGTCGGCGCGGCGTCGACGCCCGCATCGTGCGGTGCACGACCCAGCCGACCGCCTCGATCCGGCGGCGCGCCGACGTGCTGCGCCGGCAGGTGATCGCAAGCGGCGGCCTGCGCGCGCGCGAGCTGCACTTCATCGGCCACTCGACCGGCGGCCTCGACGTGCGCATGCTGCTGACGCCCGGCGTCAAGATCGCGCGCGGCGACTCGGAAGAGCGCATCGCCCGGCCTGACGAGGACGGCCATTTCCGTGGCCACGCCGCACCACGGCACGCCGCTGGCCAATCACTTCGTGACCATCCAGGGCCAGACGCTGCTGCTGGTGCTGAGCGCGCTGGCGACGTCGGGCCAGGGCCGCGGCGCCATCCTCGCCGCGGCGAAGGCGATCGCGCTGGTCGCCCGGCTCGACGACTGGCTGGGCGGCGCGGATACGCCGCTCGATCGCATCGCCGAGGGCCTGCTGCGCCGCATCCGACTCGACCGCAGCGACCCGGCGTGGAAGTACCTCGGCGAGATCGAGCGCGACCAGGGCGCCGTGCTGCAACTGACGCCGGAGGGGATCGACCTGTTCGACGCCGCCGTCGCGGACAGCCCGGGCATCGACTACGGCTGCGTCGTCGCCGGCGTGCCGAAGCCGCGCGAGGAGTTCAGGCTGAAGGAACTCGTGGATCCCGAGTACGTCGTGCTGCGCTCGCTGTTCAGGCTGCTGCACGTGCTGACCGCGCGACCGCACCCGCGTTATCCGTATCCGAAGCCGACGAAGGCGACGCAGCGACGGCTCGATCGCGGGCTCGGCTTCAAGGCGACCCCGCAGATCAGCGACGGCATCGTGCCGACGCTGAGCCAGCTGCATGGCCGGGTCCTGCACGTCGCGCGCGCCGATCACCTCGACGTGGTCGGCCACTACACGCTGGCGGGCGGGGGCACGGCGAACTGGTTGCCGTCGGGCGCCGGCTTCACTCCCGAGGCGTTCGACGCAACCTGGGATGCGGTCGCCGCGGCGATCGCGAAAGGCAGCCGTCGCGTTTGAGTCGACCGAGGATCGTGGAGTCGCCACCCGCGTGTGCGACACCGCACCAACTGAGTCAACGTGTGCAGTTGACGTTGTCCTGCACCCGTCGAAGCATGACGTTGCCAGACCACCATCGGGCGCGAACAACATGCGCGCGCCAGTTCCACGAAGAGAGGATCGCTCAGTGAAATCCGGCCCCATTGAGAAACGCGAAGCCAACGAAGCCGCCCTGACGACGGAGATGATCGCGATCCTGCGCCGCAAGATGGCGCGCGACTATGCCAAGGGCGGCACGCTGCGCGACGCGCACCCGAAGACGCTCGGCCTGGTGAGGGGCCGTTTCCGGATCGAGCCCGGCCTGCCCGAGGCCTTGCGGGTCGGCTTGTTCGGAAAGCCCCGTAGCTTCAATTGCTGGGTGCGATTCTCCAGTTCAAGCGGCACGGTGCAGTCCGACGCGGTGCCCGACGCGCGCGGTGTCGCCATCAAGCTGCTGGCGCCGCGCGGCAAGGGCGCCACGACCGGCGCGGAGCTGGGGCAGGACTTCGTGCTGCTGGACTCTCCGGTGATGCCGCTCGGCACCGTGGCACTGTTCCGCGACGCCGTCTACTACACGATCGAGAGCACGCCACTGCTGCTGGCGGCCAAGTTCGCGGCCACCGGCCACGCCGGTGCCCTTCTCGGGCTGCTGAAGCTGCGCGGGAATCCGACCTCTCCCCTCGACATCCGGTACTGGAGCACCACGCCCTACCGCTTCGGCCCCGACCGCGCGGTGAAGTACTCCCTGCGGCCCACTTCGAAGTACAGGAGCCGCAAGCCCAGGAAGCCGGGCGAGTCCTACCTGTCCGACGCAATGCAGGCGCATCTCGACGGGCGTGAGGCCACCTTCGACTTCTGCGTGCAGTTCCAGCGTCCCGGGATGCCGATCGAGGATGCGGCTCAACGCTGGGACGAGGCGAAGTCGCCCTTCCTGAAGGTGGCGACGCTGCATCTGCCCATACAGAAGTTTCGGACTGGCAAGCGCGCCCGGCAAGCCGAGGCCCTGTCCTTCTCGCCCGCGCACGCCCTGCCGGAGCACGCCCCGCTGGGTGGCCTGAACCGCGCGCGCAGCAAGATCTACGCGGCACTGGCCAAGTTCAGGCACGCGCGTAACAAACGCGGCTGACCGGCCTGAGGATCCTCAGGCCAGGAGAAGCCCTCACCTCTCCAGCGGCTTCAACGTCCGCAGGTACGCGACGATCGCGTCCAGGTCCGAGGGGCTCAGCCTGGCGTAGTACGAGAATCCCATCGGTGGCTGCAACTTGCGGCCATCGCGCGAGATGCCCTGCGCTATCGCGCGCTTGACCTCGTCGTCGGTCCACGCGCCGATCCCTGCCGTCCGATGCGACGTGATGTTGGCGGACTTCGAGCCGGTCCAGCCGGAAGGAAATCCCTGGACGAGCTGGACGTTGAAGATGCGGCCGCCCGCACCCAGCCGGCCGTAATCGAACACGCCCTTTTCCTGCGGCGAGTGGCACTCCAGACAGTGCCCGATCGTGGCGAGATACCGGCCTCGATAGACCGGATCGCCCATCCTCGCGTCGGAGAATCCGGCCTCCGCGTCAGGGAACGGCTGATGCTTCTGAGCCATCCGGTACACCGGCGGCGCCACCTCGTTGCGGATCGCCGGGACCGAGCGCAGGTAAGCGACCACGGCGTCGAGATCCGACGGCGTCAGCGCCTTGAAGAACGGCGTCGCCATCACGACGGCCAGTTCGGTGCCGGCCAACCTGCCGTGGCTGGGTCGCCGGCCTTCGACGATCGCGCGCTTGATGTCGTCGTCGCTCCAGCGGCCGATGCCGGTATCGGGATCCGGCGTGATGTTCGACGCCACGCCGGCGAACGGCGGCAACGAGAACGTCAGGCCGCCGCCGCTGAGGTTGCGGCTGGCGATCGGCGCGCCGTCCGGTGTCTTCGGCGTGTGACAGTTGCCGCAGCCGAGGATCGACTCCACGAGGTAGCGGCCGCGCTCGACGCGCGCGCCTGGGGACTGTGCCCCGGCGTCGACGGAGGTGACCAGCAGCGCACCGACGAGCGCGAGCGGGCCAAGGGCCCGAAGGGGCGTGCACCAACGGCGCGAGAGCGGCATGCATTCCCCTTCAATGGACGGTGCCGGGCAGTGTGCAACAGTTCGGCGTCCTGTGCGCCGGATTTCGGCGCCGCGGTCGCCCGGCGCGGGCTCGCTCCCCCGACGTCAGCGCCGCCAGAGCGTCGGCGTGATCAGCACCAATACCGTGCAGGGCTCGACATCGGTTGTCATCGCGCAGAGCGCGGCGACGCCAGGTGGGCTACCGTCACCCGCGTGATTTGGGATGCCTGATCGCGTCGCGAGGTAACGCATGAACAAGCCCTGGCTTGCCCAGTACCCGGCCGCCGTTCCCGCCGAGATCGACTTCGGGCCGCTGGCTTCGCTCAACGACGTGCTCGCCGCCAGTTGCACGCGCTTCGCGGACCGGCCTGCGTTCCACTCGATGGGCACGGTGATGAGCTTCCGGCAACTCGACGAGGCGAGCCGCGCCTTCGCCGCCTGGCTGCAGAAGGCCGCAGGACTGAAGCGCGGCGACCGCGTCGCGCTGATGATGCCCAACCTGCTGCAATACCCGGTGGCCATGTTCGGAGTGCTGCGGGCCGGCATGGTGGTGGTGAACGTCAATCCGCTCTACACCCCGCGCGAACTCGAGCACCAGTTGAACGACAGCGGCGCCGCGGCCATCGTGGTGCTGGAGAACTTCGCCCACACGCTCGAGCAGGTGTTCCGGACCACGCGCGTGCGCGTCGTCGTCACGACGCAGGTCGGCGACCTGCTGCCGCCACTAAAGCGCGTCGTGACGAACGCGGTGGTCAAGTACGCGAAGAAGATGGTGCCGCGCTGGCGGCTGGAGGGTGCGATCGGCTTGAACCGCGCGCTCGCCGCGGGCCGCGCGCAGTCGCTCGACGAGCCGGCGCTCAACCGCACCGACCTTGCCTTCCTGCAGTACACGGGCGGCACGACCGGCGTCGCCAAGGGCGCCATGCTGTCCCACGGCAACATGGTGGCCAACGTGCTGCAGGTCACCGCATGGATGTCGCCGAACCTGAGCGACGGTGTCGAGACGGTGGTGATCCCGCTGCCGCTGTACCACGTGTTCGCACTGACCGGCTGCCTGTCCTTCTTCAGCAAGGGAGCGCAGGCCGTGCTCGTGGCCAACCCGCGCGACCTCCCGGCCTTCATCAAGACACTCAGGGAAATACGCTTCAGCGTGATCATCGGCGTGAACACCCTCTTCCGCGCGCTGCTCGATGCGCCCGACGCCCGCACGGTCGATTGGAGTCACCTGAAGCTCGCCGTCGCCGGCGGCATGGCCGTGCAGCACGTCGTGGCGCATCGCTGGAAGCAGCTGACCGGGGTGCCGCTGGTGGAAGGCTACGGCCTGACCGAGAGCGCGCCCGTGGCGATCGCCAATCCGGTGACCATCGACGAGTGGAGCGGCCAGATCGGCGTGCCGCTGCCCAGCACGGACGCGGCGATCCTCGACGACGACGGCCGCCCGGTTCCGCTGGGCGAAGTCGGTGAGATCGGCCTGCGCGGCCCGCAGGTGATGAAGGGCTATTGGAACCGCCCCGACGAGTCCGCCCACGTGTTTACCCACGACGGCTGGCTGCGCACCGGCGACATGGGCGTGATGGACGACCGCGGCGGCATCCGCATCACCGACCGCAAGAAGGACATGATCGTCGTGTCCGGCTTCAAGGTGTTCCCAAACGAGATCGAGGACGTGCTGACGGCGCACCCCGGCGTGCTCGAGGCCGCGGCGATCGGAGTGCACGACGATCGCTCCGGCGAAGCGGTCAAGGTCGTCGTGGTGCGCAAGGATCCCGCGCTGACCGAGGGCGACCTGCTCGCGCACTGCCGGCAGCACCTGACGGGCTACAAGATGCCGCGCATCGTCGAGTTCCGCGACGCGCCCTTGCCGAAGACCAACATCGGCAAGATCCTGCGGCGCGAACTGCGCGACAGCGGCGCGGCGGCGAGCGCCGCGCCGGCCGCGGCCGGTCACGGATAGCGCATGGCAAAGCCCACCTCGGCCTACCGCCCCCGTCGCCTGCAGCTGCGCGACGGCCGCGTGGTGACGCTGCGCGCGATCAGCCCGGCGGACGCCCCGGAGATCGCGCAGGCGTTCGAGCGCCTGTCGGCTGAATCGCGCTACTCCCGCTTCATGCAGCACAAGCGGCGGCTCGATCCGGCGGCGCTCGATCGCGGCGTTCGCCCGCGTCCGGGGCGCGACTTCGCGTTCGTGGCCACGATCCCGGCGACCGACGGCATCGACATCGTCGGAGCCGCCCAGTACGTCCGGGCCCTGGAAGACGACTCCACGACCTGCGAGTTCGCGATCACCGTGGCCGAAGACTGGCGCGGCTCGGGCCTCGCCAGGCAACTGCTCGCCAGCCTGGTGCGACGCGCCCGGCGCGATGGCTACACCCGCATGGAAGGCGCGGTGATCGCGGGCAACTCGCCGATGCTGGCGCTGGCGCGCAAGCTCGGGTTCACGGCGGACCCCATGCCCGACGACGCGACCGTGATCCGGGTGGAGCGGCTGCGCCGTTAACGCTTGGATCGCACATGCGCGAGCCAAGCGCTAACAGGCCCTGGCCGCGATGCTGCACTGCCGGGCCCGGCGCCGCTGCCGTCGGAGATAATCGGACCCTCGCAACCGCGGCGCAGGCCGGCCGCTGCAGGAACCCGTCCACATGCGCCAGCTCAGCCGGAACGACGCTCTCTTCCTCGCCTCGGAGAGCGCGCATTCCAACTCGAACGTCAGCCTGATCCAGATCTACGACCCGTCGACCGCGCCCGCCGGCCGGCTCCAGTTCAAGAGCATCCTCGCGCTCGTGCAGAGCCGGCTGCACCGCTCGCCGGTCTTCCGCCAGAAGCTGCGCAGCGTCCCGCTCGGGCTCGACGATCCGTACTGGGTCGAGGACGAGAACTTCGACCTCGAGTACCACGTCCGCCACATCGCCCTGCCGAAGCCGGGCGACTGGCGCCAGTTCTGCATCCAGACCTCGCGCATCCACGCCCGCCCGCTCGACCTCAACCGGCCGCTGTGGGAGCTCTACGTGATCGAGGGGCTCGACAGCCTGCTCGACCTGCCGAAGGACAGCTTCGCGCTGCTCACCAAGCTGCACCACGCGGCGATCGACTTCCGGCGCGGCACCGCGATCATCACGCTGCTGCACGACCTGACGCCGCAGCCGCCGGCGCCCGAGCCGCCGGAACCGTGGTTTCCGGAGTCGCCGCCCGGATCGCTGGAACTCGTCTGGCGCGGCCTCGCGGGCGCGGTGGCATCGCCGCAAAGGCTCGCGCGCCCCTTCACGAGCGCGCTCGCAAGCGTCGCACCCGCCGCCCGCTCGTTCGCGGCCGAACTGCTGCAGAGGAACGAGGCGGCTCCGGTGACGCGTTTCAACGCCATCGTGTCGCCCTACCGCGTGTTCGAGACGCGGCGCTTCCTGATCGACGAGTTCCGCGAGATCCGCCGGCTCGTTCCCGGCGCCAAAGTCAACGACGCCGTGCTCGCCGTGTGCGCTGGTGGCCTGCGCAAGTACCTCGAACGCAACGACGAACTTCCGGAACGGGACCTGTCGACACTGACGCCCGTCTACGTGCGCGACCCGGAAGCCGGCCCCGCCAGCCGGCCCGAGGTGGAGTGGGAGCGCCTGGCGCTGGGCGTGAACATCGCCGACCCCCTGAAGCGGCTGGCATTCATCAAGGCGCAGACGGCGTCCTCGAAGCTCATGGCGCAGGCGATCGGTGCGCGCGAGCTCACCGACATCGGCACCCACTCGCCGGCCGCCACGCTGGCGATCACCGGCAAGCTGCTGGGCCGCGCGCTGCTCGGCGTCGGTCGCCGCGCGCCGATGGCGAACTGCGCGATCACCAACGTGCCGGGCCCGTCGGTCCCGATCTACCTCAACGGCGCGCGGATGACGTATTTCTCGGCAATCATGCCGATCAACGACGGCCTCGGGCTCGTCTTCGCGGTCACCAGCTACGACGGCCGGATCATCATTTCGCCGACCTCGTGCCGCGAGCAGATGCCCGATCCCGAGGTCTTCGCGCAGTGCCTGCGCGACTGCTTCCAGGAGTACCTCGCCATCGCCCGCCAGCGCGCGCGGACGAAGGCCGCGGCGAAGCGCAAGGCTACGCCGGCGCGTGGCGCCGCGAAGTCGTCAGGCGGTAGATCCGCCCGAGCAGCCCGGCCGGCGGCACGAACGGCCGCCACTGGCCCTCGGGCTGCGCGAGCCGATCGGCGACGACCCAGAGCACGAGCGGGTTGAAGCCCAGCCCGAGGTGGCTGCCCGGCACGCGGATGTTCTCGTGCAGGGCGCGGTTGCCGTCGATGGTCGCCTCCTGCGGCGGCACGACGCCATCGGCCACGGAATAGATGCAGGAGATCGGCACCGGCAGCGTCTTGGGCCGACGCAGGTACTTCGCGCGCGACTGCGTCAGGTGCGCGGTCGTTCCCATCGGGTGCGAAATGAGGCGATAGAGCGCCTTGACGAGCGGGGGCGACTGGCTGCCCTCCGCGTCGAACGTCACCGGACTGCCGAGCGTGATCACCGAGCGCACGCACTCCGTGGCTTCATGGGCGCCGTACATGGCGAACATGCCACCCAGGCTCCACCCGACCAGGCTCACCTTGCGGCCGCTCTTGTAGTGCATGTAGCGGATCTTCTGCTCGAGCGCGCTGGCATGCCGGCTGTTGAAGCCGACGTTGCGCCCGAAACCCCAGGTCTGGACTTCGTAGCCGCGGTTCTGCAGGAAGAGCTTGAGGACGATCAGCGTGCTCTCGTCGGCCATGAAGCCAGGGAACAGCAGCACCGGGTGACCATCGCCGCGCGGTGTCCGGGCGAGCATCGGGAGGTTCCACGGCAGCGTGGCCAGTTCGAGCAGGACGCGCGGTTCGATGACCTGATGCAGCAGGCGGGGCTTGCCGACGTAGCTGTGTCTCCTGGTCATCCGGTTCCCGGTCGTTGCTCGGAAGGCTCAAGCGTACCTCGCCTCCTGCGCATTGGCTCGACCTCCTGAAGCATCACTCGAATCGCAGCGAACAGTGACTCCGCCTTGTTGTGTGCATCTCGAAAGAGGCTCCCGTGTGCCGGACGGCGAGCTAGCAGGCAGTCGCCTCGCCCCAGAAGTTGTACGAGAGCAGTCTCGGTCCCTTGAGGTAGCCGGACTCGATCGCCGCCTCGAACCCGGCCGCGTTCAGGAGCGCCGGGACATCGCGCGTCAGGTGGCATCCACCCGCCACCCTTGACCACAGCGGCTCGAGACGGCGCTGCCACCTCACCACGCCGGCGTCCGGCGCGACGCCGTGCTCGGCGAAGAGCAACCGGCCACCGGGGCGAAGCACGCGACGGATCTCACGCAGCGCGGCCAGTGGGTCGGGGATCGTGCACAACGTGTAGGTGCAGACGACGCAGTCGAAGGAGGCGCGCTCGAACGCCATCGCCTCCGCCGTGGAGGACCGCAGGTCCACCGCTATCCCCGCCTGCTTGCTGCGGCGCATGAGCATCCTTTGCATCTCGACGCCGGGATCGACCCCGACCAGAGCGAGGACGCCTGCGCGCCGATAGTAGGGAAGGTTGAGGCCGGTACCGATGCCGACCTCGAGCACGCGGCCCGCCGCGCGCGGCACCACCTTTTGCCGCTGCCTGGCGATGGTCGAAAGACCACATGCGACGTCGATCAGGTACGGCAGGACGTGACGGTCATACCAGGACTTGTGCGGCATCCGGCGAACTCCGAGGCTCGTTCTGGAGGCAGCGTCTGCGGCTAGCCTGCGTTACGCCCGACAGTTTCGTAACCGCCCATCAGTTCCGAAGCTGGATCGCCAGCATCTGTCCCGTCGCGCACGTCCGTTCTGCCTCGCTCAACGCCAGAGCAAGCTGCACCTTGCGTCCTTCGATGCTGCGCAGCTGCCCCCTGATCACGAGTTCCACGCCGATCGGCGTCGGGCGGAGAAAGTCGACTTTCAACGAAGCGGTGACGAACCGCATGAACTCGCCCGCCATCGTCCATTTCACGGCCGGCCGCACGATAGGCGAAGGCCGCCGCCGAGGCTGTGCCATGGCAGTCCAGCAACGACGCCACCATCCCGCCGTAGACATGGTCCGGAACTCCGCCACTGAACTCCGGGGAGGCCGTGAAGCGCGCGATCGTCTCCTCGCCGTCCCAGTAGCTCTTGAGGTGATGACCGTGGGGATTGCTCTTGCCGCACCCGTAACAGTGGCTGAACTTCTCGGGGTAGTAGTCCTGGAATGCAGCTGGCATGTTCAACTCGCGCGACGAACGCAGGGAGGTGTCGAGCGGCACCTCATGCGACGATGATCTGCTGCGTGGTGTTGTCGACGACCACGGGGCTGTCCATGTACGTGACCTGCGGAGGAGCGCCGTACTTCTCCGTGACGAAGGCCCGCCAGGCGTCGTCGTACAGCGCTTCGGCGTCCTGCCTCGACTGCCAGAGATAGACGCCGCCGGCGGTCATGCCGTCTTCCGACAGCACGTAGTACTTCCTGATCAGCCCGGGCTGCGACTGGTACCGCGGCGCGGTGCTCTGGAAAATGGCCCTGGCCTCGTCGACGGTCAGGCGACGCGGCAGCCGGAAAGTGGCGATGGCGGTGATCATCGGGCTGTCCTCGCAAGAATGTCAGTCGCCGTAGCACGGAACCTGTCGCTTCCGGCAACGTCGAGCCGTGATTGGCGGCACGCCTGCCCTTGCGTGCCCGCCTTCGGGCGATTCTGCCCGCGATCGGCACCGTCCGCCTTGCGCTGGTCCAAGGTGGCTGAAGCCGATCGACATCGTTCGCGGTCCGCCTATAGTTGCCCGATTGCGAGGAGATCGGCATGCCATTGGTTCTCAGCCAGGTGGACGGGTTCGTCGGAACCGTCACCCTCAATCATCCGGAAAAGCGCAACGCACTGAGCGAGCACCTGGTCGAGGGGATCATTGCGGCCTTTGAGGACTTCAAGGCCCGCAGCGTGCGCGTCGTCGTCCTGCGCGCCCTCCCCGGCTCCAGGGTGTGGTCCGCCGGACATGACGTCGAAGAGTTGCCGACGGCCGGGCGCGACCCGCTTGGCTGGGACGACCCGCTGCGCAACCTGATCCGCCAGATCGAGAACTTTCCGGGGCCGGTCATCGCGATGATCGAGGGCACCGTCTGGGGCGGGGCCAGCGAAACCGCCTTCGCCTGCGACCTGATCGTCGCCGTGCCGCAGACCACGTTCGCCGTGACCCCGGCGAAGCTCGGCGTGCCCTACAACGTGAGCGGCATGATGACGTTCCTCAATGCGGCGAGCATGCGAATCGTGAAGGAGCTCGCCTTCACCGCCATGCCATTGAGCGCCGAGCGCGCGGAGCGACTCGGCATCATCAACCACGTCGTGCCTGTCGACGAACTGGAAGCGTTCACCTACGGCATGGCCGGGAACATCGCCGCGCTGGCGCCGCTTTCAATCGCGGTGATGAAGGAGCAGCTGCGCATCCTCGCCGGTGCCCGCCCCATGTCGCCGCAGGGATTCGAACGCGTCCAGGGCCTGCGCCGGGTCGTCTACGACAGCGAGGACTACCAGGAAGGCATCCGCGCGTTCAAGGAGAAGCGCGAGCCGCGATTCAAGGGAAAGTGATCGGCGCGCGGACGTTCGAACGTCCCGATCTGAGCACTTCCACGGCGACGCGAAAGTGGAACGTCAATGCCCATCAGCGCACTGAGGAGTTCCTTCGTGTGGTCTTCGTGCGTGATCCGAGGGGCGCCTTGCGCGCGGCAAGGCCTCCAAACGCGGCGGCGTGCATCAGTTCGATGATCTGCGCATCGCTGTAGGCGCCGGACCCGTTCAGGAAGTCCACCACCGGATCGCAGGTGCGCGCGAACAGCGTGTACAGCACGACTTCGGCGGGCAGGTCCCGCATGATCTCTCCCCGTGCCTGGGCTTGTTCGATCCATCGGCCGAGCGTCGCGCTCACCTCCTTCTGCGCCTGTCAGGGATACCACTCGGTTTACTGACGAAACTTACGGGTTAAGATACTGAACGGTATCTTTTTCGAACCCTCCAGTTCTATTCAGAAACCGTGCAGATTTTCCCTGGCCGCAAGGTCGCTCCCCTCCCCCAGGACAACGGAGATTCCGAAATGCGTAGCAACTTCCTGAGACTTGCCGCCGCGGCAGCGGCGACTGCATTGCTCGCCGCCTGTGGCGGCGATGACGACGAAACCCCGACCAGCCGGCTGCGGGCGATCCACGCGTCGGCGGATGCTCCCGCGGTGGACGTCCTGTTCGGCACCCGGACGATCGCCACCGGTGCGCAGTTCAAGCAGGCCAGCGCCTATGCGATCGTCGCGGCGAGCAGTTCGACGCTGAGCGTCAACCTCGCGGGGACGTCGACGACGGCACTGTCCGCCACGCTCGGCCTCGCCGCCAACCGCGCCTACAGCGCCATCGTCGTTGGCAGCGCCGCGCCGACTGCGCCCGCCGGCCAGGCGCTGGCGCCGGTCCTGATCGACGACGACGGTGCGGCCCCGGCGAGCGGCAACGTCAAGCTGCGCGTCGTTCACGGAGCGCCGGCGGTTCCCGCCGTGGACATCTATGTGACCGCGCCCGGGGCCGCGCTGCCCGCCGCTCCGACGATCGCCGCACTCGCCTACAAGAGCGCCGCTCCGGCTTCCGGCGCAGCCGCCCTGCAGATCCCGGGCGGCGACTACCAGATCCGCGCAACCGTGGCGGGCCAGCCGGCCGCGATCGCCTTCGACTCTGGCAAGGTGTCGCTGGGCGCCGGCGGCGACCTGCTGATCGTTGCGGTACCGGCTGCCAGCGCCATCTCGCCGGTCTCGCTGCTCGTGGCGCCGTCTACCGGCGCAGCCTTCGAGATCAAGGACACGCGCGCGGCCTTGCGTGTCGCGCACTTCGCGCCGAACGTGCCTGCGGTCGATGTGTTCCTGAAGGCGCCGGGCGAGGCCAATTCGGCTGCCAACCGCGCGCTGTCCGGAGTGACCTTCCCGGCCGACTCGGGCTTCCTGAACGTCGCATCGGGAACCTATGACGCCTCGGTGGCGCTGGCGGGAACGCTCACCGGCGTGCTCGACCTGAACGGTGCAGCCCTTGCCGCCGGATCCAGCACCAGCGTCTTCGCGATCGGCCTGCTGAACGGCAGCGGCGATCAGGCGCTGCGCCTCGCGGCGTTCGCGGACGACCGCGCAGTGGTGGCGGGCAAAGCCAAGGTGCGCGTGCTGCACCTTGCACCGGATGCGCCCGCCGTCGACGTGGTCGTCCTGAACGGCGGCGCCATCGCCGCGCGTGCCGTGACCAATCTCGCGTTCCCCAACGCGACCTCGCAAGCGCTGGAACTGGATCCTGGCAGCTACACCCTGGCGGTCGTGCCCACCGGCGCGTCGACGCCGATCCTGCCGACGGCCGCGGGCGCGACGCTGCAGCTGAACGCGGGTGACGTCATCAGCATCGCCGCGGTGGGCTGTCTGAACACGAGCACCGGCGCCTGCGCCGGTGGCGCCGCCTTCCAGTTCAAGGTGCTCGACGATCGCTGATCCGCGCTGAGCGCATGAGGCTAAAGCCGCGCCGCGGGATGCCCGCGGCGCGGTTCCGTTTGAACAGCGCGCGCCGCTTCGGGACGCTGCCCGTCCGTTCGATCAGGCTCCTCCGCGCACGACACCGGGCTCCGTCGGCTGGCCTTCGTCCTTGCACCGATTTTGCGCCCGTTGACGATTATTGTTCTGCCACCTTGTTGTCGATAGGCGCCGTGCGCGTGAAGTCACTAAAGTTTCTGCCTCGATCGAACGATACAGAATGTGTTGCCCGCTCCGGCCGGCGTGCCCGGGATAGCCAGCGATGGTCCTTAGTAAAACCGGAATAACCGGCGTGACGCAGCCCCGATCGATCCTGCTGCCTTGAACCACCCGAACGACCCGGCGCCCATCGACGTAGGCGCCCTGCGAGATTCCCACCCGGCGCTGCGCGATGCTGCGATAAGCATTGGGTCGGGCTGGTACAGCCTCGTGCGCGAACTGTTCGAGCAATTGCCGCGCGACATCGTCGCGTCGCAAGTCAAGGAGACGGACGGCGAACTTCAGGTCCTTCTGATCGGCCGCCCCAAAGGAGCCGACGAGGCGCTCTGGCGCGCGACGGAGCTGAGCCGCTACACCTGTGCGGTCTGCGGGGCGCCCGGCGAGGTCGTCGCCCGTCGCGGACGGCTGAAGACGGTCTGTGAACTCCACGCGGTGGCGTGGCAGCGTGAGTCCCGCATCCCGGGCTAGAACAGAACCTCGAAGCGGTAGCCGCGGAAGCTGAAGACGGCAGCTTTCAGCTTGATTTCCTCCAGCGAGAGATCCTGCGTCAGGCGGTCCCGCTCGCGGAACAACTGGCCATTGACGATCAGCGAGCGACCGGCGGAGTTGGGCGAGTAGATCGATCCGCCGATCGTGAGCTGCGGCAGCGCCGCGCGGATCTCCGGCGGCAGTTGCTCGCGCGAGTAGACCTGCGACTCGGCCGCCAGGGGCATGTTGCCGATCACCCGCACCGGCGCGTCGCCCTTTGCTTCGGGTCGGGCGGCCGCCTTGCGCTCTTCCGGCTGGGGCCAAGGGGCCGGTTCTGCGACGGCGGCCGACGAAGGTGTGGCAGGTGCGACGGTGACCCCAGGCGTCGCCGGCGCGACCGGCGAGTTCACGGACCCGGCCGGTGGCGCGGGCGATTGAGTCGCTACCGTGCCGGGCTGCGGCGCATCGCGCCCGAGCATCACCCACGCCGCGGCCCCGGACAGGCCGACCACGATGCCGATCGCGATCCACAGCCAGTTCGGACGCGCCTGCGTCTTCGGCGGCGCGTCGGCCGAGGGCGCCGCTACCGGCTGGGAGTGCAGGCTCGGCACCGCGCCGCGCTCGCGTTCCGCGTCCGCCTTGCGCAGGGCGTCGAGGATCAGCGACACGGCTAGCTCCCTCCCTGCAGGCGCGGCTCGTCCACCCCATTCGCGCGATTCAGCTGCATCAGCGTGATGGGACCGGCGCTGCCGTCCGACGGCAGGCCCTGGGCGAGCTGGAAGCGATGGATCCAGCCGCGCAGCGTCGCGTCGTCGAGTCGCGGACCGACCGGACCGGTGTCGCCCAGCGCCGTTGCCAGTTGCTCCGCGAGCCACTGCGTGGCCGGCCCCGTGCGACCGGCCACGATCGGTCCCGCATAGTTCGGCGGCGGCCGCCAGAAGGTCGCGAACTCGCCGCGCCAGTAGTCGGCCAGCACGACCAGCGGCACCGCCTGGTCCACGCCATCGATGTTGAGGATCGCGCGGTCGTTCGACAGTCCGCTGATCATCACGTACGCCGGGCGATTGGCCGCGTCGCGCAACGTCAGCACGCCCGGGCGGTCCAGCTGCCGGATCAGCGCCAGCGTTGCGTTGCCGGTGCGGTAGCAGCGGACCTTCTGCTTCTCGGCTGCCGCGCACGCATCACCATTGACCGGCGCGATGCTCCAAACGCGTGCCAGCTGCTGCCACGCCTCCCGCTCGGCGCCGACCAGCGACGCGTAGCCCGTACGCAGGTCGAAGTTCGCCGGCTTCGCAGGCTCCGGCGCGGCGGTCGCCGGCTCGGCGGGTGTGGGCGCGACCGCGGGCGTGGCCGCCAGCATTGTCTGCGCCGGACTCGCGTCCGCGGCCGGCTCGGCGCGCGGCGCGCCGCTGCCGCCTCGATCGAGCGAGAGGCCGACCGCGCCGGCCACCAGCGCGCCGGCCACCAGCCCGATGCCCACGAGGGCCACGCGCTCGTAGCGCGCGCGCCGGATCCGGCCCAGGTCGTCGGCGTCCAGCACTTCCTCGGCCGCCTTGTCGAGGATGCCGCGGTCGACGGCGGCCTTGCTGTTCGCGTAGGCGCCGAGCAGCGCGCGATCGCACAGCAGGTTGATCCGGCGCGGCACCCCGCGCGAATAGCGGTAGATGCGCCGCATCGCGCGCTGATCGAAGGGACTGGCGCTGGCGCAATCCCGCCACGGTCAGCCGGTGGCTCACGTAGTGCGCGGTCTCCTTCTCCGTCAGCGCCTCGAGGTGGTAACGGGCGATCACGCGCTGCGCGAGCTGCTGCATGTCGGGCCGCGCCAGCATCGCGCGCAGCTCCGGCTGCCCGATCAGGATGATCTGAAGCAGCTTGCGCTCGTTGGTCTCGAGGTTGGTCAGCAGGCGCAGTTGCTCGAGCACGCCGGCCGACAGGTTCTGCGCCTCGTCGATGATCAGCACGTTGTTCTGCCGCACGGCGTGCGTGCGCAGCAGGAACTCGTTGAGCGCGTCGACGTAGTCCTTGACGGTCGGCACGCCCGGCCCCTCGTGCCGGTAGGGAATGTGGAACTCCGCGCACACGGCCTTCAGCAGTTCCTCGACCGTGAGCTTGGGATTGAAGATGTAGGCCACGTTGCAGCGATCGGGCAACTGCTCGAGGAAGCAGCGGCACACGGTGGTCTTGCCGGCGCCGATGTCGCCGGTCAGCAGCACGAAGCCGCCGCCGCCCTGCACGCCGTAGAGCAGGTGCGCGAGCGCTTCCCGGTGCCGCTCGCTCATGAAGAGGTAGCGCGGATCGGGCGCGATCGAGAAGGGCCGCTGTCTCAGCCCGAAGTGGCGCTCGTACATGGGTGGCAAGGATACTGGGGCCGGGCGCATCGCGTTTGCGCCGGTCGGGCCGGATGGGCCACCGCCGCATTCCTGTCGACAGGAAGCCCCATGGAGGCAGCCACCAGCGCAAGGGACCGGAGCGAACTGCCTACGCCGCGCCGCGCACGAGCCAGCCGAGCATCAGGACCGCGGCGGCGGCGATCCAGCTGCCCGCGACGCGGACCGCGATGCGCGGCCAGCCAACAGGAAGGACGGTGACCTGGGCGGAGAGGATCGCCACCAGGCAGAAGACGGCCGAGACGGCCCCGGCGAGCGCGAGCGGGCTGGCGCCGCCCGGTGCCATCGTCGCCCCATTGACGTAGCCGTGGACGAGCCCGGCGACGAGGGCGAAAGTGGCCACGGCTGCGCCGTGCAGCCGGAGGTTGATGGCGACGAGAGCGCCAGCGATGCCGAACGTCAGCGTGGTCAACACCGGCAACGTGGCGCTGGAAGGGAAGCCGGAACCCAACGCACCTCCGATCAGCCACGCTACCGGCAAAGCCAGCAGCGTCCAGCGCGCCGCTGCCGCGCCCCGCAGGCCTGCGAGCAACGCCACGGCGACTAGCAGCAGCAGGTCCGATGGCGTCAGCGCGACGTGCGCGAGGCCGTCGTAGTACGCACCGAAGCCGGTTTCGACGAGGTGCGCCTCGACCCTAGCAGCGGGAAGTGCAGCCAGGAGGGCGAACACATGACGTGCACGCGCGCGCCTCATCGCATCGCCTGCCACAGGAAGAACACGCCGGCGAGGCCAACCCCAGCGCCGGCCAGGCGCACGGCGCGGCGGCCAGCGGTCCAGCGGCGCGCAGCCCCGAGCAGGATGCCGGCAGCGTGCAGCAGTCCGGTGGCGACGACGAAGCCGAGGCTGTACAGGAGCGCGCTGGTCCCTGCAGGCAGTTCTCGTCCGTGCGCGTGACCATGGAAGATCGCGAAGAACGCGACGATGACCACGCCAATCCAGAGTGGCGGGCGCGCTTCTCCGAACACCAGGGCGCCGAGCACGATGGCCGAGAGCGCGATGCCCACCTCCACTCCCGGCACCGGGACCCCAAGCAACCCCATCAAGCCACCGAGCGCCATCACCATCGGAAAGGCAACCGGCAGCACCCAGATCGCCGGCGCACCGAGCACCGCACCCCACAGGCCGACGGCGATCATCGCCAGCACGTGGTCGAGGCCCGAGACGGGATGCGCGAGCCCGGCGAGGAGTCCCGCGGCCTGCCCTGACTCCTCGTGCGCGAAAGCGACAGCGGGTGCAATGGCGAGCATCAGCGCCATGGTGCGCGCGTGCGACGTGATCGCTGCCTGGTTCACGCGATTCCCCGCAATAGGATTCCCACGCGCTGGATCGTCCAGAACGCTCCGAGCGTTCCGACCAGGTAGCCGGGCGCACGCTCGACGATCCGCGGCCAGTGGATCTCCAGCAGATGGAAAGACCGCTCGAGCAGCAGGATCAACAACACGAACGCGAGCTGCCCGACTTCCACGCCGACGTTGAAGAGCAGCAGCGCGAGCGGAATCTCGCCCTTCGGCAGGCCGAGCTGCGCCAGTCCGCTCGCAAAGCCGAACCCGTGCAGCAGGCCGAACGCGAACGCGACCACCCACGGGTGGCGGATCGTGAAGCTCGTCTGACCGCGCCAGCGCCGCACGATCTCCGGCCCGAGGAACAGGATCGACAGCGCGATCGCGGCGTTGAGCGGTGCCGGTGCCACCTGGGCAACGCCGAAGGTTGCGACCGCCAGCGTGATGCTGTGGGCAATGGTGAACGCAGTCACCGTTTTCACCAGCATCCAGCGATCGCGCACGATCAGCAGCAGTCCGAGCACGAACAGCAGGTGGTCGACCCCGAGCAGGATGTGCTCGACGCCGAGGTAGAGGTAGGCACCGACACCGCGCCGCGTGTCCCCCGCGCTGCGCAGCGTGACCGCGGGCGCGACCGGCTTCAGCACGTGCGTCTCGACGCCGCCGTCGGCGTGCTGCACGCGCACCAGCACGTCGGTGGTGAACGCCTCGAGCCCCTCGATCGAGATCGTCTGCCCGGCGAGGCCGTCCGTGCATTGCACCTGGGCATTGAAGAGCCACGCGGTGCCGGCGCGTTCGGTGCGCGGGGCGCCGAGTTGCCGGCAACGCTCCGGGAACACCGGCGCGATCGGCATCCGCACGTTCGACGCTTCGCCCAGGGATGGCAGTTTCCACAGCACTTCGTAGCGGCCGGGCGCCGTCTCGCGCAGTTCGAGGAAGCCGGGTTGCAGCTCGTGCCCGTGCAACGCCGTCGACACGAGCGCCACGAAGACCATCACCACCGCAGCCAGCGGCCGAGTGATTCGCTTCACGGCTTCGACGCCGCCGGCATCTGCACGGTGACCTTGTACTTCGCGCGTAGCCTGTCGTAGAAGGCCTTCGACAGCTCCTGCCGGCGTGCATTGGCCCATTCGCGCTCGACCAGCGGACGCACGTCGGCGAGGTCGGGCGTGCCGCCCGGCGTCAGCGTTTCGACCCTGACGAGGTGCACGCCGTAGCCGGAGCGCACGGGACCGGACCAGCGGCCCACCGGCTGCTTCACGACCGCCTCGGCGAACTCGTCGCCGAACAGGCGCGCGAGGTCCGTCTGCGTTGCGTTCTCGTAGCGGGGCTCGAGCAGCATCAGCCGATCGCCCACCTTGGCGACATCGAGCGATCCTTTCGGTGCGTTCAACGCATCGATCAGCCGCTTCGCGTCGGCGTCCATCGTCCCCGCCCGCTTCGCCGGATCGAGGTACACCTGCGCGAACGTGACCCGCGGGTCGCTCCTGAACGCGTCCGCGTGGGCGGCCAGGTAGGCCGCCAGTTCCTCGTCGCCGGGCTTCGCGAGCGCCGCCGCCTCGTCGGACACGAACTCGACCTTCTGCTGCAACCGCCGGCGGATGATCGTGTCGTCGCGCTCGAGGCCGAGCGCGAGCGCCTCGCGCACCATGACTTCCTCGCGGACGTGCGACTCGACCAGGCCATCGATTTCCTCGCGCGTCGGCGGGCGCTGCCAGGTGCGGGCGAAGTTCTGCGCGAGGTTGCGGATGCGCGCCTCGCTGACCACGATCTCGCTGGTCGCCGCCGGCACCGCAGCCGGCCGCAGCCATGCGTCGAGGACGAACAAGGCCGCGCCGAGCAGCAGGAAGTGGACCAGCGGCTCGCGCAGCAGAGACTTCAACATCGGAAAGTGGCCAACGAACGAGACGCCGGACTCAGCCGCGCGCGCGCTCCGTCAGCCAGTCGCGCGCGGAGGCAACTTGCGCCGATGGACCGTACAGCCGCATCAGGCCGCGGGACAGTGCCTCGTCGAACCTGAGACTGCCGGCGGCGATCGCCTCGACCACGGCGATGTCCGTCACGACCACGACGTCGCCGCTTTCCGGGCCCGGCACGTGCAACGCCGGACTCACGGCGGCGTGCTCGACCGCGAAGCGGCTCCACATGACCGGCCCGAGCAGCACGATCGCCATCTTCGGTCGTTCGACGTCGGTGCCCTGCTCGCCAAGGCGCACCGCGAACTGCCGCAACAGCACCGTCGCGCGGACCAGCCGCAGCATGCCGCGCGCCTCCGGCGTGAGGTCGTCCCGCAGCGCGAGCGGATCGCGCGGCAGGGTTCCCGCGAGCTGCGCCTGCCAGATCGCAGTGCCGACGTGCAGCGAATCCGGAAACGTGAGGTTCAGCGAGCCGCGGCGCATCGAGATCGACGACGGATCTTCCAGCCCGCACGCCGACGCGATCTGCGTCGAAACGCAAATCCCGGCCGCGACCGCAGCCGGGATCCAGCGCAACGGGCGAAGCGCCGCGGCAATCACGAGGGCGAATACCAGATCGGGGCCGTGTACGCGCGTTCCTGCAGCGTCATCGTCACACCGGCCGGAGCCTTGACGCCGAAGCGCTTGGCGTCATACGCCGTCCAGCGCGGGGTCGGGATCTCGAGCACGCGGGCGTAGTAGAAGGCGCGTTCGCCCGGCTTGAACTCCGGATCGCGCCACACGGTGATCAATTCGGGCGCGCCGATCGAGTTGACATAGGTGGCGTTCGCCACATCGACCGTGCTGCCCACGGCCGGCACCTTGCCGTCCCTGCCTGGCTTGCGGTCGCCGCTCCAGACGACGTCATAGACGCGTTCCTGCAGTTCGCCCTTCGCGTTCATCCAGCCCTTCACGATCTGGACGCGGTCGAGGTTGGCGCCGATCGGATCCTTCAGAGCCGCAACGAGGAAGGTCGGCGCCTTGCCGGCCGGGGCCCTGGCGAGATCGCCTCCCATCGGCACGCCCTTCGCGTAGCCGACGGCGGCCGGCAGCCGGTTCTGCGCGTCCTGCGCCGCGAACTCCCAGCCGCCGAAGAAGCGCACCGCCATCCGCGGGCCGGTGGTCGCGTAGGTTTCGCGACGCCTCATTGCGTCGAAGATCGCTTCGCGACTGTTGTCGGTGGCCCAGACTGCCGCGAATCCCGAGGCGCCGACTTCCCAGTCCATGATCCGGACGCCGGACTTCGCGTTGCTGACGAACGTCGCACTGATCCGCTCCGGGCTCGGCTCCTGCGGCACCGTCTTGCCGAAGAAGTTGTCTTCCTCCATGGCCGCCAGGCCGTTGTGCGAGTCGCTGCTGCCGATCATGCCGAACTTGAAGGGGTTCACCCCTAGCTTGTCCTGCAGCTTCAGTCCGTTCTTCAGCGCGGAGCGCGCGTACTCGTACTCGAGCATGTCCTTCGACTTGGGCACGGTGCCGTCGAGATTGCCCTTGTCCCACAGTTCGAAGTTCGCGAATTCGTCGTTCGGCGACAGGAAGGGATGCGCCTCGCCGGTGCCCTTGGTCTGCGTCATCTCATACAGGGGCTCCCAGCGCACTCGGTTCAACGCGTACTCTCGGTCGATGGACTTGCCGAAGGCTTCGACTACCGGGAACATCTGGCCGTTGCTCAGGTTTCCGTTGTGCCCGATGGCGAGCACTTCGGTGCCCGTCTTCTCCTGCGCGGCAGCCATCCACTTCCACAGATCCACCGGGTTGTCGCTGCCGAGCGGCTTCAAGGTGGTGAACGGTTCGACCAGCGCAGCCTGCGTGCCGTTGCCGCGGAAGATCACGTTGCGGTGCAGGTTGTTGCCCCCGCTGTTGGACGTCCACTCGAAGCCGATGAACGCCGTGAACCGTCCCGGATCGTTGTAGTCCTCGGCCGCCTTTATCGTCTGCTGCCACGCGCCGCGGTAGGCCGTGGTACCGGGCAGCGGGAAGCCCTCGGGCATCTGGCCCCTGCCGAAGCTGACGATGATGTCCATCGCCGCCTCGGCGCCTTGCCCGCCGCGGATCTGGTCGTACCACTTGCGGCCTTGTGGAGTCGCGAGCAGACCCGGGTCCCCTCCCATCAGCAATGGGAAGAAGCCCATGCCGTCCGAGTGATCGGCGACGACCAGCCAGTCGAGCGGACGCGACAGCTTGACGCGCTGGCCGGTCGACGACGTGACTTCCTCGCCGCGCGCGAAGCGGTAGGCGTCGCTCGGCGTCAGGCGCGCGCCGAACGCGCCCGCATCCATCGAGAACGACGTGTGCAGGTGCGTGTCGCCGAAGAGCGGCCGCGTAGGAAAGGTGCGACCGGCGTACGGCGAGTAGTTCGGCTTCGACGGATGGACCTTGTCGAGAACCTTCTTGTCTGCCGTGCCGCCGATGCCGGGTTGGCTCTGCTGAGCCAGGGCGGTCCAGGCCAGCCCGCCCCCGATCGCCACGGCAAGTCCTGCCGCTGTCCACGCCTTCCAGTTCATCTGCTAGCCCTCTCCGGTTGCCCGGCGGGAGTTTCGCATACGCCAGCGAATGGGCGTGCCGCCGCCACGCATCCGCAGCGACGATTCAGACGGCCGACTAAGGGCCCGGCGAATACCAGATCGGCGAGGTCCACGCACGCTCCTGGTGCTTCATCGGAACGTCCTTCGACATCTTCACGCCGAAGCGCACCTGGTCGTAGACGGTCCAGCGCGGCGTCGGAATCTCGATCGCGCGCGTGTAGTAGAAGGCGCGCGGCGACGGCTTGAAGTCCGGGTCCTTCCACACGGCGGCGAGCTCCGGCGCGCCGATCGTGTTGGTCCAGGTGGCGTTCGCGATGTCGACCGTGCCACCCACCGGTGGCAGCTTGCCGTTCTTCCCCGGCTTGCGGTTGCCCGACCAGACCACGTCGTAGACCTTCTCCTGCGCCTTGCCCGACGCGTCGACCCAGCCCTTGACGATCTGGATGCGGTCGAGGTTCGCCCCGACCGGATCCTTCAGGATGTCCTTGTTGGCCTCGAAAATCTGCGGCCACTTGCTGGCATCGCCGTACTCCTGCTTGGCGATCTTCGAGAGGCTGTCGCCCGACTTGACTTCGTGGATCTTGACCGCGGTCTAGCTCGACCCGCTTTCGACGTTCGAGAAATCCGGCATGTCGCTCGTTGGTTTCCCTCTCTATGTGGAGAGTCTGGACACTTTGAAGACTTCAGGCGAATTGAGCAGTTCAGTCACGTTCAAGAGTGTAGACATGTCTCGCGACACGAACTCTCCCACACCGATCGTGCGCGCCGAGCCGTGCAGCGGATCGGCTGCGAATGCCGCGCTCTGTTGCTGCGGAGCGCCCTTGCCGCCAACGTCCCTCGGCATTTGACACGGCCGCGGCGGCCCCAGCACTATCCGGACACACGCGGCAGGCACGAACTGCCTGCCCTCCGAGCCCACCACGGCTCGGTCCGCGTGCCTCTTCCGGCCCCGTCCCCATGCGCTCGACCCTCCTGCCTCTCGCCGCCACGCTGGCGATCCAGGCGCTGGTCGCGATGGCGACGATCACGGTGCCCGTCCTCGCGCCCGCCGCGTCCGATGAGCTGCACCTGTCGGCGGGCCTGATCGGCCTGTACGTCTCGCTGGTCTACCTCGGCAGCATGATCTCGAGCGCGGCGAGCGCGGACCTGATCCGCCGCATCGGCGCGATCCGCTTCAGCCAGTACTGCCTCGTGATGTGCGCGACCGGGCTCGCCTTGCTGACCTTCGGCACGATGCCCGCCCTGATCGCGAGCGCGCTCGTGCTCGGCCTCGGCTACGGGCCGATCACGCCCGCGAGTTCACACATCCTCGCGAAGACGACGCCGCCGCACATGATGTCCTTCGTGTTCTCGGTGAAGCAGACCGGCGTTCCGCTCGGAGGCGCCCTGGCGGGCATCGTCGTGCCGCCGCTGGTGCTGCTCGGCGGCTGGCGCCTTGGCGCGCTGGTGGTCGCCGGGCTGTGCGTGCTGACCGCGATCGTCGCGCAGTCCATCCGGGCCGAGAACGACGCCGACCGCGATCCGAAGCGCCCGATCAGCGCGCGCGGACCGTTCCGCGCGCTGGCGCTGGTCGCCACCGACGCCACCGTGCGGCGGCTGGCGCTCAGCTCGTTCTTCTTCTCGGCGCTGCAGCTCTGCCTCACGACCTATCTGGTCACATACCTCGCGGGCCAGCTCGGCTACACGCTGGTGGAGGCGGGCCTGATGCTCGCCGTCGCGACGACCGCGGGCATCGTCGGCCGGATCGCGTGGGGCGCGGTGGCGGACCGCAGCGGCCGCCCCGCCGCCGTGCTGGGGCTCGTCGGCATCGCGATGGCCGCGGCGGCGGGAGCGATGGCGATCTCGTCGCCCGAGTGGCCGCGCGTGGCCATGATCGTCCTGTGCGCCGCGTTCGGCGGCACCGCGATCGGGTGGAACGGCGTCTACCTCGCCGAGGTCGCGCGCGAGGCACCGGCGGGCAAGACCGTCGAGGCCACCGGCGGCGCCCTCTTCTTCACGTTCTTCGGCGTGCTGATCACGCCACCGCTGTTTGCCGCGATCGTCGAGGGCGGCGGCAGCTACGGCATGGCCTTCGCCGTGGTCGCCGTCCCGCCGCTGCTGTGCGGACTGTGGTTGCTGGCACGTGCCGCCCCGCGCGCGCCACGCGGCGCATCGAGTGCCTGACTGGAGATCCAGATGACCGATCGCTCCTTCCTGTTCGTCCCGGGCAACCGGCCCGAGCGTTTCGACAAGGCTTGCGCCGCCGGTGCGGACGTGACGCTCGTCGACCTCGAGGACGCCGTGGCGCCCGCCGACAAGGCGGCTGCGCGGGACGCCCTCCGGGCCTGGCTGGATCCTTCGAAGAACGTGCACCTGCGCATCAACGGCGCCGACACGGACTGGTTCCAGCAGGACCTCGCGCTGCTGTCGTTGCCGGGCGTGCGCGGCGTGATGCTGCCGAAGGCCGAGCACTCGACTCCGATCGCCGAGATCCACCGCACGGCGCCGGACCTGCCGGTGATCGCGCTGATCGAAAGCGCTCTTGGACTGCGCAACCTGGAAGCCATCGCCGCGGCGGCCATCGCGCGCTTCGCGTTCGGCTCGATCGACTTCCAACTCGATCTCGGCATCACCGGCGAGCGCGAGGAACTGCTGTTCGCCCGCTCGTCGATCGTGCTGGTCTCCCGCCTCGCGGGCCTCGCACCGCCGGTCGACGGCGTGACGGTCGCGCTCGACGACCCGGCCCAGCTGGCCGACGACGTCGGCTACGCGAGGCGGCTGGGCTTCGGCGGCAAGCTCTGCATCCATCCGCGCCAGGTCGAGGCCGTCAACGCGGGCTTCCTGCCGCCCGCGGCCGACATCGCCTGGGCGCAACGCGTGCTCGAGGCGGCCGACCAGGCCAGCGGCAACGCGGTGCGCCTCGACGGCAAGATGATCGACCGCCCGGTCATCGAACGCGCACGCTCGATCCTGCAGTCGGCGGGCAAGGTTTGAGTCGTTGCCGGGCGGCCGCGCTCAGCGCGGCTGTCGCCAGACCGTCGCGATGGTCGCGTTGCCCCTGTCGAAGAGGGCGCGCAGCCGCTTGCGCTCGTTCTCAACGGCCTCCATGTCGACCGGGCCGATGCGCTCGAGCATGCGCTCGCGCGCCGATCCCTCGCAGCGTCCCTCGGCCGCGCACAGTTGCAGCGACAGCAGCGAGTGCGGCCCGCATGAGGCACCCAGGTCGCACGAGAGCAGCGCCAGCGCGGCGTCGGTGAGCTCCGGCTGGGCGCCCTTGGCGCTGGCGTTCATCATCAGCACGGAAAGGCCGCTCAGCGACTGGATCGCGTACGGCTCGCGCGACCGCAGCGCCTGTTCGACGGTGGTCTCGGCAGCGCCGCGGTCGCCGCGGATCATGGCCCAGCGCGCGGCCGAGCCGGCCGAGGCGAGGTTGCCGTTGGTGACGCGCTCGGCGGTGGCCACGATGTCCGCGGCATCGAGCGGCTGCGCGAGGAAGCCCTTGCAGCGTGCGAACAGTTCCTGCAACGCGGCCTTGCGCGCGTCGTGCTGGTGGCTCGACAGCGCGTTGATCGCATACACCGGCGACGGCGGCTTGCCCTGCGGCGGCAGGAACGTCGGGAAGCACGCGCGGTGCGCGCGCCCGGCGAGCGCCCGCTCGATCGGGTTGGTGCTCTCCCGGTAGCGGTCGTAGACCGCCTTGAAGTCGCGCGCGCTGCCCAGCACGTCGGCAGGATTGTCCGGCTCGGGCGGCGGGATCACCTTCGGCGGCGGCGGCGCAGGTGGTGGCGGTATCGGCGCGTCCGCGACCGGCTCGCCGCGCACCTGCACGGGACGGTAGTCGGGCGCCATCACGTACACGAGCAACGCGGCGGCTGCGAATACCGCGGCGATGGTCCAGCCGATCGGTGCGAGCGAGCGCGAGCGGAACGGTCCCGGATCGGTCGAGGGCCGTGGCTTGCGGCCGGGGCCTGGGGTTGAAGCGATGGTGTACTCCTTCGAGACGCCGCGGGAGCGTCCCGCTCCCCGGCCAAGGCGTGATTGTTGCGCATGTTGACGCAACCTCGCTTCGCGCCCCGCGCCGGCAGCCCCCGCCGGGGCCCGGCACCCTCTGCGGCACCCCGTCCGCGCCTCTTGCGAAGCGTAAAATCGGACGCGCCCGGGCTTCGAAGAGCGGCGATGGCTGATCGCTTCCCCGCGCTCGCTCCCGCCCCCGGACACGTTTGGCGCGGACGCCGTGCGGGTCGCTGCGCGCCGGGGACCGTCGATGGAGTTCAAGGACTACTACGCAACGCTGGGCGTCGACAAGACCGCGACCGCCGACGACATCAAGAAGGCGTACCGCCGGCTCGCGCGCAAGTACCACCCGGACGTCAGCAAGGAGCCGGATGCGGCCGAGCGCATGTCGGCGATCAACGAGGCGAACACCGTCCTGTCCGATCCCGAGAAGCGCGCCGCCTACGACGCGCTCGGTCGTCGCGCGCCGGGCCAGGACTTCCGTCCGCCGCCCGACTGGGACGCGGGCTTCGAGTTTTCCGGGCGCGAGTCCGCGGCGGGCGAGGACGAGTTCAGCGACTTCTTCGCCAACCTGTTCGGCCGCGCGGCGCGCGCGCGCCGCGGCGCCGATGCCGCGTCGATGCGCGGCGGCGACCATCACGCGAAGGTCGTGATCGACCTGGCCGACGCGTATCACGGGGCGACACGGTCGGTGACGCTGCGCTCGGCCCGCCTCGACGCCGCAGGCCACGTCGTCACCGAGGAGCGCACGCTCGACGTGACGATTCCGCGCGGCGTGCGCGCGGGCCAGCACATCCGGCTGCGCGGCCAGGGCGCGCCGGGATACGGCGGCGGCGCCGGCCGGCGATCTCTATCTCGAAATCGAGTTCCGGCCCGACGATCGCTACGCGGTCGACGGACGCGACGTCACGCAGCGCGTGCCCGTCGCGCCGTGGGAAGCCGCGCTCGGCGCCTCGATCGAAGTGGCGACGCCGTCCGGCCCGGTCGAGGTGACCGTGCCGGCGAACTCGCGCAACGGCCGCCGGCTGCGGCTGCGCGGTCGCGGCATTCCGGGCGATCCGCCGGGCGACCTGTACCTCGAGCTCGACCTCGTGCTGCCGCCGGCGGACACCGAGGCCGCGCGCGAGCTCTACCGGGCGATGGACGCGAGCGATGAAGTTCAACCCGCGGCAGGCGACGGAGCGCAGCCGATGATCGAGCGAACCGTGGAAGTGCTGATGATCGACGACGACGGACTCAGCTGCGAGGAGCTCGCGAGCGCGTGCGCCGTCAGCGTCGAATGGATCGAGCGTCACGTCCAGGAGGGCCTGCTCCAGGTCGCGCAAGCCGGGACGATGCGCTTCACGAGCGTGCAGCTGCTGCGCGCGCGGCGCCTCGCCGACATCGAGCGCACGTTCGAGGCGAACGAGGAGCTCGCGGCGCTCGTCGTCGACCTGATCGAGGAAGTCGAGCGGCTGCGCAGCCGCCCCTGACGGCGAATCGGAGTCAGATCCCGATTCATGCAACGGCTGACGATCTGCTCCCAAATCGGGGTCAGACTTCGATTTGCGGCCCGATTTGCGGCCCGCCTTGAGTCCCCTATTGAGGCGCCGGCAGCGGGTCGTTCGGCGCGGGGATCCATTCCTGATCGTCGCCCACCGGCAGCGCGAAGCGGCCGGCCTGCCAGTCGTCCCGCGCCTGCTCGAGACGCTCGCGCCGCGACGACACGAAGTTCCACCAGATGTAGCGCGGGCCGACAGGCTCGCCGCCGAGCAGCATCACCGTGCTGGCTTCGCGCGCGACGATCGTCGGCGTCGCGTCGCGTCCGAGCACCAGCATCTGTGCCGGTGCGCACACCTGTCCGCCGATCTCGACCGCGCCCTGCGCCACGAACACGGCGCGCTCGGTGGCGTCGGCCGGCACCGCGAAGCGCGCGCCTGCAGAAAGTTCGAGGTGGGCGTACGTCAGCGGCGAGTGCGTCCGCACCGCGCTGCGCGCGCCAAGCAGTTCTCCGGCGATCGACGCGGGCGCTCCATCCGGTGCCCTCGATCAGCGGCAGGCTGTCGCGCGCGTAGTGCTCGAACGCCGGTTCGACTTCCTCGTGCCCGGCGGGCAGCGCGACCCACGCCTGGATGCCGTGCAGCACGCCGCCGCGCTCGCGCATCCCCTCGAACCGCTCCGAGTGAGAGATGCCGCGGCCGGCGGTCATCCAGTTGACCTCGGCGGGACGGATCACCTGTTCGCAGCCGAGCGAATCGCGGTGCGTGATCTCGCCCTCGAAGAGGTAGGTGACCGTCGACAGGCCGATGTGCGGGTGCGGCCGGACGTCCATCGACCGCGGCAGCGGCGGTGCCAGCGGGGCCGGTCCGATGTGGTCGAAGAAGATGAACGGACCGACCATGCGCCGTCGCCCCGCCGGCAGCACGCGGCCGACCTCGAAGCCGCCGAGGTCGCGCCGACGTGCGGGAATAACCAGCTCGATGCCGCCGCTCACGGGTCGCCGTTCACGGACCTGCCGTCCGCGCTGCGCGCTCCGCGATGAGCGCTTCGGAGCGGCCGTGCGCGCTCATCGTGCCCCCTTCGCGCTGCGCGCCGTCCCCCCGAGGGGGAGCGAGCGCTTCGGAGCGGCCGTGCGCGCTCACGCGAGGGCCTGCGCCAGCACGCGCACCACGTGCAGCGCTTCGCGCGCGCCGGTGGCGCGCGTCCCGTCCGCGATCTGGTGCCGGCAGCTGGTGCCGTCGGCGACGATCAGCGTGTCGGCGCCCGCCTTGCGAACGGCCGGCAGCAGCGACTGCTCCGCCATCTTCATCGACACGTCGTAATGCGCCGCTTCGTAGCCGAAGCTGCCGGCCATGCCGCAGCAGCTCGACTCGATCATCTCGACCTGCAGGTCCGGAATCAGCTTCAGCACGGCCACGACCGGGCGCATGATGTCGAAGGCCTTCTGGTGGCAGTGACCGTGCACGAGAGCGCGCTTGTGCGGCAGCGCGCGCAGCGGCAGCCGCAGCCGCCCCGCCCCGTGCTCGCGCGCGAGGAACTCCTCGATCATCAGCGCGCGCTCGGACAGTTTCTCCGCCGCGACGCCCAGGCCCATCACGAGGAACTCGTCGCGCAGCGACAGCAGGCACGACGGCTCGAGGCCGACGATGGTCGCGCCCCCCGCGACGTGCGGCGCCAGCGCCTCGACCATCCGGCGGGCCTCGCGCTTCGCCTCGTCGACGAGGCCCGCGCCGAGATACGTGCGCCCGCAGCACAGCGGGCGGTCGCGTTCGGCGTCGCCCGCCGCGGCACGCGCGACCGCGACGCGGTAGCCGGCCGCCTGCAGCACCCGCAGCGCCGCGTGCGCGTTCTCCGGCTCGTGGTAGTTGTTGAAGGTGTCCACCAGCAGCACGACGTCCGGCGCATCGACCGCCGCGGCCTGCGCCGCCTTGCTGGACAGGAAGGTGTCGCCGCGCCACTGCGGCAGTGTTCGCTGCGCCGACAGGCCGGCGATGCGTTCGGACAGGCGCGCCGCCCCCGGCAGCGCGTCGCGCAGGTTGGCGACGAACGGGAAGCGCGCGGCCCACGGCGCCCACTTCGGCATCGTCGCGACCAGCCGGTCCTTCAGCGTCAGCCCGTGCTTCTTCTGCCAGTGGTACGCGAACTCGATCTTCATCTTCGCCATGTCGACGCCGGTCGGGCAGTCGCGCTTGCAGCCCTTGCAGCTGACGCACAGCGCGAGCGCCTCGCGCACGGCCTCGCTGGCGAAGTCGGTGCCGAGCTGGCCCGACACGGCCAGCCGCAGCGTGTTCGCGCGGCCGCGCGTCGAGTGCTCCTCGTCGCGCGTGACGCGGAAGCTCGGGCACATCGTGCCGGCGTCGAACTTGCGGCAGTGGCCGTTGTTGTTGCACATCTCGACGGCCTTGGCGAAGCCCTGCGCCGGATCGCCGCCGGTGCCCGGCGCGCTCACCTGCTCGGTCACCGGGTTCGCCTGCACGTTCCACGCCGACCAGTCGAGCGCGGTGTCGAGCTTCACCGGTGCGTAGCCGGCCGGATAGCGGAACAGGCTGGCGTCGTCCATCTTCGTGCCGCGGACGATCTTGCCGGGGTTCATCAGGCCGTCGGGATCGAACAGCGCCTTCACTTCCTCGAACGCCCGCGTCAGCCTCGCGCCGAACTGCCACGCGACCCATTCGGTGCGCACCAGGCCGTCGCCGTGTTCGCCGGAGTACGCGCCCTTGTAGTGCCGCACCATCGCGGCGGCCTCTTCCGCGATGGCGCGCATCTTCTGCGCGCCATCGCGCCGCATGTCGAGGATCGGGCGCACGTGCAGCGTGCCGACCGACGCGTGCGCGTACCAGGTGCCGCGCGTGCCGTTGCGCTCGAACACTTCGGTGAGCCGCGCCACGTAGTCGGCCAGGTGCTCCAGCGGCACCGCGCAGTCCTCGATGAAGGACACCGGCTTGCCGTCGCCCTTCATGCTCATCATGATGTTCAGGCCCGCCTTGCGGACATCCCACAGCGCCTTCTGCGGGCCGGCGTCCGGCATCCGCACGACCTGCCCCGGCAGGCCGAGGTCGCTCATCAGCGTGACGAGATCCTCCAGCCGGCGCCGCGGGGCCTCCGCGTCCTCGCCGACGAACTCGACCAGCAGGATCGCGTCGGGCTCGCCGACCAGCGCCGCGTCGATGACCGGCCGGAAGGCGGGATTGCTGCGCGCCAGCTCGATCATCGTGCGGTCGACCAGTTCGACCGCCGCCGGCCCGAGCTTGACGATGTGCTTCGTCAGCTCCATCGCGCGGTACAGCGTCGGGAAGCTGACGACGCCGAGCACCTTGTGCTTCGGCAGCGGCGCGAGTTTCAACGTCAGCGTGCGCATCCACGCGAGCGTGCCTTCGCTGCCCACCAGCAGGTGCGACCAGTTGACGCTGCCGTCGGCCGTGTACGGGCGTTCGCTCTGCGGGTGGAAGACGTCGAGGTTGTAGCCGCCGACGCGACGCATCACCTTCGGCACCTGGCGCTCGATCTCGTCGCGCTCCCGCTCTGCGATGCCGCGCAGGCCGTCCATCAGGGCCTGCAGCCGCGGCGGCGCGCCGCTCATCCGCGCGTCGGCGGCCGAGCCAGACCTCGGTGCCGTCGGCGAGCAGCGCGTCGGCCGCGACGACGTTGTGCACCATGTTGCCGTAGTAGATCGAGCGCGAACCGCACGAGTTGTTGCCGGCCATGCCGCCGAGGGTCGCCTGCGCCGACGTGCTGACGTCGACCGGGAACCAGACACCGTGCGGCTTGAGCCAGGCGTTCAGCGCGTCGAGCACGATGCCGGGCTCGACGGTGACGGTCATCGCGTCGCGATCGAACGCCACGACGCCGTTCAGGCACTTGCTGTGGTCGATCACGAGCGCCGCGCCCACGGTCTGGCCGCACTGCGAGCTGCCGCCGCCGCGCGCGAGCAGCGGCACGCCGAGCTGGCGACAGACGTCGACCGCGACGCGCACGTCCTCGTGCGTGTGCGGGACCAGCACGCCGATCGGCTCGATCTGGTAGATCGACGCGTCGGTGGAATAGCGGCCGCGCGAGGCGCGGTCGAACAGGACTTCGCCCCGCACCGCGCCACGCAGCCGTCGCGCGAGTTCGGTATCGCCGGGCGGGTGGAACACCAGCGGGCGGGCCAGGGGAGCGTTCATTCCGCGGCCTCCGCGTTCAGCGCGTCCCGCTCCGCGCGCCGGCCTTCGAGCACCGCCTGGCACTTCTCCTGCAGGTGGTGCCGCAGGATGGCGCCGAGGCGCGCGCCATCGCGGGCCTCGAGCGCCTCCACCATGTCCGAGTGTTCGCGCGCCGCCTTGTCCCACTTCAGCTGGTCAAAGTTCGAGCGAAAGCGCAGGTTCTGGATGCGCTGGTTCAGGTTCGAGTACACCTGCGTCAGCAGCGCGTTGCGCCCCGCGCGGTTGATGCACTGGTGGATCAGGCGGTTGATCCGGTAGTACGCCGGCAGGTCGCGGCGCGCGTGGCACGCGAGCATCTCGAAGGTCAGCGCCTTCACCTCGGCGACCTCTTCGGGCGTCACGTGGCGGCACGCGAGTTCTCCGGCGAGCGCCTCGAGCGCGCCCATCACCTCGAAGCTCTCGCGGATGTCATCGTCGGACAGCGAGACGACTTGCGCGCCGCGATTGGGCTGCAGATCGACCAGATGCTCGGCGGCGAGCAGGCGGAACGCCTCGCGCAGCGGCGTGCGCGAGGCGCCCAGCCGCTCGCACAGCGCTCGCTCGTTCAGGCGCATTCCGGGCGGCAGTTCGCCCTCGATGATCATTTCGCGCAGACGATCCGCGAGTGATTCGGCGAGCGTCGAGGCGCCCGCCGCCGGGCGCAGCGGCGGCCACAGGGACCGGGTTCAGGTCATCCGGAGCGTTCACGTTGGTATACCGAGTTTTGCGTACTGGAAATAATGCCAAGCCGGTCGGCGAAAGGCCGGACTGACGCATCTTCCCTCTGCAAGAAGGATAGTCCTGCCGGGTCGGGATCGTCGAAGCCGCTTGCGGCCAACTGCCGGATCTGGTTAGGATGCGTTTTGTATACCAAATCGGGCCATCTGGCCACCCTCCATGCTCGAACTCGACAGCCATCATTCCGGTCGCCACTTCCTGCAGATTCCCGGACCGACCAACGTCCCGGACCGCGTGCTGCGCGCGATCGACCACCCCACGATCGACCATCGCGGCCCGGAGTTCGGCAGGCTCAGGCAAGACGGTGCTGGCGGGCATCAAGCGCGTGTTCAAGACGGAGCAGGACGTCGTCATCTATCCGCGCGAGCGGCACCGGCGCGTGGGAGGCGGCGCTGGTCAACACGCTGTCGCCCGGCGACCGCGTGCTGATGGCCGAGACCGGCCAGTTCGCGACGCTTGTGGAAGAAACTCGCCGAGCGCCTCGGGCTGGTCGTCGACTTCCTGCCCGGCGACTGGCGCCAGGGCGCCGATCCCGCGGAGATCGAGAAGCGCCTGCGCGCGGACAGCGGCGCACGCGATCAAGGCCGTGTGCGTCGTCCACAACGAGACGTCGACCGGCGTGACGAGCGTCGATCGCCGCCGTCCGCGACGCGATCGACCGCGCGGGCCACCCGGCCCTGCTGATGGTCGACACGATCTCGTCGCTTGGCTCGATCGACTACCGCCACGACGAGTGGGGCGTCGACGTCACCGTCGGCGGCTCGCAGAAGGGCCTGATGCTGCCGCCCGGCCTGTCGTTCAACGCGATCAGCCACAAGGCGCTCGAGGCGTCGGCCGACGGCCAGGCTGCCGCGCTCCTACTGGGACTGGAAGGAGATGCTGGCGGCCAACGCCAACGGCTACTTCCCCTACACGCCGGCGACCAACCTGCTCTACGGCCTGCACGAGGCGCTCGACGATGCTGCTCGGCGAAGGGCTGCGCCAACGTGTTCGCGCGCCACGACCGCCACGCCGAGGCGACCCGCCGCGCGGTGCGCGGCTGGGGCCTCGAGATCCTGTGCGTCAACCCGGCCGAGTACAGCTCGGCTCGCTGACCGCGGTGCTGATGCCGGAGGGCCACAACGCCGACGCGTTCCGCAAGATCGTGCTCGAGCGCTTCGACATGTCGCTCGGCCAGGGCCTCGGCAAGGTGTCCGGCAAGATCTTCCGCATCGGCCACCTCGGCGACTTCAACGACCTGATGCTGTGCGGAACCCTGGCCGGCGTCGAGATGGGCCTCGCGCTCGCCGGCGTGCCGCACCGCAAGGGCGGCGTCGACGCCGCGATGGCCTACCTGGCGGAAGCGCCGGCGGCCGATGTCGCGCGCGCAGCCTGACGGGGCAGCAAACAGGTGCAGAAGCAGAGGCGGCGGGTGAGTCCGGGCCCGCGCCGCGAGGTCAAGTGAACAGACAAGACCAGACCAGAAGACAAGCCCAAGGAGACAACGATGACCTTCACCAAGACCGCGTCGCCCCGCCGCACCCTCCTGCAGACCGCCCTGGCCGTCGCGCTGTCGGCCGGTCTGTTCGGCGTCAAACCGCCAGCGCCCAGCAGGAGATCAAGATCGGCCACGTCGGCGAGCCCGGCTCGCTCTTCCAGAAGAGCGCCGACGAGTTCGCGCGGCGCGCCAACGCGAAGCTGGGCGGCAAGGCCAAGGTCGTCGCCTACGGCTCGAGCCAGCTCGGCGGCGACAAGGAGATGATCCAGAAGGTCAAGCTCGGCACGCTGGACATGGCCGTGCCCTCCACCGTGATGAGCTCCGAGGTCGACCTGTTCGGCATCTTCGAGATGCCCTACATCGTCAAGGACCGCAAGCACATGGCGACGGATCGAGAAGGACGTCTTCTGGCCGATGCTCGCGCCCGCCGCCGAGAAGAAGGGCCTCAAGGTCATCGCCGTGTGGGAGAACGGCACCCGCCACATCACCAACAGCAAGCGCCCGATCAAGGCGCCCGCCGACCTGCAGGGCATCAAGCTGCGCGTGCCGGAAGGCAAGTGGCGCGTCAAGATGTTCCAGGCCTACGGCGCGAACCCGAGCCCGATGAAGTTCTCGGAGCTGTTCACCGCGCTGCAGACCGGCGTGATGGACGGCCAGGAGAACCCGTTCACGCAGATCTACTCCGCCAAGCTGCAGGAGGTGCAGAAGTTCCTGTCGCTGTCGGGCCACGTGTACACGCCCGGCCTACGTGATCACCGGCAAGTCGTACGCGGCCCTGCCCGCCGACGTCCGCAAGATCCTCGAGGACACGGCCAAGGAGACGCAGGCGTTCGTCTACGAGACGGCCGCGAAGGACGAGGACGACCTGCTCGACCAAGCTGAAGGCCGCCGGCATGCAGGTCAACGAGGTCGACAAGGACGCCTTCATCAAGGCGAGCGGCGGCGATCTACGAGGAGTTCGGCAAGGAAGTCCAGGGCGCCAAGGAGGCGATCGACAAGGCCGTCGCGCTGGGCAAGTAAGACGTGAGCCACGACGAGAAGACAGGCGGCGCCGCGCAGGCGCCGCTCGCGGCTTCCCTGCGCCGTTTCCGCGCGCGCTACGGGCTGCTGCTCGAGTTGCTCGTCGGCGCGCTCATGGTGATCCTCGCCGCCGAGGTGACTATCGGCGTCGTGTTCCGCACCATCGGCCAGTCGCTGTCGTGGTACGACGAGGTGGCGTCGGTGCTGCTCGCCTGGCTCACCTTCTACGGCTCGGCGCTCGCGTCCGTGAAGCGCTCGCACATCGGCTGCCCCGAGGTCGTCGAGCAGATGCCGTGGCACGCGCGCCGTGCCCTCGGCATCGTCACGCAGCTCCTCGTGATCGCCTTCTTCGCTCTGCTCGGCTAGGTCGGCGCCGAGATCCTGCCGGTCCTGCACGGGGAGTCGCTCGTGAGCCTCGACTGGATGCCGATGAGCGTGGTGCAGTCGGTCATTCCGATCAGCTCGGCCATGATCGTCGTTGCCGAGATCACGCACCTGATCGACCTCGTCATCGAGCGCGAGCCGCCGCGCCGAGTCCGGCCGGCCCGACCCTCGCCGACGGCCTGCACTGAGCCGGAGCAGCCATGAACACCATGCTCCTGCTGTTCGCCTCGGTGCTGGCGCTCGTGCTGATCAACGTGCCGATCGCCGTGTCGCTCGGCATCGTCGCGCTGGTCGCGATGGTCGCCAGCCACGGGCTGAGTTCCCTGCCTAACCTGCCGCTGGTCGTCTACAACGGCGCGACCAACTTCCCGCTGCTGGCGATCCCGCTGTTCATCCTGGCGGGCGCG
>CAVPRE010000006.1:0-294533 GCA_963707725.1 uncultured beta proteobacterium | reverse complement strand
GGCCGGGCCCGGTGCGAGAAGCGCCAGCGCCAGTCCCGCCACCGCCGTGGAACGCAGCGCCATCGCGCGCGTAGTGGACGTCCGGCAGTCGCCGTGCCCTGAAATGGTCATTCGATTCATGCTCGACAGCGCGCTTGGGCGCTCCTTCCCCGTCTCGGCCGATGGTGATCGCGCCCCCTCGGCGCGTCTTAGCAAATCTGGACAGCCGCCCGCCGTCGAAGCGGAGCATTGAGCGAGCGCAGGGGCAAACGGCGCTCCGGGAGGCAGCGCTCAGGCCGCCGACCCGGTCGCTCCACTGCGCAGGCTGCGTCTCCACTGCCCGGGCGTCATCCCGGACCAGCGCCGGAACGTGCGCATGAATGGCGTGACCGCAGCGTACCCGAGCGTAGCGGCGATGTCGTCGAGGTGGGCGTTGGAGTTGGACAGCAGGTCCCGGGCGATGTCGAAGCGAACCTGGTCGAGCACGCGCTGGAAGGTCGTGCCTTCGGCCTTCAGGCGGCGGTTGAGGGTTCTGCGATGGATCGCGAGCAACTGGGCCAGGTCGTCTCCCGAGTGCCGGTTCTCCAGCATCAGGCGCCTCAGCCCGCGATAGACCTGCTGCATGAACTCCGGCGCGCCCACTTTTCGGGCGGCCTGCTCGCAGCGGCGAAATGCCTGCGGATCGGCGTTGGGCACCGCGCGCGCGAGGTCCCTCGCCGGAAACCGCAGGACGCTGCTCTCCGCGTCGAACCGCGGCGCGACCCTGAAGAACGCACGGTGCTGGGCAACGTCGCGAGGTTTCGCGTGAGGCAGGAACACCTCATATGGCTTCCAGGTCGGCCCGCAGAGTTCGAGCATGATGTTCATCCCGGTCCCCAGCGCGGCGTCATGCATGTGCGCGAAGCCCGGGGCTGGCGGGAGATACGTCGCGTAGCCGAGGTCGACGTAATCCCCACGCTTCAGCAGGAAGGCGAGTCCGCCTTCGCTGTTCAGGTGTTGATGTACGGTCAATGCCTCGAGGGCAGCGCCGACGGTGGGCGAATTGCGAACGAGTTCGCCGACGAGTCCCATGTCGGCCAGATGGAACAGGCGCCCGGCCAGAAGGCCAATGTGCGCGCAGCCGGTGCTGCTGGACGCACGATCGAGCAGGGTGGCCAGTGCCGTGAACGAAACCCGGTTCTCGGGATGAGAGAGCGCGGTAGGCTCGAGTCCCGCTCCGACCATCAGGGCCTCGACGTCGCCCCCGAGTTGCCGGATCAGCTCCGGCAGGGCGACAAACCCCGCGACGCGTTGCGTCGAGGCCATCTTTCGGGGCACGGTCACCGGGGCGCCCGTACTACGCATATCCACCGTACGTCCCTTTGCAGTGCGTCACGTGCGCAGGTCCGAAAGTCGTTGCCGTTTCACGTTGCGGACTGTCGGCGATTCGCAATTCTAGACAGGTCCGTGCCCTTCCTCGGACGTCCGACGGACACGTTCGCGACTTCGCTTCACCACGTGTCAAGAAGGGCAAGGACGGGGGTCCCGGAATGGCGGATGGTCACGCAATTCGCCGGCTCGGGACGAGCGCCGGATCCTCAAGGGATGCGAAACGATGGGCGAGCGAAACGAAGGGGAAGCGCCGCTTGTGTCCGACGTAGCAGATTTCGTGGAGGTTGGATCGCTCGCGCAGTTGCCGGCAGGGTCCTCGATGCGGGTGACAGTCGGCGCGTCCGACCTCCTCCTTGCAAACGTTGGCGGGCGGGTCGTCGCCATCGGCGACCTCTGCCTCAGGTGCAGCCAGTCACTTTCGACAGCGTCGCTTTCGGGGCGAATGCTCACCTGCAGCGGGTGCGGCTGGAAATACGACTTGGAGCGCGGCTGCGTCGACGGTCTGCCCAACCTGCAGACCGAGATGCAGGAGGTCTCTGTCGACGCCGAACGGCTGCTGCTGGCATCCGACATCGCCGTTCCCGCTCCGTGACCCCGGCGCCGGGACGCATGCAACGGAACTCGGCCTCCGGATACCTCATCCGGCGGGCGGGCGACGTGCTCAGGCAACGATGTTCACGCCGCCATCGACGTACAGCGTCGAGCCGGACAGCCGCTTCGCATATGGCGTCGCCAGGAAAGCGCAGGTGTAGCCGACGTCCATGATGTCGACCAGTTCGCCGAGCGGCGCGCGCTGCGCCGCCTCGGTCAGCAGCAGGTCGAAGTCCTTCAGGCCGGACGCCGCGCGCGTCTTGAGCGGCCCTGGCGAAATCGCGTGCACCCGGATGTTCTGCCCGCCGAGTTCAAACGCGAGATAGCGGCAGCATGCCTCGAGCGCCGCCTTCACCGGTCCCATCACGTTGTAGTTCGCCACGACCTTGTTCGCGCCGTAGTAGCTCATCGCGAACATCGTCCCGCCGTCCGTCATCAGGGGCGCCGCCAGCTTCGCCATGCGGACGAACGAGTGGCACGAGACGTCCATCGCCTTCGAGAACCCTTCGGCCGAGCAGTTCAGCAGCCCGCCCTGCAGGTCGTCCTTCGGCGCGAAGGCGATCGAGTGCACGAGAACGTCGAGCCGGCCCCAGGTCCGGCGGATGGCGTCGAACACGGCCTCGAGTTGCCCCGGCTGGCTGACGTCGAGCGGCAGCAAGATCGGCGCCTCGAGTTCCTTGGCCAGCGGCTCGACATACGGCCGCGCCTTCTCGTTCAGGTAGGTGATCGCGACGTCGGCTCCCACTGCGCGAAACGCCTTCGCGCAGCCATAGGCGATCGAGGAGTCGTTGGCGACGCCGACGACGAGCGCCTTCTTGCCCTGGAGGATCGGGCGGGGATCATTGACGGTCATGTTGAATCCTCGTTGAGGCCATCGCGCCGGCAAGGCCACGCGACGGCGATGCGTCGCGCTACGGCGTCCGTTCGTTCGCGGGCAACGCCAGCACGGTGCGCGTGTGTCGGGCAATCATCAGTTCCTCGTTGGTCGGCACCACGAACGCGCCGACGCGGCTGCCGGCCCGGCTGATGCGCTGGGCGCCGGCACGGTTGGCATCCGGATCGACTTCGAGGCCCAGCCAGGCGGCGTCACGGCAGATCCGCTCGCGCACCTCGGCGCTGTTCTCGCCGATGCCCGCGGTGAACACGACAGCGTCGAGGCCCCCCAGCGCGGATGCGAGCGAGCCGAGCTCACGGCCGATGCGATAGACGTAGAGATCGATCGCCTGCTTCGCGCCTGGCTCGCTGTTCCCGAGAAGTTCGCGCATGTCGCTCGAGATGCCGGACACGCCAAGCAGTCCGGACTGCTGGTAGATCAGCTTCTCGATGGCGCGCACATCCATCTTCAGCTCGTCCATCAGGTACAGCACGACGCCCGGATCGAGGTTGCCGCAGCGCGTGCCCATCGGCAGGCCGTCGACCGCCGTGAAGCCCATCGTGCTCGCCATGCTGCGGCACGCCGACATCCCGCACATGCTCGAACCGTTGCCGAGGTGCAGCACGACGGTCTTGCCCGCCGCGGCCTTCGGATCGACCTGAGGCAGCACGCTCGCGATGTACTCGTAGGAAAGGCCGTGGAAGCCGTAGCGCACGACGCCGCGGTCGGTGATCGACCTGGGCAGCGCGAACGCCTGGGCGACCGCGGGCATCGACCGGTGGAACGCCGTGTCGAAGCACGCCACCTGCGGCAGGTCCGGCGACCGCTGCATCAGCACGCGGATCGGCGCGAGGTTGTGCGGCTGGTGCAGCGGCGCCAGCGGGATGTACTTCTCCAGCGCCTTCAGCACGGCTCCGGTCATTCGCGCGGGATGCGAGTACTCGAGCCCGCCGTGCACCACGCGGTGCCCGACGCCAACGAGCCGGTACCCATCGGATCGCCCGCGCAGGAAGCCGATGAGGTGGTCCAACGCGCCCTCGTGGCCGAGCGGCGCACCGTCGCCCCACGCCTTCTCCTCGATCACCGCGCCGTCGCCATCCTTCGCGACGAAGCGCGGCGAGGTGTACAGGCCTTCGGCCTGGCCGCGGGCAATCAACGCGAGGTCGCCGGACGCCTGCGCGAACAGCGAGAACTTGAAGCTCGACGAGCCAGCATTCAGGACGAGGATCACGTTGGTCATTGGACTACCCTCGACGCTGCGCGCTCGCGGATGAGCGCTTCGGAGCGGCCGTGCGCGCTCATGCGGCCACCACCTTGTTCGCGGCCTCCTTGCGGGCATGGGCGACGAGCACCGCCACCCCGCACGACGCGAGTCGGGTCATCACCGAGTCGGCGCGGCTGGTCAGGATGATCGGCACGCGCGCACCGAGCACGATGCCGGCCGCGTCCGCGCCCGCGAGGAACGACAGGCTCTTGGCCAGCATGTTGCCGGCCTCGAGGTCGGGGACGACCAGCACATTGGCGCGGCCCGCCACCGGCGAGTCGATCTTCTTGATCTTCACCGACTCCAGGCTGATCGCGTTGTCGAGCGCGAGCGGACCGTCGACCACGGCCCCGGTGATCTGGCCACGGTCGGCCATCTTGCAGAGCGCGCCGGCCTCGACGGTCGACGGCACCTTCGGATTGACGGTCTCCATCGCCGACAGGATCGCCACCCGCACCTCCGGGAAGCGCAGCGCATGCCCGAGGTCGATGGCGTTCTGGATGATGTCGACCTTGTCCTCCATCGTCGGGGCGATGTTGACCGCGGCGTCGGTGACGATCAGCGTTTCCGCATAGGACGGCACGTCCATCACGAAGCAGTGGCTGACGCGGCGCGCCGTGCGCAGGCCCGTGTCGCGCTTGACGACGGCGCCCATCAGTTCGTCGGTGTGCAGGCTGCCTTTCATCAGCGCTTCGGCCTTGCCCAGGCGGACCAGTTCGACCGCCTTGGCCGCCGAGTCCTGGCTGAACGCGGCATCGACGAGCGGATACGGGCTGATGTCGATGCCGGACTTCTTCGCCACGGCTTCGATCTTGTCCTTCGGTCCGACCAGGATCGGGGCGATCAGGCCGAGCTTGGCGGCGTCGACCGCGCCCTGCAGCGAGCTCTCGTCGCAGGGATGGGCCACCGCGGTCGGCGTCGGCGGCAGCGCCTGGCAGAAGTCGATCAGCCGCTGGTACTTCTCGTGCGTTCGTTGATCCATCTTCGCCTCACTTGCGGGTGTTGCGCCTGGCGGCGGTCCTGCGCGCGGCCGGCGCGGGCGGGCGCGCCTTCGCTTTCCTCGCCACCGGGCCGCCGCTCGCGCGCCCGCCCTTCAGCGTGGTGCCGATCCGGTCGATCATCGCCAGCTGCTCCTCGGAGCGACGCTGCACGCGTTCGTCGGCCATCAGCGCGCGCGCCAGCGTGGCCAGCCGCTCCCGGTCGCCGGGGGTCTTCAGCAGTTCGGGCAACGTCGCGAGCGCGCGTTCGGGCTCGTAGCGCACGATGATTTCCTGCTCGCCCCGGACCCGGCGCCACTCGTCCGGCGTCATCTGCGGCAGCAGGTCGCCGTACTCCTTGATCAGTTGCTGCTTCATCTGCAGCCTGGACAGCATCAGCGGCTCGCCCTTGCGCGCGAGCAGGCAGGCGACGCGCGCCAGGGCCTCGGGATAGCCGCCTTCGGCGATCGACGCGAGCGCTTCCTTCACGAACGGGAGGTCGCGGCCCTCGGCCACCGGCGCCGCCGCGGCTTCGGCCTCCGCCTTGTCGGCGATGTAGAGCGAGAACACGTTGCCGTAGGTCTGGAAGAACTGCGCTTCGCTGGTCGCATCGCGCATCGCGCGGTAGTACTCGAGCGACGCGCTGATGGCGGCGGAGGCGACCTTCTCGAGCTTCGATGCGGCGTTGTCCTTTTCTGCCGGCCGGCGCTGCGCGCGGACCATCTCGGCAGCCGGCGCGACCCAGCCCAGCCAGGGGTTGAGGTCCGACAGCATCCAGCGCTGCCAGCGCAGCGGATGGAACTGGCGACGCAGCTTCGCCGTGAACTCGTTCGAGGTGGCCTGGACGAACGGCTGCATGAACAGTTCGTAGGCGCGCTGGTTGAAATCCGAGATGGCGGCCACGGCCTCGAACGGCTTCTCGTCGACGCGCCCGAAACGGTTGGCGCGGGCCGCGACCTCCTCGAGCGACCGCTCCGTGAACTCGACCTCGTACTCCGTCTTGCCGCCGCGCCCGACGTGTTCCTTGATGGCCATCGCGTACAGGCCGGGCGTGAGCGCCTCGATCGACTTCAGCACCGACACGATCTGCGCGTGCTCCTTCTTCGCGACCTTGCCGGACACGAAGATGCCGAGGTGGCCGATGTCCTCGTGCAGCAGGCCGACGATGACCTGGCCGCGCGCCTTGATCTCGTCGGTCGAGCCGTAGACGTCGGCGACCCAGTTGAACGCCTGCTGCGGCGGCGTGATGTTGTCGCCCATCGACGCGAACAGGATGATCGGCGCCTTGATGTCTCGCAGGTCGAAGGCCTTGCCGCCCTTCATCTTCGTTTCGCCCGTCCACAGCTTGTTGCCGACGAACAGGTTCTGGGTGATCCACTCGATCTCTTCCCGGTTCATCAGGAAGAAGCCGCCCCACCAGCGCTCGAATTCCAGGAAGCGCGGCGGCTCGGTGTCGACGTTGGCGTACAGGTTGTAGTACTTGTCCCAGAACGGTGTTGGCCGGGTTCAGGTTCTCGAAGTTCTCGACGAGGTAGGCGCCGTCGAACACGCCGTTGCCCTGGTCGGCCGTCATCGAGGACGAGCCAGGTGCCGCCGAGGTTGCCGCCGGCATAGCGCATCGGGTTGTCGCCCGCGCCCTCCTGCCACGCGCCGCCCCAGTAGGACATCGGCGCGCCGTTGATCACGATCGGACCGGTGTCGTCCGGGTCGGCCGCGGCCAGCATCATCGCGGCCCAGCCGCCCTGGCAGTTGCCGATGATCGCGGGCTTGGGACTGCCCGGGTGCAGTTCGCGCACCTTGCGCACGAACTGCTTCTCGGCTTCGCAGACATCGATCAGCGTCTGGCCGGGCTCCGGGTCGCGGAAGAAGATCACGAAGTAGACCGGGTGGCCCTCGCGCAGCGCGACGCCCACCTGCGAGTCGTCCTTGAAGCCGCCGATGCCCGGGCCGTGGCCGGCGCGCGGGTCGATGATCACGTAGGGGCGCCGCTTCGGATCGATGGTCACGCCGTTGCCGGCGGCGTGATCTTCAGCAGCGCGTAGTTGACGGGGCGCGCCAGCTTGCGCCCGTCCACCACGGTCTCGTAGTCGAAGTGCAGCAGTGGCGGCTGACCTTCAGCGACGTGCTCGCAGGTAGTTGTTGCCGCGCTGGCGCATCGTGTCGAGGAAGAGCACCGAGCGCTGCGCGGCGTCGACCGCGTACGAGACCCAGTCGGTCCAGGCGTGCGTCGCCGACTGCAGGTCGGGCTTCACGTGCGCGACGCCGCTCTCTTCGTACGCCTTCCTCAGCGCCTCGTTCAGGTTGCGCTGCGCCACCTCGGCGCGCTTGCGGAAGACCAGCGAAACCTTCGTGGAGATGTCCTGGCTGCGTGCCAGTTGGTGGCCGACGTCCATCGCTTGCACCTTGGTTGAATTGAGTTTGGTCCGCCCAGTGGGGATCGGAGCGCGGGCACCAGGCCGGCCCAGGGAACGGTGACTCGGACTCCGGGCCGAAGTGGCGAACCCGATCGGATCGCCGTGGGCTCCATGCTGCACCGCACACAGGGCGCGGTCTTATCCAATCTAGACACCGGGACTGCGACTTCAAGTCCCGCACCGTCCGGCTTGCCGGATGAGCTCTTCCGAGGAAGTGGCCACTAACTGCCGGAGCGTGCCCAGCCGGGCGGGGAAGCCCGAGTCGCTCGCCGGCTACTTGGCCGCGGGAGGCCCGCCCAGCCGGTCGCCGAACTTCTTCTGCAGGTCCTCGATGATCTCCTTCATGAGGGCGTCCGCACCCGTGTGCCCGATCTGATCCACGGCGCGCGTCCGCACGGCGTAATGCATCATCAGCACGTTGCGCAGCTTCTCGAACGCCAGCGCGTTGCTGGTGCCGCAGACGCCGGCGTCGTTGGCCAGCACGCGCTCGATGACGCCGGGGTCGAGCAGCCGGACGTTGCAGATCGTCGCCAGGCGCGCGACTTCCTTGTCTACTTCGCTCAGGCTGTGGGACCAGTAGCCGGCGCCGAAATCAGTCTTGCTGTCGCTCATGTCGCTCGTCCTGTCTTCGCCCGCGGGATGATCCGCCCAGGCTCCGTCGTGAGGATACTGCGCGTGGCGCATGGGCCGGTCTTTGCATTACTCGACAAGGCGGCCCCGGCCCCCGTGAACGGGCGACGCCGCCGAATCAGAACGACCCCCGGGGCTGCCCTTCCCGCGCGCTCCGGCAGATCACGTCACCGTGACGCGCGCCCACTTGCGCTTGCCGACCTGCACCACGTAGGTCCCCGCCCGGAATCGCACGTTCCGGTCGGCGACCTTTTCGCCGTCGACCTTCACGCCGCCCTGCTCGACGTTGCGGATCGCTTCGCTGGTCGACGGCGCCAGGCCAGCCTGCTTCAGCAGCGCTGCGATGGCGACGCCGCCATCCGCGTCCACGTTCACGGTGCACTCTGGCATGTCGTCCGGAATCGCGCCGAACTTGAAGCGCGACAGGAACTCGAACTCCGCCTGCTCCGCGTCGCGATCCGAGTGAAAGCGGGCGATGATCTCCTTGGCGAGCAGGACCTTGATGTCGCGCGGATTGCGCCCATCGGCCGCCTGCTGCTTCAGGGCCGCGATTTCCTCGTTGCTGCGCATCGACAGCAGGTCGTACCAGCGCCACATCTGCGCATCGGAGATCGACATCACCTTGCCGAACATCTCGAACGGCGCCTCGGTGATGCCGACGTAGTTGTTCTTCGACTTCGACATCTTGTCGACACCGTCGAGGCCCTCGAGCAGCGGCATCGTCAGGATGCACTGCGGCTCCTGCCCGTAGTGACGCTGCAGTTCGCGACCGACCAGCAGGTTGAACTTCTGGTCGGTGCCGCCGAGTTCGATGTCGGACTTCAGCGCCACCGAGTCGTAGCCCTGCATCAGGGGGTACAGCAGCTCGTGCATCGCGATGGGTACGCCATCGCGGAACCGCTTCGCGAAGTCGTCGCGCTCGAGCAGTCGCGCAAGCGTGTACTTCGCCGCCAGCTTGACCATGCCGGCGGCGCCCAGCGGCTCGGACCACTCCGAGTTGTAGCGGATCTCGGTCTTCGCGCGGTCGAGCACCAGCGCGGCCTGCTCGAAGTACGTCCGCGCGTTGGTCTCGATCTCCTCGCGGGACAGCGGGGGACGCATCGTGTTGCGGCCCGAGGGGTCGCCGATCATCGACGTGAAGTCGCCGATCAGGAAGATGACGGTGTGGCCGAGGTCCTGCAGCTGCCGCAGCTTGTTCAGGACCACGGTGTGCCCGAGGTGAATGTCGGGAGCCGTGGGGTCCAGGCCCAGCTTGCATCGAAGCGGAGCGCCAGTGGCGGCGGAACGCGCCAGCTTCTGGGCGAATTCGGTCTCGATCAGCAGTTCGTCGCAGCCGCGCTTCACGAGGGCCAGTGCGCGCTCGATGTCGGGCGAGATCGTGTAATTCCCCAGCGCGGCAGTCATGTATTCCCCGATTCAGAGCGTCGAAGCCGGGTCCCGAGCCGGATATAATCGCGGCTTCATGAAAAAGCGCACCCCCGGGTGCGCTTTTCTCCCACGGTTTGATTCCGATGCCGATTGCGATTCTAGCCAATCGATTGCGTTCTCTTGCGGCCGATGCACGCCTCGGGTTCCGGGTGCTTGCGCATCGGTGGCATCGCATCGATCGCGTCACGCGCGCGCGCATCGAGTTCGGCGCGATCGCTTCGCTGCTGCCTCTGTCGGCGGCCATCGCCGCCATCGCGGCGGCGCCCGCGGCCCTCGGCCTCGACGGACTGCAGCCCCGCCCGATCGTCGAGGTGGTGGCCACGCCGTCGATCGTCGACCAGGTCGAGGAACTGCTTCAGGGCCAGGACAGCTTCATCCGCGAGGCCCGCGTCGAGCGGGGCGACACGCTGGCCACCCTGCTCGAGCGCCTCGAAGTGCGGGACAGCGCCGCGCTGGCCTTCCTGCGCAGCGATCCGGCCGCGCGGCCGCTCGTGCGGCTCAATCCCGGACGATTCCTGCAGGCCAGCGCGAGCGCGACCGGCGAGCTGAACTGGCTGAAGGTCTATCTCGGCGGCGACGCGGACGCGATGCCGGGCACGACCCGGATCCTGACCGTGCAGCGCGCCGGCGAAGGCTTCCAGGTCGCGGAAGCCGATGTCGCGCTCGAGCGGCGCGTGGAACTGCGGACCGGCGAGGTCCGCGTGTCGCTGTTCGGAGCCACCGACGAGGCCGGCGTGCCGGACTCGGTGGCGCAGCAGATGGTCGACGCTCTGGAGAGCGAAGTCGACTTCCACCGCGACCTGCGCCGAGGCGATTCCTTCCGGGTGATCTACGAAGCGCTCTATGCATCGGGCGAGTACGTGCGTCCCGGTCGCCTGCTGGCGGTCGAGTTCATCAACGCGGGCATGCGCGTCGATGCCTACTGGCACGACGACGGCAGCAAGAGCGGCAGCTTCTTCGCGCTGGATGGACGCAGCACCAAGCGCGGCTTCCTGCGTTCGCCGCTCGAGTACACGCGGGTCAGTTCCGGCTTCAGCGCGAGCCGCACGCATCCGGTGTTCGGATACGACGCCGCCCACCGCGGGGTCGACTACTCGGCCCCGATGGGCACGAGGATCCGCTCCGTGGCCGGTGGCACGGTGAAGTTCGCTGGCTGGATGAACGGCTACGGCAATGTGGTCGAGATCCAGCACGACGCCAAGCACTCGACCCTGTACGCGCACCTGCAGAAGATCGGACCGGAGGTGCGCCGCGGCGCACTGATCGGCCAGGGCGACCTCGTCGGGACGGTCGGGATGACTGGCTGGACCACTGGGCCACACCTGCACTTCGAACTCAAGAAGAACGGTTCCCAGGTCAACCCGTTGACGGCCGTGCTGCCGGGCGCCGACCCGCTGCCGACCGAGCAACTGGCCGCGTTTCGCGCGGCCGCAGCGCCATTGCGCGAGCAGCTCGCCCTGCTCGAGCGCGTCACCGTGGCCCAGTCCGCGGCGCGCTGATCCTGCATGTCGCCGCCGAGCGGCCCCGTGAACGGCGCTCGGGAAGTCTTCATCGGCCTGATGACGGGCACCAGCCTCGACGGCGTGGATGCCGTCCTTGCCGATTGCGCGCCGCGCGTGCCCGTCTCCGTCGCGCACGTCCACGTCCCGATGCCGCCGGCCTTGCGCGCCGAGTTGCTCGCACTGAACGCTAGCGGCGCCGACGAGATTCACCGCGCTCACATGGCCGCCCGGGATCTCGCGAAACTCTATGCGGCAGCGGTCGCGTCGCTGCTCGAAGCGGGCAGGCTGAAGGCGAGTGAAGTCCGCGCGATCGGAGCGCATGGCCAGACGGTGCGCCATCGGCCCGACCTCGGATACACGGTGCAGCTCAACGCGCCCGCGCTGCTCGCCGAGTTGACCGGGATCGACGTGGTCGCGGACTTCCGCAGCCGCGACGTCGCCGCCGGAGGTCAGGGCGCCCCGCTCGTCCCGGCATTTCATCGCATCGTCTTCGGCAGCGACCGGCCACGCGCCGTCGTGAACATCGGCGGCATCAGCAATGTCACCGCGCTCGATGGCGAGCGCGTGACAGGCTTCGACGCCGGCCCGGGCAACGTGCTGATCGACGGCTGGATGGCGGCGCACTTCGACGCCGCCTTCGACGCCGGCGGCGCGCTGGCGGCGACCGCGCGTCCGGACGAAGAACTCGTCGACGCGCTCATGAGTGATCCGTACTTCGCCGCGGCCCCGCCAAAGAGCACGGGCAGGGACCTGTTCACGCTCGGCTGGGTGGGCCGCGTCCCGCGCGCGGGTCAGCTCGATGCCACGGTCGTCCTCGCCTCGCTGACGGAACTCACCGCCCGCTCGATCGGCGATGCGATCGCGCGCTGGGTTCCCGCGGCCGAGGATGTCGTCGTCTGTGGCGGCGGCGCGCGCAACGCGACGGTGATGCGATCGCTGCAGCGGCGGCTCGGCGAGTCGCGTCCAGTGCGGACGGCGGAGGAACTGGACGTTGCCGGCGACCAGGTCGAGGCGCTGGCGTTTGCCTGGCTCGCGCGATGCCACTTGCGTCGCGAACCAGGCAACTTGCCGGCCGTGACCGGGGCACGTGGGCCGCGGGTGCTGGGCGCCCTCTATCCAGCGGCGTGACCGCCAGTGCCCGGCGGGCGAAAAAAAGGGGCGCTCCGGGCGCCCCTCTCTCGCTGGATGCGCTTCAGACCGAGAACGACGACCCGCAACCGCAGGTCGTGGTCGCGTTCGGATTCCTGATCACGAACTGCGCGCCCTCGAGGTCTTCCTTGTAGTCGATCTCGGCGCCAGTCAGGTACTGATAGCTCATCGAGTCGATGAGCAGCGTGACACCGTTCTTGACCATCGTGGCGTCGTCTTCGTTGATGACTTCATCGAACGTGAAGCCGTACTGGAATCCCGAGCAGCCGCCGCCCTGCACGAACACGCGCAGCTTGAGCTCCGGGTTGCCTTCCTCGTCGATCAGAGACTTCACCTTCGCCGCGGCGGCATCGGTGAAGTTCAGGGGTGCTGGCATCTCGACAGCAGCGTTCATGTCCGTTTCTCCAGGAAATTTCTTGGGCCGATTATAGGTAACGGGAGCGTCCGTGGCGGAACGACTTCAAGTCTCCGAGGTGGCGCCGCCCGCCGCCAGTTTCAATGCCGGCCGGCCCTCCCCGCCCGCGGCGGCATAGATCAGCCGGCCTTCGACCACGGCGCCCTGATGGATTTCCAGCCCGTGATAGTGCACATCGCCTGTGATCCTCGCCTTGGGCTGGAGTTCCAGCAACTGTGAAACATGGACCGGACCCACCACGGCGCCGGAGACGACGAGGTGCGCCGCGTGCACCTCCCCTTCGACCCGGCCGTGCTCGCTGATGACCACCATGCAGGCGTCGCCGGAGGAGCAGCGCACGTCACCCTTCACGGTGCCGTCGATGCGCAGCCCGCCGCTGTAGGTCAGGGTACCTTCCACGACGGTTCCCGCTCCGATGAGCGTGCCGATCGTCTTCTGGGCCGTGGGCGTCTTGTTTCCGAACATGGCACCTCCTACATCGTGAATGTCTGCTGCGCGCGCGTCTCGCCGCCGGTGCGAATGCGCACGAGGACCGATCGCACCGTCGCGCCGGCGGGCACCGGGAAGATACCCTCGAGCCGCTGATAGTGCCGGAACGACAGCGGCGCGGGGCCCGCGCTGGGCATCGCCGGATCGGGCAGCTGCAGGACCACGGGTCGACCGTCTTCCTGCAGGTTAATCGTCAAGGTCACCTCGCCGACGAAGTCGCGCTCGGGTCGCCCGCTCTGCTGCACCAGAAGGCGGTACCGAAGTGAGTCGGGCTCGGTGTCCGCCTGGACACGGAAACTGCGGATCACGACACCCTTGGCATCGGCGGGCGTCGGCAGCAGGCTCTCGAAGAACGCGAGGTCGCCCTTCAGGCGCGCATTCTCGTCTTCGAGCGCCTTCACCTGGACCCGCACCTGCTCCTGCGCCGAGCGCTCGACCTTCAGCCGGCTTTCCCAGTTAGCTGCCGCCGCCGCTTCCCGGTCCCGGTCGGCGAGCGCCTGCGCCAGCTGAGACCTCAGGCGATCCACTTCCTCGCCCACCTCCGCGCGATCCGTGCCGCCGCTGTCGCGCACGATCCAGATCGACGCGAGGCCCGCGGCGAACGCCAGCGAGAGCGCAATGAGGGCGAGCAGCGCGCGCAGCGCAAAGGGCAACTGCGTCCGGACGGCGACCCGAGGGCCACTGACCGAGAGATTGCTCACCCAAAGCTTCCACTTCATCGGGACTCGTTTTCCGGCCGCGCTGAGCCATCGCGGTGGAGCAGACAAATGAAAAGGCCGCTCTTGCAAGCCTTGGAGAGCGGCCTCTTGTTCTGCGGCGAGTATAGGCGGGCGATGTTCGACCATCCACGCCCGAGCCGCCCGCTGCATCCCCTGAAACAGGGCACACCGGACGGTCGAAGCACGCGGCGTTTCCGGGGCCGCGCGACGCGTCGCGCGGCCCGGAAACGGCCGTTAACGCTTCGAGAACTGCTTGCGGCGACGCGCCTTGCGGAAGCCGACTTTCTTGCGCTCCACTTCCCGCGCGTCGCGCGTCACCAGGCCCGCGTTCGACAGCACCGGCTTCAGCGTTGCGTCGTAGTCGATCAGCGCGCGCGTGATGCCGTGGCGCACGGCACCCGCCTGGCCGGACTCGCCGCCGCCGTGGACGTTCACCAGGACGTCGAACGTGTCCTTGTGGTTCGTCAGTTCGAGCGGCTGGCGCGCGATCATGCGACCCGTCTCACGCTGGAAGTACGTGTCGATCGGGCGGCCGTTGATGAGGATCTCGCCCTTGCCGCGCTTCATGAAGACGCGCGCGACCGAGCTCTTGCGGCGACCCGTTCCGTAGTTGTAATTGCCGATCATGTGGTCTCTCAGATCTCGAGCGATTTGGGTTGCTGCGCGGTGTGGGGGTGCTGGCCCTCCGCGTAGATCTTCAGTTTCTTGATCATCGCGTAGCCGAGCGGGCCCTTCGGCAGCATGCCCTTGACGGCGATCTGCAGCGCGCGCCCCGGGAAGCGATCCTGCATCTTGCGGAAGCTGGTCTCGTACACGCCGCCCGGGTAGCCGCTGTGGCGGTAGTACATCTTGTTCTCGTCCTTGCTGCCGGTCACGCGCAGCTTGGATGCATTGACGACAACGATGAAGTCACCGGTGTCGACGTGCGGCGTGTACTCGGGCTTGTGCTTGCCGCGCAGACGCAGCGCGATCTGGCTCGCAAGTCGCCCCACCACCTTGTCGCTGGCGTCGACGACCAGCCAGTCGCGCTTGACTTCGTGGTGCTTGGCAGAAAAGGTCTTCATGGCATTCATCCAGGCAAAGGCGCCTCGGCGCCGTGCCGCCAAACGATCGCGGTGCTGCTTGCACCGCCGCATCATCGACGGACAGAACTCCGCGCCGGGCCGATTGGCCTTCCTGCAAAGCGGGACGACGCGAGTCGGTCCAGCCGGCAGCAAGCGCGCGGAAAGCCTTAAATTCTATTCGCTCAAGGGGTTGCGACGCAAGCCGCAAAAAAATTGGCCCGGTCCTGAAGGACCGGGCCGAATCCACCTAAAGGAGGGTGGAGGAGACATCGGTCGGGCACCGAAGCGCCCGTCGAGAGGCAGTATGAGAGCGCGAATGCTGCGTTGCAAGGTGGGGAAGCAGCGCGTCTTACAATCCTCCCCGCGCGATCCGGCGGCTTTCCTTTTACGTTCAACTACTTATCGATGGTCCGGTGACCCGCAGGGGCAGTAGAGCGACTCCTCGGGATGTCGCATTTCGGACCCGCGCGGTTACTTCCGAGGAGATGACAGTGGAATGCAGCGTCAGATGGACCGGCGACGGGATGAGCTTCGTCGCCCGCACCGGCAGCGGCCACCTCGTCGCCATGGACGGCGCGCCCGAGGGCGGCGGCAACAACCTGGCCCCCCGACCGATGGAACTGGTGCTGGCGGGCACAGGCGGCTGCACGGCCTACGACGTCGTGCTGATCCTCAAGCGAGGGCGGCATGACGTTCGCGGCTGCGAAGTCGAGGTCCAGGCGGAACGGGCGGCGAGCGATCCGAAGGTCTTCACCCGGATCGCGATGAAGTTCATCGTCCGCGGCCGCAACCTGGGCCGCGAAACCGTGCTGCGGGCCGTCCAGTTGTCGCACGAGAAGTACTGCTCCGCCACGGCCATGCTGGCGAAGACCGCCGAGATCACGCACAGCGTCGAGATCGTCGAGGACTGAGCGTCGGCGAGGGCGCGCCGGCTAGACGTAGTGCGCGGTGCGCGTCATGACGCGAGCGGCCAGGCGCATCGCCATGCGCACAGGCAAAGGCAGTTCCGCTCCGCCGAGCGCCGTGGCTGCGTCGGCGTGCCGCACCTCGTCGTCCTTCATCTGGGCAACGATCGCGCGCGAGGCGGCATCGCTTTCCGGAAGCCGCTCGAGATGGCCCTGCAGGTGCTGCTCGACCTGGCGTTCGGTTTCCGCCATGAATCCAAGGCTTGCGCGGTCGCCGATGCGCGCGGCCGCCAGGCCGATCGCGAATGCGCCGCCGTACCAGAGCGGGTTGAGCAGGCTGGTCCGGCCGCCCAGTTCGCGGATGCGCTCTTCCGTCCATGCCAGGTGGTCGGCTTCCTCGCGGGCGGCCTGCTCGAACATGGCCTTCAGTTCGGGGCTGCGCGCCGCGAGGGCCTGCGCGTCGTACAGCGCCTGCGCGCAGACTTCTCCGACGTGATTCACGCGCATCAGCGCAACCGCCTCGCGCGCCTCGTCGCTCGCCAAAGGTTCTTCCTCGCTCACGCCCGCCGCGGGCGACGGCCGCGAAGCCGCCGGAGCCGCGGCCAGCGTGCGCAACGCTCGATCAGCGGCGGCGATCCATTGGTCGAGCGGACTAGTGGGAAATTCGGGCATGTTGCGGAAAACTGACGTGCGTGAAGAGCTTCTGTTCGCGCTCCGACGCGCCTCGGAATGTCGGAGCTATTCTCGCACCATTCGCGGGGCAACCCCGCGTCGAAAACCAAAAGAGCCAGGAGAGACACCCCATGCGTAAAAGCTTGTTGGCCGTTGCGCTTGCGTTCGCGTTCCCGACCGCCTTCGCACAATCGAACGTGACCCTCTACGGCATCGTCGACGTCGGCGTGGAGTTCCTGGACATCGGCGACGAGAGCACAACGCGATTGGCGAGCGGCATGTCGCAGGGTTCGCGCTGGGGTATTCGCGGCACGGAAGTGCTCGGCGGCGGCTACAGCGCCCTCTTCACGCTCGAGAGCCGGTTCAGCATCGACACCGGCAGCGTGACGAACAACGACGCGATCTACTGGTGCCGCCCGGCCGGGTCGACGGCGAACGCGGTGTGCCCGGGCGTCAAGCTGGTGACCCCGCTGCCCCCGACGCTGGCGCCGGTCGTGGTCGGCGGCATGAGCGCGGTCAACAACGCGCTGCTGCAGGCGATCACCACGGTCAACTCCGCCGGCGCGCTGTTCGATCGCCAGGCGTATCTGGGCGTGGTGACGCCGTACGGTGCCATCGTCGGCGGCCGCCAGTACACGCCCGGCTACGAGATCATCAACAAGTTCTCCGTGCTGGGTGACCAGACCGCGCTGCAGTTCGGTCAGGGCTACAACACGCCTCAGATCCGGGCCAACAATGCGTTGCAGTACCGGGCCGAACTGAAAGGCTTCACCCTGTCGCTGATGTACGGTTTCGGCGGATCCGAGGGCCTCCGCAGCGAGCGCGCCACCCCACCGACGGATGGCGACGACTTCATGGGCGGCAACGTCCAGTACAACACGTCGAACTGGGGCGTGGGCCTGGGCTACAACCGCACCAACGTCGTCCCGTACGCCACGCAGGCGGCCGGCACGCCGACGCAGAAGACGGGTCTCGAGCAGCTCAACCTCGGGGGCTGGATGAGCTTCGGCGATGTCAAGGTCTATGCCCAGTGGAACCACCGCGAGAACGAGAACCCGATCCTGACGCCGGCGGACATCCAGAACCTGATCGTGTCCACCGGTGGCAATCTGGCGGCGATCCAGGGCATCCTGGGCAGCCTGAACCTGCACCCGCACGACATGGACCTGATGCGCGGCCTCGCCGGCCCGACCGACTCCGACGCCTACCACCTGGGCGCGTCGTGGACGATCGGCAGCCACGTGCTGTACGGGACGTACAACTACGGCAAGGACAAGGCGCGCAGCGCATGGGCCACGCAGGACGCCTCCGCGTCGCACTTCGGCGCCGCGTACTTCTACAACTTCTCGCGGCGGACCGCGCTGTACGCCGTCGCTGCGTTCATGAAGAACAGCGACCAGTCGCGCATGAGCCTGTCCTCGGCCGGCTATACGACCGGCTGGACGACCGGCTTCGGCGAGGATGCGACCGCCCTGCAGCTGGGCATGCGGCACGCGTTCTAGCTTTCCACATCACGGCAAACGGGGCGTTTCGGCGCCCCGTTTCTTTTTGTTGCCCCACAGCAACAGCCTCCCGCGCATTTGTGGCCCTTTTCGGTTCGATTCTTTGCCTTGTCACGGGCCGGGTGGAACAATGCTCGTCAACTTCCTTCGGGGAAGTGATTCAAAGCGCGGCGGCCGCCGCGTACAAGAATTCCCAACACTAGCTAGGAGAGCTTCGAATGAAAAAAAGTGTGATCGCGCTTGCGCTGATGGGTGCCTTCTCGGGCGCCGCCTTCGCGCAGTCGAACGTGACGCTGTACGGCATCCTCGACGTGAACTACATGTGGCAGGAACTTCCGACACAACTGAGGGCGGGTGGCCCGGTGACACAGGAGAGCGTCGACGGCATCAACAGCGGCCACCAGTCGGGCAGCCGCTGGGGCCTCCGCGGATCCGAGGCGCTGGGCGGTGGCATGAGCGCCATCTTCACCCTCGAGGGTGGATACGAGATCGACCGCGGCACGCTGGGCCAGGGTGGCCGTCTGTTCGGTCGTCAGGCCTGGGCTGGCCTGTCCAGCGGCATGGGTTCAGTGGTCGCCGGCCGTCTGGCGACGTTCTCCTCGGGCACCGGTTCGTTCGACATGATCGGCCGCATCGACCCGTTCCTGACCGGTTTCGGCCTCGCCAGCGCCGGCAATACGTTCTACTCGATGAATGCGCTGCGCGCGGACAACACGATCGCCTACGTTTCGCCGACCTGGGCTGGCTTCAAGGGCGGCGTCGGCTACTCGTTCAACGTCTCCGGCCCGGAGAATCTTCGATTCCAATCTCGACAACTCGGCCATCATTTTGGGCGCCAACTGGACGAGCGGCCCGTTCTTCGCGGCCATCACGTATGACGTGGTCAATGTCGCCTCCAGCGCCGCCGCCCCCAACCCGGAAGACCAGAAACACCTGCAGATCGGCGGCACGTGGGACATCGCCATGTTCCGCCTGCACGCTGGCTATGCGGCGCAGGACAACGTCCAGGCGATCACCACCGTCACCGGCGGTACGGGTGCTTTCCTGGGCCTGCCGGCCGGCGCCAGCTTTGATTCGGACTCCTGGCTGCTCGGCGTCACCTGGAAGGTCACCAACGCGTTCAACGTGCTCGCGTCGTATCAGGCGCTTGACGCCGACGGCCAGGTTATCTCCGGCGCCAGGTTCGAGCCCGACTACAACATCTGGTCAATCGGCGCCACGTACAACCTGTCGCGCCGCACGAACCTGTACGCGAGCTACGCCTCGCGCGACGCGGACGGCGCGCTCATCGGCAACAGCTTCAACGCCACGCAGTTCGCGGTCGGTGTCCGTCACCTGTTCTAATCAACAAGAACAGTCAGCTGTACTGTGAAAGGCCGCTCTTCGGAGCGGCCTTTTTTTCGCCCTCAGCGGGCCGCGCCTAGCGCCGCCGTCGCCACCGGGAGCAGCCGCTCCATCAAGCCGTCCTGCAGCAGCCCGACGCGCAGCCGACGCGCGAGCAGGTCCTCCGCGCGACGCGCCTGTTCCCGCTCGACGGCGAGGCGCAGGTACGACTGCAGGCCCGCCGCGTCGCCGCGCGCGGCCGACGTCTCTGCCGCGCGATGCGCCGTCTCGAGCACCGGATCGATGGCGAGGCGGAGGTTCTCCGTCTTGCACGGCCGCTCGTCGAGCAGTCCGCGCCGCGTCGCCTGCGCCAGCGCGTCGAGTGCCATCCGGCGGTACGTCGTCCACTTGCCGCCGGTCACGGTCAGCAGGTTGCCGTGCTCGATCACGATCGCGTGCTCGCGGGAAATCGTCTTGGTGGCACCGTGCGCGCCTGGCGAAAAGAGCGGCCGCAACCCGGCGAAGGCGGACAGGACGTCGGCGCGCGCCGGCGGCGTCGAAAGGTACCCGCGCGCCGTTTCGAGGATGAACTCGATCTCGCTTTCGGACGGTTTGGGATCCCAGGCCGGGCCGTCGACCGGGACGTCGGTCGTGCCGACGATGAGCCGCCCGTGCCACGGAATGCCGAACAGGACGCGGCCGTCGGGTGTCTTCGGGATCATCAGGCCGGACTCGCCCGGCATGAACCGGCGGTCGAGCACGATGTGCGAGCCGCGGCTGACCGTGATGAGCGGCGGTGCATTGCCGTCGGCGAGTCGCCGGATCGCATCGACCCAGACGCCCGCCGCGTTGAACACGGCCTTCGCCCGCAGTTCGAACTGCTCGCCCGACTCGTCGTCGACCGCGACGACACGCTGCACGCGGTCGCCATCAACGGCGATCTGCTCGACGCGCACGTAATTCAGCACGGTGGCGCCGAGCCCGATCGCGGTGCGCATCAGCGCGATCGCGACGCGGGCGTCGTCGAATTGTCCGTCCCAGTACGCAACTCCACCCTTGAGTCCTTCGGGACGCACACCGGGCAGGCGGCTGCGCGTCGCTGCGCTCGACAGCCACCGGGTCGCGCCGATGCCACGGCGCCCGGCGAGGGCGTCGTACATGCCGAGTCCGATGCGCATGAACTCGCGCTCGAACAGGCGATAGCACGGGACGATGAACTCGAGCGGATGCACGAGCTCGGGTGCGTTGGCGAGCAGCAGCGCGCGCTCGGCCAGCGCCTCGCGGACCAGCTTCACGTTGCCCTGCGCGAGATAGCGCACGCCGCCATGCACGAGCTTCGTGCTGCGGCTCGACGTGCCGCTGGAGAAGTCGCGGGCTTCGATCAGGGCGGTGCGATAGCCGCGCGCCGCGGCATCCACCGCGATGCCCAATCCGGTGGCGCCTCCACCGATCACGAGGACGTCCCAGGGACGCACGTCCCGCAACTGGCCAACGAGTTGCTCGCGCTGGATCACGCCGGGACCGGTCATGAGGCCCACCTGCGCGAACGTTCCACTGCGCGGCACCATTCCTCCACTTTCGCTTCGCGCTGGTCGCTGCCCATCGCCGGCTCGAACCGGCGGTCCGCCTTCCAGAGCGCCGCGATCTCGTCGGTGCCGGCCCAGAACCCGGTGGCGAGTCCCGCGAGGTAGGCCGCACCGAGCGCCGTGGTCTCGGTGACGACCGGTCGCACGACCGGCACCCCCATCAGGTCGGCCTGGAACTGCATCAACAGGTCGTTGCGTGCGGCGCCGCCATCGACCCGCAGTTCGGTCAACGGCCGGGCGGCGTCGCGCTGCATGGCTTCGAGCACGTCGTACGACTGGAAAGCGATCGACTCCAGCGCGGCGCGCGCGACGTGGGCCTTGGTGGTCCCGCGCGTCAGCCCGACGATCGTGCCGCGAGCATCGGGATCCCAGTGCGGCGCGCCGAGTCCCACGAACGCGGGCACGAGCAGCACGCCGGCCGCATCCGGCACCTGGCGCGCGAGCGCCTCCACGTCGTCCGACCGGGCGAACAGCGCCAGTCCGTCGCGCAGCCACTGCACGACCGCGCCGGCGACGAACACGCTGCCTTCCAGCATGAACGCCGGCGCCTGAGCGCCCAGCGTCCAGCCCGCGGTCGCCAGCAGGCGGTTGTCCGACGCCTGCGGCGACGTGCCGACATTCATCAGCATGAAGGCGCCGGTGCCGTAGGTGTTCTTCGCCATGCCGGGCGAGAAGCACGCCTGGCCGAACGTCGCCGCCTGCTGGTCACCGGCGATGCCGGCAATGGGAATCTCGCCACCGAACAGGGCGGTCACGCCGACGACCTCGCTCGATGCTGAAATGCGCGGCAGCACGTTGCGCGGGATGCCGAACAGTTCGAGCAGCTCTTCGTCCCACTGGAGGGTGGCAAGGTTGAACAGCAAGGTACGCGAGGCGTTGCTGACGTCGGTGACGTGCTCCGTGCCGCCGGTCAGGTTCCAGATCAGCCAGCTGTCGATGGTCCCGAACGCGAGTTCGCCGCGCTCCGCCCGCGCGCGCGCGCCGGGCACATGATCGAGCAGCCAGGCGAGCTTGGTTGCCGAGAAGTACGGATCGACGACGAGACCTGTCTTCACCCTGACCCTCTCCTCCACACCGGTCGCACGCAGTTCGGCGCATCGCTCGGCGGTCCGCCGGTCCTGCCAGACGATGGCGTTGGCGACCGGGACCCCCGTCGCGCGATCCCACAGCACGACGGTTTCGCGCTGGTTGGTCACTCCGATGGCCGTGATGTCGGACGCGCTCGCGCCGGCCTGCCTGAGCGCGGACCGCGCGCACTCGAGCTGCGTCGACCAGATCTCGGCCGCGTCGTGCTCGACCCAGCCGGGCCGGGGAAAGATCTGCTGGAACTCCTTCTGGGCCGTGGCGATGGGGGAACCGCGCCGGTCGAACACAATGGCGCGGGAACTGGTCGTGCCCTGGTCCAGCGCCAGCACATACTTCGACATGTTCTTCTCTGGGGACCGTTCCTTTGCGGCGGCCAGCATAGACGAACGCCTGCCCCGTTGGCAGACTTGCCCCGGTTCACAAAACAAGACTCTTGGGAGACATCATGAACATGCAGCGCCGTGCCTTCGCGGTTCTCTTGGCCGCCTGCGCCGTTGGCGCCATCGCGCCGGTCCACGCGCAGGCGTGGCCGACGAAACCCGTGCGGATCGTCGTGCCGTTCCCTCCGGGCGGCACCACCGACATCGTCGCCCGTTCGCTCGGCGCGGAATTGCAGAAGATGTGGGGGCAACCGGTCGTCATCGACAACCGGGCCGGCGCCGGCGGAAACATCGGCGCGGACGCCGTCGCCAAGAGCCCGGCCGACGGCTACACGGTGCTGATGGGCACGGTGGGCACGCACGCGATCAACGCGGCCCTGTTCGCGCACAACGGACAGAAGATGCCGTTCGATCCGGCGAAGGATTTCGTCCCGGTCACTCTCTGCGCGGCAGTGCCGAACGTGATGGTGATCAATCCCAGGCTGCCGGTGAATTCGGTGCCCGAGTTCATCCAGTACGCGAAGGCCAATCCCGGCAAGCTCAACATGGCCTCGAGCGGCAACGGCACATCGATCCACATGGCTGGAGAACTCTTCAAGACCGTCACGGGGATCTACATGGTCCACTTCCCGTATCGCGGATCCGCGCCGGCCGTGATGGACCTGGTGGCCGGCAACATGAACGTGATGTTCGACAACCTCCCCTCCGCGCTGCCCCACATCAAGAGCGGCCGCCTCAAGGCACTCGCCGTGACGTCGAAGAATCCGTCGCCGGCACTGCCGGGCATACCGACCATCGAGCAGGCGGCCAACCTGAAGGACTTCGATGCCAGTTCCTGGTTCGGCCTGTTCGCTCCCGCGGGCACGCCACGCGCCATCGTCGACAGGATCCAGGCCGACGTTGCCAAGGCGCTGGCGGTGCCCCAGGTCCGCGAGCGCTTCCTGGCGCAGGGCGCCGAACCCGGCGGGAATACTCCGGACCAGTTCGCCGACTTCGTGAAGGCCGAGAGCGCCAAATGGGCGCAGGTGGTCAAGTTCTCGAATGCGAAGGTCGACTGAGCAGGGCGATCGGCGCTTCTTCACCCGGGAAGGCGGCGCGATGAACGCTGCCAACTACCGTCGCACCGTCATCGAATCGGTCGTCGCGCACCTGTTGCCGATGACCGATGTCCGCGCCTGCTTCGAAGGCGGTTCGGCCGCGACCGGGCGACTCGACGAGTTCTCGGACATCGACCTCGTCATCGTTGCGCCGCTCGCGTCCGCCAATGCCGCATTCGACGCCGTCGAGTCGGCGCTGTCGCCTCACTCGATCGCGCACATCTGGCGCGTCGATCCCCCGCCGTTTCCCCAGACAGCCCAGCGCTTCTACTTCCTCGCGGACGCCCCGCGCTTCTTCGCCGTCGACTGCGTCGTGGCGAGCGAGGCCGGCGTCGAGCCGTTTCTCGAACGCGAGCGGCACGGCGATCCTCTGGTCTACTTCGACCGCATGTCAAGGATCCGTGCACGCGCCGCCGACCGCACCGCGCTGGCCGGGCGGCGCATGAAGCGATGGGGACAACTGCGGGGCTCGGTCCCGGTCTTCGCCATGCTGGTGGACAAGGAACTGGCGCGAGGGCGGCCCCTCGAGGCCCTCGGTTTCTACCAGGGGCTGCTGCGCGCGCTGCTCGAAGTCCTCGGCATCGAGCATCGCCCCGACCGGTTCGACTTCAACTGGCGCTACGTCGAGACCCAGCTGCCCGAGGACGCGCGTGCCCTGCTCGCCCGCTACGCCTTCGTCAGCGACGAACAGGCGCTGCGCGAGCGCGCCCCGCAACTCGCCGACGAACTGCGGCGACGCCTGGCCCGCGAACTGCCCGCCGCTTGAGTCAGGATTTCTCGCCCAGGCGTGCGACCATCTGGGCGATGCGCCGAACAGCCCGATAACCGACGCCATTCATCACCCGACTGCCATGTCTCCCGCAAGCCAACGCCAGCCCCTGCTCCTCGCGCTGCTCGCAGCGACGATCGTCGCACTCGTCGTCTCTGGCTGGCGGCCCTACGACCGGCTCACCTGGCTGATGGAGGTGCTGCCTGTCCTCGTCGCGCTCCCGCTGCTGATCGTCACGCGCGACCGGTATCCGCTGACTACGCTGCTCTACGTGCTGATCTTCCTGCACGGGCTGGTGCTGATCGGCGGCGGGGCCTATACGTACGCGCGGGTGCCGGCCGGCGCCTGGGTGCAGGAGTGGCTCGGCCTGGCCCGGAACCCGTACGACAAGCTGGGCCACTTCGTGCAGGGATTCGTGCCCGTGCTGATCGCCCGCGAGATCCTGCTGCGCGGCGCCTTCGTGCGCGGAGCGCGCATGACTGCCTTCCTGTGCGTCTGCGTGGCGCTCGCCATCAGCGCCTTCTACGAACTGATCGAGTGGTGGGCCGCGCTCTCCCTCGGGCAGGGCGCCGACGAGTTCCTAGGCACCCAGGGCGACCCGTGGGACACGCAGTCGGACATGTTCATGGCCCTGATCGGGGCAACCGTCGCACTTGCGACCGTGTCGCGCCTCCACGATCGCCAGTTACGGGCGCTGGGTACGCACGCCACCAATGGCCTCGCGGCCGCCGCGGATTAGTTGCCTTCGATACAACGTAATCCGCCGTTCGGCGGATACGTTCGTCGGATGACAATGCAGGTGTCACAAAACGAAGTGATACTGCGTGCAGGAGGCGGTCAAATGCGCATGCGCGTGTCGGAGCGGCAGAACGAGGTCCGGATCGAACTGAGCCGCGTGGCCGGTCGGCAGGGCAGCGTGCTTGCTGCGCTGACGGCCTGCCAGAAGTCGTGCACCTGCAGCGGCGGCCTGGGCGCTTCCAGTGCCGCCCTGTCCGTTCGCGCGCGTGGCGACGAACTGCAGGTGAGCTTGCGGCCGGCGCAGGGCCAGCAGCTCGACGTCGGCGAAATCTATCGCTGCCTGCGCCGCAACCTGGTCGAACACGCGCCGCCGCTCACTCTTCCTTGAAGCGCGGCGTGCGGGGACGCGGCGGCCCGCGACGTTCCTGCGGCCGATCGCTTCTCGGAGGGCCGCGGCGATCGGCGAAGGCCGGCGCGGGCCGATCGCGACTGAACGCGGGCCGACTGCCGCCAGCCAGGCGAGAGAGCCGCATCACCATCCGCAACGCCTCATTGACCGTCTCCGAGTCGCGAAACGTCCGGGCCACGTCCGCGTCGAGCGTGATCACCGAGGGACGCGCGGCAGGGCGCCTGGCGTCGTCGCCTTCCGTGCGGCTGAAACCGCCGGCACGTGGGGCGCGGACCGGTCTCTCGGCCTTCGCATACGGATCGGTGAACTTGCGTTCCTGCGCCGCGCGGGCGCGCGGCCCGGTACGCGTTCCAGTGGGCTCGTCCGACCGCGGGCGCTTCACGAATGGTTTCTTCATCACGGCTCCTGCTGCGCCGGTCCGGCGCAGGAAAAAAGAAAGGCCGCACGCGGCGGCCTTCCGGTTGCAGCCCGCAGTTTAGGCCGCTTTCTTCTCGTCCCGCAGTTCACGCCGCAGGATCTTGCCGACGTTGGTCTTCGGCAGGTCGGCGCGGAACTCGATGTACTTGGGCTTCTTGTAACCGGTCAGCTGTTCCTTGCAGAACTCCATCAGTTCCTTCTCGGTGAGCGCCGGATCCTTCTTGACGACGAACAGCTTCACGGCTTCGCCCGAGTTGTTGTCCGGCACGCCGACCACTGCGCACTCGAGCACGCCCGGATGCGAAGCGACCACGCCCTCGACCTCGTTCGGATACACGTTGAAGCCGGAGACCAGGATCATGTCCTTCTTGCGGTCGACGATCTTCGTGTAGCCGTCGGCATCCATCACGCCGACGTCGCCGCTGCGGAAGAAGCCGTCGGCCGTCATGACCTTCGCGGTCTCGTCCGGGCGATTCCAGTAGCCGGCCATCACCTGCGGGCCGCGGATGGCGATCTCGCCCACCTGTCCCACCGGCAGCTTTTCGCCGTTGTCGTCGAGGATCGCGATCTCGGTCGACGGCACCGGCAGCCCGATCGTGCCGGTGAACTTGTCGGTGTCGGTACGGTTGGCGGTGGCGACCGGCGAGGTCTCCGACAGGCCGTAGCCTTCGGCGATCGGGCAACCGGTCACCTTCAGCCAGCGCTCCGCCACCGCCTGCTGGACCGCCATGCCGCCGCCGGCCGAGAGGATCAGCCGCGAGAAGTTCAGCTTCTTGAACTCCTCGTTGTTCAGCAGGCCGTTGAACAGCGTGTTGACCGCCGGGAAGACGTGGAACGTGTGCTTGCCCAGTTCCTTCACGAAGCCCGGGATGTCGCGCGGGTTCGCGATCAGCACGCACTTGCCGCCGATGCGCATCGACATCATCGCGCAGACCGTCAGCGCGAAGATGTGATACAGCGGCAGCGCGGTGATCGTCACCGGGTTCTCGCCCGGCTTCAGCTTCGACAGCGCCGGCTGGTACCACGCCTCCGACTGCAGCATGTTGGCGATGATGTTCTTGTGCGTCAGCGTCGCGCCCTTCGACACCCCGGTCGTGCCTCCGGTGTACTGCAGGAACGCGACGTCGGCGTGGCCGACCTCGACGGGCTTCAGGTTCATCTTCAACCCGTCGGCCATCATCTCGCTCCAGCGCACCGCGTTCGGCAGCGAGTACTCGGGAACCATCTTCTTGACGTTGCGCACGACGAAGTTGACCAGCAGCCCCTTGAGGAACCCGAGCATGTCGCCCATGGCGCACACCACGGCGACCTTGGTCGGCACCTTGTCGGCGACCTGCTGGAACACGTGCGCGAAGTTCTCGAGGATGAAGATCGCGTCCGCCCCGGAGTCCTTCAGCTGGTGCTCGAGTTCGCGCGGCGTGTAGAGCGGGTTGACGTTGACCACCGTGCAGCCGGCACGCAGGATCCCGGCGAGCGCGACCGGGTACTGCATCACGTTCGGCATCATGATCGCGACGCGCTTGCCCTTGCTGAAACCGCGGCTCTGCAGCCAGGCCGCCAGCGCGGCCGAGTACTGGTCGAGCTGGTTGTACGTCATCTCCACGCCCATGAAGCTGTACGCGGGCAGGGAGCCATGCTTGCGGAACGCCTCCTCGATCAACTCGACCAGCGACTTGTACTGGTTGCAGTCGATGTCGGCAGGCACGCCCTTCGGATAGTTCCTGAGCCAGAACCGATCCATCCTTGTATCTCCTTGGCAGTCTTGTCGTTGTGAGCCTGTCCTGCAGCGGCGCGCCGCTGCGCAGCGCACAATTCTAGCCCGCTGCCCTTCCGCGGGAATCAGCGCGCAACCACGAGGCCGCGGAGTTCCGCCTCCCGCTCGTCCTGCGGCAACCGGGCCAGGCGTCGCACCTCCGCGTAGAAGCGCGGCAGGTCGCCGCCCTCGCGTGCCAGCAACGCGTCGAAGGCCGGGACCAGCATGTTGTAGGCGCCGACCGAGGCCAGGTGCGCGTTGGTCAGTTCCTGCGCGAAGTAGCGGTCGTAGCCGGCGAAGCCGCCCCACGCAGCCTTCAGCACGGTGTACTCGGCCTTCAACTCCCCGAACAGGCGCCGCTTGCCGGCGCGCTTCGCATCGTCCGGCTCGGCGCTCGCGTACAGCGCCGCGAGCCGGTCCCGGTACTTCAGCAGCAGGTCCACGAAGTCCTGCCGGCGACTCGCGAACTCCGCGTACGACTGCCGCAGCGCCGGGTCGCTGCTGACGGCGAGCCAGCGCTGCACACCCTCGCGCTCGACCGCGGTGGCGAAGGACTCGTTGAACGTGGTGTCGCCGCCGACGAACACGACCTGGTGCGCCAGTTCGTGGAACACCATCGATGCGACCTGGCCCTCGGAGCCGCCGATGAAGGTGTTCAGCAGCGGGTCGGGCAGCCAGCCGAGCGTCGAATAGGCCGGAACACCGGCCACGTTGACCTCGTAGCCGTCGGCCCGCAGCGCTTCGGCCTCGCGCTCGGCCGCGCCGCGGTCGAAGTACCCGCGGTACCCGGCACAGCCGACGACCGGGTAGCACCACTGCTTCAGTTCCAGCGACAGTTCGCGTGTCGCGAACACGTTCCACACCACGTACGGGCGGTGCAGGTCGGCATACTCCCGGTAGCTGCGGTTGTCCGGCAGGCCGAGCTCGCTGGAAGCAAAGACCCGGATCTCCTGCGCGCGCAGCAGCCGCTTGCGAAGGACCTCCGGTGTCTCGGGGTCGGCGACCACCTCCGGGATCGGACGAGCGGAACGCATCACGGCCAGGTGTCCGCCGATCGACTGCGCGTAGTAGCCGAGCGTCGAGCACCCGCCTACGGCGGCAGCGGCGATCACGGCCACGGCGGCGACAACCAGGCGCCGGGGCCGGAGAAGTGCAGCAAGGAAGCGGGGGACGGACGGCATCGGCGCCATTGTGCCGAACCCTCGGCGGCGCCGCGCGCGGCCCTAATGGATGACCGTTCGATCCTCCCGGACGACCCGGCGCAGCTTGCCGCTGACCGGATCGCGTCGCGGCGCCTGGCCGCCGACGTCGAGCGCGACATCGGCAAAGCCCATCGCCTTGAAGTAAGCGTGCAGGGCTCGGCGCACCGCGGCAGCCGACGACCTGTCGTCTCCGGCCAGCCGGACCTTCAAGGCGCCGCTGCCGGTCTGCACGACCTGGAAATCGTGCACGTGCGCCTCGTCCTCGAGCACGGTGGCGAGGGCCAGCGGCACGACCGTCCCGAGCCCACCGTGCGCAAGCGGCATCACCAGGGTGTCGTCGCAGCGTCCTTCGACCGAGATCGCAGGAAACGCGGATCCGCAGGCACAGGGCTGGTCGTGCAGCGTCACGGCGTCGCCGAGGTCGTAGCGAATCAGCGGCTGCACGCGGTTGGCGAGGTTGGTCAGAAGCACCGAGTGCGAGCGGGTTCCCGGCGCAACCGGCCGCCGCCTCGCGTCCACGGGTTCGAGGATCACCCAGTCGCTGTTGATGTGCAGGTTCAGGTGCTCGCACTCCCACGCGATCGGCAGGAACTCCGAGGCCCCGTAGGAACTGCGGACCGGGCAACCGAAGACGGACTGCAACCGGGCGCGCGTGGCGGGCGCCAGGCACTCGCCGCCAGTCCAGATCTCGCGCAGGCGCAGCCGCAGGCGCCCGCTCGCCTGCTCCTCGGCCAGCATTTCGGCGGCGGTCGGGTAGGTCGCGACGATGGCCGGCTGGTACCCATTGAGTTCGGCCACCAGCGAGCGCACCGGCTGCAGCAGCGCGCACGAGCGCACGAACGGCGCCAGCCACGGCAACGACCGCCGCATGCGCTCCACCGACGACACGCCGGCGAAGTGCCCACCGGTCGCGGCGACCATCGCGTAGCGCTCGCCCGGCCGCCACGAGCGCGCCAGGCCGACGCCCCGGAAGCGCTGGGCTTCCAGCGCGTCGTAGACCGCCAGCGCGCCGGGATCCTGCACGAACCACCCGGGGCGGCCCGTGGTGCCGGAACTGGTCCACACCGCGTATCGGCCCTGGAACAGCGATCCATGCCGCTCGGGCCGGGACACGAACCGGTCGATCGCGAACAGGGTCACCTCGGGACGCGTGCTGACGCGGTCGAACTGCTGCATCAGGATGCGCTTGTCGACGGCTGGATACGCCGACAGCGGCGCGTCATCGGTCAACGGGAGGCCAGCATGCAACTCGCGATAGAACGGCGACGCGGTCCGGGCATGCCTGAGCAGGGACACGAGGCGTTGCTGGCGGGACGCCGCGAGCTGCGCCGGCGTCATCCGCCAGGCTTCCCAGACCTCCAGGCCCGCCTGCACCCAGCGGGCGGTGTCGAGGCCGGCCACGAAGGGAAAGTCGAGGGAAGACGACATCGGCGAAGCCCGCAGCGTGATGCAGATTGCATACACAAACCCGTCTTCATTCTGGTCGCCGCGACGTGCCCCGCCATCCCCCGACCGGGGTACGGCTGGCCCTGGATCAAGCCGAGGTCGATTCGACTTCCACCAGGCAGTCGTAGAACGTGGGACCGCGGCCGATGTCCGTCAGCGCCTGGCTGGTCACTTCGTTCGCATTGCGGCCGTCGCGGGTGAGCTTCTTCCACCAGATCGACAGCGCGACCACGCAGCCGGGACGCGCCCGGTCGGTGACGCGCGCCTGCAACTCGAAGCTTCCCCGGTCGTTGAACACGCGGACCCGCGCGCCGTCCGTGATGCCGCGTGCCGCCGCGTCGACCGGATGGATGTCGAGCGCGGGCTCGCCCTCGGCGTCGCGCAGCGATGCGACGTTGACGAACGTGGAGTTCAGGAAGTTGCGGGCGGGCGGCGAGATGATGGCGAGCGGGAAGCGGCGCGCGCGTTCGGGGTTGCTCGATGCGCTCTCGTACGGCGCCACGTAGCCGGGCACCGGGTCGGCGCCCACCGCCGCGAGGTGGGCGGACACGAGTTCGCACTTGCCGGAAGGCGTCGGGAAGTTGCCGTGCGCAAAGGGCGCGTAGTCGGCCGGCAGGTCCAGCCGTTCCCAGCCTTTCTGCTTGAGGCGGTTCCAGTCGTAGTGCGCCGTCGCGCCGCGCTTCGCGAACGCCTGCGCCGCGAGCTCGTCGTCGGTCTCCGTGAAGCAGGCCTCGTCGAAGCCCATGCGCGCGGCCAGCCGCCGGAAGATCTCGCTGTTCGGCAGCGCCTCGCCGAGCGGCTCGATCGCCGGGCTGTTGGCGAGCACGTAGTAGTGCCCGTACGACTTGTGCACGTCGACGTGCTCGAGCTGCGTCGTCGCCGGCAGCACGTAGTCGGCATGGTCGGCCGTGTCGGTCTGGAACTGCTCGAGCACGACCGTGAACAGGTCCTCGCGCGCGAAGCCGCGCGCGACCTCCGACGACTGCGGCGCGACCGCCACCGGGTTGCTGTCGTACACGATCAGCGCCTCGATCGGCGGGTCGGCCTCGTGCAGGTCCCGCCCGATGGTCGACATGTTGATCGTGCGTGGACGCCGCCCCGCGAGCAGGTCGGGCCGGTACAGCGCCGCCTCGTCGACCGCATACGCGCCGCTGGTCGACAGCAGCAGTCCGCCAGCGGGATGGCGCCAGTGCCCGGTGAGCGCGGGCAGGCTCGCCACCGCGCGGACCGCGTTGCCGCCGCCGCGCGTTCGCTGCATGCCGTAGTTGAGGCGGATCGCCGCCGGCTTCAGGGTCCAGTAGTCGTGCGCGAAGCCGGCGACCTCGTCGGCGGTGATCCCGCACAGCGCCGCGACGCGGTCCGGGTCGAACGCGCGTGCGCGCTCGGCGAGCGCATCGAAGCCGAGCGTGTGCCGCTCGATGTAGTCGCGGTCCAGCCATCCCTCGCGGACCAGCACGTGGATCACCCCGAGCGCGAAGGCGCCGTCGGTGCCCGGCATCAGCGCGATGTGCTGGTGGCACTTGTCCGCGGTGAGCGAGCGGTACGGGTCGATCGCGATCAGCTTTGCGCCCCGGCGCTTGGCCTCCTGCGCGCGGCTCCACAGGTGCAGGTTCGACGCGATCGCGTTGGTGCCCCAGAAGACGATCAGCTTCGCATCCTGGAACTGCTCGACATCGGTGCCGAGGCGCGTGCCGAGCGTGGCCGCGAGCGCCTCGCCGCCGGCGGTGGCGCAGATCGTGCGGTCGAGGACACTCGCGCCCAGCTTGTTGAAGAAGCGGCTCGCCATCGCCTCGCCCTGCACGAGGCCCATCGTGCCGGCGTAGCTGTACGGAACGATGCGCTGTGGGTCGCGCGCGGCGATCGCCTGCAGGCGGCGCGCGATGTCGGCGAGCGCGTCGTCCCAGCTGACGCGTTCGAACCGGCCCTCGCCCTTGCGCCCGATGCGCTTCAGCGGATGCAGCAGGCGATCCGGGTGATACACGCGCTCGAGGTAGCGGCTCACCTTGGTGCACAGCACGCCGCCCGTGGCGGGATGCGTCGGATCGCCGGCGATCTTCACCGCGACCCGCCGGCCCTGCTCCTCGCGCACGGTGACCAGCATCGCGCACGTGTCCGGGCAGTCGTGCGGGCACGCCGCGCGGACGACGGTCTCGCCGGGCGCGGGATCGCGCATCACTTCGCTCCGGGAAGCGGCTGCTCGATCATCTGCGCGAAGAACGCCTCGCACGCGGCGACCTGCGCGTAGCTGATGTACTCGTCCGGCTTGTGCGCCTGCTCGATGCTGCCGGGTCCCAGCACGACGGTCGGGATGCCGGCCTTCATGAAGACGCTCGCCTCGGTGGCGAAGCTCACCGCGCCGGTGCCCAGGTGCGTCGTGCGGGCGACCTGCTGCGCCCACCGGACCAGGGCCGCGTCGGGCGCGATGCCGAAGGCCGGCAGGTCGAGGCCGCGCTCGAAGGCGATGCCCGCATCGGCCGCGACACGCCGCATCTGCGGCACGAGTTCGCGCTCCGCGTACCCGGCGATCTCGGATTCCAGCGTGTCGTGCGACATCGACGGCAGGTTGCGCATCTCGAAGTGGAACTCGCAGTCGCGCGGCACGACGTTGGTCGCGATGCCGCCCTTGATCAGGCCGGTCTGCAGCGTGCTGTGCGGAACGGCGAAGCGGTCGTCGCGCGGCTCGTCGCGCGCCAGCCGGTCGGCCACGCCGCGGATGTACGCGATCAGCCGCGCGGCGAACTCGATCGCGTTCACGCCCTGCGGCGTCAGCGCCGAGTGCGCCTCGCGTCCGCGGACCCTGCAGCAGAGGTCGCGCTTGCCCTTGTGGGCGACGATGGCCTGCATGTCGGTCGGCTCGCCGATGACGCAGCCCGCCGGACGGATGCCCCGCTCGGCAAGATCGGCGACCAGGCCGTTCACGCCGAGGAAGGTCGTCTCTTCGTCATAAGTCAGCGACAGGTGCACCGGCAGCCTATCTTGCGCGGCGAGGAAGCGCGGCGCCCACGCGAGCGCGATCGCGATGAACCCTTTCATGTCGGCCGTGCCGCGCCCGTGGATGCGGCCGTCGCGGTGCGTGGCCCGGAACGGTTCGCTGGACCAGTCCTGCCCGTCGACCGGCACGGTGTCGGTGTGGCCCGACAGCACCAGCCCGCCCGTCTTCACGCGGTCCGGTTCGGCAGACAGCGTGGCGAACAGGTTCGCCTTCTTACCTCCCGCGTCGAAGACGAGTTGCGAGCGGACGCCGAGCCGATTCAACTCGTCGCGGGCGTATTCGATCAGCCCGAGGTTCGAGTCGCGACTGACCGTCGGAAACGCGATCAGCCGATCGATCATGGCGAGCGCATCGGCCGACGGCGCGGCGGATACGGTGGAATCAACCGGCTTGTTCATGGAAACACCCGAGGGAAAAGAGGGTCTTGCGGACCCGGCGCCCGAAGCGCCGGAGAGCGGTCATTCTAGAGCCTGCCAGTGCCCGGATCGCCCATGCGCGAACCACGCGCCGGCAGGCCCCGGTGCGCCATCGGGGCCGGTTCAGTACGATGTCTCCCCCAAGTACCGCGACTCAGAATCAACATGCAACTGATCGACCGCGTGGTCCAGTTCCGCGCCGAAATCCAGCAGATCCGGCGCGACCTGCACGCCCACCCCGAACTGCGCTTCGAGGAAGTGCGCACCTCCGACATCGTCGCCAGCCGGCTCGCCGCGTGGGGCATCGAGGTCACGCGCGGCCTCGGCGGCACGGGCGTGGTCGGGACGCTGAAGAACGGCTCGTCGTCCCGCTCGATCGGACTGCGCGCCGACATGGATGCGCTGCCGATCACCGAGCACAACCAGTTCCCGCACAGGTCGAGGCACGAGGGCAGGATGCACGCGTGCGGCCACGACGGCCACACGGCGATGCTGCTCGCCGCGGCGAAGTACCTGGCGGAGACACGCCCGTTCGACGGCACGGTGCACCTGATCTTCCAGCCGGGCGAGGAAGGCGGCGCCGGGGCGCAGAAGATGATCGACGACGGACTGTTCGACCGCTTCCCGTGCGAAGCGGTGTTCGGCATGCACAACTGGCCGAACCTGAAGGTCGGCGAATTCGGCCTGACCGCAGGCCCCATGATGGCGTCGTCCAACGAGTTCGCGATCTCGGTCCGCGGGCGCGGCGCGCACGCGGCGATGCCGCACCTCGGCGTCGACCCGGTGTTCGTGGCCGTGCAGATCGTCAACGGCCTGCAGGCCATCATCACGCGCGTCAAGAAGCCGATCGACTCGGCCGTCCTGTCGGTCACGATGATCCAGGCCGGCGAGGCGACCAACGTGATTCCCGAAACCGCGCGCATCGCCGGGACGGTGCGCACGTTCAGCGACGCGGTGACCGCGCAGGTCGAGGAACAGATGAGGCGCATCGTCGCGATGACCGCGGCGGCGCACGGTGCGGAAGCCGACGTGGAGTTCCGCTGGAACTATCCGCCGACGGTGAACCACGCCGCGGAGACCGAGTTCGCGGCCACCGTGATGGACGACATCGTCGGCGCGGCGAACGTCGTGCGGGGCATCGAGCCGACGATGGGCTCCGAGGACTTCGCGTTCATGCTGAAGGCACGTCCCGGGGCCTACGTGTTCATCGGCAACGGCGAGGGCTCGCATCGCAGCGCCGGCCACGGACTCGGGCCGTGCATGCTGCACAACCCCTCGTACGACTTCAACGACGAGCTGATCCCGCTCGGCGCGACATTCTGGGTGCGGCTGGTCGAGAAATTCCTCGCTCGCTGACGCGTCGGCTAGAGCCGATAGCGCCGACGCAAGGCGGCCTGCTGGAACACGGCGGCCGACGCGGCGGTGAAGGCGGCGACCGCGACCAGGATCAGCGTGAGCCGCAGGTAGGGCTGGCCCATCGAGATGCGCGTCGCGGCGAACAGCGCCAGCGTGCGCAGCCACTCAAGCGCGCCGGCCAGCAACGCGATCTGCAGCGCGCGCGCCGCCCAGGGGCGCGGCACGGCCAGCAGCACGAGCGCACCGACGGCGAGCCCGGCCAGCGCGAGCTGGTCGGCACGGTAGAAGTGCGCCGCGAGCAGAACGGCGGCGAGCGACGGAAGGATCAACAGGGCAATCGGCATGGCGGTCGGCGGCTCGGATCGATGCAGCACGCTAGAAGGCACGGCGCGCCGCTACCTTGACGCGCGTCAGGCCGCGCGACGCCCTACCTCAGCAGAGGTAACCCGGCCATCCACCCAGGAGAGCCGGCTCTCCGGGCGCCGGGAGTCTCGGCATCGCGGCCCTCGCGAGCGCCGGCCTTAGCGCCGGTGAAGTCGTCGAATTGACGGGCGCCGCCGCGGCAATTCACGCGTTGGATCACGCGTTTCCGCACGGCTAGTCCGTTTGCCGGAAGCGCCGCCGCACGGCCGCGCCTACCTTCGGACCAACCCTTCTCGACCGGCCCGATGACTCCCCTGCCGTTTCGCGCTGCCCTGCTGGCCCTGGTCGCCGTCCTCGCGAGCGGCTGCGCCACGGTGACCGGCCGCGCGACGCAGCCGGTCAGCATCCAGGCCGTGGACCGTGAGGGGCGATCGATCGAAGGCATGAGCTGTCGCGTTTCCAACGGCGGCCGCGAGTACGTTGGCGACACGCCGATGTTCGACCTGCAGGTGCGCCGTTCGTCGTCGCCGCTGGTGGTCGAGTGCCGCGGCGACGGTCGCCCGATGGCGCGCGCCGTCCTGTTGCCGCGTGCCGAGAACATGGTCGCCGCACAGCTGTTGTTGCCGGGCGGCTCGTCGCTGATGGTCATCGACCACGTCAGCGGCTTCATGTACTCGTACCCGCGCTGGGTCCGCGTCCAGGCTGGCGCGGACATGGTGTTCGACCGCCGCGACGAAAAGGGCCGCGATCCCGTCCCGGGGCTGGTGACCCGCCAGTTCGACGACCTCGTGCGCTTCGCCAGCGGCGGCGCGTCGGTTCGCATCGACTAGGGCCGATCAACGACGCGCCACGCTGGTGGCGGAGCGGCGCGGCAACTCGAGGCGATCGGGCGGATGCGGCTGATCGCCGCGCAGCGTGCCGACGCCATCAGGGCCGAAAGCGGCGGTCAGGCGGTTCGCCTAGACTTGCCCCTCCTTCGCCGCCCGCGCGGCCTGCTCGACTCCCCCCATGTCGTCGCCATCGAATCGCGCCATCCGCATCCGCGGCGCGCGCCAGAACAACCTGCGCAACCTCGACCTCGACATCCCGACCGGCGAGCTGGTGGTGGTCACCGGCGTATCGGGCTCGGGCAAGAGTTCGCTCGTGTTCGACACGCTGTACGCCGAGGGACAGCGCCGCTACGTCGAGACGTTTTCTCCGTACGCGCGGCAGTTCCTGGATCGCATGGACCGGCCTGCCGTGGACCGCATCGAAGGCGTGCCGCCGGCGATCGCGATCGACCAGACGAATCCCGTGCGCACGTCGCGCAGCACGGTCGGCACGATGACCGAGCTGAACGACCACCTGAAGCTGCTGTTCGCGCGCGCGGCGCTGCTGTACTGCCGCCAATGCGCGCGCCCCGTGCGACGCGACACGCCTGCGTCCATCCTGGCCAGCCTGCAGGAGCAGACGCGCGGCGCCGACTGCCGCCTCACCGTGACCTTTCCGGTGAAGATCCCGAAGAACTTCGCCGAGCAAGAGGTGCGCGCGCAGCTCGAAGCGCAGGGGTACGCACGTGTCCACGCCGAGCGCCAGGGTACTGACGGCAAGATGCTCGACGTCGTCGCCGACCGCTTTCGCTGGGAGGGCACCGAGCGCTCGCGCATCGTCGATGCGCTCGAGCGCGCGCTGCGCGTCGGCGGCGGCCGCGTCGACGTCCACTCCGAGAAATCGGGGTCTGACCCCGATGTATGGCGATACAGCACCGACCTGCACTGCGCGGCGTGCGACATCCACTACGAAACCCCGCACCCGAGCACGTTCTCGTTCAACTCGCCGCTGGGCGCGTGCGACACCTGCCGCGGATTCGGCCGCGTGATCGGCGTCGACTACGGGCTGGTGATTCCGGACGAGCGCAAGACGCTGCGCGGCGGCGCGATCAAGCCCTTCCAGTCGAAGTCGTTCATCGAGAGCCAGCGCGACCTCGAGAAGAGCGCCGCGCAGGACGGCATTCCGCTCGACGTGCCGTTCCACGAACTGACGGCCACGCAGAAGCGCTGGGTGATCGAGGGCGGCGCCGGCTGGAAGAGCTGGAACAAGAGCTGGCCCGGCGTCTGGTACGGCGCGAAGCGGTTCTTCGAGTGGCTCGAGAGCAAGGCGTACAAGATGCACATCCGGGTGCTGCTGTCGCGCTACCGCTCGTACACGCCCTGCCCCACCTGCGGCGGAGCGCGGTTGAAACCGGACGCGCTGCTGTGGCGCGTCGGCGAGGGCGTCGAGGCGCAACGCGCCCTCGAAGGCGACCGGTATCGCCGCTATCGGCCGGTCCGCGCGAACTGGACCGATCCGCAGCTCGATGCGCTGCCCGGCCTGTCGCTGCACGACCTGATGCTGCTGCCGATCGAGCGCGTGAAGCGTTTCTTCGACGACGTCACGCTGCCGCCGCCGCTCGACGAAGCGACCGGGATGCTGCTCGACGAGCTGCGCGCGCGGCTCGCCTTCCTGGTCGACGTCGGCCTGGGCTACCTGACGCTCGACCGGCAGAGCCGCACGCTGTCGGGCGGTGAAGTGCAGCGGATCAACCTCACGACCGCGCTCGGCACGTCGCTCGTCAACACGCTGTTCGTCCTCGACGAGCCGTCGATCGGCCTGCATCCGCGCGACATGCACCGCGTGGTGCAGGTGATGCACCGGTTGCGCGACGCCGGCAATTCGCTGGTGGTGGTGGAGCACGACCCGCAGGTGATGCTGGCCGCGGATCGCGTGATCGACATGGGCCCGGGGCCCGGCGAACGCGGCGGCCGCATCGTGTTCAACGGCACGCCGGACGAACTGCGCGGCGCCGAGACCCTGACCGGCCGTTATCTCGGAGGCCGGCTCACGGTCGACCCCGCCCGACCGCTGCCCGTGCCGCCGAACGCGCCGAAGCTGGTGCTGCAGGGCGCGCGCGAACACAACCTGAAGTCGATCGACGTCGAGATCCCGCTGAGGCGACTGGTGTGCGTCACGGGCGTATCCGGCAGCGGCAAGTCGACGTTGATCCAGGACGTCCTGCATCCCGCGCTCGCGAAGGCGAAGGGCAAGGCGACCGAGACCCCCGGGGCTCACGACCGCCTCCTCGGCGACGACTGGCTCGACGACGCCGTGTTCGTGGACCAGTCGCCGATCGGCAAGACCACGCGCAGCAATCCGGCGAGCTACGTCGGTGCGTTCGACAGCATCCGCGCGATCTTCGCGAAGTCGAGGATGTCGAAGGAGCGCAACTACACCGCCGGCACCTTCTCGTTCAACTCGGGCGACGGCCGCTGCCCGACCTGCGGCGGCAACGGTTTCGAACGCGTCGAGATGCAGTTCCTGTCGGACGTGTACCTGCGCTGCCCGGACTGTGACGGCAAGCGCTTCCGGCCGGAAACGCTGGAGGTGATGGCCGAGCGGCACGGCAGGCAGGTGAACGTCGCCGATGTCCTGGAAATGACGATCAGCGAAGCCCTCGCGTTCTTCGACGAGGACCGCGAAGTCGCGCGCGTGCTGGCGCCGCTCGCCGACGTCGGCCTCGAGTACGTGAAACTCGGGCAACCGGTCCCGACCCTGTCGGGCGGCGAGGCGCAGCGCCTGAAGCTCGCCGGCTTCCTCGCCGAGGCGGCGAGCGGCAAGCCGCCGACGCGCGGCACCCTGTTCCTGTTCGACGAACCCACGACCGGCCTGCACTTCGACGACGTCGCCAGGCTGATGCGCGCGTTCCGCAAGCTGCTCGCCGCCGGCCACTCGCTCGTGATCATCGAGCACAACATGGACGTGGTGTCCGCGTCCGACTGGCTGATCGACCTCGGGCCCGAAGGCGGCGACGGCGGCGGCGAAGTCGTGGCCGTCGGCACGCCGGACGACCTCATTCGCCACGAGCGCTCGCACACCGGGCGCGAACTGAAGGCGTATCGCGCCGCGCTGGCGCACCAGGGGCCGCGCGTCAACGAGGCGTCGACGAAGTATGTGTCGCGGACGGCCGCCGCCGACGACGAGAGCGCGGGACGCCCCACGGAGGCGGCGGCCGGCCGTGCTTCCGAGTCGATTCACATCGTCAACGCGCGCGAGCACAACCTGAAGTCGATCAACGTCGAGATCCCGCGCGAGACCTTCACGGTCATCACCGGTGTCTCGGGCTCGGGCAAGTCGACGCTGGCGTTCGACATCCTCTTCAATGAAGGCCAGCGGCGCTACCTGGAGTCGCTGAACGCGTACGCGCGCTCCATCGTGCAGCCCGCCGGCCGCCCGGACGTCGACGCCATCCACGGCATCCCGCCGACAGTGGCGATCGAGCAGCGCACCTCGCGCGGCGGCCGCAAATCGACGGTGGCGACGCTGACCGAGCTCCATCACTTCCTGCGCCTGCTGTACGTGAAGCTGGGCGTGCAGCACTGCCCCGACTGCAACGTGCCGGTGACGCCGCAGTCGTTCGACGCCATCGTCGGCCAGGTCATGCGCGACCTGAAAGACCAGCATGTCGGCGTGCTGGCGCCGATGGTGGTCAACCGCAAGGGCGTCTACACCGACCTCGCCAAGTGGGCCGCCGCGCGCGGCCACTCGCACCTGCGCGTCGACGGCGCGTTCCTGCCGACTTCGAAGTTCCCGCGCATCGAGCGCTTCAAGGAGCACACGATCGAGCTGCCGGTGGCGGACGTGGTGATCCGGCCCGAGCACGAGGACCGCCTGCGCGCCGCACTGAGGGTCGCGCTCGAGCACGGTCACGGCGTCGTCACGCTGCTGTGGCCGCTGGAACGCCTCAAGGACAGCGCCGCGCGTGGAGCGCTGGACGCCGCGCTCGAGCACCGCAGCTTCTCGACCAGGCGCGCCTGCGCCTCGTGCGGAAAGTCGTTCCCCGAACCCGACCCGCGCCTGTTCTCGTACAACTCGAAGCACGGCTGGTGTCCCGCCTGCTTCGGCACCGGGCTCAAGCTCAGCGGCTTCGACGCCGAGCAGTCCGGCGAGGAGATCTGGTGGAACGCCTGGTACGAAGGCGAGACGGCGCCGTGCGAGGCGTGCCACGGCCAGCGCCTCAACCGGACCGCGCTCGCGGTGCGCTTCGCGGACCGCTCGATCGCCGAACTCGCGCAGATGCCGGTCGGTGACGCGCGCCAGTTCTTCCAGCAACTCGAACTCTCGGGCCGCGGCGCGGAGATCGCGCGCGACGCGGTCGCCGAGATCCGGTCGCGCCTTTCGTTCCTCGAGGAAGTCGGGCTCGGCTACCTCGCGCTCGACCGCGCCGCGCCGACGCTTTCCGGCGGCGAAGCGCAGCGCATCCGGCTCGCCGCGCAACTCGGCTCGAACCTGCAGGGCGTGGCCTACGTGCTCGACGAACCGACGATCGGCCTGCACCCGCGCGACAACCGCATCCTGCTCGACGCGCTGCAGAAGCTCGAAGCCAAGGGCAACACGCTGGTCGTCGTGGAGCACGACGAGGACACGATCCGCCGCGCCCGGCACCTGATCGACATCGGCCCGGCCGCCGGCGTGCGCGGCGGCCGCGTGGTCGCGCAGGGCAGCCTCGCCGACCTGATCAATGCACCGGAGTCGACAACGGGCAAGTGGCTGAAGACCCCGCTGCAGCACCCGATGCTCGGGCGCCGCGACGTCAACGGGAGCACCGCCCGCATCGCGGTGCGCGGGCGCGCGCCTGCACAACCTGCGCAAGGTCGACGCGTCGTTCCCGCTCGATCGCCTGACCGTCGTCACCGGCGTGTCGGGCAGCGGCAAGTCGTCGCTGGCGCGCGACGTGCTGCTCGCGAACCTGCAGGGCGCGGGCCGGCCAGCGCGGCCGGCAGGACCCGTGGACCGGCTGCGACGCGATCGAGGGCTGGCAGACGCTCGACCGCGTGCTCGAGGTCGACCAGACGCCGATCGGCAAGACGCCGCGCTCGTGCCCGGCGACCTACGTCGGCTTCTGGGACGCGATCCGCAAGCTCTTCGCCGACACGCTGGAGGCGCGCGCGCGCGGCTACGGCGCCAGCCGCTTCTCGTTCAACACGGCGGGGGGCCGCTGCGAGGCGTGCGAGGGCCAGGGCGTGCGCACGATCGAAATGAGCTTCCTGCCGGACGTGAAGGTGCTGTGCGACGTCTGCGGCGGCGCGCGCTTCAACGAGGAGACGCTCGCGGTGAAGTGGCGCGACAGGTCGATCGGCGACGTGCTGCGGATGGAGATCGACGACGCGGTCGAGTTCTTCGCCGCGCATCGCTCGATCGCGCACTGCCTGAAACTGCTGCAGGACGTCGGGCTGGGCTACCTGACGCTCGGGCCAGCCGTCGCCCACGCTGTCGGGCGGCGAGGCGCAGCGCATCAAGCTCGTCGCCGAGCTGTCGAAGGTGCGCGACGACGTGACGCGGCGCGGCCAGAAAGCGCCGTCGACTCTTTACGTGCTCGACGAGCCGACGGTCGGCCTGCACATGGCCGACGTCGACAAGCTGATCCGCGTGCTGCACCGGCTGGTCGACGCCGGCAACACGGTCGTCGTCATCGAGCACAACCTCGACGTCATCGCCGAGGCGGACTGGATCGTCGACCTGGGGCCGGAAGGCGGCGCGGGCGGCGGACGCGTGATCGCGCAGTGCCCGCCGGAGGAACTCAGGACGAAGTCGACACCGACCGGGCGCGAACTGGAGCAGCTTCCTGACGCGGCAGCCGGTCCGTGCTTGACTGCCGTCCAATGGACCTCGTGAGATCGAACGATTCCCACGGGGTCCGGCTGCCGGATGAGGTCAAGCCGGAACGCGGACCGGTCGCCCAGCGTCGCTGCTATTCGGTAATGTCGAACCGAGTGTGGCGCAGGCGCCAGGCCAGCCACGGCGCCACGGCGAGCACCAGCATGCCGAATCCGAGCAGTCCGCCGCGGCTGACGTCGAAGTCCTCCGCGATGCGCGACCACGGGTAGCCGAAGACCACGCGGCCCAGCAGCACCTCAGCGCCGATCATCAGCACGACCCAGAGCAGCCCGACGCGCAGCAGGTCGCGCCGCCCGCGGGCACCGATCCATCGGATCGCCAGCAACGCGACGACGAGGATCAGCAGCGAGCCGGTCAGCACGCCGACCTGGCGCGCGCGGAGGTCGCCGACGAGCGGCACCAGCCACATGGTGCGCAGAACGCCGTGCACGACCTCGAGCGCGAAGATCAGGATCCAGACGGCGAAGGCGCGCTTGATCATTGCTCGCATCGATAGGCAGGGGCCCGACCGGGACACGCATCGGCATCATCGGTCGGCCTGCCCTGCAGCGCCATGATCGCGGACAGACCCGATTCGAAACGGGTCCGAACAGAACCGCCGCCATTTCCGTCGAGCCGTGCGGGCGCTATCGTCCGGAACCGCGGTCAACGCGCCGCAACGCACATCGACCATGCAAGCACTGGATCGGACACTGGCGGAACGCTGGGCCGCGCTGGCCCTGGCCAACGTCGCGCGGCCCTACCCGTACAAGCTCGACCAGCTGCTGCACGACGACGCCGACGCCCGGCCGCCGCGCGCGATCCACCCGGCGTTCTGGGGCAGCTACGACTGGCACTCGTGCGTCCACATGCACTGGACGCTCGTCCGGCTGCTGCGCCGCTGGCCGGACCATCGCTTCGCCGCCGACACGGTGCGCCACCTGTCGGAGCGCCTGACCGTCGACAACGTCGAAGGCGAGCTGCAGTCACTGGCCCGGCCGGGACACGCCTCGTTCGAGCGTCCGTACGGCTGGGGCTGGCTGCTGAAGCTCGCGGCCGAACTGCACTCGGCCGCATCCGAACGCGACGACGTGGCCGGTCCCGCTCGTGCCCTCGCGCCGCTCGCGCAGGCCATCGCCGATCGCTGGCTGGACTACATGCCTCGCGTGGACTATCCGACGCGAGCCGGCATGCATGGCAACACGGCCTTCGCGCTGCTGCTGGCCCTCGACTACGCGGAAGCCGTGCAGCACCGCGCCTTGATCGCACTGATCGGGCAGCGGGTCGAGCGCTGGTTCGGCCGCGACCGGCGGTATCCGGCGGACTACGAGCCGGGCGGGGAGGACTTCCTGTCCCCAGGGCTGGTGGAAGCGGCGCTGGTGCGGCGCGTGGTCGACGGATGCTCGTTCGCCGACTGGTGGACGCAGTTCGAACCGTCGCCGTCCGCGATGGTTGCCTGGCTGACCCCCGCGCGCGTCGGCGACCCGCGCGATCCGAAGATCGTCCACCTGCACGGCCTGAACCTGTCGCGCGCGTGGTGCTGGCGCCAGCTTCTGCCCGCGCTTCCGGCTTCGCTGGCCGGCCCGGTCGAGCGCACCATCGAGGAGCATCTGGCCGCTTCCCTGCCGGCGTCGATCGAAGGCGAGTACGTCGGAACGCACTGGCTCGCGTCGTTCGCCCTGCTGGCGATCGACGGCGCTGACCGTTTTCAGCCGCATCCCGACGCCCGTTGACTGGCGTCAACGCCGCGTTGCCGTTGAGCGGTGTCATAGCAACCGGAGGTGTCACCGTGTCCAACTGGGATGTGATCGTCATCGGATCGGGGATCGGCGGACTCGCAGCCGCCGCCGCCCTGGCCAAGGAAAACAAGCGCGTCCTGGTGCTCGAGCGCCACCGGCAGCTCGGCGGGCTGACGCAGGTCTTCGAACGCCACGGCTATCGCTTCAACGTCGGCGTGCACTACATCGGTGGCGCCGGCGACATCGACGGCGAACCCGGCCCCGCGAAGAAGATCTTCGACACGCTGACGCCGGCCGGCATCCCGATGGCATCCATGGGGCGCGTATACGACCGCGCGCACTTCCCGGGCTTCGTGTTCGACTTCGAACGCCCCGCCGAGCGGCTGGTCGCGTCGCTGAAGGCGCATTTCCCGCAGGAGTCGGAAGGCATCGACCGTTACTTCGAGTCGATGCGCGCGGCGCGCAAGGCGCTCGAGGCCGTCTTCGCCGCGCACTCGATGCCGCAGATCGTGGCGCGCGGACTGATGTGGTGGAAGGACGATGAGATCGAGCGCTGGGTCGGTCGCACCATCAGCGAGGTGATCGGAGAGTGCATCAGCGACCCGAAGCTGCAGGCGCTGCTGGCGGCGCAATGGGGCGATCACGGCGGCCGTCCTGGCGAGGCCTCGTTCGCGATCCACGCGGTGACGATGGGCAGCTACCTCGACGGCGCGTGGTACCCGGTCGGCGGGTCGGGCGTGTTCGCGACGGAGTTCGCGCGCACGATCACGGCGGCCGGCGGCGAACTGCGCGCCGGCGCGGACGTCGCCCAGGTGCGGATCGAGGATCGCCGCGTCCTCGGCGTCACCCTCGCCGACGGCACGAACATCGACGCGCCGTGCGTGATTTCGGACGCGGGCATCCGCAACACGATCCACCTGCTGCCATCGGAGGAAGTCAGCTACGACTGGGCGCAGGACGCGCTCGCCGTCGAACCGTCGGTCGGGTACGTCGGCCTCTACCTCGGCCTCGAGGGCGACATCGCGAGCAACGGCGCGAGCACGGCCAACGACTGGATCTACGAAGACTGGAACGTCGACGCGCTCTGGAGCGATCCGGCCGGCGAGTCCGAGGCGCCGATGTTGTTCGTGTCGTTCCCGTCGCTGAAGGACCCCAGCCACGACCCGGGGCCGAAGCACCGGCACACGTGCGAGATCGTCTCGTTCGTCGACCCCGATGCGTTCAAGGCGTGGGAGCACGAGGGCATGCACCGCGGCGACCCGCGCGAAGCCGCGTACGTCGCGGCGAAGGAACGCATCGAGCACAAGCTGCTCGCGCAGTTCGGCCGGCACTACCCGCGCCTCGCGCCGATGGTGAATTTCGTGACGAGCTCGACGCCGGTGTCGGTGGCGACCTACACCGGCGCCGAGCACGGAGCGATGTACGGCCTGTCGACCTCGCCGGATCGCTTCCTGAACGACGCGTTGCGGCCGCGCACGCCGATCGGCGGCCTGTTCCTGGCCGGACAGGACGTCTGTTGCCCCGGCGTCACCGGGGCGCTGATGGGCGGACTGATGGCGGCCGTCTCGGTCGAACCCGGCTTGCTGCGCCTGCTGCGCTGAAACTCTCCCTGCCCTTTGGTATCCCGATGCCCCTCGCTCCCTCGACCCCACGACGACGACCCGCCCGCAACGGCAACGACGCAACCGCCGGCCGCGCGCGGCCCCGCAAGACCGCCGCCGGCGACACCGCGCCGACGCTGACCGCCGAAGGCATCGAGCGCTTCGCCGTCAGCGAAGCCACCAACGCGGCGCAGGAAGCGAAGCTGGCCGCCGTGCGCGACGTCCTGGATCACATCCCGGCCGGCGACCACGCCCAGATGCTGGCCTCGCTGGAGGCCATCCTCGCCGGTGCATCGCCGGACGACGCCGCGAAACTGCGCGAGGCGCTGATGGCGCAGCGCGCGGCAGCGGCCGGCGTGGTGCTGAGTGCGGACGACGAACTGGCGGCCGACTGGCGATCCGGCGGCTACCCGTACAAGAACCTGCTGTCGCGGAAGACCTACGAGCGGCAGAAGTACCGCCTGCAGGTCGAACTGCTGAAGCTGCAGGCGTGGGTCAAGGACACCGGGCAGAAGGTCGTGATCCTGTTCGAGGGCCGCGACGCCGCCGGCAAGGGCGGCACCATCAAGCGCTTCATGGAGCACCTGAACCCGCGCGGCGCGCGCGTCGTCGCGCTCGAGAAGCCGACCGAGACCGAGCGCGGCCAGTGGTACTTCCAGCGCTACGTGCAGCACCTGCCGACCGCCGGCGAGATCGTGCTGTTCGACCGCTCCTGGTACAACCGCGCCGGCGTCGAGCGCGTGATGGGCTTCTGCACGCAACGCCGAGTACGACGAGTTCATGCGCCAGGCGCCGGTGTTCGAGCGCAACCTCGTGGCGAGCGGCGTGCACCTGATCAAGTTCTGGTTCTCCGTGAGCCGCGCCGAGCAGCGCCGGCGCTTCAAGGAGCGCGAAACGCACCCGTTGAAGCAGTGGAAGCTGTCCCCGGTCGACATGGCGTCGCTCGACAAGTGGGACGAGTACACCAAGGCCAAGGAGGCGATGTTCTTCCACACCGACACGGCCGACGCGCCGTGGACGGTGATCAAGTCCGACTGCAAGAAGCGGGCACGCCTCAACGCGATGCGCTACGTGCTCTACAAGCTGCCCTACACGAGCAAGGACACGACGCACATCGGGCCGCTCGACCCGCTGCTGGTCGGGCGCGCCCACGTGGTCTACGAGCGCGGCGAAAAGACCACGGCCCCGCTGCTGTAGCGCGAACGGGGGCGAGGTCGGATCCGCCCCGTCCGCCGCCCGGTTCTCGCCGTCGGCACGGCGGCAGGTCGTGAACACCGAGGCTACGCTGGCGACGGAACGGCGTCCGACGGGGATAGTCCCCGTCATGGATGGAGCGAGCGCCGCGCACGGCCACGCCGCTCTTCGCTAGGCTATCGGTTGTCCAAAAGGAGTCTGCGATGAAGCGACGCCATGTTCTTGCTGCTCTCTTCGCTGCCACGGTGGCTTCCGGTGCCGCCGCCCAGCAGGCGCCCGCACCCCAGCGCTACGCCGTGCTCTCCGCGGTCGGCGACCAGATGACGGTCGTCCGCGCGCGCACCCAGACCGGCAGCCGACTCGACCGCAACGATCACGAGGTCGCCGCGCTGCCGGACCGCGCGCTCGACCGCCTCGTGCTGAAGCACGTCGATGGCGCCCTGAAGCGCTCGGTGCCGACCGCCGACGTCGCCGCACTGGCGATCGCGAGCGGCCGCCTGCTCGACGTGCAGCGGCAGGCCCTGTCCCGCAACCGCCCCTCGGACACGATGGCGCGCGCCTTTGCGGACGTCCTGCCGGTAGGCGGGGCTGACCGGCTGCTGCTCGTGATCAAGCATCGCGCCGATGCGGGCATCCCGGTCGCCGGCGGGAACATCGGCCTCGGCAGGCTGGAGGGCGCCGGCTTCTACGTGGATCGGGTCACGCTGCTGCGCTCGCCGGACACCGGCCTCATCGGGACCGGCTTCCTGGCGCCGTTCGCCTACGTCCGGCTCGTCCTCGCCGACGCCTCTGGCCGCGTGCTGGCCGAACGCGTCATCGAAGCGGCCGAGTCCTTCCACATGTCCGACTCGCACGCGGGTCTGCAGCCGTGGGACATGATGACGCCCGAAGAAAAGGTGGCGGCCCTCGATCGCCTGCTGCAGCGCCAGATCGAGAGCGAGCTGCCGAGGCTGTTCGCAGCAACCGGCCAGTAGGGCTCAGTCGGCCGGCTCGAGCCGGAGCAGCGCGCCGTTCGGCTGGTCGCCGAGCAGGTAGACGAAACCGTCGGGGCCCACGCGGACGTCGCGCACGCGGGGCAGCGATCCAACGAGCATGAACTCGTCGCCGACGACGCGCTCGCCATCCAGGCGCACGCGGATCAGGGCCTGGCCGCGGAGCGCCCCGATCAGGACGTTGCCCCGCCAGCGCGGGAATCGATCACCTTCGTAGAACGCCATCCCGGACAGCGCGGGCGAAGGCACCCAGTATTTCTGCGGCTGCGCCATGCCGGGCTTCGACGTTCCCTCGCCGATCTTCGTGCCGATGCCGTAGTTCACGCCGTACGTGATCACCGGCCAGCCGTAGTTGACGCCGGCGCGCACCAGGTTCAGTTCGTCACCGCCCTGCGGCCCGTGCTCGGCCGCCCACAGCTCGCCGGTGCGGGGGTGCAGCGCGGCGCCCTGCACGTTGCGGTGGCCATAGCTGAAGATTTCCGCCAGCGCCTTTCGGTCGTCGAGGAACGGGTTGCCGGGCGCCGGCTTGCCTTCGTCCGTCAATCGCAGGATCTTGCCGCGGTGATCGCCGAGGTCCTGCGCGCGCTGCATCTCCCCGCGATCGCCCAGCGTCATGTAGAGCATGCCATTGCGATCGAACACGAGGCGCGAGCCGAAGTGCAGGCCGGTCGAGGACTTCGGCTGCATCCGGAACAGGACCTGGGGCTGCTCCACGCGGTAGTTGCCCGGCCCCCCGGCGAGCTTCCCGCGCGCCAGTTCGGTTCCGTTCCTGCCATCGGCGTCGCGCTGCGCGTAGGTCCAGTAGATCCAGCCGTTCCGCCCGAACTCGGGGTGCACGGCGACGTCGAGCAGGCCGCCCTGCCCCTGTGCGTCGACGCGAGGCAGGCCGTCGACCGGCTTTGGATCGAGCGATCCGTCCTTCGCCAGCACGCGCAGGCGGCCCGGGCGTTCGGTGACCAGCATGCGTCCATCGGGCAGGAACGCCAGCGACCATGGATGCGCCAGGCCGGAAGCGACCGTGACGACTCGCACCTTGTGCTCCTGGGTGGCGACCTGGGACTGCGCGGCGAACGGCGCGCAGACGAGAACGAGTGCGAACAGGGATGTGGCTTGGACTTTCATCGGGGACAGGAAGCGAAGCGACGACAGTACTGCGGACAAGCCAGGACACGCCTGGTTCCGCAGACGGGAAACTCAGATGCGGCCTTCCTCCACCGCGTGGCACGCGGCCTGGCTCTCGCCGCCCGCGTGCCGGTAGACCTTCAGCACCGGCGCCTCGCGCCGGCAGCGCTCGTCGGCGTGCGGACAGCGCGGGTGGAACGTGCAGCCGCTGGGCGGGTTCAGGGGATTCGGCACCTCGCCGCCCACCGGCGTGCGGGCGCGACCCGACATCTCGAGGTCCGGGATCGCGTCGAGCAGCAGCCGCGTATAGGGATGCCGCGGAGTGGTGAACAGCGTCCGGCGCGTGGCGAGTTCGACGATGCGGCCGAGGTACATGACGCCGACGCGGTCCGAGATGTGATGCACGACCGCGAGGTTGTGCGAAATGAACAGGTACGTGAGCCCCATCTCGCGCTGAAGGTCCTTCATCAGGTTCAGCACCTGGGCCTGCACGGAGACGTCGAGCGCCGACGTCGGTTCGTCGCAGACGAGGAACTCCGGCTTGGTGGCCAGCGCGCGCGCGATCGACAGGCGCTGCCGCTGTCCGCCGGAGAACTGGTGCGGGTACTTCACCTTGTCGGCCGGGGACAGGCGCACCTGCTGCAGCACTTCGTCGACGCGCGCCATGACCTGCGCCTGATCCTTCATCAATCCGTGCGTGCGCAGCGGCTCGGCAATGATGTCCGCGACCCGCCAGCGCGGGTTCAGGCTCGCGTACGGATCCTGGAAGATCATCTGCAGCTTCTGCCGCATGCCGCGGCCCGCCTCGGTGTTGAGTTCCGACAGGTCGTGGCCGAAGAAGCGCACCCGGCCGGCCGACGGTGCATAGAGACCCACCAGCAGGCGCGCGACGGTGGACTTGCCGCAACCCGACTCACCGACCAGCGACAGCGTCTCGCCACGCTGGATGTCGAACGTCACGCCGTCGACGGCGTGCAGCACCGACCGGCCCTTGCGCTCGAGGACCCGGTTCAGCCACGGCAGCGAGACGTCGAAGGTCTTCGACAGGCCCTCGGCCTGCACGATGGACTCGGGCGCAGCCGTCGCGCTCACTGGACCACCTCGCGCTGTGCGCTCGGGATGAGCGCTTCGGAGCGGCCGTGCGCGCTCACGGGACCACCCTCGCGCTGTGCGCTCGGGATGAGCGCTTCGGAGCGGCCGTGCGCGCTCACGCCGCCGCCCTTCCGCCGGCGGCGTCGTGCAGCCAGCACGACGCCCGCGAGCTTCCGGCAGGGAGCAGCTCCGGACGTTCGCGCCGGCAGCGATCGAAGGCGTGCTCGCAGCGCGGGTGGAAGGCGCAGCCGTTCGGGATCTCGGTCAGGCGCGGCATCGATCCCTCGATCTGGGCCAGCCGCTCGTGCTCGCCCGTCAACGTCGGGATCGAGCCCATCAGGCCGACGGTGTACGGGTGCTGCGGACGATGGATGACGTCGGCGACGGGTCCGATCTCGGCGATCCGCCCCGCGTACATCACCGCGACCCGGTCCGCGGTCTCCGCGATCACTCCCATGTCGTGGGTCACGAGCATGACGGCGGTGCCGTGATCGCGGCAGAGCTTCTTCAGCAACGCGATGATCTGCGCCTGGATCGACACGTCGAGCGCCGTCGTCGGTTCGTCGGCGATCACGAGCTTGGGCTCCGCGGCCAGCGCGAGCGCGATCACGACGCGCTGGCGCATGCCGCCCGAGAACTGGTGCGGATAGTGATCGATGCGGCGATCGGGCGCAGGAATGCCGGTGGAGGCGAGCAGCTCGATCGCCCGCGTCCGCGCCTTGGACGTCGACATGTTCAGGTGCGTCGTGATCGTCTCGACCAGCTGCTGCCCGACCGTGTAGAGCGGATTCAGCGAGGTCAGCGGGTCCTGGAAGATCGCGCCGATCTCGCGCCCGCGGATCTTGCGCATGTCCTCGTAGGGCAGGTTGTCGATGCGCAGGCCGTTGAGCTTCACTTCGCCCGCGGCGATGCGCCCCGGCGGCTCCAGCAGCCCGATGACGGCAGCGCCGGTCATCGACTTTCCCGCGCCCGATTCGCCGACGACGCCGAGCACCTCGCCGGGCTCGATCGACAGCGAGATGTCGTCGACCGCGACCAGCGTGCCGCGCCGAGTCGGGAACTCGACGCGCAGGTTGCGGACTTCGAGGAGGGGTCCCTTGCTCACCGGATCACTTGGCCGCCGGCTGGGGCTGCATGAACTTCCTCCTGCACTCGCCGATGTCCTCGACACCCACGACCGGATCCCACTTGCCGCTGACGCTCGTGTGGTACTGCGCGACCACCCGGTAGCGCTTGCAGGGCTCCACGTCGATCTCGATCGTCTTCAGGTCGTCGCCGACAACCGTGCGCGCAGACGTGAAGCTGATCTCGACCAGGTGCTTGCCCGGCGCCAGGGGCTCGGGCCGGCGTGGATCGCGGGGTGACTTCCCGTCGATCCTGGCGATCGCCACCCGCTCCTGATTGCGCGTCTGCGAGCGGTCCCCGGACTCGATCAGGCCGTAGGGCCGGTCGTAAGGACCCGCCGCGGCGACGCCGGACACGAGCCCGGCGAACACGGCCACGACGGCGAGGGTCTGCTTCATCGGCCTGACTCCACGGTGGAAACTTCGGTACCGCCGCCGGTCGCCCTGCAACCGGCGATCGGCTCCTCGAAGTCCACCATCGGCGTGAACTCCTGCGATATCGCGTTGGGCGTCACCGCCTTGAGGTAGTACCGCGTGCACGGCTTCACGTCGATCGTCAGGGTCCGGTCCTGGCCGAAGCGGAACCCCGGGGCCGCCGGGCCCTGCACCCGGACCACCCGCACGCCCGGCTCGACCATCACCGGGTTCCGGACCTGGCTCCTGCCATCGACGTCGAGCACGATGACCGAGTGCGTGTTCAGCTCGGTCTTGAAGAAGCGGTTGCCGTCGATGTACGAGAAATTCGTGGCACAGCCCGCCGCTGCCAGGGCAACCGTGGCCACCATCAGTCGAAGCGTCATGGGCACCTCCCGTTCATGGGCATGGAGTTCGACCCATCACCGCAGCTTCGGGTTCAAGGCGTCGCGCAACCAGTCGCCGAGCAGGTTCACCGAGAGAACGAACAGGACGAGGGCGAGGCCGGGGAAGATCGTGATCCACCACTCGCCCGAGAACAGGAACTCCTGGCCGATCCGGATCAGGGTTCCGAGCGATGGCGTGGTCGGCGGAACGCCGACCCCGAGGAAGGACAGCGTGGCCTCGGTCAGCACCGCCGTGGCGACGTGGACCGTGCCCAGCACGAGCACCGGACCCGTCACGTTCGGCAGCACGTGCTTGCCCATGATCGCGAGCGGGGAAACGCCGATGACCCGTGCCGCCTGGACGTACTCCTTGTTCTTCTCGACCAGCGTCGAACCGCGCACCGTGCGCGCGTACTGCACCCAGCCGGACAGTGCGATGGCGAGCACCAGCACCGCGTACGCCACGTCGCTGTGCGCCTCGCGCGGGAGCGCGGCGCGCGCCACGCCGTCGATCAGCAGCGCGACGAGGATCGCCGGGAACGACAGCATCACGTCGCAGACGCGCATGATGAACGCGTCGACGCGACCACCCACGTACCCGGAGAGCAGGCCGAGGCCCACGCCCAGGACGATCGACAGCGCCACCGATGCCACCCCGATCGCGAGCGAGATCTGCATGCCGTACAGGATCGCGGAGTACACGTCGCGGCCCTGGTCGTCGGTGCCCAGCAGGAACTGGGGCTGGCCGCCCTCCTCCCAGGCCGGGGGCAGCGACGCATCGAGCAGGTTCAGCGTCGCCAGGTCGAACGGATTGTGCGGAGCGACCCACGCGGCGAACACGGCCGAGAGGATCATCACCAGCGCGACGATGGTCGCGCCGATCGCCACCGGCGACTGCCGGAAGCTGTAGGCGATGTCCGAATCCCAGACGCGGGCGAGTGTCGACATGGCGGAGCGCGTTCGAGGCAGCGGGCTCAGCCGAGCCCGCCGCCTTCGATCACTTGACGGTGACCCACTTCAGGAACATGTAGTTGTCGGCGAGTTGCACGAGGTCGACGCTCTTCTTCATCGCCCACGCCAGCGCCTGCTGGTGCAGCGGAATGTGGCCGACGTCGTCCTGGTGGATCTTCATCGCTTCCGCGATCATCGCGTTGCGCTTCGCGACATCGGTCTCCGTCGCGATCGCCTTCGTCAGCTCGTCGACCTTCGCGTTGCTGTAGCTGCCCAGGTTGAACTGGCCCTGCCCGCCGGCGCCCGGCGTGGACATCAGCGCGAACAGCGGGTTGTGCGAGTCGTAGCTGCCCGGCGTCCAGCCCAGCATGTAGAAGGACGTGTTGCGCGACAGGATCTTCGGGAAGTAGGTGCCCTTGGTCTCGGCCGACAGGTTCACCTTGATGTTGATCCGGGCCAGCATCGCCGCCGCCGCCTTGCAGATGTCCTCGTCGTTCACGTAGCGGTCGTTCGGGCAGTTCATGCCGACTTCGAAGCCCTGCGGATAGCCGGCCTCGGCCATCAGCTTCCGCGCTGCCTCGACGTCGTACGGCAGGCGCTTGTTCAAGCTGGCCGGGAAGCCCGTGATCCCGGGCGCGATCATCAGGCCGGTCGGCGCCGACGCGCCGCGCATCACCGACTTCTGGATCGCGTTGACGTCGATCGCCTGGTAGAAAGCCTGGCGCACCCGCTTGTCCTTGAACGGGTTCTTGCCCTTGACGTTCGAGAACAGCAGTTCGCTGCGCGACTGGTCCATGCCGAGGAAGATCGTGCGCAGTTCGGGCGCCTGCATCACCTTGAGGCTCGGACTGGCGTTGATGCGCGCGATGTCCTGGACCGGCACCGGCTCCATCATGTCGATCTCGCCCGACAGCAGGGCCGCCACGCGCGTCGACGGATTGCCGATCGGCGTGAAGACCGCTTCCTGGACGTTGCCTTCGATCTTGCCCCAGTAGTTCGGGCTGCGCTGCAGCGTGGTGCGGATGTTCGGTTCGCGCGAGCGCAGGCGGTACGGGCCCGTGCCGTTCGCCCTGAACGACGCCGTGTTCTCGACGCCCTTGCGCTTGTCGACCGGCTGCGTGGCGCGGTTCTCCTCGCACCACTTCTTGCGACATCATGTACCAGTTGGTCACGACGTCGGGAAGGATCGGGAAGGGCTCGCTGGTGACGATGTCGATCGTGTGGTCGTCGATCTTCCGGATTTCCTTGATCGATCCCACGTAGGTCTTCACGTCCGAGCCGTCGCCCCTGGCGCGGTTGTACGAGAAGATCACGTCCTCCGCCGTGAACGGCGTGCCGTCGTGGAACTGGACGTTCCTGCGCAGGTCGAAGCGCCACACGGTCGGCGCCGTCTGCTTCCACTCGGTCGCGAGCGCCGGCACGAGTTCGAGCTTCTTGCCGCGGCCATCAACGGCTCGTAGATGTTGCCGGTGAACGCGAGCTGGAAGGACTCGTTCAGCGAATGCGGGTCCATCGACAGCGCATCGCCCTGGTTCGGCGACACTTGAAGGTCTGCGCCTGCGCCGCCGGCGCGATCGCGGCCCGACGGCGAACAGGGCCCCGGCGAGCAGAATGGACAGCACGGGCAGGCGTACGAGATCGCGTCGTGTCTTCATCGGGAGTTCCTCCTCCGAACGTCAGTGAGTACCGTGCGGCACCCGCCGCCCGGCGAGCGCCGCGAAGAACGCGGCGCCAAGCGGGATCACCGCATGGCTGAAATCATATCGGCTGCCGTGCAGGAAGCCGTCTGCTGGCCCGCCAAGGCACGCTGCCATCAGTGCGCCGCCGCCGCGCGGTCGATCGCGCAGGCGCGGGTCGACCGCGAAGTACAGCAGGTCGACGATGAGGTTGATGACGACGAACATCAGCGCGATCAGGCACAGGTAGGCCGCCATCACGGGGATGTCGGCGAACTGCACGGCCTGGATGAAGAGCAGCCCCATGCCGGGCCACTGGAACACGGTCTCGGTGATGATGGCAAAGGCGATGATGCCGCCGAGTTGCAGGCCGGTGATGGTGATGACCGGCACCAGCGTGTTCTTCAGCGCGTGGCCGAAATAGACGGCGCGGTCGGTCAGCCCGCGGGCCCGCGCGAACTTGATGTAGTCGGTGCGCAGCACCTCGAGCATCTCGGAGCGCACCAGCCGCATGATCAGCGTCAGCTGGAACAGCGCCAGCGTGATCGACGGCAGGATCAGGTGCCTCCAGCCGGCGCCGGTCAGCAGCCCGGTCGTCCACCACCCCAGATGCACGACCTCGCCGCGGCCGTAGCTGGGCAGCCACCTCGAGCTGCACGGCGAACACCAGGATCAGCAGGATGCCGATCAGGAAGGTCGGCAGCGAAATGCCGACAGCGAGGCGTCGAGCAGGAACTGGGCGAACCACGCGTTTCGTCGGAGCGCCGTGTAGACGCCCATCGGGATGCCGACCACCAGCGCGATCAGCGCCGCGACGAACGACAGTTCGAGCGTGGCCGGCAGGCGCTCCTTGATCAGCGACGAGACGCTCCGCCCCTGGCGCAGGCTGAGGCCGAAGTCCCCCTGCACGACGTTGCCGACGAAGTGGCCGAACTGGAACCGTAGAAGGGCTTGTCGAGGCCGAGATCGGCGCGCAGCCGCGCCCGGTCCTCGGGAGTCGCGTCCTGGCCGAGCATCTGGCTCACCGGGTCGCCGACGTACTGGAACAGCAGGAAGGCGACGAAGGCCACCGTCAGCATCACCAGGATGGCCTGCAGCAAGCGGCGGATGATGAATGCGAGCATCGGGCAGCCAACGGCCCGGTCAACGCCGGGTCTTGGGAAGGCGTCGAATATACCCGGAACCACCCGCCTCTCCGGCGTGTCTCTTCAGCGTGCGGCGTCAGATTTCCGACCGGACGCCGACAAAGCGACATTCACGCTGGAGACCGCAATGACACGCCGCCAACTCCTGTCCGCCCTTGCCGCCCTCGGGTTTGCCCGAACGGCCGCCGCCGAGAGCGCCCGCACCGATGCCATCCGGCTTTCCGAGGCCGAGTGGCGCAAGCGCCTGACGCCGGTGCAGTTCGACGTGCTGCGCGCGAGGGCACCGAGCCGCCCTTCTCGAGCCCGCTGAACGGCGAGAAGCGGCGCGGCCTGTACCGCTGCGCCGGGCTGCGAGCTGCCGCTGTTCGCCTCGGAAGCGAAGTACGACAGCGGCACCGGCTGGCCGAGCTTCAGGGCCGCCTGCCGGACGCGCGTCGGCACGCAGGACCGACTACAAGCTGATCTTCCCGCGCACCGAATACCACTGCGCGCGCTGCGGCGGCCATCAGGGGCACGTGTTCGACGACGGTCCGCGGCCGACGGGCAAGCGCTACTGCAACAACGGCGTCGCGCTGAAGTTCGAACCGCATGGGAAGCCTGACCATGTTCCGTGCTCGTCCTGCTGCGCTCGGCGCGTCGCGCTGGCGCTCGGCGGCCGGCGCGGCCGTGGGCCCAGACCTCGACACCGCCGCCGAAGTCGATGGCCGGACCGCGCTGTCGCGGTCGGCCATCGTTCGCCGGCGGCTGCTTCTGGTGCATGGAGCCGCCGTTCGACAAGCTCGACGGCGTGATCTCGACCATCTCCGGCTACACCGGCGGCAACGATCGCGCAGCCCGACCTACGAGCAGGTGTCGCGCCGGGCGCACCGGGCACGCCGAGGCGGTGCAGGTCGACCTACGACCCGGCGAAGGTCAGCTACGAGAAGCTGCTCGAGGTGTTCTGGCACAACATCGATCCGACGGTGCGCGACCGCCAGTTCTGCGACCTCGGCAGCCAGTACCGCACCGCGATCTTCGTGCACGACGCCGAGCAGCGGCGGCTCGCCGAAGCGTCGAAGGCCGACGCTCGAGACGGACCAAGCCGTTCACGGAGCCGATCGTCACCGAGATCGTCGACGCCGGCGCCTTCTACCCGGCCGAGGAATACCACCAGGACTACTACCAGAAGAACCCGATCCGCTACCGCTACTACCGCAGCGGCTGCGGGCGCGACGACGCGCCTGCAGCGAACTCTGGGGCGAACTCGCCGGGCGTTGATCGGACCGACCGGGCGAAAAAAACCCGCGGCACGCAGCGCGTCCGCGGGTCTCGGTGGGGCGACCTCGATCAGTCGATGCGCACCCAGCTCGCCTCGAGCCGGTTGTCCGCGCGGTGCACCACGGTGACGTTCTTCCGCATCGCCCACGGGATCACCTGGTTGTGCAGCGGGATGTGCATCACCTGCTGGTTGTGCAGCATCAGCGCACGCGCAATGATGTCGTTGCGCTTCTTCACGTCGACCTCGCTCTTCATCGCCGTGACGAGCTTGTCGAACTCGGGATTGCTGACGCGGCCCAGGTTGAAGTTGCCGTCACCTTCCTTGCCGACGGTCATCGCCAGCGACTGCAGCGAGTAGAGCGCGTCGAAGGTCGGCACGCCCCAGCCCAGCAGGTAGGCCGAGGTGTCGTACTTCTGGATCTTCGCGAAGTACGTCGCGCGCGGCATCGCGTTCAGGTTCACCTTGAGGCCGATGCGCGCCCACATCGAGACGACGGCCTTGCAGATGTCCTCGTCGTTGATGTAGCGGTTGTTGGGGCAGTCGAGCGTGAACTCGAACCCGTTCGGATAGCCCGCCTCGGCCAGCAGCTTCTTCGCGGTGTCGACGCTGTACGGCAGGCGCTGGTGCGCTTCCTTGGTCCAGCCGTTGACCTGCGGGGCGATGATGGCGCCGGTCGGGTCGGACAGGCCCCGCATCACCGCGCGCTTGATGCCTTCGATGTCGATGGCGTGGTAGAGCGCCTGGCGAACCCGCAGGTCCTTGAACGGGTTCTTTCCCTTGACGTTCGAGTACTGAAGTTCGTCGCGGTTCTGGTCGAGGCCGATGAAGATCGTGCGCGTCTCCGAACCCTCGACCACCTTGATGTTCGGGTTCTGCTTCATCCGCGCGATGTCCTGCGGCGCCGGGTCGAGCACGAAATCGAGCTCGCCCGACAGCAGCGCCGCCGTGCGCGTGGACTCCGACTTGACCGGCGTGTAGACGACCTCGGTGACGTTGCCCTTCCTGGCGGCCTTGTTCCACCAGTTCGGGTTCTCGACGAACACCGTGCGGACGTCGACCTCGCGCGACTTCAGCATGTACGGGCCTGTGCCGTTGGCGTTGCGCGCGGCGTGCGTCTCTTCCTTCTTCACGAAGTCCTGCGGCTTGGTGACCTTGTTCTTCTCCGACCATGTCCTGCTCATGATCCGGATCTCGGTCAGTTGCCGCAGCAGCACCGGGTTCGGCACCGTCGTGTAGATCAGCACGGTGTGATCGTCGATCTTGCGCGCGCCCTGGATGCCCGTGGTGTAGACGCGGAAGTTCGACGTCGGCGACATCGCGCGCTCGATCGTGAAGACCACGTCGTCCGCGGTGAACGGCGTGCCGTCGTGGAACTTCACGCCCTTGCGGAGGTTGAACTTCCAGAGCAGGTTGCCGTCGCGCGTCCACGACGTCGCCAGCGCCGGCACCAGTTCGAACTTCTCGTTGTAGGTGAGCAGCGGCTCGTAGATGTAGGCCGCCGCCGTGTTGTTGAGGCTCTCGTTCTGGGCGTGCGGGTCCATGGTGAGGAAGTCGCCCTGGCTGGCCCAGCGCAAGGTCTTGGCGTTGACAGCGGGCCCGGCCGCCAGCATTCCGGCGGCGAGCAGTGCGACGATGGCGAAACGGCGCATCGACGTTCTCCTGGTTGGGTTGGATGCGGGAAAGACCGGGCATCATGCATAAACGGACCGCCGCGAGTCAAACCCGGGGCGTGGCGGGAAACCCTAAGGGACCGGCTTCAGCACGATGTCGCCGTAGAAGGCTTCCACCGACTCCCCGGTGTTGTCGGTGTCGGTCATGATGCCGACGCCGACCAGGCGTCCCGGATCCGCGCCGAACGCGCGCCGGTAATCGTCGACGTAGTTGCGCTGGAACGTCTTCCAGGTGCCGATCCGGTCCCGGCCGGTGCCGACGACGATCATCTTCACCTGCCCGGTGAAGGCATTGCGCAGCAGCGTCTCCGGCCCGAACCGGTTCTCCCAGACGTACATCAGCGTGGCGTACGGCAGTTCCTGTCCGGTCAGCAAGTGCGCCGTTTCCATCAGCATCTGCTCCCTCGCGGGAAGCGTCGCCCTGTCACCGTCGAAGAAGAGCATCATGCGAGCCGGCGCGTCCTCCGAGTAGCGGTCCTGGTTGTCGGCGCTGGTGATCAGGTCGACCACGCGCCAGCGCCAGGCGATGAGCGGCCGCTCGGCCGGCGTGACGTCCAGCCGCTGCTTCAGTCCGCTCGCCGACTGTTCGGCCGCGGCGCGGAGCACCACCTGCTTCGTGCCAGCGTCTTCGACCAGCTGGTACACGGTCGGTGTCTTGGCGCGGTTGATGATCCAGGGCTGCCAGCCACGCGGCAGGGCGGCCCCTGCCGCATTGGCGGAAAATGGCTGCACGTCGGGCCAGGCCTGGCCGCCAGGCGGTGCCGATGCGCAGCCGCCAAGCAACACGAAAACAGCGAGGAGCAGAGTGCGCATAGGGTCCATCGAAATCGCGTCGATGCTACGTCCCGCCGCTCGCCGCATCAACCCGCGTCTGACCCAGTTCGCGGCGAGGCCGACACGCGCGCAACATCGGCAAGTGCCGCCTGCGGAGCGAACGCAGCCTGGCTGCGCGCCATGACAGCCAAGTCAGCAGCGGGTACGGCCGTCGTCGCCGGTCCCACCGGGCTCGTAGGAAGCCGACTGCTGGCACATGCTGCTGCGGGAAGCGCGATACCGGCGCGTCGTTGCCCTGTCGCGCCGACCGCTCGGGCCGGAACCGAAGCTCGAAGTCGTCGACGCCGACTACGACCGGCTCGATCGCGTCCTTGGCGGGGTGACGTCGGCCGATCGGCCCGTCGATGTCTTCTGCTGCCTCGGTACGACCATCGGACGCGCGGGTTCGAAAGAGGCCTTCCGCCGCGTGGACCATGAGTACGTGCTGGCGCTCGGCCGGTGGGCGAGCGGCGCCCGCGCGCACCGGATGATCACGATCAGCGCCATGGGCGCCGACCCGGCGAGCCGCGTGTTCTACAACCGTGTCAAGGGCGAGACCGAGCGCGACCTCGCGGCGCTGCGCCTGCGGTCGCTCGTCGTCGTGCGGCCGAGCCTGCTCTCCGGTCATCGCGACGAGTTCCGCCTTGGTGAACGACTGGCACTGACCGCGACGCGTCCGTTCCGCGCACTGATCCCGGCCGGCGTGCGGCCGATCGCCGCTGCCGACGTCGCGCGGGCGATGCTCGACGCCGCGCTGGCCGATGCCCCGCCTGCCGTGATCGACTCCGCCACCATGCAGGGCGCCAGCCGCAGGCGCTGACGCGACCTACTTCGGCCGCAGTTCCAGCACGAACGCCCCGCGCCCCGCGGCGGCCCGCATAGGGAGGTAGCCGACGTCCCGCCACAGCGGCAGCATGCCCGCGTACAGGTCGGAGAACGGCGAGCCGGATTGTCCGGTCGACTGCACCCAGTACGAATTGGCGTCGAGCGCCGCGAGGTCGTGGACCGCGCGCAGGCTTGCGGCGTGCCGCGTTGTGAACGGCGCGGAGGGCCGATGACTGAGGGCACCGACGTTCACCGTGTACGTGTCCCCGGGGAACGGGGTCCGAAGCTCGACGAAGCGCGCCAGCCAGCCGGCGCTCGACAGCGGCCGGTGCTCGCCGATCGCAAAGTGAGCCTCGCCCCAGCGCAGTCCGGCCACGTCGCGTCCGCTCCCCGACGCGAGCGCGGTGACGGCGGCATCGAGAGATTCCGCGGCGATCGTCGCGCATGCCTCGACCCGGTGTTCGGTGCGGCGGTCATCGCACCAGTCGCGCGATCGCGCCTGGCCCGACAGCACGTGCAACAGCATTGGCGTTCGCTCGGCAGCGTCGACGTACTCGGCGGCGAGTGGCCCGAAGTCGTCCTCGAATGCCCGCTGCTTCAGGGCGCGCATCCACGCGTGGAATATCAGCGGCTCGGGACGATCGGGAGCCATCCGCCCGTCCCAGCGCAGCAGTCGCGCGATCGCCTCGCGCCCAGCCTCGGTCAGCGGATGCGTGTCCTTCAGCCGCTCCATCAGGTCGATCGCTGCCTGCGACCGGATGTCGGCCTGGATCGACTTGAAGGTCGACACGTCGTGACGCGCCCGCTCCTGCAGCAGCTGCTCGACGCGCCGCGCCCGGTACGGCAGGAACCAGTCGAATGTCAGATGGTGGGGATACTCGGGGCCGACGATTCGATTGTTCGCGGTGACGATCAGGCCCGACGCGGGATTGCGTACGCGCGGAACCTGTTCGAACGGGAGATACCCGCTCCAGTCGTAGCGCGCGTCCCAGCCTGGAGCCGGCGCGATGCCCTGCAGGTCGTTGTCCGGGCGCCTCACGGGGATCCGTCCGGTGACGACCATGCCGATCTGTCCATCCACGTCGGCGAACATGGCCGACTGCGTGACGAGCTGGAACTGCCCGAGCGCCGCCTCCGCCTCGTCCGCCGATCGCGCCTTGTTCAGCGCCCGGATCGCGGCGAAGCTGGTGTCGTCGGGCTCGAGCGCAGACCAGCGCAGCGCCAGGACGAACTTCGGATGCGCGAAGGCCCTGTCCGTCGCGACCAGGCCCGACATCACCGGGCCGTGTCGCGTTTCGCGGACCGTGAGCTCGACGTCCGCCTGGCCCCTGACCCGGATGATCTCGGTGCGCTGCGCGAATGACGCCCAACCCTCGGGCGTGGCGTACTCGTCGACGTTGTCCGGATTCAGGCGTTCGACATAGACGTCCTGCTGGTCGACGCCGGTGTTGGTGAAACCCCACGCGACGCGGTCGTTGTGGCCGATCAGCACCCCGGGCACGCCCGGCAGCGTGGCCCCGATGACCTCGAGGCCGGGCGCTGACAGCGCCGCGAAGTACCAGAGGGAGGGTGTGCTGAGCCCGAGATGGGGGTCGTTGGCGAGCAGCGGCTTCCCGCTGACGGTGCGGCTTCCCGCCACGGCCCAGCCGTTGGAACCGACGTCGTCGCCGGCGCCGAAGGCGATCCCGTGCGCGGCCGACGCCAGCCGTCGTGCGCCGTCGGACATGCCGGCCTGCCGGAGCCCCATCAAGCGGTACAGCTCCACGAAGTCGACCGTCGCGGGCGGGCTGTCCCCCGGTTGTGGCGGATAGATGTCGTTCAGCTCGGCGAGCGAGAAGCGCTGCGCGAGCTCCAGGCGGCGCAGCTCCATCGCCTGGCTGTAGCGCGCAAGATCCCACGCCATGATCAGCGACCACCCGAGCGAGTCCACCGCGGTCCACGGTTCGGGCGCGGCGGCGCGCGTCAGCAGGAACTCCACGGGAAGCGGCCCGCTGCGGGTCGCGAGAAAGGCGTTCACTCCGGCGGAGTACGCCTCCGCGATCGCGCGGCTCTCGACATCGAGGCTGGCATGGATGCGTTCGGCCGCGCGCCGGATGCCCAGCGTCCGGAGGAACTTGTCGGTATCGAGCGCCGCCGGGCCGAGCACCTCTGAGAGCCGACCCGCCGCTATGCGTCGGTTCATCTCCATCTGCCACAGGCGGTCCTGCGCATGCGCGTAGCCGAGCCCGAACGCGGCGCCCTGCTCGCTCGCGGCGACGATGTGCGGGACACCGTGCGCATCGCGCTCGATGCGCATCGGCTGCTGCAGCCCCGGCACGCGAATCGAGCCTTCGTGCGACGGCTGGCTGGCCTGCCGGAACCACAGGAAGAGCGCGATCGCGCCGACGACGGACAGCGCCAGGGCGAATCCGAAGATGCGCGCTGCGCGCACGAGAGCTCCCGGGATCAAATGGGCGACGATTGTCGCGCAGTCATGCGATCGCGGACCGCGACCGCGGGGCCGGGCGCGCCAATGGCAGGCGCCACGGCGCGTGGCTGAAGTTCTCGAGCAGGAAGTCCACCATGGCGGCAACCTTGGGCGACCGATGGCGGCCAGGCAGGTACATCGCGTGGATCGGCACCGGCTCGACGTGATGCGCATCCGTCAGCAGCGGCACCAGTTGCTTCCTGCGCAACGGGTCGCCGACGAGAAGGTCGCCGAGCCGGACCACGCCGAGGCCGAGGATCGCGAGTTGCACAGCGGTCTCCGCGTTGTTCGCCGTGACGTTGCCGTGCACCTTGACATTGCGCGTGCCTTCCGGCGCGTCGAACGGCCAAACCGGCGGGTGCGTCGAAACGAGGATGCAGTTGTGCTGCAGAAGATCGTCCGGCGTGCGCGGCACGCCGTGCCGCTTCAGGTACGACGGGGCGGCGCAGATCACGCGCTCCATGAGGCAGATCCGGCGCGCGATCAGGCTCTCGTCGGCCACGTCACCGCTGCGCACCGCGAGGTCGATGCCTTCTTCCGCGAAGTCCGGCTCGCGGTCGCCCATCGCGATGTCGATCTGCATTTCGGGATAGCGCTGCATGAACTTCGGCAGCACCGGGGGCAACTGGTGCAGCCCGAACGCGACGCTGACATGCAGCCGCAGCAATCCACGCGGGGCGCTTCGAAAGCGCGTGATCTCCTGCTCGGCCTCCTCGATGTCGGCCAGTATCCGACGGCTGCGCTCGAGGAACGTCTCGCCTTCCGGCGTGGTGGTCAGGCTGCGCGTGGTGCGGTTCAGCAGTCGAACGCCCAGCCGGTCCTCCAGCCTGGAGATGCTCTTGGAAACGGCCGACGGCGTCAGCCCCAGGGCGCGCGCTGCCGCGGAGAATCCGCCCAGTTCGACAGCCCGCACGAAGACTGTCATCTCGTCTGCCCGTTCCCCGTTCATTTGTTCCTTCTGTTCACTTATGCTGTTCCGTGCGGCAGGATCTTACGCTTTCCAAATCCAAATGGCCGGCGGATGCGAGTCCGCCCGAGTACCCCCGCGGAGCGACAGGAGACACGCCGACCTGCCTCAGCAGCCTCCAATGTCTACGAGACGGAACCGGGTGCCCCCTTCGACTTGACGCTCGCGCTCTATTTGTTCCAATAAATCACATATCTTGTTCCAATCAGACAGATTGTGCATTCTTGCAAGCACAATTACAGTGCAGTCCATCGGGTTCGAATCAGGGCCCAGCCGAACAGGAGTTGAAAATGTCTGCCACCGCCACTCTCGCCAACCAGGTCCGCTACAGCGACCGGTACAAGATGACGCGTGCCACGTCGACCTTGTCGTTGCTCGCAGTGGCGTTCGACCGCGCCATCGAGGTACTGAAGATCGAGCCGGCCGAGGTTGCCGCCAGCGGAGAACCCACGATGCCCAAGGGCTGGTTCGGGACCTGCTACTGAGCTGCGCGCAAGAGTTGTCTCCCCAGGGACCGGGCGCTGCATCTCCCGCGGCGTCCGGCTCCCACCTCCAGAGTCCCGGGTTCTCCGGGAATGCCCACGAGAAGTGAAGGACCGAACGGCTAGGCTTGCGGCCGCCTGCGTGCCATCAGCACCGCGGCAACGAAGCTTGTCGCGATGACGGCGACGACGAGCGCGCCGAACGCGAGTTCGCGTCCGTCCGTCCACTGATCGATCGCCGGCGAAGCGAGCTTTGCAGCGCCCAGCGCGGCGACGAGCAGACTGACTGCCGACACCGCCAGACCCATGACCCGCGATGCGATGCAGGCCAGCTGGTCCGCCCGGGCGATCAGCCGCGAGATCCAGAGGCCGTTGACGCCGTCCGTGACGAGCATCCCGAGCACGAAGAGCAGGCCGAGGAAGATGGCGTGCCAGACCCCGCCGAACTGAGCGGCTGTCAGCGCGAAGAGCGCGGCCTGGCTGACGGTGTCGAACGAGAGCGCGAAAAGCGCCCCGACGAGCGCGACGGTCCACGGCCGGCGCGCCGCATTGAGGCCTCCCAGCAGCCGGCCCTTCAAGCCGATCGGCGCCACCACCTCGTTGGGTGCAGCGGCGAGAACCGCCGATAGATTGACGACGCCGAGCACTGTCAGGAACCCGATCGAAACCCAGGCGCCGCTCAGCTCCAGCCATTCCGGTGCGTCCCATTTCTCGCTGATCAAACCTACCGCAATCGCGATCGTCACCACGACGAGCCCGTGCCCCAGCGAAAAGAGCGCTCCGCAATAGCGGGCGAAAGGCCGCTGATGGCGCGCATTGAAGCGCGTCAGCCCGTCGATGGTGGCGAGATGGTCTGCGTCGAACCCGTGCTTCAGCCCCAGCAGGAAGACAAGCGCGCACAGTGCGCTCCATTCGGTGGGCAGGTCAGGCATGTCCGGGCTCCCTGTTCGTGTATGAATATTCAGGGAATCTTCATAACCGCCTTTGACCGAGGTCAGCGGGAACGAGCGGCATGGCTAATGGCTTGGCTTCAGGTGAACGTGCGTATGCGCCGCGGCGGCGTCGAGTTCAACGGTCACCAGGTTCAACTGCCCGTGGTGGACGCCTCGCTCGGCGGTCATCGCATCGGCGAAGCGGCGCACCTCGCTCGCCTTGCCCTTCAGGAACACGCTTTCGATGCAGTGCTCGTGATCGAGGTGCGCGTGCATCGTGGAAACCGTCAGGTCGTGGTGTTCATGCTGCAACAGGGTCAGGCGCTCGGCCAGGTCGCGCTCATGGTGGTTGTAGACGTAGGACAGATTCGCGACGCAGTTCGCGCGCGCATCGCTTTCCTCGCGCAACCGGTCGAGGTGCGCGCGCAGGATGTCGCGCACCGCTTCGGACCGGTTGCTGTAGCCGCGTTGCTCGATCAGGCGATCGAACTCGTGCGCCAGATCGTCATCGAGGGAAATCGTGAAGCGTTCCATGGTGCCCCGGCCGCAATGGATAGCCGTCGAGTATAGGTTCGCCCGGAACGCGAAGCACAAAGACAAACGCCCCGATGCGAGTGCACCGGGGCGTTCGGGAGAGCTAGCCTGACGATGTCCTACTTTCGCAGGAAATACATCCCACTATCATCGGCGCTGAGTCGTTTCACGGTCCTGTTCGGGATGGGAAGGGGTGGTTCCAACTCGCTATGGTCATCAGGCAATCGGGTTGACCTCTTGCTTGGCCGCCGCCATGCGACGGCAATCAAGAGATCCAATCGGAAGAAGCAAAGGCCACGTGTCACGTAGCGATCATGGTTGCGTTCGCGCCTCGACTCACTGAGGAGGCAGCACGGTTATAGGATCAAGCCTCACGGGCAATTAGTATCGGTTAGCTTAACGCGTTACCGCGCTTCCACACCCGACCTATCAACGTCCTGGTCTTGGACGACCCTTCAGGGAGGTCTAGCCTCCGGGAAGACTAATCTTCAGGCAAGTTTCCCGCTTAGATGCTTTCAGCGGTTATCTCTTCCGCACATAGCTACCCGGCGATGCCACTGGCGTGACAACCGGTACACCAGAGGTGCGTCCACTCCGGTCCTCTCGTACTAGGAGCAGCCCCCGTCAATCTTCCAGCGCCCACGGCAGATAGGGACCAAACTGTCTCACGACGTTTTAAACCCAGCTCACGTACCTCTTTAAATGGCGAACAGCCATACCCTTGGGACCGGCTACAGCCCCAGGATGAGATGAGCCGACATCGAGGTGCCAAACACCGCCGTCGATATGAACTCTTGGGCGGTATCAGCCTGTTATCCCCAGAGTACCTTTTATCCGTTGAGCGATGGCCCTTCCATACAGAACCACCGGATCACTTAGACCTACTTTCGTACCTGCTCGACTTGTCAGTCTCGCAGTCAAGCACGCTTATGCCTATGCACTATTAGCACGATTTCCGACCGTGCCTAGCGTACCTTCGTACTCCTCCGTTACCCTTTGGGAGGAGACCGCCCCAGTCAAACTGCCTACCATGCACTGTTCCCCGCCCGGATGACGGGCGCAGGTTAGAACCGCAAACAAATCAGGGTGGTATTTCAAGGTTGGCTCCACGAGACCTAGCGGCCCCGCTTCAAAGCCTCCCACCTATCCTACACAGATCGGTTCACAGTCCAATGCAAAGCTACAGTAAAGGTTCATGGGGTCTTTCCGTCTAGCCGCGGGTAGATTGCATCATCACAAACATTTCAACTTCGCTGAGTCTCGGGAGGAGACAGTGTGGCCATCGTTATGCCATTCGTGCAGGTCGGAACTTACCCGACAAGGAATTTCGCTACCTTAGGACCGTTATAGTTACGGCCGCCGTTTACTGGGGCTTCGATCAAGAGCTTGCACTCCATCACTTAACCTTCCAGCACCGGGCAGGCATCACACCCTATACGTCGACTCTCGTCTTTGCAGAGTGCTGTGTTTTTAATAAACAGTCGCAGCCACCGATTCTCTGAGACCTCTTCACGCTTTGGGCGTCTCTCCCATCACGCTACAAAGGCACACCTTCTTCCGAAGTTACGGTGTCAATTTGCCGAGTTCCTTCTCCCGAGTTCTCTCAAGCGCCTGAGCATATTCAGCTCGCCCACCAGTGTCGGTTTTCGGTACGGTCGTTTCCAACTGAAGCTTAGAGGCTTTTCCTGGAACCACATCCAATCACTTCGCGGCTAACGCCACTCGATCCTTTTCCTCGGTGATACGCCAGCGGATTTGCCTACTGGCCACCTACGATCGGAAACCGGGACATCCAACACCCGGATGATCTTCAACAGTCCGTCCCCCCATCGCATTGGAAATCGGTGCAGGAATATTGACCTGCTTCCCATCGACTACGGCTTTCGCCCTCATCTTAGGGGCCGACTCACCCTGCTCCGATGAACGTAGAGCAGGAAACCTTGGGCTTACGGCGAGAGGGCTTTTCACCCTCTTTAACGCTACTCATGTCAGCATTCGCACTTCTGATACCTCCAGCAGCCCTCTCGAGCCACCTTCGCAGGCTTACAGAACGCTCCCCTACCACGTGCCTTGCGGCACATCCGCAGCTTCGGTTATCGGCTTAGCCCCGTTACATCTTCCGCGCAGGAAGACTCGATCAGTGAGCTATTACGCTTTCTTTGAAGGATGGCTGCTTCTAAGCCAACTTCCTGACTGTCTTAGCCTTCCCACTTCGTTTCCCACTTAGCCGATATTAGGGACCTTAGCTGGCGGTCTGGGTTGTTTCCCTTTCGTGTCCGGACGTTAGCACCCGGTGCACTGTCTCCCGCGCTGACACTTCCAAGTATTCGGAGTTTGCCATGGTTTGGTAAGGCGCCATGCCCCCCTAGCCATAACAGTGCTCTACCCCCTGGAGTGATACGCGAGGCACTACCTCAATAGTTTTCGGGGAGAACCAGCTATTTCCAGATTTGTTTGGCCTTTCACCCCTATCCACAGCTCATCCGCTACTTTTGCAACAGTAGTCGGTTCGGTCCTCCAGTGAGTGTTACCCCACCTTCAACCTGGCCATGGATAGATCATCTGGTTTCGGGTCTACACCCTGCGACTGGACGCCCTATTCGGACTCGCTTTCGCTACGCCTTCCCTATCCGGTTAAGCTCGCCACAGAATGTAAGTCGCTGACCCATTATGCAAAAGGTACGCAGTCACCCTTGCGGGCTCCTACTGTTTGTATGCATGCGGTTTCAGGATCTATTTCACTCCCCTCCCGGGGTTCTTTTCGCCTTTCCCTCACGGTACTAGTTCACTATCGGTCGATCATGAGTATTTAGCCTTGGAGGATGGTCCCCCCATCTTCAGACAGGATTTCACGTGTCCCGCCCTACTTGTCGTGCGCTTAGTTCCACTGCTGTTCTTTCACGTACGGGGCTATCACCCACTATGGCCGCACTTTCCAGAACGTTCCGTTAGAACAACAGCTAAAACGCACAGGCTGGTCCGATTTCGCTCGCCGCTACTCTCGGAATCTCGGTTGATTTCTGTTCCTCTGCCTACTTAGATGTTTCAGTTCAGCAGGTTCGCCTCCACGTGCCTATGTATTCAGCACGGGATACCCTTGCGGGTGGGTTTCCCCATTCGGACATCTGCGGCTATAACGCTTGTTTGCCAGCTCACCGCAGCTTTACGCAGGCTGCCACGTCCTTCATCGCCTATGATCGCCAAGGCATCCACCACATGCACTTAGTCGCTTGATCCTATAACGGTGCTGCCTTGCGGCGTGCCACGTTATTTCAAGTGACCATGTTGCTGTTCTCAGTTGTTGCTGAGAGCTCGAATGCAATCACAACCCGTTATCAACCCTCTCCCGGCTCATCACCAGGCGCAGGATTGAAACGCTTTGCTTCTTCCGAATTGTTAAAGATCGAAACAGCGATTTGGCCGAAGCCAAACGGAAACGCACGTCATGCGCTTTCATTTGGATTCAGGAGACTGGTGGAGGTGAACGGGATCGAACCGATGACCTCCTGCTTGCAAAGCAGGCGCTCTCCCAATTGAGCTACACCCCCGGTTCTGCACTTCACGGAGTGTGGTGGGTCTGGTTGGACTCGAACCAACGACCCCCGCCTTATCAAGACGGTGCTCTAACCAGCTGAGCTACAGACCCTCCGCATATACATCGTCAGGGCCCGGCGCTGCGCGACGCCATTCAAAAACGACACCTCGCCACCCTGCGCCACTCGCTGCCGCAAGAAACTAACCGATAAGTGTGGACGCCTAAATCGAAGCGCTATCTCTAGAAAGGAGGTGATCCAGCCGCACCTTCCGGTACGGCTACCTTGTTACGACTTCACCCCAGTCATGAAGCTCACCGTGGTCGCCGCCCTCCTTGCGGTTAGGCAAACGGCTTCTGGTGGACCCCACTCCCATGGTGTGACGGGCGGTGTGTACAAGACCCGGGAACGTATTCACCGTGACATGCTGATCCACGATTACTAGCGATTCCGACTTCATGGAGTCGAGTTGCAGACTCCAATCCGGACTACGATCGGTTTTGTGGGATTAGCTCCCCCTCGCGGGTTGGCAGCCCTCTGTACCGACCATTGTATGACGTGTGAAGCCCTACCCATAAGGGCCATGAGGACTTGACGTCATCCCCACCTTCCTCCGGTTTGTCACCGGCAGTCCCGATAGAGTGCCCTTTCGTAGCAACTATCGGCAAGGGTTGCGCTCGTTGCGGGACTTAACCCAACATCTCACGACACGAGCTGACGACAGCCATGCAGCACCTGTGTCCACTTTCCCTTTCGGGCACCTAATGCATCTCTGCTTCGTTAGTGGCATGTCAAGGGTAGGTAAGGTTTTTCGCGTTGCATCGAATTAATCCACATCATCCACCGCTTGTGCGGGTCCCCGTCAATTCCTTTGAGTTTTAATCTTGCGACCGTACTCCCCAGGCGGTCTACTTCACGCGTTAGCTGCGTTACCGAAGGAGTTACCCCCCGACAACTAGTAGACATCGTTTAGGGCGTGGACTACCAGGGTATCTAATCCTGTTTGCTCCCCACGCTTTCGTACATGAGCGTCAGTCTCATCCCAGGGGGCTGCCTTCGCCATCGGTGTTCTTCCACATCTCTACGCATTTCACTGCTACACGTGGAATTCCACCCCCCTCTGACAAACTCTAGCGATGCAGTCACAAATGCAGTTCCCAGGTTAGGCCCGGGGATTTCACACCTGTCTTGCAAAGCCGCCTGCGTACGCTTTACGCCCAGTAATTCCGATTAACGCTTGCACCCTACGTATTACCGCGGCTGCTGGCACGTAGTTAGCCGGTGCTTATTCTGCAGGTACCGTCATTAGCGCAGGGTATTGGCCTGCGCCGTTTCGTTCCTGCCAAAAGCGGTTTACAACCCGAAGGCCTTCTTCCCGCACGCGGCATGGCTGGATCAGGCTTTCGCCCATTGTCCAAAATTCCCCACTGCTGCCTCCCGTAGGAGTCTGGGCCGTGTCTCAGTCCCAGTGTGGCTGGTCGTCCTCTCAGACCAGCTACTGATCGTCGCCTTGGTGGGCTCTTACCCCGCCAACTAGCTAATCAGACATCGGCCGCTCCAATAGCGCGAGGCCTTACGGTCCCCCGCTTTCACCCGTAGGTCGTATGCGGTATTAGCCAGTCTTTCGACTGGTTATCCCCCACTACTGGGCACGTTCCGATGCATTACTCACCCGTTCGCCACTCGCCACCAGGGTTGCCCCCGTGCTGCCGTTCGACTTGCATGTGTAAGGCATGCCGCCAGCGTTCAATCTGAGCCAGGATCAAACTCTTCAGTTCGATTCTGTGTGCTTGATTCCTCTCGCTGGAATCGAGGACATCTCGATGTTGCCATCGGGATGATTTCCTCTTCTTCCTTGCGTGAGCACTTATGGTTTGAGCATGCCGGCGCGCTTCGTCGTGAGACTCCGCATGCCGGTTGCGCCCTCATTAAGCGCCCACACTTATCGGCTGTTTCGTTTTTAAAGAGCGGTGCTGACTTCCTCGCGGGCACCGTTATTGCGGTGCAACCGTTCGCAAGCAGCGAAGAAGCGGAATTATGGGGCCCTGCAAAAGACCTGTCAAGCGAGCCCACCGGGGCGAACCATGGAGGGCCCCCTCGACTTTCCATCGACGCCTTTCGCTTCAACGACTTGCGACGACTCTCGCCGATGCTTCGCGAGAGGCCGGACCCCCGCTCCGCGCCTGCATTTGCGATGAATCCGATCGAGCCCGCATCGCAACTGCTTGCATTCCACACCGAATCGATTTGTCGCATCGCACTCCTGCGACTCGACTCGCTGCACGACGATCACGCTCGAGGTTCTCGCGCTCCAGATTCCTCGCACGCGATCGTCAGCGGTGCCTGAAACGCGGCGCGCGCTTTTCGACGAAGGCGGTCATTCCTTCCTTCTGGTCCTCTGTCGCGAACAGCGAGTGAAAGAGCCGTCGCTCGAAGAGCAGGCCCTCGGAGAGCGGGACTTCGTAAGCGCGATTGACCGCTTCCTTGGCCATCATGACCGCCGGCAGCGAGAACGCCGCGATGGCATCCGCCGTCGCGAGCGCTTCGTCGAGAACCTTGTCGGCAGCGACGACGCGCGACACGAGACCAGCGCCTTCAGCCTCGCGCGCATCCATCATCCGCGCGCTCAGGACAAGGTCCATGGCCTTTGCCTTGCCGACGGCACGCGGCAGGCGCTGCGTGCCGCCTGCGCCCGGGATGATTCCGAGCTTGATCTCGGGCTGCCCGAAGCGCGCCGTCTCCGCGGCGATCACGATGTCGCACATCATGACGAGTTCGCAGCCACCTCCCAGCGCGTAACCGCTGACGGCGGCGATGACAGGCTTGCGAATGCGCCTGATCGTCTCCCAGTTGCGCGAGATGTACTCCGACTTGAACACGTCCATGTAGGACCACGTGCTCATCGCGCCGATGTCGGCTCCGGCGGCGAACGCCTTCTCGCTCCCGGTGATGACCACTGCGCCGATGGCCTCGTCGCCATCGAAAGCGAGGAGCGCCTCGCCCAGTTCGTCCATCAGCTTGTCGTTGAGCGCGTTGAGCGCCTTCGGACGGTTCAGGGTGATCAACCCCGCCCGCCCGCGGATCTCGACCAGGATGTTCTCGTAGCTCATTGCGCCTCCTCGCGTGGTTCGTTGCGTCTCCCCTCGATCTTAGCGACGGGCGACGCGGGTTCAGGCCGAGCCCGAGCGCCCCAGGTACTCGAGGATGTTGCCGGCGGTCAGCGACCGCGAATAGAAGAAGCCCTGCGCGAAGTCGCACCCGATGTCCCGCATGTACTGCACCTGCTCGAGCGACTCGATCCCTTCGGCGACGACCTTCAGCTTGAAGTGCTTCGCCACGGCGATCATGGCGTGCACGATCGCGCGGCTGTCGGCATCCTCCGGGATGCCCTCGATGAACGACTGGTCGATCTTCAGCGCGGTGATGGGCATTCGCTTCAGGTAGCCCATCATCGAGTACCCGGTCCCGAAGTCGTCCAGCACCAGGCCCACGCCCAGCGCCGCGAGCTCCGCGAGGACGTCGTTGTCGACGTCGCTTTCCTTCACGAGCGTGCGCTCCGTGATCTCGAGCACGATGAGGTGAGGATCGATCCCGTGCTTCGCGAGTGCCGAGCGGACCAGCGTGGGCAGCGCCGTCGACCCCATCTCGCGGCCCGCGACGTTGACCGACACCGGCACGTCGAAGTCCGGTCGAACGCGCCGCCAGCGGTTGATCTGGGAGCACACCTCGTTCAGCACCCACCGCGTGATCCGCTCGGACAGGCCGCTGATCTCCGCCACGCCGATGAAACGGTCCGGGGTCAGGATGCCGTGCACGGGATGGTTCCAGCGGATCAGTGCCTCGAGCCCGACGACGCGACCGCTGGTCATCTCCAGCTGGGGCTGGTACTCGCAGAGGAACTGACTGCAGTCGCCCTGCAGCGCCTTGACCAGTTCGATGCCCAGCTGCACCTCGCGCGCCGCGCGCTCGTAACGAATCGGGTTGAAGAAGCTGAACTGGTTGCGGCCATCGCGCTTCGCCTGGTACATCGCGGCGTCGGCGTTCTTCAGCAGCGTGCTCATGTCCCTGCCATGCTCCGGGAACAGGGCGACGCCGATCGAGGCAGACACCTGGGTGTCGATGTTCGGAACGAGGTCCGTCCGGTGCAGCGCCTGGGCGACGCGCGCCGCCAGCAGCGCGACTTCCTGGCGGTGCACGAACTCGCTCACCAGCACCACGAACTCGTCGCCCCCAAGCCGCGCGACGACCCCGGCGTCGCCGACCGTTTCGCGCAGCCTTTCCGCGGCGGACTTGATCAGGGCGTCGCCGACGAGGTGCCCGAGCGTGTCGTTGACGTCCTTGAAGCGGTCGAGATCGATGAGCATCACCGCCATCCGCCGCTTGCGGTTGGCCGCCGTCATGATCATGTCGCGCATCGTCTCGCGCAGCAGGTTCCGGTTGGGCAGCCCGGTCAGCCCGTCGTACCACGCGAGGTGCTCGATGCGCGTCTCCGCTTCCTGGCGCTGCGCGGCCTCGACCGCGAGCGCGAGCATCAACGCGGTGGCGTTCGCGAAGCTCACCTCGTCCTCGTCCCAGTACCGGCCCTCGTGATGGCGGACGGACAGGACGCCGACGACGTCCCCTTCGAGCAGCACCGGCGTGTCGAGCACCGCGCGCACGTGGGACCACTCGGGATCCCCGGCGAACATCGTCGTCAGCCTCGAGGTGCGCGTGTCATTCACGATCACCGGCTGGCGGCCGTTCAGCGGTGCGAAATAGGCGGGAAAGCGCATCGAGGAGAACTCGCGCCCGACCCACTCGCGCTGGAACCGCTCGCTCTTGCGGTCGAACAAAGCCTCGCAGCGCAGCACGTCCGGGTCATGGCTCAGGCGCCAGAAGCTGGCCGAGCCGACATCGAGCACTTCGGCCGCCGTGCGCAGGATGGTCGACAGCGCCTGCGTGAAGTCCGACTTCGGCTGGATCGCGAGTTCCAGCAGGCGTTCGCGAAACCGCAGCCGCCGGGCCTGTGCCCGTTCGGCCGGACCGAGATCCCGCGCCGTCAGCACCAGCCCGCGCAGGTGCGGATCGTCGAGCCGGTTGGCAAGCACGCACGAGATGCTGCGGCCGTTGCCCGTCAGCGCAGCCCGGGTGCGCAGTTGAAGGTGCGTCGACTGTCCGCGGCCAGCCGGCTCGTGCAGCAGGCGGTCCACCGCGCGGCGGAACTCGATGCGCGAAGGCTGGTCGAGGATGAACTCGAACGGCGAGCCCATGACGTCCTTCTCCTGCTCGCCGGTGATCGCCTCGAGGGCGGCGCTGGCGTAGATCACGCGGCGATCCGGGTTCAGGACCACAGTGAGCTCGGTCTGGTGCTCGGCCAGGGCGCGCGCGCGCGCCGCGGCCGCCCGGACACCGCGAGCAGCGGCCCGCGTGACGTGCGTTTCAGTGATCACGATGGTCGCGAACTCGTCCTGCTCGAAGCGGAACAGGCGCATCGTGATCGACGCGACGAGCAGGCGGCCGCTGCGGAGCGGCAGCTTGGCCTCCACGCGGGCGCGGTCACTGGCCGCCGCGCGCAGCCACAGCCGGGTCCAGCGGCGCGCGAAGGCCGTGTGCGTCGAATAAGCAAGCAGTTCAGCGAGGCTGCGGCCGACAGGCGGTTCGCCGGTCGCCAGCGCAGCGGCCTCCTGGTTCAACGCGAGGATCTGTCCGACCGCGTTGACGCAGAGAATCGGTACCGCGGCGTTCTCGAACGCCGCCTGGCGCAACGACCGCTCGACGGCGGCCTGTCGCAGAGGAATTACTGTGGACGCCAAACACACCTCGGTGATGAAGGCTCGCTGCAGGAAACGCGGCCCCACGTTCGAAGGCGATTCTGCCACGTGACCCGGCAGCGCGTAGCGCTTCTGCCGCGATCAGGACGAGCAGGGCCTGGCAGCCTCGCCACGGCCGTTCAGTCAGCCGCTGCCGGGCCCGCTCCCCCGCCCAGGTGGCCAGCGACCCGCTCGGCCGTCGCATGCCCGGCCTTCACGCAGTCCCCGATCGATACGCCTCCTCGATAGTTCGCGCAGAAATACAAGCCCGGGATGTTCTTCTCCGCTTCCTCGACCTTGGCGAGGCGCGGCAGGTGTCCCATCGTGTACTGGGGAATCGCGCGCGGCCAGCGGGTGATTTCGCTCCACATGGGATCGGCCCCCGCGCCCAGCAGCCGCGCGAGCTCCTCCTGAACAGCGCCCCGGATCTCGGCATCGCCGGCCGTTGCGAGATCGGGGTTGCGCCGGCCGCCGACGAACGTGGTCAGCACCGCGACTTCGGTCGGCGCGCGATTCTCGAACATGGTGCTCGAGAAGAGCGTGCCGAGCACCGCGGGCCGCTCCCTGGCGGGGGCGAGGAATCCGAAACCGTCGAGCGGATGCAGGATCTCCCGCCGCCGATATGCGCTGGCCACGACCGTTACTGGCGGGTACGGAATCTCCCGCAGCGCTTCGGCCGCGACCGGAGCCATCGACTGAACGATCCCGGCGGCGGCGTGGGCCGGGGTCGCGACGACGACCGCCCTGGCATGCCGCTCGAACGCCATGCCGAAACGCTCGCCGGCGACGGTGAACCCACCACCTGGACGCGGATCCACGCGCGTCACCTTGACGTCGCAGTCGACCTGACCGACGGCCTGCGCCAGCGCGTCCGTCAGCGTCTGCATGCCGTCCCGGAACGAGAAGCTCGATGCCGCGTTCTTCGCCTTGTCGGGGTTCTTCCTGCGCTGGCGCGCGCCGAGGATCGCCCCCTTGATGAGGCTGCCGTACTGCTGCTCGAGCGCATGCAGTCGAGGAAACGCGGCCGGCACCGACAGTGTCTCCGGATCGCCCGCGTAGATGCCGGCGACGAATGGCTCGATCGCGTAGTCGAGGAACTCCGGCCCCAGCCGACGGCGCACGAACTGCGCGATCGATTCCTCGACATCCGGCGCTGCCTTGCCGATGAACGGTTCGGCGAAGAGCCGCACCTTGGCTCCGAACGAGAAGAGCGGCGTCCGCAGGAACGCGCCCGGCGACATCGGCAGCGCAACGAGCCGACCGTCACGCAGGACGTAGCGCTTCGACGATGCCTTGCTGCCATCGACTCGGTCGGTGCGGATCCCGAGGTCGTCGAGCATCGCGTTGATGAGGGGTGTCGTGTCCAGGCCGCTGTTCGGCCCCCGTTCGAAGAGCGCGCCCGAGCGTCGCACCGAGCCGATCACCCCACCCGGCCGGGAGCCGGCCTCGAACACCGCGACGTTCAGGCCGGCGCGCTTTGCTCGGAATGCCGTCACGAGGCCCGATAGCCCGGCGCCGACGACGAGGACGTCTGTGGTCATAGCGGATTCCACCAAGGCCAAGGAGACCGAAGAATTGCACTCGCCCCGGATGCGAACTTGTGCGTGAGCAAACCCATCGCTGCGGCACTAGGCAATGCCGCCTGCCGTTGCGGCGAAGCAAACAAGCCCGGCGGCAGCCCAAGGGTAAACGCAGCACCGACCGTGGCGCTGCACCCGTTCGTGGCCGGGAGTATCGTCGTCTTTCCCTGCGCACAACGACCCATGCCATGTTCAAGGCCATCTACCTCAGCAAGGACGACGACCACTTCCACGCCGATCTGCGCGAGCTGGACGACGCGACGCTCGAAGCCAACACCCCGGGCGCCGACGTCACCGTCGACATCGACTATTCGACCATCAACTACAAGGACGGCCTGGCGCTGACCAACAAGTCGCCGGTGGTGCGCAAGTGGCCGATGGTGCCGGGGATCGACTGCGCGGGCACGATCGCCGCGACTTCGTCGCCGCGGTGGGCCGTCGGTGACCGGGTCGTGATGAACGGCTGGGGCATCGGCGAGTCCGCCTGGGGCGGCCTCGCCCAGCGCGGCCGCTACCGCGCCGACTGGCTGATCCGCGTCCCGGCGCCGCTGTCGACGCGCGACGCCATGGCGATCGGCACGGCTGGCTACACGGCGATGCTCGCTTGCATGGCGATCCGGGACGCCGGCGTGGCCGAGGGCGACGTCCTGGTGACGGGCGCCAGCGGCGGGGTCGGCTCATTTGCGATCGCGATCCTCGCCCGGCGCGGCTACCGCGTCTTCGCGAGCACCGGCAAGCTGGAAGAGGCCGCATACCTCAAGCAGCTCGGCGCCGCGGAAGTGCTCGACCGGGCGGAGCTGTCCGCCGCCGGCAAGCCGCTCCAGAAGGAGCGCTGGGCCGCCGTGGTCGATTCGGTCGGCAGTCACACGCTTGCCAATGCGTGCGCGCAGACACGGTACGGCGGAGCGGTGGCGGCGTGCGGGCTGGCGCAGGGAATGGACCTGCCGGTGACGGTCGCGCCTTTCATCCTGCGCGGCGTGCGCCTGCTCGGCATCGACTCGGTCATGTGCCCAGTCGAGCGCAGGACGGCGGCATGGACGCACCTCGCCGAGGAAATCGACCGCGCGCACCTCGACGCGATCACGCACGAGATCCCCCTGGCCGGGGCGATCGAGGCGGGTCGGCAGATTCTCTCGGGCACGATCCGCGGACGGCTCGTTGTCGACGTCAATCGCTGATCCGGCGCGCCCCGCCGTTTGCCGTACCCTTGCACGAAGCCGCGGACCGGGAGCACCCCGGGCCGGCGCGGCCCGCGGCTGACGTCCGCCTGCGGTTTCGGCAGAATCGGCGCTCCGCAAGGATTGCCGCCCACAGGAGAATGGAACAAATGAGCGCTCGCTTGATTCGCAGCATCGCCCTGATCGCTGTCGCCGGCTTCGTCGCCTCCGCGACGGCGCACGCCCAGGACCGCAAGAGTTGCGAACGGGACTACAAGCCGCAGGTCGGTCAGTCTGGCAAGGACGTGGTCTGGGTACCAACGCCCGATGAACTGGTCCAGCGGATGCTGAGCATGGCCAAGGTCACGCCACAGGACATCGTCTACGACCTCGGCGCGGGCGACGGCAAGATCGCGATCGCCGCCGGCAAGGCCGGCGCAACGGCCGTCGGTATCGAATACAACCCGGACATGGCCAAGCTGGCACAGTGCTTCGTCCGGGCCGATGGCGTCGGCAACAAGGTCAAGATCATCCAGGGCGACATCTTCAAGGAGGACTTCAGCAAGGCCACGGTCGTCACGATGTACCTGCTGCCCGAGCTGAACCTGCGCCTGCGCCCGACGATCCTGAACATGAAGCCCGGCACGCGGGTGACGTCGCACCAGTTCACGATGGGCGACTGGGAGGCCGACGAGACGGCCGAGGTCGAGTACCGCACCGCTTACCTCTGGATCGTTCCGGCCAAGGTCGACGGCAACTGGACGCTGCGCGACCAGGCCGGCGCCCAGTTCAGCGTCAACCTGAAGCAGGTCTACCAGAAGATCAGCGGCGAGGTCGTCGCGGGCGGTCCGCGGCAGCCCATCGTCGGCGCGGCGCTGCGCGGCGACGAGATCAAGTTCGCGTTCAACGACGACAAGGGCGTCACGCGGACGCTGTCCGGCACGGTGAAGGGCAACGAACTGACCGGTGTGCTGAAAGCCGCCGGCGGCGCGGAGACCAAGGTCACCGGCAGCCGCAAGTAGCCTCCCCCGAAGCAGTCCAGCCCCGCCCGAGCGGGGCTTTTTGTTGTCCAGGAGCCGGTCCATGAGCCCCGCCGAACCGAAGGATTCCCTCGAACCCGCACCGGCCGCGCCGCGCCCGGTGCTGTCCGTGTTCGACGCCGTGATGATCACGGTCGGCATCGTCATCGGAGCCGGCATCTTCAAGACGCCGTCGATGGTCGCCGGCGTCACCGGCGCGGTCGACTGGATGCTGATCGCATGGGTCCTGGGTGGCGTGCTGTCGCTGATCGGCGCGCTCTGCTACGCGGAGCTTGCGAGCAGTTTCCCCAGCGCGGGAGGCGACTACCACTTCCTGTCGCGCGCCTACGGCAAGGACCTCAGCTTCTTCTTCGCCTGGGCGCGCGTGGCAGTGATCACGACGGGCTCCATTGCGCTGCTCGCGTTCGTGTTCGGCGACTACATGAGTCGCGTGCTGTCGCTCGGCCCGAACTCGTCGGCGATCTATGCAGCGCTCACGGTGATCGTGCTGACCGCGATCAACCTGTTCGGGCTGCGCGAGTCCGCGCGCACGCAGAACATCCTGACCATCCTCGAGGTCTCGGGCCTGGTCGCTCGTCGCGGTCGCCGGGCTCATCGCGGTCGCGCCGGCGGCCGCGCCGGTCGCGCCGGTCGCCGCCGCCACGTCGCCGAACGCCATCCCGCCGATGTTCGGCCTCGCGATGGTCTTCGTGCTGCTGACATACGGCGGCTGGAACGAGGCCGCGTACATCTCCGCCGAGGTCAAGGGCGGCCCGCGCGGGATCGTTCGCACGCTCGTGCTGTCGATCCTCGTCATCACGGCGATCTACGTCGCCTTCGTGCTCGCCGTTCTGAACGGGCTCGGCCTCGAGGGCATGAAGAACAGCAAGGCCGTCGGCGCCGATGTGATGCAGGCGGCCTTCGGCCCGTTCGGCGCGCAACTGATCGGGGTGATCGTGGGCGTCGCCACCCTGACGTCGATCAACGCGACCATGATCGTCGGCGCGCGAACCAACTACGCGCTCGGGCGAGACTGGCCGCTGCTGGCATTCATCGGGCAGTGGCACGGCGCGCGGCACGTGCCCGTCGTCGCGTTCGTCGTCCAGGGGGCGATCGCGCTCGCGCTGATCGCGTTCGGCGCGCTTCAGAAGGACGGGTTCTCCGCGATGGTCGAGTTCACGGCCCCGGTGTTCTGGTTCTTCTTCCTGCTGACCGGCGTCGGCCTGTTCGTCCTGCGCTTCCGCGAGCCGCACGTCGCGCGGCCGTTCAAGGTCCCGCTCTACCCGATCCTGCCGCTCGTGTTCGTCATCACCTGCGGCTACCTGTTCTATTCGAGCGTGACGTACGCCCAGTCGCAGCAGGCCGTTCACATCACGTTCTGGGTGATGGGCTTCGGCGCCGCGGCCTGGGCCCTGATGCGCCTGCTCAAGCGGCGTTAGTCGTCCCCGTCCACCCGGTCCCCCGGAGCACTTCCGACAGGCCGGCAGCGGCGGTCGGGTGCACTATGCTGCAGCGGTTGACGACCGGGGATCGGATCGATGCAGTTGCTGCAGTCCATGATGCTGATGCCGCTGGCCGACTGGCTGGCGATCGGCTGGTTCCTCGCCGTCTGGGTCGGCTACGCCGTGTTCGCCCGGCGGCGCGCCGAACGATCGGGTTCGCTGCTCGCGACCACCAACCACTACCGCCGGCTGTGGATGCTCCAGACCACCGGCCGCGAGAACCGGGTCGTCGACGGCGTGGTCGTGCAGAACCTGTCGACCAGTCCGTCGTTCTTCGCGTCGACCACGATCCTGATCATCGGCGGCCTGCTGGCGCTGCTGGGCACGAGCGAGAAGGCAACCGAGTTCGTGCGCGAGATCCCGTTCGCCGCGCGCACGACGGCGTTCGTGTTCGAGGCGAAGCTGATCGTCCTGCTGGCGGTCTTCGTCTACGCCTTCTTCCGCTTCACGTGGTCGATGCGCCAGTACACCTTCGGGGCGCTGCTGATCGCCTCGATGCCCGACGCCAAGGTCTTCGAGCGCGGCGAGGTGCAGCGGGAGCCGTACGCCGCACGCGCCGCCAAGGTCGTCGGCCTGGCGGCCGAGACCTTCAACGACGGCCTGCGCGCGTACTACCTGTCGTTCGCGGTCATGCTCTGGTTCGTCTCGCCGATCGCGTTCGCGCTCGGCGCGGCCGGCGTGGTGTACCTGCTGTACCAGCGCGAGTTCCACTCCGAGATCCTCGGCACGCTGAAAAGCTGAGTCAGTGCGCGTGGTGCCCGTGCACCACGGCGTGGCCGCGTCCACGCGCGATCAGCCAGTAGTTCACCGGCCACGCGGCGAGGCCCGCCACGACCAGGGCGAAGGCGAGGCTGCCCCAGAACAGCAGAGTGTCCAGCCCCGCGTCCATCGCGCCCGGGATCGCCCACATGATCGCGTTGTCGACGATCTCCATCAGCGTGATCGAAACCGTGTCGGCCGCCAGCGCAAGCCTGACGGCCGTCCCGCGCGGCATGCCAGTGCGCAGCAGCGGCAGCATCGTCAGCAGGTAGCCGAAGAAGAACGCGAGCGCGACCGCCAGCGCGATCGTCGTCACGTTGTCGAGCCCGAGCGCGGTGCCGATCACCATGCCGAGGACTTCGCCGATCGCGCAGCCCGCCAGGCAGTGAAGTGTCGCGGTGAACGCAACCCAGGCCGAAGCCGGAGTCGGCGAGTGCGCATCGCGGCCTGCGACCCTCGCCTGCGGCAGTTCGCGGGACTGCGCGTGGTCATGCAGAGGAGGCTCGTGCCTCAAGTGTGCGGCGTGATCCATCTTCATCTCCGTCGGGAGTCGGGTCAGTGGCCGCACTTTCGCTGCGTACCCAGGTACGGAGTCAACAGGCGCTCGCTAAACTCGCGCCACCTTCCAGGACCGACATGTCGACTCACTACGCCATTCGCCCGGCCGATCCGGCCGCCCACCTGTTCCACGTCACCTGCCGCGTCGACCGGCCCGATCCCGCCGGCCAGCTGTTCATGCTGCCGGCGTGGATCCCCGGCAGCTACATGATTCGCGAGTTCGCGCGGAACATCGTCCGCATCACGGCCCTTGCGGGCGGGCGCAAGCTCGATCTCGAGAAGCTCGACAAGCACACGTGGCGCGCCGCCCCCGCCCGGGGCCCGGTGGAGCTGGCGTACGAGGTGTACGCGTGGGATCTCTCCGTGCGGGCGGCGCACCTCGACGAGTCGCACGGGTTCTTCAACGGCACGTCCGTGTTCCTGCTGCCCATCGGGCTGGAGCACGAGCCGTGCACCGTCGACATCCTGCCGCCGGCCGGCGACCGGTATGCCGACTGGAAGGTGGCGACCGGGCTCGCGCCGGCGCGCGGCACGCGCAGGCTCGGCTTCGGCACGTACCAGGCGACGAGCTACGACGAACTGATCGACTGCCCCGTCGAAATGGGGACGTTCGAACTGGGCCGCTTCGAGGTGCTCGGCGTGCCGCACGAGATCGCCGTCACGGGCCGCGTGCCGAAACTCGACATGGACCGCCTCACCGCCGACCTGGCGCGCGTGTGCGAGGCGCAGATCCGGCTGTTCGAGCCGCGCTCGAAGAAGGCGCCGTTCGGCCGCTACACGTTCATGGCGATGGCGGTCGGCGACGGCCGCGGCGGGCTGGAGCACCGCAACTCGACCGCGCTGCTGTGCAGGCGCGACGATCTGCCGTTCAAGGGCATGAACGACACCACCGAGGGCTACCGGAACTTCCTCGGGCTGGCGAGCCACGAGTACTTCCATTCATGGAACGTCAAGCGCATCAAGCCGGCGGCCTTCGTGCCCTACGACCTGACGCAGGAGAACTACACGCGCCTGCTGTGGGCCTTCGAGGGCTTCACTTCGTACTACGACGACCTGATGCTCTGTCGCAGCGGCCTGCTGACGGAACAGCAGTACCTCGACCTGCTGTCGAAGACGTTCACCACCGTGCTGCAGCGCACGAGCCGACTGAAGCAGAGCCTCGCCGACAGTTCGTTCGATGCCTGGATCAAGTACTACCGGCAGGATGAGAACGCACCCAACAGCGTGGTCAGCTACTACCAGAAGGGGTCCCTGGTCGGCCTCGCGCTCGACCTCACATTGCGCGCGGAGACGAAGGGACGCGTCTCGCTCGACGACGTGATGCGCGCGCTGTGGAAGCGCGCGCGCGACAGCGGCGCGCACTATGCGGGCGTCGAAGAGGGCGAATTCGCCGAGGTCGCCGAGCAGGTGAGCGGACTCGCGCTGGAGCGACGACTGCGGGAATGGACCGAGGGCACGCGCGATCCGGACTTCGCAGCGCTTCTGGCGCCCATGGGTATCCAGTTCGCGGCACGGCCCGCAGTCGACGCGCCGCACTTCGCGCTGCTCGGCGCGAAGACCGCGCCCTCGGGCACCGACTGCCGGCTCGTGCACGTGTTCGACGGTTCGCCGGCGCAGCGTGCCGGCCTGTCCGCGAACGACGTCCTGGTCGCGCTCGGTGGATTGCGCATCACGCCCTCGAACCTCGACAGCCTGCTGACGCGCTACGCGGCCGGCGACGTCGTCGAGTGTCTCGCGTTCCGGCGCGACGAGCTGATGCGCTTCGAGGTGAAACTCGCCACGCAGCCGCCCTTGAAGTACACGCTGACGCCTCAGGAGAAGACGCCGAAGGCGGCGCAGCGGCTACGGGCGGCCTGGCTGGGCCAGCGCTAGCGACAGCCGGGCGCCGCTTCAGCACCACTCGATCGTCCCGCGGCCGTTCGCTTCGAGAAAGGCGTTGGCGCGCGAGAAGTGACCGCAGCCGATAAACGGAGCCGGAGGGCGTCGCGCCGACAGCGGCGACGGGTGATTCGCCTCCAGGACGAGATGAGGCGCTCCGATCACCGCGCGACGCGCCTGCGCCAGCGCGCCCCACAGCATGAAGACCTTGGGCTGCACGTCCACGGCCAGGCGCCGCAGCAGGTCGGCGGTCAGCGCCTCCCAGCCGCGGCCGGCGTGGGCGCCTGGGCTGCCGTCCTCGACGGTGAGCACGGCGTTCAGCAGCAGCACGCCCTGGCGGGCCCACCGTGCGAGCGATCCATGCGGCGGTGGCAGGCAGCCGAGATCGCGCTGCAGCTCCACGAAGATGTTGCGCAGGCTCGGCGGCGGCTTGACGTCGGGCGGGACCGAAAAGGCTAGCCCGTGTGCCTGCCCGGCCCCGTGGTACGGGTCCTGGCCGAGGATCACGACGCGCACGCTGTCGAACGCCGTCAGCGTGAGCGCGGCGAACGGCTGCGACGGGTAGATCGACGCGCCCGCGCTGCGTCGCTCATCGAGGAACCGAAGCAGGCGCCCGCCATCTTCGGAGGCGAGGAAGGCCTGGACCGGATCGCGCCAGCCCGGCGCCAGCGTCTCCGTGCCGATCACGCGAACAGGCGCGCCAGTTCCGCGCCGGGATCGGGCGCGCGCATGAAGGCTTCGCCAACGAGGAAGGCGTTCACGTCGGCCGCGCGCATCCGCGCGACGTCGGCGGGGGCCAGGATCCCGCTCTCGGTGACGACGATCCGGTCACCCGGTATCCGTGGCAGCAGGGACAGCGTGGTCTCGAGCGTCGTTTCGAACGTACGCAGGTTCCGGTTGTTGATTCCGACCAGCGGCGTCGACAGCCGCAGGGCTCGCTCGAGTTCGGCGGCGTCGTGCACTTCGACGAGCACCGCCATCCCGAGCGCCAGCGCAAGCCCCTCGAACTCGCGCAACTGCGCGTCGTCGAGCGCGGCGGCGATCAGCAGGATCGCGTCCGCGCCCATCGCGCGCGCCTCGACCACCTGGTACGCATCGACGATGAAGTCCTTGCGCAGCGCGGGCAGCCCGCTCGCGTCGCGTGCCTGCGCGAGGTACTCGGGCGCGCCCTGGAAGTAGTCGCGGTCGGTCAGCACCGACAGGCACGCGGCGCCGTTCGCCGCGTAGCTGCGGGCGATCGCCGCCGGGTCGAAGTCGGCGCGCAGGACGCCCTTCGACGGACTCGCCTTCTTGACCTCGGCGATCACGGCCGGCCGGCCGGCGGCCAGCCTGTGGCGCAGGGCGCCGAGGAAGTCGCGCTGGTCGCCGCGTCGCTCCGCATCGGCGCGCAGCGCGGCGAGCGGTCGGGCGGCGCGCGCCCGTTCGACTTCGGCGCGCTTCGTCGCGAGGATGCGTTCGAGGATGTCGCTCATGATCGTATGGGCCGCAGGCCGCGATGCCGGCCGAAATCGGGGTCAGACCCCGATTCTCAGGCGGCGAGTTTCCGGGTGACCTCGACGAAGTCGGCCAGCTTTCTCTTCGCAGCCCCGCTCGCGATGGCCGAGCGCGCGCGGGCGATGCCGTCGCCGATCGATTCCGCGACATTGGCTGCGTACAGCGCCACCCCGGCGTTGAAGACGACGATCTCGCGTGGAGTCCCTTCGCGGTCGTCGAGCGCCTCCAGCATCATCGACTTCGACTCGAGCGCGTTGCCGACCCTGAGCCCGCGGTTGGAGACCATCGACAGCCCGAAGTCCTCCGGGTGGATCTCGTACTCGCGCACTTCGCCGTTCCTCAGTTCGCCGACCAGCGTCGCCGCGCCGAGCGAGACCTCGTCCATGCCGTCCTTGCCGTGCACGACCAGCACGTGGTTCGAGCCAAGCTGTTTCAGCACGCGCACCTGGATGCCGACGAGGTCCGGGTGGAACACGCCCATCACCTGGTTCGGCGCGCCCGCCGGGTTGGTCAGCGGACCCAGGATGTTGAAGATCGTGCGCACACCCAGTTCCTTGCGCACCGGCGCCGCGTGCTTCATCGCGGCGTGGTGCGACGGCGCGAACATGAAGCCGAGTCCGGTCGACTCGATGCACTGCGCGACCGCTTGCGGCGACAGCGCGATGTTGGCGCCGAGCGCCTCGAGCACGTCGGCGCTGCCCGAACCCGACGAAACGCTGCGGCCGCCGTGCTTGGCGACACGCGCGCCCGCTGCCGCGGCCACGAACATGGCCGCCGTCGAGATGTTGAACGTGCCCGCGCCGTCGCCCCCCGTGCCGCAAAGGTCGACGAGATTGGTCCGGTCGGCGAGCTCCACCTTGGTGGAGAACTCGCGCATGATCTGCGCGGCCGCCGCGATCTCGCCGATGGTCTCCTTCTTGACGCGCAGGCCCATCAGCAGCGCGGCGATCTGCAACTGCGTGAGGTCGCCGCTCATCAGCCGGCGCCACAGCGACAGCATTTCGTCCTGGAAGATCTCGCGGTGCTCGATGCAACGGACCAGGGCTTCGGAAGGCGTGATCGGCATGATGGAGGCTCAACGCTTCTGCGAAAGGAAGTTCTCAAGCATCGCGTGACCATGCTCGGTCGCGATGGATTCCGGATGGAACTGCACGCCCTCGACAGCCAGCGTCCGGTGGCGCAGTCCCATGATCTCGCCATCGTCCGTCCACGCGGTGATCTCGAGGCACTCCGGCAGCGACGATCGCTCGACGGCGAGCGAGTGGTAGCGCGCCGCCGTGAACGGGTTCGGCAGGCCCACGAATACCCCCGCCCCCGTGTGATGGATGGCGCCGGTCTTGCCGTGCATCAGCGCCCGGGCGCGGATCACGTGGCCCCCGAACGCCTGGCCGATCGCCTGGTGGCCGAGGCACACGCCGAGGATCGGCACCGTGCCCGAAAAGCGCTCCAGCACCGGGACCGATACGCCGGCCTCGTTCGGCGAGCACGGTCCTGGCGAGATGCAGATCCGGTCCGGCGCCAGCGCCGCGATCTCGTCCAGCGTGATCTCGTCGTTGCGCGCCACGCGAACCTCTTCACCCAGCTCGCCAAAGTACTGCACGAGGTTGTAGGTGAAGCTGTCGTAGTTGTCGATCATCAGCAGCATGTTGGCCGTGCGCCCTCGAAAACGCTGGATCTTCCGTCTGGAGTTGCCTGAATTGCCCGTGCGCGGCGCTCTTCAGGCGGATGTCGCCTGGCTGGTCCCGCGCCACCTGCTTCGTGGCGCATCCGGTCGAGCCAGGTCAGGCGGCGGGCTTGCGCCATCGCCGGGGCAGGCGGATCAAAGAGGAGGCTGCCGAGATCATCACGGCCTGATTATCGAGGAAGTCCCGCTTGCGCCGCAAACGCAGGCGCGTCGGGTCCGCACTGTCCCATCGATCGTTCGCCTTCTCTGCCCGGAAACGGCCGATGAGCATGCGATGCCAGCGCGGCGCTTCCTCCGTGGCGCCGACACCCGCAGGAGTCCGCCGGACCTTTCTTCGAGATAATTGTCGACAGCGATCACGGTGAAGTTGCCAGGGCGCCCTACCGAAGCGCTCCGATCCCAGCAGAGGAACGCCATCAAATGCCTATCGAGTCCGGTTCAAGCCGCCACCGCGGCGTCCTGTCCCCCGTCGTCACGCCCTTCGACCGGGACCTGAAACCCGACGGCGAACGCCTGGCGCGGCACTGTCGCTGGCTGCTGGACAACGACGTCGGGCTGGCCGTCTTCGGCACGAACTCGGAAGCGAACTCGATGTCCGTCGCCGAAAAGCTCGACCTGCTCGACCAGCTGGTGGCGGCGGGCATACCACCCGCGCGGATGATGCCGGGCACTGGGTGCTGCGCGCTGACCGATTCGGTCGAGATGACCCGCCACGCGGTGCGCCTGGGCTGCGGTGGCGTGCTGATGCTGCCGCCCTTCTACTACAAGGGCGTCTCCGACGACGGGCTGTTCCGCAGCTACGCGGAAATCATCGAGCGGGTCGGCGACGAGCGCCTGCGCGTCTACCTCTATCACATCCCGCCCGTGTCGCAGGTCCCCATCAGCCTCGGGCTGATCGAGCGGCTGCTGAAAGCCTATCCGGGCACGATCGCCGGGCACCAAGGACAGCTCCGGCGACTGGAGCAACACGCAGGCGATGCTCGAGCGCTTCCAGCCGCAGGGCTTCGATGTCTTCGCGGGCTCCGAGACGTTCCTGCTGGCGACGCTGCGCGGCGGCGGCGCCGGCTGCATCAGCGCGACCGCGAACGTGAATCCCGCGGCGATTGCACGACTCGCCAGCACCTGGCAGCAGGCGGATGCCGATCAGCAACAGGCTGCGCTGGACGCCGTGCGCAAGGTATTCCAGTCGATGCCGATGATCCCCGCGCTGAAGGCCGCCGTTGCCCACTACTCCGGCGACACGAGCTGGGGCATGGTGCGGCCACCGCTGGTCCCGCTGACGGATGCGCAGATCGGCGCCCTGTTGTCGGCGCTCGAGCCGACCGGATTCTCGATGCCTGGGCTTCGCGGCTGACACGCCGCGAAGCTTCACTCGGCGTCGAACCCGTCCTCGACCTGCTCCGCGGCGCGCAACACCGCGCGCGCCTTCACTTCGGTCTCCTTCCACTCGCTCTCCGGCACCGAGTCGGCGACGATGCCCGCTGCCGCCTGCGCGTAGAGCATGTTGTCCTTGATGATCGCGGTGCGGATCACGATCGCGAGGTCCATGTCGCCCGCGAAGCTCAGGTAGCCCGCGGCGCCTCCATAGATGCCGCGCTTGACCGGCTCGAGCTCGTCGATGATCTCCATCGCCCGCACCTTCGGCGCGCCCGACAGCGTGCCGGCCGGGAAGGTCGCGCGCAGCACGTCGAGGTTCGTCATGCCCGGCTTCAGCTCGCCTTCGACATGGCTCACCAGGTGCTGGACGTGCGAGTACTTCTCGACCACGTACTGCTCGGTGACTTTCACCGTGCCGGTCTGCGCGATGCGCCCGATGTCGTTGCGGGCCAGGTCGATCAGCATCAGGTGCTCGGCGCGCTCCTTCGGGTCGGCGGCAAGTTCCACCGCAAGCGCCTCGTCCTGTTCCGGCGTCGCGCCGCGCGTGCGCGTCCCGGCGATCGGGCGGATCGCCACGATCCGCTTGCCCTGCCGGTCCTCGCTGCGCACCAGGATCTCCGGCGACGCGCCGACGACGTGGAAGCTGCCGAAGTTGTAGAAGTACATGTAGGGCGAAGGGTTCAGCGTGCGCAGCGCCCGGTACAGGCTCAGCGGCGAGTCGGCGTACTGCTTGTGGATGCGCTGGCCGATCTGCACCTGCATCACGTCGCCGGCGGCGATGTATTCCTTGGCGCGCGCGACGGCCGCGAGGTAGGCGTCCTTCGAGAACTCGCGGTACTCCTCGCGCCGCACGCTCGCGCGCGAGTGCGGCGGCTCGATCGGACGGGCGAGCTTCGCCTTGAGCTCTCGCAGCCGCTGCCGGGCGCGCGCGTACGCCTCCGGCTTGCGCGGGTCGGCGTGGACGATCAGGTAGATGCGGCCGGCGAGGTTGTCGATGACCGCCACTTCCTCCGAAAGCAGCAGCAGGATGTCGGGCACGCCGAGGTCGTCCGGTTTCGGATGCGCGAGCTTCTTCTCGATCACGCGCACGACGTCGTAACCGAAGTACCCCGCGAGGCCGCCGGAGAAGCGCGGCAGTCCCGGACGCTGCGCGACCTTGAACTGCCCGGCGAAGCGCTCGACCGCCGCCAGCGGGTCGCCCTCGATCGTCTCGATCACGCGACCGTCCTCGACGACTTCCGTCACCGGCCCCGTTTCGCGGATGAAGGAGCGGATCGCCGTGCGCGCCGGCAGGCCGATGAACGAGTAGCGGCCGAAGCGCTCGCCGCCCACCACCGACTCGAGAAGGAAGGTGTTCGGCTCGTTGGCGAGCTTCAGGTACAGCGACAGCGGGGTCTCGAGGTCGGCGAAGCTCTCGGCGATCAGCGGAATGCGCGTGTAGCCCTGTGTGGCCAACGCCTTGAATTCCAGTTCAGTCACCGTTCACCACTCTGAATGATGAGGCGTGCAGCGGTTCGATCAGGCGAGCCGCGTCGAGGAGACCGGGCACGATAGCATCGGCATCCAGCTCGCTGACCGGGCGGCCTTCGTTGTATCCGGTCTCGACGACGATCACCCGGCAGCCCGCCGCGCGCGCCGACAGCACGTCGTTTTCCGAGTCGCCGACCATCGCCGTCTCGCTCGGCAGCAGCTTCAGCAGCGCGCAGGCGTGGAGCATCGGCGCCGGATGGGGTTTCTTCTCGGTCGTATCGTCGCCCGACACGATCGCGTCGAAGTCGTCGAGGCCCACCCGCTGCAGCAGTTCGTGCGTGAACTCGCGCGGCTTGTTGGTCACGCAGGCCAGTGCGAGGCCGCGTCCGCGCATCAGGGCGAGCGCCTCGCGGACGCCGTCGAACACCACGGCCTTGAGCCCGTTCTCGCGCCGGTAATGTGCGTAGAACGACGCCTTGCCGCGCTGGAAGTCGGCATCGGCCGCGCGGCCTTCGAGAGACTCGGTGAGCGCGCGGTGCACGAGCACGTCGGCGCCCTTTCCCACGTACGACGCGACCTGATCGACCGGCAGCGCGGGCTGGCCGAAGTCCGCGCGCATCGCATTGACCGCCTCGGCGAGATCGGGAACCGTGTCGAGCAGCGTGCCGTCGAGGTCGATCAGCACGCCGCGAGCCTGCACCGCCATCAGGCGCCCTCGAGCGCCGCGCGCAACTGCTTCAGCACGCCGCGATAGCCGCCATCGGCGTCACGCGCGCCGAAGATCGCGCTGCCGGCGACGAAGGTGTCGGCGCCGGCGCGCGCGATCTCCGCGATGTTGTCGGTCTTCACGCCGCCGTCGACCTCGACCAGGATCTCCCGGCCGGTCTCGCGGCGGTACGCGTCGACCTTCGCCCGCACCAGCGCGAGCTTCTTCAGCGCCTGCGGGATGAACTTCTGCCCGCCGAATCCCGGGTTCACCGACATCAGCAGCACGACGTCAAGCTTGTCCATCACGTGGTCCATCGCGTCGAGCGGCGTCGCGGGGTTGAACACCAGGCCCGCCTTGCAGCCCGAATCGCGGATCAGCGCCAACGTCCGGTCGACGTGCTCCGATGCCTCCGGATGGAACGTGATGACGTTGGCTCCCGCCCTGGCGAAGTCGGGGATGATGCGGTCGACGGGCTTGACCATCAGGTGCACGTCGATCGGGACATCGACGTGCGGACGAATCGCCTCGCACACCAGCGGGCCGATCGTGAGGTTCGGCACGTAGTGGTTATCCATGACGTCGAAGTGGATCCAGTCCGATCCGGCCGCGACGACCGCCCTCACCTCCTCGCCCAGGCGGGCAAAATCGGCGGACAGGATGCTCGGGGCGATACGGAAGTTTCTTGTCGTCATCGGAACCTCTTCGACCAGCGTTTATTCTAAGGGTCGCTTCCGCTGCGCTTCCGGCTCGCCCCGGCTCCTGTGATCCATGCCCACGTACCAGTTCTCCGTCAGTGTCCGCCCGCAGTTCGTGCCCGAGCACTCCCGCCCGGACGAGGACAAGTTCCTGTTCGCCTACACCGTGACGATCCGGAACACCGGCGATGTCGCCGCGCAGTTGATCTCTCGTCACTGGATCATCACGGACGCCAACAACAAGGTCGAGGAAGTCCAGGGTCTGGGCGTCGTGGGAGAGCAGCCGATGCTGCAACCCGGCGAAGCCTTCGAGTACACGAGCGGATGTCCGATCGCCACCCCGGTAGGCTCCATGCGGGGCAGCTACCAGTGCGTGGCGGCGGACGGCACGCAATTCGAAGCGCCGATTCCCGAATTCCTGCTGTCGATGCCGCGCACGCTGCATTGAACGCGCCGTCAGCCGTCCCGCGGTGGTTTTCGCCTGGGCCGGTGGAACATCGTCCACCAGACGATGAACACGAACAGTCCGAGCGCAATCGCAGCTTCTAGCAGGATCAACCACATGGCCGGGCACCGGGAAGACAGCGATCATTGTAGAAGCCGGGATGCGCGCTGGCGCCTCGGCGCCGTCGTCGCCGCGCTGCTGCTCGCCGCGTGCGCCGCACCGCTGCCCACGACTGCGCCCGAAACTCCGCCCTCGGTGCCACCGTCGCGGCCCGCGCCATCTGCCACAGGTCCGGCGGCGCCACCGATCGTGTCGCCGCCTCCCGCCGCGGTCCAACCGCCCGTCGCTGCAGCTCCGCCCGTGGCGCGTCCGCCCGCCGCGGCGCTACCGGCGCCGGCAGCACCTCAGCCACTGCCATCGATGCGCGCCGAGGCCGTGGCTCGCTACGACCGCATCGCATTCGCGTCGCTGCCCGCGGCGAGCGATGCCGACTGGATCGCGGCCTGGCCGGCGTTCCTGCAGTCGTGCCAGGCCCTCGCAACGCACCCGGCGTGGAAGGTCCCGTGCGCGCGCGCCGCGGCGGTCGATCGCCGCTCCGCCGCGGCCATACGCAGCTTCTTCGCCGGCGCGTTCGATGCCTATCGCATCCGTGCGGTGGCTCCCGCAGAGGCAAAGGCCGCCGAGGTCCGGGACACGGGCCTGGTGACCGGCTACTACGAGCCCTTGCTGAAAGGCAGCCGCAGGCCGTCGCCGAAGTACCGCGTGCCGATCTACCGCGTACCGGCCGACCTGGTCGCCATCGATCTCGCGGGCACGTATCCCGAACTCGCGGGCCTGCGCCTGCGCGGCCGCATGCACAACGGCAAGGTCGTCGCGTATCCGAACCGCGGCGAGATCATGCGCGGCAACCTCCTGCGCGGCCAGGAACTGCTGTGGGTCGACGACCCCATCGACGCCTTCTTCCTGCAGGTGCAGGGATCGGGTCGCGTGATGCTCGACGATGGCGGCATCACCCGCCTGGGCTACGGCGACAGCAACGGGCACCCGTACCGGTCGATCGGCCGCTGGCTCGTCGACCAGAAGGAACTGACGATCGACCAGGCGTCGATGCAGGGAATCAAGGCGTGGGCAGCACGCAATCCGCGGCGCCTGGACCAGCTGCTCGAACAGAACCCGAGCTTCGTGTTCTTCCGCGAACTCCCGCTCGGCGATCCTGCCGCCGGGCCGAAGGGCGCGCTCAACGTGCCGCTGACGCCCCATGCGTCGCTCGCGGCGGACACGCGTTTCATCCCGCTGGGCGTCCCGCTCCTGCTCAGGTCGACCGATCCCGCGACCGGTGCGGCGTTCGTGCGGCCGATGATGGCGCAGGACACCGGCAGCGCGATCCGCGGACCGCTGCGCTTCGATTACTTCTGGGGATTCGGCGCCGAGGCCGGCGAGAAGGCCGGCCGGCAGAAACACGAGGGCAGCGCCTGGATGCTCGCCCCGAAGGGCGTCGCGCCCGAGGCGCTGCTGAAGCGATAGCGCCGGCAACGCCTGGCTCGCACATGTGCGACCCGGGCGTCTTCGGCCCCGGTTACTTCTTCGCCGAGGCGATCCTCTGCTCGATCATCGGCACGGGCAGCGCGCCGGCCGCCCGCGAGCCGTCGGCGAAGATGATCGTCGGCGTGCCGTTGATGCCGAGCGAACGACCGAGGGCGACGTTCTCGTCGATCGGATGCTTGCAGTCGTCGGCCGCCGCGGCGGGCGCCTTGCCTCCGACCATGTACTGGTCCCAGGCCGCGGTGCGATCCTTCGAGCACCAGATCGCCTTCGACTTGGTGGCCGAGTCCGCCGACAGGATCGGGTAGAGGAACGTGTAGATCGTCACGTCCTTCAGGTCCCCCATCGTCTGCCACAGCCGCTTGCAGTACTGGCAGTTCGGATCCTCGAACGTGACGATCGTGCGCGAGCCGTTGCCGCGCGTCGTCTTGATGGCGCGATCGAAAGGAAGCGACTTGAAGTCCACCTTCAGCGCGGTGTCGATGCGCTTCTGTGTCAGGTTCTCGCGCGTGCGCGCGTCGAACATCGTGCCCGCGATGACGAAATTCACGTTGGCGTCGACGTAGTACAGCTCGCCGCCGATCAGCACTTCATAGAGCCCGCCGGGACCCTTGAACACCTGGTCGGGCTTGGATCCGCCAGACCGCTCGGCGAACCGCGCCGCGACCTGCGCCTCGGTGCTGGCCGCCGCCGGGGCGGCCTTCGCAGCGGGCGCCTGAGCGGGTGCCTGAGCAAGTGCAGCCGTGCACGCCAACGTCATTGCCAGCACGCTCGCGTGCTGCAGCCAACTCTTCATCGTGTTCTCCAATGTGATGGCCGCCAGTTTACCGAGGCGACCTGCAGGTTCGGGATAGACAGGACGCGGCCGGTCGGGTTCAACCGAGCGCCTGGCGGATCAGCCGGCTCTTCAGCGGACCGAGGCGATTGACCATGGCCATGCCCGCGTTGCGGGCTCCGCGCAAGAGCGGATCGTCGACGGCAAAGAGCCGCGCGAGTCCGTCGGTGGTGAAGCGCATCAGGCCGATGGATTCCGCACGTGCACGCTCGTACCGGCGCAGCACGACCGGATCACCGCAGGTCCGGAAGGATTCGCGCTCACCGACGACCCTCAGCAGGGTGTCGACGTCCTGCAGGCCGAGGTTGAGGCCCTGCCCGGCCAGCGGATGCAACGCGTGCGCGGCGTCGCCGACGAGCGCGAGCGACGGCCCGACGAGTCGCCTGACGGTGAGCAGCCGCAGCGGGAACGCGTGCGCGGGGCCGAGCAACGTCAAGGATCCCAGCACGTGCCGCGCGCGCGCGGTGACGCGCTCGGCGAACGCGGCGGGATCGAGCGCCAGCAGCTGCGGCGCCAGCGCATCCGGGGCGGACCACACGAGCGACACGCGGTTGCCCGGCATCGGCAGCAGCGCGACGATGCCTTCGTCGGTGAACCACTGCCAGGCCGTGTTCAGGTGCGGCCGCTCGCACGCGAAGTTCGCGACGAGCGCCGTCTGCAGGTACGGCTTGAGTTCGGCGTTGATGCCTGCCGCCGCGCGCACGGCCGAGTTCGCGCCATCGGCGCCCACCAGCAGCGCCACCGACACGCGGCGGCCATCGGCGAGTTGAAGTCCGGCCGCGCCGGACGCCTGCGGTTCGAGCGACTGGAATGCCGCGTCGATGCGCGTGATCGCGGGCTGGTAGTCACAGGCCGCATCGAGCACGCGCGCCAGTTCCGATTCCTCGACGATGGTTGCCAGTCGCTCGACCGTCGTCGCGTAGGCGTCGAACGTCAGTTCATCGCCGGCATCGCCGAAAACCCGCATCCGCTCCACCGGGCACACCCGATCCGCGTCGACCCGACCCCAGACGCCGAGCCGTTCGAGCAACGCCGCGCTGCCGGGCGCCAGCGCATAGATGCGCGCGTCGTACGGCGCCGCCGGCGACGGTTGGTGAATGCGGGCGCGAGGCCCGATCAAGGCGACCTTCTGGCCCTGCTGTGCGAGGCCCAGGGCGGTCGCCAGGCCGGCCACGCCGGGACCGACCACGGCCACGTCGAATCGAAGGGAATCCATGCGCGGATTATCGCAGCCGTCAGAGGGCTCGATTTGGGAGGGAGGGCACGGTTCGCTATACTTCGCGCCCTTCGAGACCGGGGTCGTTTCGACCGGTCATCCGAGACGGCCAAGTAGCTCAGTCGGTAGAGCAGAGGATTGAAAATCCTTGTGTCGGCGGTTCAATTCCGTCCTTGGCCACCAGATTTCGGCGAGCGTAGCGAGCCAAAATCGGCCATGGGCGATTCCGTCCTTGGCCACCAGAAAACGAAGGGGCCGGTCGCGTTAGACCGGCCCCTTTGCATTCAGCTGTTCCGGAGCGAAGCTCGCAGCGGGCGCCGGCTGGCGTCAGAACTTCAGCAGCTCGAATTTCGTCAACGTGACGTTGGGCCCGATCACCGGCGCGTTGGCCAGGTGCCAGGCCACGTACTGCTCGGGAAACGGGTCGTTGGCGGACATGCCGTCGACCGGGATGATCGCCTTCATGCCACGCAGCACCGCCCCGCTGGCCGTGTACATCACGGCGCCGTGAGCCGCGGTGCCGATGGCGATGACGTGCTGGATGCCCTTGTCCTTCAGGAACTTCTCGAGTTCGGTGTTGCGGAACTTGTCGACGCCGGACGACACGACCGGTTCGTCGCCCTTCGGGGCGAGGTCCGGCAGGATGTCGGCCGCCTTGGTGGCAGACGTCGTGGCGTGGGCGATCGTCATGCCGCGCGCCCGCGCTTCCTCGAGCAGCTTCTTCGCGCCCGGCACCGAGGCCACGCAGCGCGGCCGCGGATTGCAGTTGGGGGCGACGAAGTCCAGCATCAGCAGCGCGGTCGTCTTCGGGTCGACGGTTACCGGTTTCAGCGCGGGCGCCGGGGGCGCCTTCACGTTCGGCCACTCGTCGACGATGGTCTGGGCGGCGCTTGCCAGCGCGGGAAGCAGCGCGGTCACGGCCGCGGCCAGGGTCAACAGCGGAGATTTCATGGAGTGCTCCAGGGCGAGGGGCGGCCAGCCTACCACCGGCCGTCGGCGATGCCACCGCCTTCCCGGGTTTGTCCCAGCCACGGCGAGTCCGCGGACGCGGGCCGCAGGCTCTTGCGCGCAAACCGCTAAGCTAGCGGCCTCACGGTCCGGAGGAATCCATGTTGCGCACTTTCCATCGCGCCGTCGGCGCGGCCATCCTGTCGCTTGCGCTCGGCGCATCGGCCCACGCGGCCGACCTGACGATCGGGCTGTCCACGCCGGTCACATCGCTCGACCCGCACTTCCACAACCTGACGCCGAACAACAGCCTGGGCCGCCACGTGTTCGAGACCCTCGTCCGGCAGGACGAGAGCCAGCGGATGCAGCCGGGCCTCGCGGAGTCGTGGAAGGCGCTCAACGACCTCGAGTGGGAGATCAAGCTGCGCAAGGGCGTCAAGTTCCACAACGGCCAGAACTTCACCGCCGACGACGTGATCGCCACCTTCAAGCGCGTGCCCAACGTGCCGAACAGCCCGGCCTCGTTCGCGTTCTTCGTGCGGCCGATCGTCGAGATCAAGGCCGTCGATCCGCTGACGCTGCGGCTCAAGACCAGCCAAGCCGCACCCGCTGCTGCCGAACGACATGGGTGCCGTGATGATCCTGCCGAAGTCGGTGGCCGAGACGGCGAAGACCGAGGACTTCAATTCCGGCAAGGCCATGATCGGCACCGGGCCGTACCGCCTGGTCGAGTACGTCGCGGGCGATCGCGTGGTGCTGAAGCGCAACGACGCCTACTACGGCCAGAAGCCGGCGTGGGAGAACGTCACGCTTCAAGATGATCCCGAGCGCGCCCGCGCGCGTGGCCGCGCTGCTCGCCGGCGACGTCCAGATGATCGAGGGCGTGCCGACGGCGGACATCGCCAAGCTGAAGCAGGACAGCCGGGTTGCTCTCTCGTCCGCGGTGTCCAACCGGATCATCTACCTGCACATGGACTCGGGCCGCGAGAAGAACTCGCCGTTCGTCACGACCACCGACGGCAAGCCGATGGAGGCGAACCCGCTGCGCGATCCGCGCGTGCGCAGGGCGATCTCGAAGATGATCGACCGTGACACCATCATCTCTCGCATCATGGAAGGCCAGGGCGTCCCGGCCGGCCAGCTGCTGCCCGACCAGTTCTTCGGGACCAGCAAGACCCTGAAGCCCGAGAAGTACGACCCCGAGGGCGCCAAGAAGCTGCTGGCCGAGGCGGGCTACCCCAACGGATTCGGGCTGACGCTGCACTCGCCGAACAACCGCTACATCAACGACGCGCAGGTCGCCCAGGCCGTCGCCCAGTACCTGTCGCGCAACGGCATCCCGACCAAGCTGGAGACGATGCCGTCGAACGTGTTCTTCTCGCGCGGCTCGAAGCTGGAGTTCAGTTTCCTGCTCGCCGGCTGGGGCGCGGAGACCGGCGAAACGTCCTCGCCGCTGCGCTCGCTGCTCGCGACTTTCGACTCGAAGGCGGGCCTCGGCACCGCCAATCGCGGCCGCTTCTCCGACCCGGGCGTGGACGCGCTGCTGACGCAGGCCCTGACGACGATCGACGACACCAAGCGCGGCATCATGCTGGCGCGCGCGTCGGAAAAGGCGGTCGGCGAGCTGATGGGCCTGGTCCCGCTGCACTACGAGGTCAGCACGTGGGCCACGCGCAAGGACCTCGCGTACAAGGCGCGCGCCGACCAGTACACGTTTGCCTTCGAGACGCGCCCGGCCAAGTAGCGCGACAATCCGGTCCGCGGGAAAGCCCAAAGGGCGCCGCTGGCGCCCTTTTCTTCGCCCGGGCTTCCGACCAGTCACGATGTTCGTCTACATCCTCCGCCGCCTGTCGCAGACCGCGCTCGTGCTCGCGATCACGTCGGTGCTCGTGTTCGGCGGGCTGTACCTGGTGGGCGACCCGGTCGAGATCCTCGTCAACCCGTCGGCCGACCAGATCGAGAAGGAGCGCGCGGCCGCCGCCCTCGGCCTCGACAAGCCGATCCACGAGCAGTACCTCACCTTCGTGAAGGGCGCGTTCACCGGCAACCTCGGCAACTCCTTCGTGTACGCGCGGCCGGCGCTGGAGGTCATCTTCGAGCGCATGCCGGCGACGCTGGAACTCGCCTTCCTCGCGATGGTGATCGCGGTTGCGCTCGGCATCCCGCTCGGGCTGTACGCCGGCCTGCGGCCGGCCAGCCCGCTGTCGAAGGCGATCATGGCCGGGTCGATCCTCGGCTTCTCGCTGCCGACCTTCTGGGTCGGCCTGATCCTGATCATCGTGTTCGCGGTGCAACTCGGCTGGCTGCCGTCGACCGGCCGCGGGCCGACGACCGAGTTCCTCGGCCTGCAGGTGTCGATCCTCAACGCCGAGGGGCTGCGCTACGCGCTGCTGCCGGCGATCAACCTGGCGCTGTTCAAGCTGTCGCTGATCATCCGGCTGACGCGCGCGCAGGTGCGCGAGCAGAGCCTGCTCGACTACATCAAGTTCGCGCGCGCCAAGGGCCTGTCGTCGCGCCGCGTGATCGGCGTGCACCTGCTGAAGAACATCATGATCCCGCTGGTCACCGTGATCGGCCTCGAGCTCGGCTCGGTGATCGCGTTCGCCGTGGTCACCGAGACCATCTTCGCGTGGCCGGGCATGGGCAAGCTCGTGATCGACTCGATCTTCCAGCTCGACCGCCCGGTCGTCGTCGCGTACCTGCTGGTGGTCGTGTTCATGTTCATCCTGATCAACCTCGTGGTCGACCTGCTGTACTCGATCCTCGACCCGCGCGTGCGGCTGGCGGATGTGAAGTCATGAGCGTTGCGCCCGCCCCGCTCGCCACCGTCGAGCCCGTGCAGACGCCGTGGGGCCGCTTCTGGCGCCAGTTCGCCGAGAGCCGGCTGGCGATGCTCGGCCTGACCATGCTGCTCGTGATCGTGCTGGTCGCGCTGTTCGCGCCGTGGCTCGCGCCGCAGGACCCGTACGACCTGACCAAGCTCGACCTGATGGATGCGCGCCAGGCACCCGGCGCGAAGAGCATGGATGGCCTGACCTACTGGCTCGGCACGGATGGCCAGGGACGCGACATGCTGTCGGCGATCATGTACGGGCTGCGCGTGTCGCTGATGGTGGGTGTCCTGTCGGGCGTGATCGCGCTGACCATCGGCTCGATCGTCGGCGTCCTCGCCGCCTACCTCGGCGGGCGCTTCGAGCAGATCGTGATGCGCATCGTCGACATCCAGCTCGGCTTTCCGGCCATCCTCGTCGCGCTGATCCTGCTCGCGGTGCTCGGCAAGGGCATCGACAAGATCATCATCGCGCTCGTCACCGTGCAGTGGGCCTACTACGCGCGGACGGCGCGCTCGGCGGCGCTCGTGGAACGCAGCAAGGAGTACATCGAGGCGGCGCGGTCGCTGGGGCTGTCAGGCGCGCGCATCGTGCTGCGGCACCTGCTCCCCAACGCGCTGCCGCCGCTGATCGTCGTCGGCACCGTGCAGGTCGCGCACGCCATCGCGCTCGAGGCGACGCTGTCGTTCCTCGGCCTCGGCCTGCCGCCGACCGAGCCGTCGCTCGGCCTGCTGATCTCCAACGGCTACGAGTACCTGATGTCGGGCAAGTACTGGATCAGCGTGTATCCGGGCATCGCGCTGCTGCTGACGATCCTCGCGATCAACCTCGTCGGCGACCAGCTGCGCGACGTCCTCAACCCGAGGCTGGCGCGATGACGGCGCCGCTGCTCGATGTCCGCAACCTGCGCACCGAGTTCGCCACGCGCGACGGCGTGCTGCCGGCCGTGGCCGACGTGTCGTTCGACCTCGGCCGCGGCCAGGTGCTTGGGCTCGTCGGCGAATCGGGGTCGGGCAAGTCGGTCACCGGGTTTTCGATCATCGGCCTGATCGACCCGCCGGGCCGCGTGGCCGGCGGCAGCATCCGGTTCAACGGCGAGGAACTGGTCGGCGCCCCGCCCGAGCGGATGCGGGCGCTGCGCGGCAAGCGCATCGCGATGATCTTCCAGGACCCGATGATGACGCTCAATCCGGTCCTGTCGATCGAGACGCAGATGGTCGAGACCGTGCTGGCGCACGAGCGCGTCGCGCGCCAGGCCGCCCGGGCGCGCTCGATCGAGGTGCTCTCGCGCGTCGGCATCGCCTCGGCGGCCGAGCGGCTGCAGCAGTACCCGCACCAGTTCTCCGGCGGCATGCGCCAGCGCGTGGCCATCGCCATCGCGCTGCTGCACAACCCCGAACTGATCATCGCCGACGAGCCGACCACCGCGCTCGACGTCACGATGCAGGGCCAGATCCTCTACGAGATGCAGAAGCTGACGCGCGAGTCGGGCACCGCGCTGATCTGGATCACCCACGACCTCGCTGTCGTGGCGGGCCTCGCGGACCGGATCGCGGTGATGTACGCCGGACGCATCGTCGAGATCGGCGACGCCGGCGAGGTCCTCGACGCGCCGCGCCATCCGTACTCGCGCGGGCTGCTCGACTCGGTGCCGGCTGCCACGGCGCCCGGGCAGCGCCTGAAGCAGATCAGCGGCTCGACGCCGTCGCTGCTGCGGCTCGGCGCGGGCTGCGCGTTCCGCGACCGCTGCCCGCGTGCCGGACAGGCGTGCGGCACGATGCCGGACATGACCGCGCTCGACGGCCGCTCGCTGCGCTGCCACTACCCGCTCGACGCGGAGCGCGAGGCGGCATGAACACGCGTGCTGGTTCGCAAAGCCGCGCGCTGCTGGAGTTCGACGCCGTGTCGAAGCGCTTCTCGAAGCGCCTCGACGTGATCGAGCGATTCGCGCGCCGGCTCGGCGCCGGCGTCAGCGAGCACACCGTGCACGCGGTCGACCGGGTGACGTTCGCGGTCGATGAGCGCGAGGTCGTCGGACTCGTCGGCGAATCCGGCTGCGGCAAGTCGACGCTCGGCCGCATCGCCTGCGGACTGTACGAACCGACCGAGGGCGCGGTGCGCTACCGCGGTCAGCCCATCCACCACATGAACGGTGCGCAGCGTCCGGTGCAGATGATCTTCCAGGACCCGTTCGCGTCGCTGAATCCGCGGATGCGGGTGGCGGACATCATCGGCGAGGCGCCGCGCGTGCACGGCCTCGTGGACGCTAAGCAGGTCGAGGACTACGTGGCCCGGCTGCTGTCGCGCGTCGGCCTCGACCCCGGCTACGTGCGCCGCTACCCGCACCAGTTCTCGGGCGGGCAGCGCGCCCGCATCGGCATCGCGCGCGCGCTGGCCGTGAAGCCGGAGTTCCTCGTGTGCGACGAGGCCGTCGCGGCGCTCGACGTGTCGATCCAGGCGCAGGTGCTGAATCTCTTCATGGACCTGCGCGACGAGTTCCGCCTGACGTACCTGTTCATCAGCCATGACCTCGGCGTCGTCCGGCACCTGTCGAACCGGGTGGTGGTGATGTACCTCGGGCGTGTCGTCGAGATCGCGCCGACCGAGGCGCTGTTCGCCGCACCCAACCACCCCTACACGAGTGCGCTCCTCAGCGAAGTGCCGCGCATCGACCGCAAGCGCCGCACCTTCGTGCCGATCAAGGGCGAGATTCCGTCGCCGATGAATCCGCCGACGGGCTGCCACTTCCATCCGCGCTGCCCGCACGCGATGCCGCGCTGCTCTTCGGACGTGCCGCTGCTGCGCGAGATCGCCCCCGGCCGGCACTCCGCGTGCCACCTGAACGACTCGACGCCGTCATGAAGCACGAGGCCTTCCGGCTGCACGGCCCGGCCGTGCCGACCGTGCCGCTGGTCCTCGACTCGCCGCACTCCGGCTCGCACTTCCCGTCCGACTTCGACGCCATCGTCGGCGAGCTCGACCTGCGTGACGGCGAAGACTGTTTCGTGGACCAGCTGTACCTGCCCGCGACCGAGCTCGGCGTTCCGCTGCTCGCCGCGGAGTTTCCGCGCACCTATCTCGACAACAACCGGCATGCGGGCGACATCGACCTCGAACTGATCGACGGCGGCCACTGGCCGCACGCGTTCGTGCCGAGCGGCAAGGCGGCGATCGGCAAGGCGCTGGTCTGGCGCACGCTGGACGACGGTCGCGCGATCTACGGCCGCAGGTTGACCGTGGACGAAGTGGTCGGGCGCATCGAGCGGGTCCATGCCCCGTACCACGGCGCGCTGCGGCAGCTCATCGACGCCACGCACGCGCAGTTCGGCGAGGTCTTCCACATCAACTGCCACTCGATGAACTCGGTGGCGGGAAGGATGGGCGAAGGCGGAGAAGGCACCGAGCGCGCCGACTTCGTGCTCGGCGACCGCGACCGGACGACCTGCGATCCGGCATTCACGGAGTTCGTGCGGCAGGCGCTGTCGTCGATGGGCTACGCGGTGAAGATCAACGATCCGTACAAGGGCGTCGAGCTGGTGCGCGCGTATTCGGACCCGGCGCGCGGGCGCCACAGCCTGCAGGTCGAGATCAACAAGCGCCTCTACATGGACGAGGAGCGCTGCGTGCCGAACGAGGGCTATGCGACGCTCCAGAGCAACCTGACCACCCTGGTCGAAGCCATTCAGGACTTCATTCAAAAGCGATGAACGCCCACCAGCACTACCCCATCGAGATCCAGCCGCCCGATATCGCGCCGTACCGCGACGGCAACACCGGCGTCGACTACGTGCACATCCTTGACTCCGGCCGGCCCGGCCCGACGGCGATGGTGCAGGCGCTGACCCACGGCAACGAGATCTGCGGCGCGATCGCGCTCGACTTCCTGTTTCGCTCCGGGCTGCGTCCGGACACCGGCCGGCTGATCCTCGCCTTTGCCAACGTCGAGGCGTTCGGGCGTTTCGACTTCGAAGATCCGGATGCCTCGCGCTGCGTCGACGAGGACTACAACCGCGTGTGGGCCGACGAGGTGCTGTTCGGGCCGCGCGACTCGGTCGAACTGCGTCGCGCGCGCCAGCTCCAGCCCTTCGTCGACCAGGCCGACTTCCTGCTCGACATCCACTCGATGCACGATCCCTGCCGGCCGATCGGCGTCTGCGGAATGATCGACAAGCACCTCGAACTCGCGCGCCGCATCGGCATGCCGGCGGACCTGCTGATCGACACCGGGCATCCGGCCGGCCTGCGCATGCGCGACCGCGGCGGGTTCAACGACCCGGCCAGCCCGCGCCAGGCCCTGCTGGTCGAGTGCGGACAGCACTGGGAGCGGTCGGCAGCCGACGTTGCGGTCGACACCACGCTGCGCTTCCTGGCCGCCGTGGGCGTCGTACCGTTCGAGCGCGTGCAGGCTCACCTCACGGGGGCGCTCCCGGCGCGGCAGCGGGTCGTTCGCGTGACCGAACCGGTGGTCGTGCAGTCGATGGACTTCCAGTTCCTGGTCCCGGTCGTGGGCCTCAGCGTGGTCCCGAAGGCAGGCACGCCGATCGCGCGCGACGGCGACCGCACCTGGACGGCGCCGTACGACGACACGGTGCTCGTGATGCCGTCGCTGCGTCACCTGAAGCCCGGCAACACGCAGGTGCGGCTGGGCCGCTACGATTGAGAGGACGAACACCGGAGTCACTGCGATGAACCTCGCCCATGCCCTGCTGGCCATCACGTTCGGCCTGGTCACCGCCGTGGCCGGCGCCGAGCCGCCACCGATGAAGCTGCAGCCGAAGAAGGCCTCGGAGCGCGTGTACTACTTCGAGGGCGAGCCCGCGATGGCCTCGTCGGCCAACCGCGCCTTCAACTCCAACGCGGCCTTCATCGTCACCGGCGACGGTGTCGTAGTGTTCGATGCCCTCGGCACGCCGGCCCTCGGCGCGGCGATGAAGGTGGCGATCGCGGGCGTCACGAAGCAGCCGATCCGGCTCGTCATCGTCAGCCACTTCCATGCGGATCACTTCTACGGGCTGCAGGCGCTCGCCGGCCCGGACGTCGAGGTCTGGGCGCACGCCAAGGGCCGCGAAGTGCTCGGCTCGCCGTCCACCCAGGAACGGCTCGAGCAGCGGCGACGCGATCTCTGGCCGGACGTCGACCAGGACACGCGCCTGGTCGGCGCCACGCGCTGGCTCGACTTCGGGCCGTCCGGGGAGGTGGCGTTCGAGCGCGGCGGCGTCCGCTTCCGGCTGATCGACGTTTCCGGAGCGCACGCGCCGGAAGACGTGATGCTGTGGGTCGAGAACGACCGTGTGCTGCTGGCCGGCGACCTCTACTTCAGCGGCCGCATCCCGTACGTCGGCAACGCCGACAGCAAGACCTGGCTGGCCGCGATGGATCGCATCGGCCCGCTGAAGCCGGCGATGGTCATCCCGGGACACGGGAGAGCGTCGAGCAATCCGCAGCCGGACATCGACCTGACGCGCGAGTACCTGCGCTTCCTGCGCGAGCAGATGGGCAAGGCGGTGCAGGAGCTCACACCGTTCGACGAGGCCTACGCCGCGGTCGACTGGTCGCGCTTCGCCAAGGTGCCGGCATTCGAGGCCGCCAACCGGATCAACGCGTACGGCACCTATCTCAGGATGGAGCAGGAAGCGCTGAAGTAGCGCGCCTGCCGCCCCAAGGAGGCTTCATGAGCCGTCCCGTCGTCCTGGCCGCCCGGCTCGTTCTTCTCGGCGGCGCGGCGCTGCTGCTGTCGGCTTGCGCGAGCACGCAGTTCAACGCGCAGTGGCTGAATCCCGAGGCGGGCGACCGCCTGCCGGTGAGGAACGTCCTCGTGATCGGCATCAGCCGCGACACCACCGCGCGCCGCATCTACGAGGACACGATGGTCGCGCAGCTCGCGGCGCGCGGCGTCAAGGCGCAACCCTCGTACCGCAGCCTTCCCGATGACGGCCCGGCCCCGCAGCCGGCGATCGAACGGGCGGTCCGCGACGCCGGCGCGGATGCGGTCCTGATCTCCCGCACGGTCAGCGTGACCAGCGAAATCCGGGTCAGCCCCGGCATGGTGGTGGGTCCGCCGTACGGCTTCGGGTGGGGCGGCTTCTACGGCTTCTACCACGGCATGTGGGCGGCGGCGTATGCGGTCCCGCCGAGCGTCTATACGGTGCAGAACGTGGTGGTCGACACCCGGCTGTTCGACGCGAAGGACTTCATGGTGCTGTGGTCCGGTTCGTCGACGACGACGCCCACTTCCGGCATGCAGGCGACGATCACGGACTTCGCGGCGTCGCTCGTGACCGCGCTGGCGGACGCCAGGGCGATCTGACCGCTGCGTGCGCCGACTCCTTGGCGGGCGCGCACAGCGAAGGCACAGATGTCCATTTCCCCGGAAGGGCGTTGCTGCGCTGCGACGGCTGCAATTGCGCGTCCCGAGGGTGGCGGACCTTGATCCAGCGCAGCCCCGGTCCCCGCAACGACTTTCCGCTCGCGCAACCCCCAACCCTATAATTTGGCGCCTGAACGGAACTTCAGATGCCCCGCCGGCCCGACCTCCCCGGCGCCCCTTCGATGCAGCTACTGACGCTGGGACTGAACCACACGACCGCGCCCCTCGCCGTGCGCGAACGGGTGGCGTTCGTCCCGGACGAAGTGGGCTCGACGATCGGACGCATGCGCGAGTTGCTGGCGGAGCCAGCCGGCGGCCGGGTCACCGAGGCGGCGATCGTCTCGACCTGCAACCGGACCGAGCTGTACTGCGCGGTGCACGAGCCGGAGCGCGCCCAGCACGCGCTGACGCAGTTCATCGCGGCGGAGAAGCAGCTCGACGTCAATGAGCTGCTGAAGCACTCGTACGCGCTGCCGAACGACACCGCCGTGCGTCATGCGTTCAGGGTCGCCAGCGGCCTCGATTCGATGGTGCTGGGCGAGCCCCAGATCCTCGGCCAGATGAAGCAGGCGGAGAAGCTTGCCCGCAACGCCGGCGGCCTGGGCCTGCTGCTGAATCACCTCTTCCAGCGTACCTTCGCGGTGGCGAAGGAAGTGCGCACCACCACCGAGATCGGCACGCAGTCGGTCTCGATGGCCGCGGCCGCCGTGCGTGTCGCGCAGCGCATCTTCGGCGACCTGTCGCAGGAGAACGTGCTGTTCGTCGGCGCCGGCGAGATGATCGAGCTCTGTGCCACGCACTTCGCCGCGCAGCATCCGAAATCCATCACCGTGGCCAACCGGACGCTGGAGCGCGCCGAAGCGCTCGCGCACAAGCTGCACGCGCATCCGATGAAGCTCGGCGACCTGCCGGACGCGCTGTCGCGCTTCGACGTCATCGTGTCGTCGACCGCCAGTTCGCTGCCGATCATCGGCCTCGGCATGGTCGAGCGCGCGATCAAGAGCCGCCGCCGCAAGCCGATGTTCATCGTCGACCTCGCCGTTCCGCGCGACGTCGAGCCCGAAGTCGCCCGCCTCGACGACGTCTACGTGCACACGGTCGACGACCTCGGCCGCATCGTCCAGAGCGGCAGCGAGGCGCGCCAGGCCGCCGTCGCGCAGGCCGAAGCGATCATCGAGAGCGGTGTGCGCGACTTCGAGGAGTGGATCAAGGCGCGCCGCTCGGTCCCGATCATCCAGGACCTGCGCACGCGCGCCGACACGCTGCGCCGCCGGGAGCTCGAGCGCGCGCTGAAGCAGCTCGCCAGGGGCGACTCGCCCGAGGCGGTCGTCGAGCACCTGTCGCAGGCGCTGACCAACAAGTTCCTGCACGATCCGATGAGCGCGCTGCGCGAGGCCACCGAGGAAAGCGAACGGGCCCGCCTGCAGTCGCTGCTCGCGCGGTTCTACTCCAGTTCCGATCATTAGCTGCCGCCCGTGCCCGGGCCGCCAGGCCTGGCCGCGCGGGTCGCTGTCCGCTCGCACCGCGAGCCTGCCGGGCACCCGTGCCCGCCGCCCCTCCCGATACCGCAGAGAAACGAGTCGATGAAACCGTCCATGCACACCAAGCTCGAGCAGCTCGCCCGCCGGCTCGAGGAGATCGACCACGGACTCGCGAGCGAGGAAGCGGCACGCGACATGAACCGCTTCCGCGCCATGAGCCGCGAACGGTCCGAGATCGAACCCGTGGTGACGCGCTTCCACGAGTACAACCGCGCCCGGGCCGAGCTCGCGGGCGCGCAGGAAATGCTTTCGGACCCGGACATGAAGGCGCTCGCCGAGGAGGAGATCCACGCTGCCAGCGGCCGCATCGAGTCGCTGGAAGCCGACCTGCAGCGGCTCCTGCTGCCGAAGGACCCGAACGACGACCGCAACGTCTTCCTCGAGATCCGCGCCGGCACGGGCGGCGACGAGTCGGCGCTCTTCGCGGGCGACCTGCTGCGCATGTACATGCGCTTCGCCGAGCGGCACCGCTGGACAGGTGAGATGATCTCGGAGAGCCCGTCCGACCTGGGCGGCTACCGCGAAGTCATCGTGCGCATCGTCGGCGCCGGCGCGTACTCCAAGCTGAAGTTCGAGTCCGGCGGCCATCGCGTGCAGCGCGTGCCGGAAACCGAGGCGCAGGGCCGCATCCACACGTCGGCGTGCACCGTGGCCGTCCTGCCGGAGGCCGACGAGGTCGACGACGTGAAGATCGACCCGACCGAGATCCGCGTCGACGTCTACCGCGCCTCGGGCGCCGGCGGCCAGCACGTCAACAAGACCGACTCGGCGGTGCGCATCACGCACCTGCCGACCGGCATCGTGGTCGAGTGCCAGGACGACCGCTCGCAGCACAAGAACCGCGACGCGCGCGATGAAGCATCCTCGCGGCGCGCATCAAGGACGAGCAGACGCGCGAGCAGCAGGCGAAGGAAGCCGCGACGCGCAAGAGCCTGATCGGCTCCGGCGACCGCTCCGAGCGCATCCGCACCTACAACTTCCCGCAGGGTCGCGTCACCGACCACCGCATCAACCTGACGCTGTACAAGATCGACGCGATCATGGACGGCGACCTCGACGAGCTCACCGAGCGCCTCGCGGCCGAGCACCAGGCCGAGCTGCTGGCCGCGCTCGGCGACGCGGCGTGACGTCCACCGTCGCCGGACTGATCGCGGCGCAGCGGGCTGCCGCTGCCCGAGGCCCGCGCCGCTGCTCGCGCACCGGCTGCAGGTCGCGCGCGAGCGGCTGGCTGGCCCATCCCGGAGACGATCGTCGCGGCCACGGACGCGGAAGCGTTCGTCGCACTGGCGCGCCGACGGGCGCTGGGCGAACCGCTGGCGTACCTGCTCGGCGAGAAGGAGTTCTACGGGCGCGCGTTCGTCGTGACGCCGGACGTGCTCGTGCCGCGGCCCGAGACCGAACTGCTCGTCGACCTCGCACTCGAGCGGATGCGCGCCATCGAGCGCCCGCGCGTGCTCGACCTCGGCACCGGGTCGGGCTGCATCGCCGTGACGCTCGCGCTCGAGTGCCCGGCGGCGCAAGTGACCGCCACGGACCGTTGCGCGGACGCGCTCGCGATCGCCCGCGGCAACGCCGAGCGCCTGGGCGCATCGGTCGCGTTCCACCGCGGCGACTGGTACGACGCGCTGCCGGTCGGCGCGTTGTTCGACCTGGTCGTCTCGAACCCGCCGTACGTGGCCGCCGGCGACCCGCACCTGGACGACCTGCGCTTCGAGCCGTTGCGCGCGCTGACCGACGGAGGGGACGGCCTCTCGTGCCTGCAGGCGATCGCCGCCGGCGCCGGCAGGCGGCTGGCGCCCGGCGGATGGCTGCTGGTGGAACACGGTTACGACCAGGCCGCGGCCGTGGGCGCGCTCTTCAACCGCAGCGGGCTGAGCGCCGAGGCTCATGCGGACGGTGCCGGGCACCTTCGCGTGACCCTCGGGCAGCTAGGGCCTGCCAGCGCTTGGCTCGCGCATGTGCCGGGTCTTGGCGGGCCCTAAGGCAAGCCCCGGTTTGACGCGTCCGGCGCGCTCGCTACACTCGCTCGACCCCTCCCCTGCAAGAGTGCTGTCATGGACGCCAAGGAATTCATCCAGAAGACCGTCACCGAAAATCCCGTCGTGCTCTTCATGAAAGGCACGGCGCAGTTCCCGCAATGCGGGTTCTCGGGCCGCGCCATCCAGCTGCTGAAGCAGGCCGGCGCGAAGAACCTCGTCACGGTCAACGTGCTCGAGGACGACGACGTTCGCCAGGGCATCAAGGACTACGCCAACTGGCCCACGATCCCGCAGCTCTTCGTCAACGGTCAGTTCGTCGGCGGCTCGGACATCATGACCGAGATGTTCGAGTCGGGCGAACTGCAGGCGCTGGTCAGGGAAGCCGAATCCGCGTGACCAGCCGATGCGCCGCCTGATCGTCGCGATCACCGGCGCATCGGGCGCCATCTACGGCGTGCAGCTGCTGCGGCGGCTGCGCGAGTCGCCGGACATCGAGACCCACCTGCTGCTCTCGTCCGCCGGCGTGCTCAACGTCCACCAGGAACTGGACATCAAGCGCGGCGACGTCGAGGCGCTGGCCGATGTGGTCCACAACGTCAACGACATCGGCGCGTCGGTCGCCAGCGGGTCGTTCGCCACCGCCGGCATGGTGGTCGCGCCCTGCTCGATGAAGACGCTCGGCGCGATCGCGAACGGCCTGGCCGACAACCTGATCGCGCGGGCCGCCGACGTCTGCCTGAAGGAACGCCGGCGCGTGGTGCTGCTCGCGCGCGAGACGCCGCTGAACCTCGCGCACATCCGCAACATGGAAGCCGTCACGCTGATGGGCGGCGTCATCTTCCCGCCGGTCCCGGCGTTCTACCAGCGGCCCCGGAGCCTCGAGGAGATGGTCGACCACACGCTGGCACGCGTGCTCGACCTGTTCGACATCGACCACGATCTCGCGCCGCGGTGGAGCGGGCAGGTCGGAGCGCAGCGCGCCTGACATCGCGTACCCGGGCGGGATACCCGCATGCGGTGCGTCACCGGGCATCACGCAAGCGGTGTCGGACGAAGCAAGTGCGTGGATGTGGTGCCGGCAGAGGGACTCGAACCCCCGACCCTCTGATTACAAATCAGATGCTCTACCAACTGAGCTATGCCGGCGTGGCGATCGGCCCGCGGCCACCATGGGCGCGAGCCGGACGAAAGGTTACTTGACCCGGGTGAGCTTGGGTCGATCGCCCGGGCGCGGCGGAGTCGGCGGCTCGGTGGGGTCGTCGGTCGGGATGGTCGGGGCCGCCAGCTTGTCGACCGGAACCAGCACGACCGGGGCCGGCGTCGGCGCCTCGGGCCGGGCCGCCGCGGCGGGAACGCCGGCCGGGGTCGCGGCGCCCGGCAGGTCGAACGCCATGCCCTGCCCGTTCTCGCGCGCGTAGATCGCGATCACCTTCTCGATCGGGACCGAGACTTCGCGCGCCACGCCGCCGAAGCGCGCCTGGAACTCGATGAACTCGTTGCCCAGGCTCAGCCGGCTGGTGGCGAGCGGCGAGATGTTGAGCACGATCTCGCCGTTCTTCACGAACTCGCGCGGAACGTTCACGTGGTCGTCCGCCACCACCGCGATGTACGGCGTGTAGCCCGAGTCCGAGCACCATTCGTGGATGGCGCGGATCAGGTAGGGCTTGGTGGAAACCTCGGCCATTGCCTGCAGCCTGTCGCGCCTCAGCGGCGCATCACCTTCTCGGATGGCGTCAGCGCCTCGATGTACGCGGGGCGCGAGAAGATCCGCTCGGCGTACTTCATGATCGGCGCCGCCGTCTTCGGCAGGTCGATGCCGTAGTGGTCGAGGCGCCACAGCAGCGGCGCCAGCGCCACGTCGAGCATGGAGAAATCGTCGCCGAGCATGTACTTGTTCTTGAGCATGATCGGCGACAGCTGCGTCAGCCGGTCGCGGATCGTCGCCCGGCCCTTCTCGATCGCCTTCTGGTTGTTGCTGTTCTCGAGCACCTGCACGTGGACGAACAGTTCACGCTCGAAGTTGAACAGGAACAGCCGCGTCCGCGCGCGCATCACCGGGTCGGCCGGCATCAGCTGCGGGTGCGGGAAGCGCTCGTCGATGTACTCGTTGATGATGTTCGACTCGTACAGGATCAGGTCGCGCTCGACGAGGATCGGCACCTGCCCGTACGGGTTCATCACGTTGATGTCCTCGGGCTTGTTGAACAGATCGACGTCGCGGATCTCGAAGTCCATTCCCTTCTCGAACAGCACGAAACGGCAACGCTGTGAGAACGGGCAGGTGGTTCCGGAGTAGAGCACCATCATCTTTGTTTTCCTTGTCGACCCGGCAAATTGCCGGAGGCGGCAGCGGCGCGTAGAGCCGCTCGTTGCCGTTGTACTACCTGCGGGCGCCGGGCCGCCCCAAGCCCGCAGGTCAATTCAGTCACTCGATGTGCACGTGCGACCCGCAGGGTCGCGTACACATCGAGTGCTCGTTACTTTATGTTCTTCCAGTACACCGCGTTCAGGCGCCACGCCACGATCGTGAAGAGGCCAAGGAAGATCATGACCCACACGCCGATGCTCACGCGCTTCCCGGCGGACGGGTCGGTGATGAACGCAAGGAACGCCACGAGGTCCGCCGCGTCGGCGTCGAACTGGCGCGCCTTGGCCGGATCGAGTGGCCTGAAGGTGTGCGTCGATCCTTCCCGGCCCGCCGTCAGAAGCTGCGGCTCGCCCTTCGTCGCGATGCCGTGCTCGTCGAAGGTCGTGACGGTCCTCAGGAAGCCGGCATGGCCCGTCTTCGGGTCCTTGTGGGCGTGGATCTCCTCGATCGTCGCCTCGCGTGGCCCCTGCAGTTCCCAGAAGATGTGCGGCATGCCGATGTTCGGGTAGGCCACGTTGTTCCAGCCCGTGGGCGAGCTCGCGTCACGGTAGTAGCCGCGCAGCAGCGTGTACAGGTAGTCGGTGCCGGCGAAGTCGAACGACGTGCGCGCGCGGGTGATGACCGACAGGTCCGGCGGCGTCTTGCCGAACCATGCCTTCTGGTGCGCGGGCGCGGCCGCGATCCGGATCGTGTCGCCGACCTTCTGGTCGACCGGGGATGAGGAAGTCCTTGATCTGCCGGTCGTCGAGGCCGATCTGCTGCAGGCTGTTCCAGCGCACCAGGCTCGCGCTGTGGCAGCCGATGCAGTAATTGGAGAACAGGCGCGCGCCGTTCTGCAGCGCCGCCAGGTTCCGGGCGCGCTCGGCGGGCCACTTGTCGAGCTGCAGTTCGGCGCCGGCTGCCAGCGCCGAGCCGGCGAACAGGAGAGCGCCGAGGGCGGCGGCGAGGCGGGCAAGAGTCGTGTTCATCCCGGTTCTCCTCAGTGCGCCGTGAACGTGATGCGGTCGGGGACGGGCTTGAACGCGCCCATCCGGCTCCACCACGGCATCAGGGCGAAGAACCCGAAGTAGACGAGCGTCAGCACCTGGGAGATCAGCGTGCCGGCCGGCGTCGGCGACTGCGTGCCGAGATAGCCGAGCCACAGGAAGGCGACCACCCAGGCGATCAGCAGCCAGAAGTGCCAGCCCGGGCGATACCGCATCGAACGCGCGGGCGACTGGTCGAACCACGGCAGGCCGAAGAAGATCATCACGGACACGCCCATCAGCACGACGCCCCAGAACTTCGGGTCGAGCGTGAAGTAGCCCAGCAGCAGGACGATGGTCGCGACCGCGATCGCGCCGCGCGCCATCGCATGGCGAATCGACAGGATGATCAGGGCCGCCATGCCGATCGTCCCGACCGCGAGCCAGATCATGAACTGCTCGGTGGTCGCGCGCAGGATCGAGTAGAAGGGCGTGAAGTACCAGACCGGCGCAATGTGGTTCGGCGTCGTCAGCGGATCGGCCGGGATGAAGTTGTTCCACTCGAGGAAGTAGCCTCCCATCTCGGGGGCGAAGAACACGACCGCGAAGAACAGCATCAGGAAGATCGCCGTCCAGAAGATGTCGTGCACGGTGTAGTACGGGTGGAAGGGGATGCCGTCGAGCGGCCGCCCGGCCGTGTCCTTGTGCTTCTTGATCTCGACGCCGTCCGGGTTGTTCGAGCCTACGTCGTGCAGCGCCAGGATGTGGGCGACGACGAGGCCGAGCAGCACCAGCGGGATCGCGATCACGTGGAAGGCGAAGAAGCGGTTCAGCGTGGCGTCGCCGATCACGTAGTCGCCGCGGATGAACACGGCGAGGTCCGGTCCGATCAGCGGGATGGCGCCGAACAGGTTCACGATGACCTGGGCGCCCCAGTAGCTCATCTGGCCCCACGGCAGCAGGTAGCCGAAGAACGCCTCGGCCATCAGCATCAGGAAGATCAGGCAGCCGAAGATCCACACGAGCTCGCGCGGCTTGCGGTAGCTGCCGTACATCAGCCCGCGGAACATGTGCAGGTAGACGACGACGAAGAAGGCCGACGCCCCGGTCGAGTGCATGTAGCGGATGAACCAGCCGCCCGGCACGTCGCGCATGATGTACTCGACGGAGGCGAAGGCGAGGTTCGCGTCCGGCTTGTAGTTCATCACCAGGAAGATGCCGGTGACGATCTGGATCACGAGCACCGTGATCGCAAGCCCGCCGAAGATGTACCAGAGGTTGAAGTTCTTTGGCGCGTAGTACTCGGAGAGGTGCTTCTTGTACTCCGACATGAGGGTCGGCATGCGCTCGTCGACCCAGCCGAGCAGGCCGGTGTACTGGCTCTTCTGTTCTGCCATTCTTGTTCCCCGCTCAGTTGCCTGATCAGGCCTTGGAGTCGTCGCCGATCAGCACGACGGTGTCGGACAGGTACTTGTGAGGCGGCACCGGGAGGTTGTCCGGCGCCGGCTTGTTCTTGAACACGCGGCCGGCCAGGTCGAAGGTCGAGCCGTGGCACGGGCACACGAAGCCGGGATCGCTGCCGAGCACCGCGCTCGACGCCGGCCGGGTACGGTCCGGACGGCGAGCAGCCGAGGTGCGTGCAGACGCCGACGGTGATCAGGAATTCAGGCTTGATAGAGCGGTACTCGTTGCGCGCGTACTCGGGGGTCGGATACTGCGTGCGCAGCGACTGCGGGTCGGCCACTTCGCCGTCCACCTTCCTGACCGACTGCAGCATCTCCGGCGTGCGGCGCAGGACCCACACCGGCAGCCCGCGCCACTCGACGACCATCTTCTCGCCGGCGGGAAGCGACGAGAGATCCACCTCGACCGGGGCGCCGGCCGCCTTGGCGCGCTCGGACGGCGCCAGCGAGGCCAGGAACGGCGCGGCCACGGCCGCGACGCCGACTCCGCCGACGGCGCAGGTCACGATGAGCGCGTTGCGCCGCTCCTTGTCGACCGACGCCGAATCCGGCGCCTGGCCACTCGGAAGGGATGTGGAGGTGGACATTGAAAACCCCGAAGTTGAAAAGTATCCGGAAGGCAGCGGCGAAGAGGACGGGCCCGGACGGCTTGCTTGCCCATCTGACCACATTGCCCGCTCCGCTGGCAGCCCGCGATTCTACTTGATCCGTCCACCCCGACCGAATCCCCGGGCGGCGCCGGCCTCCCGGCCGCTACACTTGCGGGCGGATGATGGGCGAACGCGGCACGGAGGAGATCGGGATGGGAATGCTTAAGGAGTTCCGCGAATTCGCGGTCAAGGGCAATGTCATCGACCTGGCGGTCGGCATCATCATCGGCGCGGCCTTCGGCAAGATCGTCGATTCGCTGGTCAGGGACGTCGTCATGCCGGTGGTCAACGCGATGCTGGGCGGCGCCGTCGACTTCACCAACAAGTACTGGGTCCTCTCCGGCACCGTACCGGCCGGCGCGCCGCTGGACGTCGCCCAGAAGAGCGCGGTCGTGTTCGCCTGGGGCAATTTCATCACCGTCCTGCTGAACTTCGTCATCCTCGCGTTCGTGATCTTCTGGATGGTGAAATCCGTCAACCGGATGAAGAGCCGTTTCGACTCGGCGCCGGCCGCCCCGGCCGCGACCCCCGAGGACGTCGTGCTGCTGCGCGAGATCCGCGACGAACTGAAGCGCAAATAGCGCCTTCGGTCGGGATCGCCAGGAGCAGGGGAAGCACGCCGTGATGCTGCGTCGACTGTGGCTGATCTTCGCCCAAGCGACCACGGTCGGCCTGGCGCTGTTGTTCATCGTTTCGACGCTGCGTCCCGAGTGGATCGACCGCCTGCCGACCGCGCCCGCCTCGCCCGCCGGGCCGCCCGAGGTGGCGATCCGGCAGGCCACCGCCCCGGATGCGCCGCGCGCCAACGCGCTGACGTCGCATTCGGATGCCGTCAACCGCGCGGCGCCTGCGGTGGTCAACGTCTACACGACGCAGGAAGTGCAGCGCCGGGGCGTGCCCGAGGATCCCCTATACCGCTACTTCTTCGGCGACCCGCGCGGCGGCGCCGACCGGGTGGCGAGCCTCGGCTCGGGCGTGATCGTCAGCGCCGACGGCTACGTGCTGACCAACAACCACGTCGTGCAGGCGCGCCGACGAGATCGCGGTCGCCCTGTCCGACGGCCGCAAGCTCGAGGCCCGACTGGTCGGCGCCGACCCGAAGAGCGACCTCGCGGTGCTCAAGATCGAGGCGAAGGACCTGCCGGTCATCACCTTCGGGCGCTCCGAGCCCTGAAGGTCGGCGACGTGGTGCTGGCCATCGGCAACCCGTTCGGCGTCGGCCAGACGGTGACGATGGGCATCGTGTCGGCGCAGGGCCGCGCGAACCTGGGCATCGACGACTACGAGGACTTCATCCAGACCGACGCGGCGATCAACCCGGGCAACTCGGGCGGCGCGCTGGTCAACTCCGACGGCCAGCTCGTCGGCATCAACACCGCGATCGTCTCGCGCACCGGCGGCTCGATCGGCATCGGCTTCGCGATCCCGTCGGCGCTCGTCATCCAGGTGATGGACCAGCTGATCAAGCCGGCAAGGTCGTGCGCGGCTACTTCGGCGTCGAGCCGGAAGACCTGACGCCGGACCTCGCGGAGGTGCTGAAACTGCAGCGCAGCGAAGGCGTCGTCCTGAGGGGCGTGCAGCGCACGAGCCCGGCGGGGCGCGCGGGCCTCGAGCCCGGTGACGTGATGCTGACGATCAACGGCCAGCCGGTGAAGGACAGCCGCTCCATGCTGAACCAGATCTCGCAGTTGCCGCCGGGAACGCCGGCGCGGGTGAAGGTGGCGCGTGAAGGCCGGGAAGTCGAGGTCCAGGTCACCGTCGGCGAGCGCCCGCAGCCGCGGATCCAGCGGGTGCCGTAACCGCGGTCAGCGCGACAGCAGGTCGCGCATTTCCCGCGCCTTGTAGACCGCGGCCGGGTCCCCGCCCGCCGCCGCGCGGCTGTACCAGTAGAAGGCACGCACGCGGTCCTGCGCGACGCCTTCGCCCTTCTCGTACAGGCTCGCGACGATGTACGCGGACCCTTCGTCGCCCTGCTCGGCGGCGCGCTCGTACCAGCGCGCCGCCTCGCGATAGTCGCGCGGCGCGCCGCGCCCGAGGAAGTACTGCGTGCCCATGCTCACCTGCGCGTCGAGATGGCCCTGGTCCGCCGCGCGCTGGAACCAGTTCGTGGCCTGCGGCAGCGACCGCTCGACGTGCTCGCCCCGCTCGTACAGCAGCGCAAGGGCGTACTGCGCGCGCGCGAACCCGAGGTCGGCGGACTTGCGCAGCCAGCGCACGCCCTCGACCGGATCGGCGGGGGCGCCCTCGCCCGCGAGCAGCATGACGGCGAGGTTGAACTGGGCCACGCGCTCGTTGCGGGCCGCGGCCCTGCGGTAGTGCTCGATCGCCTCTTCGTGGCGATCAGCGCGGTACGCGGTCCAGCCGGCCGCGACATCCGGATCGTCGGCCGGCACGACGCCGGCCGGCTGCGCCTGCGCAAGCAGGGCAGCGCCGAGGATCGAAAGGAACAGGGCAAGGGCCCGGCGTCGCATCGGGGAGCGGCCGCCTGGCGCGGGTCAGGAGGCTTCCTGCGGCGAGGAGTCTTCCGCAGGCTTCGGCTTCGAGACGAACCGGGCAAGAATGATCCCGAGTTCGTACAGCAGCACCAGCGGAATCGCCAGCAGCAGCTGCGACACGACGTCGGGCGGCGTGAAGATGGCGGCGACGATGAACGCACCGACGATCACGTACGGACGCACCTGCTTCAGCTTCTCGACGTTGGCGATGCCGAAGCGGGCGAGCAGCACGACGACGATCGGCACTTCGAACGTGAGTCCGAAGGCGAGGAACATGCCCATCACGAAGCCGAAGTACGCCTCGATGTCCGGCGACACGTTCACGGAGACAGGTGCGAAGCCCGCGATGAAGCGGAAGATGAGCTTGAAGACGATGAAGTAGCAGTACGCCATTCCGACGCCGAACATCGCGACGCTCGAGAAGATCAGGGGCGCCGCCAGCTTCTTCTCGTGCCGGTACAGGCCCGGCGCGACGAATGCCCACACCTGCCACAGCACATACGGCAACGCGATGATGAAGGCGGAAAACAGCGTGACCTTCAGCGGCACCATGAAGGGCGTGATCACACCAGTGGCAAGCAGCTTCGAACCCGCCGGCAGCGCCGCCATCATCGGCTCCGACAGCAGGTCGAAGATTTCCTTCATGAACGGCGACAGCGCGAGGAACACGACGAGGATCGCGATCGCCGAGCGCACCAGGCGCGTCCGCAGTTCGATCAGGTGCGACAGGAAGCTCTGCTCCTGCGCCGGTTCCGCTGTCCCTGGCGTGTCGCCAGTGCCGCCCTGCGTGGTCATCGGCGGATCCGCGGTCGGCTCATGCGCGAGCGGGGCGAGTACTTGTGCCGCGCGACGCCTTGCGCTTCGGGCATCGCCAGCTGCCGCTTGAGCCTGGCGATTTCCTCGGCGAGCGCGTCGATGCTGGGCCCTGGCTTGTAGCGCCGGCGGAACCGGTGCGACTGCCAGCTCTCGCCCGCGCCTTCCCACGAGAAGTCGCCCGAACTCGAATCCAGCTCCGGTGAAGCCGCGGACGAGGACGAGGTCTCGAGGCCCGGGTTCAGGGCCGCCGCGGTCGAGTCGAGGTCCGACTTCAGGCCGGACGCGCTTTCCCGCACGGAGGTCTCGATCGAGCGCGCGACGTCACGCGCCTGCTCCTGGAGCTTCTTCAACTCGGCGACTTCCATTTCGCGCGTGACATCGGCCTTCACCTGCGCGACGTAGCGCTGCGCCTTGCCGGCCCACTCGCCGACCGTGCGCGCGACCTTCGGCAGCCGCTCGGGGCCGAGCACGACCAGCGCGACGGCGCCGATCAACGCAAGCTCGCTGAAACTGAAGTCAAACATGCCGATGCGCCAGCGCGCCGGCGGCCGACCGGGGGTCGAACGCCGGGGCGACGTCGGTCATCCGGGGAGATCAGGACTTCTCTTTGGCCTGGACGTCGATCGTCTGGCCGGGAACCTGCTTGGGCTTGTCGCCGGCTGCCGTGCTGTCGGCGACCTCGTCCGCCCCCTCCTTCATGCCTTCCTTGAAGCCCTTGATCGCGCCACCGAGGTCCTTGCCCATGTTCTTGAGCTTGGCAGTGCCGAACACCAGGATGATGACCAGCAGGACGATCAGCCAATGCCAGATCGAAAGTGAACCCATTCGAGACTCCTACAGACGTTTCCACGGGCGGGGGCCGCCCAGGATGTGGATATGCAAGTGATTGACCTCTTGCCCGCCGTCGGGCCCGTTGTTGATCACAACCCGAAAGCCGTTTTCGCAGCCTTGATCTTTCGCGAGGCGAGGCGCAAGACCCAGCATTTTACCGAATAGCCCCTCGTGCTCCGGCCCGGCTTCAACGAGGGAATCCACGTGCTTTTTCGGGACCATCAGGAAGTGCACCGGGGCGGCCGGGTGGATGTCGTGGAACGCGAGCACGTCGTCGTCCTCGTACACCCTCTTGCTCGGGATCTCCCCGCTCGCAATCCGGCAAAACAGGCATCCGCTCATCGCTCCTCCCTCACAGACCGTCCCGCTCGCGCGCCCTGCGCAGTGCCTTTTCCTCGATGCCCGACGTTCCGGCGCGCCGCTGCAGTTCGGCCAGGACGTCCTCGGGCCGCAGTCCGAAGTGCGACAGCATGATCATGCAATGGAACCACAGGTCGGCCGTTTCGCCGACGATGCGGTCCTTCACGCCGTCCTTGGCGGCCATCACCGCCTCGGTCGCCTCCTCGCCGATCTTCTTGAGGATCGCATCGTCGCCCCGCGCGAACAGGCGCGCGACGTACGAGGACTCGGCGTCGCCCCCCTTGCGGGAGTCGATCACGTCGGCCAGCTGCTTCAGGATGGCGTCGCTCATCGCGGCACGGGTCTCGGTCACTTCCGGTAGATCAGCTCGGGGTCCTTCAGCACGGGATCGACGGCCTCCCAGTGTTCGCCCTCGAGCCGTTGATAGAAACAACTCTCCCGTCCCGTATGACAGGCGATCCCCCCAACCTGTTCAACAGCGTACAGGACGGCGTCGCCGTCGCAGTCGAGGCGCACCTCGGCCACCCGCTGCCGATGCCCCGACTCCTCGCCCTTGCGCCAAAGACGCTTCCGCGAGCGCGACCAGTAGACCGCCTGGCCGGACGCCGCCGTTTCCGCCAATGCCTCGCGGCTGGCCCATGCGACCATCAGCACCCGCCCGCTCGCGGCATCCTGCGCGATCACCGTGACCAGGCCGTCGGCGTCGAAGCGGACGGCGTCGAGCCAGTCGGTCATTTGGAAGTCCTCGCGCTGCGCGCGCGGGATTCCGGCTGGGTGCGGCCCGCCGCCCTCATGCGTCCTCCCGCATCGGTATGCCCTGCTGCGCCATGAAGTCCTTCGCCTGCCCGACGGTGAACTCGCCGAAGTGGAAGATCGACGCCGCCAGCACCGCGTCGGCCCGTCCCTTCAGCACGCCGTCGGCGAGATGCTGCAGCGTGCCGACGCCGCCCGAGGCGATCACGGGACCGCACGGCGTCGGACACCGCGCGCGTCAGTTCGAGGTCGTAGCCCTGCTTGGTGCCGTCGCGATCCATGCTGGTGAGCAGGATCTCGCCGGCGCCCAGTTCGGTCACCCGGCGCGCCCACTCGACCGCGTCGAGGCCGGTGGATGTCGCGCCGCCGTGCGTGTAGACCTCCCAGCCCTGCGACGGGTCGTCCGCCTGGCGGCGCTGCGCGTCGATCGCGACGACGATGCACTGCGAGCCGAAGCGGCCGCTGGCGTCGGCCACCAGCTGCGGGTTCTGCACCGCGGAGGTGTTGATCGAGACCTTGTCGGCGCCGGCATTCAGCAGCCGCCGGACGTCGTCGACCTTGCGCACGCCGCCGCCGACCGTGAGCGGGATGAAGACCTGCTCGGCGACCGCGTCGATCACGTGCAGGATGATGTCGCGCTGGTCGGGGCTCGCGGTGATGTCGAGGAACGTCAGTTCGTCCGCGCCCTGCTCGTCGTACGGCGCGCGATCTCGACCGGGTCACCGGCGTCGCGCAGGTTGACGAAGTTGACGCCCTTGACGACGCGACCGGCGGTCACGTCGAGGCACGGAATGATGCGTTTGGCGAGCATGGCGGGACGGGGACAGGCCCGCAGGATAGTGGATGCCCGTCGCGGGCATCGCGGCCTCAGGCGCCGAACTCGTCGGCGCGCTCCTGCGCCGCCTTGAAGTCGATCGCGCCTTCGTACAGCGAGCGACCGAGGATCGCGCCCTCGACGCCCTCGGGCTCGACCGCGCACAGCTGCTCGATGTCCTTCATGCTGGCAATGCCGCCGCTGGCGATCACGGGGATCTTCACGTGGCGGGCGAGCTCGACCGTTGCTTCGAGGTTGACCCCGGACATCATGCCGTCGCGTCCGATGTCGGTGTAGAGGATCGCCTCGGCGCCGTAGTCCTCGAACTTCTTGGCGAGGTCGGTCACGTCGTGGCCGGTCAGCTTGCTCCACCCGTCGGTGGCGACCTTGCCGCCCTTGGCGTCGAGGGCGACGATCACGTGGCCCGCGAACGCGCCGCACGCGTCGTGCAGGAAGCCCGGGTTCTTGACGGCGGCCGTGCCGATCACCACGAAGCTCACGCCGTCGTCGATGTAGCGCTCGATGGTGTCGAGGTCGCGGATGCCGCCGCCCAGTTGCACCGGCAGGTCGTCGCCGACCGCCTTGATGATCTTGCGGATCACCGCTTCATTCACCGGAAGGCCGGAGCGGGCGCCGTTCAGGTCGACGATGTGCAGGCGACGGGCGCCCTGCGCGAGCCAGTGCCGGGCCATCGCGACGGGGTCGTCGGAGAACACCGTCACGTTGTTGTCCATGTCGCCTTGCTGCAGGCGAACGCAATGTCCGTCCTTGATGTCGATGGCGGGGATGAGGAGCATGCCGGTGGTACCCGCGGGCGGGTGACTGGTCGAGAAGTGGGGAGAAGCGCTGAGAGGAGGTCGCCGGGAGGTGCCGCGGAAGCCAGTATGGCCTTAAAACGCGGTCAGGGATTCCAGCGCGTGAAGTTCTCGTAGATGCGCAGCCCGGCTGCGGAGCTCTTTTCCGGGTGAAACTGGGTGGCGAAAATATTATCGCTCGCGACCACGCAGGTAAAGGCGCCGCCGTAGGTACTTTCGCCAGCGGAAATCCGAGGGTCTGCCGGCACCACATGGTAGCTGTGGACGAAATAGAACCAGCTTTCGTCCGGAATCCCGTCCCAGAGCGGGTGCGCCTGCATCTGGCGGACGCGGTTCCACCCCATGTGCGGGACCTTCAGCCTCTGTCCGTCGGGCAGGCGCATCGCTTCGTCGCGGAAGCGGACCACCGAACCGGCGAACAGCCCCAGGCCCGGCGTGTCGCCCTCTTCGCTGCGATCGAACAGCATCTGCTCCCCGATGCACACGGCCAGCAGCGGCTTGCGGGCCGCCACCTCGCGCACCGTCTCGTCGAGCCCGTACTCCCTGAGGTAGCGCATGCAGTCCGGCATCGCGCCCTGGCCCGGGAATACCACGCGATCGGCCCGGCGGATCACCGCCGCGTCGGAGGTGATCGCGACACTCGCCTTCGGCGCGACGTGCTCGATCGCCTTGGCGACCGAGCGCAGGTTGCCCATGCCGAAGTCGACGACGGCAATCACAGCGTGGCGCTTTGCGTGTACGCGACGCTTCGCGCCGCACGTGCACGCAAAGCGATCGGGTCAGAGGGCGAGCTTCGGAGCGGCCGGGCGCTCGCCCCATTGCAAAGGCAACGCAAAACCACCTCCGGATCTAAAGGGTGCCCTTGGTCGACGGAATCGTTCCAGCTGCACGCGGATCGTGCTCGACCGCCATCCGCAGCGCGCGGGCGAAGGCCTTGAAGACGGTCTCGCACTGGTGATGCGCGTTGTCGCCGCGCAGGTTGTCGACGTGCAGCGTGACCAGCGCGTGATTGGCGAAGCCCTGGAAGAACTCGTGCGCGAGGTCGACGTCGAACTCGCCGATCATCGACCGCGTGAAGCGCACGTTCCAGATGAGCTCCGGCCGTCCGGACAGATCGATGACCACGCGCGAGAGCGCTTCGTCGAGCGGCACGTACGCGTGCCCGTAGCGACGCACGCCGGCCTTGTCGGCGACCGCCTTCGCGAACGCCTGGCCGAGCGTGATGCCGACGTCCTCGACCGTGTGGTGGCCGTCGATGTGCAGGTCGCCCCTGGCCTGCACGACGAGGTCGACCAGCCCGTGGCGCGCGATCTGCTCGAGCATGTGGTCGAAGAAGCCGATGCCGGTCGACAGCTCCGACCGCCCGCTGCCGTCGAGGTCGACGGCCACGCGGATCTGCGTTTCCCTGGTGTCGCGAACCACCTCGGCTCGACGCGAAGCTGGGGTCATTGTGATGTCCCGATGACGGCGCGAAGCGCCTTGATGAAGGTCTGGTTCTCGGCCGCGGTGCCGACGGTCACGCGCAGGCACCCTTCGAGCCGCGGGTGCATCCGCGAGACGTTCTTGATCAGTATGCCGCGCTCCTTCAGTCCCGCAAACACGTGGTCGGGGTGGACGACGCGGAACAGGATGAAGTTCGCCGCCGAAGGGAACGCGAGAACGCCGCGGCTCTCGGCCAGCGCCGCCGCGAGCCGGCCACGCTCCGCGCGCAGCGTGGCGGCCTGCCCGTCGAGCACGGCCAGGTTCTCGAGCATCAGGTCGGCCGCCGCCAGCGTCAGCACGTTGACGTTGTACGGCGGTCGGACCTTGTCGAACTGCTCGATCCACTCGGGGTGGCCCGCGAGGTAGCCGAGGCGGATTCCGGCCAGTCCGAGCTTCGACATCGTCCGCAGCACGAGCATGTTCGGACGGCGCGGCAGCTCCGGCATCCAGGTGTCCTGCGCGAACGGCAGGTAGGCCTCGTCGATCACGACGACGCCCGGCGCCGCCTCGAGCACCCGCTCGACCACCGCGCGATCGAACAGGTTGCCGGTCGGGTTGTTCGGATGCGAGATGAAGACGACCGCGGGCCGGTGCTCGGCGATCGCGGCGAGCAGCGCCGGCGCGTCGAGCGAGTAGTCCGCCTTCAGCGACACGCCGGCGAAGCGGCACCGATTGAAGCGCGCCGACAACTCGTACATCACGAAGCTCGGTGACGGCGACAGCACCACGGCATCGGGCCGGGCACACGCCTGGATCACGAGGTGGATCAGTTCGTCGGAGCCGTTGCCGAGCATCAGCGACATCCCCTCGGGGACGCCCATCGCGCGCGCCAGCCGCTCCTTGAACGCGCGGGGATCGGACGGCGGATAGCGGTTCAGCGCGGTGCGCCCGAGCCGGTCGCCAAGCTGCTGCGCCAGGCCGGGCGGCAGCGAAAAGGGGTTCTCCATCGCGTCGAGCTTGATCAGCCCGGCGGCGCTCGGCACCGGGTAGGCGCTGATCGAACGCACGTCGTCGCGCAGCACCGAGAGATCGGGTCGGTCGGTGCTCATCGCGGCTTCAGCCGGTACTCCGCGCTGGCGGCGTGCGCGGGCAGCTGCTCGCCGCGCGCCAGCGTCGCCGCGACGCGCCCGAGCGTCTGCGCGCCGGCCTCCGACACGCGGATCAGGCTGGTGCGCTTCTGGAAGTCGTAGACGCCCAGCGGGGAGGAGAAGCGCGCCGTGCGCGCGGTCGGCAGCACGTGGTTGGGCCCGGCGCAGTAGTCGCCGAGCGCTTCGCTGGTGTGGCGGCCGAGGAAGAGCGCGCCCGCGTGGCGGATCTTCGCGGCCCACCGCTCCGGCTCATCCGTCGAGATCTCGAGGTGCTCCGGGGCGATGCGATCGGCGATCGCGCAGGCTTCCTCGAGGTCCCGCGTCAGGATCAGGGCGCCCCGGTTCCCCAGCGACTGCTCGATGATCGCGCGCCGCGGCATGGTGGGCAGCAGCTTCGCGATCGACGCCTGCACCCGGTCGATGAACGCGGCGTCGGGCGTCAGCAGGATCGACTGCGCCAGCTCGTCGTGCTCCGCCTGGGAGAAGAGATCCATGGCGATCCAGTCCGGATCGGTCTTACCGTCGCAGATCACCAGGATCTCGCTCGGCCCGGCGATCATGTCGATGCCGACGACGCCGAACACGCGGCGCTTCGCGGCCGCCACGTAAGCGTTGCCCGGCCCGACGATCTTGTCGACCGCCGGCACCGTTTCGGTTCCGTACGCCAGCGCCGCGACTGCCTGGGCGCCGCCGATCGCGAACGCGCGCGAGACGCCGGCCAGGGCCGCGGCCGCGAGCACCAGCGGGTTGCGCCGGCCGTCCGGCGTCGGCACGACCATCACGATGTTCTCGACGCCGGCCACGTGCGCCGGCAGCGCGTTCATCAGCAGCGACGACGGATAGGCCGCGAGTCCACCCGGCACGTAGAGGCCCACGCTGTCGAGCGCGTTCACCCGCTGGCCGAGTTCAGTGCCGTCGTCCTCCGTGTAGGTCCAGGTCGTCGCCACCTGGCGCTCGTGGTACGCGCGGATGCGGCGCGCGGCCGTCTCGAGGGCGACGCGCTGGTCGCTGGGCAGCGCGTCGAGCGCCGCCTGCATCTCCGCGGCCGGGATCTCGAGCTCGGCGACCGCGGAGGCGCGCATGCGGTCGAAGCGGTTCGTGTACTCCAGCAGTGCGGAGTCGCCGCGCGTCCTGACCTCGTCGACGATCGTGGCCGCGACGCGATCGATCTCGCGATCGATCGCCGTGTCGACGGCGACGAGCTCGGCGAACTGCGCGTCGAACGTCGGCTGCCGGCTGTCGAGCGTCCTCACCTTCATGCGCGCACCGCCTGCTGGATACGCTCGACGATCGGCATCAGCGCCTCGCGTTTCAGTTTCATCGACGACTGGTTGACGATCAGCCGGGAGGAGATCGGCGCGATCTCCTCGACCTCGACCAGGTTGTTCGCCCTCAGCGTGCCCCCGGACGACACGAGGTCGACGATCACGTCGGCCAGCCCCGCCAGCGGCGCCAGTTCCATCGAACCGTACAGCTTGATGACGTCGACGTGCACACCCTTGGCGGCGAAGTGCTCGCGCGCGGTCTGCACGTACTTGGTCGCCACCCGCAGCCGCGCGCCACGGAGCACGGCGTTGGCGTAGTCGAACCCCGCCGGCGCGGCGACGCAGAGCCGGCAGCGCGCGATGTTGAGGTCGACCGGCTGGTAGAGCCCGGCGCCGCCGTGCTCCATCAGCACGTCCTTGCCGGCGACGCCGAAGTCCGCCGCGCCGTACTGGACGTAGGTGGGCACGTCCGACGCGCGCACGACGACGATCCGCAGGTCGGGGTTCGTCGTGCCGATGATCAGCTTGCGGGACGTCTCCGGATCCTCCAGCGGCGCGATGTCCGCGGCCGCCAGCAGCGGCCTCGTCTCGTCGAAGATGCGTCCCTTGGACAGCGCCAGCGTGATCACTTGACCCTTTCGACCTGCGCCCCGAGCGCGGCCAGCTTGGTTTCCATCTTTTCGTAGCCCCGGTCGAGATGGTAAATGCGATCGACCACGGTCTCGCCTTCGGCGGCGAGCGCGGCCACGACGAGGCACGCGGAGGCCCGCAGGTCGGTGGCCATCACCGGCGCGCCGGCGAGCCTGCGGCACGCCCTGCACGACCGCGGTGTTGCCCTCGATCGCGATGTTCGCGCCGAGCCGCTGCAGCTCCGAGCACGTGCATGAAGCGGTTCTCGAAGATCGTCTCGGTGATCACGGCCGACGCCGTCCGCCACGCAGTCGAGCGCCATGAACTGCGCCTGCATGTCCGTGGGGAACGCCGGGTACGGCGCCGTGCGCAGGCTCACCGCGCGCGGACGACCGGTCATCCGCACCCGCAGGAGGTCGCCGTCCGCCTGCAGTTCCACGCCGGCTTCCTGCAGCTTGTCGAGCACGGCGTCGAAGGTGCTGCGGGGCGACGCCGCGCAGCGCACGCCTCGCCGCCCGCCGCCGCGACGGCCGTCAGGAACGTCCCGGTCTCGATGCGGTCCGGCATCACCCGATGCCGCGCGCCGTGCAGGCGTTCGCACGCCCTCGATCGCGATCGCGCTGGTGCCGGCGCCCGAGACGCGCGCCCCCATGGCGTTGAGCGCGTCCGCCAGGTCGACCACCTCGGGCTCGCGCGCGGCGTTCTCGATGACCGTCACGCCCTCGGCCAGCACGGCGGCCATCATCAGGTTCTCGGTGCCGGTCACCGTCACCATGTCGGTGACGATGCGCGCGCCTTTCAGCCGCTTCGCTTCGGCGACCACGATAGCCGCCCTCGATGCGGATCGTCGCCCCGAGGGCCTCGAGCCCCTTGATGTGCTGGTCGACGGGCCGCGCCCCGATGGCGCAGCCGCCGGGCAGCGACACGCGCGCGGTGCCGAAGCGCGCGACCAGCGGACCGAGCACGAGGATCGACGCCCGCATGGTCTTCACCATGTCGTACGGCGCCTCGGTGCGCGTCACCGCGTCGGCCTTCAGGCGAACCGTCGCGCCGTCCCGTTCGGCCGCGACACCCATCTGGCGCAGCAGCTTCAGCGTCGTCACCACGTCCTGCAGTTGCGGAACGTTGTCGACGATGAACTCGTCAGGCGTCAGCAGGCTCGCCGCGAGGATCGGCAGCGCGGCGTTCTTCGCGCCGGAGATCGTCACTTCCCCGCCGAGCGGCCTGCCGCCGCGAATCCTCAGCTTGTCCATGGCGAGGCCCGCGACCGGCGGCCGCGGGCGATGAAAGTGGACGGCGCGCGTGATGCGCGGGGAGTCGAGCAGCAACGCGTCGGGCATGGCGAGGATCTCCGTGCGGCGCCCGCCTCGTGCGGACGCTCGACACGAAGCGTCGCCGCCCCGCTCGAAGCGGCTGCGAACGCGCCGTGAAATCGACGTGAAGTCACGCGCCCTGCTCCGGTACTCCTCAGGCGTCAGCGTGCGCATCGACAGCGCGTGAACTTCCTCGCGCATGCGCTCGCCGAGCGCCGCGTAGACCAGCTGATGGCGCGCCACGCGGCTCTTGCCGGCGAACGCGGCGCTGACGATCAGCGCCTGGAAGTGGCGGCCATCGCCGTCGACCTCGACGCGTTCGCAGTCGAGGCCCTGCGCGATGTAGCGCTTCACGTCTTCGGGGGAGGGTTCCATCGGGAGTCTCAGTTCCGGAGCTTGAAGCCGCGCGCGAGCAGCGCGAGGGCAATGCCGCAGGTGAGGGCGAACGCGCCCGCGACCACCGCGAGGCTGATCCACGGATTCACGTCGGACTGCGCGAAGAAGCCGTAGCGGAAGCCGTCGATCATGTAGAAGAACGGATTGAAGTGCGACACGCCCTGCCAGAACGGCGGCAGGCCGTGCACCGAATAGAACACGCCCGACAGGAACGTCGCCGGCATCACGATGAAGTTCTGGAATGCCGCCAGCTGGTCGAACTTGTCGGCCCAGATGCCGGCGATCAGCCCCAGCGCGCCGAGCATTGCGGCGCCGAGGACCGCGAACGCGAGCGACCAGAGCGGCGCCGCGAACGACGGCGGCGCGAACCACGCCGTGATCGCGAACACGCCCGCGCCGACGACCACCCCGCGCACCACGGCCGCGGCCACGTACGCACCGAACAGCTGCCAGTGCGAGAACGGCGGCAGCAGCACGAAGATCAGGCTGCCCATGATCTTCGACTGGATCAGGCTGGACGACGAGTTGGCGAACGCGTTCTGCAGCACGCTCATCATCACCAGGCCGGGGATCAGGAACGACGTGTAGCTCACGCCCGGCAGCGCCTCGACGTGCTCCTCGAGCACGTGTCCGAACACGAGCAGGTACAGCACCGAAGTCAGCACGGGCGCGGCGATCGTCTGGAAGCTCACCTTCCAGAAGCGCAGCATCTCCTTGACCAGCAGCGTGCGGAACGCCACGACCGGCGAACTCTCGGCGCTGGCAGCGACCGGGACGCCTGGCCGCATGTCGGCGAGTCCGGCGTTGGTTGTGCTCATGCCGCCTTCCGCTTCGCCGGATCGGACGTGATCTGCAGGAACACGTCCTCGAGGTCCGCGCGGCCGACCTCGACGTCGTCGAGGATGCAGCCGGCAGCGGCACAGGCATTGAGCACCGCGGCGACGTCCGACGGCTGCGACAGGCGCAGCATCACGGCGCCATCGCGCTCGTCGATCCGGTGCTGCAGCACGGACGGCGGCAGCGCGCCGCGAGCCCGCAGCGTCATCTGCAGCCCGGCGAGGCGCGCCAGCAGCGCGCGCGTGGAGTCGAGCGCCACGACGCGGCCGGACTTCAGCATCGCGATCCGCTGGCAGAGCGCCTGCGCTTCCTCCAGGTAGTGCGTCGTCAGGACGATCGTGTGGCCTTCGCGGTTCAGGCGGCGGATGAAGGACCAGAGGGTCTGCCGCAGCTCGACATCGACGCCCGCGGTCGGCTCGTCGAGCACGATCACCGGTGGCTTGTGCACCAGCGCCTGCGCCACCAGCACGCGCCGCTTCATGCCGCCCGACAGCGCGCGCATGTTTGTGTCCGCCTTCGACGTCAGCCCGAGGTTCTCGAGCACCTCGTCGATCCACGCGCCGTTCGCCCGCAGGCCGAAGTAGCCGGACTGGAAGACCAGCGTCTCGCGCACGGTGAAAAAGGGGTCGAACGCGAGTTCCTGCGGCACGACGCCGAGCGCCAGGCGCGCTGCCCGGGCGTCGTCGACGACGTCGTGGCCGAGCACGGCCACGCGGCCGCTGGTCGCGCGCACCAGGCCCGCGATGATCGAGATCAGGGTCGTCTTGCCCGCGCCGTTCGGCCCGAGCAGGCCGAAGAACTCGCCCGGCTCGACGGTCAGGTCGATGCTGTCCAGCGCTGCGAGCGAACCGTAGCGCTTGGTGACGGAGGAAACCTGGATGGCGGCAGTCACGGGGAACGCGGCGCGTCGGCGCCGGCGAAGAACCTGTGATTGTAATCGCCGCCCCTGCCTATTCTGGCTCCCTGGTTACCGGACGGCGGGGAATCGGACGACGGGTCAGCCGGTGGACTCGGCGATGTTCAGCAGCGGCGCAACGCCGTAGACGGTGGCGAGACTCAGGAGGCCCGGAGGCAGGCCGGAGAGCTGCAGCTGGCCGCCCCGCGCCTGCGCCTCGCGCTGCCAAGCGAGCACGACCGCGACCGCCGACGAGTCGCACGTGCGCACCGCGGACAGATCGAACGCGGTGTCGCCGCCGCGGATCGCTTCGATTCCTGCCGCGGCGAGCGCGGCCGCGCTGTTCATGCCGATGTCGGTCGTGTCGACGCGCATGGCCGGGCTCAGGCCTTCTTGCCCTGCTCGAGCTGCCTGTTGCGATCGGTCAGCGTCTTGATCAGGCCGTCGACGCCGCCGGCGTTGATCTGCGAGGCGAACTGGGTCTTGTAGTTCTCGACCAGCCACACGCCGAGGATGTTGACGTCGTAGATCTTCCAGCCTGCGCCGGTCTTCTCCAGCCGGTAGTCGAGCTGGATCGGGTCGCCGCGCGACGCCACGACGTTGGTGCGCACAAGCACGTCGGTATCGGTGGGCTGGGCCCGGAACGGCCGCAGTTCCACCTTGTGGTCGGTCACCTGCGACAGCGCCCCGCTGTAGGTCCGGACGAGCAAGGTGCGGAACTCGCGCGTCAGCGCGGCGCGCTGCTCGGGCGTGGCCTGGCGCCAGCCGCGGCCCACGGCGAGCCGGGTCATCTTCTCGAACTCGACGTACGGAAGGATCTTCTCGTCGACGAGCTTCTGCACCCGGTTGACATCGCCGCTCGCGAGCTCCTTGTCGGCCTTGATCGTGGCGAGGACCTCGTTCGACAGGTCGCGCACGAGCACTTCGGGCGCGGCGGCGGCGGACGGCGTGGCGGGCGGGGTCTGCGCCGAGGCGGCGCCGGCGGCCAGCAGGGCGGCGCCGAACGCAAGCGGCCTACCCAGGGACTTGATCATCTTCAGCAGGGACATCGATCACCCATTCAATGAAAGCGTTACTGCGCCGGTTGCGGCGCGGATGACGGCTTAACGCCGGTGCCGTCCGCCGGTGGACCGGGCCTACCCTTACCCTCGTCCGCCGCCGGCTCGTCTTCCTCGTCGTACGGGTCCTTCTCGCGCGGGGGATTGCCGTCGTACACGAGGTTGCGGCGTCGCTGCAGGTAGCCGTCCCGGATGAACGTGTACTTGTCCAGCGCCGCACCGGCGATCAGGTCGTCCGCCTTCAGCAGTTCATGGCGGAAACTGACCGTGCGCACGCCGAAGATCGTGTTGCGGACCGACACGTTCTCGATCCAGAAGTTGACGTCGAGCACCGTTTCGACGCCGAGGCCCGCCGTGTCGCGGATCGTGCTCGGCCCGAACAGCGGCAGCACCAGGAAGGGCCCGTTGCCCACGCCCCAGACCGCCAGTGTCTGGCCGAAGTCCTCGCGGCTCTTCTCGAGGCCCATGCGGGCAGCGACGTCGAAGCACCCGAGCAGGCCCACCGTCGTGTTGATCGCGAAGCGACACACGTCGGACACCGCCGTGCTTGCCTTGCCCTGCAACAGGTTGTTCAGGGCGTTCGACGGCTCACGCAGGTTGCTGAAGCCGTTCGAAAGGCACTCCTGCACCGGGACGGGCACCACCTTGTCGTAGGCTTGCGCGAGCGGCTTCAGCACCACCTTGTCGAGGCCCTCGTTGAACTCGAACACCTGCCGATTGAAGGACTCCATCGGGTCCCGCGGATCCTGGCCCGCATTCGGCGGAACCGTGGCGCATCCCGCCAGGAAGGCCAGCAGCACCAGCGCGGCCACGCCGAGGGCGCGGCGCAGCCCGCGCATCGGGAAGTCCCCATGCCGCCGGTGTGCAAGCATTTCGTCAGTCATCGATCGTCCTCCGCCCGGTTACTTCTGTTCGCCGCCCGGTTCGGCGGCCTTGCTGTACAGGAACTGGCCGATCAGGTTCTCCAGCACGACGGCGGACTGCGTCATCCTGATCTGGTCGCCCGCCTTCAGGTTCTGCTCCGAACCGCCCGGTTCGAGGCCGATGTACTGGTCGCCGAGCAGGCCGGACGTGAGGATCTTCGCCGAGGTGTCGGTCGGAAACGCGACGTCCTCCTCGAGTTCCATCGTCACCGTGCCCTGGTAGCTGCTGGTATCCAGTGCGATGGCGGCCACGCGGCCGATCGTTACACCGGCGCTTTTCACCGGCGCGCGCACCTTGAGGCCACCGATGTTGTCGAACTTGGCGGTGACCGCATACGTGCCGCCGATGCGGAAAGTCGCGAGGTTCGCGGCCTTCAGCGCCAGGAACACGATCGCCAGCAGTCCGAGCAGCACGAACAGGCCGACCAGCGTCTCAATACCCTTGCGTCCCATTGCACACTCCGTTCTAACGCGGCGCGCTGAACATCAGCGCGGTGAGCACGAAATCGAGGCTGAGCACGGCGAGCGACGAGACGACGACCGTGCGTGTGGTGGCCTGCGCCACGCCTTCGGGCGTCGCCTGCGCCTCGTACCCCTGGTAGAGCGCGACGAACGTGCAGGCGATGCCGAACACCGCGCTCTTGATGATGCCGTTGCCGACGTCGTCCCAGACGTCGACCCCGTCCTGCATCTGCGACCAGAATGCGCCGGGGTCGATGCCGATCATCAGCACGCCCACGACGTAGCCGCCGAGGATGCCGACGGCCGAGAACATCGCCGCCAGCAGCGGCATGGCGATGATGCCTGCCAGGAACCGCGGCGCGAGCACGCGCTCCTTCGGGTCGACGGCCATCATCTCCATCGCGGCCAGTTGCTCGCCGGCCTTCATCAGGCCGATCTCGGCCGTCAGCGACGTGCCGCGCGCGGCCGGCGAACAGCAGCCCGGTCACGACCGGGCCGAGTTCGCGCACCAGCGACAACGCGACCAGAAGGCCAAGCGACTCCGCGGCGCCGTAGCGGCTGAGCGTGTAGTAGCCCTGCAGCGCGAGCACGAAACCAACGGCCAGCCCGGAGGCCGCGATGATGACCAGCGAGTAGTTTCCGATGGAGTGGATCTGCGCGACGGTCAGGTAGAGACGCCGCAGCGCCCACGGCAGGCTGCGCACCAGGTCGACCAGGAAGAACGCGCTGTGCCCGAGGCCGCGCAGCAGGCCGAGCGCCCACACGCCGAGCCGTCTCAGAAGTTCGGCAGCGCTCACGGCCGCAGCCCCAGGTCGGCGCCGTACGCAGCGGCCGGGTAATGGAACTTGACGGGACCGTCCGGTTCCCCGTCGATGAACTGGCGGACCTCCGGATCGTCGGATGCCTGCACCTCGGCGGGCGTGCCGTGGCCGACGATGCGGCCCGACGAGATCACGTAGACGTAGTCGCTGATCAGGAAGCACTCGTGCACGTCGTGCGACACGACCAGTGACGTCGCGCCGGTCGCGTCGTTCAGCCGGCGGATGAGGTTGGCCGCGACGCCGAGCGAGATCGGATCGAGCCCGGCGAACGGCTCGTCGTACATGATCAGTTCGGGTCGAGCGCGATGGCGCGCGCCAGCGCGACGCGCCGCGCCATCCCGCCGGACAGGTCCGCCGGCTTCAGCTGCGCCGCGCCGCGCAGGCCCACCGCGTGCAGCTTCATCAGCACGAGGTCGCGGATCATCGGTTCCGGCAGCGTCGGTGTGTTCGCGCAGCGGAAAGGCGACGTTGTCGAACACGGTCATGTCGGTGAACAGCGCGCCGAACTGGAACAGCATGCCGACCCGGCGCCGCAGCGCGTACAGCGACTCGCGATCGCAGCGGGTTCACCGGCGCGCCGTCGAACGACACCCTGCCCCGCTGCGGCGTCAGCGTGCCGCCGATCAGGCGCAGCAGCGTGGTCTTGCCGCACCCGCGACCACCCATGATCGCGATGACCTTGCCGCGCGGGAAAGCCATCGTGATGTCCGACAGGATGACCCGCTGGTCATAGCCGAACGTCACGCGATCGATCTGGACGAGATTGTCGTTGTTCATTGTCGAGCGAGGCCACCGCATCCGCTGGAATTGGGGACGCAGCGCCGCTGGCCGGGGGAGGCTGGCGGAGGGGCGCCATTGTCTCACGGCGGACAAGATCGCCTGCCGCAGTTTTCCATCGGTCAGGACAGGGATAACGCGTTCCGCAGGTCCCGCTCAGGAACTTGACGCCGGGGCGAGACGCGCCCCGACGTCCGCGGCACATCACTCGGGCGTTGCGTTGAGCATGAACATCATCTGCAGCAGCGGGCCCGCCTTCCCCAGCGGTGCGAGCCAGCGGTCGTAGATCTCGCCAATTGCGCCCGACCGATAGACCTGGGACAGACCGCGATTGACGGCGAGGCGGAACGCCGGATCACGTCGCATCATCAGCGCGTACGGCTCGAGGCTGAACTCGTCCTGCACGAGGCGGTACTTCGTATCGGACTTCGCAACCGCTACCAGGCCGACGAGCTTCACGCGGTCGGCCGCGTAGCCGTCGACTTTCCTGTCCTGCAGAGCGGTCATCGCCTCGGCCTCGTCCTTCATGGCGATCACCCTGGCATCGATGAGCTTGTCCTTCAGCGCCGACTTCAGGTTCTGCTCGGTGGTCGTGCCCGCGACGACGCCCACGGTCTTGCCGGCGAAATCCGCCAACCGCCCGTTCTTCGATTCGGCCAGCACCAGCACCGCGCCGCCGTCCACGAAAATCAGGTTGGAGAAGTCGAACTTCTCCATCCGCGTGAGGGTGGCCGAGGTGTTGCCGCACTCGAGGTCGACGGTGCCCTTCGTGACCTGGTCGAACCGGTCCGCCGCCGTCAACGGCACCCACTTGATGGCGATCGTGCCGCCGCCAAGGGAGCGCTCGACGCTCGTGGCGACGCGCTTGCACAGGTCCACGGAATAGCCCGCAGGCTGTCCGTCGGGTCCACGGAACGCGAACGGCGGCGAGTCGGTGCGGTACCCGAGCGAAATCGACTTCGAGTCGCGGATTTTCTTCAGCGTGCCAGCGTCCTGCGCCTGGGCCGCGAAGCCCACTACCAAGGCCAGCAGGCCCATCAATGCCCTGAACATCGGTTCCCCTTCACTTGATCGCTGTTGTCGGCCCCGGTCGCACCGGAGGGTGCGCAGCGTAGCAGCCGCGCGAGCCCGCTCTCAGGCCGCCGGCGGTATCGTCGCGCGCTGCCGCTCGCGACGTGCAAGCCCGAGCGACCTCAGCTCCTCGTCGCCCTCAGGCACGACGACGAAGGCCCCGGTCACGCTTTCGGGAAGGTCGCAGGCGCGACCGGTCGCGAGCTCGACGAAGGTCCAGCAGGTTTCGCCGCGCGCGAGGATCTTGCGCTGGCGCGTCACCGCATAGCGCCTGACGGAAGTGCGACGGTTCCATGTCGCGATCCACGTGTAGACGTCGAGCGTGTCACCGGAGAACGCGGGGCGGAGGTACTCGAGGAAGTGCGTCGCGGCCACCCAGGCATTGCCGGCCGCGAAGTAGCGCTCCATCGGCCAACCTTGCGCCGCAGAGTGCTCGACCGCGATCTCCTCCATCCAACGGAGGTACTCGCGGTTGTTCACGTGGCCGACGGCGTCGATCGATTCGGGCGCGACCGTCAGGGAGCGGTGGTAGATGCGTGGCATGCGCGGCCTGCGGCCGACTTCGAGCAGCACGGATATTCGTGCGGCGCCGGAAATCTACCGCATCGCGCCTGGCCGTCCATGCAGCGAGTGCCGGAGGTAAGCAGGGCAACGCCCCGGGAGTGCCCGGGGCGCAGGCCGCGACTGCGTCACGGGTGTCTGGTCACGCCCACGCTGGCCGACCGTGATCGTGGGGATCAGGGCGGCTGATTCGATCGCCGGTCAGGAGCCAGCGGGGCGCGAGTTGGCCGTTACATGCGGGTGAGTGGCTGAACTGGTCCGCTGGCGGAGCAATTCCCTGAGTGCGATCTCCGCTGCAGGCCCATCAGGCCCAGCCCGGCAAGCAGCAACAGCATCGGGTCAAGCGGGGCTCCGGACCGCGCTGTCGTGCATCCGCCTCCACTGTCTGCCGTTGTTGCCGCGATCGGCGGCGAAGTGGCTGGAGGAGGCGTCGGCGTCGTCGCGGGCGGCTGCGAAGGCGGCAGCTGCGGCGGTGGCGGCTGGACCGGCACGGGAGGATTGGCGGACAACTCAGGCGTGACGCTGACCGTCAGTGTCCCGACGTTGTCCGTCACATTCCCGTCCGGCTCCTCGCTGGCAACGCGCATGGTGATCAGATGCTCGCCCTCGGCCGCCCCGGTCACGGTCAGGGCCACCGCGCCGCGCTTGCTGGGCGCGATCGTCGGGATCGTGCAGGTGAAGTCCATCCCGCTGACAGTGCAGGCGCCGGGGTCGGTCGCACTCACCGGGACCAGCCCGTTCGGCACGGTTCCGTTCAGCACCACGTTGCTGGCGCCGCCGGTGCCGCGGTTGAACACGTTCAGCGCCAGCGCGAGGGTGGAATTCCTCGACAACGAGGCACTGCCCGCCGTCAACGCGAGATCCGGAAGCTCGAACGGATATCCGCTAGCGAACATCGCGTCCTTCGTCGCCGGATCGCCTGGCGTCTGCTCGCCCATCCAGAGCACCACCGTCGACGAGCCATCCGGACTGGGTCGCAACTGCGATTCCGATTGCCCGCCCGTCGATGCCGACACCGGGACGAAGGGCTCAAAGGTCGCGCCCTGGTCGAGCGAGCGCGACACGTAGACCCGCCCGGACTGGCCGACCAGCGTGTTGGTCTCGGTCGCAAAGCAGGCATAGATCACATTCGGGTTCTGCGTGTCGCCCGCGTCCGGCGAACCGGTCAGCGGATTCACGACCGTTCCCGGCGTGGGCACCATCCGCGGCTCCACCACGGTGAGCGTGGGCGAGTCGATGCGCGACAGGTTCTGCGCCGGGCTCCAGCTGCCGGCCTCACCGCTCTTCGTGGACCGTGTGAAGAACAGGTTGTAGTTGGCCGTCGGCACCGCGGTCTTCTCGGGATTCGCCGCGTCCATGTCCGGCGTCAGGTCGTAGGCGAGTCCGACGAAGCTGCCCCGCACCACGGCGCGATGAGCGTTTGCGTTGCCGCCGAACCGCGCCATGTTGGTCATGTTCTGCGGCGTGTCCGCGAGGATGTCGCTTGGCAGGAAACCCGTCGATCCCGGACGCGCCGCCGTATCGACCAGCCCGCGCCGAAGCATGATGTCCGAAGGTGCCGCCGGCGTCACGAAGGGCGTCTGGCGCCAGAGCACTACCGCTCTCAGTGGCGACGTTCCAGCAGCCGATGCGCCCTGCAGGAAGAACCGCACCCGTCTCGAGTTCTGCGTGACGTCGCTGATGATCGTTCCGGCGTAGTTGGCATCGTGCGCCGCATATGGAAACGCGTGGTAGACGATGCACTTTCCGGAACTGCCGCCGACGCATGCGGTCTCCTCATACGCGACCACCGCCGTCGTTCCACTGAGCTGGAGGTTCGGGCGCGAGGCGCCGGGCAGGCCCGTCCCCTGCGCGTTGTTGTCGCTGAGCTGCACGATGTTTGCGCGCAAGGTCGTCCCGTTCGGGGCCGGCGCATGCGTGTACCAGATGTTGGTTCCACCCGTGGTGTGAGACCCCATGCCGCCGTCGCCACGTCCCTCGCCCTCTCCGGGCTGCAATCCAGCCGGGTCTTCCTGCCACGCCATCGCGAAGGCGCTGCCGGTGGAACTACCCGATATCACTTCGCCAATCGCGTCGCGCTCGCCGTTGGTGAGCTGCTGCACGTCCCAGTTCCCAAGCTCGCCATCGGTCGTGGTCGCCACCCAGACGCAGTGGAAGGGCCGGTCCGGCACTCCGTCTTCGTCGAAGTCACCGGCGCCCTGGACCGGGCTGAAGTACGTGCCGGCGTTGCTCGTCGCGGCCGGGTCCTGCGGGCAGTAGGCGCTGTTCCAGATGATCGCGACGGTCGGCCCGGACGTCGTCGGCGGAGCGAAGATCGTCGGCTTCCCGTTGTCGGCCACGAAGCTGAGCGATCCCTTGACCGTGATCGTCTGGCCGCCTGTGGGGACGTTCGCCGCGTCGCGCGACAGCAGGACCGGGTCGGACCACGTAACGCCTTCGTCGAACGAATGGCGCGCGTACACGTTCTCCCGGTCGAGCGGCCCGTCGGCATAGGTGAACAGCCAGACCTTACGGAACGTGCCTCCGTGCAGGTAGGCCAGGCGCACGACCTTCGCCTTCTCGGTCGGCGTTGCCGTCCGGCTGACGTTGACCTCCGCGCCGAAACGCAGCGCCGTCGCTGCGTACACTGCGGCAGCGACTACGCACAGCGCAACCGCCGCTCCAATCCTGAGTTTGACGGCCATCTTGATCCCCTTGGTAACGTGCCTCCGGGCGCGACGGGAAGGCCCGACGAAGGGCGCTTCCTCCGATCCCGTCCGGGCCGCCGCACGCAATGCAATGACTGCCTGCAGAAACCGTTGCACAAGCCGTCAACGCCCTCCCGTCCACGCTGCACGATTGCGCCTTGACGACTGATTCGAAACCCTCCACCTCGACCGGCCTGCGCCAGGCCCTCGGCCTTGGAAGGCCCGACTCTGGCTGGTGGCACTGGCTGGGCGACCCGCACTTCGTGCTCGCGGCGCTCGCCGCCGTGCCCGTCTGGATCGCACTCGGCCAGTGGGTCGGCGAACGCATGCAAGTGAACTTCGCCGCGACTGCCCTGCTTGCGCTCGTCGTCCTTCAACCGGCAGTCGAGGAGTTCGCGTTCCGCGGCGCCCTGCAAGGAAGGCTGCTGGACCGCGGATGGGCCCGCAGGATCGGGCCGGTCTCGATCGCGAATCTCGGCACGACGGTCGCGTTCGTCGCGCTGCACTTCATGGCACAGCCGCCCGCGTGGGCGATCGCCGTGGCCGCACCTTCCCTCGTGTTCGGTCACTTGCGGGAACGCTTCGGCAGCGTGCTGCCCGCCATGGCCCTTCACTCGATCTACAACGCCGGATTCGCCGTGACCGTGTGGTGGGTCCGCCATTGACGGCAGCAACGCTCGGCCTGCGGCCCGATCTGTGACGCTGACGTGCCGAACCGCTTGAAGCAGCGCGGCTCCGTCCCCCGGGAGGGAGACGGAGCCGCAAGGATTGCTGGACGCGATGGACACGCGCAGTTCCGAAGCAGGTCCGGTCGTGCAGTCCGCGTCCATCGCTTCCACCCGGCAAGAGGCTCAGTTCACGGTGAACACCACCGACGTGCTGAGCCCGTCGGTCGACAGCGTTGCACCCGCGTCGGTCTTGCTTACCATCTTGATGTGGTTGGGTACCTTCACACTACCGATCGTCGCCTCCGGATCGAGGCTGAACGTGACGCGGTACAGGCCGGTCTTCTGCGCAACGCCGGTCACCTGGGTCATGAAGAAGTTCTTGCCGTAGACGATCAGTCCGGCCTGGTTCAGCTCGGCGCCATACGCCGAATCGTTCGTCTTGCCGCCGCCCTCGGCACCGCCCTCGGTGGTGCCGAAGCCTTCGTACACCGCCTTGTCGTAGACGACCGCTTCAACGGTGCTGCCATCCGCGGCGAGCTTCTCGATCTTCAGCCGCGCGTTGATCGCGAACACGTTGCGGGTCGCGGACGCGTACGTCGACTTGTCCGTGCCCTGCAGTTCTGTCGTCTGCTGCCCTGACACCAGCTTCATCGTGTAGGCGGTCATCGTGTCGGTAACTCCGGCGATCGTCGCGTCCTGCTTCAGGATCGTCTCGATGCGGATCACCGAGTTTTGCGTGTAGGACCGGCTCAGCAGCGCGTCCCCCCAGTCGACGATCACTTCGAGCTGGGCGCCCGCGGCGTTGTTGCGCCACTCGGCCTCCCAGACGCTCGCCGTTCCCTGCGGGAAGTACGTCACGCCGGATATCGCCACCGCCGTCGAGGTATCGAAGTACGGGAACTCCGTCAGAGTCTCGGTCGACAGCGGCCGCAACCCGGTGTTGAAGTCGAACACCGGAATCGTGGCGAACGGACCGATGCCCGGCCAGGTTCCGGTGATCAGGGCGCCGGTGAGTCCGTAGCTGTCGGCGAAGATCAACGGCACCGACAGGTTGTTGCCGAACGAACCCGTCGGCTCTTCTCCACCCCCTTCTCCGCCGGCCCTTGCGACCGTCGCCGTGACTTCTCCCGATGGGACGCTCGCAACGTCAGGAATCGCCGGCACGAAGGCCGTGACGACGTAGTAGTAGGTCGTTGCCGTCGCTACTGCCGTATCGACGAACGGCGCAGTCACGTTGGCGAACTTGGTCGCACGCGTCGCGTCCTGGAAGTACGTCGCGACGCCTGGCTGCAGCCCTCGGTAGACGTTGTAGCCGAGCTGGATCGGGGCCGTCGACGACGGGTAGTTCGGGACGTCGTACCACTGCACGATGACCTCGGCCACGTCCTTCGGTGCGATTGCCGTGACGCCGAGCGGAGCCGGCGGCGGGGGCGGCAGCGGCCGCGCGGATTTCTCCGCCGACGCCGAGCCTTCACCTGCCATGCCGGTTGCGCTGACGATGTAGTAGTACGTGTCGCCGTTCGTCAGGCCCGTCTGCGTGTAGCTGGTCGTCGCCAGGGCCGGAATCTTCGTGACACCCGCTCCTCCCGGAGCGACCCCAGCGGTCTTCGACCAATAGACGTTGTAGGACGTCGCGTCGGTGACCGGCGACCATGTGAGTTGCACTTGCGCGTCGCCACCGGTGGCCGCGAAGTTCGCCGGCGCTCCCGGTGCCGGAGGCATCGGTGTCGCCGACGTCTCGGACGATGCGACGCTCTCGCCGCCGGTGTTCACCGCCGTGACGATGTAGTAGTACTTGTCGCCGTTGGTGAGTCCGACGTGGTCGAGTAGCTCGTCGCCGCGACCTTGTCGATCAGCGTCACGCCAGCCGCGCCTGGCACCACGCCAGCCGCCTTCGACCAGTAGACGTTGTACGAATCGGCGCCAGACACCGGCGACCACGCGAGCGTGACCGCTGCGTCACCCGCCGAGGCGTTCACCGACACCGGCGCTGCGGGGACCGGTGCCACCGGCATTGCGCCGATCACCGACGAGAGTTCGCTCTCGCCCGCGGAATTCCGCGCCGTGACCGCGTAATAGAGCAGCTTGCCGTTCGTCAGCCCGGTGTGCTTGAAGGGCGACACGGCGTTGGGAATCGCCGTTGCCGTCGCCTTCGTCAGCGGACTCGTGTCCGACCAGTACAACGTGTAGGAAGTTGCCGTCGGTACCGCCAACCACTGCACGGTGTTCACCTGGTCGCCCGGTTCCACTGAGAGACTCGATGGAACCGCAGGAAGCGTCACGGTCGGCGTCGTGGATGCCGGTACGGGGTCGTCATCCCCGCCACAGGCCGCCAGCACGCCGAACAGCAGCGCCGCTGTCAGTGCCTTGATCCATCTGTTCATGTTCACTCCCTCGCTTGGTGCTTCTCTTCCCCGACCGAAGTTCTGTCTGGGTTCCCCTTCATCACATCGAAACAAGATCGAATTGGTTCAACGACGTCCACTTCCGCCCCCGCCTTCAGCCCGAGCGGCAACAGCCGCCGCCGACCACGGCTCCAGACGGCCGCTGCCATCGGACTGCAGCGCCTCCCTCGCCTTGATCTGCCTGGTTTCCCCGGCTTTGTCGCAGGACAGGACAACGCCGCGCTCCCTGGCGCGCGCCTGCATCTGCTCGCGGTGCTCGCTCCGGATCCGCTCGAGTTCCTCGCTGCCGCCGCTGCGCTGGAGCCGCTCGCGGTAGTGCGTCCGCTCGCGTTCCGTCATCAGCTGGTAGCCGCAGATCTCGCTATCCCGCGCGCGCTCTTCGTCGTGACTGGGCTTCTGTGCGCCGACGCCCTGTGAGACCGCCAGCAGTGCCACAGCCATTGCAGCGAGACAATTTCTCGAGTCGATCCCCATTTGAGCTGCCGCCCGAATTCCGCTACTACGCTTCCCAACCTAGGGAGCCGTCCTGAAGCGAAGCTGAAGCTAGGAGGGATTCACTCCGGCTAGTGCCGGCCGCCGTGACCCTGATCAAGAGCGCAGGACGGCGGCGGCGTCGCAGCACTTCGCGATGAGGCGCCCGTGCACCAGGCCTCGCGCACCCTCGAGGACCTTGATGCCGAGGCGGCTGCCGGTCGACTCCTTGATCTGACAGCATGCGCATCTCGACGCCGATGCCATTCTTGCGAAAAGGCAAGTGGGTCCCGCATCGGGCGGGCTGCCCGATGCGAATCTCAAGCGAAGCCGACTCATGCGTTTGCTTCTCGTCGAAGACGACCTTACGTTGGGCGACGCGGTGCGCGCGTACCTGAAGACGCGCGGTCACGCCGTCGACTGGGTCACGACGGTCGCCGCGGCCCGCGCTGCAGCTGAAAGTCCGTTCGACGTGATCCTGCTCGACTGGCGCTTGCCGGATGGATCGGGCGTGGACTGGCTGCGGCAACTGCGGTCGGGGCACGGCGGGAACCAGCACACGCCGGTGCTGCTGCTGACGGCGCGGGACTCCCTGAACGACCGCATCGAGGGACTCGATGCCGGAGCGGATGACTACCTGATCAAGCCGTTCCAACTGGCCGAACTCGCGGCCCGGATCCGCGCGACGTCACGGCGGGCCGCGGGACACGCGACCGGAATTCTCACCATCGGAGAGATCGCTCTGGAACGAGCGGGGCAAGTGGTCACACTCAAAGGCGCGCCTGTCGACCTGACCGCGCGCGAGTACGCCCTGCTGGAAGCGCTGATGCGGCGCGCAGGCCGCATCCTGTCGCGCACGACGCTCGAAGAGCTGCTCTACGGATTCGAGGTGGACGTGTCCAGCAACACCGTGGAAGTGCACGTCGCCAGCCTGCGGCGCAAGCTCGGGCACGAGGTCATCGAGACGGTGCGCGGGATGGGATACCGGATGAAGGCCTGACGCGCATGAGCGGCGCGAACAACCCGTCGATCCAGACACGCCTGCTGCGACGGACGCTGGCGACGGTCCTCCTGTGGTCAGTCATCAGCGCGATCGCGGCGGCCTTCGCCGTGAGCTTCCAGGTGCGCACGTCGATGGAATCCGCGCTGGAGGAAGCCGCGCAGGCGCTCGTCATCCTCGCCGAGCACGAGGTTGAAGTCGAAGCGATTTCGCACGGCCGCGCGCTGCCTGCGCCTCCGCACCAGGAGGTCCTGCAATGGCAGCTGCGCGCTTCGACCGGCCGGCTGGTGGCTCGGTCGCACAGCGCACCGGATGAACCGTGGCCCGCGGTGCCGCTCGTCGAAGGGCACCAGCGCGCCGGAGGTCTCGCCACCTACACGATCCCCGGGCAGGACCTCTGGCTTCAGGTCGCCGTGCCGCTGGCTGAGTTGCATCGCGCGCAGTACACGGCGGCGGCCGCGGCCGGAGGAACGGTGCTCGCGCTGGGACTCGTGGCCTGCGCGATCCTCGCCTGGGCCATCCGGCAGGAGCTTCGTCCGATCGCGGACTTCGCGCAGGCGATCGAGTCGATCGGCCCGGATACCGTTCACCTGCCGGCGGCGAGGCTGCCCCGCAGCGAACTGGTTCGCGCCTACGGCGAACTCGGCGCCATGCTGGGCCGGCTGCAGGCGAAGCTGAGGAGCGAACACGCGTTCTCGGCGCACGCCGCGCACTCGCTGCGCACGCCGCTCGCCGGCCTCAGCGCGCAGCTGGAGGTCGCAGGCGCGCTCGCGCCGCCCGCGGTGGCGCAGCGGATCGGGATGGCGAGCGCTTCGGCGCAACGCCTCGTCGGCGTAGTCGAGGCGCTGCTCTCGATGACGCGCGCCACCGACGGAGTGCACTGGAGACAGTTCGACGCGACCGAACTGGCGACCGTCGCTGCCGCGCGCGGGATCGAAGTCGACGCAAGCCAACTGGTGAGCGCGGGCGTGATGAGCGGCGATTCGGACCTGCTCGCGGTCGCCGTCGCGAATCTCGTCGACAACGCCGCGCGCCACGGTGCTCGACACATCCAGTTGCAGGCGCACTGCTCGGCTGACCAGCAGTCCGTCCAGGTCAGGGACGACGGTCCGGGTGTCTCGAAGGAGGCGCTCGCGCGCCTTGAAAACTCACTGCAGCGCTTCGAGCGGTCGGGCGAGATCGACTCGGCGCTCGGCCTCGGACTGACCCTCGCGGCGTCCGTCGCGCGCGCCCACGGGGGCCACCTGTCGCTCGAGAGTGCCGAGGCCGATGGCCACGGGTTCTGCGCGCGACTCACGTGGCCGGCCGCGCGGGCCTCCGTGACACCTGCGTCGTCCGCTTGAACGGCCTTTGCGCAGCGCGCGCGTTCCCGCGCTTTCCCGTGATGCCCGCGCGTTCGTCTGCCAAGCGCTGGGCGATCCGTGAGGGTCAGCGTGGAAGACGGCTGCTGCCCATCAGGTACTCGTCAACCGCACGCGCACACTGCCGACCTTCGCGCGGCGCGCGCGGTCGCGCGCGCTCTCGACATGCCCGCGCTCGCGCAGCGAGCGCTGGGCGATCCGTGAGGGTCAGCGTGGAAGACGGCTGCTGCCCATCAGGTACTCGTCAACCGCACGCGCACACTGCCGACCCTCGCGGATCGCCCACACGACGAGGCTCTGCCCGCGCCGCATGTCGCCGGCGGCGAAGACCTTGTCGACGTTCGTCGCGTAGGGCCGCGGCCCGTTCTTCGACTCCTCGGTCGCCGCGCGCGCGTTGCCGCGCGCGTCCTTCTCGACGTCGAACGATTCGAGCACCGAAGCCACCGGTGCCACGAAACCCATCGCGAACAGGACGAGATCGGCGGGAATCTCGAACTCGGAACCGGGCACCTCGACCATCCTCTGCACCCCGGTGGCCGGGTCCTTCTGCCACTCGACGCGCGCGGCGACAAGCGCGCGCACGTTGCCCTTGCCGTCGCCCTCGAAGCGCTTGGTCGTGACCGACCAGTCGCGCGTCACGCCCTCCTCGTGCGAGCTCGACGTGCGCAGCTTCACCGGCCAGTACGGCCAGGTCATTTCCTTGTCTTCCTTCGCCGGCGGCTGCGGCAGCAGTTCGAACTGCGTGACCGACCTGGCGCCGTGTCGGTTCGACGTGCCGACGCAGTCCGAGCCGGTGTCGCCACCGCCGATCACGACGACGTTCTTGCCGGTCGCGAGGATCTGTTCCTTGACCTTGTCGCCAGCCACGACCTTGTTCTGCTGCGGCAGGAACTCCATCGCGAAGTGCACGCCCTTCAGCTCGCGGCCGGGCACCGGGAGATCACGCGGCTGCTCCGCGCCGCCGGACAGCACGACTGCGTCGAACTCCTTCAGCAACTGGCTTGAATCGATCGCCTGCTTCGACCAGTTGGTGACGCCGCCGTCGAATTTCGGCTTGCCCACCAGCACGCCGGTTCGGAAGTTCACGCCCTCGGCCTGCATCTGCTCGACCCGGCGGTCGATGTGCGACTTCTCCATCTTGAAGTCGGGAATGCCGTAGCGCAGCAGGCCGCCGACGCGGTCGTTCTTTTCGAACACCGTGACATCGTGGCCGGCGCGCGCCAGCTGCTGCGCGGCCGCGAGGCCCGCCGGCCCGCTGCCGACGACCGCGACCGTCTTGCCGGTTTTCACCTTCGGCGGCTGCGGCACGACCCAGCCCTCTTCCCACCCTTTGTCGATGATCTTGTGCTCGATCGACTTGATCCCCACCGGCACGTCCTCGATGTTCAGCGTGCAGGCGGCCTCGCAGGGCGCCGGACAGACGCGGCCGGTGAACTCGGGAAAGTTGTTCGTGCTGTGCAGGACGTCGAGCGCCGCCTTCCAGTCCTGGCGATACACGAGGTCGTTGAAGTCCGGAATGATGTTGTTGACCGGGCAGCCGTTGTTGCAGAAGGGGATGCCGCAATCCATGCAGCGCGCCGCCTGGACCTTGCCCTGCTCGTCGGAAAGGTGCACGACGAACTCGCGCCAGTGCTTCATGCGCGACTGCGGCGCCTCGGCGGCCTCCTCCAGGCGCTGGTACTCCATGAATCCCGTGATCTTCCCCATCGCTATCCCGCGTCGTCAGTTCGTCGTTTTGCGCCGGGCGATCGGCGCTTCAGGAAGTCGCCGATGCCCGGTTCCGGCACCGCCCTGCCTCGATGCATCCACAGCCATCCCAGGGCAGCGTTGATGTGCGCCCCGATCACCGCTGCGACCAGCACCGTGCCGCCGAGCCACTCCAGCACCGGCGGCACCGGTCCCTTGGTGTGCAGCCACATGTAGACCGGCACCGACAGCGCCGCCACCAGCACCATCGCCGGAATCACCCAGGGCAGTGCCAGCAGCACCGCCGACCACGGCGATGGTCGTTCGCACGTCCTCGCCCGCGCCGCGCAGCGACCACAGCAGCAGCGCGAGCGGCAAGCTCAGCAGCAGTCCGGGCAGCCATTGCAGCCGCCGCGGCCACGGCGCCTGTGGAGCGCGCATCGGTCGGGCCAATGATCACTATGCGGCCATCCGCTGCGCCGGCGCTTCCTGCGCCGCCGCCAGTTCCTTCAGCGCCCGTCGATACTCGTTCGGGAACACCTTCACGAACTTCGCACGCATCGCCGGCCACTGGTCGAGGATCATGCGTGCGCGCAGGCTTCCGGTGTGGCGGAAGTGGCTCTCGACCAGGCCGCGCAGGATGAACTCGTCGGTCTCGCCGAGGTGCCATACGGCCTCGTCGATCTTCTCCTGCTGCTCGGCGGCCGGCAGCACGCGCTCGAGTTCGCACATCGACTGGTTGCAGCGCGTGGCGAAGTCGCCGTTCTCGTCGAAGACGTAGGCGATTCCGCCCGACATGCCGGCCGCGAAGTTCCGCCCCGTACCGCCGAGCACGACCACGGTGCCCTTGGTCATGTACTCGCAGCCGTGGTCTCCGGTGCCCTCGACGACCGCCGCCGCCCCCGAGTTGCGGACCGCGAAGCGCTCGCCGGCCACGCCGTTGAAGTACGCCTCGCCCGCGATGGCGCCGTACAGCACCGTGTTGCCGACGATGATGTTCTCGGTGCCGGCCCCGCGGAAGTCGTTCGGGCAGCGCACGATCACCCGGCCGCCGGACAGGCCCTTGCCGGTGTAGTCGTTGGCGTCGCCGACGAGGTCGAGCGTGATGCCGTGGGCGAGGAACGCGCCGAAGCTCTGGCCCGCGGTGCCGTTCAGCTGGATGTGGATGGTGTCGTCCGGCAGGCCCGCGTGACCGTGCTTCCGGGCGACCAGCGACGACAGCATCGTGCCGACGGACCGATTGACGTTGCGGATCGGCGTGATGAAGCTGACCCGCTCGCCGCGCTCCAGCGCCGGCCTGCTCTGCTCGATCAGCTTGTGGTCGAGCGCCTTTGCGAGGCCGTGGTCCTGCGACTCGACGCACTGGCGCGCCACGTCGGCCGGCATCTTCGGCTGGTAGAAGATGCGACTGAAGTCGAGGCCGCGTGCCTTCCAGTGCTCGATGCCGCGCTTCGTGTCCAGCAGGTCGGCGCGGCCGACGAGTTCCTCGAACCGACGGATGCCGAGCTGCGCCATGATCTCGCGCACTTCCTCGGCCACGAAGAAGAAGTAATTGACGACGTGCTCGGGCTGGCCCTTGAACTTCGCGCGCAGCGCCGGATCCTGCGTGGCGACGCCGACCGGGCAGGTGTTCAGGTGGCACTTGCGCATCATGATGCAGCCCTCGACCACCAGCGGCGCGGTGGCGAAGCCGAACTCGTCGGCGCCGAGCAGCGCGCCGATCACGACGTCGCGGCCGGTCTTCATCTGGCCGTCGACCTGCACGGCGATGCGCCCACGCAGGCGGTTCAGCACCAGCGTCTGCTGCGTCTCGGCGAGGCCAAGCTCCCACGGCGTGCCCGCGTGCTTGATCGACGACACCGGTGAGGCGCCGGTGCCGCCGTCGTGGCCGGAGATGGTGACGTGGTCCGCCTTGGCTTTCGCCACGCCGGCCGCCACCGTGCCGACGCCGACTTCGGACACCAGCTTCACGCTGATCGACGCCTGCGGATTGGCGTTTTTCAGGTCGTGGATCAGTTGGGCGAGGTCCTCGATCGAATAGATGTCGTGGTGCGGCGGCGGCGAGATCAGGCCGACGCCCGGCACCGAGAAGCGCAGCTTCGCGATGTACTCGCTGACCTTGTGGCCCGGAAGCTGGCCGCCCTCGCCTGGCTTGGCGCCCTGCGCCATCTTGATCTGGATCTGGTCGGCGCTGACCAGGTACTCGGTCGTCACGCCGAAGCGGCCCGACGCGACCTGCTTGATCTTGCTGCGCAGCGAGTCGCCTTCCTTCAGCGGGATGTCGGCGACGACGCGATCCGCTCCGAGCACGCTGGCCAGCGTGTCGCCGCTGCGGATCGGAATGCCGCGCAGTTCCTGCTGGTAGCGGCGCTCGTCCTCGCCGCCCTCGCCGGTGTTGCTCTTGCCGCCCAGGCGGTTCATCGCGATCGCGAGCGTCGAATGCGCCTCGGTCGAGATCGACCCGAGCGACATCGCGCCGGTGGCGAAGCGCTTGACGATGTCCTTCGCCGGCTCGACCTCGTCGAGCGGGATGGCCTTCTTTGGATCGATCCTGAACTCGAACAGGCCGCGCAGCGTCATGTGGCGCCGGCCCTGGTCGTTGATGATCTGCGCGTACTCCTTGTACGTCTGGTAGGAGTTGGCGCGCGTCGAGTGCTGTAGCTTGGCGATGGCGTCCGGCGTCCACATGTGTTCCTCGCCGCGGACGCGCCACTGGTATTCGCCGCCGGCGTCGAGCATGGTGGCGAGCACCGGATCGTCGGAGAACGCGGCGCGATGCCTGCGCACCGCCTCCTCCATCACCTCGAACAGTCCCATGCCGCCAACGTTGCTCGCGGTGCCGCGGAAGTACTTGTCCACGAGGTCGCGGTTCAGGCCGACCGCCTCGAAGATCTGGGCCCCGCAGTACGACATGTACGTGCTGATGCCCATCTTCGACATGACCTTGTTCAGGCCCTTGCCGACTGCCTTTACATAGTTCTTGATCGCCTTGTCGGCGTCGGCGCCGTGCAGCGCCATCAGCGTCTCCAGCGCGAGGTAGGGGTGCACGGCCTCGGCGCCGTAGCCGGCGAGCAGCGCGAAGTGATGCACCTCGCGCGCCGAGCCGGTTTCCACCACGAGCCCGGTCGATGTGCGCAGGCCCACGGCGATCAGGTGCTGGTGAACTGCGCTCGTCGAGAGCAGCGCGGGGATCGCCACGTGATCGGCATCAAGCGAGCGGTCGGTGACGATCAGGATGTTGTAGCCGGCCTTCACTGCGTCGACCGCCTGGGCGCACAGCGACGCGAGGCGTGCCTCGACACCTTCCTTGCCCCACGCCAGCGGGTAGCAGACGTCGAGCTCGAACGACCTGAACTTGTTCGACGAGTAGTTCTCGATCGAACGCACTTTCGCCATGTCCTTGAAGTCGAGGACAGGCTGGCTGACCTCGAGGCGCATCGGCGGGTTGATGTTGTTGATGTCGAGCAGATTGGGCTTGGGCCCGATGAAGCTCACCAGCGACATCACCATCTGCTCGCGGATCGGGTCGATCGGCGGGTTGGTGACCTGTGCGAACAGCTGCTTGAAGTAGCTGTAGAGCGGCTTGGTCTTGTTCGACAGCACCGGCAGCGCGGCGTCGTTGCCCATCGAGCCGATCGCCTCCTCGCCCTGCAGCGCCATCGGCTCCATCAGCAGCTTGACGTCTTCCTGCGTGTAGCCGAACGCCTGCTGGCGGTCGAGCAGCGGCACGTCGACGCGCGCGGCCGACGCCGGCTTCTCCCCGGCGCCGGCGGGCAGGTCGTCGAGCTTGATGCGGATGCGCTTGATCCACTCCTTGTACGGCTTGCTGGCGGCGAGTTGCTGCTTCAGCTCGGCGTCGTCGATGATGCGGCCCTGCTCGGTGTCGATCAGGAACATCTTGCCGGGCTGCAGGCGCCACTTCTTGAGGATGCGGCTTTCCGGGATCGGCAGCACGCCGACCTCGGAGGCCATCACCACCATGTCGTCGTCGGTGATGACGTAGCGCGCGGGGCGCAGGCCGTTGCGGTCGAGCGTGGCGCCGATCCGCACGCCGTCGGTGAACGCGATGGCGGCCGGCCCGTCCCACGGCTCCATCATCGCCGCGTGGTACTCGTAGAACGCGCGGCGCGCGTCATCCATCGTCGTGTGCTGCTCCCACGCCTCGGGGATCATCATCATCACCGCATGGGCGAGCGGATAGCCACCCATTACCAGCAGTTCGAGCGCGTTGTCGAAGCAGGCCGTGTCGGACTGGCCGTCGTAGATCAGCGGAAAGAGCTTGTTCAGGTCCTCGCGCAGCACCGGCGAGGACATCACGCCTTCGCGGGCGCGGATCCAGTTGAAGTTGCCCTTGACCGTGTTGATCTCGCCGTTGTGCGCGATGAGCCGGTACGGATGCGCCAGTTCCCACGACGGGAACGTGTTGGTCGAGAAACGCTGGTGCACCAGCGCGATGGCCGAGACGACGCGCGGATCGGCGAGGTCCGTGTAGTAGCGCCCGACCTGGTCGGCGAGCAGCAGGCCCTTGTAGACCACCGTGCGCGTCGAGATCGACGGCACGAAGTACTCCTTGCCGTGCTTCAGTTTCAGCGCCTGGATCTTGTGGCTGGCGGTCTTGCGGATCACGTAGAGCTTGCGCTCGAGCGCGTCCGGCACCATTACGTCCGGTCCGCGGCCGATGAAGATCTGGCGGATGACCGGCTCGCGATCCTTCACCAGCGGCGACATCGGCATCTCGCGGTCGATCGGCACGTCACGCCAGCCGAGAACCACCTGGCCTTCCGCGCGGACCGTGCGCTCGAGTTCCTGTTCGCACGCCAGCCGCGATGCGTGTTCCCGCGGCAGGAAGATCATTCCGACCCCGTACTCGCCGGGGGGCGGCAACGTCACGCCCTGCTTCGCCTGTTCCTCGCGGTAAAACGCGTCGGGGATCTGGATCAGGATTCCGGCGCCGTCGCCGCACAGCACGTCCGCGCCCACGGCACCGCGGTGATCCAGGTTCTGCAGGATCAGCAGCGCCTGCTGCACCAGCCCGTGGCTGGCCCGTCCCTTGATGTTCGCGACGAATCCGACGCCGCACGCGTCGTGCTCCTGGCTGGCTGAGTACAGGCCGTTCAGTCCGGCGTGTTCGAGGGTTTGGGGGTCGGTCATCGCAGCTCCAGTCAGGGCACCCTCGCGCAATCAGAGGGGGGCTGATGACTCTACTGCGGCGCACCAACCCGGGCAAGGAGAAAAATCGGGGTCTGACCCCGATTTTTGGCAAGGTCGGAGGTAGGGCTTATTTAATTGGGGACAGAGTCATGATCTGGTAACCGCGGACGTCCCGCCTTGCGAGCGACCGGACGGCGACTCGGAGTCAGCCGGGCCACCGCATCGGCGGCGCCGAGGAGCCAGCCGCCGTGGGTGGACCGGCGAATCGTCGCCAGTTCTTCATCCGGCGGCTCGTGCTCGAACAGGTGCCGATAGGCGGCCTGGCGTTCGAAGGGGGTGTTGCCAAGGGCCCAATAGACGGGGTGGTCGTTGATCAGCGGGTCGACGGCCTGGCCCACATGGTGGGCGTGGCTGGACCATCGGAACTCCGCCGGCCCATGGACGAACCCGGCGCGGACCGGGTTCAACTCGATGTAGCGCATGCACGCCAGGAGGTAGCGGTCGGCCTCGACGACGGTCGACCGGTAGCGGCCCTCGAACAGGCCACCGGTCCGACCGTGCCGGTCGTTGAACCAGCGGACGTAGCGGCGGCCGAGTGACTGGACGACTCGCCCCACATCCCCGGCCGCCTGCGGAGTGACGAGCAGGTGGACATGGTTCGGCATCAGCACGAACGCATGGACCGCCAACCCGACCGGCGCCGCGATCTCCCGCAGCGCCGACAGGTACCGCTCACGGTCCGCGTCGTCGACGAAGATCGCGCGTCGGTCGTGGCCGCGCTGGATCACGTGGTGGGGGAAGCCCGGGATCGTCAACCGGGGAAGCCGGGCCACATCTGCTCCGAAATCGGGGTCTGACCCCGATTCTGCACTCGTCAGCCTTCGTCGATGGCGAACAGCCGCTGGTGCTCCTTCATTGCGTAGCGGTCGGTCATGCCGGCGACGTAGTCGGCGATCGCCCGCGCCTTGTCCTCGGCGGCGCGCGCCTGGTGATCGAGCGGAAGCAGCCGCGGCTCGTCGTGGAACGCCTGGAACAACTCGGTCACGACCCGCCGGGCCTTCGTCGTCATCCGCATGACACGGAAGTGGCGGTACAGGTTGTGCAGCAGGAAGGACTTCAGGGCGTCAGCCTCCCTCCGCACGTCGGGCGAGAACGCCGCCAGTGGCCCTGCCTGGCGGACGTCGTCGATGCTCGCCGGCCGGGCCGAACTGATCCGTCGGGCGGTCTCGGTCGCGAGGTCGACGATCAGCGTGTTGATCATTCGACGGACGGTTTCATTCACCATGCGGCGCTCGCCAATCGCCGGGTACTCCGCGCGCACCGCGCGCGCGTGGCGCGCGAACAGCGGGACATCCTCGAGCTGCGCCAGCTGCAGCAGGCCCGACCGCAGCCCGTCGTCGATGTCGTGGTTGTTGTAGGCGATCTCGTCGGCCAGGTTGGCGATCTGCGCCTCGAGGCTAGGCTGCCACTTGCGCAGGAAGCGCTCGCCGATCTCGCCGAGCTTGCGGGCATTCTCGAGCGAACAGTGCTTCAGGATGCCTTCGCGCGTCTCGAACGCGAGATTGAGGCCGTTGAAACCGCCGTAGCGCTCCTCGAGCTCGTCGACCACGCGCAGCGATTGCAGGTTGTGCTCGAATCCGCCGTGCTCCTTCATGCACTCGTGCAGCGCGTCCTGCCCCGCGTGCCCGAACGGCGTGTGCCCGAGGTCGTGCGCCAGGGAGATCGCCTCGACGAGGTCTTCGTTGACGCCGAGCTGCCGGGCGATCGCGCGACCGATCTGCGCCACCTCGAGCGAGTGCGTCAGGCGCGTGCGGAAGAGATCGCCTTCGTGATTGACGAAGACCTGCGTCTTGTACTCGAGCCGGCGGAACGCGCTGGAGTGGATCACCCGATCGCGGTCGCGCTGGAACGCCGACCGCCCCGGCGCGTCCGGCTCGACGCGGCGCCGGCCGCGCGAAAGCTCCGCGCGCGCGGCGTAGGGCGCGAGAGCGCTGCCGTCCACTACCGGAACCCACCGGCGAGCAGCGTTTCCCGTACGACCTGGTCGGGAACCGCCCGCTGCGCAGCACGGCCGATCGCCTCCAGCACGATGTAGCGCACGGCCCCCGCCTCTGCCTTCTTGTCGCCACGCATGCTTCGCAGCGCGTCGTCGGCCCCGAGTCCCTCGATCCGCGGCGGCAGTCCGGCGAGCGCGATGGCGTGCTGCACTGCCTCGACGTCGCGCTCCGCGATCAGCCCGAGACGCTTCGACAAGTCGGCTGCCAGCACCATTCCGCAACCGACCGCCTCGCCGTGCAGCCACTGTCCGTACCCGGTCAGCGCCTCGATCGCGTGCCCGAACGTGTGCCCCAGGTTCAGCAGGGCGCGCTCCCCCGACTCGCGCTCGTCGCGGCCCACCACGCCGGCCTTGATCTCGCAGGAGCGACCGATGGCGCGCGCGAGCGCAACCGCCTCGCGTTCGCGCAGGGCCGGGAGGTCCGCGACCACGGCCTCGAAGTAGCCGGCGTCGGCAAGCAGTCCGTGCTTCAGGATCTCCGCCAGGCCGGCGGCGAGTTCGCGCGATGGCAGCGTCTGCAGGACATCGGTGTCAGACACGACGACGCTCGGCTGGTGGAACGTGCCGATCAGGTTCTTCCCGCTCGGATGGTTGATGCCGGTCTTGCCGCCGACCGACGAGTCGACCTGCGCCAGCAGCGTCGTCGGCACCTGGACGACGCGGATGCCCCGCATGTAGATCGAGGCCGCGAAGCCCGCGAGGTCCCCGATCACACCGCCACCGAGCGCGACCACCACGCTCTTGCGGTCAGCACCGTGCGCCACCAGCGCGTCGAGGATGCACGCGACGCTGTCCCAGCGCTTGGTGCCCTCGCCGTCAGGCAGGCTCAGCAGCGTCGTTCTCGCCACCCCACGCAGGGCGGCGAGGGCGGTGGCGCCGTACAACGGCGCCACGACTTCATTCGAGACCACGAGGATCGACGTTGGCGCGAGCGGCGCCACGTGCTCGGCGAGGCGGCCGAGCAGGCCTGCTCCGATGTGGATGGAGTACGTCCCGCCTGCCACGGCCACGGTGATGCTGCGCATCGCGCGATTCTACGGCGCGGCCTGCGCGAGCCTGCGGACCGCCGGTTCGTCCAGAAGTCGGCGGACGAGGCGCCTCGGGTTGGCCGACGCGGACTGGAACGTCAGGTGGGCGGTCTCCTCGTACAGCGGCTGGCGCTGCACGAGCAGTTCGTCGATGCGCGCGCGCGGATCAGCCGTCTGCAGCAAGGGTCGCGAGCGGTCGTTGCGGGTGCGCCGGTGGATCTCCTCGCCGGTCGCGCGCAGGTACACCACCAGCCCGCGTTCCTTCAGCCGTCTTCGCGTGTCGGCGTTCAGCACGGCCCCGCCGCCCGTCGCCAGGACGATGCCCGGACGTTGTGTCAGCTCGTCGAGCAGCGCCGACTCGCGCCTGCGGAAGCCCTCCTCGCCTTCGACCGAGAAGATCGTCGCGATCAGCACTCCGCTGCGCGCTTCGAGCTCGCGATCGGCATCGATGAATTCGAAGCCGAGCGCCTGGGCCAGGAGGCGCCCGACGGTGGTCTTGCCCGCACCCATCATGCCGACCAGGAACACGGAGCGAGGTGACTCGTTCATCGCGCGAAGCGTACGTGAATGCGCACGGCCAAAAAAAGGGCCGCCTCGCGGGCGGCCCTCGTTGAAGCGTGCTGCCTTACTTCAGTGCGGCGTTGATCTTCTCTGAGATCACGCGAGGCGTGATGAAGATGATCAGTTCGGTGCGGTCGCTGATCTTGCTCGTGTTCTTGAACAGGTAGCCCACCACCGGGAGGTCCCCGAGGAGCGGAACCTTCGTCACGGTGGTCCGGTCCTGCTGCTCGTAGATTCCGCCCAGCACCACGGTGCCGCCGTTCTCCACCAGGACCTGCGTCTGCACGTTCTTCGTGTCGATCGCGGGGCCCGACAGCGTCTCCTGGCCGCGCGTGTCCTTGTTCACCCTGACGTCGAGGAAGATGCCGCCTTCCGGCGTGATCTGCGGCGTGACCTCCAGCTTCAGCACAGCCTTGCGGAACTCGACGGCTGTCGCTCCGCTCGACGTTGCATTCTGGTACGGAATCTCCGTGCCCTGCTCGATCGTCGCCTTGACCTTGTCGGCTGTGACGACGCGCGGACTCGAGATGACCTTGCCGCGGCCATCGGCCTCGAGCGCGGTCAGTTCGAGGTTGATCAGGCGCGTCAGGCTGCTGTTGAACAGCGTCAGGGCGAACTGGCCCGGATTGAAGCCGCCGATGCCGCCCGCCGGCAGGTTGACGTTGCTCGGGATGGTCCGCACGCTGCCCGGCGTGCCCGGAAGCGTGCCGAAGATGTTCTGGCCGCCGATCGCCGACTCGTTGTTGGCCTTGCCGTAGCCGAGGCGCACGCCCAGGTTGCGGCTGAACTTATCGTCGGCCTCGACGATCCGGGCTTCGATCAGCACCTGCGGGACGGCCACGTCGACCCGCTGAAGCAGCCGTCGCACGTCCTCGAGTCGCGCCGCCGTGTCCTGCACGAACAGCTGGTTGGTGCGCGGATCGACCACGACCGTGCCGCGCTTCGACAACATGCGCTGCTTGTCGTCGGTCAGCAGGCGACGCACATCCTCCGCCTTCTGGTAGTTGACGACGAATGCCTCGGAGCGCAGCGGCTCGAGTTCGGCGATCTGGCTGCGGGCCTCGAGGTCGAGCTTCTCCTTGGTCGCGATCTCCTCACGCGGGGCGACCAGGATCACGTTGCCGTTCTTCCGCATGTCCAGTCCCTTGGACTGCAGGATGATGTCGAGCGCCTGATCCCACGGAACGTCCTTCAGCCGCAGCGTGATCGTGCCGCCCACGGAGTCGCTCGTGATGATGTTGAGGTTCGTGAAGTCGGCGATCACCTGCAGCAGCGAGCGGACGTCGACGTTCTGGAAGTTGAGCGACAGCCGCTCGCCCTGGTAGCCCTGGCGCGATCCCTGGAACAGCCGCGACGGGTCTTCCTTGACCGGACGCACCTCCAGCACGAACCGCGTGTCGCTCTGGTAGGCGTTGTGCTCCCACAGACCGCGCGGCTCGACGACGAGGCGCGTGTTGTTGCCCTGCTGGCTCGCGCTGATCTGCGACACCGGCGTGGCGAAGTCGGATACGTCGAGGCGTCGCTTCAGCGTGTCGGGCAGCGCCGTATTCAGGAAGTCGACCACGACCGTGTTGCCCTGCTGGCGGATGTCGACGTTGGTGTTGGGATCGCTCAGGTCGATGACCACGCGGCCTTCGTTGTCGGCGCCACGGCGGAAGTCGATGCCGCGAAGCGAACGCCCTCCCGTGAAGGCGGCCGGACCGGCTGTTGCCTGGGCCGCCACCGGCGCACCGGCGGCGGTCGCGGCCGCTGGCTCCGGGGCTCCTGCGAAGACGGCACCCGCCGCCCCGCCCAGCGCCACCAGCACGCGCTTGCCGTCCACAGTGACGTTGTGCGTCACCGAGCGCTTCAGGTTCACCACCACGCGCGACCGGCCGCTGGCCTGAACGACGTTCACCGAGCGGACATCACCCTGGTTCAGTTCGACGAGGTTCTTGCCCAGCGCGTTCACGGTCTGCGGGAGATCGAGCGCCACGCGCGCCGGATTCGCCACCGAGAAGCTCGGCGGCACGCCCGACACCGGATTCTTCAGTTCGATGCTGACCACCACGCCCGTGGTGGTCTGGATCGCATCGATGCGCTCGATGGCGTTGTCACCCGGCGACTGGGCCGCCGCCGCGCCGGTGACTGCGAGAAGGCCGAGGGCCGCAGCGAATCGCGACACCCGGTTGGCCAGACCCTTGATGGTGATGCTCATCGCTTGCTCCCTTGCTGCCGCATTGCGGCCTCCTGCAACTCCAGCTTCGAAGGCCGTTCGACCCACTCGCCGGCAGCGTCCTGGACGATTTCCTTGAGTTCCACTTCTGTTTCGGTGATCTTCGTGACGAGGCCGAAATTCTGTCCCATGTAGTTCCCGACCTTGATCAGGTGTGTCTGGCCGGCAACGTCGATCAAGGCCGCGTTGTTGAGTTGCTTACGCAGCGTGCCAACCATCTTCAACTGGTCCAGGGGTAGCCCTCGAGCACTTCACGCCGACGATCGAGGTCGGGCTTGAGGGCGCTCGCGCTCGCGCGCGCCTGTGACTGGCGGGCTACGGCGAGGATCATCTTCTGCGGATCGAATGGGTCGATCAGCGCCTTGCCTTCGTAGACGTACGGCGAAAACTGCTTGGGTTCCGGCACGGGTTGGGTCGTCGGACGCATGGTCTTGCGTTGCTCATCCATCCAGGCCCGGAGTTCCGCCTCATCGCCGCCGCCGCAGCCCGCGACGAGGGCGGCGAGGACGGCCATGGTGAGGGTGCGACGTGGAGTGATCGTGAGGTTCACTTGGCAGGTCCTTTCGCCGGCGCGTTCGCCTTGCGCTGCGCGGCGAGTTCTTCCGGGTCCAGATACCGGTAGGTCTTGGCCGTGGCATCCAGGGTCAGGCTGCCGGAACGGCCAGTCGTGACATTGAGGTTGTTCAGCGTGACGATGCGCGGCAGGTTGGCGATGTCGCTCGCGAACGCGCCGAGGTCGTGGTACTTGCCGGCGAGCTTCACGGCGATCGGAAGTTCGGCGTAGTACTCGCGCACGTTGGTCTGGCCGGGGCGGAACAATTCGAAGTCGAGGCCGCGCCCGACGCCCGCCTGGTTGATGTCCGACAGCAGCGCGTCCATCTCGGACTTGCTCGGCAGCTGCTTCTCGAGCGTCAGCACGAACTGGCTCACCTGCTCGCGCTGCTTGCGCAGTTCGTCCAGGTTGATCGCCTGCTGCAGCTTGCTCCGGTACTCCTCCTTGAGCTTGATTTCCTCGGCCTGCAGCTGCTCGAGCTGCTCCTTCTGCCCGCTCCAGAGACCGAACCAGCCGCCGACCCCGCACGCGGCGATGACGAACAACCACAGCGCGACGCGCGGGACCATCGGCCAGGCGCCGACGTTGTCCAGCGTCAGGCCGCGGAACTCGGAGAGAAGATCACGACTGCTTGCCATCGTTGCCTCGTTCCCGCGTTATTTCTTCGGAGCCGCGCCGCTGGGCGACGACGGCGTTGGGGTCGCGACGGCCGGAGTCGGCGCTGGCGTCGTCGCGGGTGCGGACGCAGGGGTCGCAACCGGGACGCCAGCCGCCGGAACGGGCGTGCCCATTCTCGACGCTTCCGCCTGCTGCTGCATCTGCGTCCGCTCCGGCGTCGGTTTCAGCGTGAAATTCAGCGCGAACTCGAACACGCGCCGGTTCACGCCGGCCGGGCCCTGCGGCGCAACCTTGATCTCGATGAGCTCGGGTTTTTCGAGAACCTGGGAGTTGTTCTGGAGGTTGCGCAGGAACTCGGACACGCGCTCGTTCGACGTGGCCCATCCGCCGACATTGACCTTGCGGTCCTCCTGCTTGATCGTGCGCAGATAGATGCCCTCGGGCACCTGCTTGACCAGCTCGTCGAGCAGGTAGACGGGCAGGTTGCGATCGGCCTGCAGGTCTTCCACCGCGCGCTGGCGCGCGCGCAGGCTTTCGATCTCCTGGCGCAGGGTGGCGATTTCCTTGATCTGGCTGTCCAGCTTCCGGTTCTCGCTGCGAACGAACTCGTTGCGCTCCTGCTGGTTGGAGATGTAGCCCTGCAGGATCGACCACACGAGCCCGATCATCAGCAGTCCGGCAATGAACGACAGGGCCGTCGCCGCCCAGAAAACCTTCTTCTTCAGTTCGCGCCGCGCCTCGCGGTGCGGCAGCAGATTGATGCGCGGTGTCATTTGTCGAACCTCCGCATCGCCAGTCCGCAGGGCGTCAGGAGCGCGGGCGCGTCCATCCGCAGCTGCTTGTCACGGATGTTCGGCGACACTTCCATGCCCTTGAACGGGGAGATGACCGACGTTGGCACCTGTGAACGCTCCATCAGGGCGTCGGCAAGGCCGCTCACCACGGCCGAGCCGCCCGCCAGCATGATCTGGTCGACGCGGCTGTAAGGCGTCGACGTGAAGAAGAACTGCAGCGCACGCGTGATCTCCGTGCTGGTGGTGTCGATGAACGGCTTGAGGACCGCTGTCTCGTAATCCGCCGGCAGGTCGCCGCTGCGCTTCTTCTGTTCCGCTTCCTCGGTCGGGATGCCGTAGGTGCGCGAAATGTCACCCGTCAGCTGCTGCCCGCCGAAGGGCTGCTCACGTTCGTAGATCGCCTCGCCATCGTGCATCACGGTGACGCTCGTCGTGTTCGCGCCGATGTAGAAGACCGCGATGACCAGCCCCTCGCCACCGTTCGGCAGTTGCTGCACCAGGCGCTCGATCGCCGCGCGCGAAGCGTACGACTCCACGTCGACGACCACCGGCTTCAGGCCAGCCGCCTGCGCAACGGCGATGCGGTCCTCGACTTTCTCCTTGCGGGACGCGGCAATCAGCACTTCTACATCGTCCGGCGCATTGGGGATCGGACCCAGCACCTGGAAGTCGAGACTGACCTCGTCGAGCGCGAACGGGATGTACTGGTTCGCCTCGCTTTCGACCTGCATCTCGAGTTCTTCCTCGCGCAGGTTCGCGGGCAGGGCGATGCGTTTCGTGATCACCGCGGAGGCCGGCAATGCCATCGCGGCATTGCGCACCTTGCCGCCGGCTTTGCGCCACGCGCGCTTCACGGCGTCGGCGACGACTTCTATCTTGTCGATGTTGCCGTCGACCACCGCACCGCGGGGAAGTGGCTCGATCGCGTAGCGCTCGAGGCGCATCACGCCCTTGCCGGCTTCCGACAGTTCGACGATCTTGACGCTGGACGACCCGATGTCGAGTCCGATCAGCGGCGGCGTTTTAGGCGAAAACGGCAGGTCAAAAGCCAAGGTGACGCTCCCAACGACGTTCCAAGCTCGATTTCGTGCTCAACGGGGCGTCCCAAGCGCATCCGATGGACCGGGCATACCCAACCCCACTTCGCGGTCGCAACGACACCCGTTTTTCCTTATCTTTCGAGCGTTTACCGCGTTTTTATCGGACGGCACTTGAGATCCTATCAACATAAGCAAAATCCGCACAAGCCCCGCATTCAGCCTAACCGTGCCCTCTTTGAGGGATAAACAACGAACGATTGAAACCGAGGGGCATCCAAACTTGCTACGCACCTTGCTGCCATGCGCACAACCCTTGAGTGACATAATCCACGACTCCCTGTGCAGCGAAGCGCAAAAAAGCGGCCGCTCACACGTCTAGTTTTCCCTGCATCAACCGCGCCGACGTGCCTTCTCCCGACCCGGGTCAGCAAAACGAACAAGCCTCGCCCCGTCAGCGCCCCTGGGCCCTGCGGGCGGCAGGCAGCATCGCCCTGCTGATCGGCGGAGGCGCCCTGGCGGGCATCTTCCTGGTGCTGTTCGTCTTCGCAATCGTCTATTCGAACCTGCCACCGATCGACGCGCTGACGGACTATCGCCCGAAGATCCCGCTGCGCGTGTGGACGGCCGACGGCGTCCTGATCGGCGAGTTCGGCGAGGAGCGGCGCGACTTCCTGCCCTTCAGCGAAATCCCGGACAAGCTGAAGAAGGCCATCCTCGCAGCGGAGGACGACAGCTTCTATGAGCATCGCGGAGTCGACTACACCGGCCTGATGCGCGCGGCCGTGTCGAACTTCGTGTCGGGCCGCCGTGGGCAGGGCGGCAGCACCATCACGATGCAGGTCGCAAGGAACTTCTTCCTGAGCTCCGAACGCAGCTACGTGCGCAAGATGTACGAGATCGCGCTCGCCTACAAGATCGAGTCTTCGCTGTCGAAGGACCGGATCTTCGAGGTCTACGCCAACCAGATCTTCCTCGGCCAGCGCGCTTACGGTTTCTCGGCCGCGTCGCAGGTCTACTTCGGAAAGAAGGCGAGAGACCTCACGGTGGCGGAGATGGCGACGCTGGCAGGCCTGCCGGTGGCGCCCAGCGCCTTCAACCCCTTCGTCAATCCGAAGCGCGCGAAGGCGCGGCAGCAGTATGTACTGTCGCGCATGCTGCAGCTGGGTTACATCGACCAGGCAGTCCATGACGAAGCGGTGCTGCAGGAACTCAAGCCGAGGCAGACGTCGCTTGAGAGCCCGGAGGGCCCGCGCCTGCGGTTGCACGCGGAATTCGCGTCCGAGCTCGCCCGCCAGCTGGTGTTCGATGTCTTCGGCAGCGAGACCTACACGCGTGGCCTGAACATCATGACGACGCTGCGCAAGGAGGACCAGGAAGTCGCGTACGCGGCGCTGCGCAGGGCGGTGCTCAGTTACGACCGCAAGTACGGCTACCGCGGACCCGAGGCGTTCATCGAGCTAGGCAGCGATCCAAGCGTCCGCGAGCAGCGCATCGAGGACGCGCTCGTCGAGGCCATCGAGAGCCCCAACCTGCTGCCGGCGGTGGTGCTCGAGGTCGCCAAGGGCAACGTACGGGTTGCCGTGCAGGGCAATGCCACGCTCGATGTCAAAGATGACGGCCTGAAGTTCGTCGCGCCGTCGCTGTCCCCCAAGGCACAGCCGAACCGCAAGATCGTCCCCGGCGCCGTGGTCCGGCTGTCGCGCACCGACAAGGGGGTATGGGAGATCACGCAGCTGCCGCAGGTGGAGGCCGCGTTCGTCGCCGCGAGCTCGAAGGACGGCGCCGTGCGCGCGCTCGTCGGCGGGTTCGACTTCAACCTGAACAAGTTCAACCACGTCACGCAGGCGTGGCGCCAGCCGGGGTCGAGCTTCAAGCCGTTCATCTACTCCGCGTCGCTCGAGCGGGGGTTCATGCCGAGCACGCTGATCAACGACGCGCCCATCTCGATCGACCCGGCCCTGACTGGCGGCCAGGCGTGGGAACCGAAGAACTACGACGGCAAGTTCGACGGCCCGCTGCGACTGCGGCAGGGCCTCGCCAAGTCGAAGAACCTCGTTTCGATCCGGATCCTGCAGGCCATCGGCCCGGCCTATGCGCGCGACTGGGTGACCCGCTTCGGGTTCGACGCCGACAAGCACCCGGCCTACCTGACGATGGCGCTCGGCGCGGGTTCCGTGACGCCGTGGCAGATGCTGGGCGCCTATGGCGTCTTCGCCAACGGCGGGTACCGAGTGAATCCATACCTCATCACCAAGGTGACCGACAGCGCCGGCAAGGTGCTGATGGAGAGCAAGCCGCTCGTGGCCGGGGACGAAGCCAATCGCGCGCTCGACGCGCGCAACGCGTTCGTGATGGACAGCCTCATGAAGGACGTCGCGCGCTACGGCACCGCCGCGCGCGCCGGCGCGACACTGAAGCGCTCGGACATCGCCGGCAAGACCGGGACGACGAACGACTCGCACGATGCATGGTTTGCGGGTTACGGCGGAGACCTGGTCGCGGTCAGCTGGCTGGGCTTCGACCAGCCGCGCCCGCTCGGCGAGCGCGAGACCGGCGGCGGCCTCGCGTTGCCGATCTGGATTTCGTACATGTCGAAGGCGCTGTCGGGGATCCCCGAGTCCGTGCGCGAAATGCCGCCGGGCGTGGTCCAGCTCGGTGGCGAGGTCTACTTCGTCGAACACCAGCCCGGCCAGGGTGTGGCGAGCGTGGGTGTGGATGAGACGATGCCCGTCGAGGAACAGGCCAGGCGCGACACCGTTCGCGACCAGATCTTCTGATCGCTTCAGCCGGGACCGAGCACCACGGGCTCACCGCCCTGGATGGATACGAGCTGCGACAGCGCCGCAAAGAGCTCCGAGCCATCGCGCGTGTCGCGCCACGCGCCATCGCGCCAGGAATAGTGGAAGGCGCCGTTCCTGCCCGCCACCCACATCTGCTGCATTGGCGCCTGGCTGTTGATCACCACCTTGGAGCCGTTGCCGAGTTCAAGGGTCAGCACGTTGCCGCTGCGCGACGATTCGATGTCGGCGCCGGTGGCGTCGGCAGCGCGCTCGATGGCACCCATCACCTGCTCGGCGCGCTGGAGGAACTCGGTTTCCGTCATGTTAGAGTCGTCGGCATGCGATTGATCGGTGGAACGATTCTAGCGGCCGCGTGCGTCGTCGCCCTCGCCGCGTGCGGTCAGAAGGGGCCGCTGTATCTCCCGCCGCCGCCCGCCGCGCCGCAATCGACTGCGCCTGCACCCGGATCGGCGCCTTCCCGGCCGGCGGATCGTCCGTTCCCCGACGTCCCCGCGACGAACGAGAAGAAATGACCCCCGCGCTGCCCGACAGCGACGGGTTCGGCTTCCGCGAAGGACAACTGCACGGCGAGGATCTTCCCCTCGCGCTCCTCGCGGAGCGTTTCGGCACCCCGCTGTATGTGTACTCGCGGCGCGCGATCGAGCGCGCCTTCGACCGCTACGCCGTGGCGCTGCGCGGCCGCGCGTCGCTCGTCTGCTACGCGATGAAGGCCAACCCGAACCTGGCCATCCTCGACATCCTCGCGCGGCGCGGCGCCGGGTTCGACATCGTGTCCGGCGGCGAACTGGAGCGGGTGATCGCAGCGGGCGGCGACCCGGGCAAGACGGTGTTCTCGGGCGTGGGCAAGAGCGAGGCCGAGATCGAACGGGCGCTCGCGGCCGGGATCCTCTGCTTCAACATCGAGTCCGCACCCGAGCTCGACCGCATCGATGCTGTGGCACGCCGGCTCGGCACGCGCGCGCGGATCTCGGTCCGCGTGAATCCAGACGTGGATGCAGGCACGCACCCGTACATCTCCACCGGACTCAAGAACAACAAGTTCGGCGTCGCCTACGCCGACACGCTGCCTCTGTACCGCGACGCCGCGCGCCGGACCGGCATCGAGATCGTCGGCATCGACTGCCACATCGGCTCGCAGATCACCGAGATCGACCCGTACATCGATGCGGCCGATCGCGTGCTCGACCTCGTCGACGCCCTTTCGCGCGAGGGCATTGCCCTGCACCACATCGACTTCGGCGGCGGGCTCGGCATCCGCTACGACGAGGAAGTGCCGCCGGCCACCGAAGGGCTGGTGCAGGTCCTGCTCGCCCACGTCGATCGCCGCGGACATGGCGCGAAGGCCGTGATGTTCGAGCCCGGCCGTTCGATCGTCGGCAATGCGGGCGTCTTGCTGACTCGCATCGAGTACCTGAAGCACGGGGAAACGAAGAACTTCGCGATCGTCGACGCCGCGATGAACGACCTGATGCGTCCGACCATGTACGACGCCTGGATGGGTGTCGTGCCGGTCGCTCCGCGCGCGGATGCGCCGGTCGCCTATGACGTCGTCGGGCCGGTGTGCGAGTCCGGCGACTGGCTCGCGCGCGATCGCCTCCTCGCGGTGCAACCGGGCGATCTTCTCGCCGTCACGAGCGCCGGCGCCTATGGCATGGCGATGAGTTCCAACTACAACACCCGCGGCCGCGCGGCCGAGGTGCTGGTGGACGGCGGCCGGGCGTTCCTCGTGCGGGAGCGCGAGCGGCCTGCTCAGCTCTTCGCCGGCGAGTCGCGCCTGCCCTGAGGCTCGCGCGGCAGCGCCGGCACGATCGCAGCGCGCCGGCCCATCCATCGGAGCAGGCGCGCTCCGAGCAGCGCCCCAAGCACCAGCGCGTAGATCGTCGGCGTCTCGAGGTCGTTCTTCGCGAGCTTGTGAAACCAGTAGTGCAGCACCCCGAGCACCGCGACCAGGTACACGATCCGGTGCAGGCGCTGCCAGTTGCGTCCGCCCAGTCGCCGCACCATTGCATTCGTCGACGTGATGGCCAGCGGAATCATCAACACGTACGCCATGAAGCCGAAGGTGAGGTATGGCCGGCCGGTGATGTCGTCGACGATGTCCGTCCAGTTGAAGAAGTGGTCGATCCAGACGTACGAGGCCACGTGCAGGGTGCCGTAGAAGAAGGCGTAGAGACCCAGCATCCGCCGCAGCCGGATCAGCCAGGCCCAGCCCGTCACCCAGCGCAGCGGCGTGATCGCCAGCGTGGCCAGCAGGGCCACAAGGGTCCATGTCCCCAGCCAGCGTAGGACGAACTCGACCGGGTTGGCGCCGAGGCCGCCGGCCGCGCCGAGCCGAACGAGTTCGGCAAGCGGCGCCAGCGCCAGCACGAACAGCGCAGCCCGCACCGCCGCGAACACACGCGGCGGCAATGCCGCCGGAACCATGGCGAATGGACCGCCGGCCATCAGTAGAGCTTCATCAGGTCCATGCCGGCGTAAAGCGCCGCGACCTGGTCCGCGTAGCCGTTGAACATCAGGGTCGGACGGCGCTTCGTGAACAAGCCGTCCTCGCCGAGGCGCCGTTCGCTCTTCTGGCTCCAGCGCGGGTGATCACGCCCGGGGTTCACGTTCGAGTAGAAACCGTACTCGGACGGGTTGGACTTCTCCCAGGCGGTTGCGGGCTGCTTCTCGACGAAGCGGATCCGCACCAGCGACTTCGCGCTCTTGAAACCGTACTTCCACGGCACGACGAGTCGCACAGGAGCCCCGTTCTGCGCCGGCAGAAGATCGCCGTACATTCCGAACGCCAGCAGTGTCAGCGGGTGCATGGCCTCGTCGATCCGCAGGCCCTCCGTGTATGGCCAGTCGATCACCCGCGATCCGAGGCCGGGCATCTGCTTCCTGTCGGCGAGCGTCACGAACTCCACGAACCGGGCGTTGCCGGCGGGCTCCACGCGTCTTGCCAGTTCGGCCAGCGGGAAGCCGATCCACGGGACGACCGCGGACCACGCCTCCACGCATCGCAGCCGGTACACGCGCTCCTCGAGAGAAGCAAGGTTCATCAGTTCGTCGATGTCGAAGGTCCGCGGCCTGCTTCACTGCGCCGTCCACCTGGACGGTCCACGGCCGGGTCTTCAGCATCTTCGGCGCCAGGCGCGGCGGGTCTTCCTTGTCGGTGCCGAACTCGTAGAAGTTGCAGTAGCTGGTCACCAGGTTCGCAGGCGTGGGCTTCTCCATCGTCTGGAACGGCCCGGGCCGCGTCTGCAGTCGTTGCTGCGCAGAGGCGGCCCCGGGCAGCAGCGCGGCGGCGGCCGTTGCCTTCAGCAGGGTCCGGCGACGCTCGAACACAGTTCGCGGCGTGATCTCGGACGGCGGCAGATCGGAGGGGCGTCGAATCAACATCGGAGGCTCCGGGGAACGGCTGCGCGCACGCGCGGCGCCGGCAGGTTACAAGGGATCGAAGGGATCGACGGAAGGGGTCGACAGACCTGGGACAGCGCCGGACGCCCAGGGTTTCGGACAGATAGACTGCCCGGAAGTCACGCACTGGAGGACCGGATGCACATCGAACACGAACTCAAGCTCGACTTCCGCGACGTGCTGATCCGGCCGAAGCGGTCCACGCTGACATCGCGCTCGGACGTCGACATCTCCCGCCAGTTCACCTTCCGCCACGCCGCGGTGCCGTACGACGGCATACCGATCATCGCGTCCAACATGGACACCACCGGCACGTTCGAGATCGCGCGGGCGCTCGACCGCTTCAAGCTGTCCACGGCGCTGCACAAACACTACACGGTCGACGAGTGCGTCGCGTTCTTCAAGGGCCTGGAACGCAAGTCGGCCGCGTTCTATTCCATGGGCATCACCAAGAGCGACGAGGAGAAGTTCCAGCGTGTCGTGGACGCCGCCGGCGACGCCGTGCAGTACGTCTGCATCGACGTGGCCAACGGCTACCACGAGAACTTCGTCACCTTCGTCACGCGCATACGCACCCGTTTCCCTCGGCTCGTGATCATGGCCGGCAACGTGGTGACCGGCGAAATGACCGAGGAGCTGATCCTGTCCGGCGCGGACATCGTGAAGGTCGGCATCGGACCTGGCTCCGTGTGCACGACCCGCAAGATGACCGGGGTCGGCTATCCGCAACTCTCGGCGGTGATCGAGTGCGCCGACGCCGCCCACGGACTGAGCGGCCTGATCTGCGCCGACGGCGGCTGCACGACCCCGGGCGAGGTGGCGAAGGCGTTCGGCGGCGGCGCGGACTTCGTCATGATGGGCGGCATGTTCGCAGGTCACGACGAGTGCGGCGGAGAACTCATCGAGCGCAGCGGGGAGAAGTACAAGCTTTTCTACGGGATGAGCAGTCGCGCGGCGATGGAGCGCTATGCGGGCGGCGTGGCGCGCTATCGCGCGGCCGAGGGCAAGGAGGTCCTGGTGCCCTACCGGGGTCCGGTCGAGCACACCGTGCAGGAAATTCTCGGCGGAGTGCGGTCGGCATGCACCTACGTCGGCGCGCGGCGACTGAAGGAGCTGTCGAAGCGGACGACCTTCGTGCGCGTGGCCCAGCAGACCAACGAGGTGTTCGGGAAGTCCTGACCCCGCGCGGAAAGCAAGAGGGCGGCCCTGGGCCGCCCTCGGTTCCAGTACGCGTTGCCGCCTAGCGCCGCAGGCCCTCTGCGAAATCGGCGAGCGCCTTGATCTCCGCGTCGGAAAGCCGCGCGGCGATCTGCTGCATCGGCGCGTTGTTGCGCCGGACTCCGTCGCGGAAGTTCTTCAGCGTCGTCTCGGTGTACTCGGCGTGCTGCCCGGCGATCCGCGGATACTGCACCGGGATGCCGGAGCCAGCGGGCCCGTGGCAACCGGCGCACGCCGGAACAGACCGCTCCGGGATGCCCGCCCGCCAGATCCGCTGGCCGAGCTCAAGCGTGTCCTTGTTCCTGGCAAAGGCCGGCTTCGCGGCCTGGCTCGCAAACCACGCGGACACGTTTCGCTTGTCTGCGTCCGACAGCTGCGGCGCAAAGCCATTCATCACCGGGTTCTCGCGCGCCGGCTTGGCTTGCCCCTGAGGGGAGTAATCGACCAGCTGCTTGTACAGGTAGTCGGCGTGCTGCTGCGCGAGGCGGGGATTGCCGGCGATCGTCGAGTTGCCGTCGGTGTTGTGGCATGTCGCGCAGATCTGCGATGCCACCTGTTGACCGCGCGCGACGTCGGGCCTGGAAGGACCCTTGGTCTGGGCCTGGGCAACAAACCCGAACCCCGCGGTCGCCGCTGCACCCAGCAGCACCATCAAACGTCGCCCCATCGACCTGTTCATCAAAGCGCCTTCGTTGTTGGTTTGCCGCTCGCCTCGGCATCCGCGTGACTGCAGACGGGAAGCGGCGACGGACGATTTTGCGAAGCCGCGTATTCTACCGGACCCGATCCGCCCGGCTGCTCTCGGCCCGCCCCGTGCAACTCTTCCATTCCGCCCGCTTCGTGATCTCCGTGGCCGAACTTGCCGGGCTGCCGGACGCGGCATTGCCCGAGATCGCCTTCGCCGGGCGATCCAACGCGGGCAAGTCGACCGCCATCAACGTGCTCACGCAGCAGAAGCGCCTCGCCTTCGCGAGCAAGACGCCGGGGCGCACCCAGTTGCTCAATTTCTTCGAGCTGTCCGAGCGCGACGACCAGGGGCAGACCGTGCCCCGCGGCTACCTCGTCGACCTGCCGGGATACGGCTACGCGAAGGCGCCGGAGTCGGAGCGTTCGCAGTGGGACACGCTGGTCGGCGGCTACGTGTCCCGACGGCAGAGCCTGGTCGGGATCGTGATCGTGATGGATGCGCGGCGGCCGCTGCTGCCCGCCGACGAAGCGTTGATCGCCTTCATCGACCGGCCGACCTGCAAGCTGCACTTCCTGCTGACGAAGGCGGACCAGCTGAACAACAGCGAAAAGCGGCTGGCGATCGATCGGGCCCGGCGCCGGGCAGAAGAGCTGGGCCCGCGAGCATCAGCCCAGTTGTTCTCGGCGCTGAAGCGCCAGGGCGTGGAGGAGCTGGAAACGACCCTGGCCGGGTGGCTGCGCGACTGACGCCGCGCAGGGAGTCGGGTTGCACGGGCCCGTATCATTCCGGGGCCTAAAAAAAGGCCCCGAACGCGTCCGGGGCCCCAATGCCTGTTGATGTTCAAGGCATCCCGCTCAGGGAGGGAAAGCGGGAGATGAACGAGTCATCGGGGTCCGACGATAATCCGACCACGCTCACGCTCCAGTGGGAGTTTCCCGCATGCAGATCCTTGGCCAGTTTCCTTCCGCTCGCATGCGCCGCATGCGCCGTGACGACTTCTCGCGGCGCCTGATGCGCGAGAACGCCCTCACGGTCGACGACCTGATCTACCCCGTCTTCATCCTCGATGGCAGCCAGCGGCGCGAGGCGGTCGCGTCCATGCCGGGCGTAGAGCGGCTCTCGATCGACCAGTTGCTGCCGGTCGCTGACGAATGCGTGCGGCTCGGCATACCCGTGATGGCGCTGTTCCCTGTCATCGACGCCACGCTCAAGTCGCCCGATGGCAGGGAAGCGACGAACGCGGATGGCCTGGTGCCGCGTGCGGTGCGCGAACTGAAGCAGCGCTTTCCCGAACTCGGCGTGATGACCGACGTGGCCCTCGATCCGTTCACGACGCACGGGCAGGACGGCCTGATCGATGCGGGCGGCTACGTGCTCAATGACGAGACGATCGATGTGCTGGTACGGCAGGCGCTCGTGCAGGCCGGCGCCGGCGTGGACATCGTCGCGCCGAGCGACATGATGGACGGCCGCATCGCCGCGATCCGCCAGGCACTCGAAAGTGCCGGCCGCATCCACACCCGCATCATGGCGTACTCGGCCAAGTACGCCAGCGCGTTCTACGGACCATTCCGAGATGCCGTTGGTTCCTCGGGCAACCTGGGCAAGTCGAACAAGATGGTCTACCAGATGGACCCAGCCAACACCGACGAGGCGTTGTGGGAAGTCGGCCTCGACCTGGCGGAAGGCGCCGACATGGTGATGGTGAAGCCCGGCATGCCGTACCTGGACATCGTGCGACGCGTGAAGGACGAGTACAAGGCACCGACGTTCGTCTATCAGGTCAGCGGCGAGTACGCGATGCTGATGGCAGCGGTGCGCAACGGCTGGCTCGACGAGAAGAAGGTCATCCTCGAGTCGCTGCTGGCGTTCAAGCGCGCCGGCGCCGACGGCGTGCTGACGTACTTCGCGCTGCAGGTCGCGCGCTGGCTGCGCGGTGCCGCCTGAGGCCGCGGTGAACTGGATCGAGGTCCAGGCGGGGCGAGCGCAGGAACTCGAGGCGGCGCCATCGGCGTTGCCCGCCGACGGCTATGTCTGGCTCGACCTGCTGCACGAAGATGCGGCCGCCGATCCGGAGCTCCTGCCGGGCATCGTGCAGCGGCTGACGGGCGTGCGGCTCTTCGACCTGCACCTGCAGGACGCGATTGAACGCTCAGCATCCATCGTTCTTCGACTCGACGAACGACTACCAGATGCTGGTGTTCCGCAAGCTGTCGACCGGCGAGGTGCCGCCCCTGGAGGAGCGGCGGGCGATGGCCGCCGACCAGCGCCGGCTGCTGCAGGAAATCGTCACGCGACCGATCACCTTTTTCCTGCTCGAGCGCATGCTGGTCACCGTTCGGCAGGGGCCGAGCAAGTCGATCGACTCCGTGCGGCAGCGGATGCTGGATGCGCGGCGCTACGGCAACGACCCGAGCATGGGCGACCGCTCGCGCCTCCCGCTGCGCGCCGGCGAGCTGATGCTGCGGATGCTGAACGTGATGGTCGACCGCTACCTTGAACTGCGCGAGCCGCTGTCGGACCGGCTCGACCGCTGGCAGCGGGACCTCCTCGACCCGCGGCGGCCGTTCTCCAACTGGAGCGCGCTGCTCGAGGCGCGGATGGAACTGCGCAAGCTCGAGAACCTGTGCGAGGGCCAGTACGACGCGCTGACCGAGATGCGCGACGAGTATCTCGAGCAGACGCCCGAAGCCAGCGTCAGCGACGCCTACCTCGTGCGGCTGACCGACGTGATGGAGCACGTCCAGCGCGTCCTGCACCACGCGCGGCGCCTCGAGTCCTCCGTCGAGTCAGCGGTGCAACTGCACTTCTCGGCCAACTCGCACCTGACGAACACGGTTGTCCGCAAGCTGACGGCCATCGCCGCCATCTTCGCGCCGCTCACGTTGATCACCGGCATCTTCGGCATGAACTTCCGCCACATGCCGCTGCTGGACGATCTCGACGGGTTCTGGATCACTGCCGGAACGATGGCGACGGTCGCCATCATCATGCTGCTTTACTTCTGGACGCGCCGCATCCTCGAGCGACCCCGCGCCCCGCGCACCCCGCGCTGGCTGCACTGGATGCGTTGAGCACTCACGCGGCCCCCGGGGCTGCAACCGGCTACTCGCTGCCACGCAGTCGCCGCAGCACCCGCGCGTCCCGCTTCGTCGGCCGACCCCTGATGTCGAGCGCGGGTTCCCGCGCCAGCACACGGCGTTCCGCCGCCCTGGCGCGTCGCTGCCGGCTCTCCTCGGTCTCCTCGTAGAGACGCTGCGCGACCGGCGCCGGTCCGCGGGCGCTCGAAAGTTCCCGCACCACCACGTCCATCACGTCGTCGCCACGGCGGATCTGCAGTTCGTCCCCAACCTTCACATCGCGTGCCGGCTTGACCCGTTCGCGCGCCACCCGGACTTCACCGGCACCGACCGCCGCGGTGGCCAGCGAGCGCGTCTTGAAGAAACGCGCGGCCCACAGCCACTTGTCGAGGCGGACGCTGCCGGCGCTCATGCCATCAGCGGCGGCTGCGTCTCGTCGACGATCCAGCGCAGGTACGGCGCGAAGCCTGCCTCGATGCGCAGGGCAATGACCTCGGGCACCTCGTAGGGATGCAGCGCGCGGATCGCCTGCTCGACCTCGGTGTAGCGCTCGCGCGTGGTCTTGATCAGCAGCGGGGTCTCGGTCGCGCGCTCGACAGCGCCCCGCCAGCGGTAGATCGACGACGCCGGCGCCAGCCGGTTCACGCAGGCCGCCAGACCGCCCTCCACGAGGGTCCGCGCGATGCGGTCGGCGACTTCGTCGTCCGGGCAGTTGGTCAGCACCACCAGTGCTTCGCTCATTTCAGCAGCCTCCGGCGCGTCAGCACCAGCGCCACGTAGTAGCAGAACACGCCGAAGACCGCGAGCAGCAGGGCGTCACGCATCAGGTGCTCCGGCATCCGGCCAAGCGCGAGGGGGCGGACGAGGTCGACCGCCGCCGTCATCGGCAGCCACTGTGCGGCCCCGCGCAGCCACGGCGGCAACTGGGTCAGCGGAAAGTAGACGCCCGACAGGAACACCAGCGGCATCACGACGACCGTGAAGTAGTTCGACAGCAGGTCGTAGCTGCGCGCGACGGCATTGACGATCAGCGCCATCGCGGAAAAGACCAGCGCGATGAAGAAGGCGGCCGGCAGCACCAGCAACGACATCGGCTCGCGCGCGATGTCGAGCACCCAGATCATCACGAGGATGCAAAGCGCAGTGAACGTCGCCTTGCTCGCGGCCCAGAAGATCTCGCCCAGCAGCAGGTCGTCGACCGCGAGTGGCGTGTGCAGGATGGCGTCCCACGTCTTCTGCACGTGCATTCGCGAGAAGGCGCCCCACAGCGACTCGAACTTCGCCGAGTACATCACGCTCATCGCGATCGCGCCGCTGGCGAGGAACTGCAGGTAGCTGACGCCCTCGACCTCGGGCAGCAGGCTTCCCAGGCCGTAGCCGAACGCCACGATGGTCAGCAGCGGCTCGATCACGTTGGTCAGCAGCCGCTCGAGAAAGAGCTTCCGCCACACGAGGTAATTGCGGCGCCACACCGGCACGAAACGCGCGGAGACCCGGGGCAGCGCCCAGCGTGAAATGCGACCCGAAGCGGCCGGCAGCGCGGCGCTCACGGCACTACCCTCGGCGCTGCGTGCTCCGGGATGAGCGCTTCGGAGCGAACGGGCGCGCTCACTGGGCTACCCTCCCCGCGCTGCGCGCTCGGGATGAGCGCTTCGGAGCGGCCGGGTGCGCTCACGCTTCATCCCGCATTTCGCGCCCCGTGAGCTTCAGGAACACGTCTTCCAGGTTGGCAGGCCGGTGCAGGTAGCGCAGGGAGGCGGCATGCTCGAGGGACTGCAGCAGGCGCGCCGGCTCGGCCGCGTAGCAGAACGCGGTCTCGCCGCTGACTTCCAGCCGATCCGCCAGCTGCCGCCCGTCGCGCTCCGCCCAGGAGAACGCACCGTCGCCGTAGACCTCGATGACGTGCGGCTCGATGTGGGCGCGGATCAGATCGCGCGGGCTGCCCTCGGCGATCTTGCGTCCGTGATCGATCACGGCGAGCCGCGTCGCCAGCCGCTCGGCCTCGTCCATGAAGTGCGTCGTCAGCAGGATCGTCTTGCCCGGCGGCGAGCAGCTGCTTCAGCCGTTCCCAGATCACGTGCCGCGCCTGCGGGTCGAGGCCCGTGGTCGGCTCGTCCATGAAGATCAGGTCCGGGTCGTTCACCAGCGCGCGGGCGAGCGTCAGGCGGCGCTTCATGCCGCCCGACAGTTCCCCGATACGCGCGTCCTTCTTGTGCGCGAGGTTCGCGAACTCGAGCAGCCCAGGAACGCGCGTGAGCACTTCCGCGTCCGTCAGCCCGAAGTAGCGGCCGTACACGACGAGGTTCTCGGTCACGGTGAAGTCCGGATCGAGGTTGTCCATCTGCGGCACGACGCCGACGCGGACGCGCGCGCGCCGGGCGTGGCGCGGCACCGGCTCTCCGACCAGCATGATCTCGCCGGCATCGGGCTCGGTGAGGCCGAGGCAACAGCGCAAGGTCGTCGTCTTGCCGGCGCCGTTCGGGCCGAGCAGCGCGTAACACGTGCCGCGTCGAATCGCGAACGACAGGCCGTCGACGACCGTGATGCCGCCGTAGTCCTTGCGCAGCCCGTCGACGACGAGCACGTCATCGGCAAGCGTGGCGGCAGGCTTGGGCAGGGCGCTCATGCGGGGGACCAAAGCAAAAGGCCCGCCGGAGCGGCAGGCCTTTGCAGTCTAGCGGGCGCCGGCGCTCAGCTGGCGTCGTCGGCCGCCGGGGCGGCCTCCGGCTGCGGGCGGTCGACCAGTTCGACGAACGCCATCGGCGCATTGTCGCCCACGCGGAAACCCATCTTCAGGATGCGCGTGTAGCCGCCGTTGCGCGCCTTGTAGCGCGGCCCGATCTCGTTGAAGAGCTTGACCACGATTTCGCGGTCGCGCAGGCGATTGAACGCCAGGCGCTTGTTCGCGACGGTCGGCTCGCGGCCGAGCGTGATCAGGGGCTCGACGACGCGGCGCAGTTCCTTCGCCTTCGGCAGCGTGGTCTTGATGGCTTCGTGGCGCAGCAGCGAGTTGGCCATGTTGCGGAACATCGCCAGGCGATGGCTGCTGGTGCGGTTCAGTTTCCGCAATCCGTGTCCGTGACGCATTCGTTCTTCCTTTCAGTCTTGGTTGCCGACTCTTCTATCCCGTGACGGGCGGTTCGGTCAGTGAGCGGGCAGGCCGGATCTCCGGCCCGCCTCGGTTCTTCCTACTTTTCCATGCCGGCAGGCGGCCAGTTTTCCAGCTTCATGCCGAGCGTGAGGCCGCGCGCAGCGAGGACCTCCTTGATCTCGTTGAGCGACTTGCGGCCCAGGTTCGGCGTCTTCAGCAACTCGTTCTCGGTGCGCTGGATCAGGTCGCCGATGTAATAGATGTTCTCGGCCTTCAGGCAATTGGCCGAGCGGACGGTGAGTTCGAGGTCGTCGACCGGGCGCAGCAGGATCGGATCGACCTGCGGCGAACGCGACGACGGCGCCGACGACGACTCGGCGATGCCTTCCAGCGCGCCGAACACCTGCAGCTGGTCCATCAGGATGCGCGCCGACGAGCGGACCGCCTCCTCGGGAGTGATCGCGCCGTTGGTCTCGATCGTCATCACGAGCTTGTCGAGGTCGGTGCGCTGCTCGACCCGCGCTGCTTCGACCGCGTAGGAGACACGCCTGACCGGCGAGAACGACGCATCCATCACGATGCGGCCGATCGTCTTCGAGTGGTCGTCGCGGAACGCGCGGACGTTTCCCGGCACATAGCCGCGGCCTTTCTCGACGCGCAGCTGCATTTCGAGGCGCCCGCCGCCCGAAAGGTGGGCGACGACGTGCTCCGGGTTGACGATCTCGACGTCGTGCGGCAGCTCGATGTCGCCCGCGGTCACCACGCCCTCGCCGTCCTTGGCCAGGCGCAGCGTGACTTCATCGCGGTTGTGCAGCTTGAAGACCACACCCTTGAGGTTCAGCAGGATGTCGACGACGTCCTCACGCACGCCGTCGAGTGTCGAGTACTCGTGCACGACGCCCGTGATCTGGGCCTCGGTCGGGGCGTAGCCCACCATCGAGGACAGCAGGATCCGGCGCAGCGCGTTGCCGAGCGTGTGCCCGTAGCCGCGTTCGAACGGCTCCATCGTGACGATGGCGGAATTCGGGCCGATCGCTTCGACTTCGATCGCCCGCGGTTTGAGCAGTGCAGTGCTTGCCATTTCGTTCCCTTCAATACCCTCGGCTCGTTACGCCGATAAGGCTGATGGTTAGGGCAGTGAGAAACAGGAAATGGGCGCCCGAACCACTTCCGTCGCCGGACCGGCGCAGCCGGGCCGGCGTCCCCGAACTCGTTATCGCGAGTACAACTCGACGACGAGCGACTCGTTGACGTCCTGGGCGACCTCGGAGCGATCCGGCGTGCCCTTGAACTTGGCTTCCATCTTCTTCGGGTCGACCTCGACCCACGACGGGAAGCCGGACTGCTCGGCGAGCGTCAGCGCTTCCTGGATGCGGCCCTGCGTCTTGGCCTTCTCGCGCACGGTGATCACGTCGCCGGGCTTGACCAGCATGGACGGGATTCCGGCGGTCTCGCCGTTCAGCGCGATCGCGCGGTGACCGACCAGCTGGCGGGCCTCGGCGCGCGTCGATCCGAAGCCCATCCGGTAGACGACGTTGTCGAGCCGCGACTCCAGCAGCATCAGCAGGTGCTCGCCGGTGTTGCCCTTGCGGCGCGCCGCCTCCTGGTAGTAGCGACGGAACTGGCGCTCGAGGATGCCGTACATGCGCTTCAGCTTCTGCTTTTCGCGCAGCTGGGTGCCGTAGTCCGACTGCCGGGCGCCCGAGATGCGGCCGTGCTGGCCGGGCTTGCTGTCCGCCTTGGCCTTCGAGTCGAAGGCGCGGCGCGAGCTCTTCAGGAAGAGGTCGGTGCCCTCGCGGCGCGAGAGCTTGAGCTTTGGTCCTGTGTAACGTGCCACTTGGCTAGTCCTTTCATCCTGCGGCGTCGCCGCATTAAGTCGAGGTTCTCGAACCGCGACGCTTTGGCAGTTGCCTGCCTTTATCCACAAAAAGTTCGGCTGGCTCCGCCAGCGAACTTTTTCACTTCAGATCGGGCAAAAGTAGGTTTGTACTTTTGCCCGCTTACACGCGGCGCTTCTTCGGCGGACGCACGCCGTTGTGCGGAACCGGCGTGATGTCCTGGATCGACAGCACGCGGATGCCGATCGCGTTGAGCGCGCGGACCGACGACTCGCGGCCCGGGCCCGGCCCGGTGATGCGCACTTCGACGTTCTTGATGCCGTGCTCCTGCGCTGCGCGGCCCGCCGTCTCGGCGGCGACCTGCGCGGCGAACGGGGTCGACTTGCGAGAGCCCTTGAAGCCGGCCCCGCCCGAGCTCGCCCACGAGAGAGCGTTGCCCTGGCGATCGGTGATCGTGATGATCGTGTTGTTGAACGACGCGTGCACATGCGCGATGCCGTCCGACACGACCTTCTTGACCTTCTTGCGCGCGCGCTGCTGCGCGGCGACCTGCTGCGGAGAAGGATTCTTCGCCATCGATTACGTTCCTTTCTTCAGCGACACGCCGGCCTTGCGCGGGCCCTTGCGCGTGCGCGCGTTCGTGCGCGTGCGCTGGCCGCGCACCGGCAGGCCACGGCGATGCCGCACCCCGCGGTACGCGCCGAGGTCGATCAATCGCTTGATCGACAGCTGCGTTTCGCGGCGCAGGTCGCCTTCCACCGTGACGCGGGCCACCTCCTCGCGGATGCGTTCCACCTCGGCGTCGTTCAGTTCCTTGACCTTCTTGTCGAAGGGAACCGCGGCAGCCTCGAGGATCGCCCGCGCGCGAGCGCGGCCGATGCCGTAGATCGCCGTCAGGCCGATCTCCGCGTGCTGATGCGGCGGGATGTTGATACCGGCAATACGAGCCATTCTGAGTCCTCGCTATTCGCTTAGCCTTGGCGCTGCTTGTGACGCGGATCCGTGCAGATCACGCGAACGACGCGCTTGCGCTTGATGACCTTGCACTTGCGGCACATCTTCTTGACGGAAGCCATCACTTTCATCTTGTTCTCCAATCCGCGCTATTTCGCGCGGAACACAATGCGCGCCCGCGACAGGTCGTAAGGCGTCAGTTCCACAGTCACCTTGTCGCCCGGCAGGATCCGGATGTAGTGCATCCGCATCTTCCCGGAGATATGTCCCAGCACCACGTGGCCGTTCTCCAGCTTCACCCGGAACGTGGCGTTCGGGAGATTCTCGAGAATCTCCCCTTGCATCTGGATTGCGTCGTCCTTCGCCATGTCCTCGATCAGCGCGGCAACTGGCCGGGGCCGAAGCCCTTGAAATTCGCCTTCTTCAGCAGCGACTCGTACTGGTGTGTCATCAGGTACGCCTGCACCTGCGACATGAAGTCCATCGTCACGACGACGACGATCAGCAGGGACGTTCCACCGAAGTAGAACGGCACCGAGTACCGCATGTTCAGGAACTCGGGCACGAGGCAGACGAACGTGATGTAGATCGCCCCGGCCAGGGTCAGCCGCATCAGGATGCGGTCGACATAGCGGCCGGTCTGCTCTCCCGGACGGATTCCCGGAACGAACGCGCCGCTCTTCTTCAGGTTGTCAGCCGTCTCCTTGCTGTTGAACACGAGCGCCGTGTAGAAGAAGCAGAAGAAGATGATCAGGCCGGCGTACAGCACCATGTACAGCGGCTGGCCCGGCGACAGCGCCGCGGCGAGGTCACGGATCCAGCGCGTGGCGTCGCCCGTGGTGAACCAGCTCGCCAGCGTGGCCGGGAACAGGATCAGCGACGAGGCGAAGATGGGCGGGATCACGCCGGACATGTTGAGCTTCAGCGGCAGGAACGAGCTCTGGCCGCCGTAGATCTTGTTTCCGACCTGGCGCTTGGCGTAGTTCACCGTGATCTTGCGCTGGCCGCGCTCGACGAAGACGACGAACGCAGTGACCAGGACGACGAGCGCGATGATGAAGATCGCCGCCAGCGGCGAGATGCCGCCGGTGCGCACCAGTTCGAACAGGCCGCCGATGGCGGTCGGCAGGCCCGCGACGATGCCGGCGAAGATCAGGATCGAAATGCCGTTGCCCAGCCCGCGCTCGGTGATCTGCTCGCCCAGCCACATCAGGAACATCGTCCCGGTGACCAGCGACACCACGCAGACGAAGCGGAACATCAGGCCGGGATCGAGCACCAGGCCCTGCTGGGACTCGATCGCCACCGAGATGCCCGATCGCCTGGAAGATCGCCAGGCCCAGCGTGCCGTAGCGCGTGTACTGCGTGATCTTGCGGCGCCCGGACTCGCCCTCCTTGCGCAGTGCCTCGAGCGATGGCATCACGTAGGTCAGCATCTGCATGATGATCGACGCCGAGATGTACGGCATGATCCCCAGCGCGAACACGGAGAAGCGCGACAGCGCGCCGCCGGAGAACATGTTGAACAGCCCGAGGATGCCGCCCTGCTGGCTGTTGAACAGCTGGCGCAGCTGGTCGGGATCGATCCCCGGCACCGGGATGTGGGTCCCGACCCGGTAGACGACGAGCGCCAGCAACAGGAACAGCAGGCGCCGTTTCAGGTCGCCGTACTTTCCGGTCTTGCCGAGCGTGTTGGGAAGGCTGGTCGCCACGCGGGTTCCTGGTTATGTCAGGTGGAGCCGATCACTTCTTCTTCGCGGGCGCCTGGTCCGCCGCCGGCTTGTTCGCCGCCGCCTTGACCGCAGCCGCCTTGTCCGCGACCGCCTTCTTCGCCGCCGCCTTCTTCGCGGTGTCAGGTATGGCCGCCGGCTCGACCACCGAGCCGCCCGCCGCTTCGATCGCCGCGCGCGCTCCCTTGGTCACGCCAATTCCGCGCACGCTGACCTTGCGGGACAGTTCGCCCGACTTGATCACGCGCGCGTCCAGTGCCAGCGCGGACACGACTCCGGACTGCTTGAGCACCATCAGGTCGACCTCGTCGATCGCCAGCTTCTGCAGGTCGGACAGGCGCACCACCTCGACATAGCGACGCGTCAGCGACGTGAAGCCGCGCTTCGGCAGACGGCGATGCAGCGGCATCTGGCCGCCCTCGAATCCGACCTTGTGGAAACCGCCAGCGCGGGACTTCTGGCCCTTGTGGCCGCGGCCCGCGGTCTTGCCCCAGCCGGAGCCGATGCCACGACCCACGCGGTGGTTCGCGCTCTTGCTTCCGGCGGCGGGTTTGAGGTTGTTCAGGCGCATGGTGTCTTCCTTGCGTGCGTCACGCGACCTTCACGAGGTGCGCGACCGCGTTGATCATGCCGCGGACCGCCGGGGTGTCCTCCAGCTCGCGGGTCTGGTGCATGCGCTTCAGGCCGAGGCCCTTCACGGTCGCCTGATGCGCGGCCTTCGCCGAGATCGGGCTCTTCACCAGCGTCACTTTCAGCATCTTGTTCGCCATTGCCAGTCCCCGGGGCATCAGCCCACGATGTCCTCGACGGCCTTGCCGCGCTTGGCGGCGATCTCGGCCGGGGTGCGCAACTGCGCCAGCGCGTTCAGCGTCGCGCGCACCAGGTTGTACGGGTTGGTCGACCCGTGCGACTTCGCCACGATGTTGCGCACACCCATCACGTCGAACACAGCGCGCATCGGTCCACCCGCGATCACGCCGGTGCCGTCCGCTGCCGGGGCCAGCAGCACCTTGGAGGCGCCGTGCTTGCCTTCGACCGTGTGGTGCACGGTCCCGTGCTTCAGCGGGATGCGTTCCATCCCGCGACGCGCAGCTTCCATCGCCTTCTGCACGGCGACCGGCACTTCGCGCGCCTTGCCCTTGCCCATGCCGATGCGGCCATCGCCATCGCCGACAACGGTCAGCGCCGCGAAACCGAGGATGCGGCCACCCTTCACCACCTTGGTGACGCGGTTGACCGCAATCATCTTTTCCTTCAGGCCATCGTCCCGCTCGTTCTGCGGCATGCCCTTGGGTTGAACTCTCGCCATCTCTGCCCCTTAGAACTTCAGGCCGGCTTCACGCGCGGCGTCGGCCAGCGCCTTGACGCGGCCGTGATAACGGAATCCGGCGCGGTCGAACGCGACTTGCTCGACGCCCGCGGCCTGGGCCTTCTTCGCGATGCGCTCGCCGATGATCTTCGCGGCGTTCGCATTGCCGCCCTTGCCCTTCACGGACGCGAGCTGGGTACGCACTTCGACCTCGGCGGTGGACGCGCTCGCCAGCACCTTGCTGCCATCGGCGGAAATCACGCTGGCGTAGATGTGCTGGTTCGTGCGCGTCACCGTCAGCCGGTTCACCTTCTGCAGCGCGATGCGCGCGCGCGTCGCGCGCGCTCGGCGGAGTCGGGATGCTTTCTTGTCGATCATGGTCTGTGCCTCCCCCGCTATTTCTTCTTGGTCTCTTTGATGACGACCGTCTCGCCGACATACCGCACGCCCTTGCCCTTGTAGGGCTCGGGCGGCTTGTAGCCGCGGACTTCCGCCGCGACCTGGCCGACCTTCTGCTTGTCGGAGCCCTTGATGACGATCTCGGTCTGCGTCGGCGTTTCGCATTTCACGCCGGCCGGCATCTCGTGCACCACCGGGTGCGAGAAGCCGAGCGACAGGTTGAGCTTGTCGCCCTGGGCCTGCGCGCGGTAGCCGACGCCGACCAGCGCCAGCCGCTTCTCGAATCCCTTCGACACGCCGGTCACCATGTCCGCAACCAGCGCGCGCATCGTGCCGCTCATCGCCTTCGCCTCGCGCGAATCGTCCGCCGCCGCGAACGTGATCTGGCCGTCGGCGACCGTGATGGCGACGCGCGGCGTCATCGCCTGCGTCAGCGTGCCCAGCGGGCCCTTGACCGTGATCTTGTCGGCCGCGACCTGGATGTCGACACCCTTCGCGACCTCGACCGGTACTCGTGCAATTCGGGACATGTTTCTCTCCGCCGTGTCCGGTTACGCCACGTAGCAGATGACTTCGCCGCCCACACCCTGGGTGCGGGCCTTGCGATCCGTCATCACGCCACGAGACGTCGACACGATCGCCACGCCCAGCCCGTTCATCACTGCGGGCAGGTCGTTGCGGCTCTTGTAGATGCGAAGGCCCGGCCGGGACACGCGCTCGAGGCGCTCGATCACCGGACGGCCCGCGTAGTACTTCAGGCCGATCCGCAGCTGCGGCTTGCCGTCGTTCGGACTGACCTCGAAGTCATCGATGTAGCCCTCGTCCTTCAGGACGCCGGCGATGGCCACCTTCAGCTTCGATGCCGGCATCACGACCTCGGTCTTCTCGACGCCCTGGGCGTTCCGAATACGGGTCAGCATGTCGGCGATGGGATCACTCATGCTCATCGTTCGATCTCCTCGCTTACCAGCTGGCCTTGATCAGGCCCGGGATGTCGCCCCGCATCGCGGCCTCGCGGATCTTGGTCCGCGCCAGGCCGAACTTGCGGAACGTGCCGCGCGGACGGCCGGTGATGTCGCAGCGATTGCGCAGCCGGCTGGGGCTGGAATTGCGCGGCAGCGCCTGCAGGCGCTTCATCGCGTCCATGCGCTCGTCCATGGAACGCGTCTGGTCATCGATGATGGCCTTCAGCTCGGCGCGCCTGGCCGCGTACTTCTTGACGGTCGCCTCGCGCTTGGCTTCGCGGTTCTTAAGCGAAAGTTTTGCCATGTATCCCTCTAGGACACCGTGCTCAATTACGGAACGGGAACCGGAAGGCGGCGAGCAGCGCTTTGGCTTCCTCGTCGGTCTTCGCGGTGGTCGTGATGCTGATGTTCATGCCCCGGAGCTTGTCGATCTTGTCGTACTCGATCTCCGGGAAGATGATCTGTTCCTTCAGGCCGATGTTGTAGTTGCCGCGGCCATCGAAGGCGCGACCCGAGACGCCGCGGAAGTCGCGCACGCGCGGGAACGCCACCGTCACCAGGCGGTCGAGGAACTCGTACATCCGCTCGCCGCGCAGCGTGACCATCGTGCCGATGGCCAGGTTCTCGCGGATCTTGAAGTTGGCGATGGCCTTGCGGGCCTTCGTCACGACCGGCTTCTGGCCGGCGATCTTGATCAGGTCGCCGACGGCCATGTCGATGTTCTTCTTGTCATTGACCGCTTCGCCGACGCCCATGTTCAGCGTGATCTTCGTGATCCGCGGAACCTGCATCACGGTCTTGTAGCCGAACTGCTTCATCAGGTCCGGCACGACCTTCTCGCGGTACTGGGTATGGAAACGCGCCATGCCAGCTCCCCTATGCCTTTGCGCCGACGACGGCGCCATTGCTCTTGAACACGCGCATCTTCTTGCCGTCGACCAGCTTGACGCCGACGCGGTCACCCTTGCTCGTCGCCGGGTTGAACAGCATCACGTTGCTCTCGTGGATCGGCATGGTCTTGTCGCTGATGCCGCCAGCCACACCCTTCATGGGGTTCGGCCGGACATGCTTCTTGACTACGTTGATGCCCTCGACCACGAGGTGGTCGGCATCGACCCGGCGCAGCACCGTGCCGCGCTTGCCCTTGTCCTTGCCTGCGATGATGACGACTTCGTCGCCCTTGCGGATACGTTCCATGGCGTTTCCTTACAGCACTTCGGGAGCCAGCGACACGATCTTCATGAAGCGCTCGGTCCGCAGTTCACGCGTGACCGGTCCGAAGATGCGGGTGCCGATCGGCTCCAGCTTGGCGTTGAGCAGGACGGCGGCGTTGCCGTCGAACTTGATCGCCGAGCCGTCGCCGCGGCGCAGGCCCTTGGCGGTGCGGACGACCACCGCGTTGTAGACCTCGCCCTTCTTGACGCGACCACGCGGCGCGGCTTCCTTGATCGACACCTTGATGACGTCGCCAATGCCGGCATAGCGGCGCTTGGATCCGCCCAACACCTTGATACACATCACTGACCGCGCGCCGGTGTTGTCGGCGACGTCCAGCACCGTTTGCATCTGGATCATGGCTGCCCCAATGGGTACTGCTCGATAACTTCCGCTGACTTTTCCACCAACTTGCTTCGTCGCTACCGCCGAACTGCGCGACGAGCAGTCTTGGCCCCGTCCGGGTTGGAGAGCCGGCCGCGCTTCCGTCCTGACCCCGTTCTCCGGGGCCCGTCCCGCATCGCGGGTGGATCGGGGCGCTGCCCGCCCTGAAAACCTGAAAACCCTGAAAACCTAGAACCCTAAAAACCTTGCCGGCCCTGCCCGGCTGGACTCGGCCCGGAAACCGGCGAAGCCCGCGAGTATATCCCGCGGCGCGTCAACGCCGCAAGTTCCGAGGGCGCTCCTCAGATCGTCTGCGCCGCCTCGACCACGCGGGTGACCGCCCAGCTCTTGGTCCTGGACAGCGGCCGTGACTCGGCGATCTCGACGATGTCGCCCTCGTTCAGCGCATTGGTCTCGTCGTGCGCGTGGTACTTGTTCGACTTGACGATGTACTTGCCGTAGAGCGGATGCTTGACACGACGCTCGATCAACACGGTCACCGTCTTGTCCATCTTGTTGCTGACGACGCGGCCGACGAGCGTGCGCGTCAGGGATTTCTTCTCGGCGTTCATTTGGCGGCGACCTTCTGGCTCAGGACGGTGCGTACGCGCGCGATGTCGCGACGCGTGCGCTGCAGCTGGGTGGTGTTCTGCAGCTGCTGGGTTGCGTGCTGCATGCGCAGCGAGAAGTGCGCCTTCTGCAGTTCCTGCAGTTCCTTCTCGAGGGCGGCGACATCCTTGGTGCGCAGTTCCTTGGCGTTCATGCGCGTTCTCCTTACTGGCCGAGCTGACGGACGACGAACGTCGTCTTCAGCGGCAGCTTGGCGGCGGCGAGCGCAAAGGCCTCCCGCGCCATGGTTTCGTTGACGCCGTCCAGTTCGTAGACGACGTTGCCGGGCCGCACTTCGGCCACCCAGTACTCCGGGTTGCCCTTGCCGTTGCCCATGCGGACCTCTGCCGGCTTCTGCGAGATCGGCTTGTCCGGGAACACGCGGATCCACACGCGGCCGCCGCGCTTGATGTGGCGGCTGATCGCGCGGCGGGCCGCTTCGATCTGGCGGGCGGTCAGGCGGCCGCGCTCGGTCACCTTCAGACCGAACTCGCCAAAGGAGACGTTGGCGCCGCGCAGGGCCAGTCCGCGGTTGCGGCCCTTGTGCTCCTTGCGGTACTTGCGTCGAGCGGGTTGCAGCATGATTACTCTCCGTCTTTCGCGCCGCCCTCGGGCTTGGCGTCACCCGGGGTCTTGGCCGCCACCTTGCGCACGCGCTTGACGACCGGCTTCGCCGGGGCGTCCTTCGGCGGCTCGGCAGGCGCCGCCTCGGCGGTCCTGGTCTCGGTCGTCTTTGCGTCAGCTGTCTTGCGTGCCGGCCGCTTGGCCGGGGGTCGGCGATCACCGCTCGGGCGGTCGGAGCGCGGACGGCGCTCCTCGCGATCCTGGCCCGGCGTGTCGGTGGCGGCCGGGGCCTCGCCGCGGGCCAGTCTGTCGCCCTTGTAGACCCAGCACTTGACTCCGATGACGCCGTAGGTTGTCTTGGCCTCGGAAAAGCCGTAGTCGATGTCGGCGCGCAGCGTGTGCAGCGGCACCCGACCCTCGCGGTACCACTCGGTCCGCGCGATCTCGATGCCGTTCAGGCGGCCTGCGCTCATGAGCTTGATGCCCTGGGCGCCGAGCCGCATCGCGTTCTGCATCGCGCGCTTCATTGCGCGGCGGAACATGATGCGCTTCTCGAGCTGCTGCGTGATCGAGTCGGCGATCAACTGGGCGTCGAGTTCCGGCTTGCGGATTTCCTCGATGTTCACGTGCACGGGCACGCCGAGCATCTTCTGCAGCGTGGACTTCAGCGTCTCGATGTCCTCGCCCTTCTTGCCGATCACGACACCCGGACGCGCCGAGTAGATCGTGATGCGGGCGTTCTTCGCGGGGCGCTCGATGACGATGCGACCGACCGAGGCGCTGCGCAGCTTCTTGCGCAGGTACTCGCGGACCTTCAGGTCCTCGCCCAGCATCCTGGGGAACGCCGGACCGGCGGCGAACCAGCGGGAGGTCCAGTTCCGCGTGACGGGCAGGCGGAAGCCGGTGGGATTGATCTTTTGACCCATGGTTGCCCTATTTCTTCTGTTTGGCGTCACCGACCGTCACGAAGATGTGACAGGTCTTCTTCTCGATCCGCGTGCCGCGGCCCTTTGCGCGCGCGGCGAAGCGCCGCTGCACCGGTCCCTTCTCGACGTAGATGCGCGTGACGCGCAGCTCGTCGATGTCGGCGCCGTCGTTGTGCTCGGCGTTTGCGATCGCGGACTCGAGCGCCTTCTTGATCAGTCCGGCCGCCTTCTTCTGCGTGAACGACAGGATGTTCAGCGCCTTGTCGACCGGCTTGCCGCGCACCAGGTCCGCGACCAGCCGGCCCTTCTGGGGAGACAGGCGCGCGCCCTTGACGATTGCTGTGGTTTCCATCGTGCTCACCCTACTTCTTGGACACGGCGGTTTTCTTGTCCGCCGCATGGCCCTTGAAGGTCCGCGTCAGCGCGAATTCGCCGAGCTTGTGACCGACCATGTTTTCGTTGATGTACACCGGCACGTGCTGCTTGCCGTTGTGGACGGCGATCGTCAGGCCGATGAACTCCGGCAGGATGGTCGAGCGACGGGACCAGGTCTTGATCGGCTTCTTGTCGCGAGTGGCCTGTGCGGTTTCGATTTTCTTCTGCAGGTGGCCGTCGACGAACGGACCCTTCTTCAGTGAACGAGACATTCAGGTCCCCTTACTTCCGTTTCCGGCGCTGCACGATCATCGTGTCAGTCCGCTTGTTGTTGCGCGTGCGATAGCCCTTGGTGAGGGTGCCCCACGGGCTGACCGGGTCGCGCTTGGTGCCAGTGCGTCCCTCGCCACCACCGTGCGGGTGATCGACCGGGTTCATCGCCACGCCGCGCACGGTCGGTCGCACGCCGCGCCAGCGCATCGCACCGGCCTTGCCGATCTGGCGCAGGTTGTTCTCTTCGTTGCCGACTTCACCGATGGTGGCGCGGCAATCGATCAGCACGCGGCGGATCTCGCCGGAGCGCAGCCGGAGCTGCGCGTAGCTGCCCTCGCGCGCGAGCAACTGGACGGACGCGCCGGCCGAACGCGCCAGCTGCGCGCCCTTGCCGGGCTGCATCTCGACGCAGTGGACCGTCGTGCCCACCGGGATATTGCGCAGGGGCAGCGTGTTGCCGACGCGGATCGGAGCCTCGTTCCCGCTCATCAGCTGCGCGCCGACCGTCAGGCCCTTGGACGCGATGATGTAGCGGCGCTCGCCGTCGACGTAGCACAGCAGCGCGATGTGCGCGGACCGATTAGGGTCGTACTCCAGGCGCTCGACCTTGGCGGCGATGCCGTCCTTGTTGCGCTTGAAGTCGATCACGCGATAGGCCTGCTTGTGGCCACCGCCCTTGTGCCGCACGGTGATGCGGCCGTGGTTGTTGCGGCCCGACCCGCGGATCTGCTTCTCGGTCAGCGACGCGAGCGGCCTGCCCTTGTGCAGGTTGGCGCTGACGACCTTGACGACTCCACGCCGGCCGGCAGACGTCGGTTTTACCTTGACCAGCGCCATTTACTTCACCTCTTGCGCGAAGTTGATTTCCTGACCCGGCTTGAGCGACACGTACGCCTTGCGCACGTTGCTGCGACGGCCCTCGAACCGGCCGAAGCGCTTCGTCTTGCCCTTGGTGTTCAGGATCTGCACGGATTCGACCTGCACCTTGAAGAGCAGCTCGACCGCGGCCTTGACTTCCGGTTTGGTCGCGTCGTGCTTCACGCGGAACGCGACCTGCTCGTTCTTCTCGCCGATCATCGTGCTCTTCTCGGAGACGATGGGCGCGAGCAGCACGCTGTAAAGACGGTCCTGGCTCATCCCCACATCTCCTCGAGCTTGGCGATCGCCGGCTTCGTGACCACCACGTTCTTGTAGTGGATCAGCGACAGCGGGTCCGCGTAGCGCGGCTCCACCACCATGACGTTCTTCAGGTTGCGCGACGCGAGATACAGGTTCTCGTCGACCGCCTCCGTGATGATCAGGACGGACTCGAGCCCCATCGCCTTCAGTTTCTGCGCCAGCGGCTTCGTCTTGGGCGAGTCGACCGACAGTTCGTCGACGACCGCGATGCGGCCATCGCGCGCGAGTCGCGACAGGATCGACGTCATTCCCGCCCGGTACATCTTCTTGTTCACCTTCTGGGTGAAGTTCTCGTCCGGCGAGTTCGGGAACGTGCGGCCGCCCCCGCGCCAGATCGGGCTCGACGACATGCCCGCGCGAGCGCGTCCGGTGCCCTTCTGGCGCCACGGCTTGCGCGTCGAGTGCTTGACCGTCGTGCGGTCCTTCTGCGCCCGCGTGCCCTGGCGCGCGTTGGCCTGGTAGGCCACCACGATCTGGTGCACGAGCGCCTCGTTGTACTCACGGCCGAAGAGCGTCTCCGGCGCCGGCGTCGTGCCGTCTGCCTGGCCCTGGGCGTTCAACAGTTTCAGTTCCATCGCGCCCCCTTAAGCCTTCGCCGCCCTGGCCTTGACGGCCGGGCGCACGACGACGTTGCCACCCGCCGAACCCGGGACCGCGCCGCGCACGAGCAACAGTCCGCGCTCGGTGTCGACACGGGCCACGACCAGGTTCTGCGTCGTGCGCTGCTCGTCGCCCAGATGGCCCGCCATCCGCTTGCCGGGGAATACCCGGCCCGGATCCTGGCGATTGCCGATCGAGCCCGGCGCGTTGGTCGACACGGAGTTGCCGTGCGTCGCGCGGTTCGACGAGAAGTGGTGGCGCTTGATCGCGCCGGCGAAGCCCTTGCCGATCGTCACGCCGGTGACATCGACCTTCTGGCCCACGGCGAACAGATCCGCGCCGATGGCCGTGCCCGGCTTCAGCTCGCCCGCCTTGGCGGTGTCGATGCGGAACTCCCGGAGCACGGAGCCGGCCTCGACGCCAGCCTTGCTGAAGTGGCCGGCGATCGGCTTGGCAACGCGGGAAGGCTTACGGCTGCCATAGGCAACCTGCACGGCGCTGTAGCCGTCGGTGTCTGCGGCTTTTACCTGGGTGACACGGTTGTTCGACACGTCGAGCACCGTGACCGGAACGGACTCGCCGTCATCGGTGAAGATACGCGTCATGCCGACTTTGCGGCCCAACAAACCTAGGGCCGAGCGGGTGTCGCTCATTCTTTTCTCCATCCCCGACTTCAATTGGCCGGGACCCTGTTTGGGCGCCTGGACGCGGACGTCCGGTGCCTGTTTGCCTGCGTCTGTTCGACTACTCGACTACTTGTAGCCCGAAACCCACCGAGGCGGATTGCGGAAAGCCCGAAATTGTAGCCCAGTCAGCTACTTGCCGGCAAGCGGAGCCCGCCGGCGCCTCTTCTCTACTGCACCTTGATCTCGACGTCCACGCCGGCCGGCAGGTCCAGCTTCATCAGCGCGTCGACCGTCTTGTCGGTCGGGTCGATGATGTCCATCAGGCGCTGGTGCGTGCGCATCTCCAGCTGGTCGCGCGACGTCTTGTTGACGTGCGGCGAGCGCAGGATGTCGAAACGCTGGATGCGGGTCGGCAGCGGCACCGGACCGCGGACGACGGCGCCGGTGCGCTTGGCGGTGTCCACGATCTCGAGGGCCGACTGGTCGATCAGCTTGTAGTCAAACGCCTTGAGGCGGATGCGAATACGTTGGCTTTGCATTTCCAATCCTTTTCAAAGAGCGAGAGGCCGGCCGGCTCGAGCTCCAATGAGCGACCGGCCCCGGTTCAACGCGTTCTGCGGTGCGACCTACTTGATGATCTTGGCGACGACGCCGGCGCCGACGGTGCGGCCGCCCTCGCGCACGGCGAAGCGCAGGCCCTCTTCCATCGCGATCGGCGCAATCAGCGCCACCGTCATCTGGATGTTGTCGCCCGGCATCACCATCTCCGTGCCCGCCGGCAGCTGGATCGAGCCCGTCACGTCCGTCGTGCGGAAGTAGAACTGCGGCCGGTACCCGTTGAAAAACGGCGTGTGACGGCCACCCTCCTCCTTCGACAGCACGTACACCTCGGCCGTGAAGTCCGTGTGCGGCGTGATCGAGCCCGGCTTGGCCAGCACCTGGCCGCGCTCCACCTCCTCACGCTTCGTGCCACGCAGCAGCACCCCGACGTTGTCGCCCGCCTGCCCCTGGTCCAGCAGCTTGCGGAACATCTCCACGCCCGTGCACGTCGTCTTCATCGTCGGCTTGATCCCGACAATCTCGATCTCGTCGCCCACCTTCACGATGCCGCGCTCGATCCGCCCCGTCACCACCGTGCCACGGCCCGAAATCGAAAACACGTCCTCCACCGGCATCAGGAACGCCCCGTCAATCGCACGCTCCGGCGTCGGGATGTAGCTGTCCAGCGCATCGGCCAGCTTCATGATCGACTGCTCGCCCAGCTCGCCCTTGTCACCCTCCAGCGCCAGCTTCGCCGACCCCTTCACGATCGGAATGTCGTCGCCCGGAAAGTCGTACTTGCCCAGCAACTCGCGCACTTCCATCTCGACGAGCTCCAGCAGCTCCGCGTCGTCGACCATGTCCACCTTGTTCATGTACACCACGATGTACGGAACACCCACCTGGCGCGCCAGCAGAATGTGCTCGCGCGTCTGCGGCATCGGACCATCGGCCGCGCTCACCACCAGGATCGCGCCGTCCATCTGCGCCGCACCCGTGATCATGTTCTTCACATAGTCCGCGTGCCCCGGACAGTCCACGTGCGCATAGTGCCGCTGGCTCGTCTCGTACTCCACGTGCGCCGTGTTGATCGTGATCCCGCGCGCCTTCTCCTCCGGCGCCGCATCAATCTGGTCGTAGGCCTTCGCCTCTCCACCAAACTTCGTCGCCAGCACCATCGTGATCGCCGCCGTCAGCGTCGTCTTCCCATGATCCACGTGACCAATCGTCCCAACATTCACGTGCGGCTTCGTACGCTCAAACTTGCCCTTGGCCATTTCGTGTCCCTCAAAGAACGGTTGTTGATGTATTCCTGGTCTACTTCGTCTTGGCGGAGATCACGGCCTCGGCGACCGTCTTCGGCGCTTCGGCGTAGTGCTTGAACTCCATCGTGTATGTCGCGCGACCCTGCGTCAGCGAACGCAGCGTCGTCGAGTAGCCGAACATCTCGGCCAGCGGCACCTCGGCGCTGATTGCCTTGCCGCCACCGCCCGCGATGTCGTCCATGCCCTGGATGATGCCGCGACGCGATGAAAGGTCGCCCATGACATCGCCCATCTTCTCTTCCGGCGTCTCGACCTCGACCGCCATGATCGGCTCGAGCAGCACCGGCGACGCAGCGCGCATGCCGTCCTTGAAGCCGATCGACGCGGCCATCTTGAACGCGTTCTCGTTCGAGTCGACCTCGTGGTACGAACCGAAGTGCAGCGTGACCTTGACGTCGACCACCGGGTAGCCGGCCAGCACGCCCGCCTTCAGCGTTTCCTCGACGCCCTTGTTCACCGCCGGGATGTACTCGCGCGGGACGACGCCGCCCTTGATCGCGTCGACGAACTCGAAGCCCTTGCCCGCGGGCTGCGGCTCGAGCTTGAGCCACGACGTGGCCGTACTGGCCGCGACCGCCGGACTGCTTGACGAACTTGCCCTCGGCATTGTCGATGGTCTTGCGGATCGTCTCGCGGTAGGCCACCTGCGGCTTGCCGACGTTGGCCTCGACGCCGAACTCGCGCTTCATGCGATCGACGAGGATCTCGAGGTGCAGCTCGCCCATGCCGGAGATGATCGTCTGGCCCGACTCCTCGTCGGTGTGGACGCGGAACGACGGATCTTCCTGAGCCAGTCGACTGAGGGCGATGCCCATCTTCTCCTGGTCGGCCTTGGTCTTCGGCTCGACCGCCTGGGAGATCACCGGCTCCGGGAAGATCATCCGCTCGAGCGTGATGACCTTCTGCGGGTCGCACAGCGTGTCGCCGGTAGTGACGTCCTTCATGCCGACGGCCGCCGCGATGTCGCCGGCAAACACTTCCTTGATCTCGTCGCGCTGGTTGGCGTGCATCTGCAGCAGGCGGCCGACGCGCTCCTTGCGCCCCTTGACCGAGTTGATGATCGTGTCGCCCGAGTTCAGGACGCCGGAGTAGACGCGCAGGAAGGTCAGCTGGCCGACGTACGGGTCGGTCATGATCTTGAACGCGAGCGCGGAGAACGGCGCGTGTCGTCCGCCGGACGCTCCTCGCGAGACTCCGCGGTCGTTCTCGCCGACCTGACCGGCGGAATGTCCACCGGGCCGGCAGGTACTCGATCACGGCGTCGAGCATCGCCTGCACGCCCTTGTTCTTGAACGCCGAGCCGCACAGCATCGGCATGATCTCGTGCGCGAGCGTGCGCAGTGCGCAGGCCCTTCTTGATCTCCTCCTCCGAGAGCTCGCCGCCCTCGAGGTACTTGTTCATCAGCTCTTCGTTCGCCTCGGCCGCGGCCTCGACCATCTTCTCGCGCCACTCGTTGGCCTGTCCGACGAGGTCGGCCGGGATCTCCCGCTACTCGAACTTCATGCCCTTGGAGGCCTCGTCCCAGTAGATCGCCTTCATCTTGACCAGGTCGACCACGCCCTTGAAGTTGTCTTCGGCGCCGATCGGAATCTGGATGGCAACCGGGTTCGCCTTCAGGCGCAGCGCGCATCTGGTCGTACACCTTGAAGAAGTTCGCGCCCGTGCGGTCCATCTTGTTGACGAACGCCAGGCGCGGCACGCCGTACTTGTTCGGCCTGCCGCCAGACGGTCTCGGACTGCGGCTGCACGCCGCCGACCGCGCAGTACACCATGCACGCGCCGTCGAGCACGCGCATCGAGCGCTCGACCTCGATGGTGAAGTCGACGTGGCCCGGGGTGTCGATGATGTTGATGCGATGCTCGGGGAAACTGCGGTCCATCCCCTTCCAGAAGCAGGTCGTCGCGGCGGACGTGATCGTGATGCCGCGCTCCTGCTCCTGCTCCATCCAGTCCATCGTGGCGGCGCCGTCGTGCACCTCGCCGATCTTGTGGTTCACGCCGGTGTAGAACAGGATGCGCTCGGTGGTCGTGGTCTTGCCGGCGTCGATGTGCGCCGAGATGCCGATATTGCGGTAGCGCTCGATAGGGGTCTTGCGTGCCACGGTGCCGCCTTTAATACAACTCGTGTCGCCGGACCGCCGGCAGGGCGGGCCGGCGTTGCCGAGTTCGTCTAGAAGCGGAAGTGCGCGAAGGCCTTGTTGGCCTCGGCCATGCGGTGCACTTCCTCGCGCTTCTTCATCGCGCCGCCGCGGCCTTCCGCGGCCTCCATCAGTTCGCCGGCCAGACGCTGCGCCATGGACTTCTCGCTGCGCTTGCGGGCCGCCTCGCGCAGCCAGCGCATGGCCAGCGCCATGCGGCGCGACGGGACGGACCTCGACCGGCACCTGGTAGTTCGCGCCACCGACGCGACGGCTCTTCACCTCGACCATCGGCTTCACGTTGCTGACAGCGCGGCCGAAAACCTCGAGCGGATCCTTGCCGCTCTTCTTCTCGATCTGCGTCGAGGGCGCCGTACACGATCCGCTCGGCGACGGACTTCTTGCCGCGCGTCATGATCACGTTGATGAACTTGGTGACATCCTCGACATTGCCGAACTTGGGATCCGGCAGGATTTCGCGCTTCGGGTACTTCTCGACGACGTGGCATTTCTCACCTCTTGAGTCTTCAGTCGTTGGCGAGCCGTGCATCGGATCTGCACTGACCCGGCCCTCGACGGCCCCATGGAGACGGGCCGCACTACTCGGCGGCGTGCTCGAAGCACGCCCGGGAATCCGGTCGGCCTTCGGGCGCTTGGCGCCGTACTTGGAGCGGCTCTGCTTGCGGTCCTTGACGCCCTGCGTGTCGAGCGTGCCGCGCACGATGTGGTAGCGCACGCCCGGCAGGTCCTTCACGCGGCCGCCGCGGATCAGCACCACCGAGTGCTCCTGCAGGTTGTGGCCCTCGCCGCCGATGTAGGAGATGACCTCGAAACCGTTCGTCAGGCGCACCTTGGCGACCTTGCGCAGCGCGGAGTTCGGCTTCTTCGGCGTCGTGGTGTACACGCGCGTGCAGACACCGCGCTTCTGCGGGCTGTTCTTCAGCGCCGGGCTCTTGCTCTTGACGGGTTCGATCTCGCGCGGCTTGCGCACGAGCTGATTGATGGTCGGCATAGGTCCGCTTCTGTGGTCCGTTGTTGCAAACGCGAGTCACGCGACTCGCGGTTCCGAATCCGAATCTGAAACTTCTGGCTGCTGGGCGCGCGTCGTGCTGCAGGTTTCCGGCGCGTCTGTCCCGGCTTTCGCCTGACACACGGGGAAGCTGCGACCTGGACTCGACCGTCGGCGCCTGCAATGCGGGCCGCCACGGCGGGCAAAGAACGCAGCGCCCGGGCGGGCGCCGAAAAGCTCTGCATTATCGCCAGCGAGGGCTTGGGGTGTCAAGGCGCGCCAGTCGAGCGAGCCCTCTGCCGGGCGTCCGCGGCCCGGCAAAGGAAAGGGCCCGCCGGGGCGGGCCCTCCTTGCGGACCTGGCAGGCTTACCCGGTGACCTCGGCCGACTCGTCGGCTCCGGTTTCCGGCTCGCCCTCGGTCGTCGTGGTGGCCGCCATCGCCTCCATCGCAGCGAGCTGCTGCTGCTCGAGGGCGTCGGCCGCCTCCTTCTCCTTGCGGGCGCGGTGGAAAGCCAGGCCGGTGCCCGCCGGGATCAGGCGTCCGACGATGACGTTCTCCTTCAGGCCGCGCAGGTCGTCCCGCTTGCCCATGATCGCCGCCTCGGTCAGCACGCGCGTGGTCTCCTGGAAGGAGGCCGCGGAGATGAACGAGTCGGTCGACAGCGAGGCCTTCGTGATGCCCAGCAGGATGTTGTCGTACAGCGCAGGGCGCTTTCCGGCCTCGATCGCCTTGTCGTTCTCGTCCAGGAGTTCGGACCGCTCGACCTGCTCCCCGGTGATGAACGGAGCGTCGCCCGGGTCGGTGATCTGCACCCGGCGCAGCATCTGGCGCACGATCACCTCGATGTGCTTGTCGTTGATCTTCACGCCCTGCAGGCGGTAGACGTCCTGCACCTCGTCGACGATGTAGCGCGCGAGCGCCTCGATGCCCAGCAGCCGCAGGATGTCGTGCGGGTCGGCCGGACCGTCGACGATCGACTCGCCGCGGTTGACGACCTGGCCGTCGTGCACCAGCACGTGCTTGTCCTTCGGGATCAGGAACTCGTGCTCCTTGCCGTCGAGGTCGGTGATGATCAGGCGCTGCTTGCCCTTGGTCTCCTTGCCGAACGTGACCGTGCCGGTGACCTCGGCCAGCGTGCCCGCATCCTTCGGCGAGCGCGCCTCGAACAGCTCCGCCACGCGCGGCAGGCCGCCGGTGATGTCGCGCGTCTTCTGCGACTCGGTCGGGATCCGCGCCAGCACGTCGCCGACGGCGACCTGCTGCGCATCGCGCACGACGATCAGCGCGCCGATCGGGAAGCTGATGGTCACCGAGTGCTCGGTGCCCGGGATCTTGACTTCCTCGCCCGTCTCGCCGATCAGCTTGACCTGCGGCCGCACGCCCTTGCTGGACGCGCTGCGGCGCTTGGCGTCGATGACGACCAGCGTCGACAGGCCGGTGACCTCGTCGATCTGCTTCGCGACAGTCACGCCTTCCTCGACGTGCTCGAACTTCACCGTGCCGGCGTACTCGGTGATGATCGGGCGAGTCAGCGGGTCCCAGACGGCGAGCTGCGTTCCGGCCTTGACCAGCTTGCCGTCCGCCGCCAGCAGCGTCGCGCCGTACGGCACCTTGTGGCGCTCGCGCTCGCGGCCGTTGTCGTCGACGATCGTGACCTCGCCGGAGCGCGAGATCGCGACCTGCTCGCCCTTGGCGTTCGTCACGTAGCGCATCGTCGCGGTGAAGCGCACCGTCCCGTTGCTCTTCGCCTCGACGCCGGACGCGACCGCCGCGCGCGATGCCGCGCCGCCGATGTGGAACGTGCGCATCGTCAGCTGCGTGCCCGGCTCGCCGATCGACTGGGCGGCGATGACGCCGACCGCCTCGCCGGCGTTGACCAGGACTCCGCGGCCCAGGTCGCGCCCGTAGCACTTGGCGCACAGGCCGTAACGCGTCTCGCACGACAGCGGCGTGCGGACGCGCACCTCGTCGATGCCGAGGGCCTCGATCTTCTCGACCGCGTCCTCGTCCAGCAGGTGGCCGACCGGATACAGGATGTCCTGCGTATCCGGATTGATGACGTCCGCCGTGGTCACGCGGCCGAGCACGCGGTCGCGCAGTGCCTCGATCACCTCGCCGCCCTCGACCAGCGCCTTCATCGCGACGCCGTTGGTCGTGCCGCAATCGTCCTCGGTCACGACCAGGTCCTGCGTCACGTCGACCAGGCGGCGCGTCAGGTAGCCGGAGTTGGCGGTCTTCAGCGCCGTGTCGGCCAGGCCCTTGCGGGCGCCGTGCGTCGAGATGAAGTACTGCAGGACGTTCAGGCCTTCGCGGAAGTTGGCCGTGATCGGCGTCTCGATGATCGAGCCGTCAGGCTTCGCCATCAGGCCGCGCATGCCGGCCAGCTGGCGGATCTGCGCCACCGAGCCGCGGGCGCCGGAGTCGGCCATCATCCAGATGGAGTTGAACGACTCCTGCCTCACTTCCTTGCCGTGGCGGTCGATGGTCTGCTCGGTGGCGAGCTGCTCCATCATGACCTTGCCGACCTGGTCGCCGGCGCGGCCCCAGATGTCGACCACCTTGTTGTAGCGCTCGCCCTGCGTGACGAGACCCGAGGTGTACTGCGCCTCGATCTCCTTCACCTCGCGCTCGGAGTTGCGGATGATTTCCTCTTTCTGCGTCGGCACGACCATGTCGCCGATCGCGATCGAGAGGCCCGCGCGGGTGGCCAGCGTGAAGCCGGTCTGCATCAGCTTGTCGGCGAAGATCACCGTCTCGCGCAGCCCGCACTTGCGGAACGCGGTGTTGATCAGCTTGCTGATCTCCTTCTTCTTCAGCGGCTTGTTCAGCACCGAGAACGGCAGGCCCGCGGGCAGGATCTCGGACATCAGCGCGCGGCCGATCGTGGTCTCGTAGCGCGTGATCTTCGGCGTCTTCTCACCCGTCTCCGGGTTGACGTCGAACTCGCGGATGCGCACCGTGACGCGCGTCTGCAGCTCGACCTCGCGGTTCTCGTAGGCGCGGTGCACCTCGGCCAGGTCGGCCAGGTACATGCCCTCGCCCTTGCCGTTGATCTTCTCGCGCGTCGCGTAGTACAGGCCGAGCACGATGTCCTGGCTGGGCACGATCGACGGGTCGCCGTTGCTCGGGAACAGGATGTTGTTCGACGCCAGCATCAGCGAGCGCGCCTCCAGCTGCGCCTCGAGCGACAGCGGCACGTGCACGGCCATCTGGTCGCCGTCGAAGTCGGCGTTGAACGCCGCGCAGACCAGCGGGTGCAGCTGGATCGCCTTGCCCTCGATCAGCACCGGCTCGAAGGCCTGGATGCCGAGGCGGTGCAGCGTCGGGGCGCGGTTCAGCATCACCGGGTGCTGGCGGATCACCTCTTCGAGGATGTCCCACACCACCGGCTCCTGCGACTCGACCATCTTCTTGGCCGCCTTGATCGTGGTGGCCAGGCCCATCAGCTCGAGCTTGTTGAAGATGAACGGCTTGAACAGCTCGAGCGCCATCAGCTTGGGCAGGCCGCACTGGTGCAGCTTCAGCTGAGGGCCGACCACGATGACCGAGCGGCCCGAGTAGTCGACGCGCTTGCCGAGCAGGTTCTGGCGGAAACGGCCGCCCTTGCCCTTGATCATGTCGGCGAGCGACTTCAGCGGGCGCTTGTTCGCGCCCGTCATCGCCTTGCCGCGGCGGCCGTTGTCGAGCAGCGAGTCGACCGCCTCCTGCAGCATCCGCTTCTCGTTGCGGACGATGATCTCCGGCGCCTTGAGTTCGAGCAGGCGCTTCAGGCGGTTGTTGCGGTTGATGACGCGGCGATACAGGTCGTTCAGGTCCGACGTCGCGAAGCGGCCGCCATCCAGCGGCACCAGCGGGCGCAGCTCGGGCGGCAGCACCGGCAGCACCTCGAGGATCATCCACTCCGGCTTGATGCCCGAGCGCTGGAATCCCTCGAGCACCTTCAGGCGCTTGGCGAACTTCTTGATCTTCGCCTCGGACCCGGTCTCGGCCAGGTCCTTGCGCAGGGTCTCGATCTCGCGGTTGACGTCGATGCCGCGCAGCAGTTCGCGGATCGCCTCGGCACCCATCAGCGCGCGGAAGTCATCGCCGTACTCCTCGGTCTTCGCGATGAAGTCGTCCTCGGTCATCAGCTGCCCCTTCTTCAGGGGCGTGAAGCCGGGGTCGACCACGCAGTAGGCCTCGAAGTACAGCACGCGCTCGATGTCGCGCAGCGTCATGTCGAGCACCATCCCCATGCGGGACGGCAGGCTCTTCAGGAACCAGATGTGCGCGGTCGGGCTGGCCAGCTCGATGTGGCCCATGCGCTCGCGGCGCACCTTGGCCAGCGTCACCTCGACGCCGCACTTCTCGCAGATCACGCCGCGGTGCTTGAGGCGCTTGTACTTGCCGCACAGGCACTCGTAGTCCTTGATCGGCCCGAAGATCTTGGCGCAGAACAAGCCATCCCGCTCCGGCTTGAACGTGCGGTAATTGATCGTCTCCGGCTTCTTGACCTCGCCGAACGACCACGAACGGATCTTGTCCGGCGACGCGATGCCGATCTTGATGGCATCGAACTGCTCTTCCTGCTGGACCTGCTTGAACAGGTCGAGTAGCGCTTTCATGCGTGCTCCTCAGTAGTTCCTTGGCGTCAATGGCTCGCGTGCTCTTCCGATCAGATGCGCTCGAGATCGATGTCGATCCCCAGCGAACGGATCTCCTTCACGAGCACGTTGAAGGACTCCGGCATTCCGGCGTCGATCACGTGATCGCCCTTGACGATGTTCTCGTAGACCTTGGTGCGGCCCTGCACGTCGTCCGACTTCACGGTCAGCATCTCCTGCAGCACGTACGCCGCGCCGTAGGCCTCGAGCGCCCAGACCTCCATCTCGCCGAAGCGCTGTCCGCCGAACTGCGCCTTGCCGCCCAGCGGCTGCTGGGTGACGAGCGAGTACGGTCCGGTCGAGCGCGCGTGCATCTTGTCGTCGACCAGGTGGTGCAGCTTCAGCATGTGCATGTAGCCTACGGTGACCGGTCGCTCGAAGGCGTCGCCGGTGCGGCCGTCGAAGAGCCGCGCCTGCGTCTTGCTGCCCGTGAGCTGCAGGCGCCTGGCCACGTCCTCGGGATACGCCAGGTCCAGCATGGCGTGGATCTCCTTCTCGGCCGCGCCGTCGAAGACCGGCGTCGCGAACGGCACGCCGTCGCGCAGGTGTTCCGCGAGCTGGACCACGTCGGCCTCGCCCAGCTCGTCGATCTCCTCGGGCTTGCCCGACCGGTTGTAGAGCTCCTTCAGGAACGCGCGCAGCTGCGTCGCCTTGGCGGCCTGCGCCATCTCGCCGATGCGCTGGCCCAGGCCCTTGGCGGCCCAGCCCAGGTGCGTCTCGAGGATCTGGCCGACGTTCATCCGCGACGGCACGCCGAGCGGATTCAGCACGATGTCGACCGGCGTGCCGTCGGCCATGTACGGCATGTCCTCGACCGGGACGATGCGCGAAACGACGCCCTTGTTGCCGTGACGGCCGGCCATCTTGTCGCCCGGCTGCAGGCGGCGCTTGACGGCCAGGTAGACCTTGACCATCTTCAGCACGCCCGGCGGCAGCTCGTCGCCCTGCGTCAGCTTCTTCTTCTTGTCCTCGAACGCCTGGTCGAACTGCTTGCGCTTGAGCTCGATCGAGTCCTTCAGCGACTCGAGCTGCCCGGCCGCCTCGTCGTCCGACAGGCGGATCTCGAACCAGTGGTACTTCTCGAGCGAGTCGAGGTAGTCCTTGGTGATGACCGTGCCCTTCGCGATCTTGCGCGGGCCGCCGGTCGCTTCCTTCTTCAGCAGCAGCCGCTCGATCCGCTGGAACGCGTCGCCCTCGACGATGCGCAGCTGGTCGTTCAGGTCCTGGCGATACCGCTTCAGCGCGTCGTCGATGATCTGCTGGGCGCGCTTGTCGCGCACGATGCCTTCGCGCGTGAACACCTGGACGTCGATCACCGTGCCGCTCATGCCCGAGGGCACGCGCAGCGATGTGTCCTTCACGTCGGAGGCCTTCTCGCCGAAGATGGCGCGCAGCAGCTTCTCTTCAGGCGTCAGCTGGGTCTCGCCCTTGGGCGTGACCTTGCCGACCAGCACGTCCCCGGCGTTGACCTCGGCGCCGATGTACACGATGCCCGAGTCGTCGAGCCGCGCCAGCTGGTTTTCCGACAGGTTGCTGATGTCCCGCGTGATCTCCTCGGGACCCAGCTTGGTGTCGCGCGCGACGACGTTCAGCTCCTCGATGTGGATCGACGTGTAGCGGTCGTCGGCAACGACCCGCTCGCTGATCAGGATCGAGTCCTCGAAGTTGTAGCCGTTCCAGGGCATGAACGCGACCAGCATGTTCTGGCCGAGCGCGAGCTCGCCGAGGTCGGTCGAAGCGCCGTCGGCGATCACGTCGCCCTTGGCGATGACGTCGCCCTTCTTCACGATCGGCGTCTGGTTGATGTTCGTGTTCTGGTTGGAGCGCGTGTACTTGTTCAGGTTGTAGATGTCGACGCCGACCTCGCCCGCCACGTTCTCGCGGTCGTCGACGCGCACCACGATGCGGTTGGCATCGACGTAGTCGACCACACCGCCGCGCAGCGCCTGCACCGTCGTGCCGGAGTCGACCGCGACCGTGCGCTCCACGCCGGTGCCGACGAACGGCTTCTCCGGACGCAGGCAGGGCACCGCCTGGCGCTGCATGTTCGAGCCCATCAGCGCGCGGTTGGCGTCGTCGTGCTCGAGGAAGGGGATCAGCGACGCGGCCACCGACACGATCTGCGACGGCGCGATGTCCATGTACTGCACCCGCTCGGGCGACATCAGCACGAACTCGCCGTTCTCGCGGCAGCTGACCAGCTCGTCGACGAACTTGCCCGTCTTGTCGAGCGGCGCATTGGCCTGCGCGATCACGTACTTGCCTTCCTCGATCGCCGACAGGTAGGAGATCTCGTTGGTGACGCGGCCGGCGTCGACCTTGCGGTAGGGCGTCTCGAGGAACCCGTACTCGTTGAGCTGCGCATACAGCGCCATCGAGTTGATCAGGCCGATGTTCGGGCCCTCCGGGGTCTCGATCGGGCAGACGCGGCCGTAGTGGGTCGGGTGCACGTCGCGCACCTCGAAGCCCGCACGCTCGCGCGTCAGGCCTCCCGGTCCGAGCGCGGAAACGCGGCGCTTGTGCGTGATCTCCGACAGCGGGTTGGTCTGGTCCATGAACTGCGACAGCTGGGACGAACCGAAGAACTCGCGGATCGACGCGCTGATCGGCTTGCTGTTGATCAGGTCGTGCGGCATCAGGTTCTCGGTCTCGGCCTGGCCGAGGCGCTCCTTGACCGCCCGCTCGACGCGCACCAGTCCGGCGCGGAACTGGTTCTCGGCCAGTTCGCCGACCACGCGCACGCGCCGGTTGCCGAGGTGGTCGATGTCGTCGATCTCGCCGCGGCCGTTGCGCAGCTCGACCAGGATCTTCATCGTGTCGACGATGTCCTCGTGGTTGAGCGTCATCAGGCCGGTGATTTCAGGACGCCCGAAGCGGCTGTTGACCTTCATGCGGCCGACGCGCGACAGGTCGTACGTCTCGTCGTCGAAGAACAGGCGGCGGAACAGGGTCTCGACCGCGTCCTCCGTCGGCGGCTCGCCCGGACGCATCATCCGGTAGATCGCGATGCGCGCCGCCAGCTGGTCGCCGGTCTCGTCGATGCGCAGCGTGTTCGAAATGAACGGCCCCTGGTCGAGGTCGTTCGTGTAGATCGTGCGGATGTCCGTGACGTTGGCCGCGCGCAGCTTCTTGAGCGTGTCCTCGGTCAGCTCGTCGTTGGCGCTCGCGACGATCTCGCCCGTCTCGGGGTCGACCACGTTGAGCGCCAGCACGCGCCCGAGCAGGTAGTCCTCGGTCACGGCGATGCGCGTCATGCCCGCGGCTTCCATGTCGCGGATGTGCTTGGCGTTGATGCGCTTGTCCTTGGCGACGATCACCTTGCCGGTCTTGTCGGTGATGTCGAAGCGTGCGATCTCGCCGCGCAGCCGCTCGGGCACGAGCTCCATGAACCCGCCCTCGTCCGCCAGGGCGAACGTGTCGAAGCGGAAGAAGTGGGCGAGGATCTGCTCCGGCGTCAGGCCGATGGCCTTCAGCAGGATCGTCGCGGGCATCTTGCGGCGGCGGTCGACGCGGAAGTACAGCACGTCCTTCGGGTCGAACTCGAAGTCCAGCCACGAACCGCGGTAGGGAATCACGCGGGCCGAGAACAGCAGCTTGCCCGATCGAGTGGGTCTTGCCGCGGTCGTGCTCGAAGAACACGCCCGGCGAGCGGTGCAGCTGGCTGACGATGACGCGCTCGGTGCCATTGATCACGAACGAGCCGGTGGTCGTCATGAGCGGGATCTCGCCCATGTAGACCTCCTGCTCCTTCACTTCCTTGACCGTCGGCTTGGTGGCCTCGCGGTCCATGATGACCAGGCGCACCTTGGCGCGCAGCGGCGAGGCGTAGGTCAGGCCGCGCTGCTGGCACTCCTTGACGTCGAACGGCGGCTCGCCCAGGTTGTAGCTGACGAACTCCAGCCGCGCCATGCCGTTGTGGCTGGAGATCGGGAAGATCGACGAGAAGGCCGCCTGCAGGCCATGGGGCTCGCGCCGCCCGGGCGGGACGTCCGCCTGCAGGAAGTGGGTGTAGGACTCGAGCTGGGTGGCGAGCAGGAAAGGCACCGACAGCACGCTCGGCCGCTTGGCAAAGCTTTTCCTGATGCGCTTCTTTTCAGTGAACGAGTACGGCATGGACGCTCCGTTCGACGCAGGACGATGAAGGACTACAAGCCCACGACGGGAGAGGCGGGGACGACAAAAGCCACCGCGGGCGCAGCAATCGCTGTCGCCCGGGCGGCCTAGGGGTGTCCCGCGCTTTCTCTCATCAAGGGAAGACTTTGATCTGGGGGCCGTGCCCCCAGATCGAAGGCCTCCCGGCCTCTGATTCGCCCGAGGCGCTGGCGAAGCCCGCTTCGCCAGCGTTCCCGAACACTTACTTGACCTCGACCTTGGCGCCGGCCTCTTCGAGCTTCTTCTTGGCCGCCTCGGCGTCCGCCTTGTTGACGCCTTCCTTGACGGGCTTCGGAGCGCCGTCGACCAGGTCCTTGGCCTCCTTGAGGCCCAGGCCGGTCAGTTCGCGCACCGCCTTGATCACGTTCACCTTGTTGGCCCCGACTTCGGCCAGGATCACGTTGAACTCGGTCTGCTCTTCGGCTGCAGCGGCAGCTCCGCCGCCACCGGCCGCCGGGGCGGCCACGGCCACGGCAGCCGCAGCCGCCGAGACGCCGAACTTCTCTTCCATCATCTTGATCAGTTCACTGATCTCGAGAACTGATTTCGCCGCGATCGCGTCGAGGATTTCCTGGTTTGAAAGTGCCATTGCTATGACTCCTGATACGTAGTGTCGGTTTCAGATATTTCGGGATGGGGTTCAGGCGGCCGCCTTTTCCTTCGCGTCGCGCACCGCTGCCAGCGTGCGCACGAAACGCGAGGGCACTTCGTTCAGGGTGCGAACGAACTGCCCGATCGGGGCCTGCATCGTGGCCATCAGCGTCGCCAGCAACTCGTCACGGCTCGGCATCGTCGCCAGCGCCTTGATGCCCTTTTCGTCCATGACGAAGTTGGCCATCGCGCCGCCCTTGACGACGAGCTTGTCGTGATCCTTGGCGAAGCTCGAGAGCACCTTGGCGGCCGCGACCGGGTCGGCGGAGAAGCCGTACACCAGCGGCCCGACCAGCTTGTCGGACAGTCCGGCGAACGGGGTTCCGCTCACGGCGCGACGTGCCAACGTGTTCTTCAGCACACGCAGCTGGACACCCTGGCTGCGCGCTTGCTTGCGCAGCTTGGTGACCGCATCCACATCCAGTCCACGGTATTCGGCGACCACGATCGTCTGGGCCTTCGCCACAAGGGCGCTGACCTCCTCGACCACGGCGGCCTTCTCTTGCCGATTGAGACTCACGGAACTGGCTCCATCAAAAAGTGCTTCGCAGGATTGCTAGGCACCGGTTCAACTGCACCGGCGTCCGAAGCGAAGCACTGACGGGCGTTCTTGAAACCGACGCACTTCAATGCCTTCTCCGGGGCCGCCGTCTGCGCTGGATTCCGGTCGTCGGTTCGTCGCGCCCGAGCGCGGGCGAGGACGAACTCGATCGGTGATTAAGGAGGGCGGGCTCGCTGCGTTCCTGCTCGCGCTCACGCGCGGTACCCGTCCTCATCCAGCGGTCTTTGACAGCAGCGCGCCCGTTTCGCCCGGCGGTTGGAACCGCCGCTTGACGCGGCGCGCAGCCCAAAGCCCTTGTGACCCGGTCGCGGCCGGGTCGAAATCCTTCGTCCTTATCCGTGCAGCGTGCCGGCATCCACCCGCACGCCGATACCCATCGTCGAGGACACCGACACCTTGCGCAGGAACACGCCCTTGGCCGTTGCCGGCTTGGACTTGTTCAGCGCGTCGATCAGCGCCGTCAGGTTCGTGTTCAGCCGCTCCACGTCGAACGACGCGCGACCGATCGAGGCGTGCACGATCCCGGCCTTGTCGGCGCGGAACTGCACCTGGCCCGCCTTGGCGTTGCGCACCGCCTGCGCCACGTCCGCGGTCACCGTGCCGACCTTGGGGTTCGGCATCAGTCCGCGCGGGCCGAGGATCTGTCCGAGGCCACCGACCACCCGCATCGCGTCCGGCGAGGCGATCACGACGTCGAAGTCCATGAAGCCTTCCTTGACCTTCGCGCGCGAGGTCGTCGAAGCCGACGATGTCCGCCCCGGCGGCCTTGGCCTCGTCGGCCTTCGCGCCCTGCGCGAACACCGCCACCCGCTTGGTCTTGCCGCTGCCCGCGGGCAGCACGACCGAGCCGCGCACCGACTGGTCCGACTTCTTGGCATCGATGCCGAGCTGCACCGACACGTCGACGGATTCGTCGAACTTCGCGGTGGCGCATTCCTTCACCAGCTTCAGGGCGTCCGGCGCCGGATACACCTTCTGGGTGTCGACCTTCTTGCGGATCGCCTGCGTGCGTTTCGAGAGCTTCGCCATTTACAGGCCCTCCACCGTGATGCCCATCGAGCGGGCGCTGCCGGCGATCGTGCGCACGGCCGCATCCATGTCAGCGGCAGTGAGGTCCGGCATCTTGGTCTTCGCGATCTCCTCGGCCTGCGCGCGCGTGATCTTGCCCACCTTGTCGGTGTGCGGGCGCGCCGAACCGCGTTCGATCTTGGCGGCCTTCTTGATCAGCACGGTGGCCGGCGGCGTCTTCATCACGAACGTGAAGCTCTTGTCCGCGAACGCCGTGATCACCACCGGAATCGGCAGCCCGGGCTCGACGCCCTGCGTCTGGGCGTTGAACGACTTGCAGAACTCCATGATGTTCAGGCCGCGCTGGCCGAGCGCGGGACCGATCGGGGGCGACGGATTCGCCTTCCCGGCCGGCACTTGCAGCTTGATAAAGCCGACGATCTTCTTCGCCATGTTGGCTCCTTTGGGTTCAAACGCCGTGCGACTCGACGCACAGCTCCCCGGTTGCGCGACCCTTCCTCTGCCTTCGCGACCTGCGCCGGGTCCGCCCCAACGCAACTTCACGCCGACCACAACTCGAACGCAGCGGCGCGGTTGGCCTCACCATCTGCGCTCGACCTAGACCTTCTCCACCTGCCCGAACTCGAGTTCCACCGGGGTCGAGCGACCGAAGATGGTCACCGACACGCGCAGGCGGCTCTTCTCGTAGTTCACTTCCTCGACGTTGCCGTTGAAGTCGGTGAACGGACCGTCCTTCACCCGCACCATCTCGCCCACCTCGAACAGCGTCTTCGGGCCGCGGCTTCTCGACGCCTTCCTGCATCTGCGCCATGATCTTGTCGACCTCCTTCTGGGAGATCGGCGCCGGACGCGTGCCGCTGCCACCGACGAAACCGGTGACCTTCGGCGTGCTCTTCACCAGGTGCCACGCCTCGTCGGTCAGTTCCATCTCGACCAGCACGTAGCCCGGGAAGAAGCGGCGTTCGGAGATCGACTTCTGCCCGCCCTTGACCTCGACCACTTCCTCGGTCGGCACCATGATCCGGCCGAACTGCGCCTGCAGTCCGGCGCGGTTGATGCGCTCCTGCAGCGCGCGCGCCACGCTCTTCTCCATGCCCGAGTAGGCGTGCACCACGTACCAGCGCTTGGTATTCGAACCCGTGGCGATTTCCGTCGTCGTCATGCGAACCCCTTAGCGCCAGCTCAGCAGAAGGTCGTACAGGAACCACTCGAGGCTCTTGTCGACCACGAACAGGAGGACCGCCATGATCACGACGAACCCGAACACGATGCCCGTCGTCGTCATGGTCTCCTTGCGGCTCGGCCACACCACGCGCTTGGTCTCTTCGTAGGACTCCCGCCCGTACGCGATGAAGCGCTTGCCCGGCTGCGAGAACCAGGCCACCACCAGAGCGACGGCGAGTCCGCCGATCAGCACGCCGACCCGGGCCAGCGTCGGCTGGTCGGTCAGGAAGGTGAAGCCCAGCACGCCAGCCGCTGCGGCGAGCACGGCCACCGCCACAAGGGCGATGTCGGCCTTGCTGGACACGGTTTCGACGTTCTGCGTTGTCATGTCTTTCCTGTTGCGCGACGCGGCTTCGCGACGCACGCGCCGTTCCGCGGCGCGGTTGGTTGGCAGGGGCAGAGGGAATCGAACCCCCAACCTTCGGTTTTGGAGACCGACGCTCTGCCAGTTGAGCTATACCCCTACCGTCACTGGCAGGGCGCAACCCGGAGGTCACGCCCCGTGTCAGCTCCCTACTTGATGATCTTTGCCACGACGCCGGCGCCGACGGTCTTGCCGCCCTCGCGCACGGCGAAGCGCAGGCCCTCTTCCATGGCGATCGGCGCAATCAGCGCCACCGTCATCTGGATGTTGTCGCCCGGCATCACCATCTCCGTGCCCGCCGGCAGCTGGATCGAGCCCGTCACGTCCGTCGTGCGGAAGTAAAACTGCGGCCGGTACCCATTGAAAAACGGCGTGTGCCGCCCGCCCTCGTCCTTGCTCAGCACGTACACCTCGGCCGTGAAGTCCGTGTGCGGCGTGATCGAGCCCGGCTTGGCCAGCACCTGCCCGCGCTCGACCTCCTCGCGCTTGGTGCCGCGCAGCAGCACCCCCACGTTGTCGCCCGCCTGCCCCTGGTCCAGCAGCTTGCGGAACATCTCCACGCCCGTGCACGTCGTCTTCACCGTCGGCCGGATCCCCACAATCTCGATCTCGTCGCCCACCTTGACGATGCCCCGCTCAATCCGCCCCGTCACCACCGTGCCGCGCCCAGAGATCGAAAACACGTCCTCCACCGGCATCAGGAACGCCCCGTCAATCGCACGCTCCGGCGTCGGGATGTAGCTGTCCAGCGCATCGGCCAGCTTCATGATCGACTGCTCGCCCAGCTCACCCTTGTCGCCTTCCAGCGCCAGCTTGGCCGAACCCTTCACGATCGGAATGTCGTCGCCCGGAAACTCGTACTTGGACAGCAGCTCCCGCACCTCCATCTCGACGAGCTCCAGCAGCTCGGCGTCGTCGACCATGTCGACCTTGTTCATGTACACCACGATGTACGGCACACCCACCTGGCGCGCCAGCAAAATGTGCTCGCGCGTCTGCGGCATCGGACCATCGGCCGCACTCACCACCAGAATCGCCCCGTCCATCTGCGCCGCGCCCGTGATCATGTTCTTCACATAGTCCGCGTGCCCCGGACAGTCCACGTGCGCATAGTGACGCTTCGACGTCTCGTACTCCACGTGCGCCGTGTTGATCGTGATCCCGCGCGCCTTCTCCTCCGGCGCCGCATCAATCTGGTCGTACGCCTTGGCCTCACCACCAAACTTCGCCGACAGCACCGATCGTGATCGCCGCCGTCAGCGTCGTCTTCCCATGATCCACGTGACCAATCGTCCCTACGTTCACGTGCGGCTTCGTTCGCTCAAACTTGCCTTTTGCCATCGCAGACTCCTAGCTGCCTCTTCTCGGTTGCGGCCGCGTCGCCCTTCGCTGACTTCGCTTGCGGCGCCGCTGCCTTTATCTGGTGCCCATGACGCGGATCGAACGCGTGACCTCTCCCTTACCAAGGGAGTGCTCTACCACTGAGCCACATGGGCCTCGCGTCGCTCCTTGCTGCAGCCCGGTGCCGCCGTTCAATCGGGCTCGCCTGTTCGCCACGGTCGGATCGCCGCGCTGATGCTGTTGTCGTGTCGTGTCCTTTGGTGAATGGCTGGAGCGGGTGAAGGGAATCGAACCCTCGTCGTAAGCTTGGAAGGCTTCTGCTCTACCATTGAGCTACACCCGCCCGACGAACTGTCTTAGTCTTCCGTCTTCCTTTATCCGCCGTTCCGGCCTTCAAACGCACGGGAAAATCCTGGTGGAGGAGGTTGGATTCGAACCAACGTAGGCGTAAGCCAACAGATTTACAGTCTGCCCCCTTTAACCACTCGGGCACCCCTCCGCGGCGAACCGCAAATTATGGTTGCGACAACAATGCCTTGTCAAACCGCGAGGGCGGATGCCGCGGTGCAGTAGAGGGGATCGCTCGGTCGCGCCCCCGCAAGTGAGCCACCGCGGGGGCTGGCGGCTGAGCCGGAAGTCTCGGCCAGCCTGGACGGGCAGCGCCCCGGCCTCGCGGGGCCCCGCCTCCACGCTCGGGAAAGGGGCCAGGACGTGATCAGAAGGGATCGGCCGACTCTCCCGTCACCCGGTAGCGACCGCTCACTCTGTCGGAGAGCTCACATCTGCTTGAAGAGGTGCGTGTAGTTCCGGCTGACCTCGAGCTTTTCGTTGCTGCCCTTGATCAGGACCAGCTGGCGACCCCGGAAGTCCCGGGTGATGCCGGCGATTGCCTTGGCGTTGACGATCGTTGACCGGTGGATCTGCCAGAACTGCTCCGGGTCGAGTTCGTCGACGAGTTCCTTGATCGGCTTCCGGATCAGGGCCTCGAAGCTGTCGGTCTGGACGCGCGTGTACTTCTCGTCCGAAGTGAAGAACAACACGTCCCCGACCGGGATCATCCGCAGCTGCTGGCCCACGCTCGCCTGGATCCAGCGCAGCGGCGCCTTGCCGGACCCGCCGGCGGCGCCATCCAGCTTCGCCGAGAGCTTCGAAAGGAGCTCTCCAAGGTCGCTGGGCCTGGTCCCGAGCCGTTTCTTGAGGCGCCCGACCGTGATCTCGAGGCGTTCCCGCTCCGCAGGCTTCAGCACGTAGTCGACCGCGCCGTGCTCGAAGGCATCGACCGCGTACTCGTTGTAGGCAGTGATGAAGACGATATGGCAGGCGTCGCCGATGGCACGGGCCGCCTCGATACCAGTCATCCCGGGCATGCGGATGTCGAGGAACGCGAGGTCCGGCCGATGTTCGCCGACGGCATTGACCGCTTCCTCGCCATTCCTGGCCTCGGCCAGGATCTCGAGTTCGGGCCACACCTCCGCCAACCGTGCGCGCAACTGCTCGCGCATCAGCCTTTCGTCATCCGCAATGATCGCCGTGGGCATCGGGCGATTCTATCGGCAGCACGGCGGGCAGCGCAGCCCTCAGGCCGGCTGCGGCGCCACGTCAGGGACCGGTGCATCCGCCTCGAACGAATACGGAACCTCGATGGTCACGATCGTTCCGCTCGGCGAGTTGGCCTCGACGTTCAGCGAAGCCGTGCCCCCATAAAGAGCAGCCAGCCGCTCGCGAACGTTGGCCAGGCCGACGCCGGTGCCGGGCTGCGCCGCGACCGCGAAGCCCAGGCCTGTATCGGCCACCGTCACGCGCAACTTGCCATCGGCGATACCCGCCGAGATCGTCAACGATCCACCCTCGGGCTTCGGTTCGAGGCCGTGCTTGATCGAATTCTCGACCAGCGACTGCAGCATCATGGGCGGGAACTGCGCCGACTGCAGGCCCTGCGGCACGATGACCGAGTACTGGAGCCGGTCCTCCATGCGGAATTTCAGGATCTCGAGGAATGCCCGGCACAGCTGGACTTCCTTGCCGAGCGTGGTCGATCCCTCGCGCATCTGCGGCAGCGCCGCGCGCAGGTACTGGATCAGGTTCTTCTGCATCTTCGAGGCGGTCTTCGGGTCCGTCTCGATCAGGTAGTCGACCGACGCCAGCGTGTTGAACAGGAAGTGCGGTTCCACCTGGGCCTGCATCATCTTCAGTTGCGCCTCGACGAGCTGCCGCTTCAGGCTCTCCTCCGCCGCCGTCGCAGTGGCGACCTGGGCGCGACGTTCCGCCTTCTTCTTCCCGCCGAGGACGATCTTCACGATGATCCCGGTGACGATCAGCAACGTGACGAAGCCCATCAACCAGTCGGCTCCGCCCTCGACGCGGTAATGCCTCACCTCGCGGGCAACCTGGCGGTTGATCTTGTCCTGCACGATCCTCTCGATCTGGTCGCGCGCGTGATCGAGCGCCTCGGCGATCTTCTCGGGATCCTGGGCAACCTCGCTCGGGATGCGAATGGAGCGCCCATCCCCCTCGATGATCACTTCCCCGGTCGCCGCGGGAGGCGCGGCGTCATCGGGAACCTCCTCTACCCGCACGCCCTTCTCGTCGACGATGACGGCGACCTTCTTGCCGTCCTTGTCGGCGAAGATGCGTATGCCGTTTTCGTTTATCGCCATCCCGCCGATTGCCCGGGTCCACTCCGGGCCTTCTCCGGCGCCTTCTCCACCGCTTTCCGGGGATCCTTTTCAGGCGCCTGCTCCGCGCCCTGCTCTGCGCCTTCTCGCGCCTTCTCCGCGCCTTTCTCCGCGCCTTTCCGGCGCCTTCGCTCGCCCTTCTCCGGCGGGACAGGGGGCTCCGGTGGCGGCGGCGGCGCCGGCGGGCTGGGGACCGACCCGGCGGATGTCCGGGGCGTGAATCCGGATCCCGTCGCTCGCCGACTTGAATGTCCACCCTCACCGATCCGTCGATGGACGAACGACGATGGTCCGCTCGTCTCCGGAAAGGATGCCGGTTGCGATGCCGCCGAAGATCAGCAACAGCACGGCGACCAGGAAGAACTTGCCCCAGCCGACCGTGGCCAGCCAGTCCCCGAGACGCGCTGCCGCGCCCTTCAGCGACGGCGCGCTAGACGGCGCGGACGCCCGGCTTCCTCGGCGGCGCCCGCCTTGGCATCCGCGAAGAAGCGGCCGGCAGCGGACCCGGAAGGCGTGCGTCTTTCCCGAGGGATGCCGGCCCCTTGGGGTCATCCGGAGTCTCGGTGGTCATTGCGGTCCAGTCGAAACCGGCGGTCGAAGCCGCGCTGCGCACTGAACTCTAGAGTTTGCGCGGCCGCGGGCGTAGCCCGGTGCGACAGCCTGCAGGATGCGCGCCATGAGGCGCAGGAAACCGGTCCAGCCGGGGAATCCAGGAGGCCGACCGGCCTTCCCGTCACGCCATGCCGCCGATGCGAAGCACCAGGGAGATGGCGAGCAACACCCAACCGGCGCGACCGGCGCGATCCGCCCAGGGGTTGGCAGCGCGGACCTTTTCAGCCTGCTGTACCAGTTCCTCGCGCTGCTTTCGGACCTTTTCAGCGGACACCGCTTCCTGGCCGCTGCTTGCCCTGACGATCGCACGCAGGAACGGAAACTGAACAATCATGGACAGCATCAGAGCGGCCGCTCCAAGATCTCCGAGGCCGCTTCCGACCCGACCGGCGTCGAAATCGACCAGGGCCGAGGCCGCCATGGCAGCGCTGAGCAAAAAGAGCGTCAGGCGCCACGCGCGCTCGCCGTTGCTCGGTTGTTCGGCTTGCCAGTTTTCATGTGATCAAGATGGGGGATAACGGGCACGGGAGCAAGTGGCGCGACCCCGATCACGGGCAACGCCGTCGTTTCCTTCCGACTTTCGACCCCCGCGCGCGAGTGCTCGATCGGCATCGTCCCGCGCTTGTCGAGCTTGACGCTGACGTAGGCCAGCAACCCGAACCCGGTCTGGTCAGGGCATGATATTGCTCCAGCGGCGGACCGGGGACCAACTACCGCTCTATCGCCGCTGCGCTTATGGATACTTCGCCCCTTTCCCGCCGCAACGACGAGTCGACGATGCGATTCACGCCTTGGGACAACCCGATGGGAACGGATGGCTTCGAGTTCATCGAGTACGCCGCTCCCGACCCGGCTGCGCTCGGCCGACTGTTCACGAGCATGGGATTCGTCGCCGTCGCGCGCCACCGCCACAAGGACGTGACGCTCTACCGGCAGGGCGGCGTGAACTTCATCATCAACGCCGAACCGGACTCGTTCGCGCAGCGTTTCGCCCGCCTCCACGGGCCATCGATCTGCGCCATCGCGTTCCGCGTGCAGGACGCCGCTTCCGCCTACAGGAGGGCGCTCGAGCTCGGCGCCTGGGGTTTCGACTCCAAGTCGGGACCGATGGAGCTCAACATCCCGGCCATCAAGGGCATCGGCGACTCGCTGATCTACTTCGTCGACCGCTGGCGCGGAAAGAACGGCGTCGCGCCGGGCGGCATCGGCGACATCGGCATCTATGACGTCGACTTCGAGCCCGTGGCCGGGACCGAACCGGCACCCGTCGGCTGTGGCCTGACAGCAATCGACCATCTCACGCACAACGTGCACCGCGGTCGAATGACGGAGTGGGCCGAGTTCTACGAACGCCTCTTCAATTTCCGCGAGGTCCGCTACTTCGACATCGAAGGCAAGCTGACCGGCCTGAAGAGCAAGGCCATGACGAGCCCGTGCGGCAAGATCCGCATCCCCATCAACGAGAGTTCCGACGACAAGAGCCAGATTGCCGAATACCTCGCCCTCTATCACGGCGAAGGAATCCAGCACGTCGCGCTCGCGACCGAAGACATCTACGGAACCGTGCGGGCGATGAAGGCGCACGGCGTCGCCTTCCAGGACACGGTCGAGACCTACTACGACCTCGTCGACACGCGCTTGCCCGGGCACGGCGAGAACCTGGATGCCCTGCGCGAACTGCGGATCCTCATCGACGGCGCCACGCACCAGGGCGAGCCGAACGAGCTGCTGCTGCAGATATTCACGCAGACCGGTGATCGGCCCGATCTTCTTCGAGGTCATCCAGCGCAAAGGCGACGAAGGCTTCGGCGAAGGCAACTTCCGCGCGCTGTTCGAATCGATCGAGCTCGACCAGATCCGGCGCGGCGTCCTGACGCCCTCCAAGGGTGAAACGCCCGGGTAAGGCGGCCGCTGCCGTCCTCGCGCACCGGGTGTGCGCGGAACCCGTTCTGCCGCCCCGGCGAAACGAGGTACCCGAGGGCGCAAGAAGCCCACCGGCCCGGGGGCCGGTGGGCTGACTCGGCGAGGTCGATCAGGTCGTGATCAGGGCTTGACGGGCGCCGGAGCGGGGCCAGCGGCGGCCGCGTGCCTGGGCACGATGCCAGGCGACCATCTCGTCGCGCGACAGCAGCCATCCTTGTTGGCGTCGATCGCGTCGAAATACTGGGACAGCATCGGCGAAACCTTTCGCCTCGTCGCGCGAGATCATCCCGTCGCCATCGAAGTCCATCCGCGGACCGTGGTGGTGCGGGCGATTCGCCCAGGCGCTGCGCAGTTCTTCGCGAGACAACTGGCCGTCCTTGTTCGTGTCGATCGCGTCGAAGTTGGACGCCAGGCGCGGCGCCCCCTTGGCCTCGTCGCGACTGATCTGCACCGTCGCCATTCGCGTCGATCCGCCGAACGCTTCGTCTCGCCGCGCCTGACGGAAGGCGTGCATTTCATCGGCGACAACTGCCGTCCTTGTTCGCATCGATCGCGTCGAAGTTGGACGCAGATAGGGCGCCGACTTCGCTTCATCGCGCGAGATCAGGCCATCGCCGTTGGCATCGAACCGCGGATGCCGGCCCGCGAACTCCGCGCGCGCCGCGATCAGTTCATCCGCGAAAGGAATCCGTCCTTGTTCGTGTCCAGCCGGTCGAAGGCATCGCGCAGCCGCGGATGGGCAGCAACCTCGTCCCGCGACAGCTTGCCGTCCTTGTCTGCATCGAGCCTGGCGAAACCCGGGCCATGCATCGGACCCGCACCGGGACCGTGCATTCCGCCGCGCATGGATCCCGCCATCGGGCCTTGCCCCGGTCCATGCATCGGCCCCATCCCCTGGCCCATGCCCGGCCCCATGCCCAAGCCCGGTCCCGGCTGAGCAGGCGGGGTTTGCTGAGCAACAGCGGACAAGGCCGTCAGCGACACGGCAACTGCAACAGCGATCAGCGAGCGTTTCATTCGAGCATCTCCTGCTTGGGGTGATGCTCATTCAACGCCGCTCGCCGGCGCATGTCGACAGACGTTACCTTTGCTTACCGCTGCAACAGCTCGCTACTGGGCCTGCGCTGGCGGCGCGCCAGGCGGCGGAGCAGGCGTTGCGGGCTGAGGAGGCTGGGGCTGCGGCTGCGGCTGGGCTGGCTGCGGCTGCTGCGGTTGCGGCAATTGCCCGGGTGGACTGCCGACCGGGCGCCCGCTGGCCGGAGCTCCGGCGCTGGGTGCCGAGAGCATATTGCCCTGGAGAGTGAAGTTCGGTGGGGGCGGAGCCCCTCCGAACGCGGCCATCGCCCGCAAGGGCAGGCGAAGCTCCTGGCGCACGCCGCCGGACTCGAGCACCACCATCTCCGGCCTGACCTCGGCCAGCTTCAGGCCGGGCGCGACTTCCTGGCCCAGCAGGAACACGCGCGCCGGCCGACCATCGACCGACAGCACCGCGCTGGAGTCCTTGCCGGCCGAGAACGCGCCACTGGCCTGGATGTTCGACGTCACCGCCTGGACGCGCTCCACCTTCCCGAACATGCGCGCCGCGGCCACCGGGTCCGGGTCGCGCAGCGGCGGGGGAGCGATCGGCGGCGGTGCGGCCGTCGGTGCCGGCGTGAAGATGCGAATACCCCAGTAGGCGGCGATCGCCATCACCACGGCGAAGAAGACGAGATGGACCGCCATGGCGGCAAACTTTTTCAGCATTTCGTGTCCAACCAAGTGCCGCGCATCATGCTCCCGTTCGCCGATGCGTCCGTTTCATCCTCATTCATTAGCCGGGCTCAAACATCCCGCTTCAACGGGGCAAGAGTTCGGTCTGCCATTGATAATATCCCCCGCACCCTCGGTGTGCCCGGCGGAAAAACAAGAAAGTTCAAGGCGTTCGGCGCACATCTTCATGCTCTCTTACGTTCCGGACAGTGGTCAGATGACTTCGATGCGCTCCATTCGTTCCAAGTACCCCATCGCCGCGATCCGTTCGCGCCTCGTGCGCGGTTTCACGCTGATCGAGATCATGGTCGTCATCACGATCCTCGGCGTCCTCGCCGCCCTGATCGTTCCGCGCGTGGTCGGCCGAACCGACGACGCAAAGATCGCGGCAGCGAAGCAGGACATCGCGTCGCTGATGCAGGCGCTGAAGCTGTATCGACTCGACAACGGCCGGTATCCCACTACGGAACAGGGACTGCAGGCGCTGATCTCCAAGCCCACGCTCGAGCCGGTCCCCAGCAACTGGAAACAGGGCGGGTACATCGAGCGCTCCAGCGTGCCAACTGACCCCTGGGGCGAGCCATACAAGTATCTGAGCCCAGGCATGCGCAGCGAAATCGACGTGTTCTCCCTCGGTCGCGACAAGACCAACGGCGGCGAGGGCCCGGACGCCGACATCGGGTCGTGGACGCTGTAGCCGCTTCCGGCCCGCTTCCGGGCCCGCGGTCGCACGGCGCGGCGCGGGCTTCACTCTCCTGGAGATGCTGGTCGTCATCGTCCTGGCGGGAATTCTCCTGTCGCTCGTATCGATCAACATCACGCCGGACCCGCGCCAGCAGCTGCAGCGCGAGGCGCTGCGCGTGGGCCAGTTGATGGGCCTCGCGGCCGACGAGGCCCGCATCCGGCCAGCAGCCCATCGCGTGGGAGGCGGATCTCTCCGGCTATCGCTTCATCACCGAAGTGGGAGGCGAACGGCAACTGCTGACCAGCGACGACCTGCTGCGCGAGCGCCTCTGGGAAAAGCCGATGACCCGCGTGGCCGTGCTCGACGGCGGCGGCCCCCAGCCCGCGCAGGTGCTGCTCGGGCCCGGTGCGCCGCCGGTGCGAGTCGCGATCGCGCGCGAGTGGATCCAGCCTCGCTGGCGACTGGAACTCGTCAACGAGGATGGCGCCGTGCAGGTCGATTTCGACGAAGCCGGCCGCGCTTCGCTCGCGAGGTAACGAGTGCGGGCCCGTGGCTTCACCCTCCTCGAAGTCCTGGTCGCGCTGGTCATCATCGGCGTCGCCCTCGCCGCCTCGATGCGCGGGGCGATGTCGCTCACCAGCACGGCCGAGTACAGCCGCGACAAGCTTCTGGCGCTGCTGACGGCGGAGAACCGGCTGCTGGAACTGCGCCTGGCGCGCGAGCGGCTCGAACTGGGCGAGACGATCCTGCCGTGCGATCAGGGAGGCATCGCGTTCACGTGTGCCCAGGCGGTGAAGCCGACGCCCAATCCCTTCTTCCGCCGTGTCGAGGTGCGCGTACTTCGCAGCGACGAGGAGGGCAACCGGCAGCAGCTCGCCGAGCTGATGACCGTGCTGCCCACGAACCAATGAAGACCCGCGGCTTCACGTTGCTCGAACTGCTGGTCGCCATCAGCGTGCTGTCCGTTGTGTCGATCATCGCCTGGCGCGGGCTGGACAGCCTGGTCGCAACCCGCGAGCGCCTCGAACCCGAGGTCGACGAGACGCGCGCGATGCTGGTCGCATTCGGCCAGATGGAACGGGACCTCTCGCAGGTGGCGAGTCCGGCTTTCCTCGGGCTGGCGTCCTCGCCCGTCAACGTCCGGCCCGTGGACGGCGCGATGATGATCGAAGTCGCGCGCGTTGCCGTGGCCGTGCCCGACCGCGCGACCGAAGTGCAGACGGTGTATTACCGGGTCGTCGACGGCACGCTGGTGCGACAGGCAACGCCGCCGCTTCCGTACTTCCAGCCATCGAGCAGCGAAGCCATCGAGAACGCTCGGCTGATCGGAAACGTCAGGTCGATGGACGTGCGGGTCTGGCGGACAGGGGTTGGCTGGGTTCAGGCGGGCGACGGCGCCGATGGCGCCGCAACTCCCGGCGCCCCCGCGCCCACCGGGCTCAACCAGCCGCCCGCCGGGCATCGAAGTCACCCTCACCCGGACCGACGGCCGGACGTACCGCCGCGTCTTCCTGGTGAGCGCATGAGACCTCGCGCTCGGTCCGCGGCCCCTCGCTTCCCCTCCCTTCTGGAGGGAGGGCCAGGGTGAGAGACTGCGCGCGGCCCCCGGGCCATCAAGCCGGCGCAGCCGTCCTGATGGCGCTGTTCGTCGCCACGCTCGCCACCCTGATCGTCACCGGCCTCTTCTATCGTCAGTTCGTGCTGCTCAGGACGATCGAGAACCAGCAGCTGGTGTCGCAGAGCCGCCAGCTGCTGCGCGGCGCGCTCGACTGGGGACGTGCCATCCTGCGCGAGGATGCGAACCGTTCCAGCTACGATGCGCTGTCCGAGCCCTGGGCTCAACCTCTCGCGGAGACGCGCCTGGACCAGCTCGGGGAGACCGGCTCCATCGCATCGCTGGCGTCCATTGCCGGTTCGATGGAAGACGCCCAGGGTCGTTTCAACCTGCACAACCTCGTGAACAACGGCGAAGATCGTCGACAAGGAACTGGAGTCGCTGCGACGCCTGGCGTCGCTGCTGGAGCTGCCGACGCAGACAGCCGACCTGATCGCCGAGCGCATGCTCGAGTCCGAGGGCAGCGCCTGCGTCGTCCGACGACACGCCGGACGAATGGATCGGGCGAGGCCGAGCGCTGTGCCGTTGCCGCTGATGCTCCCGCGCGACATCCGGGGTGTCCAGGGCGTCGCCCCGGAAGCGGCCGACCGGCTCGCGCCCTACATCGTCGTGCTGGACGAGCGCACCGCCCGTCAATGTAAACACGGCATCGGCCGAAGTGATCGCGGCACGGGTGCCCGACTTGTCCCTGGCCGAAGCGCGCTCCCTGGTGGCCGAGCGCGAGCGCATCTCGTACTTCAACGCCTCGGCCGACGTTCGATTACGGCTTGGCGCGAAGGGATCCGCCGTCACCGACGCCGAACTGTCGACGAACTCGCGTTACTTCTTCATCCGGGGCGAGGTCAAGCTCGACCGAGCCGTGACTCGCATGGAAGCTCTGGTCAAGCGCGGTGCGCCCGGCCAGGGCGCCGCGGCCGTCAACGTCCTGTGGACGCGCGAACTCTGAACGTCGACCATGAAAGAAAAAGTACCGCAACGCCTGCTCGTGTTCGTGCCGCCACGCAGTTCGATGGCCGGCCGCAGCCAGCTCGCCATCCAGCACCGTGGTCGACTACGTCGCGCCCGGCAGACGCCAGCGCCGCGGCCACACGCCGATCGCGCTGCTGCCGAAGGCGAGTTCGGTCGATCGTCATCTTCGACGCGAGCGACGTCTTCGTCACCACGATCGAAGCTCCGAAGCTCGCCGAGGGCAAGCTCCGCATGGCGTTGCCGAACCTCCTCGAGGAGCGGCTGCTCGCCGATCCGGCGGACTGTCACTTCGCCTTCAGGCACGCGCGCGGCGGCGGCAACACGCCGCCGGCGATGCCCGAAGATCCCGGTCGCGGTCGTCGATCGCGGACTGCTCACGCGGGCGCTCGACGCGCTGACCGAGTCCGGCTATCGGGTCCGGGCGGCCTACAGCGAGATCTACACGGTTCCGCCGCCCGCGGCCGGCGTGCTGTCGGTGCGCATCGGCCGTGGCCGCGGAATCGCGCGCTCCGGGCGTGCACGACGGGTTTGCATTCGACATCGGGCGACGACGTTCCGCCCACACTGGCGCTGGCGGCACGGCAGCTTGGCATCAAGCGCATCCACGCCTACGGCCGGGACGCATCGCGCCTCAGCGGCGCTGGCGGAGGGACTTGGCGTGCAGATCGACGTGCACGCCGACGAGGTCGACCTCGCAAGCACGGACGGCGCGGTCGATCTGCTGCAAGGTGCCTTTGCGCAGGGCGGCATGATGGGGTCCTTGACGGGCGGTCGCTGCTGCCAGCCCTCACCGGCCGCGCCTGCGCGTGCCGCTCGCGTGGGCTGCGCCGCGGTGGTCGTCGCGGTCGCCGGCATGAACATCTACTACCTGAAGCTCGAGAGCGAATCGAGGGCCATCCGCAGCCAGATGGAAGCGAGCTTCCGGTCCGAACTTCCCGCAGACCACGGCGATCGTCGACCCGATCGAACAGACCAAGCGCCAGATCGTCGGAGCTCGATCGCGGTCAGGCATTCCGTCCGCGAACGACTTCTCGGTGCTCAATGCGCGCACAGCCCTGCTGCTGTCGATCGCTCCCGTCGGCAGCGTCGCGGCCATGGAGTACCGCGACGACGCGCTGAAAGTGAAGTTCGAGCCGGGCACGGGCGACAACCCGCGCTGCAGAACACGCTGCGCTCGGCGGCCGTGCAGCAGGGACTCGCCGATCCGCTTCGAAGGCGACGGCACCGCCCGCATCACGGCGGCGGGGACGTGACATGGAAGCACTGAAACAATTCTGGGCCGAACGAGTCCCCCGCGAACGCGCCATCCTGATGCTGGGCGCGCTTCCTGCTGCTGGCCGTCATCCTCTATCTCGTCGCGATCGAGCCCGCGTGGACCGGCATCGCGCGGCTCGAGAGGAGCCTGCCGCAGCAGCGCGCCAACGCCGCGGAACTCGAAGCGTTGCTGGCCGAGGTCAAGGCCCTGAAGGGCCGCCCTGCAGTGGCGACCATGTCGGCGGGCGACGCCCGCAGCGCGCTGGAGAGTTCGCTGGGCAGGGCCGGCCTGAAGGCCGCGCGCATCGTCCCGCTGTCGGAGGGCGACATCCAGTTGCAGTTCTCCGACGTGCCGGTGGGCAAGTGGGCGCCGTGGCTCGCTAGCGTCGAGCGCGAACTCGGTGCGCGCTCGACCGCGGTCACCGTCACCGGCCGCGAGGCGACGCCGGGCAACGTCGACGTCGACCTCGCCTTGCGACTCGCGCGCAAGTGAAGGCGGTCGATGCGCAAGGTCCTTTTCGTCCTGGCCGCGGTGGCGGGTCTGCTGGCCACGGTGCTGGTCATCGCTCCGGCTCAGTGGGCCGCGTCTGCACTGAAGAACGCGACCGGGGCCGGGTCGAGCTGGCCGACGCCAGCGGCACGGCATGGAACGGCTCCGCCTTGCTCGTGCTTGCGTCGTCTCCCGAGCCGTCGGCGCCCGAGCGACGCTGCCCGAGAGACTGTCCTGGCGCCTGAGTCCCTGGTCGCTGGTCGTCGGACAACTCGACCTGAAGGTGACGCATCCATCGGCGCTCTCGCAGCCGCTGGCGGTGCGCGCGCCGCTCCTCGGATCCGGCTCGGCCACGTTGAGCGCAACGACGCTGAGACTGCCGGCGTCCCTGCTGATCGGGGTCGGCGCGCCCTGGAACACGATCGGCCCGGCGGCATCCTGCTCCTGAACTGGGATCGGCTGGTCGTCGATGCCGGACATCCAAGGAAACATCAGCGGCGAGTGGCAATACGCCTCCAGTGCGCTGACGCCGGTGTCTCCCATGGGCCACTACCGTCTACAGACCAATGGCGTATGGCCGGGAACTCAGTTGGACTTACTGACCATTTCGGGTCCCCTCGAGCTGAAGGGCAGTGGCACAATCGCCGAGGGTGGGCGCTTACGCTTCCAGGGCCGAGCACAGGCCCTGGCCGGCACCGACCCTGGCGTGAAAGCGCAACTCACGGGCCTGATTTCGCTGCTGGGCCGGCGAGACGGAGAGGGGGCCCTCTTGAACTTCGGTGGTTGACATGACGAGCAAGCGCAATTCCCTTCGCGCTGGCGGGTTGTCGCTGTCCCGATCGATCGCGCTTGCCTGTGCGCTGTCGATGACAGCGACCTCGCTGGTTCCCTTGGTCGCTGCACAGGGCCGCCCCCACGCCCCGGAGCACGCACGGCCGCGGCCGGCGAGGCCGCACCCGCCCGGCCTCGACCAACGAATCGGTGATGCTGAATTTCGTGAACGCCGACATCGACGCGGTCGTGCGCGCGATCGGCCAGTTCACCAATCGCACATTCGTCGTCGACCCGCGGTCAAGGGCACGCTATCGCTCGTCACCGAGCGGCCGGTCATCGCGTGAGCAGGCCTACGATCAACTGCTGACCGCCCTTCGACTGCAGGGCTTCACGATCGTGCAGACCGGCAACGTGGCGCGCGTGCGTGCCGGAAGCCGACGCCAAGCTGCAGGGTGGCGCCGTCGTCAGTCCGCAGGGAAGCGCTCCGCGCGGCGACCAGCTCGTCACGCAGGTGTTCCGCCTGCAGTACGAATCGGCGACGGCGATGGTGCCGATCCTGCGGCCCGCTGATCGCGCCGAACAACACGATCTCGGCCTATCCGCAGAACAACACGCTCGTCATCACCGACTACGCCGACAACCTGCGGCGGATCCAGCGGATCATCGAATCGATCGACACGCCGGCGACGTCGGAGACGGAGATCATCCCGATCAGGTTCGGCCTGGCGATGGAGATCGGCACCGTCGTGAACCGCATCCTCGACGAAGGCGCCCGCGCCGCGGGGCAGGCGATCGACGCCGGCCAGCGCATCTCGGTGCTGGCCGAACCGCGCACGAACTCGCTGATCCTGCGCGCGCCGAGCGCCGCGCGGACTGATGGTCGCCAAGAACCTGATCGAGCAACTCGACCAGCCGGCGCTGACGCCGGGCAACATCAACGTCGTCTACCTGCGCAACGCCGAGGCGGCGAGCCTCGCGCCGCTGCTGCGCGCGATCATCAGTTCCGATCCGTCATTCGTCCCGCAGACCTCCACCAGCGGACTGTCGCAGCCCACCGGCGGATCCCTCCGGCGGCCCGGGCCTGACGCCCGGGCAGACAGGCGCCTCGGCGGCACTGCGCCCGGCCAGCCCGGCCGATCGCCAGCGGTGGCCGGCGGGTCCGGCCGCCTGGCCGGCATGATCCAGGCCGACACCGGCACGAACTCGCTGATCATCACCGCGCCGGAGCCCGCTGTACCGGAACATCCGGCAGATCATCGACAAGCTCGACGTGCGCCGTGCCCAGGTCGTGATCGAGTCGCTGATCGCCGAGGTTTCGGCGGAAAAGGCGGCCGAGTTCGGCATCCAGTGGCAGTCGCTGGGCGACATCAACGAATTCGGGCACCAACGTGATCGGCGGCACCAACTTCGGCGGTCCGGGCAGAACATCATCGGCGTCGCGCAGAACATCGGCAGCCGTCGGCCAGGGCCTGAACATCGGCATCGTCCAGGGCAAGGTCGACATCCCGGGCATCGGCGAGATCCTCAACCTCGGCTTCCTGGCGCGCGCGCTGGAGACCAAGGCGGACGCCAACATCCTGTCGACGCCGACCATCCAGACGCTGGACAACGAGGAAGCGAAGTTCCTCGTCGGCCAGAACATCCCGCTGATCACCGGCTCCTACGCCAACACCGGCGCGGGCGGCACGGCCGCCGGCGTGAACCCGTTCCAGACGTTCGAGCGACGCGACATCGGCCTGCAGCTGCGCGTGCGACCGCAAATCTCTGAGGGCGGCGTGGTCCGCCTGGCGATCTACCAGGAACTGTCGTCGATCCAGAACACCCTGACGGCGGCGCAGGGCGGCATCATCACCAACAAGCGCAGCTTCGAGTCGATCGTGCTGGTCGAAGACGGCAACATCGTCGTGCTCGGCGGCCTGATCGAGGACAAGACGGACAACAGCAAGAGCCAGGTGCCGATCCTCGGGAGCATTCCGATCATCGGCGAACTGTTCAAGTACGAGAACCGCAAGCGGACCAAGACCAACCTGCTCGTGTTCCTGCGACCGTACGTCGTGCGCGACGAGGGACCTCGTCGGCGCTGGCGATGGATCGCTACGACTACATCCGCGGACAGGTCGCGAGCGGGACGCTCGCCGACAACATCATCTTCCGCGACCTCAGAGCCGGCAGATCCCGGAGAGACCGCCGGTTGCGCCGGCGATGAGGCGGGCGCGAACGCCGCCCGCGCCTCGGGCAAGGCGACGCAGGCGCCCGGCCGCGTCCCCGCACCAGCGGCCGCGCCCGCTGCCGTTCCGGAGCGAGCTTCGCCGCCCCCGTGCCCCGTCCGCGCCATCCTCGTCGCACCGCCGCCAGGCCGCGGTTGCGCCGCCGGCCCGCCCCCGGGTCGCTGGCGCCGCGGCGCCGTCGAGCGGCGCGTTCGCCGCCCAGGGACCGGCGCCTCGCGCGGCGGCATGACAGCTGGTGCAGGTGCGACCGTCAACGAGATCGCCCGCGGCCGCGAATTGCAGCGCCAGTTGCGCGACGCCGGCTTCGACGCCTACTGGGAAAGCGTGAAGACCGGGAGCGGCGAAATGGTGCGGGTGCGCGTGCGGTCAACCGGCAACGCAGAGCGTCGCCGACACCGTCGCGAAGCTGAAGGCGATGGGGTTCGACCCGATCCTCGTGACCCCGTGACGGGCAGGATCCGGCACGTGACACCCGCCAGCCGCTACGTCCCCTACGCCTTCGCGCGGGACAACGCGATCCTGCTCGTTCCCACGACCGAGCGCGACGCCGAGGCGTGGATCAGCAACGCGACCCCGCTGGCCGCGCTCAACGAAGTGATGCGCGTGTTCCCGGGCAAGGTGCGCCCGGTGGTGGTCGAGACCGTCAAGCTGACCGAAGCGATCTCGCAGACCTACGGCGACCAGGGCGGGTCGGCGCAGCAGATCGTCGGCGACATCGAAGGCGAATTCGACATCACGCGGATGATGCAGGAGGTTCCGGACGTCGAGGACCTGCTGGAGACGGAAGACGACGCGCCGATCATCCGCATGATCAACGCGCTGCTGACACAGGCCGCGCGCGACGGCGCATCGGACATCCACATCGAGCCGTTCGAGACCTATTCGATGGTGCGGTTCCGGGTCGACGGCACGCTGCGCGACGTCGTGCGGCCCAAGCGCGCGCTGCACGCGGCGCTGGTGTCGCGGATCAAGATCATGGCGGCGCTCGACATCGCGGAGAAACGCCTGCCGCAGGACGGCCGGATCACGCTGCGCGTCGGCGGCCGTCCGGTCGACGTCCGCGTGTCCACGCTGCCGACGGGCCACGGCGAGCGCGTCGTGCTGCGCCTGCTGGAGAAGGACCTGTCGAAGCTGGAACTCACCAACCTCGGCATGGCCCAGGGAACGCTCGCGCGCTTCGACCACCTGATCCACCAGCCGCACGGGATCATCCTGGTCACCGGCCCGACCGGCTCCGGCAAGTCGACGACGCTGTACGCGGCGATCCGCCGGCTCGACAAGAACACCACGAACATCATGACGGTCGAGGACCCGATCGAATACGACATCGAGGGCATCGGCCAGACGCAGGTCAACCCGAAGATCGACATGACGTTCGCGAAGGCGCTGCGCGCGATCCTGCGCCAGGACCCGGACATCGTGATGATCGGCGAGATCCGCGACCTCGAGACCGCGCAGATCGCGGTGCAGGCGTCGCTGACCGGCCACCTCGTGCTCGCCACGCTGCACACCAACGACTCGGCGTCGGCGGTCACGCGGCTGATCGACATGGGGATCGAGCCCTTCCTGCTGTCGTCGTCGCTGCTCGGCGTGCTCGGGCAGCGCCTCGTCCGCAAGCTGTGCACGCGCTGCCGGCAGCCGGATCCGGCGACCGGCGGCTTCCGCGCCGTCGGCTGCGAACACTGCGGCAACACCGGATACCTGGGGCGCACCGGCATCTACGAATTGCTGACGGTCGACGACGAAATGCGGCTGCTGGTCCACCGCGGTGCGAACGACACCGACGTCCGCCGCCTCGCCGAGAAGGGCGGGATGATCAACATGCGGGCCGATGCCCAGCGCTGGATCAAGTCCGGTGTCACCTCACAGGAAGAAGCCCTCCGGGTGACTCGCGAGGGCTAGGGCCCGCTATCGCATGGCTGCATTCCGTTTCGCCGCTGCCGACGCGTCCGGCAAGGAGCAGTCCGGAGTCCTCGAGGCCGACAGCGCGCGGCTCGCGCGCCAGTTGCTGCGCGGTCGCGGCCTCGTTCCCGCTTACCGTCGAGCCGGTGTCCGGCGACGCGAGCGGACGAGGCCGGGGCGGGCTGTCGATGTCGCGCCGCCTGTCGTCAGACCGAGCTGGCCGTCATCACGCGCCAGCTGGCATCGCTGCTCGGCGCGCAGCTTCCCGTTGCCGACGCCCTCACCGTCATGGTCGAGCAGAGCGAGAAGCAGCAGGTGCGCGAGCTGATGGCGTCCATCCGCACCGACGTGCTGGGCGGCACGTCCGCTGTCCGATCGCGCTCGCGCGGCATCCCGCGCCAGTTTCCCGAGATCTACCGGGCCCTGATTGCAGCCGGCGAGGAGTCGGGCAAGCTCGGATCGGTGCTCGGCAGCCTCGCCGACTACGTCGAGGAACGCGCCAAGCTGCAGCAGAAGATCACCCTCGCGTTCGTCTATCCCGCCATCGTCACCTTCGTCGCGCTCGCCGTCGTGATCGGACTGCTGACCTACGTCGTGCCCCAGGTCGTGCAGGTCTTCGCGAACACCAAGCAGGCGCTGCCCTTGCTCACGGTCGCCCTGATCGCGCTGTCGGACTTCGTGCGCGGCTACGGCTGGGTCGTCGCCGTGGCCGTGGCGGTGATCGCGATTCCTGGTCCAGCGCTCGCTGCGCGTCGAGGCGGTGCGACGGCGCTGGCACAAGCGCATCCTGACGCTGCCAGTCATGGGCGTCCTGTCGCGCTCGATCAACACGGCGCGCTTCTCGTCGACGCTGGCGATCCTCGTCGGCTCCGGCGTACCGATGCTGCGGTCACTGCAGGCCGCCGGCGAGACGGTCACCAACCTCGCGATGCGCAGCCGGGTCATGGACGCCGTGCAGCGCGTACGCGAGGGCTTCTCGCTCGCAAAGGCATTGCGCGCCGACAGCGACGAGGAGCGCCGGCCGGGCCACGTGAAACTCTTTCCGCCGGTGCTGATCCACCTGATCGCCTCCGGCGAGGCCACCGGCAAGCTGCCGGAGATGCTCGACCGCGCGGCCGACATCCACGCGCGCGAAGCCGAGCGTCGAGCGCTGTTCTTCACCTCGCTGCTCGAGCCGATCCTGATCCTGACGATGGGTGTCGTCGTCATGCTGATCGTGATGGCCGTACTGCTGCCGATCATCGAGATCAACCAGCTGGTGCGGTAGCAGAACGAGGCGTACGCGACGCTGCGCGATCGCACGTGCACCTCGACTCGAACTGGTCTGTGTGCCGGGCTTCGGGGCGGCCGGGCGCCCGGCACGATCGAAGAGCAACGCGGAGCTGACACCCGGTGCCGCGCCTGGCTACATAATCCGCCCATGATCCGCCCCCTGATTGAATCCCTGCCCGCCTCCCGCATCCGCGAGGTGGCCAATGCCGGCATCGGCCGCGCCGACGTGCTGAAGTTCTGGTTCGGCGAAGGCGACCAGGTGACGCCCGCCTTCATTCGCGAGGCCGCCAAGGCGGCGCTCGACGCCGGACAGACCTTCTACAACCACAACCTCGGCATCGAGGAACTGCGCGATGAGCTTGCGGCGTACGCGAACCGGCTGCACGTGCCGCGCGCGACCGGTGACGTCGACCGGATCGCGGTCACCAGCGCCGGCGTGCACGCGCTTGTCACTGATCGACCAGACCTGATCGAGCCCGGGCGACCGCGTTGCCATCGTCACGCCGGTCTGGCCGAACCTGACCGCGATGCCCCGGATCATGAGCGCCGAAGTCGTGCGAGTGCCGCTGGACGTGCCGCGACGGCCGCCTGGTCGCTCGACCTGCAGCGCCTGCTCGATGCGGCGACGCCGGGCACCCGGATGGTGCTTGTCAACGCGCCGAACAACCCGACCGGCTGGACAATGCCGCGCGCCGACTGGGTCGAGCTGCTGGCCCATTGCCGCAGGCACGGCATCTGGCTCGTATCCGACGACGCCTACGAACGGATCGTGTTCGAGCCGGCGCTGACGACGAACGGCCACGCGCCGAGCGTGCTCGATCTCGTCGAAGACGACGACCGCTACATCAGTGCGAACACTTTCTCGAAGAGCTGGACGATGACGGGCTGGCGGCTCGGTTGGATGGTGGCGCCGCGCGAGTTCATCGCGCAGGTGGGCAAGGTCATCGAGTTCAACACTTCGTGCGCGCCGCCTTTCGTCCAGCAGGCAGGAATGGCCGCCGTGCGCGACGGCGAACCGCTGGTAGCGGACGACCGTTGCGCAGGCTGCGGCGTTCGCGCGACCTGCTCGTCGACGCGAACTCGCCACGCTGCCCGGCGTCGAGGTCGCGCCCGCCGCCCGGGCGCGATGTACCTCTTCTTCAGGGTCGCCGGGCTTCAGCGACGACAGCCTCGCATTCGCCAAGCGCCTCGTCGCCGAAGCGGGCCTCGGCATCGCCCCCGGCGTGGCGTTCGGCCCCGAGGGCGAGGGCTACCTGCGCTGGTGCTTCGCCGCGTCCGACACCCTGCTGCTGCAGGGCGCCGAACGGCTGCGCGCGTTCCTGAAGAGGCGCTCGCGGCCTAGGCCGGCGCGGCTTCCACCCGCCAGGCCGCGCTTCGCCAGCATCGGCTCGACCGCGGCATCGCGGCCGCGGAACGCCCGGTACGCGGCGCGCGGCTCGACCCGGTTGCCGGCCGAGTACATGTGCTTCAGCAGGCGCGACGCCACGCCGGATCGAACGGATCGCCCGCCTCCGTGAAGGCGTCGTAGCCGTCGGCGTCGAGGACCTCGGCCCACATGTACACGTAGTACCCGGCGGCGTACCCCGAACCGGCGAACAGGTGCTGGAAGTGCGCCAGGCGATGGTAGACGTAAGTGCCCGGCGGCATGCCGATCGCTGCGAGCTCCGCGCGCTCGAACTCGGTCGACATCCACGCCGTCGGCATCCGTGCGCGCGTGCAGCGCCATGTCGAGCAGCGCGCAGGCCGTGTAGCCGACCGTCTCGAATCCCTGGTTGAACCGGCGCGCTTCGCTTGATGCGCTCGATCAGGTCGTCCGGGAATCGGCTCGCCCGTCGCCGACGTGGCGCGCGTGCTTCTTCAGCACCGCCGGCTCGAGCATCCAGTGCTCGAACAATCTGCGATGGCAGTTCGACGAAGTCGCGCAGCACCTTGGTGCCCGACAGCCGCTCGTAGGTCACGTCCGACAACATGCCGTGCAGGCCATGGCCGAATTCGTGGAACAGCGTGCGCACGTCGTCGAGCGACAGCAGCGTCGGCTCGCCGCGTCGGAGCCTTCGCGAAGTTGTTGTTGTTGACGACGATCGGGATCACCTCGCCGTCAACGCGCGACTGCCAGCGGTAGGCGCTCATCCACGCGCCGCTGCGCTTGGTGGAACGCGCGAAGTTGTCGTGCAGGAAGATGGCGACGCGTGCGTCCGCCGCGCCGGACTTCGTAGACGCGCACGTCCGGGTGATACGCCTTCAGGTCGGGGCGCGCGACGAACTGCACGCCGAACAGCCGGTGCGCGCAGTCGAACGCCGCCTCGGCGACGCGATCCAGCGGGAAGTACGGCTTCACGTGCGCGTCGTCGACGTCGTACCGCACCTGGCGCACCTTCTCCGCGTAGTAGCGCCAGTCCCATGGCTCGAGGCTCGTCGGCTGACCCATCGCCGCGGCCTGGGCCTGCAGTGCCGAATACTCGTCGCGCGCCCGCGCCTTCGCCGGCTCCCACACGCGCTGCAGCAGCTGCTGCACGGCCGCCGGCGTCGCCGGCCATGCGATCGACCAGCGCGATAGTCGGCGTAGCTGGCGTATCCCGATCAGACGCGCCTGCTCGGTGCGCAGCTTCAGGATCTCGCGCGCGATCGGGCGGTTGTCGTGCTCGCCGTCGTTCTCGCCGCGTGCCTTCCATGCGCCGGTACGCCTGCTCGCGCAGGTCGCGGCGGTCCGAGAACGTCAGGAACGGAACGACGATCGACCGGCTGGTCGTGATCGCCCAGGCCTCCGGATCGCCACGCTCGACGGCAGCGCTCCTGCGCGGCATCGCGCACCGACGCCGGCAACCCGGCAAGGTCCTGTTCGGTGCGCAGCCACAGCACCCAGTTCGACTTCGTCGGCCAGGACGTTCTGCGAGAAGGCGGTGTGCAGCTCGAGCCAGCCGCTCGACGATCTGCGCGAGCCGGGCCTTCGCCTCGTCGCCGAGCCGGGCGCCGGCGAGCACGAAGTCGAGGTGGATTCGTTCGAGCAGCCGCCGCTGCTCGTCGTCGAGCCCGAGCGAGTCTCTGCGGCGCTGCAGTTCGTCGATCGCGCGCGAACAGCCTCGCATCAAGATAGATCGCGCTCTCGTGCGCGGCCAGCTTCGGCGCCACCTCGCGCTCGACGGCCTGCAGCGCCGGCGAAGTCTCGGACGACGTGAGGTTGAAGAACACCTGCTCGATGCGCACGAGGCGCCGGCCGCTGCGGTCGAACGCGACCACCGTGTTGTCGAAAGTCGGCGCGTCCGGGATCGCGGCGATCGCGGCGATCTCCTCGGCGTGCTCGCGGACCGCGGCCTCGAACGCGGGTGCGAAATGCCCGGGCTGGATGCGGTCGAAGGGTGGAATCTGGAACGGTGTGTCCCAAGGCTGCAGCAGGGGATTGGCGGGCTGGAGCATCTATGAGTCTTGTCGGACGCGAATAGCCGCGAAGGATACCGCCGCGACCGGGCGACGTGACTCGGCCCATCGGACGGATGGATGAGTTCGCGAACGGCGAGCGTCGGGCAGCATGGCCCCTCCATAGGGTCGATGCATCGCACCGCTGTCCTCTCTGCGACGCGGACAGCCTCCGGAAAGCCTCGACCACGCTGCCCAGGGGAGAGTCCGATGAGCAAAGAAGACGCCGGTCGGTCGAGCCGACGCTTCCGGTTGGCCGCCGCGCCGCCGCCGCAACGCTGACGATCGCCGCCTGCGGCGGCGGCAGCGGCAGCGGCAGCGGATCGTCCGCTTCGTCCGAGCCCACGCCGCTGCCGCCGGGCGTCGCGCCGACGGCGAGCGAGGCCGCACGCTTCCTGACGCAGTCGACCTTCGGGCCCACCGACGCATCGATCGAGCGCGTTCGCAGGATCGGTTTCCCGGCTTGGATCGAGGAACAGTTCGCCCTGCCGGCGACACCGCACCTCGCCTACGTGCAGGCGCACTATGACCCGGCGATCTCCGGGCAGAACTTCAACTGGCTGCAGGACAGCTTCTGGCAGCAGGCGCTCACCGCCCCGGACCAGTTGCGCCAGCGCGTCAAGTTCGCGCTGTCGCAGATCCTCGTGGTATCGGCCGAGAACGGCACGATCGCCAGCCTCGCCGACAGCCACGCGAGCTACGTGGACCTGCTCGGCGAGCACGCCTTCGGCAACTACCGCCAGTTGCTCGAGGCGGTGGCCACGCACCCGGCGATGGGGATCTACCTCACGCACCTGCGCAACCGCAAGGGCGACCCGGTCTCCGGGCGCGTGCCCGACGAGAACTTCGCGCGCGAGGTGATGCAGCTCTTCTCGATCGGGCTGCTCGAGCTGAACCCGGACGGAACGCCGCGCCTCGTCAACGGGGCTCCGGTCGAGACCTACACAAACGCCGACACCAGCGGCATCGCGCGCGTGTTCACCGGCTGGAGCTGGGCCGCGCCGACGACCACCGATGCGGCGTTCAACGGTTCGACGACCGCCACCTACCCGGACCGCAGCGTGCGGCCCATGCAGGCGTATCCGCAGTTCCACGAGACCGGCGCGAAGACCTTCCTCGGCGTGACGATCCCGCCCGACACGTCGGCCCAGGCGAGCATGAAGATCGCCATGGACACGCTGTTCAACCATCCCAACCTGTGCCCGTTCATCGGCCGTCAGCTCGTGCAACGCCTTGTGACGAGCAATCCAAGCCCGGCATACGTGGGCCGCGTCGCGGCCGCGTGCGCGAACAACGGAGCGGGCGTGCGCGGCGACATGAAGGCGATCATCCGCGCGATCCTGCTCGACGCCGAGGCGCGCGACGCCGGCAAGCTCGCCGATCCGCAGTGGGGCAAGGTGCGCGAGCCGGTGCTGCGCCTGTCGAACTGGGCGCGTTGCTTCAACACGGCGTCCGCGTCAGGCAACTGGACGATCCGCGGCCTCGACAGCCCGTCCTCGTCCCTCGGCCAGCAGCCGCTCCGCGCACCGTCGGTCTTCAACTTCTACCGGCCGGGCTACGCGCCGCCGAACACTGGCATCGCGACCGCCGGGCTGGTGGCCCCCGAGTTCCAGGCCGTCGGCGAGACATCGGTGGTCGGCTACACGAACTACATGCAGAGCGTGATCGTCAACGGCGCAGGCGTCGCGGTGAACGGAGTGCGCGACGTGCGCGCGAACTACGCAGCGGAGCAGGCGGTCGCCGACAACGCGGACGCCCTGATCGACCGGATCGACCGCTGCCTCACCAACGGGACGATGCCGGCCGCGATGCGGCAGGAGATCCGCAACGCCGTGACCGCGATCAGCCTGACCACCACGAACGGACGCGCCAACCGCGTCCACACGGCCATCCTGCTGACGATGGCGTCCCCCGAATACCTGGTGCAGAAGTGAGGAGACGGCCATGACCACGCAGCTTCCCGTCGGCAGTTCCTGCGGACCGCGTCGGCGCTCTCGGTGGCCGGTGCCGCGACGCCTTTCGCGCTGAACCTGGCGATCGATCGCCGCCGCGTCCGCGCAGACGGCGCCCGACTACCGGGCCCTCGTGTGCGTGTTCCTGTACGGCGGCAACGACGCGCACAACACGGTCGTCCCGTACGACAGCGCCGTCGTACCAGGCTTACGCAAGCGCCCGCGCGACGCTCGCGTGGGACCAGGCGACCGAGCTGGTCCCGCTCACGCCCGCCGCGCCGGCGGCTGACGGTCGGCAGGTCGCGCTGCCGCTGCCGCTCGCGCCCCTGGCGACGCTGTTCGACGCCGGCCAGTGCGCGGTCGTCGCGAACGTCGGGCCGCTCGTGGCGCCAACCAACCGCGCCAGCTACACCGGGCGGTCCGTGCCGCTGCCGCCGAAGCTCTTCTCGCACAACGACCAGCAGTCGGTTTGGCAGGCCTCGGTCGCCCGAAGGCGCGAAATTCGGATGGGGCGGCCGCATCGGCGACCTGCTCGCCGCGCAGAACGCGAACGCGCTGTTCACCTGCCTGACGCCGAGCAGCAACGCGGTGCTCCTCAGCGGACAGCAGGTCCGCCCGTTCCAGCTCGACGCCAACCAGGGCTCGATCGCGTTCTCCGCCCTCGGCTCCAACTCGCTGTACGGTTCGGCGGCCGGCGCGACCGCGCTGCGCGCGCGCCTGACCGTGGCCAGCGGGCACCTGCTCGAGCACGAACTCGGGCGCGTCAACCAGCGCTCGATCGAAGGAAACGCCGCGCTCCGGACCGCGCTGCAGAGCGCGCCGACGCTCACGCCTCCCACCGGCAACGGGCTCGCGAACCAGCTCGCGCTCGTGGCGCGCGTGATCAGCGCGCGGTCGCAGCTCGGCGCGACGCGCCAGGTGTTCCTGGTCTCGCTCGGCGGCTTCGACACGCACTCCAACCAGGCGACGGCCCACACGGCGCTGCTGACGCAACTCGCCGATGCGATCTCGTTCTTCCAGGCGACGATGACGCAGCTCGGAACGGCGAACAACGTCACCCTCTTCACCGCGTCGGACTTCGGCCGCGCCTGCTGTCCAACGGCGACGGCTGCGACCACGGATGGGGCGCGCACCACTTCGTCGTCGGCGGCGCCGTGAAGGGCAGGCAGATCTACGGAAGCTTCCCCGACCTGACGGCAGGCGCGCCGACCGACGCCGGCAACGGCCGCCTGATCCCGACGACGTCCGTCGAGCAGTACGCGGCGACGATGGCGAGCTGGATGGGGGTGGGCGCGAGCGACCTGCGGCTGATCCTGCCGAACCTGCCCAACTTCGCAACGGACACCCTCGGCTTCATGGCCTGAGCCCGGTCGGGCCGTCGCGCGGGCTATGCTCGGGACCTGACAGACCCCGAGCAGGAATCAGGAGCCGACCATGAGTGCACCAATGCCGCCCGCGAGCGCGGCGCCGTCCGACTCGCTCGTGACCACCGCCCACGTCGTGTACGCGCTCCATACGCTCGGCCTCGTGATCGGCGCCTTCGGCACGGCGTCGGTGATCGGCGCCTTCCTGTTCGGATGGCCGTCGATCATCGCCGTGATCATCAACTACGTGAAGCGCTCCGAGGTGCGCGGCACCTGGCTCGAGTCGCACTTCTCGTGGCAGATCCGCACCTTCTGGTGGGCGCTGCTGTGGGCGATCATCGTCGGCCATCGTCGGGACCGTCCTCGCCGTCGTCGTCGTCGGCGTCGCGATCTGGATCATCGGCTTCTTCGCGCTCGGGATCTGGGCGATCTACCGGATCGCACGCGGCTGGCTGCGCCTGCAAGGACCTGCAAGCCGATGCCGGTCTAGCCGCAGCTCTCGCAGGCCCCTCGTGGCCGCCGTGGGTATGGCGCAAGCACTGCCGCACTGCATGATTGAGAGCCCGACAGGTGCGGTGCTACTCTCGCGCCCACTCAAACGCCCGGGTCGACCGGGCGATCCGCCAGGCGGGCCCACAAGGCGCGCGCCGGCTGCCGGCAGAAGCGAACCACGCTCGACTGCCGCGCTCCCAAGAACACGATTTTTGGCAGGAGCCAAGATGAACGCCCCTCTCTCCGATGCCGTCCGCCGTGCGCTGGCGGAGGTCACCCTCGACGACAAGTGGACCCTGGACCGCGGCCGCGCCTACATGAGCGGCACGCAGGCCCTGCTGCGCCTCGCGATGCTGCAGCACCAGCGCGACGCGCTCGCCGGCCTGAACACGGCCGGCTTCATCAGCGGCTACCGCGGATCGCCGCTCGGCAGCAGTCGACCAGACCGCATGGAAGGCGCGCAAGCATCTCGAACGCCAGCAACGTGCGCTTCCAGCCCGGACTGAACGAAGACCTCGCCGCCACCTCGGTGTGGGGCACGCAGCAGCTCAACCTGTTCGAGGGCGCGAAGGTCGATGGCGTGTTTTCGATGTGGTACGGCAAGGGGCCCGGGCGTGGATCGCTGCGGCGACGTCTTCAAGCACGCGAACGCCGCCGGCACCAGCCGCCACGGCGGCGTGCTCGCGCTCGCGGGCGACGACCACGGCGCCAAGTCGTCGACGCTGCCACACCAGTCGGACCACATCTTCAAGGCCTGCATGATGCCGGTGCTGTTCCCGGCCACCGTGCAGGAGTACCTCGACCTCGGCCTGCACGGCTTCGCGATGAGCCGCTACGCCGGCGTCTGGGTCGGCATGAAGACCGTGACCGAGGTCGTCGAAGCCTCGGCCTCGGTCGTCGTCGATCCCGAGCGCGTCGACATCCAGCTGCCGGCGGACTTCCGCATGCCGCCTGGCGGCCTGAACATCCGCTGGCCCGACGCCGCGCTCGACATGGAGGCGCGGCTGCTCGACTACAAGCTGTACGCCGCGCTCGCGTACTGCCGCGCCAACCGGCTCAACCACACGGTGATCGACTCGCCGCACGCGCGCTTCGGCATCGTCGCCAGCGGCAAGGCATTCCTCGACACGCGCCAGGCGCTCGCGGACCTCGGGCTCGACGACGCGACCTGCGCCGACATCGGCATCCGCCTCTTCAAGTGCGGCATGGTGTGGCCGCTCGAAGCGACGGCGATCCGTGGCTTCGCCGAGGGCCTCGAGGAGATCCTGGTCGTCGAGGAGAAGCGGCAGCTGCTCGAGTACCAGCTGAAGGAAGAGCTGTTCTCGTGGATCGGCACCGGCAAGCGCATCCCGCGCGTGATCGGCAAGTTCGACGAGAAGGACGGCGGCGAGTGGGCGGTGCCGCAGGGCAACTGGATCCTGCCCGCGCACTTCGAGTTCTCTCCGGCCATCGTCGCGAAGGCGATCGCCCAGCGCATCGGCAAGCTGGAACTGCCGGCGGACATCCGCGCGCGCATGCAGGCCAGGCTCGCCATCATCGAAGCGAAGGAGAAGGCGCTGGCGCGGCCGCGCGTGGTCTCCGAGCGCAAGCCCTGGTTCTGCTCGGGCTGCCCGCACAACACGTCGACCAACCTGCCGGAAGGATCGCGCGGCGTTGCGGGCATCGGCTGCCACTACATGGTCGTGTGGATGGACCGCAACACGTCCACCTATACCCAGATGGGCGGCGAAGGCGTGCCGTGGATCGGCCAGGCGCCGTTCACGAACGAGAAGCACATCTTCGCGAACCTCGGCGACGGCACCTACTTCCACTCGGGATCGCTCGCCGTGCGTGCCGCGGTCGCGGCCGGCGTTCGCATCACCTACAAGATCCTGTTCAACGACGCCGTCGCGATGACCGGCGGACAGCCGACCGACGGCCAGATCACCGCGCCGCTGATCACGCAGCAGATGGCGGCCGAGGGCGTCCAGAAGATCGTGATCGTCACCGACGAACCGGAGAAGTACGACGCGACCAGCGAGCTCGTCCACACCGCGGTCAACGCCCACGGCGCCACGGGCAATGCGTGGAAGCTCGCCCCCGGCGTGACCGTGCACCACCGCGACGAGCTCGAGCGCATCCAGCGCGAACTGCGCGAGTACCCCGGCGTGTCGGTGCTGATCTACGACCAGACCTGCGCGTCCGAGAAGCGGCGCCGGCGCAAGAAGAACACGCCCGAGAAGATCGCCTTCCCCGATCCCGCGCGCCGGGTCGTCATCAACGAGCTCGTGTGCGAGGGCTGCGGCGACTGCAGCGTGAAGTCGAACTGCCTGTCGGTCGAGCCGCTCGAGACCGAGTTCGGCCGCAAGCGCCAGATCAACCAGTCCTCGTGCAACAAGGACTACTCGTGCCTGAAGGGCTTCTGCCCGAGCTTCGTCACCGTCGAAGGCGGCAGGCTGCGCAAGGGCAAGGCCTCGACGGCAGGCACCGTGCCCGACCTGCCGCAGCCGACCCTGGCGTCGCTGCGCGAGCGTGGTTCGTACGGCATCGTCATCACCGGGGTCGGCGGCACGGGCGTGGTCACGATCGGCCAGCTGCTCGGGATGGCCGCGCACCTCGAGGGCAAGGGCGTGTCGGTGCTCGACATGGCGGGCCTCGCCCAGAAGGGCGGCGCGGTCTTCTCGCACGTGCAGATCGCCCCGCGGCAGCAGGACCTGTTCGCGACGCGCATCGCGATGGGTGACGCCGATGTCCTGCTGGGCTGCGACCTGGTCGTGACGTCGTCGAACGAGGCGCTGTCCAAGGTCCACACGAACCGCACCCGCGCGCTGGTCAACACCTCCGAGTCGCCGACGGCGGACTTCGTCCGCAACCCCGACTGGCAGTTCGGCAGCCCCAGCCTCGCCCAGCAGGTGCGCGAAGCGGTCGGCGACAGCGAGTGCGCGTTCGTCGATGCCAACGCGCTCGCCACGGCGCTGATGGGCGACGCGATCTACACCAACCCGTTCATGCTGGGCTACGCATGGCAGAAGGGCTGGCTGCCGCTCGCTTACGAAACGATGGTGCGCGCGATCGAGATCAACGGCGTCGCGGTCGACAACAACCGCAAGGCCTTCGAGTGGGGCCGCTATGCCGCGCACGACCTCGACGCTGTCCGCCGGACGGTCTTCCCGGGCAACGTGGTCGAACTCAAGCGGTTCTCCAGTTCGCTGGAGGAACTCGTCGCGCGCCGCGTCGAGTTCCTGACCGGGTACCAGAACGCGAAGTACGCGCAGCGCTATGCGGACCTGGTCGAGCGCGTGCGCAAGGTCGAGTCGGACCGGCTGCAGTCGAGCAAGCTCGCGGAAGCGGTCGCCCGCAACTACTTCCGCCTGCTCGCGTACAAGGACGAGTACGAAGTGGCGCGCCTGCACTCGGACCCGGCGTTCCGCGCGAGGATCGCCGCGCAGTTCGAGGGCGACTACTCGTTGAACTTCCACCTGGCGCCGCCGCTGCTGTCGAAGATCGATCCGGACACCGGCCACCCGCGCAAGAAGCGCTACGGGCCGTGGATGATGACGCGCGTTCTCGATCCTCGCGAAGCTGAAGGGACTGCGCGGCACGCCGCTCGACATCTTCGGCCGCACCGCCGAGCGACGCACCGAGCGGCAACTGATCGCGCGAGTACGAGGGGCTGGTCGACGAGCTGCTGTCGCGAAGCTCGACCGCGACAACCACGCAGTCGCGCTGCAGCTCGCCGCCTTGCCCGACGAGATCCGTGGCTTCGGCCACGTCAAGGAGAGACAACCTGAAGTCAGCACGCGTCCGGTGGACCGAGTTGCTCGCACGCTTCCGCGGCCAGCAGGTCGCGCAGGTGATCCGGATGCCGTCGAGAGCGGCCTGACACGAAGCCATCGGGCGCCGAAAGACCTGCACGCGGTAGGGGCGCCGCTGGCGCCCCTTTTTCGTCGACGGAAAACTCGAGCGCAGGTCGCGCCGGTCACGTCCGTCACGAGAGCGGGAGTTCGCCGGCGTCGCGGACCATACGGAGGGCAATGCAATGAACAACGAGGGCGGCTGCTGCGGCGGAAACCTGTTCACGTCGATCTCGAGCCCGCGAAGCAGGCCGAGTACCTCGCGATGCTGGCGCACGAGGCGCGGCTGCTGCAGTGTCTCCCTCGAGAGCGAAGACGCCGGTCATCCAGGCGCATCGGCGACCGGCTGCAGCGCGCGCTCGAACAGGCGATGGACGCCGACGGGCCGGACGAGGCGGAAGGGCGCGCGAGAACTCGAGCAAGTCCTGACCGGCGCGCGCGACGCGGGCCTGGTGCCTGTCGGCGGAACTCGGCGAGATGGACGTCGACGGCGTCGCTCGGCACGATGCGGATGCGCGTGCTGACACCGTGCTGGCGCCGCAGTCCCAGGCGCCTGATGACGCTGAACCGCCCGTCAGGGCTTCACGATCTCCTGCTGGATCGGGTCGCGGGGCTAGCTCGGCGCCCGGGCAGCACGGCCAGCACGCTGTCCCACACCTCGTCTGTTCTGGTCGACGAAGCGCAGCCGCACCGGCAGCCACTGGTATTCGGGGGCCAGCCACATCTCGACTCCGCCGGCGTGGCCTTCGGCCCGCGCGCGCGCTCGAGCTTCAGCGCCCGCACATCCGGTTCGCAATGCGCACTGGCTCGTAGCCCACGACCTTGAACACATAGGTCTCGATGTCGCGTCGGGCGACCTGGAAGCTGAGTTCCGCGCCTTCGGTGAAGCGCCACGGGTACGCCTGCGCCAGCAGCGGCAGGTGGAACTGCAGCGACAACGGATCCTGCACCCCTCGAGGAAGCCGGCAGGCGGGTCCGGACTGCGTCCAGCGAACGAGACGATCGCGGGTCTTCCAGTCGAACTCCGCGCGCTGTTCGCGGTTGGCGATCTCGATGCGCTCGACATACCGTTCGGGCGCGATGCCGAAGGGCTGCAAGGTGCCCGCTCGAGCGCAGGTCAAGCAGTCCCGACGGATCGACGTGCGCAACCACAGCTCGTAGCGCCCGCGCGCCGTGTCGACGTTCCAGTCGACGAAGGTCATCGCCTTGATGGCGCCCATCCGCGAGTACGTGGTCCGGTAGGCGATGCGGCCGGTCGTCGGCACCGTCGTTCACACGCCGGGAGGCAGGCGCGGCGGCTCTTCGACCGGCGGGGTCGGCGGCACGGGAGGGGGCGGCGGCTCGATCGACAGGCTGGGGTACGGCGCCTCCGGCGGCTCCGGCTCGGGTTCGGCGCCGGCGCGGGAGCGGCGCCTGGGTTGGGGCGGACGGCAGCGCCGGCGTCGAGCGCGGTCCCGCGGCGGCGCTGCCGGGGCGGTGGGCGGTCGGTCCGCCGGCGGCGGCGGTGGCGGTGGCGTGATCAGCGACACCGCGAGCGTGGTCTGCGTCGTGCTCTCTGGTTTCAGGGTGCTCAGGCCGGTGGCCACCTCGTAGAGTCCCGCAAGCGTGAAGCGCGAGCACGATGGCCAGCACGATCGCAATGCGCCACCCATTGGCGGATCGCAACGGTTGTCCGAGGAACGTGAGCGGCATCGAAGGCGAGGGGCCGCCGACGAAGTGGAGACAAAGCGAGGGCCCGGCCATTAAGATACAGAGATACCGCAGGCCCGGACGACGAAGAACAACATGAAACTCGCCACGCTGAAGGACGGTTCGCGCGACGGACAACTCGTCGTCGTGTCGCGCGACCTCGCCTGGCGCATCACGCGGCCGGCATCGCGCCCCGCCTGCAGGCGGCGCTGGACGACTGGAACTTCTTCGCGCCGCAGCTCGACGACCTGTACCAGACGCTGAACGAGGGACGCGCGCGGCATGCGTTCCCGTTCGATCCGCGCGCTCGCGATGGCGCCGTTGCCGCGCGCCTATCAGTGGGCGGACGGATCGGCGTACGTGAACCACGTCGAACTCGTGCGCAAGGCGCGCGGCGCAGAGATGCCCGAGTCGTTCTGGAAGGATCCCCTGATGTACCAGGGCGCCAGCGACGAACTGCTCGGGCGCGCACGACGACATCGTCTGCCCCAGCGAGGAGTTCGGCATCGATTTCGAGGCGGAGATCGCGGTCGTCACCGACGACGTGCCGATGGGCACCCGCCGCGCGGACGCCGTCCAGCACGTGCGGCTGCTGATGCTGGTGAACGACGTCAGCCTGCGCAACCTGATCCCGGCGGAGCTCGCGAAGGGATTCGGCTTCTTCCAGAGCAAGCCCGCCACCGGATGCTCGCCCGTCGCCGTCACTCCCGACGAGCTCGGCGACGCCTGGCAGGACGGCAAGGTTCACCTGCCGCTGGTGGTGCACTGGAACCAGGTGAAGGTCGGCGCGCCCAACGCCGGCGACGACATGACCTTCGACTTCCCGCAATTGATCGCCCACGTCGCGAAGACGCGCAACGTGCGCGCCGGGTCGATCATCGGGTCGGGCACCGTGTCCAATCTGGATCGCAGCCGCGGCTACTGCTGCATCGCGGAGAAGCGCAGTCTCGAGATGATCGAAACCGGGCGCCGCGTCGACTCCGTTCATGAAATTCGGCGACAGGTGCGCATCGAGATGTTCGACGATCGACGGCAGCTCGATCTTCGGCGCGATCGAACAAAAGGTTGCGCCGCTCGCCCGGCGCTAGCAGACTCCGACGGCCCAGGAGGAGCCACCGATGAAGAACAAGGGACCGGCGACCGGACTGCCGTTCGCCAACACGATGGGCGACAGCATGGACCTGATGCGCAAGATGTGGGGCATGGCGGGGCTGCCCGGCATCCCCAACCCGGCGAACCTTGCCGTCGATGGCGATGCGGCTGCCGCAGCAGCTGCCGAGCATGGTCGCGCCGACGTTCGACGTGAACGAACTCGACAAGCGCATCGCCGACCTGCGCGCCGTCGAGCAGTGGCTCGAACTGAATTCCAGCATGCTTCGCACGACGATCCAGACGCTGGAGGTGCAGCGCGCGACGATCGCCACGTTGAAGGGCATCAGCGGGGCGATGCTGGCGCCGCTGACGAAGCCCGGCCAGAAGGCCGACGTCACCGCCATGGCGATGCCGCCGCTTCCTGATGCCACCGCCCCACCGGCGGCCGAACCCGGCCGCCGCCGCGCAGGAAGAGCAGCCAGCAGGCGCCACAAGGCGAAGCCGCCGCACGCGCCGACGGTCGCCGAGGCTCCGCTGAATCCCGACCGCGTGGTGGAACACGCTGCAGGATCAGTTCACCAAGATCGCGGCGAGCGCCGCCGCGGGGGCCGCCGCAGGGGCCGCTGCCGCTGACAGCAGGCACCGGCGAAGAAGTCTTCGAAGGCCGCGGGCGCCGGGCGCACAGGCAAGCGTCGCCGAGGCTCGGCGAACACAGGCCGTCCGCGCGCGGCCCTGCCTTCGCTTCAGACCGTGTAGTTGAGCCCGAGGCGACCGCCGTCGGCGTAGACGTCGTTCCCGTCACGTACGAGGCATCGTCGCTCGCGAGGAAGACGGCGATCCGCGCGATTTCCTCCGGCTCGCCGAGCCGCTTCAGGGGCGTGCGCGACAGGATGCGGTCGCGCGCCGCCTCGTTCGTCATCACGGCGGTCTTCAGCATCTCGGTCGGCGATCGAGCCGGGCCGATCGCCACCGCGCGGATGCCGAGCGGCGCGAGCGCGAGCGCCATCACCTTCGTCAGCTGGTTGACGCCGCCCTTGCTCACCGTGTACGGCACCTGGTTCGCGATCGCGAGCACCGCGTTGACGCTCGACATGTTGATGATGACGCCGTGCTCGCCACTGGCTACGCGGCGCCTGCTTCGCCATCTGCCGCGCGGCGGCCTGCGCGCACAGGAATGCGCCCTTCAGGTTGACCCGCAGCACCCGGTCGAAGTCCTCTTCGGCCAGGTCGAGGAACTCGGCGGCGTGGACGATGCCGGCGTTGTTGACCAGCACGTCGACGCGGCCGAAATGCGTGACGGCGTAATCGACCAGCGCCTCGCACGTCGGACCGGTCGTTCCGACATCGGCCTGCTTGTAGAGCGCATAGCCGCCGGCGGCCGCGATCGACTTGACGACGGCGCTGCCGCCGACTTCATTGACGTCGGCGACGACGACGCGCGCGCCGGCCTCGGCGAAGGCGCGGGCGCATGCCGCGCCGATGCCCTGCGCCGCGCCGGTCACGATGGCGACACGATCAGCAAGCTTCATCGCGGCCTCCGCGTAAGCGTGCGCGGCATTGTCCGGCAAGACGGGCAGCGCCGTGCTCAGGCCGATCGATGTTCGCGCGCCAGCCCGCCACCGCGCGGGCCTACGTCGTCCAGCCTGCCAAGGACGCGCACTCCGGCCGGCGGACGCCGCTGCAGCACGGGACTCGATCCTCCGGCCCACAACTCCGTCGCCACCGGGAGCTGCGCCCGCAGATCCTTCAGGCTCTCGATCACCTGGTAGGGACTGACGACCGACGAAAACGACAGCGCAACGATGTCGATCGCTGGCTCTCCGCTCCGCGCACGATTTCCAGCACCGGCGTGCGGACGCCGAGCGAAACGCAGCGGGCGCCCTCGAGCGCGAACATCGCCTCCGCCATGAGAACGCCCAGCCCGTGCGGTTCCTGTGGAACGGTGGTCAACAGGACGCGCGGCGAGTCGCCCGGGTGCGGAATCGAGGCGATGGCATTGCGCAGCACGCCCTGCACCGACTCCGTGTACAGGTGCTCCTCGAAGATCGCCAGTTCTCCCCGCGCCCAGCTCTCGCCGACCGGGCCGTCAGCGGCGCGATCACGTCCGTGACGAAGTGGGCGAGTCCCGGCCTTGACAGCCAGCAGGCCAGTTCGCGGCGCAGGTCGTCCACGCGGTGGTCGGCGATCAGACCCGAGGAACGGTCGGAGCGCGCCGTCAGGACCGACTTCCATCGACGTGGCCCGGACCCGCCCGATTGCCTGCCTCGGCCGAGGGCCTGCAACTGCACGATCGGACTGCTCGGCGATCTTGCCCGGACGGTGGCCCTGGTCCATCAGTCGCTTGAGCAGGCGAAGCTTGTCGACCTGGTCCGCCGGGTAGACCCGCTCGCCGTTGGCATCGCGGGTCGGTTGCGGAAAGCCGTAGCGACGCTCCCATACCCAAGCGTATCTTTCGACAGTCCGGTGTCCCGTTCGACGGCCGCAATCGGCAGGCCGGGGGCGGTCAGGGGTGCGCGGATCATCGAGATGTTCGGTGCGCATCCCGCATTTTGTCCTAGACAAAGCATCGACTCAAGTACAGAATTGCGACCTTCGCATTGGGATCAGCCGAGCTTCGGCCTGCAACGCGGCTCGTTCTAGCGAGTGCTCACTATCGTTTGAGACCTCCATGAATATTCATCTGCTCAACAGATGATCTGCGCCACGCCGCTGCCTCGGCGGCCTGCATCGCGGGCGTCATGGTCGCGTCTCAGCCCGCTCGCCGCCCAGGAATGTCCAGTGTTGCTGTCGCACACCTTCCCGAAGCTGCAGGACGAGTCGCCGCAGAACCTCTGCCAGTACAAGGGCAAGGTCGCTGCTGGTCGTGAACACAGCCAGCTACTGCGGTTTCACCCCCCAGTACGAGGGCCTGGAACAGCTGCAGGCCCGGTACGCGCCGCGCGGGTTCACGGTGCTCGGCTTTCCTTCCGGCGACTTCGGCAACCAGGAAAAGACGAGCAACAAGGAGATCGCCGAGTTCTGCCTCAACACCTACGGCGTCAACTTCCCGATGTTCGCCAAGACCTCGGTGCGGGGCGACAAGCCGCGAACCCGTTCTTCGCGGCGCTGAGCGGCGCACTCGGGCCAGCCGCCGAAGTGGAACTTCCACAAGTACCTGATCGACCGCCAGGGTCGCGTGGTCAAGTCCTTCCCGAGCCAGGTCGAACCGCTCGACAGCGCGGCTGACCCGGGAGATCGAGGCCGCCCTCGTCGCCCGGCTGACGGCGACAACCCGGACTTTGGGCGACAATGCGCCCTTGACCATGAACGCACCCGACAACATGTACCTGCCGGATGTCCAGGCAAGCGCCGACCGGCGCAACCTGGCGATTCAGCGCGTGGGCGTCAAGTCGCTCGCGCACCCGGTGATGGTGGCGACGCTGCGCGGCCCGCAGCCGTCGGTCGCGTCGATCGACATGTACGTTGGCCTGCCCGCCCACCAGAAGGGCACGCACATGTCGCGCTTCATCGACGTGCTGCAGACCCACCAGCAACCGCTCGCGATGAATTCGGCGACGACGCTGCTCGACCGCATGATCACCCGGCTCGATGCGGCGAACGGCCTGATCGAGTTTCGCCTGCCGTTCTTCGTGCTGAAGACCGCGCCGGTGTCGGGCGTCGAGAGCCTGATGGACTATCAGCTGACGCTGGTGGCCGAACGCACGGAGGCAGGCACCCGGTTCCGCCAGCGGGTGGTGGTGCCGGTGACGAGCCTGTGCCCGTGCAGCAAGAAGGTCGCGGATTTCGGCGCGCACAACCAGCGCGCCCATATCTCGATCACGGCCGAGCTGGCCGAAGAGTTGCCAGTCGAGCACCAGATCCGCATCGCGGAAGACGCGTCGTCGTGCGAACTGTGGGGCCTGCTGAAGCGGCCCGACGAGAAGTTCGTCACCGAGCGCGCGTACTCCAACCCGAAGTTCGTCGAGGACGTGGTGCGCGACGTCGCGCTCGCGCTCAATGCGGACGACCGCGTCGCCAGCTACATCGTCGAAGCGGAAAACTTCGAGTCGATTCACAACCATTCGGCCTACGCGCTGATCGAACACGACAAGCGCAAGGCGCGCTGACTCCCGGCACAAGGGAGCTGCGCCGCGGGGAGGAGAGCCCCGCGCCAACCGCCACCGGGCCCGCCCGGAAAAGCAGCGGCGGAATTTCGTGAGGGAGCTGGCCGGACGGCGCTGTGCGCGCTCGTCCGCGACAACTCAACCTGGCCTTGCGCATGAAGATCGCAATCATCGGTTCCGGCATCTCCGGGCTTGGCGCGGCGCACGCGCTGCGTGACGACGCCCGCATCACGCTGTACGAAGGCGCCCGGCGGCTCGGGGGTCACACCAACACGGTCGACGTGACGCTCGACGGCGTCACCGCGGGCGTCGACACCGGGTTCCTCGTGTTCAACGAGCGCACCTACCCGAACCTGATCCGCCTGTTCGGCGAACTGGCGGTCCCGGTGGCGAAAAGCGACATGTCGTTCGCGGTCAGCGTCGCGCAGCGGCGGGGGGCGCCGGCTGGAGTGGGCCGGAACGGACCTCGACGCCGTGTTCGCGCAGCGGCGCAACCTGCTCTCGCCGCGTCTTCCTCGGGATGCTGCGCGACATCATGCGCTTCAACCGCGAGGCGACGCGCATCGCGCTCGGCGCCGAATCGCGACGACGGCCAGTCGCTCGGCGATTTCCTCGAGCGTGGCCGCTACGGCGAGCGTTCCGCGGGCTGGTACCTGCTGCCGATGGCCGCGGCGATCTGGTCGTGCCCGATGGCGACGATGCTTGCCTACCCGATGACGACGTTCGCCCGCTTCTGCCACAACCACGGCCTGCTGCAGGTCGAACGACCGGCCGCAGTGGTTCACCGTCCGCGGCGGCGCGCGCCAGTACGTGCGCCGGATCGCCAGCCGCATTCCCGACGTCCGGCTCGGCGACGAGGTCGTCTCGCGTGCGTCGCGACGCGTCACCGGGCAGGTCGTCGTGAAGAGCCGGCACGCGACCGAACGCTACGACCACGTCGTGCTCGCCTGCCACAGCGACCAGTCGCTCGCGCTGCTGGCGGACGCCGACGCCGACGAGCGCGCGGTCCTGGCGGCCGTCAGGTACGAGCCGCAACCGCGCGGTCCTGCACACCGACACCGCGCTGATGCCCGCCCTGAGGCGCGTCTGGTCGTCGTGGAACTACATGAGCGACGGCGGCGCCGAGCCGAACGTGTCGGTCACGTACCTGCTGAACCGGCTGCAGCCGCTGCCCTTCGACACGCCGGTGATGGTGACGCCTCAATCCCGTCACCGAGCCCGGCCGCGGACAAGGTGCTCGCGGAGTTCGACTACATGCATCCGATCTTCGACGGTGCGGCGATTGCCGCGCAGCGCCGCTTGGCGGACATCCAGGGGCGCCGCCAGGTGTGGTTCGCCGGTGCCTGGACCGGCTACGGCTTCCACGAAGACGGCCTGAAGTCAGGGCTGGCGGTGGCGCACGGCATCCGCAGCCTGGCCGGACACGCACCGGCTGGCCGCCTAGGAGGCGATGCGATGCCGACGCGATCGATCAGTCTCGGCGGGCGGCCAGTCCGTCGAAGCACGTCGCCGTGACCAGATCCACGATCTCGTCGTCCGAGAATTGCCCGACAGCTTCAGGTAGTCGGACACCGGATCGCACGCGCGCGCAAACAGCGTGTAAAGGATGACCTCCGGCGGCAGGCGCGGTGCCATCGCCTTCCTGCGCTGCGCCTCGTCGATCCACGCTCCAAGGCGGTCGCTGACGTCGATCAGCAGGTCGACGTAGCCGGGGTGCCTCACGAGCGAGTCGCGCAGCGTGGAACGCGTGGACGGCAGCGAAGGCATCTGCCCGCGCAGATGCTCGTGCAGCGCCCACCGCACCACGCCCTTGAGCTTGTCGATCGCCGCGGCTCACGCGGGCTGGGCCTCGATCGCGTCGCGCGTCCGTTCGAGCAGTCGCACCAGCGCGGCCGCCGCCAGCGCTTCCTTCGACTCGAAGTGCTTGTAGAGGCTGGGCTTCGCGATGCCGACGCGTGCCGCCACCTCGTCGACCGTCATCAGGTCGTAGCCCTTCTCGGCGAGCAGCGCATTCACCTCGCGCAGAATCACGTCCTCGCGCAGCTTCAGCTGCTGCTCGCGCAGCGTCGGTCGGGCCGACGGCCTGATTGATCATGGTGGCTTCCTTTCATCCGGGAATTTACCACCGGGTTTCCTCTTGTACTAATTGGTATTTTTCTGATACCATTGCGTCAAATCTGATCCGTGCCCGCGAACGCCCGCTGCCCCGTCCACCCCGCTGATCGGCTTCGGCCAGGTGCGCCACGCGCGCCTGCGCCCGGCGGTCGAACCGCTTCAGCTATGGCGCGTACTTCCTGCGCCTGCCGCTGCGGTCGCTCGCGAAGCGGCCCGTTGCGGTCGCGGATGCTCGGGCATCAACCGCGCGGCGCCAATGACCGTGCTCGACCGTGATCACGGCGACGGCCGGCCGCTGCTCGAGTGGATCGATGCGCTGCTCGCCGACCATGGCATCGCCGACGCCAGCGGCGAAGTCTGGCTGCACACGTTTCCGCGCGTCTTCGGCTACGTCTTCAACCCGGTCAGCTTCTGGTTCGCCCATCGCGGCGACGGGGCGCTGCGCGCCGTCGTGTGCGAGGTGAACAACACCTTCGGCGAGCGTCACTGCTACCTGCTCGCGCACGACGACGGCCGCGCGCTCGCGTGGGGCGAGGAAGTCAGCGCGCGCAAGGTGTTCCACGTCTCGCCGTTCTGCGCGATCGACGGCCGCTACCGCTTCCGCTTCATGCTTACGGACGGACGCCGGCCCGCGCTTCGTCGGCTGCATCGACCACGACGACGAGCGACGGTCCGCTGCTGCAGACGTCGCTGTCCGGCGCGCTCGGAGCCGCTGACCGACCGCGCGCTGCTGCGTGCGCTGCTCGGCTATCCCGCGTTCACCCTCGGCGTGATCGCGCGCATCCACTGGCAGGCGCTGCGGCTCGTCGCGAAGCGCGTGCCGTTCTTCTCGAAGCCGGCGCCGCCGGCCCATCCCGTGACCCGCTAGACCGATGAACGAACTCGTCCTTCCCTACGACGGCGGCGTCGATGCCTCGCGCTTCCCGTCGCACGGGCGCCTCGTGCTGCGCCTGCTCGAGAACCTGTCGCACGGCCGCCTCGACGTCCAGCTTCCCGGACGGGCAGCGCGCGAGCTTCGGCAGCCGCGCGACGCGCACCCGGCCGACCTGCGTCCTGAACAACTGGAACGTGATCGGCGCGTCGCTCGCGAGCGGCGACATCGGCTTCGCCGAAGTCTACATCGCCGGCGACTGGGCGACGAGCGACCTCGCCCGGCTGCTCACGTTCTTCCTGCGCAACCGCGAGGCCGCCGATCGGCTGATCTACGGCACGTTCGTCGGCCGCCTCGTGCACCGCGTCCGGCACCTGCTGAACCGCAACACGCGGGCCCAGGCGCGCCGCAACATCCACGCGCACTACGACCTCGGCAACGCCTTCTACGCGCTGTGGCTCGATCCGACGATGTCGTACTCGAGCGCGCTGCTGCCGGCGCACGCCACGCCGCACGCGCCGCTGACCGAGCGCGAACTGGTCGACGGCCAGGTCGCGAAGTACCGGCGCGTGCTCGACGAACTGCAGCTCGCGCGACGCCCGGCGCGCATCCTCGAGATCGGCTGCGGCTGGGGCGGCTTCGCCGAAGTCGGCGCTCGCGCTCGGGCCACGAGGTCGACGGGGCTCACCCTGTCCACCGAGCAGCTCGACTACGCGCGCGCGCGCCTCGCGCCGCTCCGGCGGTCGACTGGGACCTGCGCCTGCAGGACTACCGCGAGGAGCACGGCCAGTACGACGCCATCGCGTCGATCGAGATGTTCGAGGCGGTCGGCGAGTCCTACTGGCCCTCGTACTTCGCCACCCTGAAGCGCTGCCTCGCGCCGGGGGGCCGCGCCTGCGTCCAGACCATCGTCATCGACGACGCGCTGTTCGATCGCTACCGCGTCGGCACCGACTTCATCCAGCAGTACATCTTCCCGGGCGGCATGCTCCCGTCCCCGTCCGCGTTCAGGCGCGAGGCGCAGCGCGCCGGCCTCGCGGTGGTCAACGAGCACGCGTTCGGCACCGACTACGCGCGCACGCTCGCCACCTGGCGCGAGCGCTTCCACGCTCGGCTCGCAGACGTGCGCGCGCTCGGCTTCGACGAGCGCTTCGTCCGCATCTGGGACTTCTACCTCGCCTACTGCGAGGCGGCGTTCGCGCGCCGTTCCACCGATGTCGTCCAGTTCACGCTCGCTCGTGCGTAGCGCGCTGGTCGCGCTGGCGCTGCTCGTCGGCGGGCCCGCGCTCGCCGACGTGCCGCCGCACGTCAGCCGCGCGCTCGGCGAAGCGCGCCCTGCCGGCAGCGGGACGGCTGACCTGGTTCGGCCTGCACGTGTACGACGCTCACCTCTTCGTGCCGGCGACCGGGTTCGACGCGCGCCGCTACGCCGAACAGCGGTTCGCGCTCGAGCTGACCTACGCGCGCACGCTGCAGGGCCGCGCGATCGCGGAGCGCAGCGACGCCGAGATCGCGAAGCTCGGCATCGGCACCGAAGCGCAGCGCGCGCGCTGGCGGCAGGCGATGATCGCGCTCTTCCCCGACGTGCAGGCGCGGGCAGAGGCTCGCCGGCGTGCACGTGCCGGGGCAGGCCACGGAGTTCTACCTCGACGGCCGGCCGATCGGCCGCGTCGACGATCCCGCCTTCGGCGCCGCGTTCTTCGGCATCTGGCTGGACTCCCGCACCACCGCCCCGGACCTGCGCGCCAGCCTCCTGAAGCAGGCGCTCTGACGTGACCGCCCTCGTGCGCGCACGGCGCGCGCGCTCCGGACCGGGCCCTGCCGGCGCAGCACCTGCTCGCCTACAGCCTGTTCGCCCTGCCGCTGACGATGATGGCGCTGCCGGTCTACGTGCTGGTGCCGCCGTTCTATGCGACCACGACCGGGCTCGCGCTATCCACGATCGGCGCCGTGCTGCTGGCCACGCGCGTGCTCGACGCCTTCGTCGACCCGCTGCTCGGCGCGTGGGTCGACCGCGCGCGCGGCGTCTACCTGCGGCCGCTGCTGATCGCCGCGCCGGTGCTGGCGGCGGGCTACGTGCTGCTGTTCTCGCCGCTCGACGGACATGCCGCCGGCCGGCGCGGCGGCCTGGCTGACCCTCACGCTGATAGCCGCCACGCTCGGCTACTCGCTGGCCACGATCGCGTACCAGGCGTGGGGCGCACGGCTCGCGGACGATGACAGCGACCGCGCGCGCGTGACCGCATGGCGCGAAGGCTTCGGGCTCGTCGGCGTGATCCTCGCGTCGCTGCTGTCGACGTGGGGCCCGAACGCGCTGATCGCGCTGTTCCTCGGAACGCTCGCGATCGCACTCGTCGCGCTGGTGAAACGCGCGCCGCGCGTGCCCGTCTCGCCGAATCCGCGCGGGTCTCGCCGTGGCGCGCCATCATGGCCCGCCGCTGTCCGAGCGCGGCTTCCGCTGGCTGCTCGCGATCTTCGTGGCAAACGGCATCGCCGCCGCCGTGCCGGCGTCGCTCGTGCTGTTCTTCGTTGCCGACCGGCTGCAGATGGAGCATCAGTCCGGCGTGCTGCTCGCGCTGTACTTCGTCGCGGCCGCCTTCAGCATGCCGATGTGGGCGCGGCTCGCGCATCGCTGGGGCCTGCACGCGACCTGGCTCGCCGGCATGGCGCTTGCGATCGGCACGTTCGTCTGGGCGTACGCGGTCGGTCCGGGCGACTTCGTCGCCTTCGCGCTGGTCTGCACGCTGTCCGGCATCGGGCTCGGGGCCGATCTCGCGCTGCCGCCTGCGCTGCTCGCGCGCGTTCGATCGGCCGCAGTGGGCACACGGCGGCGCGCACGAGGGCGCGTACTTCGGCCTCTGGAACTTCGCCAACAAGATGAACCTCGCGCTGGCCGCCGGGCTGGCGTTGCCGGTGCTCGAGGCCGCTCGGCTATGCGCCCGGGCGCCCGCGATGCGACCGCGCTCGACGCGCTGGCGTTCGCCTACGCCGTCCTGCCCTGCCTGCTCAAACTCGCCGCCGCCGCGCTGCTGATCGTCGCATGGCGCGGCCAACGCTGCTAGGACTCCCATGTTTCAGCCCGCCTCGTCGCCCTGTCATCGCCGCCACCCTGGCCGCCGTCGTCCTGCTCGCCAGCTGCACGTCCAGTCGACCCGCAGGTCTATCGCAAGGAGCAGCCGGCGCTCGACCTCGCGCGCTACTTCGATGGCGCGCTGGAGGGCCACGGCATGGTCCTCGACCGCGGCGGCCAGGTGCAGCGGCGCTTCGTCGTGCAGATCAAGGCGACCTGGAGCGGCGATGTCGGCACGCTCGACGAGGACTTCACCTGGTCGGACGGCAAGAAGGAACGCCGCGTGTGGACGCTGCGCCGTGCGGCGCCGGACGGCTCGCGCTGGATCGGCACCGCCGCCGACGTCATCGGCGAGGCGCAGGGCGTCGTCGCCGGCAATGCGCTGAACTGGACCTACACGCTCGACCTCGCGACCGACAGCGGCCGCTACAACATCGCATTCGACGACTGGATGTTCCTGATCGACGAGCGCGTGATGCTGAACCGCGCGGTGATGTCGTTCTACGGCGTGCGCGTCGGCGAGGTCCTGATCTCGTTCCGGAAGCTGCCGTGAGCCTGAATCCGAAGATCCGCGGCTGGCGTGGCCAGCGCGTCTGGGTGATCGGCGCATCGACCGGCATCGGCGCCGCCGTGGCGCGCGATCTCATCAACGCCGGTGCGCGCGTCGCGCTGTCGGCCCGCTCGCGCGGACGGCTCGACGCGCTCGCCGAGGGCACCGACGCGATCGTGGCGCCGCTCGACATCACCGACCGGACCGCCGTGCTCGCGGCGGCGACGCAGGTGCGCGACGCGCTCGGAGCGCTCGATCTCGTCATCGTCGTGGCGGGCACCCACAGCGCGATGCGCGCCGACCGGTTCGATCGCGCCAAGGCCGACCAGTTGCTGGCGGTGAACCTGGTCGGGCCGCTGAACTGCCTGGAGGCGGTGCTGCCCACGCTGCTGCACGCAGCGCCGGGGCGGCATCGCGCTGGTGGCGTCGGTGGCGGGCTACCGTGGCCTGCCGCAGGCGCTGATCTACGGACCGACGCAAGGCTGCGCTGATCCACCTGGCCGAGGGCCTGTACCTGGACCTGCGCCGGCACGGCATCGGCGTGTACCTGGTCAACCCGGGCTTCGTCGACACGCCGCTGACCCAGCGCAACGAGTTCGCCATGCCCGCGCTGATGACCGCGGAAAAGGCCGCGCGGCGTACGCTGGACGGCATCGCCGCGGGCCGCTTCGAAACCCACTTTCCACGCCGCTTCACCGGCTGGCTGAAGCTCCTGCGCATCCTGCCGTACCCCGCCTACTTCTGGGCGGTGCGGCGCTTCACGGGAGCGTGACTGTGACGGACGACCCGCGCATCACACGGCTGAAGGAGTTCTTCGAGACGCTGTCGCCCGCCGCCCTTGCGCGGCTGGACGAGTTGTATGCACCCGATGCCCGCTTCAAGGACCCGTTCAACGAGGTCACCGGCGTGCCCGCCATCCGGGCGATCTTCGACGGGATGTACCGGCAGGTCGACCAGCCGCGCTTCGTGGTCACCCGCAGCTTCGGCCAGGGCGACGACGCCTTCCTCGGCTGGGACTTCAACTTCCGCTTCAAGGGTGCCGCCAGTCGGGAACAGACCATACGGGGAGCGACTCATATACAGTTCTCCACTGATGGCCGCGTCGCCCTGCACCGGGACTACTGGGACGCGGCCGAAGAGCTCTACGAAAAGCTGCCGGTAGTTGGCTCCCTGATGCGCTGGCTGAAGCGTCGCGCCCGGCACTAACGAAGGAATCCTTCATGGCCTCGCTTCTGTACCCGGACCTGTTCCGGTCGCTCGAATCCGTCCGCTGGAACATGGAAAAGGACGTTCCATGGGACAAGTTCGACGCCAGCCTGCTCAGCGACGACCAGGCGCGCACGATCAAGATGAACGCCATCACCGAGTGGTCGGCCCTGCCGGCCACGGAGATGTTCCTCCGGGACAACCGCGGCGATTCGGACTTCTCGGCCTTCATGTCCGTGTGGTTCTTCGAGGAGCAGAAGCACGCGCTGGTGCTGATGGAGTACCTGCGGCGCTTCCGGCCGGACCTCGTGCCGACCGAGGAGGAACTGCACGCCGTCCGCTTCGAGTTCGACCCGGCGCCACGGCTCGAGACCCTGATGCTGCACTTCTGCGGCGAGATCCGCCTGAACCACTGGTACCGCCGGGCCGCCGAGTGGCACACGGAACCGGTGATCAAGGCCATCTACCGGCTCCTGTCGCAGGACGAGGCGCGCCACGGCGGCGCCTACCTGCGCTACATGAAGAAGTACCTCGGCGAGGTCGGCGACCAGGCCCGCGCCGCGTTCGCGAAGATCGGCGTCCTGATGGCCTCGGCCCGCCGCACGGACAAGGCGCTGCACCCGACCAATCTCCACGTCAACCAGTCGCTTTTCCCGAACGACACCGTACAATCGCGCCTCCCCGATCCGGGCTGGCTGGAGCGCTGGCTCGACGAACAAATACGGTTCGACAAAGAATGGGAGACCAAGGTCGTCGAGCGGATCCTGCACAACCTGTCGCTGCTGTTCGAGCGCACCTTCAATTCGGTCCAGGATCTGAATCGGTATCGCAAGGAGATTGCCGCGCGCCTGCAGTCCGGTGGCGCCGCGCCGCAGTCGGCCTGAGCGCGCGCGGCCGCTCCGAAGCGCTCAGCCCGGAGCGCGCAGCGCGGAGGGGCGTCCTGTGACCGTGTCCGCTCCCTCGCGCGGAGTCGCCCCGTGATTCCGCGCCACGTCCCGCTGGTCGAAACCACCCGAGGCGGCGCCACGGAGTGCGTGCACTACGGATCGATCGCGGTCACCGACCCGTCGGGCCGGCTGATCACCGCCGTCGGCGATCCGGACTCGCTCAACTTCACCCGCTCGGCGCTGAAGCCTCTGCAGGCGTTGCCGTTCGTCGAGGACGGCGGCATGGAGCGCCATGGTTTCACATCGCACGAGCTGGCGCTGATGTGCTCGAGCCACAGCGGCGAGGCAATGCACGTTGCCATCGTCCAGCGCATCCTGGCGAAGGCGGGCGCCGACGTCTCGCAGCTGCAGTGCGGCTGCCACGCGCCGAGCTTCTTCACCGCCACCGAAACGACGCCGCCGGCCGGCGCCCAGTGGTCGGCGCTGCATCACAACTGCTCGGGCAAGCACGCGGGCTTCCTCGCCTACTGCCGGATGCACGACCAACCGCTCGAAACCTACCTCGACCCCGGGCACCCGCTGCAGCAGCGCATCCGGACCACCGTCGCCCGCTTCACCAACGGCGACTCCGTCGCATGGGGCATCGACGGCTGCAGCGCGCCGAACTGCGCGATGCCGCTGAAGCGGCTGGCGCAGACCTACGCCCGGATGGCGACGGGCGACACGCCCGAACTGCGCGCGCTCTTCTTCGCGATGTCGCGCCACCCCGACCTCGTGTCGGGCACGCGCCGGATGGACCTTGCCATCATGCAAGCCGGCGCGGGGGACTGGGTCAGCAAGGCGGGCGCCGACGGCATGCAGGCGATCGGCGTGCAGTCCAAGGGCATGGGCATCGCGATCCGCATCGCCGATGGCAACCCGCGCGCGCTGCACGCGGCGACCGTGGCTGCGCTGGAGCAGCTCGGCCTGCTCGACGATCCGAGCGGCACTCCGCTCGCGGCCTACGATTGCCCGCCGATCCGCAACTACCGCGGCATCGAAACCGGCGGCGTGGTGCCGGTGTTCAAGCTGCGCAGCGTCCGCCGCGCGCAGTCAGCCGAGCACGACCTCCCCGCGCGGTGAGCGGATCACGGCCGCGAGGCCTTTCGGTCCCGACTTCAGGTCCACCGGCCCCGCGATCCTGAGTTCCCGGAACAGCGCGACGATGCCGCTCGTGCCGAGCACGGCCGCCGGGTGCGACAACTGCAGCGACACCAGCTCGCAGCCGCTCGCAGGCAGCACGTCGCACGGGTGGTGGACGACGCCGTCGTCACCCTCCTCCCACTGGATCGCCGTCGGCAGGATGCCGCCCCACGCGAGCGATCCGCTGTCGGGCACCGAGATCTTCCAGCGGAACGCGTTGCGCTTCATCGGCATGATCTCGCCGAGGTCGGGCACACGCGCGCAGGCGGACGCGAGCGACGGCGCGCGCACGACCCACGTGATCAAGGCAGGAGAGGTCGCGAGCCGCGCCTGCATCCCGGGCTCGTCGAGCGCGAACCAGCGCGGACGCGCCGGCGCCTGCCCGGCGGGGTCGATCGCGATCACCTCCAGGTAGCAGCGCGCTCCCAGGCGGAGCAGCGCGTTGTGCGTGCCCATCGCGACGTGCTGGCCGCCGGGCACCGGTCGCGCGCCGAGTCGTTCCTCCACCCAGGCGATGCCGGCGTCGAGCGCAGCCGCCGCGACGACGATGTGGTCGAGTTCGCTGCGCTCCATCGCGCTATCCGTGCGGGCGGCGCCCCGGGCCGGCGCGCCGCTCCAGGATGAAAGCCGGCTGGATCACCGCCCGAGGATGCCGCGCAGGATGTCGACCGCACCGGGCAGTTTCTCTTCCTGCTGCTTCTCCGCGGCAGCCGGCGCGGCCTGATCCTGCGCCTGGGGTTGCGAACGGCCTCCGGGGCCGCGCTGCATCTCGCTCATGTCCATGCCGAGCATCGCGTTCGCGACGCTCTTCAAGCGCACCTTCACCGCCCACTGCGGCTCCCACGCGATCTTCGGGTCGGACGGCCGCGATGGGTGCGCGAGATTGAGCTCGTTGCCATAGGCAATCATCCGCAGCATCGCGCCACCGCCTTCGCCGAACATGCCTTTGGGCACGGCGCAGCGGGTGACCGTCGGCGCGAGCAGCACCTTTTCCTGCAGCCAGCGATCGACCGCCGGGTTGGTCTGGTAGTCGACCAGGCCCGAACCGATTTCGGGCACCTCGCTGGAGGTCCAGAACACCATCTCCGGGTCCGAGCCACCGCCCATGCTGCCACCCTTCGCCCCCATCGCGGCGATGAAGTAAGCGCGCGCGGTGGGCAGCACGGCCCATTCGAGCTGGGTGGCGCCGCCGGCATCAGCTTGCTTCAGCGCGATCTCGGGCATCAGGTCCTGCGCCGCCGGAATGCCGAACTTGAAGCCGTCCGGCACGCCCTGCCCGCTGAAGGCGTGCTCGCCGACGAGCGAGGCGTTCGGCGGAACCATGCGCGAGTCCGAGTCATTCGGCCACAGCGGCCGGCCTGCGGCGCTGTGCGCGCCACGCTGAGTGGCGCGCCGCGACACGAAGAACTTGCCCCACTCCTCGGGCTTCGAGGTCGCCATGTCGAGCACGCGCGGCTGGCCCGGCCGCACCGTCTCGCTGCAGCCCCAGTACAGGTAGATCTTGCCCTTGGGCCGCTCGATCTCGGTCGGGTTCGTCTCGTCGTCGCGCGGCGCCGGCTTGGCGGCCTTCGGCGCGACCAGCTTCAGCGTCGGCGCGAGCTGCGTGCCCGCCGGAACGGCCTGCAACGCCTCGGCCAGCGACGGGTTGCGGCTGGTGAATAGCGTGACGTCGACCCAGCGCCCAGCCGAACTCGTCTGCGTGTTGCCGAACGCGTTGTTCGCGGCCTGCCCGCTGCCGAACATGCCGCCCATCATCGACATCGGGCTGGCTCCCGGGCCTGCGCCCATGCCCGGCATGCCGAATCCCGAGAACGTCGCGACGTCGATCCAGGCCTGCGACACCGGCGGCTTCACGACCTGGCTCGGGCCCTTGGGGGCCTGAGCGCCCACGACGCCTGCCGCGAGCGCCATGCCTATTCCGAGCAACGAGCGGTTCCTGTTGTTCATGCTTCCCTCCGAGGACTCGACACGGGCGACGAAACCAACCTGATCACTCCCCACCGGCCTGCAACGGCTCTCGTCAGCGCGAGCCGGGGGTCACGTGCCCCTTTGACCGTGGTCAGTGCAACTGCCATCCCGCTTCCTAGCCTAAACCTATCAGCGCCAGGAAATCGAGGAGACCCTCCCATGAGATCGCAGAGCCTGAAGATCAGGGACGTCGCTGTGCACCACCCGGTGACGGCCCGCGTGAACGAATCGATCGGCACCTGCGCCCGCCGGATGCACGACGAACACGTCGGCTGCCTGGTGGTCGTGGAACAGAGCGACGGCTCGGAGTTCCCGGTCGGCGTGCTGACCGACCGCGACATCGCCATCGAGGTCGTTGCGTTCGGCCTCGACCCGGCGACGATGACCGCGGGCGACGTCATGAGCGACAAGCCAGCCGTCGTGGAAGAGGACGACGACCTGCTCGATGCGCTGGCGCACATGCGTGAGCGCGGCGTTCGCCGCCTCCCGGTCGTGCGGCCCGACGGCGCGCTCACCGGAATGCTCGCGCTCGACAACCTGCTCGAAGCGCTCGGCGAGGAGATCGACGGCGTCGTCGGCGTGATGCGGGCGCAGCGCACCAGGGAACTGCGGTTGCGGCCCTGACGGAGCGCGCACCGGTCGATCCGGACAGATGGCAGCCAGCAACGCACGCATCGCCGCCGTCTTCGAGGAGATCGCCGACCTGCTCGAGGTGCAGGGCGAGAACCCGTTCCGGATTCGCGCCTACCGCAATGCAGCCCGCATGGTGAACCAGCAGGGCCCGGCGTTCGCCGATCGCGCCGCACGCGGCGAGGAGCTCGGCAAGCTCGCCGGGATCGGCGCCGACCTCGACGCCAAGATCCACGAAGTCGCGCGTACCGGCAACTGCGAACTGCTGCGGCAACTGCGGCGCGCCGTGCCGCGCGGCACGGCCTCGCTGCTGCGGATTCCCGGCCTGGGGCCGAAGCGCGTGCGGGCGCTGTCGGAGCGGCTCGACGTCCACACGCCCGTGCAGTTGCGCGACGCCGCACAGAGCGGACGCATGGAGTCGCTGCGCGGCTTCGGCCCGAAGACGACGGCCCACGTGCTGCGGGCGCTGGCGACCGATCGCAGCAAGAAGGAGCGCGTGCCGCTCGCGATCGCGCAGCGCGAAGCCACCGCGGTGCTCGATCACATGCGGCGCGCACCCGGCATCGCCGACGTCGTCGTGGCCGGCAGCATCCGCCGGCAGCGTCCGACCGTCGGCGACATCGACCTGCTCGCGGTCGGCACCGACGGCGCCGGCATCTCACGGCACTTCGCCGCCTTCCCGCGCTTCCGCGAGATCCTCGCCCAGGGTGCGACCAGGGCCAGCGCCGTGCTCGACAGCGGATTGCAGGTCGACCTGCGCGTGGTTCCGGCGCAGAGCTTCGGCGCCGCGCTGCTCTATTTCACCGGCCCGAAGGCGTTCAACATCGAACTGCGCAAGCGCGCGATCGACCTCGGACTGAAGCTCAACGAGTACGGCCTTTACCGGGGAACACGGCAGGTCGCCGGCGCGACCGAGCAGTCTGTCCTCGACGCCCTCGGCGTCGACTGGGTCGCGCAGGAGGCGCGCGACGCGGCGGCGGCCACGCTCGAACTCGCCTGATCCGGCACGGCCGGACCACGCCTTCCTGCCGCGCTGGATGCCGGCGGTCGGTAGAATCCGCGCCTTCGCCTGCCGCCGTCGCCCGGCATCCTCCTCGCATGCTCGCCCAACAGAAACTCCAGCTGATCGCCCTGCTCCGCCAGGCACTCGCGGGGCTTGGCGTCTCCGATGCGAACGTCGTGCTGGAGCGGCCGAAGGTCGAGGCCCACGGTGACATCGCCACCAACGTGGCGCTGCAGATCGCGAAAGGCCTGAAGCGCAACCCGCGCGAGGTCGCCACGGCGATCGTCGACGCGCTGAAGGTCAACCCGGCGGCGTCCGGCCTGATCGAGTCGGCCGAGGTCGCGGGACCGGGCTTCATCAACCTGCGCATCGCCGCGGCGGCCAAGCTCGAGGTCGTGCGGCAGTCGCTGCGCGAGCGCGATTGCTACGGCACGTCGTCGGAGCACGCCGGACATCGCGTGATGGTCGAGTTCGTGTCGGCCAATCCGACCGGCCCGCTGCACCTCGGCCACGCGCGCCAGGCCGCGCTCGGCGACGCGCTCGCCAATCTGCTCGGGGCGCAGGGCTGGCAGGTGACGCGCGAGTTCTACTACAACGACGCCGGCGTGCAGATCGCGAACCTGGCGCTCTCGGTCCAGGCGCGCGCGCGCGAACTGCGCGGTGAAGCGGTCGAGTTTCCCGAGGCCGGCTATCGCGGCGAGTACATCATCGAGATCGCGCGCGAGTTCCTCGCGAAGGGCACGGTGGCCGCGCGCGACGGCGAACCGGTGACGGCGAGCGGCGACCCGGAGGACATCGACGCGGTGCGGCGCTTCGCGGTCGCCTGCCTGCGCAGCGAGCAGGACCGCGACCTCGCCGCGCTCGGCGTCGCCTTCGACAACTACTACCTCGAGTCGTCGCTGTACCTGGACGGCAAGGTCGAGGCCGCGGTCGACGCGATGGTCAAGTCGGGCATGACGTTCGAAGCCGACGGCGCGCTGTGGCTCAGGACGACCGAGATCGGCGACGTCGGCGGCATGGGCGGCCCGGCGACCGACGACAAGGACCGCGTGATGCGGAAGTCGGACGGCAGCTACACCTACTTCGTGCCCGACGTCGCGTATCACCTCACCAAGTTCCGGCGCGGCTTCGAGAAGGTCATCAACATCCAGGGCACCGACCACTACGGCACGGTGGCGCGCGTGCGCGCCGGGTTGCAGGCGGCCGCCCGGGCGCTCGGCATCGCGGTGCCCAGGGGCTACCCGGACTACCTGCTGCACAAGATGCTGCGCGTGACGCGGGGCGGCGAGGAAGTGAAGATGAGCAAGCGCGCGGGCACGTACGTGACGCTGCACGACCTGCTCGACTGGGTCGGGCGCGATGCGACGCGCTACTTCCTTGTCTCGCGCAAGCCCGATGCCGAGTTCGTGTTCGACGTCGACCTCGCGCTCTCGCAGAGCGAGGACAACCCGGTCTACTACGTGCAGTACGCGCACGCGCGGATCTGCTCGGTGTTCGCGCAGGCGGCCGACAAGGGGCTTGTGGTGCCGGACGAGGTGGCCGCGCTCAAGTCCGACCTCACGCCGCTGGCGAGCGCGCGCGAACAGGGCCTGATGAACCGGCTCGCCGAGTACCCTGAGGTGCTGGCCGTGGCCGCCACCGACCTCGCGCCCCACCAGCTCGCCAACTACCTGAAGGAGCTGGCGGCGGACTTCCACGGCTACTACAACGCCGAGCGGGTGCTCGTCGACGAGGCCGCCACGCGCGCGGCCAGGCTGGCGCTGCTGCTCGCGACGCGCCAGGTGCTGCGCAACGGGCTTGCGCTGCTCGGCGTGTCCGCGCCGGAGAAGATGTAGTGGTCCGGCCGCGCGCGAGCGCTCATCCGGCCGCATGGAGGCTCGCGTGTATGAGTCACGCGGCCGGCGCCGCGGAACCCGCCCCAAGTAAACTGCCGCGGATGACGTCTTCCTCGCACGCGCAGCGCGGCAACACCCTGCTCGGGTTCGTCCTCGGACTCGTGGTCGGGCTCGGCATCGCCGTTGCGGTTGCGCTCTACATCACCAACGCGCCGGTTCCGTTCGTCTCCAAGGTGAAGCCGGCCAGCGAGTCGGTCACGCCTGACACCGCCGGCGACCCGAACAAGCCGCTGTACGCACCCGCCCCGAGCGTCAAGGGCGGCGACCCTGCCACTGCCGCTCCGAAGGCCGATGCGGCGACGGACCCGCAGGCTGCTCCCCCGCCGGCGGAAAAGGGCACGGCCCCGGCGGTCGCCGGCGATGGCTCGCGCTTCCTGCTGCAGGCCGGAGCGTTCCGCTCGCACGACGATGCAGACGCCATGCGGGCCCGGCTCGCGCTGCTCGGCTTCGACTCCAGGATCTTCCCGCTCGAGCAGGGCGGCACCACGCTGTACCGCGTCCGCCTCGGGCCCTACGGCAACCTAGAAGACATCAACCGGATCCGCAAGACGATGGCGGAAAACGGCATCGACGTTCAGTTGATCCGCCTTAAGTAAGCGAGCCGACGGCCCGCCACCTCCGGGTGAACCCCAGCCGGCCCGGGCCATTCCCGGTCATCCGCTCCTGTCAGAATCGCGTTGTAACGAAGACCCTCCCGGAGAGAACACGCATGCCGAGCCTGTCCGTACGTCGCCGCCATTTGCTGATCGCCGCCGCCCTCGCGCCGTGCCTGGCGCACGCGCAGGGGCGCACGCCGCCCAAGGAAGGGAAGGACTTCACGCTCGTCAGGCCGCCGCAGCCCACCGAAGGCGGCAACAAGATCGAGGTACTGGAGTTCTTCCAGTACACCTGCCCGCACTGCGCCACGTACGACCCCGTCCTCGCCTCGTGGCGCAAGACGCTGCCGGCCGACGTCGAGTACCGCCGCAACCCGATCGCCTGGAACGACCAGACGCTGCCGCACGTGAAGATCTACTTCACGCTGGAAGCGCTGAAGAAGACCGAGGAGCTGCACGCCAAGGTGTTCAGGGCGGTCCAGGTCGACCGCCGTCCGCTGCTGAAGACCGACGAGATCGCGGACTTCATGGCCGCCAACGGCATCGACCGCAAGCAGTGGCTCGACACCTTCAACTCGTTCGCTGTCGGGACCCGCGCATCGCGCGCCAGCCAGGTGTGGAAGTCCTTCAAGGTCGACGGCACGCCGGCGATGGCTATCGACGGCAAGTTCATGACGGCGCCGCACATGGTCGGCTCGCGCGAGGGCAGCCTGCCGGTGATGGACTACCTGATCCAGCGCGCGCGCACCGAGCGCGGCGGCAAGAAGTAGACCGGACTGCACTCCGAGCGACGGCCCGCCGCTGGCGGGCCGTTCCCATTCGGGTCCCCGCACTAATGTGCGAGGTCGTTCCCGATGCAGCGGCCGCTATGCTTCACGCTGCCGCACGCGAGCGGCCCACCGAGCCCGTGCTCGTCCTCGTCGCCACGCTCGCCCCCAACCCTCCTGAGAAGCCCGCATGCAAGCATTCCCAGTCCGATCGACGCCGCAGCAAACTCCCGATCCTCATCGTTCTCCTCGTGGTCGTCATCGCCGCCATCGCCGGCGGTTCGTACTTCCTGGCGCCGCGCTTCGAGTCCGAGCCGCCGCAGATCACCGTCTCGCCGAATGTCGACACCCTGGGCGTGGCGCCGCTCGAGATCCAGGTCACCGACCGGGGCGCCGGCCTGAAATCCGTCACGGCAACGCTGACGCAGGGCGGAACCGAGCACAGGCTCGCAGCAGAGCAGTTCGACCGCGCCGTCAGGGAGAACAAGATCGAGGTGGCGCTGGCGAAAATCCCCGGCGTGAAGGAGGGTCCCGCGGTGCTGCGCATCACCGCGCGCGATGCCTCGCTGTGGCGCTTCTTCGGCGGCAACGACGCCGCGCTGGAGAAGAACGTCACGATCGACATCACGCCACCGACGCTGGAACTGATCGCCGACGACCGCTACGTGAACTTCGGCGGCGTCGGTGCGATCGTCTACAAGGCGTCGGCGGACACGGCAACCAGCGGTGTGAAGATCGGCGACTACTTCTTCCGGGGCTTCCCCGGCCAGGTGAAGGACCGCCCGGATCACTTGCTGGCCTTCTTCGCGCATCCCTACAACGTCCCGCCGGAGGCCAGGCCCGTGCTGGTCGCCACTGACAAGGCCGGCAACACGCGCGAGATGCGGCTCGCCTACGAGCTGAAGAACGTCAGGTACAAGAAGAGCACGATCGCCCTGTCGGACAGCTTCCTGCAGAACAAGATCACGCCGCTGCTCGCCGACGCGTCTGCCCGGCAGGGCGCGCCGAAGGACGTCTTCGTCGCCGTGAACAAGCAGTTGCGCCAGCAGAACGAGGCCGACATCACCGCGGTCACGAAGAAGACCACCCCGGCGATGCTGTGGAAGGACGCGTTCGTCCAGCTCAGCAACTCGAAGGTCGAGGCGAACTTCGCGGACGAGCGGACCTACACCTACAAGGGCGAGCCGATCGACGTCGCGTACCACCTCGGCTACGACCTCTCGGTGACGAAGAACTATCCGGTCGAGGCCGCGAACAGCGGCACAGTGGCGTTCACGGGCGACGTCGGCATTTACGGCAACACCGTGATCCTCGACCACGGGCTTGGGCTCTACACGCTCTACAGCCACCTGAACTCGATCGACGTGAAATCCGGCGACACCGTCGCCAGGCGCCAGGTCCTCGGCAAGACGGGCGAGACCGGACTCGCCGCCGGCGATCACCTGCACTACGGGGTCTACCTCGACGGCGTCGCGGTGCTGCCGGTGGAGTGGTGGGACCAGAAGTGGATCGACGACAACATCACCCCCAAGCTGGAAGGCCGCAGCGGGCAGGAGATCGCCGAGGCGCAACAACCGAAGGCGACGCGGAAGGCCGGAGGCAAGCGGCGCCGATAGTCCGCCCGCCGTCCATCTGGCCATCTGGAGCAGCCCGTCTCCCCGTTTAGCGTTCCCGCCCGATACAGGCAGGCGGTTGACTCTCCTCAAGGTCCCCCGACCACGGCGGCCTTTATTGAGCTTGAGGGTCTAGCTAGAAGCGACCCTCCCGCTGCTGGATGGCGACACCTGCCCACCAGCGGTTCGAACAAGTGCTCGAGCTTCGCGGGGAGAGTTTCATGCGCAACACACCCACATTTCGCATCGCGCCTCGCCTCTTGTCGGCGTTCGCGATCGCCATCATGGTCGCCGCGTGCGGCGGCGGTGGCGACAGTGACGGCGGCGACGGAGGCGGCGCCATCACGGACGAACCGGCGCCGCCAATGCCCACTACGGTCACTTTCAACGTCGGGACCAAGGACTCCGCCAGGCTCACCCTGACAGCCGATGGCATCAGCATTGCCTATCCGCTGCTTGCCTACAACGGCACCTGGAACCGCACCGCGCAGGCCTGGACGCTGAGTGGCAGAACGGGCGTCGACAGCGGCGCCGCGCTCTTTGGCAGCTTCCAGGTCGCGTCAGTCGTGCCGGTCAGTTGGTCCGGAGACAGCCCGCCGACCTCGGGCAAGCTGGAGTTCATTACACCGGCCGGCAACAGCGTGTTCCTGCCTCAGTTGGTGCAGGCCACATTCGACACCAGCACGCCGCCCGTGCTGCTGACGTACGGCTCCAGCACGATCCGGTACGACTGGGACGCTTACCTCAGCCTCTGGCCCGACGACACGCAGCCGAACGAATGGCGACTTGCCTCGTTCGGCGGAACCGTCAGCTTCCTGGTGGCCGACCGGACGCAGTTGATCCTCGACCTCATGGCGTACATCAACGCCAACGACACGCGGATCTCGTCCGCAGGCGCGGCCGGACTCGTGACCGATTGCTCCGCTCGACCGGGCGCCGCGACCGGAACCAGAAAGATCGCGCTGGCCAACCCGGACGGTGAACTGAACCCGGGTGACTCGCTGGTGGTGACCTACACCAACTGCTGGGTCGACGACCCGACCGACAACATCGACCTGCTGTACAACGGATCGATCGCGCTGAACGGGTACATTGAGAACAAGACGCCGTTCTCGACGGGTTTCGACGAGTTCCGCTTCAATTCGCTGTCCGAGCAGGAGACGGAAACCGTCGGGTCGGTCGTCAACGTCGATCCGCTGCCGATCGTCACCACGGGAACGATGACGCTGTTCGTCACGCCCTGAGTCCAAGGCAACCAGCGCCGCTCTCGCGGTCGACGCTGTTCCGCCCGGCCACGTCCTGCGGCGTGGCCGGGCTCGCATCGCTCGCGCAGCCCGCTCGCGCCGTCCGGGCGCCGGTTCTGCGTGTCTGTCCGGCGTGCCGACGTACACTCCGCGCATGCCGATGAACGTCTTCATCACCGGTGCGTCGAGCGGCATCGGCGCGGAACTCGCGCGGGAGTTCGCCTCGCGCGGCGCCATGCTCGGCCTCGTCGCGCGCCGCCGCGAGGCGCTCGAGTCGCTCGCCGCGGCGCTGCCCGGCAACCACCACGTCTACCCGGTCGACGTGACCGACAAGGACGCGCTGATCGCGGCCGGCCGCGCGTTCGAGCAGGTGGCGGGCGGCGTCGACATCGTGATCGCGAACGCCGGCATTTCCGTCGGCGTCAAGACCGAGTACTACGAGGACCTCGCGCAGTTCGAGAAGGTGCTGGCGACCAACGTGCTCGCGATGGCGTACACGTTCCATCCGTTCATCGCGCGCATGAAGTCGGTCAGGCGCGGCACGCTGGTCGGCATCGCGAGCGTTGCGGGGATCCGCGGGCTGCCGGGCTCCGATGCCTACTGCGCGTCGAAATCCGCCGCGATCACCTACCTCGAGAGCCTGCGCGTCGAGATGGCGAAGCATCACGTCAAGGTCGTCACGATTTCGCCCGGCTTCATCCGCACGCCGCTGACCGCGAAGAACCCCTACGGGATGCCCTTCCTGATGGACGTTGCGGACTTCGCGCCGCGCGCGGCCGACGCGATCCTCGCCGGCGCGCGGTACCGGACCATTCCCTGGCAGATGGGCGTCGTCACGGGCGTCCTGCGCCTGTTGCCGCGCTGGCTGTTCGATCGCGTGACGGCACGGCGCAAGCAGAAGCCGCGGGCCGTCGCTGCTCCCCCATAGGCGACGATGGTGCTCGCGCTCGGATGCATCGCCGATGACTTCACCGGCGCCACCGACCTGGCGAACACGCTGACGCGGGGCGGCCTGCGCACGGTGCAGGTCAACGGCGTGCCGCGCGCCGACCTGTCGCTGCCGGAGGCCGACGCGGTCGTCGTCGCGCTGAAGTCGCGCACGGCCCCGGTCCGCGAGGCCGTCGACCAGTCGCTCGGCGCGCTCGCCTGGCTGCGGGTGCGCGGCGCCGACCGCTTCCTGTTCAAGGTCTGCTCCACTTTCGACTCGACCGACGCCGGCAACATCGGCCCCGTGGCCGACGCGCTGCTCGACGCGCTGGGCGGCGATCTCGCGCTCGTGTGCCCGGCCTTCCCCGCCAACGGCCGCACCGTGTACCAGGGCCATCTCTTCGTCGGGTCGCAGTTGCTGTCGGACTCGCCGATGCGCGATCACCCGCTCACGCCGATGCGCGACGCCAGCCTGGTGCGCGTGCTGGGCCGGCAGACACGGCACAAGGTCGGGCCTGCTGCCGCACGCGTTCGTGCGCTTCGGCGTCGAGGCCGTTCACACCGCCCTCGATCGCCTGCGGTCCGACGGCACCCGCTACGCGATCGCCGACGCCACCGACGACGAGGACCTGCTGCGTCCTCGCGCAGGCGGCGCGGGACTTGCCGCTGCTGGTGGGCGGCTCCGGCATCGCGCTCGGCCTGCCCGAGAACGCGCGCGCCCGCGGGTCCGCTCCGGCGCGCGACCGCGCCGAGGCCGACGTGCCGCGCGGCGGTCCGGCGCTCGTCCTCGCAGGCAGTTGCTCGCAGGCGACGCGCGCGCAGGTGGACGTCGTTCGCGCGCGCGCACCCCGCCCGCCGGCTCGATGCAGCCGCCCTCGTCGCCGGCGACGGCGAACTCGACGCGGCCACGCGGTGGCTGCGCGAGCACGTGGGACGCGGCCCGTGCCTGATCCACTCGAGCGCGGCGCCCGCCGACGTGCAGGCGTTGCAGGACTCGCTCGGCGCCGAGGGGCGCGAGCGCGCCGCCGCGGCCATCGAAGCGGCCTTCGCCCACCTCGCGCGACAGGCCGTCGCGGCCGGCGTGCGCCGGCTCGTCGTCGCCGGTGGCGAGACGTCGGGCGCGGTCGTGCAGGCGCTCGGGATCGAAGCGCTCGCCATCGGCGCGGAGATCGACCCCGGCGTGCCGTGGACGGCGACGCCCGGCCCCGCGCCGCTCGCGCTGGCCCTCAAGTCGGGAAACTTCGGCAGCGTCGACTTCTTCGCCAAGGCGCTCGCCGCGACCGATGCCGGCTGAGCCGCTGCGCGACAGCGCGGGCGTGCTGCACGCGCCGGCGCCGGCTGCGCGCATCGTGTCGCTGGTGCCGTCGATCACGGAACTGCTGTTCGACCTCGGCCTCGGTGCCCTCGTCGTCGGCCGCACCGGGTTCTGCGTCCATCCCGAGCCGGCGATTCGCGCCGTGCCTAAGGTCGGCGGCACCAAGGACGTGAAGCTCGAGGCGCTGCGCGCGCTGCGACCCACGCACGTCGTGGTCAACGTCGACGAGAACGAGGCCGGCGCCGTCGAGGCCATGCGGCGCTTCGTGCCGCACGTCGTGGTGACGCATCCCAACGCTCCAGAGGACAACCTGGCGCTGTACACACTGATGGGTGCGCTGTTCGGCGCGCGGGACCGGGCCGGGGAACTCGCTGCGGCGCTGCGAAGCGAACTCGACCGGTGTCGGCAGTCCGACTGGCCGCGCGAGCGGGTGCTCTACCTGATCTGGAAGGAACCGTGGATGACGGTTGCGGCGGACACCTACATCGCCCGGACACTTGCCTGCGTTGGCTGGGAGGTGACCACACCGCCGGGCGGCTGGGCGGGCGCCGCGCGCTATCCGCAGGTCGACGACATCGTCGCCGCCGCGAACGCCGTCGAGCGCGTGCTGCTATCGACCGAACCCTTCCCGTTCACCGAGGCACACGCGCAGGCGCTGCGCGCGCAGGTCGCGCCGCCGGTGGAACTGATCGATGCCGAGATGACGAGCTGGTACGGCCGCCGCGCGATCCCGGGACTCGCCTACCTGCGCAAGCTAAGACGCGGGGCGTCAGCGCACGGCGCGTAGCGCCGCGAAGCTGTGTTCGAGGTCGGCGACGAGGTCGTCCGCATCCTCGAGCCCCGCCGAGATGCGGACGAGTCGCCCCTCGAACGGGCAGGGCGCTACCGTGCGTTCCGGGAACGCCGGGATCATCAGGCTCTCGTAGCCGCCCCACGAGTAGCCGCGGCCGAACAGCTGCGCGCCGTCGACCAGCGCCTCCAGCGCGCCGGCCGGCAGCCCGGGTTTCAGCACGACGCCGAACAGGCCGGAGGCGCCGCTCATGTCGCGCTTCCACAGCGCGTGGCCGGGATCGTCGGGCAGCGCCGGATACAGCACGCGCTCCACTTCCGGCTGCCCGCGCAGCCACGCGATCAGCCGCTCGGCGTTCGCGCGATGCAGCGCCAGCCGCGCCGCCATCGAGTGCAGGCCGCGGTGCGCCAGGTAGACGTCGTCGGCGCCGGTGGTCAGCCCGTAGAAGTGCATCGCCTCGCGCACCGCGGGCCACGCCCGCTCGTTGACGGTCAGCGTGCCCATCAGCAGGTCGGAGTGGCCGCCGATGTACTTGGTCGCCGCGTGCAGCGAGACGTCGGCGCCGTGCGCCAGCGGCTGGAAGAAGAGCGGCGTCGCCCAAGTGTTGTCGACGACGCTGAAGGCGTCGTGCCGGCGCGCGATGGCCGCGAGCCGCGGCACGTCCTGCATCTCGAAGGTCAGCGAGCCCGGGGACTCCATGAACAGCACGCGTGTGGTCGGCCGGAACAGTTGCTCCAGCTCGTCGCCGATGCGCGGGTCGTAGAACGTCGCTTCAATGCCGAACCGCGACAGCGTCTGCCGGCTGAAGCGGCGCGTCGGCCAGTAGACCGAGTCGGGAATCAGCACGTGGTCGCCGGCCCGGACGAACGCGAGCAGCGCCATCGTGCAGGCGGCGAGGCCGGTCGGCAGCGCCCAGCTGCGGTAGCCACCCTCCAGCGCGTTGAGCGCGGCGTAGAACGCGTGGTGGGTCGGCGTGCCGTAGACGCCGTAGGTCATCACCTCGTCGTCGCCGGCGAGCCGCGCCTGCACCCGCGCCTTCATGTCGGCGACGCTGTCGTGCAGCACCGTGGACCCGCGCACCAGCGGCGGATTGACGTAGTCGAAGCTCTTCGCGCGGTCGCGGCCGCCGGTGACGAGCCTGGTGGCGGGCCGGCGCGGCGTGCTGGAGTCGTCGTCGTTCATGCGGTCGTGAAGCGGTAGACACCGTCGTCGTCGAGCCGGCGCGCTATGCGGCCCTCGTGCCAGAGCGCGTGCAGGTGCGCGAGCGCCTCGCCGAGCGCGAACGTGGTCTGGTGCAGGTCCAGCGCGCGCTTGAACAGCAGCGGCACGATCGACGCGGCGGTCTGCGGCGTCGCGCACGCGGCCAGCACCTCCGCGAGGCGATCGGCGTGGTGCGCGTGCTGCTGCGCGATGCGCGCGTGCAGCCCGGTGAACGGCTTGCCGTGCGACGGCAGCACGAGCGTGTCGGCCGGCAGCAGCAGCAGGCGGTCGAGCGAGCGCAGGTAGCGCGGCAGCGGATTGCCGTCGGGCTCGAGGTCGAACACGCTGACGTTGGTCGAGATGCGCGGCAACACCATGTCGCCCGATACCAGCAGCTTGTCGTCCTCGCAGAACAGCGACACGTGCTCGGGCGCGTGGCCGAAACCGACGATCGCGCGGAACACGCGCTTCGCGTGCGCGGGCCCCACCGCGACTTCGTCGCCGTCCTGCACGCGCCGGAAGCTCGGCGGGGTCGACGGCACCAGCTTCGGGTAATGGCCCGAGCCGCGCGCGCGCACCTTGGCGAGTGCGTCGGGATCGTCGAGCCCGTTGCGCGCGAAGTGCTTCGCGGCCGAGTCGCCGGTGGTCTGGTCGGCGCCGAGCGACAGGAAGCGGCCGAACGCATACTCGGTGGCCGACATCCACAAGGGCGCGCTCCACCGTGCCTTGTCGCCGCCGGCGACCAGCCAGTGCGCCAGCCCGAAGTGATCCGGATGGAAGTGCGTGCACAGCAGCCGCACCACGGGGAGCCCGCCGAACGCGCTGTCGAACAGTTGTTCCCACGCCTGCTTCGTGACGTCGCTGCTGATGCCGGTGTCGATGACGGTGTAGCCCGCGCGGCCGTCGACCTCGTCGTCCAGCACCCACAGGTTGATGTGGTCAAGCGCGAACGGCAGCGGCATCCGCACCCAGTGCACGCCGGGACGCAGCGTGGTCCACGTGCCGGGGGCGGGCACGTCCGGCCACGGGTAGTTCAGTTCGTGCTCGTGGGGATTCACGTCGTCAACTTGACGTTTACGGAAACTGACGCGATTCTACGGCCGCCATGGCGACGGCGCGTGAACCGAAGGAAGGCACGACCTACTCCATCACGGAGCTGGCGAACGAGTTCGACGTCACGCCGCGCGCGATCCGCTTCTACGAGGACCAGGGCATCCTGCAGCCGAAGCGCGCGGGCCGCTCCGGCCTCACGCGCGTGTACTCCAACCGCGACCGCACCCGCCTGAAGCTCACGCTGCGCGGCAAGCGCCTCGGCCTGACGCTCACGCAGGTGCGCGAGCTGATCGACATGTACGAGACACCGAAGGACGCGTCGGCGCAGGCGAAGCGCTTCCTCGCCGTGCTGGAGCAGCACCGGCGCGCGCTCGAGCAGCAGCGCGAGGACATCCAGGTGACGCTCGCGGAGATCGGGCAGCACGAGTCGGAGTGCCGGCGGCTGCTGGGGCGCGCGGCGCGGCCGCGACGCTGAGTTCGAACTCCCGGAAGTCCGCTCCCGGCCCTGGCGGACACTCCGGCCCCATGGAGGCCGGCGCAACTGCAGGCGCTCCGGCGCAGCCGGTTCCATGGCTGCCGTCGTTCGTACAGCCGCCCCTTCGCACCCTCTCGCCTGGGCGCCACCCATCGGGCTTGCCCCAAGTGGCCGATCCCGCGGAGTGCTGGCAATGTGCGACGCTGCGAGCCCCGTAGTCGCGCAGTCGTAGCGGGGATCTTCATCTCCTTCCGCATCACCGCCCCTCATGCGCTGGATTGCCGTAGCCGTTCCGATCGTCATCGCGTGCATCGCCGCGTTGCTGCTCAGCCAGCAGAAGGTGCTGTGGCACGTCACGGAGCCCGGGATGACGCCGGCCGACGTGCGCGCCGTTCTGCCGGAAGCCGTACCGCCCGCGCAGCCCAGGTCGCTCGGCAACGGGCTGTCGCTCGGTCTGGTGGCTCCCGGCGTCTCGAATCTGGACCGAGCCTTCGATGCCGAGCTGTACTTCGACGGCGACGGCCTGCAGCAGGTGCTGCTGCATCCGACGCGCCTGCTCGCCGCGCCCGCCGCGATGAGGGAGTTCGACGAGCTCAGGCAGGCGGCGGCGCGGCGCTATGGCCGCGAACTTCCGGGGATCTCGACGCCGTCGGCCGGGGTCCTGGCCGAGGCGCGCTGGAAGTCAGGCCCGGTGGCCATCACGCTTCGCGTCGAGAGGCGCGGGGCCCTTGCGGCGGTCACGATGACGTACGCAGCGTCCAGGGATCTCTCGTAGCCGGTTCGACGGTGAGCGTACCGGTCATCGTGCGATGGCATCGGTTTGCCGTCGGATGACTCGGCGCGCCGAGGGCACTCCCGAACGAGGCGGACACCGACGCTCCGCCGTCACCGGTTGCCGTACCAAAGCGCGCCAACGGCAACCAGAACGACGGTCGCCCAGCCCACACGGTCAACGTAGCGGTGCAGCAAAGCCTCCATGCGCGCGCCGCCCCACGCCATCAGGCCGGCGACGAGAAAGAACCGCATGCCGCGGCCGACGATCGACGCGAGCGCGAAGGGCAGCAGCGCCATCGAAAGCGCGCCGGCGGCGATCGTGAACACCTTGTACGGAATCGGGGAGAAGCCTGCGATGAAGACCGCCGCGAAACCCCATCGTTCGAACCAGCTGACCGCGGTCTGATAGGCGGGCCAGTAGCGGCTGTGTTCGAGCCACGGCAGCACGGCATCCAGCGCGAAGTAGCCGATCGCGTATCCGAACAGCCCCCCGGCCACCGAAGCCAGGGTCGTCAGCAAGGCGAAGTACCAGGCCCGGGCCGGACTGGCGAGACACATGGGCGCCAGCATGACGTCGGGCGGCACCGGAAAGAACGACGACTCGGCAAAGCTCATCGCACCGAGGTATCGCGGAGCGTGCGGATGCCGCGACCAGGCCAATGCCTTGCGGTAGAGCGGAGAGAAGAGTTTCAAGCGACCCTCATGTTGGACAGACTCCTGTTCAGGCTGCTGCGAGTGCGGATGCGCGAATCGGGTGGCTGATCATCGCCGCCACGCTACCGCAAGGCGATGTGCCGCACCTCACCCGTCCGCCCCAACCAGCCGGATCAGCGCCTCGCCGTACCGCTCCAGCTTCTTCTCGCCGACGCCCGGGATGTCAGCGAGTTCGTCGAGGCTCGATGGCCGCGCCGCCGCGATCGCGCGCAGCGTGCCGTCGTGGAACACCACGTACGCGGGAACGCCGTGCTCCTTCGCGACCGCTGCCCGCCACGCACGCAGCCGTTCGAACAGCGGCGAGTCGACCGCCGTCTCCGCCCCGCCCGACTTCCCCTTGCGCCTGCGCGCTGGTGCCGCGGTCGTCCGCCGCAGTCGGATGGTGCGTTCGCCGCGCAGCACCGCCCGGCTCGCGTCGGTCAGCCGCAGCACGTTGTACGTGTCGTAGTCGACCTCGACGATGTGCTCGGCCACCAGTTGCCGCAGCAGCAGTCGCCACTCGGCCTCCGACAGTTCCTGGCCGATGCCGAAGGTCGACAGCCGCTCGTGGCCGAACTTCGCCACCTTCTCGGTGGCCTTGCCGCGCAGCACGTCGATGACGTGCGAGGCTGCGAAGCCGAACCCGCTCGCCTGCTGGCACCGGTAGATGGTCGACAGCAGCTTGCGCGCGGGATCAGTGGCGTCGACGAGCTCGGGTGGCGCGAGGCAGTTGTCGCAGTTGCCACAGGGCGCGCTCGCTTCGCCGAAGTACGCGAGCAGGCGCACGCGGCGGCAGTCGGCCGCTTCGGCGAGCCCGAGCATCGCGTCGAGCTTGGCGCCCGACAGCCGCTTGTACGCCGGATCGGCCTCTGACAACTCGATCAGCCGGCGCTGCTGCACGACGTCCGCGAGTCCGTAGGTCATCCACGCGTCGGCGGGCTCGCCGTCGCGGCCGGCCCGGCCCGTTTCCTGGAAGTAGCCCTCGATGCTCTTCGGCATGTCGACGTGCGCGACGAAGCGCACGTCGGGCTTGTCGATGCCCATCCCGAAGGCGATCGTCGCCACCATCACGAGGGCGTCCTCGCCGAGAAAGCGGCGCTGGTTGGCCGCGCGCGTCTTCGCGTCCATCCCGGCGTGGTAAGGCAGCGCCTTGATGCCGTGGCCGTCGAGGAACGCCGCGACCTCGTCGACCGAGTTGCGCGCCAGGCAGTAGACGATGCCGGCGTCGCCCGGATGCTCGTCGCGCACGAAGCGCAGCAGCTGCTCGCGCGGCTCGCGCTTCTCGACCACCCGGTAGCGGATGTTGGGGCGATCGAAGCTGGCGACGAAGAGCTTCGGCTCGGCCAGCAGGCGCTCGGCGATCTCGGTGCGCGTCGGCACGTCGGCCGTCGCCGTGAGCGCGATGCGCGGCACGGCCGGAAACCGTTCGCGCAGCAGCGCCAGCTGGCCGTATTCGGGGCGGAAGTCGTGGCCCCACTGCGACACGCAGTGCGCCTCGTCGATGGCGAACAGCGCCAGCCCGGCGCCCCGCTCCAGGTCGCCGAGCAGGCGCAGGCAGCGATCCGTGACGAGCCGCTCCGGCGCGACGTAGACGAGATCCAGCTCGCCGGCGCGCAGCCGGCGCTCGACCGCCGCGGCGTCGGCGGAACTGAGCGTGGAATTGAGGAAGGCCGCGCGCACGCCGACCTCCTCCAGCGCGGCGACCTGGTTCTGCATCAGCGCGATCAGAGGCGAGACGACCACGCCCACCCCCGGCCGCATCAGCGCCGGGATCTGGTAGGTGACCGACTTGCCACCGCCGGTGGGCATCAGCACCAGCGCGTCGCCGCCGGCGACCACGTGATCGATGACCTGCTGCTGGAAGCTCCTGAAGCTGTCGTACCCGAAGGTGTGCTTGAGGATGTACTGCGCGCTGCCCGATTCCATCGGCGCAGGGTAGCGAAATGCCGGGCCGCGCGGGGCGCGCCGATGCCGGGCCGGCGATACCATTCGATCTCACTTCCCCGCATCGGCTTGGAGCACGCCATGAGCGCCAGCGAACCCGTCCCGTCGTCGCGCGAGTTCACCTTCGTCGGCATCGCCTACGGCCTGCACATCACGGGCCTGTTCCTGGTCTGGCCGGCGCTGATCGGCCTCGTACTGGACTACATCAAGCGCAGCGACGTCGAGGGCACGGTCCTGGAGCCGCACTACGGCTGGCTGATCCGCACGTTCTGGTGGTCGGTGCTGTGGAACGCGCTGGTCCTAGGGGCCATGCTGTGGGTGATCGTGCCGGAGGCGATGAGGGTCGCCGACCTCGCGCGCAGCGGCAACTACCTGTCGATACCTTGGTCGTTCATCGCGGCCGCTGTCGGCGGCGGCATCGGCCTCGCCGTCGTCTGGTTCTGGACGGCCTACCGGTTCACGCGCGGCGTCCTGCGGCTCGCCAACGGGCGGCCGGTGCCGTAGGTGCGGCGCGCGTCGGCGGACGCCGGCAGGCGGGCCTGGTTGACGTTAACGTCAACGTCACCTAGATTTTCAGGCTCGCCCGTCGCCGGCAGGCGCTTCCACTCCTGAAACCGAGGCCCGCATGGACCACCAGCCCCGCAATCCCGACTTCGAGGCGCGCGTTCGAGGTTCGTTCGCGCGCCAGAACGCGATGGGACTGATCGGCGCGCGCATGGCGCGCGTGGAACCGGGCCGGGTCGAGATCGAACTGCCCGTCACGGAGGATCTCGGCCAGCAGCACGGATTCGTGCACGGCGGCATCGTCGGCATGATCGCCGACAGCGCCGGCGGCTACGCGGCGTTCACGCTGATGCCCGCCAACGCCAGCGTGCTGACGGTCGAGTACAAGGTCAACATGCTCGCGCCAGCCGAAGGCGACCTGCTGATCGCGCGCGGCGAGGTCCTGAAGCCGGGCCGTACGCTGAGCGTCGTGCGCGCCGACGTCTGGGCACGGCGCGGGGACAGGGAAACACGGGTGGCGGCCATGCAGCAGACGCTGATGGTGATGCACGGCACGCCGGACGAACGGATCTAGGAGACCGCAATGCAACTGCCGGGAATGGACTTCCAGCTCGGGGCCGACATCGACGCGCTGCGCGAAGCGGTGCAGGACTTCGCGCAGGCCGAGATCGCGCCGCGCGCCGCCGAGATCGACCGCACCGACCAGTTTCCGATGGACCTCTGGCGCAAGCTCGGCGACCTCGGCGTCCTCGGCATCACCGTAGCCGAGGAGTTCGGCGGCGCCGACATGGGCTACCTCGCGCACATCGTCGCGATGGAGGAGATCTCGCGCGCCAGCGCCTCGGTGGGCCTGTCGTACGGCGCGCACTCCAACCTGTGCGTCAACCAGATCAAGCGCAACGGCAGCGATGCGCAGCGCAGGAAGTACCTGCCGAAGCTCGTCAGCGGCGAGCACGTCGGCGCGCTCGCGATGAGCGAGCCGAACGCGGGCTCGGACGTCGTCAGCATGAAGATGCGCGCCGACTTCAGGGGCGACCGCTACGTGCTGAACGGCACCAAGATGTGGATCACCAACGGGCCCGACTGCGACACGCTGGTCGTCTACGCCAAGACCGACCCGCAGATGGGCGCGCGCGGCATGACGGCCTTCATCGTCGAGAAGGGGATGAAGGGGTTCTCGGTCGCGCAGAAGCTCGACAAGCTCGGCATGCGCGGCTCGCACACCGGCGAACTGGTGTTCCAGGACGTCGAGGTGCCGGCGGAGAACGTGCTCGGCGAGGAAGGCGGCGGCGCGAAGGTGCTGATGAGCGGGCTGGACTTCGAGCGCGCGGTGCTGTCGGGCGGCCCGCTCGGCATCATGGCGGCCTGCATGGACGTGGTCGTGCCCTACGTCCACGACCGCCAGCAGTTCGGCCAGCCGATCGGCGAGTTCCAGCTGATGCAGGGGAAGCTGGCCGACATGTACTCGACGATGATGGCGTGCCGCGCCTACGTCTACGCCCTCGGCCGCGCGTGCGACGCGGCCACGCAGGAGTCGGTGCGCAGCCTCCGCAAGGACGCCGCGAGCGCGATCCTGTACTCCGCCGAGAAGGCCACCTGGATGGCCGGCGAGGCGATCCAGGCGCTCGGCGGCAACGGCTACATCAACGACTACCCGACCGGGCGCCTCTGGCGCGACGCGAAGCTCTACGAGATCGGCGCCGGCACCTCGGAGATTCGGAGGATGCTGATCGGCCGCGAGCTGTTTTCCGACACGATGTAGCGGCCAGCCCGCGTGGACGTCCTCGACAACTCGGTGGCGAAGGACGGACGCGTTGACCGTTACTGGCGCGAGTTCTGCGTGCAGGTGCGCCTGCCGCCCGAAACCGGCTACCAGGCCTGGTACTTCGGCGACACGCCCGAGCTCGCCCACGAGCTCGTCGAGCTCGTGCTGCACGGACCCAAGCGCGCGACCGCGGGCCTGTCCGAAGTGAACGACGGACTGCCGCAGGTGAAGCCGGTCGCCGGCGGCTATTCGGTGCTGACCGAGCACGACGGCACCCCGCGGGCGGTCATCCGCACCACGCAGCTCGACCGCCGCCCCTTCTGCGAGGTCGACGCCGCCTTCGCCTGGGACGAGGGCGAGGGCGACCGCACGCTGGCCGACTGGATGGCCGGGCATCGCCGCTTCTTCGCGCGGGAACTGGCCACGGCGGGGCGCGCCTTCGACGAACGGATGCTCGTGGACCTCGAGCGCTTCGAGCTGCTCTACCCGTTCGACGCCGCGCGCAACCCGGTCGACTGCGGGCCGCGCATCGTGCCCGCCAGCCTGCCGGGCGGGCTGGCCGAGAGCGGCGAGCTGCAGATCGACTACTACGCGCGCCGCCACGGCTTCAACGGCGCCTTCGCCGACGAGCGGCGCCGCGACATCGCGCTGTTCGAGGCGGAGCACGACGCCTCGCGCGACGGCGTCTGGCTGCTGGTCGACGGCGGCCGGGTCCTCGGTTCCATCGTGATCGACGCCCGCGGCGAGACGCCCGAGCTGCGCTGGTTCATCGTCCACGAAGCGCTGCTCGGGCAAGGCTGGGGCCGCCGGCTGATGCAGGGCGCGATGGATCACTGCCGGTTGCGGCACGATCGGATCGTGCTGCACACGTTCAGCGCGCTGACGGAAGCTCGCCGGCTCTACGAGACGTTCGGCTTCGCGCAGATCGGCGGCGAGTCCGTCTACACGGGCTACGGAGCGCCCATCGTCGACCAGGGCTTCGAGTGGCAGCGCGACCGCGTCCAATCTGGAACAATCCGCCGTTGACGGTCTGCCCTGCCCTCCGATGTCGGTCTTCGGCCTTCCCTTCGAATCACTCGCGCTCTTCGCGCTGGCCGTCCTGCTGCTCGCGCTGACGCCGGGCCCGGTCTGGATCTACCTGATCTCGCGGACGCTGACGCAGGGACGCCGGGCCGGCTACTTCTCGCTGATCGGCGTGATGGCCGGCGTGCTCGTGCACCTCCTTGCCGCGGCGCTCGGGCTGTCCGCGCTGCTGCTCGCGGTGCCGGCGGCCTTCGACGCCGTCAAGCTCGCGGGAGCGGCGTACCTGCTGTGGCTGGCGTGGTCGACCCTGCGCGGCGGCGGCTTCAGCTTCACGCCGCAGCCGCTCGACCCGGTCCCGGACCGGGTGCTGTTCCGGCAGTCCTTGACGGCGTCGGTCGTCAACCCCAAGGTCGCCGTGTTCTACTTGTCGCTGTTTCCGCAGTTCGTCGATCCGTCCGGCGGCGCGGTGCTGCTGCAGAGCCTGGCCCTCGGGATCGTCCACGTGTCCGTGTCCACGCTGGTCGACGGGGCCCTCGTGACCGTCGCCGGCGCGCTCGCGGTGTGGCTCGGCGATCGGCCTGGCTGGCTCAGGCTGCAGCGCTGGGCGCTGGGATCCGCGTTCGGCGCGCTCGCGATCTGGCTCGCCCTGACACCTCGCCATCCGTCGACCTGACATGTCCGCCGTTCCATCCGACATCGTGTTCGACCGGTCGATGCCGTCGCCGGTCCGCATCGCGCAGGCGATCCTCGACGGCTTCAACCGCCACTACCGGCGCTTCCGCTACGTCGCGCAGCAGGCGAAGCAGATGTACGAGAACGGCGACTGGCAGACGATGCGCACCCGCGCGCGCGAGCGGATCGACTTCTACGACATGCGGGTCCTCGACGCCGTGCAGCGGATCGACCGCGAGTTCGACCTCGCGTCGCTCAGCGACGTCGAGCGCGACGCGCTGTGGCAGGCGGTCAAGCAGAACTTCATCGCGCAGCTGGTCGATCACCGGCAGCCGGAGTGCGCCGAGACCTTCTTCAACTCGGTCTGCACCAAGCTGCTGCACCGGGACTACTTCCGCAACGAGTTCATCTTCGTGCGGCCCGGCGTGGCGACCGACTACATGGACTCGGACCCGCCGTCGTACCGCAGCTACTACCCGGCGACGCGCGGCCTGCGCCGTGTCCTGCGGCAGATCGTCATCGACTTCGGGCTGGCGTGCCGCTGGGAGAACGTCGAGCGCGACCTGCGCTACGTGATCCGGGCGGTGTGCGACAGCCATCGCAGCGGCGAGGCGTTCAGGCGGCCGTGGCACGCCGAGCCCGACTGCCAGGTCCAGGTGCTGTCGAGCCTGTTCTTCCGCAACAAGGGCGCCTACATCGTGGGACGGGTCATCAACGGCACGCGCATCACGCCGATCGCCGTGCCGGTCCTGCGCAACGCGAACGGGCACCTGTACCTCGACACCGCGATCTTCACCACGGACCTGCTGTCGACGCTGTTCTCGTTCACCCGCGCGTACTTCCTGGTCGACATGGAGGCGCCGTCGGCGTACGTCGATTTCCTCCGCACCATCCTGCCGTCGAAGCCGTCGTCGGAGCTGTACACGATGGTGGGCCTGGCCAAGCAGGGCAAGACGCTCTTCTATCGCGACTTCCTGCACCACCTGCGCCACTCGAGCGACCAGTTCATCATCGCGCCGGGCATCAAGGGCCTCGTGATGACCGTGTTCACGCTGCCGTCGTACCCGTACGTGTTCAAGCTGATCAAGGACGTCATCCCGCACCCCAAGGAGACCGACCGCCAGCAGATCATGTCGAAGTACCAGCTGGTGAAGCTGCACGACCGGGTCGGCCGCATGGCCGACACCTGGGAGTACTCGCAGGTCATGCTGCCGCGCGCGCGGTTCTCGCCGGCGCTGATCCAGGAACTGCTGGCGATGTGCCCCGGCATCGTGGAACTCACCGAAGACACGGTGATCATCAAGCACGTGTACATCGAGCGGCGGATGACGCCGCTGAACATCTACCTGACGCACGCGACCGACGCCGAACTGGACCACGCGGTGCGCGAGTACGGCAGCGCGATCAAGGAGCTCGCCGCGGCGAACATCTTCCCGGGCGACATGCTCTACAAGAACTTCGGCGTCACGCGCCTCGGGCGCGTCGTGTTCTACGACTACGACGAGATCGAGTACATGACCGACTGCACCTTCCGGCCGGTGCCGAAGGCGCTGCACGACGACGACGACATGGACAGCGAGGTGCACTACCTCGTCGACAAGCGCGACATGTTCCCCGAGCAGTGGGGTCCGTTCCTGCTCGGCGATGACCGCATCCGCGCGGCCTTCATGAAGCACCACGCCGACCTGCTGACGCCGGAGTTCTGGAACGCGCGCAAGGCGCGCATCCAGGCCGGCCATCTCGAGGACGTCTTTCCGTATCCGACCGAGCGCCGTTTCCGTCGGCGCTATGCGCCACAATCCACCACGGAACAGGGGAGAACACCATGAACGATCCGATCGTCATCGCTTCCGCCGCCCGCACGCCGATCGGCGGCCTGCTCGGCGACTTTGCGGGCCTGCAGGCGTGGCAGCTGGGAGCCGTCGCCATCCGCGCCGCCGTCGAGCGCGCGGGCGTCAAGGGCGAGGACGTCGAGGAAGTGCTGATGGGCTGCTGCCTGATGGCGGGCCAGGGGCAGGCACCGGCGCGCCAGGCCGTGCTGGCCGCCGGCCTGCCGCAGTCGGCCGGCGCCGTGACGCTGTCGAAGATGTGCGGGTCCGGCATGCGCACGATGATGTTCGCGCACGACATGCTGGTCGCCGGCAGCGCCAGCATCCTGGTCGCGGGCGGCATGGAGAGCATGACCAACGCGCCGCACCTGCTCGTCAACTCGCGCAAGGGCTATCGCTACGGGGCCTTCACGACCTTCGACCACATGGCGCTCGACGGCCTCGAGGACGCCTACCAGCGCGGCAAGGCGATGGGCGTGTTCGCCGAGGACTGCGTCGCCAAGTACGGCTTCACGCGCGAGGAGCAGGACCAGTTCGCGATCGCGTCGACGCAGCGTGCGATCCAGGCCAACACCGACGGCAGCTTCGGCTGGGAGATCGCGCCGGTGAAGGTGCGCGGGCAAGGGCGGTGAAGTCGAGGTCGGCAAGGACGAACAGCCGTTCAAGGCCAAGCTCGACAAGATTCCCGGGCTGAAGCCGGCGTTCAAGAAGGACGGCACGATCACCGCCGCCAACGCGTCGTCGATCTCCGACGGCGCCGCCGCGCTGGTGCTGATGCGTTCGTCCACCGCGAAGCAGGCGGGCGCGCAAGCCGATCGCGCGCATCGTCGCGCACTCGGTGCACGCGCACGCGCCGGAGTGGTTCACGACCGCCCCGGTCGGCGCCATCGACAAGGTGCTGAAGAAGGCGGACTGGAAGGCGGGCGACGTCGACCTGTGGGAAGTCAACGAGGCGTTCGCCGCGGTGACGATGGCCGCGATGCGCGAGTTCAAGCTGCCGCACGACAAGGTCAACATCCACGGCGGCGCCTGCGCGCTCGGCCACCCGATCGGCGCCTCGGGCGCGCGCATCGTCGTCACGCTGCTCGGCGCGCTGCGCAAGACCGGCGGCAAGCGCGGCGTCGCGGCGCTGTGCATCGGCGGCGGCGAGGCAACCGCGCTGGCCGTGGAGATCCTGTGAATCTCCGCGGCCGCGGTTCGTCGCGCCCTGGCCGCCGGACGCCCCTGACACCGGCTCCAGCGCGGGCCGGGACCGACGTGGCGAACGACCAGCAAGACGACGCCGGCACGGGGACCACGGTCCTCGTGATCGGCGCCTCGCGCGGCATCGGGCTCGAGTTCGTCCGTCAGTACGCGGCCGACGGGGCGCGGGTGATCGGCACGGCCCGCTCCGATGAAGGGCTCGAAGCGGTCCGGGGCGCACGAGGTGAACCGCTGCGCCTCGACGTGCTCGACGCCGCCGCCGTGGCCGCGCTCCCGGCACGGCTCCACGGCCGCGTCATCGACGTCGCCATCGTCAACGCCGGCGTGTACGGGCCGCGCGTCAGCGCGATCACCGCGCCCGGGGACGAGGAGTTCGACCTCGTGATGCGGACGAACGTCCGCGCCCCGATGCAACTGATCTCGGCGCTCGCGCCCGCGCTGACGGACGCGCGCAGCAGGGTCGCGGTGGTCTCGAGCCGCATGGGATCGGTCTCGCTGATGTCGAGCAGCGCGGGCTGGCTGTACCGGGCGAGCAAGGCGGCCGTGAACGCAGCCGTCAAGGCGGCGAGCATCGAACTCGGCGCGCGCGGCATCGTGTGCGTCGCCTTCCATCCCGGCTGGGTACGCACGGACATGGGCGGCACCGGTGCCGACATCGATGCGGCGACGAGCGTCGCCGGCATGCGCCGCGTGCTCGCCGCGGCGAATGCCTCGCACAACGGCAAGTTCCTCAACTACGGCGGCGAACAACTCTCATGGTGAACGCATGACGGAGCGCAGGCTCATTTCGTCCGGGTCCAGCTTCGAGGCCGTCGCGGGATACAGCCGTGCCGTGGTCGAGGGCGATTACGTCCACGTATCCGGCACGACCGGCTTCGATTACGCGACGATGACGATCGACCCCGATCCCGCGGCGCAGGCGCGGCAGTGCTTCCGCAACATCGCCGCCGCGCTGGAGCAGGCGGGCTGCACCCTCGACGACATCGTCCGGGTCCGCTACTTTCTGGTCGACGCCGCGCTGTTCGAGCAGCTCGCGCCGATCTTCGGCGAGCACCTCGGCACGGCCCGGCCGGCCGCCACCGCGCTGGTGTGCGGGCTCGTCGATGCACGGATGAAGATCGAGATCGAAGTCACCGCCCGCCGCCGCCACTGGAACTAGCCGCCCGCCCCCGCCCATGCCGATCGCGGTGTTCGCCATGCTGATGTTCGCCACCTTCACCTGGCTCGGGGCCGGCACGGTGGAACCCGTCATGAACGACTTCGCGAACGAGGTCGGGATACCGACCTGGGTCTTCATCGCGATCCCGGGACTGCTGTCGATGCTGTTCAGCTTCCTGCTGTACCAGAACGCGGCGAGGAAGATCACCGCGCTGCGCGAGTCCGTGACGCGCGCGCTGCTGGTGGGCATCGCCACATGGATCGGCGTGGCCGCGATGATCAGCTACCTGTGGTGCCCCGGTTCCCGGACGCTCGCCTGCACGTCGGACGTGCTGCTGGTGACCGGCATCGTCGGCGGCGGGCCCCTGCTCGTCGCGGTGCTGGTGGCCGGCTTCGTCGTCGGCACGCTGCTGCTGCGACGCGTGACCTGGCTGACGTACGAGCGGCCACCACCCAGGCGCGCGGAGTGAGGGGCCGATGCTGAGCGACGAGCACCGCCTGCTGCGCGACAGCCTGCGCGACTTCGCGCAGCAGCGCCTGGCGCCCTTCGCCGCCGAGTGGGACCGCAGCGCAACGTTCCCGAAGCAGGCCCTCGCCGAACTCGCGGCCCTCGGCACCTTCGGCATCGCCGTTCCCGACCACTACGGCGGGGCCGGCATGGACTACCTGGCGCTCGCGATCGCGCTCGAGGAGATCGCGGCCGGCGATGGCGCGACATCGACGATCATCAGCGTCAACAACTGCCCGGTGTGCTCGATCCTGATGGGCTGGGCGAACGAGGAGCAGAAGCGGCGCTTCCTCGTTCCGCTCGCCCGCGGCGAGATGCTCGGCGCGTTCTGCCTGACCGAGCCGCACGTGGGCTCCGAGGCGTCCGGGCTGCGCACAACCGCGCGCCGCGACGGCGAGTTCTACGTGCTGGACGGCGTCAAGCAGTTCATCACGAGCGGCAAGCACGGCGACGTGGCGATCGTGATGGCGGTGACCGACCGCAGCGCGGGCAAGCGCGGCATCAGCGCATTCCTCGTCGAGACTTCCACGCCCGGCTACGTCGTCGCGCGCCTCGAGGAGAAGATGGGCCAGCACGCGTCGGACACCGCGCAGATCCTGCTCGAGGACTGCCGCGTGCCGGCCGCGAACCTCATCGGCGACGAGGGCGCGGGCTACAAGATCGCGCTGTCCGGCCTGGAGGGCGGGCGCATCGGCATCGCGTCGCAGTCGCTCGGCATGGCGCGCGCGGCCTACGAAGCCGCGCTGCGCTACGCAAAGGAGCGCGTCGCGTTCGGCAAGCCGATCTACGAGCACCAGGCCGTTCAGTTCCGCCTGGCCGACATGGCGACGCAGCTCGAGGCGGCGCGGCAGCTGATCCACCACGCCGCGCGGCTGAAGGACGCCGGCCAGCCCTGCCTGAAGGAAGCGGCGATGGCGAAGCTGTTCGCCTCGGAGATGGCCGAGCGCGTCTGCTCGGACGCGATCCAGGTCCACGGCGGCTACGGCTACGTGACCGACTTTCCTGTCGAGCGGATCTATCGCGACGTGCGCGTGTGCCAGATCTACGAAGGCACGAGCGACATCCAGCGCATCCTGATCGCCCGCAGCCTCTAGCGGCCGGCCGCGACGACGGTCGGACGCCCCAACCGAAGGAAGAACGAACGATGACGCGTGTCGCACTGGCGGGAGCCACCGGCTGGGCCGGCTCGGCGCTCGCGCGCGGGATCGCGCGGCAGGCCGATCTCGCGCTCGTCGCCGCGGTGGCGCGGCGCGCGGCCGGCCGCGCGCTCGGCGAGGCCATCGGCGCGCCCGGACTGGCGACGCCGGTGTTCGCGAGCGCGCGCGAGGCGCTGGCCGCCGGCTGCGACGTCTTCGTCGAGTACACGAAGCCCGACACCGCGAAGGCCAACATCCTCGCCGCGCTCGACGCCGGCGCGCACGTGGTCGTCGGCACGTCGGGGCTCGGCGACGCCGACTATGCGGAGATCGATGCGCGCGCGCGGCTGCGCCGGCGTGGCGTGCTGGCGTGCGGCAACTTCGCGATCACCGCCGTGCTGCTGCAGAAGTTCGCCCAGATGGCCGCGCGCTACCTCGACCACTTCGAGATCATCGACTACGCGCACGAGGACAAGGTCGACGCACCGTCCGGCACGGCGCGCGAACTGGCGCACCGCATCGGTGCGGTCCGCACGCCCTCCATCGGCGTGCCGCTCGACGCGATGCGCGGGCCGCGCGAAGCGCGCGGCGCCGAGCTGAACGGCGTGCGCGTTCACTCGCTGCGACTGCCCGGCTACGTGATCGCGGTCGAGGCGATCTTCGGAGCCACCGGCCAGCGGCTGCACCTGAAGCACGAGGCGAGTTCGAGCGCCGAGCCGTATGTCGACGGCGCGCTGCTCGCGATCCGCAAGGTCGGCGGCCTGCTGGGCGTGCATCGCGGACTCGACGCGGTGATGGACGCGTAGCGGTGCAGCCGACCGAGCGCTTCAGCGACCGCGCCGAGGTGTACACGCGCGGGCGGCCGACCTATCCGGACGCGATCGTCGCGCACCTGCGCGCGGCGGGCGCGTTGCCCGAGGGCGCCGTGGTGGTCGACCTCGGCGTCGGCACCGGCCTGTCCTCGGAACCCTTCCTGCGGGCGGGCTGCAGCGTGATCGGCGTGGAGCCGAATGCGCCGATGCGCGCCGTCGGCGATCAGCGGCTCGCACGGTACGGGCTCTACCGCAGTGTCGACGGCAGCGCCGAAGAGACGACGCTTGCCCCGGGCTGCGCGCACCTCGTCATCGCCGGCCAGGCCTTCCACTGGTTCGATCCGGCGCGCGCCGGCGCGGAAGCGCGCCGCATCCTCGCGCCCGGCGGCTGGGCCGCTCTGATCTGGAACGACCGCCCGGCGACCGGCTCGGCCTTCCTCGCAGGCTACGAGGCGCTGCTGAGGACGTACGGCATCGACTACGAGAAGGTGTCGCACCGCCACGTCGACACAGACGCGATCAACCGGTTCTTCGCGCCCGCGCAGCCGGCGGTCGCGCACTTCGACAATCCGCGCTCGCTCGACCGCGACGAACTGGCCGCGCTGGTCGGGTCCGCGTCGTACATGCCGCCGCCCGGCCATCCGCGCCATGCCGCGATGTCGGCGGCGCTGCAGCGCCTGTTCGACGCGCACGCGGTGGACGGCCGCGTCGCGATGCACTACCGCACACGAATGCACCACGGGCCGCTGGCCTGACGCAACCGAGGTCCCCATGCCGAATCCCATCGACTTCCACTTCGACTTCTCTTCGCCCTACTCCTTCCTCGCCTCCGAGCAGATCGAGCCGCTCGCGGCGCGCCACGGACGCACGGTCGTGTTCCGGCCGATCCTGCTCGGGGTCGTGTTCAAGGCCGCGGGCAGCGCGCCGCTGACCGAGCAGTACGGACCGAAGGCGAAGTACTCGGTGCACGACTTCGAGCGTTCCGCGCGCTTCGCCGGCGTCCGCTACCGCCATCCGTCGAAGTTCCCGATCGGCGCCGTGGCCGCGAGCCGCGCGGTGCTGTGGCTGCAGCAGCACCAGCCCGACCGGACGAATCCCTTCGTGCACGCCGTGTTCCGGGCCTTCTTCCAGGACGACCGGGACATCTCCGATGCAGCCGTCGTCGCGCAGATTGCGCAGTCGCTCGGCATCGATGGCCAGGCGCTGCTGGAAGGCGCGCAGGCGCCGGCGATCAAGGACGCGCTGCGCAAGCAGGTGGAGGACGCGGTCGCGCTCGGCGTATTCGGCGCGCCGACGATCGTCGTCGACGGCGAAGTGTTCTGGGGCAACGACCGGCTGCCGCAGATCGAACGCTGGCTGGCGAGCGGCCCGTTCTAAGGCGTGTTGGCGCCGGGCTCGCGCATGCGCCGGGCCTTGGCGGCCCTAGGCGGCGGAACGCACCGGCGCCGGCGCGGGCGGTTCCCGGCGATGATCGAGCGCGGCGCGGATCCTGATCGGGTCCGACTCGCGCAGCACGCGGGCGGCCAGCCGCGTCGCGTCCTTCGTCGAGAGACCGAACAGCTGCTCCTTGACCGGAAGGATCTGCGAGGGGTGCATCGAGAACTGGCGCAGTCCCATGCCGAGCAGCAGCTCGGTCATCTCCAGCTCACCCGCGAGCTCCCCGCAGACGGCGACCGGTACGCCCGCGCGCGCCCCGCCCTTGATCGTGTTCGAGATCAGGTGGAGTACGGCCGGGTGCAGGTGGTCGTAGAGATGGGCGACGCTCGAGTCCGCCCGGTCGATCGCCAGCGTGTACTGGATCAGGTCGTTGGTGCCGATCGACAGGAACTTCAGCTTCTCGACGAACTGGGTCACCGACAGGGCCGCCGCCGGCACCTCGATCATGCCGCCGATCAGCACGCGGCCGTCGTACTTCTGCTTGCGCTCCTTCAGCTGCTCCTTCGCGCGCGCGACGAACGCCAGCGCCTGCTCGATCTCGTGCGCATGGGCCAGCATCGGCACGAGGATGCGGACGGTGCCGACTTCGGAGGCGCGCAGGATCGCCCGAAGCTGGGTCAGGAACAGTTCCGGATACGCGAGGCAGTAGCGGATCGCCCGCAGTCCCAGCGCCGGGTTGGACTCGGGGCGCGGCGCGCCGCGTCCCATGCCGAGGCTCTCGCGCGCGGCCGCGGTCAGGACCTTGTCGGCGCCGATGTCCAGCGTGCGGATCACGACCGGCTTGCCCTTCATCGCGCGGGCGACCCTGGCGTACGCCTCGTACTGCTCGTCCTCCGACGGCAGTTCACTGCGGTCCATGAAGAGGAACTCGGAGCGGAACAGGCCGATGCCGTCGGCGCCGGCCTCGAGCGCGTCGCGCGCGTCCTGCGGCAGCTCGATGTTCGCCAGGAGCTCGACGGCGTTGCCGTCGCTGGTGCGCGCGAGCCGCCCCTTCAGCTTGCGCAGCTGCGCGCGCTGCTCGCTCTGTTCGCGGACGCGGCGGTGGAACTCCGCGATCTCCTCGGCGCTCGGGTTGACGATGACGACGTCCGCGTCGGCGTCGATGACGACGAGGTCGCCCTCCTCGATCAGCTTGCGCGCGTTGTCGGCACCCACCAGGGCAGGCAGCCCGAGGCTGCGCGCGAGGATCGCGGTGTGCGAGGTGGGACCGCCGAGTTCGGTCACGAACCCCGCGAGATCGACGTCGGCCCGGTCCTTCAGGTGCAGCATGTCGGCCGGCGCGAGATCCCGCGCGACGAAGACGATCCGCTCGCCTGGCGCCAGCTTGCGCGGCAGCGCCATCGTCGTCGGCCGCCCCTGCTCCAGCGCGGCCAGCACGCGCTCCACCACGTGGCGGACGTCGGTGGAGCGCTCGCGCAGGTACTCGTCGTCGATGGCCTGGAACTGCCGGCACACCTCCTCGAGCTGGATGGTCAGGGCCCACTCGGCGTTGATAAGCCGGGTGCGGATCAGGTCGCGCGGCGCCTCGGCGAGCAGCGCGTCGTCGAGGATCATGCGGTGCAGGTCGAGGAACGCGGCCACCTCTGACGGCGCGCCCGCCGCGATGCTCGACTTCAGGTGATCGAGTTCGTTGCGGACCGCGTTGAATCCGCTCGTCAGGCGGCCGATCTCGTGGACGACGTCACGCCGCTCGATCGTGAACTGCCGGACGTCGAGCTCGGACCTCGCGAGCAGGTGCGCGCGGCCGATCGCGATTCCGCGCGTCACGCCGCTGCCCGTCAGAGAATTCCTGCGCCCCTCCCCCATGCTCTCCACCTGCGGCCGCCTCCGCGGCCCGCGCCCGCCGCTGCTACTCGTGCTCTCCGAAGCGGGAAGCGATCAGCGCGCCGATCGCCTCCATCGCCTGCTCTTCGTCCGGGCCCTCCGCATCGACGGTGACCGACGAGCCCGGCCCGGCGGCGAGCATCATCACGCCCATGATCGACTTGGCATTCACGCGCCGTCCGTTCTTCGCGATGTAGACCTCGCTCGTGAACTTCCCGGCGACCTGGGTGAGCTGCGCGGACGGCCGCGCGTGCAATCCAAGCCTATTGCTGATCCTGAATTCTCTGCTGATCATCCCCGGCCCGCTTGTTCGCCTGGTTCTGGACCGCCGTGCTGCCCCCGACCTGGACGATGCCCTGCTCCCCGCCGGCCATCGCCTTCGTGACGAGCTCCGCCAGCGGGCCCGCACGGTAACAGACGGCGCGCAGCAGCATCGGCAGGTTCACTCCGGCAACCACCGAGACCCGGCCCGGCTCCGCGAGCTGGGTGGCGACGTTGCCGGGCGTGGCGCCGAACGCGTCGGTCAGCACGAGCACGCCGTGGCCACTGTCGACCTCCCGCACGAGCGTGCGGGCGCGCGCCAGCGTCTCCTCGAATTTCTCGCTGGACGACACGTCCAGCAGCCGCACTTCGCGCCGCGTGACTCCCGGCTCGCAGCTGTACACGTGCTCGACGCACTCGCCGAGGGCCGTAGCCAGCGGTGCGTGGGCGATGACGACGATGCCGGTCATGCGCGTGCGCGGCCCGGGGCCGCGACCTCCTTTTCGAGCGCGTCGATGAACATCGCCGCGACGTTGAAGCCGGACTGTTCGGCGATCTCGACGAAACAGGTGGGGCTGGTGACGTTCACTTCGGTCAGGTTGTCGCCGATGACGTCGAGCCCGACGAGCAGCAGGCCGCGCGCCGCCAGCACGGGGCCGAGCGCGGCCGCGATGCGCTTGTCGTTGTCCGACAGCGGCTGCGCGCGGCCGATGCCGCCGGCGGCCAGGTTGCCGCGCGATTCGCCGGGCGCCGGGACGCGCGCCAGGCAGTATGGGACGACCTCGCCCGCGATCAGCAGGATGCGTTTGTCGCCGTCGGCGATCTCCGGGATGAATCGCTGCGCCATCACGGTGCGCGTCCCCTGCGCGGTGATGGTCTCGAGGATCGAGTTGAGGTTCGGATCGGTCGCCGTCAGGCGGAACACACCGGTGCCGCCCATGCCGTCGAGCGGCTTGACGACGACGTCGACGTGCTCGAGATGGAATTCCTTGATCAGCGCGATGTCGCGTGTCACCAGCGTCGGCACCACGAACTGCGCGAACTCCATGATCGCGAGCTTCTCGTTGTGGTCGCGCAGCGCCTGCGGGTCGTTGATCACGCGCGCGCCTTCGGCCTGCGCGCGCGACAGCAGCAGCGTCGCGTTCAGGAACTCGATGTCGAACGGCGGATCCTTGCGCATCAGCACCGCGTCGAACGCGGTGAGCGGCGCGACCTCCGCGCCGAGGTCCTCGTGCCAGGGCTCGTCCTGCGGCGTGAGCCGCAGGCGATGCACTTTCGCACGCACGACGCCGCCGAACGCCATCTCGTCCACCGTGCAGGCGAAGACCGCGTGGCCGCGCGCGGCGGCCTCGCGCATCATCGCCACGGTCGAATCCTTGTAGGCCTTGAGCTTCCTCAGGGGGTCGACGATGAAGAGCAGCGAAAGCGCCATCGCGTGACGATCAGCCGGCGATGGCAGCAGCCACAGGAGCCGACGGCGCTTCCTGCGCCCGCGACGCCGTGCTCTCGAGTTCGATCGAAGCCGCCAGCAGCGCCAGGCGCGAGACGACACCGTACGCGTAGAAGCGGTTCGGCGCGCTGCCCGCGGCGGCCGCCCGGCAATCGGGCAGGTTGCAGCTGTTCGCGAATGCCAGCGGCACGAAGCGCATGCCCGGCGCGTTCAGGTTCTCGTCGCGGCCCCGCTCGGTGTGCACGCGGTAGAACCCGCCGACCACCGAGTGGTCCATCATGTACACGACCGGCTCGGCCGCCGCGCCGTCGACGTCCTCGTGCGTCGGCACGCCTTCCTGGATGATCACCTCGGTGACCTCCAGGCCCTCCTTCACCACCGCCATCTTGTTGCGCTGCTTGCGGTTCAGCCCGCGCATCTCCTCGGAGTCGCGCACGGTCATCACGCCCATGCCGTAGGTGCCGGCGTCGGCCTTCACCACCACGTACGGCGTGTCGGTGATGCCATGCTCGCGATACTTCTCCTTCATCCGCTCGATGACGAAGTCGACGTTGCTGGCGACGCACTCCTCACCCGCGCGCTCGTGGAAGTTCACCTGCCCACAGCGCCCGAAGTACGGGTTGATGAGCCAGGGATCGATGCCGATCAGCTTCGAGAACTCCGCCGCCACCTGGTCGTACGCGGCGAAGTGGTTCGACTTGCGGCGGACCGCCCAGCCGGCCTGCAGCGGCGGCACGAGGATCTGGCCCGGATCGAGTCCACGCAGGACCGCCGGGATGCCGGCCGACAGGTCGTTGTTCAGCAGCACGACGCAGGGGTCGAAGCCTTCGACACCGAGACGTTCGCCGCGGCGAACCAGCGGCTCCAGCACCAGAGTCTCGCCGCTCGGCAACTCGATCGGAGTGCGCTGCGTGACCTCGTCGGACAGCGTGCCGACCCGCACTTCGACGCCGGTCTGCCGCAGGATCCGGACGAGGCGGGCGACGTTGGTGAGGTAGTAGAGGTTGCGCGTGTGGCGCTCGGGCACCAGCAGCAGGTTGCGTGCGTCCGGGCACATCCGCTCGATCGCATGGCCGGCGGCCTGCACCGCGGCCGGCAGCATTTCCTCGGACAGGTTGTTGAAGCCTCCCGGGAACAGGTTCATGTCGACCGGGGCCAGCTTGTAGCCGGCGTTGCGCAGGTCGACCGAGCCGTAGAACGGCGGCGTGTGGTCCAGCCACTGCAGCCGGAACCAGCGTTCGATCGTCGGCAGCGCGTCGAGGATGCGCTGCTCGAGATCCAGCAGGGGGCCGGACTGGGCGGTCAGCAGGTGGGGAACGGCAGGAAGCGACACTTCGAACTCGCTTGCGACGCCCGCGCGGACCTGCCGCGGGCCGGAGCCATTGGGACAGGGAGTTTAGCCTGCACCTTGGCGGGGGGAGTCAGGGTCACTACGCGTGTTCTGGGCGGGCTGGGGTTGCCGGGGAGTGGGGGCGCGCGTTCGTGGGGACCGAGACAAGGCGCTCGGATTGGGGCGCAGTCGGGGGCTCGCGGGCGGGGGTCTGCCCATTGGGTCCGTGCGGCGGCCAGCGGGGCGCGGCCGGGCCTCCTCCGGGGCGGTCGGCGCGTTGCGCCGACTTCGCTGTGCTGCTCGGCCCGAAGTCGCGCCGCGGAACTCGCGCCGCGCGCTGCGCGCGCTCTGCTCAGACAGCCGCGGCAAGTCAGACACGAAGCGCGCTGACGCGCGCCGACCTTCGGTCCTGCGCTGCGCGCCGCCCCGGAAGTCGGACCGTCCGCGCCCCGCTGGCCGCCGCACTACTGCATGCCCGTGATGGTTTTCCCCTCACCGCTTGGCGGGGAGGGGCTGGGGTGGGGTGCTGACCAGTCGCATGGGTTACAGGGCTGACCGGGCGGGTGGGTTACAGGTATCGATACGGTGGAGGGCGGAAGGAGACGCCCGATGCCGTGGAAAGAGACCTGTGCGATGGACGAGAAGCGAGCGTTTATTGATGCGTGGCTGAGCGGCGAGTTCGGCATGAGCGAGCTGTGCCGGCGCTTTGAGGTGAGCCGGGTCACGGGCTACCGCTGGATCGAGCGGTTCAAGCGGGACGGCACGGTGGGGCTGGAAGCGCGCAGCAGTGCGGCGCACAGTCACCCGAACGCCACGCCGACGGCGGTGGTGCAGCGGATCGTGGAGCTCAAGCATCAGCATCCGAGTTGGGGCCCGCTGAAGCTGCGCATGTACGCGCAGCGGCAACAGCCGACGGTGAGTTGGCCAGCGGCGAGCACGTTTGGCGAGATTCTGAAGCGGCACGACCTGGTCGTGGCGCGGCGGCGTCGGGCGCGCACGGCGCGGTATGTCGAGCCGTTTAGCAGTGTGCGGACGGCTAACGATGTGTGGAGCATCGACTTCAAGGGCCAGTTCGCGCTGGGCGATGGGCGGCTGTGCTATCCGCTGACGGTCAGCGACAACTTCAGCCGCTATCTGCTGCGCTGCCAGGCGCTGAGCCGACCGTGTCATGCGCCAGTGCAAGCGGCGTTGGAGGAGTTGTTCTGCGACCACGGGCTGCCGCGGGCGATCCGCAGCGATAACGGCGTGCCGTTTGCCAGCGTGGCGGTGGGCGGACTGAGCCGGCTGGCCGTGTGGCTGATCAAGCTCGACGTGAAACCCGAGCGCATTGCACCCGGCCAGCCGCAGCAAAATGGTCGCCACGAGCGCATGCATCGGACGCTGAAGGCCGAAACGGCCAGTCCACCGAAGGCGACGATGCGTGCTCAGCAGCGCGCCTTCGATCGGTTCCGCGACGAATACAACGAGCAGCGCCCGCACCAGCACCTGGGCGGCCAACGGCCGGCCGACTGTTACCAAGCGTCGCCACGGCCGTACCCGAGCCGGCTTCCCGAGATCGACTATCCGTGCGGCTTCGAGCGGCGCACCGTGCACACGGCCGGGCAGATCCGCTGGCAAGGCGCAGACTTCTATCTGAGCCAGTCGCTGATCGGCGAAACCGTCGGCCTTAGTGCACTCGAGCACGATCGCTGGCACATCTACTTCGGACCGGTGAGCCTCGGCGTGCTGGACGCACGCCGAGGCAAATCGTCAGACCTAACCACAAACACCTGTAACTCAGGCGCCCGGTTTAACCTGTAAACAACCTGCCCGGCAGCACAGGAGCCCAAACCCCTCCCGCGCGGCGGGAGGGCTGGGTGGGTGTCGTTGCCTTGAGATCGATCAATCGCCCGGCCGCCCGAAGATTGATCGACTGACCCAGGCGCGAGCGCAGCTCGCGTGCCGCCGAGGGTGCACGTGCGACGGCGAAGCCGTCGCGTACACCTGAGGCGCCCGCTAAAGCGGCCGCGTGTCGTCGCGCTCGGTCGGACGTCGTTGCGGCGCCAGCAGCAGCCAGGAGACCACGGGCCAGAGCGCGGTGCCGACCAGGCTCTCCGCGAAGTAGACGAAACCCGGCCAGTTGCCGCCGACCCACACGCGCACGGCGAGCGACGCGACCTGCGCGACCAGCAGCAGCGGCAGCACGTGCAGCGCCTGGGCGCCGATCGGGAACCAGGTCAGGCGCCGATGCAGCGTGATGGCTCCATAGGAAATCAGCGTGTACGCGAGCGCGTGTTCACCGAACAGCGCCCCGCTGTGCACATCCATCAGCAGGCCGAACACGAAAGAGGCGCCAATGCCGACGCGCCGCGGCTGGTGCACGTTCCAGAACAGCAGCGCCACCGCGAGCCAGTCCGGCACGAACGGCAACTGACCCCACGGAAACAGGTTCAGCAGCAGGGCCACGACCAGCGAGCCCCAGATGAAGAGCGGGTTCGCGGGTCTCAGCAGGTAATGCGGCCGGGTCCCGAGTCGCGTGCCCGACAGGTCGCGCGGCTGGCTGCTGCGCAACGCGAAGGTGTCCCGCAGCCAGCCCCTTTTCCACGGCGCGCTCACCGGCGAGCTCCCTTGCGGGGCGCTTGTTCGGCGGCCGCCGGCGGCGCTGGCAGTCGAGCCGGCTCGGCCAGCAGCACGAGCAGGTGCTTGTGGCTCTCCACGCCGGCCAGCGGCGTCATCACCACGCGGGCGAACTGGTCCGTGGTCGCGGGCTCCATCCGCGCGACACGCGCCACGGCGAGCCCTGGCGGGTAGACGCCGTCCAGTCCCGACGTGACGGCGATGTCGTCCTTCACGAGATCGGCATTGGGCGCCATGAACCGGAGGTCGAGCGTGCCAGGCTCGGCGCCGCCGTAGGCCACCCCGCGCAGGCCGTTGCGGACGATCTGCACCGGGATGGCCTGGTCCTTGTCGGTGAGCAGCGTGACCTCCGAGGTGTCGCGGAACACGCGCGTCACCTGGCCGACGACCCCGACGTCGTCGATCACCGGGCTGCCCGCGCGAACGCCCTCGTTCGACCCGGCGTGCAGCACGATCTTGCGCGCGAAGCGGTCGCGCGTCTCGTAGAGGACCGCCGCCAGCAGCGAGGCGTTGGGCAGCCGCTCCTTGGCACCGAGCAGCTTGCGCAGCCGTTCGTTCTCGACGGCGAGATCGCGAGCCTGCTGCAGCGACTGCGCGTTGGCGAGCGCCGCCTGCTTCAGTTGCTCGTTCTCCCGCTGCAGGTTCGCAACGTTGGCGAAGTAATCCCCGACCGCGCCGAAGGCCCGGCTGGGAATCAGCAACACCTGCTGGACCGGGTACAGCGCGATGCCGACCCCGACGCGCACCGTCTCGAGGACACGGATGCGCGAGTCGATGACGATCAGGGCGATCGCCAGGAACGAGAAGAATGCGAGCCGCGCCCGCGCGGACACGCCCTGGTTGAACAGGGGCGGGGGGCCGTATTCCATCACTCAACCACGCAAAAGTACAAACCTACTTTTGCGTGCTCAAAATGAAAAAGATCGGTGGCAAAGCCACACGATCTTTTTGAGTTCAACTGCGAAGAAGGAAACACGACGAGCTGGTCCGTCGTCGTGCCTTGATCAGCCGGTCGCGAAGATGGTGCCGAGCTTGTCCATGCGCTCGAGCGCGATGCCGCAGCCGCGCACGACGCAGGTCAGCGGCTCTTCGGCCACGACGACGGGCAGGCCGGTTTCCTCCATCAGCAGCCGGTCGAGGTCGCGCAGCAGCGCGCCGCCGCCGGTCAGCATCATGCCGCGGTCGGCGATGTCGGCACCGAGCTCCGGCGGCGTCTGCTCGAGCGCGATCTTCACGCTGGAGACGATCTGGTTCAGCGGATCGGTGAGCGCCTCGAGGATCTCGTTGCTGGAGATGGTGAAGCTGCGCGGGATGCCCTCGGACAGGTTGCGTCCCTTGACTTCCATTTCCCGGACTTCGGAGCCCGGGAACGCCGATCCGATTTGCTTCTTGATCAGTTCCGCCGTCGGCTCGCCGATCAACATGCCGTAGTTACGGCGGATGTAGTTGATCACCGCCTCGTCGAACTTGTCGCCGCCAACGCGCACGCTGCCCTTGTAGACCATTCCGCCGAGCGAGATCACGCCGACTTCCGTGGTGCCGCCGCCGATGTCGACCACCATCGAGCCCGACGCTTCGGACACCGGCAGGCCGGCGCCGATCGCGGCGGCCATCGGTTCCTCGATCAGGAACACCTGCGATGCGCCCGCCGCCTCGGCCGACTCCTTGATCGCGCGGCGCTCCACCTGGGTGGAGCCGCACGGCACGCAGATGATGATGCGCGGGTTCGGCGCGAACAGGCTCGACGGGTGCACCATCTTGATGAACTGCTTGAGCATCTGCTCGGTGACAGTGAAGTCGGCGATCACGCCGTCCTTCATCGGGCGGATCGCCTCGATGTTTCCGGGGACCTTGCCGAGCATCTGCTTGGCTTCCTTGCCGACGGCCTGGATCGTGCGCTTGCCGTTGGGCCCGCCTTCCTGCCGGATGGCGACAACCGACGGCTCATCGAGGACGATGCCCTTGCCACGCACGTAGATCAGCGTGTTGGCCGTGCCGAGGTCGATGGCGAGGTCGTTGGAGAAATAGCTGCGGAGAAAACCGAACATGTACCGCCCTGTGTGCCCTGGTGCCCGTTGGCGAGCTGCGCTGCTTCCGTTCCGGCGCCTCTGCGGACGCGTCTTTCTCCAGAGGAGCGCAGAGTCTGAAGAGAAGGCGCGATGATAAACTAATCGACTGCGCAAACCGCACTTCAACCGTTCGCTTTAGCTCGGATCTTCGAGCGGCTTACTCCGGCCCCTCCCCGCCTTGGCACTCGATCTCGAACAGGTTCGTCGCATTGCCCATCTCGCCCGGATCGAAGTCACGGACGAGGAAGCGCAGCGGACGCTCGAGCAACTGGCCGACATCTTCGCGATGATCGAGAAGATGCGCGCGGTCGATACGACCGGCATCGAGCCCATGGCCCACCCGCTGGGGGGCCACCAGCGGCTGCGCGACGACGTCGTCACCGAGTCCGACCAGCGCGCCGCCAACCTCGCCAATGCGCCGGAGCAGCAGGACGGCCTGATCCTCGTTCCAAAGGTAATCGAGTAGCCATGGCCGACCTGGCGCATGCCTCGGTGGCGGAACTCGCGCGCGCGCTGGCCGCCCGGGAGGTCTCGGCGGTGGAACTCGCCAAGATGTTCCTTGGCCGGATGGACTCCCGCCGCGACCTGAACGCCTTCCTCGACGTGCGTCCGGAAGTGACGCTGGCGCAAGCCGGGGCCGCCGACCAGCGCCGGGCCCGCGGCGAGGCGACCGCCCTCACCGGCGTTCCGATCGCGCACAAGGACATCTTCGTCACCCGGGACTTCCGCTCGACGGCGTCGAGCCGGATTCTCGAGGGCTACATGAGCCCGTTCGACGCCACCGTGGTCGACAACCTCGGCCGCGCCGGCATGGTGACCCTCGGCAAGCTCAACTGCGACGAGTTCGCGATGGGCTCGAGCAACGAGAACAGCGCCTACGGCAACGTGCTGAACCCCTGGGACCCGAAGGCGGTCCCCGGCGGCTCATCGGGCGGCTCGTCGGCCGCGGTGGCGGCGCGCATCGCGCCGGTCGCCACGGCCACGGACACCGGCGGGTCGATCCGCGAGCCGGCCGCGTTCACCGGGATCACCGGGACCAAGCCGACCTACGGCCGGCCGTCGCGCTGGGGAATGATCGCCTTCGCCTCGAGCCTGGACACCGCAGGCCTGATGACGCAGTCGGCCGAGGACGCGGCGCTGGTCTTCAACGAGATGCTCGGCTTCGACCCGAAGGACTCGACCAGTGTCGACCGCCCCAGCGAGGACTACACACGCTGCCTCGGCTCGGGCGTGAAGGGCCTGAGGATCGGCGTGCCGAAGGAGTTCTTCGGCGCCGGACTGCAGCCGGACGTCGAGGCGGCCGTGCGCGCGGCGCTCGACGAGTACCGCAAATTCGGGGGCGGTGCTGGTGAGGTCTCCCTGCCCAACGCTGAACTCGGCATTCCCGTCTATTACGTCGTCGCGCCGGCGGAGTGCTCGAGCAACCTGTCCCGCTTCGACGGCGTGCGCTACGGCCACCGCGCCAGGGACTACGGCGACCTGACCGACATGATCAAGAAGTCGCGCGCCGAAGGCTTCGGGCCGGAGGCCAAGCGCCGCATCCTGATCGGCACCTACGTGCTGTCGCACGGGTACTACGACGCCTACTACATCAAGGCGCAGCAGGTCCGCCGCCTGATCGCGGACGAGTTCCAGCGCGCGTTCCAGCAGTGCGACGTGATCGCGGGCCCGGTCACGACGAGCGTCGCGTTCGGGTTCGGCGAGAAGGCGGCCGATCCGGTCGCGATGTACATGGCGGATCTCTATACCGTCCCGGGTAGCCTCGCCGGCGTGCCGTCGATGAGCATTCCGTGCGGCTTCGGTACGCCGGTCAACGGCGGGCGGCCGGTCGGCCTGCAGCTGATCGCCAACTACTTCGACGAGGCGCGGATGCTGGGCGCGGCGCACGCCTACCAGCAGGCGACCGACTGGCACAGACTCGTTCCGCCGGGCGCGTGACCGCGCCGCTGCACGCGAGAATCCACCGAAACCTTCCACCAGGAACCGGGCCATGCAGTGGGAAGTGGTGATCGGGCTTGAAACGCACGCCCAGCTGACGACGGCGAGCAAGATCTTCTCGGGCTCGTCGACCGCGTTCGGCGCGGAGCCGAACTCGCAGGCGAACGTGCTCGACCTCGCGCTGCCCGGCACGCTGCCGGTCCTGAACCGCGGGGCGGTGCAGCGCGCCATCCAGTTCGGCCTCGCGATCGGCGCCACCATCGCGCCGCGCAGCATCTTCGCGCGCAAGAACTACTTCTATCCCGACCTGCCAAAGGGCTACCAGATCAGCCAGTACGAGATCCCGGTCGTGCAGGGCGGCACGCTCACGTTCGTCGTGCAGCCGAAGGTGGGCGAGCCCTACGTGAAGACGGTGAACCTGACCCGCGCGCACCTCGAGGAGGACGCCGGCAAGTCGCTGCACGAGGACTTCCACGGCATGTCGGGCATCGACCTCA
>CAVPRE010000005.1:0-376273 GCA_963707725.1 uncultured beta proteobacterium | reverse complement strand
CACCCGCGCGCGCAAACCCTGCCGGGCGTCGCTGGCGCCCGCCTCGCCCTCGATGGCGGCGAACAGGCGTTGCGTGCGGGCCTGCCGCAGCTGCGCCGCGGACGGAATCTCGGGCACCAGCTCCGAGACGTCGCCGCCGCTGGCACCGATCAGCTGTCCGCTTCCCGTCACCAGCAGCGCCTCCTGCACGCCGCTCTGCTCGCGCAGCCGGTTCAGCTCGGACACATGGGCCGACTCGGGCACATCCGAGAGTTCGAGCGCCCACGCGCGCGCCTTGCGGGTGGCGTCGTCCTTGATGCTGTCGAGAACCGCGCGTCCAAGCGTCAGGCCCGAGTCGAGGGCCCGGTCGACACGGATATCGAACCAGGATTCGATCGACCGTCCGAGGAACTGCGTCGACACGACGTAGATCAGGGCGCCGGGCAGCACCCCCATCAGCGCGAACGCGATGGAAAACCGCATCATCATCCGGGCGCCGAACCGTCCCTGGCGCAACCGCTTGACCAGCCGTCGCACGAGCAGCAGCACGAGGATGAAGAGCAGGCCCGCGATCACGCCGTTGACGGCAAGCAGCACCGGGTAGTTGCGCTCGAAGAACGCGGTGTTGCCGCTCGCCGACGCGAGCAGGAACAGCAGCACGCCCGACAGCGAGACGGCGAACAGCAGGCCGTAGCGCAATGCCCTAGGCATCGGTTCCCGTCCTCACGCCGGCGCAGGCGCCGGGCGCAGCGAACCAGCGAGGGGAAGACATCGGCGGCAGGCGCTCAGGGCTGCGGGTCGACCGGGACCCGGACCTCACGCCAGTCGGACGCGAGGCTCCACTCCCGGCTGGTGATCGCGTTGACCTGGAACGGCTTGGGCAGCTGCGAGACGTCCAGCCGCATGCGGACCTGGGCTTCGTAGTCGTCGCGCGGAGACAGTTGCGCCCGGTCCATCACCTTCCAGTTGCGCACGCTCTTCACGAGCGCGAGCGCCTCGTCGAGCGATTCGAACGGCTGCGAAAGGCCGCCGCGCGCCAGCCGGTACTGCCGGGTCAGCGGGCTGTACGACAGCCGGTAGACGAGCGTCTGCGACGCGACCATGCGGTCGAACCAGTACCACCGCTTCCGGAACAGCTCGAACTCGATGTTGAAGTACAGCGCGATGCCCTTCTGCACGGCCTCCTCGAGCGCCTGCGGCAGCTCGAACTCGAAGGTCGCGTTGAGGACGATGGCGCCGTTCGTGCCGTCCGCGGGCTGCTCCAGCGTGGCCGCCATGACCCCGATGCGCTCGTCGGCCCCCCCGGTCAGCGGCGCCAGCAGGAGCATCAGCGCTGCCAGCCACGGCAGGATTGCTCTAAGCGCCAGGTCGGGGGTCATCGGGTCTTTTGGAGCAAGGCGTAGAAGAAGCCGTCGTGCAAAGTCGGCAGCGCCGAGACGCCGTCCCATGCCGGCGCCACCGCCGGAGCCGGCTCCAGCTGCACGCACGGCGAGCCAGCCGGCAGGGGCACAGCACGCGCCTCCGAGTGCTCTGCCGTGAAGCGCTCGATCTGCTCCGGTCCCTCTTCCGGGAACAGCGAGCAGACGACGTAAAGCAATCTACCACCCACCTCCAGCAGCGGCCATAAAGCGCCCAGCAATCGCGCCTGCAGCGTTGCCAAATGTGCAACATCGGACGGCCGACGCAACCACGGGATGTCCGGATGGCGGCGGACGATGCCGGACGCAGTGCATGGCGCGTCCAGCAGGACTCGATCGAACGGCCTACCGTCCCACCATCGCGACGGTTCCGCCGCGTCGCCGACCAGCACCTCGGCGATCGTCCGCGTGCGGTCCAGGTTCTCGCGGATACGCACCGCACGCGCGCCGTCCACCTCGAGCGCGACGACATCGGCGCCGGCAACCTCCGCGAGGTGCACGGTCTTGCCCCCGGGCGCGGCGCAGGCATCCAGCACGCGCTGTCCCGGTTCGATGCCGAGCCACGGAGCCGCCAGCTGCGCCCCGGCGTCCTGCACGGAGACATCGCCTTCGGCGAAGCCGGGCACCTCCGCCACCGGGCGCGGCGAATGAAGCCACACCGCCCGCTCACCCACTCGCGTCGCGGCCATGGACGACTCCGCGCAGCGACGCAGGTAATCGTCCACGTCCACGCCTGCTGCGACCCGCAGCACCAGCGGCGGCGCCTCGGACTGGGCGGAGAGGATCGCCTCCCAACGTTCGGGAAAGGCGGTGCGGACACGCGCGAGCCACCACGGCGGCACGTTGAAGCGCATCTCCGCAGAAAGGTCGCGCGCCGCCATCAATTCGCCGCGACGTCGGATGAAATTGCGCAACAGCGCATTCACGAACCCGGCCGCCGGCGCGATGGATGGCACGCGACGCGCAGCGCTGACCGCCTGATCGACGATCGTGTACTCGGCGTGGCGCTCGCGCATCAACTGTCCGAGCGCCACCGCAAGCAGCGCCGCCAGCGGCGGCGATGGCGGCCGGCTCGCCAGCGTGCGGATCGCGTGCTCGGCGAACGCGAGATGCCGGACCGCGGTGTAGCTGACGTCGAGCACGGCGGGTCGCATTTCGGGACGCCCGGTCACCGCGAGCGCGATCGCGCGGTCCAGCGAATGTCCAGCACGGAAGCGCTGCCAGGCGTGAGCCGCGGCCGCGAGAACTTCGGCGAGAGGCGCGGTGGTGGTCATGCCGCAGGCGGCGACTGGCAACGCTCGCCGACGCGCAACGAGAACCCCGCGAGAAACTCGCGCGCGCCGAGACGCTTGCCTCCCGGACGCTGAAGCTGTGTCACGCGCAAGGCTCCGTCGCCACAGGCGATCGTCACGCCTGCAGCCTCCGCCTCGATCACGGTTCCCGGCGGCGCGGTGCCCGGCGCCGACACCGCCGCGGCGTGCCAAAGCTTGATTGGCACGCCCTGCAGCACGGTGGCGGCGCCGGGAAACGGGTCGAACGCGCGCACGCGACGCGCAAGCACATGGCTCGCCTGCGTCCAGTCGAGCCAGGCCTCGGACTTGTCGATCTTCGACGCGTACGTGGCTCCATCGGGCTGCGGCGTCGCCACGAGCTCGTTCACGCGCGACAGCGCGTCGACGATCAGGCGCGCGCCCAGCCCGGCCAGCGTGTCCGTCAAGGCGCCTGACGTCGCGTCGGGCGGAATCGGCACCGCTTCGGCGAGCAGCATGGGGCCTGTGTCGAGCCCGGCGTCCATCTGCATGATGGTGATGCCGGTCGACTCGTCGCCGGCTTCGATGGCGCGGGCGATCGGAGCCGCACCGCGCCATCGCGGCAGCAGCGAGGCATGAATGTTGATGGCGGTCAGCCGGGGCGACCAGCCCGGCCGCAGTCCCGCGGGAGTGTCGAGGACGTCCTGCGGCAGGATCAGTCCATACGCGGCAACCACCAGGACGTCCGGAGCCGCCTCGCGGAGCCGCTGCTTGGCGGCGACCGCCTCGTCGCCCTTGCGCAGCGAGACAGGCGTGTCGACAGGAATTCCGCGCGCCTGCGCCAGTTGCTTGACGGCGCTGACGGCCAGCTTCATGCCCCGGCCGGACGGCCGGTCGGGCTGCGACAGCACGAGCGGAATCGTCCATCCGCGCCCTGGCGCGGCCTCGATGAGGGCCGCCAGGGCCGCGGCGGCGAACGACGGCGTTCCGGCGAACACGATGCGCATGCCGCCATTCTAGGGACGCCGCTCCCGCACGATGGATCGCGGGCGATGAGCGCGGCCCGGTTACCATCCGGCCATACTGAATTGCAGTGCTGGACAAGGGGAGACGCCGCTTGAAGCCGCTGTCGGGGCTCGACGCGCTGTTCCTGCACCTGGAAACGCCCGCCACGCCCATGCACGTCGGCGCGGTGCACCTGCTGCAGCTGCCGAAGGGTCATCGGGGCGACTTCGTGGACGACGTGAAGCGCCACGTCGCGCGGAGGTTGCCGCTGTCGCCGGTATTCACGCGCCAGCTTGCGCAGATGCCGCTCAACTTCGCCAACCCCGTCTGGGTGCGCGCCGACGAGGTGGACCTCGATCGCCACATTCACCGGATCCGGCTGGCCCGACCCGGCACGCAGCGGCAGCTCGAAGCCGCCGTCGCCCGAATGCACGCCCGGTGCATGCCGCGCGACCGGCCGCTATGGGCTTTTCACATCATCGAGGGGCTGCAGTCGGGCGACCTTGCGCTCTACACCAAGGTCCATCACGCGACGCTCGACGGCGCCGCCGGCGTGGCGTTCGCGCAGGCGCTGCTCGACCTCACACCGAAGCCGCGCAAGGTCGCTCCCGCGCCTCGGCGCAGCGGCGAGCACCCCAGCCTCTCGGACCTCGTCGGCACGGCCGTGCGCACGACCGGCGTGCAGGGGGTCAAGGTCATCCGGCAACTGCCCCAGCTCGCGACCGCGCTCGCCAGGCTGGTGAAAGGTGGCGGCGCCGGGTTCGGCCGCAACCTGGCATTCGGTCCGCGCACCAGTTTCAACGGCCAGATCGACGCGCCGCGCAGCTTCGCCACGGCCTCGCTGCCGCTCGACCGTGTGAAGCGGGTCGCAGCGGCGCACGGCGCGACCATCAACGAGGTCGTGCTGACCGTGATCGGTGGCGCGCTCCGCCGCTACCTCGACGCTCATGGCGGCGTCCCGCGCAAGTCGCTGATCGCGGCAGTGCCGGTGTCGCTGCGCGAGGCCGGCAACACCGAGGCCACCACGCTCGCCACGATGACCCTCGCGTCACTCGCGACGGACATCGAGGATCCCTCGGCGCGCCTGGTCGAAGTGCGGGTCGCCTCCGCGGCCGCGAAAGCGGTGATGAAGCAGCTGCGGGGCGCCGTGCCGACCGACTTCCCGTCGCTGGGCCTGCCGTGGCTGCTGTCCGCTGCCGCGGGCCTCTACGGCCGGCTCGGCGTTGCCAATCGCATCCCGCCGATCGCGAACCTCGTGGTCTCCAACGTGCCCGGGCCACCGATGCCTTTCTACCTGGCCGGTGCGCGCCTGAAGACGTACTGGCCGGTGTCGATCGTCGAGCACGGGCTCGGACTCAACATCACCTTGCAGAGCTACGCGGGGTCGCTGGACTTCGGACTGATCGCGGCCCGCTCCGGGCTGCCCGACCTGCACCGGGTGGCACGGGGCCTGAGCGAGGCCTTCGCCGAGTTGGAGGCGGCGCCGCCGCCAGCATCGCGTCCAGAAGCGAACGACCCGGGTTCGAGGTGAAGGTTCTCGCCAACGGCCTGTCGCTCGACGTCGAGGAATTCGGCGACCCGGCCGCTGCGCCGGTGCTGCTGATCATGGGACTTGCGATGCCGGCCGCCGCGTGGCCCGACGAGTTCATCGAGCGCCTCGTCGAGCACGGCCTGCGCGTCATCCGCTTCGACAACCGCGATGCCGGCGGCTCCAGTCGCGCGCGCGGCCCGCGCCGGTACGGCGCGCAGGTCGCGGTGATGCGCGCGCTGATGCGCCTGCCGGTCCACGCGCCGTACACGCTGGACGACATGGCGCAGGACGCCGCCGGGGTCCTCGATGCGCTGGGCATCCGGCGCGCGCACGTCGTCGGCGCGTCGATGGGCGGGATGATCGCGCAGGTGCTCGCGGCCCGTCATCCGGAGCGGGTCGCCACGCTCACGTCGATCATGTCGTCGTCCGGCAACCCGAGTCCGCGCGTGGCGCTGGGCAGCCGCCGCGCGCTCCGCGTGCTGCTGCGGCCACCCGTCCGCCTCGACACAACAGAAGGAATCACCGATCACCTGATGCACGTGTTCGGCGTGATCGGCAGCCCCGGCTTCCGCAGCGCGCGTCCCGCGATGCGCGCCCAGCTCGAGAAGGTCGCGCGGCGTGGCTACGACCGCGCGGGCGCCGAGCGGCAGCTGCTCGCCGTCCTCGCGTCCGGCGACCGCCGGCGCGCTGCTCGCGCGCATCACCGCGCCAACGCTGGTGATCCACGGCGCCGACGATCCGCTGGTGCCGGTCGCGGCCGGCATCGACACCGCACGGCACATCCCCGGGGCGCAGCTGAAGGTCGTCCCGGGCATGGGCCACGACTTCGCGCCCGCGCTGCAGCCGGCCATCGCGGACTGGATCGCGGCGCACATCCGGCGCGCGCCGAATCTGCCCCAAGCCGACCCGGTGGCGGCGCCCCCCAGACGCCCCACGAACTGATCAGGGTGCCTGCCACCGCAGATCGGCGGCGCCCTTTGGAAGGCGGAGCGCGGTCGGCACAGGGGGGCGTCCACTGTAGCGGCCCCGCGACACGGCGCCAGCGCCTGGCGACGGAGCGTCACCGGGCGCCGCGAACGGCCGCGAAAGCGGCGCGACCGGTCAGGCGGCCGCCTTGACCTTGCGCTTGCGCATCTTGCTCTTGATGCGTACCTGCTTCAGCGGCGACAGGTACTCGACGAACACCTTGCCGAGCAGGTGATCCATCTCGTGCTGCACGCACACCGCCAGCAGGCCCTCGCAGTCGAGCTCGAAGGTGTCGCCATGCTCGTCCTGGGCCTTGACGCGCACCCTGGCCGGGCGGGTCACCGCGTCGTACACGCCCGGCACGCTCAGGCAGCCTTCCTCGCACTCGACCCGCTCGTCGGACGCCCAGACGATCTCCGGGTTGATGAAGACCCTGAGCTGGTCCTTGTTCTCGGACACGTCGATCACGAGCAGGCGCTCGTGGACATCGACCTGGGTCGCCGCGAGCCCGACGCCCGGGGCCTCGTACATGGTCTCGGCCATGTCGGCGACGAGTCGGCGCAGCCTGTCGTCGAACCGGGTCACGGGGACGGCCACGGTCTTCAGCCGCGGGTCCGGGTACTCAAGGATGGGAAGCAGTGCCACGTTCGGATCTCCTGGACCGCAATGATGCCGCGGGGCGCAGCAAAGCGCTTTAATCGCCCCGAGTCACCGCGCTTTTTGACGCCCGGGCCAGGCTGGTTTGGGGCCACACTGCGCCTTGTCGAGGGGACCGCCCATGGCCCGCGCACAGCCGTATGGCATCACCCTTTGTCGGGATGTATCCGTTGCGATATCAAGACGATAGGGTCAGAATCTGATGCCCTGTGTTAGATGGCAACGTGCTCGAAATCTTCAAGGGGCGGGCCGCAAGGCAGCCGGGTTGAACGGTCGCGAGGCCACGCTGGGTCCACGGGGCGTTGGGGTGGCAGCCGACATGAACGGAGCTTGGATGAACAAGACTAAGACGGGCATTTTGGCGATCACCGTGATGAGCCTGACCGCTGCCGCGAGTTCCGTGCTCGCCCAATCGGCCACGAGCCGCTACCCCATCACCCCGGAACAACGAAGCACGGCCGACCAGGTCGCGCAGGCCGGCGTGCCGCTCTCCGAACTGGCTCCCAACGCGCCGGACCGGTACACGGTCAAGCGCGGGGATACGCTCTGGGACCTCTCCAGCATGTACCTGACGAGCCCGTGGCGCTGGCCCGAGCTGTGGGGCATGAACAAGGAGCAGATCCGGAACCCGCACCTGATTTATCCGGGCCAGGAACTCGTGCTGGTCAAGGTCGACGGCCGCGCCCACCTGCAGCTCGCGGGCGATGGCGGATCGGGCATCGGTAAGCTGGAGCCGCGGATCCGCGACCTCGACGCCCAGCGCCTTGCCATCCCGAGCATCCCGAACAGCCTGATCGAGCCGTTCCTGTCGCAACCGCTCGTGCTGGAACCCGGCACGCTCGACGGCGCGCCGCGCATCGTCGCAACGCAGGAGGGCCGAGTCTTCGTCGGCCGCGGTGACGAAGCGTATGCCCGTGGCATCGAGAGCACCCCCGCCGCGAACTACAACGTGTTCCGCCCGCTGCGTCCGCTGTTCGACCCGGACGACACGATTCGCAAGAACCCGATCGCTTACGAGGCTTTCTATCTCGGCACGGCGAACATGGTCCGGCCCGGCGAGATCGCGAAGGTCCGCATCGACAGCAGCAAGCAGGAAATCGGCATCGGTGACCGCATGCTGCCGATCGAGCGCCAGCGGATCGAGAGTTACGTGCCCAGGCGGCCGAGCAGCCCGATCGACGGGCGCGTGATTTCAATCTACGACGGCGTGCGCTACGCCGGCGGCGGCCAGATCATCACGCTGAACCGCGGTGCCAACGACGGCCTGACAGTCGGCGACGTACTGCAATTGTGGCGCGTCGGCGACACCCGCCTCGACCGCACGGCGCCCAGGCGCGAGTTCATCAAGCTGCCGGACGAGACGATGGGGCTCGCGTTCGTGTTCCGCGTGTTCCCGACGATTTCGTACGCGCTGATCCAGCGCGGCACGTCGCCAGTCGAAGTGGGCGACCGTGCCTCGAACCCGGGGGACAACCTCTCGGTGAACGTGAACGTGCCGCGCGAGACCGAGGCCGATCGCATCCTGCGGCAACCGCTGCGTCCCCTCAACGTCCAGTAAGGCCAGGCGGAGATGCAGGCGGCCGAGCGCGCCGCATGGCTCCGCCTCACTCTCACACCGGGCCTCGGCCCGCGCACCGCGCGCAGCCTGCTCGCGGCCTTCGGGCTGCCTGACGCCGTCTTCTCCGCGGGACTGCCCGCGCTGCTGCAGGTCGTCCCCGAACCGCTCGCGCATGAACTGGCGCGGGCGCCTGGCGCCGACATCCAGGCCGCAGTGGACGCCACCGAGCGCTGGCTGGCGGCATCCACCGACCACGCGCTGCTGACGTTCGCCGATCCGGAGTACCCACAGGCGCTGCTGACAACCGCCGACCCGCCGGCCGTGCTGTTCGCCGTCGGCCGGCTCGAACTGCTGAACCGCCCCGCGGTCGCGATCGTCGGCAGCCGCAATGCCACGCAGCAGGGCGTTGCCAACGCCGAGGGCTTCGCAGCCGCTTTCGCCCGCGCCGGGGTCACGGTCGTCAGCGGCCTCGCGCTCGGCATCGACGCAGCCGCGCATCGCGGCGCGCTCGCCGCGGACGGCGATGCCTCGACGATTGCCGTGGTGGGGACCGGCCTCGACGTCATCTATCCATCCAGCCACCGCGCGCTGACGCACGAGATCCGCGCCCGGGGCGTCGTTGTCTCCGAACTGCCGCTGCGCACGCCGGCGATCGCGCACAACTTCCCGCGCCGCAACCGCCTCATCGCCGGCCTCGCCAGGGGCGTGCTCGTCGTCGAGGCGGCGTTGCGGTCCGGCTCGCTCATCACGGCTCGCCTCGCCGCCGAGGCCGGCCGCGAAGTGTTCGCGATTCCCGGCTCCATCCACTCGCCGCTCGCAAGGGGCTGCCATCGACTGATCCGCGATGGCGCGAAGCTCGTCGAGTCCGCGCAGGACGTCCTCGAGGACCTCGGCGTGCTTGGCGCGCGGGCCGCTGCCGCGCCGGCGCAGTCGCCCCGTGAGCCGGACGGGACCGAAGGCGCGCTGCTCACGCTGATGGGCCACGACCCGGTCGACCTCGACACGCTCGCGCAGCGCAGCGGTCGCACGCCCGGCGAACTCTCCGCCACCCTGCTCGAACTCGAGCTGGCACAACATGTTGAGCGTCTGCCGGGCAACAGATACCAGAGATTGCGGTAGGTCTGGGCAGGGGCTTTACACGCACCGCGGGCTCGCATACAGTCCGCGGAACGTGTTCGACGTCCTCGTCTACCTCTACGAAAACTACGGTGCGCCGCACGCGTGCCCGGACGCCGACTCCCTCACGAAGCGCCTCACCGCCGCCGGCTTCGACGACGAGGAAATCACCGAGGCCCTCGCCTGGCTCTCCGGACTCGAGCAGGTCACCCAGGAGTCCATCGCCGTCGGCCCCGAAAGCGACCGCGCGTTCCGCGTCTACGCGAAGATCGAAGTGGACCGGCTGGGCACCAAGGCGATCGGCTTCTTGAGCTTCCTCGAGCAGGCCGGCCAGCTGACGCCGACGCAGCGCGAGATCGTGATCGAGCGCGCGCTCGCCACCGATGAAGCGCCGATCGACCTCGAGATGCTCAAGGTGATCGTGCTGATGGTCCTGTGGAGCCAGCAGGCCGACATCGACGCCCTGCTTCTCGAGGAACTCCTCGACGACGGCGGGGAGCACCTGGTCCACTAGCGTCGAGGGCGCGCGCGAGCGTCCCGGGCCCGTCGGGATTCCCGGGCCTGAACGATGCTGTATTCTGGAAAAGAGACCAACGAGAGGCCGCCGTGATCCGGCGGTTTCTTTTTCTGCACGGATTCGATGTCAAAAGCGCTGATCATTGCCGAGAAACCTTCCGTGGCCGCGGACATCGCGCGGGCGCTGGGCGGTTTCACGAAGCAGCAGGACTTCTTCGAGAGCGACGAGTACGTGCTGTCGTCCGCGGTCGGTCACCTGCTCGAGCTGCGGGCGCCGGAGCAGTACGACGTCAAGCGGGGCAAGTGGACCTTCACCCACCTGCCGGTGATCCCGCCGCACTTCGACCTCGCGCCGATCGAGCGCAGCGAGTCGCGCCTGAAGACCCTGCTCAAGCTGCTGAAGCGCAAGGACGTCGTACAGCTGATCAACGCCTGCGACGCCGGGCGCGAGGGCGAGCTGATCTTTCGCTACATCGTGCAGGCTGCCAAGGCGAAGCAGCCGGTGCGCCGGCTGTGGCTGCAGTCGATGACGCCCGCCGCGATCCGCGAGGCGTTCGAGCAGCTGCGCCCGGACGAGCAGATGCTGCCCCTGGCCGACGCCGCGCGCAGCCGCTCGGAGGCGGACTGGCTGGTCGGCATCAACGGCACGCGCGCCATGACCGCCTTCAACAGCAAGGAAGGCGGCTTCTACCTGACCACCGTCGGCCGGGTGCAGACGCCGACGCTCGCGATCGTCACCGAGCGCGAGGACAAGATCCGCAAGTTCGTCTCGCGCGACTACTGGGAAGTGCGTGCAACCTTCGACGGCAAGTCGGGCGCGTACGAAGGCCGCTGGATCGATCCGGACTTCAGGAAGGGCGACGACCCGGACGCGCGCGCGGAACGTATCTGGGACGAGGCGCGCGCCGAGGCCATCGCGTCCGCCTGCCTTGGCAAGACCGGCACCGCCACCGAGGAAGCCAAGCCGAGCACCCAGCTGTCGCCGCTGCTGTTCGACCTGACGTCGTTGCAGCGCGAGGCCAACTCCAAGTTCGGCTTCTCGGCCAAGTCGACACTGTCGCTGGCGCAGGCGCTGTACGAGCGCCACAAGGTGCTGACGTACCCGCGAACCGATGCGCGCGCGCTGCCCGAGGACTACGTGGCGGTCGCGAAGAAGACGATGGACGTGCTGGCCGGCGAGTCGCCGTACCGCGAGTTCGCGAAGAAGGTCACGAAGTCGGGCTGGGTGCGCCCGAACAAGCGCGTGTTCGACAACAGCAAGGTGTCGGACCACTTCGCGATCATCCCCACGCTGCAGACGCCGCACCACCTGTCCGAGGCCGAAGCAAAGCTGTACGACCTGGTGGTCAAGCGGTTCCTCGCCGTGTTCTTTCCCGCCGCCGAGTACCTCGTGACCACGCGACTGACCGAGGTCGAGGGCCACTCCTTCAAGACCGAGGGCAAGGTGCTGGTCGAACCGGGCTGGCTCGCGATCTACGGGCGCGAAGCGATGGAGGAACAGGGGTCGTTGCCGAAGATCGAGCAGGGCGAGCGCGTGAAGACGAGCGATGCCAAGGCCATCGGCGCGGCGACCCGGCCGCCCGCGCGCTACACCGAGGCGACGCTGCTCACGGCCATGGAAGGCGCCGGCAAGCTCATCGACGACGATGACCTGCGCCTGGCGATGGCCGGCAAGGGGCTCGGTACGCCCGCCACGCGGTCGGCGATCATCGAGGGACTGATCGACCAGCGCTACATGGTGCGCGACGGCAAGGACCTGCGGCCCACGCGCAAGGCCTTCGACCTGATGACCCTGCTGAAGGGCCTCGACGTCCAGGAACTGACGGCGCCCGAGCTCACCGGCGAGTGGGAATACAAGCTCTCGCAGATGGAGCGCGGCAAGCTGAAGCGCGATCTCTTCATGAAGGAGATCGCCGGCATGACGAGCAAGATCGTCGAGCGCGCGAAGAGCTACCAGTCCGACACGGTGCCGATCGACGACCCCGCCACGCTGAAGACGCCGTGCCCGAAGTGCGGCGGCGTGGTGAGCGAGAACTACCGGCGCTTCGCCTGCGGCTCATGCGACTTCTCGATCGGCAAGCACCCGGGCAGCCGCACACTCGAGGTCGAGGAAGTCGAGCAGTTGCTGCGCGACCGCACCATCGGCCCGCTGCAGGGGTTCATCAGCAAGATGGGCCGGCCATTCGCCGCGGTGCTGAAGATCACGCCCGAGTTCAAGCTCGAGTTCGATTTCGGGCAGGCGAACGCGGACGACGGCAGTGAGGAACCGGTCGACTTCTCTGGCCAGGCTCCGGTAGGCGCGTGCCCGAAGTGCGGCGCGCGCGTGTTCGAGCAGCCCATGGCGTACGTCTGCGAGAAGAGCGTCGGGCCGGAGCGCACCTGCGACTTCCGGTCCGGCAAGGTGATCCTGCAGCAGCCGATCGAGCGCGCGCAGATGGAGAAACTGCTGGCCGAGGGCCGCACTGATGTCCTGCGGGCCTTCATCTCGAACCGCACGCGGCGCAAGTTCTCGGCCTTCCTGGCGAAAAAGCCGGACGGCGCGATCGGGTTCGAGTTCGAACCGCGAGAGCCGCGCGCCGGCAAGTCCGCGCGCAAGCCCACGAAGGCAAGCGAGCCGGCCGCGACGGTCGAAGCGCCGGCGAAGAAAGCCGCGAAGCGAAGCACGAAGGCCGCCCCGGCCGAGGCCGAGGCGAAGCCTGCCAAAGTCGCGGCGAAGCGGCCGGCCAAGACGGCGAAACGGGCCGCGGCCAAGCCCGCCGCCCGCAAGACCACCGCCAGGAAGGCGGTGAAGGCGGGCGCCGGCGCGCGCAAGGCGCCGGCGCGCGACTGACGCGCGCGCGGCCGGCTGCGACGGACCGATGCAGCGCGCCCTGATCATCATCGGCCTGGTGCTGCTCGTCGCGGGCATCGCGTGGCCTTGGCTTTCCAGGCTGCCCTTCGGCCGGCTGCCGGGCGACTTCTCGGTCGAGCGCGAGAACTTCTCCTTCTTCTTCCCGCTCGGCACCTCGATCGTGGTGTCGATCGTGATCAGCGTGCTCATCTGGCTGTTCCGCAAGTAGCGTCAGCGCAGCGTCCGGTCGCTCAGGCTGCACACTGCGTGCGACAATCGCGCGCTTTGCCGCCCGCCCCGGCCACTCCCGGCTTTCAATGCTGCTGTTCGCTTCGACGATCCTGCTGTCGGCGTTCCTGCTGTTCCTGGTCCAGCCGATCATCGCCAAGCAGATCCTGCCGTGGTTCGGCGGCACGTCGGCCGTCTGGACAGTGTGCCTCGTGTTCTTCCAGGTGCTGCTGCTGCTCGGGTACACCTACTCGCACCTGATCACCCGCCACCTCGCCCCCCGGCATCAGGCCCGCCTGCACATCGCGCTGCTGCTGGCCAGCCTGCTGTTCCTGCCCATCATCCCGAGCGTTGCCTTCAAGCCGGCCGCGGACACGGACGCGGCGCTGCGGATCCTGTTGCTGCTGACGGCGACGATCGGACTGCCTTACTTTCTGCTGTCGACGACCGGTCCGCTGCTGCAGAAGTGGGTCGCGCCGCGCTTTCCCGAGAAGACGGTCTACCGCCTGTTCGCGCTGTCCAACTTCGGCTCGCTGATCGGGCTGCTGGCGTTTCCGTTCGCCATCGAGCCGTTCACCACGTCGCGCACGCAGTCGATCGTCTGGAGCGGCGCATACGCGATGTTCGTGCTGGCCTGCGCCCTGTCGGCGTGGAAGTCGAGCCGGGGCGCGGAAGGGCCTCACGTCGTCGACACCAGCGCGCCGTCCGCCGATGCGCCCGTCGGTCCCGCGCCCTCGGGCCGGGACTACGCGATGTGGCTCGCGTTCTCCGCGCTCGGATCGGTGATGCTGCTCGCGTCGACCAGCCACATCACGCAGAACATCGCGTCGGTCCCCTTCCTGTGGGTAATGCCGCTGTCGCTGTACCTGCTGACGTTCGTGCTCGCGTTCGAGGGGCGCGGCGGCCGCGGCTGGTACGAGCGCTGGATGATGTTCGTCACGCTGCTGTTCGTGGTCGGCATGGCCGCCGGACTGTCCGCCGGCCGGGGCGTGCTTGACGTCAGCCTCGCCGTTCCGCTGTATTCGGTCGGCATGTTCGTGAGCGTGTTCTTCTGCAACGGCGAACTGGCGCTGCGCAAGCCGACGCCGCGTTACCTGACCCAGTTCTACCTGACGATATCGCTCGGCGGCGCGCTCGGCGGGCTGTTCGTCGGCCTCGTCGCGCCGCGCCTGTTCCCGACGACGTTCGAGCTGCCGCTCGCGCTGATGGCGCTCGCCGCGATGGCCCTCGTCGTCGTCTGGAACAACAAGTTCCTGATCGGCCCGGCGCTGGTGGCGAGCCTGGCCACGGCCTGGTACGGCTCGGAGTACCTGACGTTCCTGCGCGACGACGTGATCTACATGCACCGCAACTTCTACGGCACGCTGCGGGTGCGCGAGCAGGGCACGGGGGACCTCCAGGTGCGCCGTCTTCTGCACGGCGTGATCCTGCACGGGGAGCAGTCGACGACCGCGCCCGACCGCCTCGAGCCCGGGACCTACTACGCACGCACCTCGGGCGTCGGCCGCGCGATCGAAGCGAGGCAGGCCGCCGGGCCGGTGCGACTGGGCGTCGTCGGGCTTGGCGTCGGGACGCTGTCCGCCTACGGGCGCGCCGGCGACACGGTCCGGTTCTACGAGCTCGATCCCGACGTGCTGGCGCTTGCGCAGAGCTACTTCTCGTACCTTCCTTCGTCACCGTCGAACCTGGAGTTCGTGCTCGGCGACGCGCGCCTGTCGCTCGAGCGCGAACTCGCGCGCGGAGCGAAGCAGGGTTACGACGTGCTGGCGCTCGACGCCTTCTCGAGCGACTCGATCCCCGTGCACCTGATCACGCGCGAGGCGATCGACCTCTACATGCAGCACGTCGCGCCGGACGGCATCCTCGCCATCCACATCTCCAACCGGTTCATCGACCTGAAACCGGTGCTCGCGAACATCGCGCAGTCGCTGGATCTGAAGGCGCGCCTCGTCAGCGACAGCCCGACGGGCAGCGGCTCGGCCTCGATCACCGACTGGGTGCTGATCGCGCGCACGGACGCGCCGTTCGCCCACGCGTCGCTCGACGTCGCCACGCCCATCGAGCCGGATCCGTCCTTGTCGCTGTGGACCGACCAGTTCAACAACCTCCTCGACGTGCTGAAGTCCAGCCCGCTCGAGGAGTTCCGGCGACTGATCGGCCTCGAGTGAACGGGCACGGCGCGGCCGAACCAACCATCCTCCCTCAACCCAACGCGAACCTCCACCATGTCGTCCACGCGCACCACGCGCATCATCGTCAGGAACTCGAAGATCCACGGACGCGGCGTCTATGCCGCGCGCAAGCTGAAGGCCGGTGAGAAAGTCATCGAGTACCGGGGCGAGCGCATCACCTGGAAGGAGGCCGATCGGCGGCCACCGTCCGATCCCGACGATCCGCACCACACGTTCTTCTTCTCGCTGTCCGACGGCAAGACGGTGATCGATGCCGCCTCGCGCGGCAACGCCGCGCGCTGGATCAACCACTCGTGTGATCCCAACTGCGAGACCGAGGAGACCGACGACGGCCGGGTGTTCATCCAGGCCATGCGCGACATCCGGCGGGGCGAGGAGCTGAACTACGACTACGGTCTCGTGATCGACGAGCGGATCACGCCGACGCTGAAGAAGAACTACGCGTGCCGGTGCGGGGCCGCCAACTGCCGTGGCACCATGCTGAACCTCAAACGGAAAAGGTAGGGGGACGACGTGGCCAACCTGATGTACACGCTGTCTGCGCCCGTATTCGTGCGCATCCTGCGCAATCTCGAAGGCGTTCTCGACAAGGGTGCCGCGCACGCGGCCGCTCGCAAGATCGATCCCGCGGTGCTGGTCGGCGCCCGGCTCTTCCCGGACATGTTCCCGCTGTCGACCCAGGTCCGCATCGCCGGCGACTTCGCGAAAGGCGCGGTGGCGCGGCTGACCGGCAACGAGCCGCCGAAGTACGAGGACAACGAAGCCACCTTCGACGACCTCAAGGCGCGCATCGCGAAGACCATCGCGTACGTCGAGAGCTTCAGGCCGGAGCAGTTCGAAGGGGCCGATGCGCGCACGGTCACGATGAAGATGCGAGGCGAAGACAAGTCCTTCGACGGCGTCACCTACCTGGCCAACATCGTCCTGCCCAACTTCTACTTCCACGTCACGACGGCGTACGACATCCTGCGCCACAACGGCGTCGAGCTGGGCAAGCGGGACTTCATCGGCCCCGTCTGAGACGAAACTCCGCCGAGGCTGGCCGGTCCAATCGCCGATGCTGCGACTCCTGACCCGTCCCCTTGCCCTGCTGGCCATCGTTCTCGGCCTCGGCGGTGCCTTTGTCGGCTGCTCGTCCCTCGACGAGTGGCAGCGCCAGGCCATCTTCAACCCCGCGCGCGACAATCCGCGCTGGTTCTCCGAGCCGCTCAGCGGGACGGAGGAATTCGACCTCACGCTGCCGAACGGCGACCGCGTCCACATGTGGCATATCGCCCAGCCGCTGGACGCGGCGGACGCGCCCACGGTCCTGTACCTCCACGGAGCGCGCTGGAACATGAACGGCAGCGTGTTCCGCATCGCGCGGTGGCACGAGCTGGGATTCAACGTGCTCGCCGTGGACTATCGCGGCTTCGGCAGGAGCACCGAGCTGCTGCCGTCGGAGGAGACGGCCGCCGAGGATGCACGGCTGGCCTTCGCGGAGCTGAAGCGGCGCCAGCCCGATCCCGCCAGAAGGTTCGTCTACGGCCACAGCCTCGGCGGCGCACTGGCGGTCGACCTGGCCGCCCGGGAGCTCAAGGACGACCCGACCGGGCTCGCTGGCGTGATCATCGAGTCGACCTTCACGTCGATCCCGGACGTCGTGCGCGGAATGAAGTGGGGCTGGGTGCCGGGCATCGATCTGGCCGTGACGCAGCCGTTCGACTCGATGTCCAAGATCCAGCAGGTGCGCGCGCCGCTGCTGGTGCTGCACGGAACCGCAGACCGCGTGGTGCCGCACGAAATGGCCGATGCGCTGTATGCCGCGGCCGGCAGCAGCGCCAAGAAGCTGGTGAAGATCGAAGGCGGCACGCACTCGGGCTCGAGCCGCACCGGCGGCGCGGTCTACCGCGATGCCGTGCTGGAGTTCGTGCGCCGGTCGGGCTCGGTGACCACGGCCGACAGCGCGCAGTAGCCCCGCGGCCCCGCTACCGGCTGGAAGCGACGCGGCCGCCCATCAGGAAGCGGATCGGCGCCGGCGGCTTGCGGAAGCCCTTGCGCTCCTGCACGAAGCGGCGGATCGAGAGGTCCTCGATGAACTCCGCCGACGACTTCGCCTGCACCAGGCGCTCGCCGGGCTGGGACTTCGCGATCGCGAAGCCCTGCACGTAGTCGGCGCCGAGCTCGGCGAGCAGTTCCATCGTCTCGAGGTCCTCGACCCACTCGGCGATGCTCTTCATCCCGAGGTTGTGCGTCAGCTCGATGATTGCCTGCAGGATCGCGACGTTGGCCGGATGCGAACTGGCGCCCTTGATGAAGGCGCCGTCGATCTTGAGCGCGTCGGCCGGCAGGTCGCGCAGGTAGCTGAACGACGAGTAGCCGGCGCCGAAGTCGTCGAGCGCGATCTTCGCGCCCAGCGACTTCGCCCGGTCGATGAATCGCCCCGTGTTCTGCAGGTCGTGCAGCGCCACGCTTTCGGTGACCTCCAGGCACAGCAGCGACGACGCCAGCGGGTGCGACGACAGCATCGCGAACGCATCCTCGACGAAGCGCTCGTCGTTCAGCGAGCTGCCGCTCAGGTTGACGCAGATGAAGTGGGTGGCCGTGAAGCGCGACCGGTTCTGCTCGATCCAGATCAGAGTCTTCTCGAGGACCCAGCGGTCGATGATCGCCATGCGCCCGTTGTTGTCGGCAGCGCTGATGATCTTGCCGGGGGGAATCACGTTGTTGTCGCGGTCGCGCATCCGCAGCAGCACTTCGAAGTTCAGCGAGTCGAACGGCCGGTCCAGCGACATGATCGGCTGCATCTCGAGGAACAGGCCGTCGTCCTCCAGTCCCTGTCCGATCCGCTCGATCAGGCGCAGTTCCTCGATGCGCTCGCGGAACAGCTCGCTGCTCTGCTCGTACGCGACGACGTGCCCCTGCTGGCCGGTCTTGGCCTCGCGGCAGGCGCGGTCTGCGGTGGCAACGGCGTCGCGGAAGCTGATCTCGCGATCGAGCTCGATCAGGCCGATCGAGCCCTTCACCTGGAAGGCCTTGTCACCGATCCTGAACGGCAGGTCCTCGATCGCCTGGACCAGCGCCGCGCAGATCGCCCGCGCCCGCACGATGGGCGCGTCGTGGAAGAGGATGACGAACTCGTCGCCCCCGACGCGGGCGAAGGACTCGGCCTCGGCCAGGTGCGACTTGACCCGATCGCACAGCTGGCGCAGGACTTCGTCGCCGGCCGGATGGCCGTACAGGTCGTTGATCAGCTTGAAGCGGTCGAGGTCGAGGTAGGCGAGCGCCGCCGGGCGCGGGGTCCGGCGCCGTGCCAGCCGCGCGAAGTTCATCTCGATGCCGCGGCGGTTCAGGATGCCCGTCAGCGGGTCGTGATCGGCGAGGAACCGCAGCCTGTCGTTCGCGGTCTTGCGCTCGGTCACGTCCTGGAGCGAGCCCTCGACCACGTCCCCCGACCGGGTCGCGTGGACCACGTACCAGCGCTCCTCGCCTGTCAGCGCCGACCGGTGCACCTCGAGTTCCCGCACCGAGTGCGTGGTGACGTCGACGACCGTCTTCCAGTCGTGTGCGGGGAACAGGTCCGACCAGGTCGCACGCTTCGCGGCCTCGCGGCCGAGGCCCACGATCGTGCGGAACGCCGGGTTCGTCTGCACCAGCGTGCCGTTCTCGTCGGCGGTGAACAGTCCGATCGGGATCGCCTTGTACGTCGACGCGAGCTTGCTCGACGCGCGCAGCGACTCCGCTTCCGCCGCCACCCGCTTGTCCCGCTCGGCGCGGAACTGCGCGGCAATGGCCAGCGCCGCCAGCAGGCTCGACGCGAGTGCCGCCGTGACGCTGTTGACCGCGCCGATCAGCACCTTGAGGCCGAACGCGGCGGCGAGCACCTCGTACAGTCCCGAAACGAGGGTCAGCGCGAGGGAGGCGCCGTACCACATGGCCACCGCGCTGCGCGCCGTGCGCAGGAGACGGATCAGCAGGAAGGCGATGACCGAAACGCCGAATGCCACCGATGCCCACATGATCGGCAGGAAGATCGAGAACGGCGCCGCGAACGCCGACACCATCAGCAGGACGCCCGACCACTGGACCGGCACCAGCATCCAGCGCTCGCGAAGCTGCTTGAGATCGGCGTCGAACAGCCGGCCGAAGAGCGCGATGGTCAGCAGGCAGTAGGCGGCGATGCCCGCCTTGCGCATAGGCAGGATCATCGACTCGGGCACCACGCGGCCGAACCACGTCCAGTCGAAACCCGCGGAGATGGCCGCCAGCTGGAAGTTGGCGACCAGCCAGCCGGCGAACAGCACGTAGATCCACTCCCGATTGACGAGCGCCACCAGGAACACGAACGCGGCGAGGATGAGCGTGCCGCCTTCGAGCAGTCCCGATGACCGGTGGAAGGCGGCGACCGCCGTGGCAAAGTCCGCCGTGTTCCAGCGTTCGACGCGGATGCGCGCCGGTCCTTCGAACCGACTCTCGCAAAGAAGGGCGGACGGCGCCTGCGTAGCGGCCAGGTCGAGAGCGAAGCCCGACCGCGCCACCCGCACCGGTCCTTTGAAGCGCTCCCGGTCGGCCGACGCGAGCGGCGACTTCATGTTCGCCGGGTCCCAGCACGTCAGCTTCACCGCGTGGCGGGACAGGAAGGCAACCGTCGTGGTGTGGTGGTCCACGCCGCCGAGGTCGACCAGCATCCAGAACGGCCTTGTCGACAGGCGGGTATCGACGAAGGGCACCGGCGCGACGCTGTCGACCAGCGGCAGCATGCTGGATGGCGCCTGTCCTGGCTCCGCCTCGAGCACCTTCAGCGGCGTCACGGCGGGAGCTTCGGGCGAATAGCGGTCCTGCCAGAAGACCACGGAGATCAGCGTGAGCACGGCCAGCAGGACCGGCATCGCGCCCATTGCAAAGACGTGCAGCGCGCGTGCGGCCAGGCCCGCATCGGGTTCCGCCCTCAGCAGCGCCAGCGTGCGTTTCATCGCGACGCGACTCCCGCCCGACGGACGTCCGCGATCGACAGCGCTCGATGAAGGGGCCGTCGGTTCACGGTCCGCTGTTCCCTCTTGTGGTTCGGCAGGCGCGCGCAGGCTCAGGTGATGCCCGGCCGCGGTCTACCTCAGCCGCGAGGATGGCTCAGAGCGCCGGGAGGCGATCCCGGTAATAGGCGGTGTTTGGGACCGCACTTGGGCCCGGGATTCCGACGCGGATGTCCGGGTGGAGTGTGAGGCCCATGAACGCGTACATCGAGTGCCCGGCCGTTCGCCAGCGGGCTTCGGCGGTGGCCACGTTGAACGCGAGGGCACGGTGAGGAATGTTCGCCGAGTGCTTGAGCGGGACGAACGCCCCGCCAGGGACGACGTCCTCGAACAGCAGCGAAAGGTAGATGCGGTCCAGCGGAGGCCGCGCGCAGACCACCATCCACTCGACGTCCTGCTCCAGGCAGAACTGGAAGAAGGCCTTGAACATCACCTGCGTCACGAACCGGCCCCGCACGCTGTCGGCCAGCGCAAGGCGCGTCGCTTCGGCCAGCTTGCGACCCTGCAACCAGCCCGGCAGGGCGATCGAGCGCTCGAGCGCGAGCGGGCCGAACTCGTTGACCTGCAGCCGCACGGTCGCGAGCGCGGAGCGATCGAGGCGGTTCTCGGCCAGCAACACCGTGTAGCCCGGCTCGGTGTCGGCCGGCTCCGGTGCGGTCAGGCGGCGACCCAGTTCCGGAAGGTGGCGCGAATACGCCTCGTAGCGGATGGCCACGGTCTTGAACAGGTCGTCCTGCGTTTCGACCCGCCGGACCTCGAAAGCCAGACGCTCGGTGCCGACGCGGACCGATCCGTCTTCATTGAACGAGCCAACGAACTTCTCGGGGAACGGGAGCGTCGGGACGGGATCCCGGAACGCCCGCGCCCGCCCAGCCGTCGGCTGATCGACAGCCAGCGGCGCAATGCCGAGCGGTGACTCGCCAACTTCCATGGGGTGCTGCTGCCGTGAGCCGGGACGAGTTCATTGTCGCGGCAGGCATTCGCAGCCAACAAGAAATTGCGCAAAGCTGGCAAGAATTTAGCCTGCTTTGTTGCGATTTCACCTCAGGTACGCCGATGCGCCACTCGATCAGGCTTCCGAGGCCCCCGGATCGATCGCATCGATGATCGGGCACCGTGGCGCCCCGGGTGCCTGCTCGCAATCGCGGATGACGTGCTCCAGGGCCGCCCGCATGCGCTGGAGATCCGTCAGGCGCGACTCGACCTGCTCGAGCCGCGCACGGGCGATGCGGCGGACGGCCCGGCGATCGGTCCCGTCCTGCAACTCGAGCAACTCGCCGATCTCGTCCAGCGTGAACCCGAGTTCCTGCGCGCGGCGGATGAAACGCAGCCGCGACGCGTCGTCCGGGCCGTAGCGCCGGATCGTTCCGTACGGCCGCGTGGGCTGCGGCAGCAGGCCGCGGCGCTGGTAGTAGCGAACGGTCTCGACGCCCACTCCCGCGGACTGCGCGAGCGCGCCGATCGTCATCGACTCCCGCGAAGCGGGAATGGAGTTGGCCATGGTGTTGACTCCGTACCGGGGAACGGAGTCTAGGCTGCGGTTGTCCTCCAGTGAGCGAGCCCCTTCCATGTTGACCCGTACCACCCCCACCACAGACGCGCGGGATACGATCGTCCGGACTGACGAACCGACGAACGTGGACCGCGATTCCATGCCGCCCCAGGCGGCGCCCCTTCGACCGGGACTGACCACCGCATGGTGCTGCCCGTCCAGGGCATGACCTGCGCCAGTTGCGTCGCGCACGTCGAGAAGGCGCTCGCGCAGGTGCCGGGGGTGCGGAGAGTCGCGGTGAATCTCGCCACGGAGTCCGCAGCGGTCGAGGGGGCCGGCCTGGACGCCGCCGCGCTCACCGGCGCGGTGAGCGCCGCCGGGTACGAGGTGCCGGTGCAGCACCTGCGCTTCGCCGTGCAGGGCATGACCTGCGCCTCGTGCGTTTCGCGCATCGAGCAGGCGCTCGGTGCGGTGCCGGGCGTGCTGAAGGCGAACGTCAATCTCGGCACGGAGACGGCGACGGTCGACCTCGTGTCCGGCGCCGCCAGCGTCCGCGACCTGCTCGCGGCGATCGAAGCGGCGGGCTATCGGGCATCACCGATCGCCGACTCGCGGCAGGGCGAGGCCGTGGCGATGGACTCCGCCGCCGGGCTGCGCCGCGACGCGCTGCTGGCGATCGCGCTCGCGGCTCCGCTGCTGCTCGGCTCGCACCTGACGCTCGTCGGCGTCGACTGGATGATGCCGGCGTGGATGCAGTGGCTGCTCGCCACCCCGGTGCAGTTCTGGTGCGCGCGCCGCTTCTACGTCGCCGCAGCCCGGGCGGTGCGGGCGCGGACCGGCAACATGGACCTGCTGGTGTCGCTCGGCACCCTGGCCGCCTACGGCCTGTCGCTCTATCTCTGGATCGACGGCGTCCGGGCGCACGGCCTCGGGCACATGCAGCACCTGTACTTCGAAGCCGCCGCCGTCGTGATCGCGCTCGTGCTGCTCGGCAAGTGGCTCGAGGCGCGCGCCAAGCGGCAGACGTCCGAGGCGATCCGGCTGCTTGCCGCGCTGCGTCCCGACAAGGCGCTGGTGCTGCGCGACGGCCAGCCGGCCGATGTTCCGATCGACGATGTCCGCTTGGGCGACGTCGTCGTCATTCGCGGCGGCGATCGCGTCCCGGTGGACGGCCTGATCCGCACCGGTACGAGCAGCGTCGACGAGTCGATGCTCACCGGCGAGAGCCTGCCGGTGGAAAAGGCGGTCGGCGACAAGGTGACGGCGGGGTCGATCAACGGCAGCGGCCGCCTCGAAGTCGAGACGACGGCCGTCGGCGCGGAAACCGTCCTGTCGAAGATCATTCGACTCGTCGAGGACGCGCAGGCCGCCAAGGCGCCGATCCAGCGGCATGGTCGACAAGGTGGCGGCCGTCTTCGTGCCGGTCGTGCTCGTCATCGCGCTGGCCACGGTGATCGGCTGGCTGCTCGCGGGCGCCACCTTCGAGCAGGCCCTCATCAACGCAGTCAGCGTGCTGGTGATCGCCTGCCCGTGCGCGCTCGGCCTCGCCACGCCGACCGCGATCATCGCGGGAACGGGCGTAGCCGCGCGGCACGGCGTGCTGATCAAGGACGCCGAGGCGCTCGAACTCGCGCGGCGGATCGAGGTCGTCGCGTTCGACAAGACCGGCACCCTGACCATCGGCAAGCCGCGCGTGGTGGCGGTCAGCGAGCACGCCGGTGCCGGCCGATCACCAGGTGCTGGCCCTCGCCGCTGCCGTGAACGCCGGCAGCAATCACCCGCTCGCCGACGCCGTGCGGGAGGCGGTGGCGCAGGAATCGCTGCCGGACTCCGCGGCCCCCACGGCGCGCGACCACCGCGACCTGGCGGGACGCGGCGTCAGTGCGAAGTTCGACGGCGAAGATGGCCGGATGGTCGAGCTCGCCTTCGGCAGCCGCCGTTTGATGGACGACTGGAAGGCCGACCTGTCCGCCCTGCTTCCGGAGGCCGAGGCCCAGGCTGCACGGGGGCAACCGTGTCCTGGCTCGCGCGCCGCACCACCGCCGGAACGGAAGTGCTCGGCTGGCTGGCCTTCGGCGACGAGCCCAAGCCGACAGCGAAGGCGGCGATCGGCGAGCTGCGCCGGCTCGGCATCCGCACGACGATGATCTCCGGCGACAACGCGGGCGCGGCCGCGCACATCGCGCGCCAGCTCGGACTGGAAGACTACGAAGCCAACGTGCTGCCGCGCGACAAGGCGAAGCGCGTCGAGGCACTGAAGAAGGACGGCCGGATCGTCGCGATGGTCGGCGACGGCATCAACGACGCGCCGGCGCTCGCCGCCGCCGACGTCGGCATCGCGATGGGCTCCGGCACCGACGTCGCCATGCACGCCGCCGGCATCACGCTGCTGCGCTCCGATCCGCGGCTCGTCGCGCGACGCCATCGCGATCTCGCGCGCGACGGTGCGCAAGATCCGGCAGAACCTGTTCTGGGCCTTCATCTACAACGTGATCGGCATCCCGCTGGCCGCGTTCGGACTGCTGACGCCGATCTTGCCGGAGCGGCGATGGCGTTCTCGAGCGTCTCGGTGCGTCAGCAACGCGTTGCTGCTGAAGCGCTTCCGTGCCCGCTCCGGCCCAGAAAAGGTCCGATCCTGAGGGCTCGCTCGTCCAAGGACTCGCTCGGCTGGGCCTTCATCCACAGCGTGATCGGCATCCCACTGGCCGCGTTCGGACTGCTGACGCCGATCTTCGCCGGAGCGGCCATGGCGTTCTCCAGCGTCTCGGTGGTCAGCAACGCATTGCTGCTGAAGCGCTACCGCTCGTCCAGCAACTGATCCAGCCGCCACCGCAGCGCCTTCTCGGCGAGCAGGCGCGCAAGCCACGCGAACAACGCCACCGCGACGACGAAGCCGGTCCATCGCGGAACGTCCAGCGCGCCGGCCAGGGCCGACGCGGCGATGGCGGTCAGCCAGAACAGGAACATGTTCCGCAGCGCGTGCTGGCGTGGTGGCTCGTAGCCGACGAGGTCGTCGATCAACGCGGGTCGGAGCGCCGGATCGGACACCCGGCCCTCGACCTCCTTGATGACCCACGCGCGCGACACGAGGCCGACGGCGGTCGGCGTGAAACGGTCGCGCAGTTCGGTCGGCATCGGTCATCGCCCCGCGCGTCGCGAGTTGGCCGGGTTGCAGGCCCGCCTCTAGGCGATCGAGCGCAGTTCGCGCAGCGCCACCGACAGCATCGCAAGGTCCGCGTGGCGGCTCTCGGCCAGCTCCGCGAGCATCTTGCGCGCGCGGCCGATGGCGGCACTCTGCGCGTTCTCCCACGCTGGCGCACCACCAGCCTTCAGGGCGTCGGCGGTGATCTGGCGCTGCAAGCCAGCGAGGTCGTCGTTCAGCGCTGTCCTTGCCAGGCCCTGCCAGTAGCTGTCGGCCGGCAAGGCGGCGACCTGCCCGCGCAACCGCGCGAGCCCGAGCAATTCGCCGACCGCGAAGTAGCTGGCGGCGACTTCCGGCAACGGTCGCTGCGCGGCGTTGGCAATCTCGCAGACGTCGAGCGCCGCCAGCGACGTTTCCGACGCGGCGACCGCCAGCGCCAGTTCGGAAGACACGCGATTGGCTTCCAGGGTCTTCTGGCGCTCGGCGATCGGAGCGCGCCACGCAGCGCCCACCGGGGCGCTGGCGATGAACTCGAGCATCTGGCGTGCCGCCGGCGCGAAGCCGGCAATGGTCGCCTCCATCGGCTCGGCGAGCCTCCGCGAGCGCAGGAACCAGGTCGTCGCGCGCGCCGTGCGGCGCCCGAGCTCGTTCAGCATCTGCGACTGGACTTCGTCGGCGACGACGTTGTCGAGCGCCTCGATCGCCTGCCAGGTGGGGACCAGCCCGAACGATTCCCGCGCCATCAGGTAGGCACGAACGACGTCCGAAGGCCGAGCGCCCGTCTCCTGTGTCAAACGGTGAACAAAGGTGCTGCCGACCCTGTTGACCATGCTGTTGCAGACATGCGTGGCGACGATCTCGCTGCGCAGGGGATGCTGATACATGGCATCGCGAAAGCGATCACGCAAGGCGGAGGGGAAATATCGCTCTACTGCTGTGGCAACGAAAGGATCATCCGGCACCGTCGATGACAACAACTCCCGATACAGCCACATCTTGCCGTAAGCGAGCAACACGGCATTCTCCGGCGCGGCCAGTCCGATTCGGGCAGCTTTACGCTCGCCGATCTCTTCATCCGACGGCAGGAACTCGATTTCACGCTTGAGCAGTTCCTGTCGCTCCAGGTAGCGCATGAAACTCGCCTGCTCTCCCAGGAGCGCAACGCCCTGGGCGCCTGTACCGCAAGTCGACAGCGCCTGAGTAAGTGTTGTCACGCAACACCAGCGCTGCCACCTCATCGGTCATCTTCCCAAGCAACTGGTTACGCTGCTTTTCGGTCAGCTCACCGTCGGCCATCGGCACGTCCAGCAGGATCTTGATGTTGACCTCGTGGTCCGACATCTCACGCCGGCCGAGTTGTCGATCGCGTCCGTGAACATCTTTCCGCCGGCCAGGGCGTATTCAACGCGGCCGAGTTGGGTGAAGCCGAGATTGCCGCCTTCGCCGACGACCGGCAGCGCAGCTCAGCGCCGTTGATACGCACCGCATCGTTCGCGCGATCGCCCGCGTCGGTGTGGGTCTCGGCGCGGACTTCACGTAGGTGCCGATACCGCCGTTGTAGAGAAGGTCGACCGGTGCCTTCAGCAATGCGCGAATCAGCTCGCTCGGTGTCATTGGAGTTGCCTTGATGCCCAGCGCCTCACGGGCTCGCCCGGACAGCACGATCGATTTCGCACTTCGCGCATAGACACCGCCGCCTTCGGAAATCAATGCCGAGTCGTAGTCCGCCCACGAAGAACGCGGCAGCGAGAACAGTCGTTCCCGCTCAACAAAGGATTGCTCGGGGTCCGGATCGGGGTCGATGAAAATATGGCGATGATCGAACGCCGCTAGCAGGCGGATACGCCGGGACAACAACATCCCGTTGCCGAACACGTCGCCGGACATGTCGCCAATCCCGACCACGCTCAGGCCAGTGGTTTCGATATCGATGCCAAGCGAGCGGGCGTGATTCCTGACCGACTCCCAGGCGCCACGCGCGGTGATGCCCATTTTCTTGTGATCGTAACCACTGAACCGCCGGATGCGAAGGCGTCGCCCATCCAGAAGCCGTATTCGGCAGCGACGTCATTGGCGATATCGGAGAACGTTGCCGTGCCCTTGTCGGCAGCGACGACGAGATAGGTATCGTCGTCATCGTGACGCAACACCCGTGGCGGCGGCACAACCTGTCCGCCGACCGGTTGTCGGTGAGATCGAGCAAGCCGCGGAGGAAGTTCCGGTAGCAATCCACGACCTCCTTCAGCAGCGTCTCGCGATCCGTGGCCGGCGGCGCCTTCTTCAGCACGAAGCCGCCCTTGCTGCCGACCGGCACGATGACGGTGTTCTTGACCATCTGCGCCTTGACCAGGCCCAGCACCTCGGTACGGAAGTCCTCCAGCCGGTCGGACCAGCGCAGGCCGCCGCGCGCCACCTTGCCGCCGCGCAGGTGCACGCCCTCGAAGCGTGTCGAGTACACGAAGATCTCGAACATCGGTCGCGGCTCGGGCAGCCCGGGAATCTTCGACGGGATCGAACTTGAACGACAGGAACGGCCGCCGCGGCCCGTCCTCGCCGCTGGCGCCGACGCCGGTGCGCCAGAAGTTCGTGCGCGACGTCGCGAGGATCAGCGCGAGGTACTGCCGCAGCACACGATCCTCGCTCAGGCTGCTCACCTTCTCCAGCGCCTGCTCGATCGCGTTCACCTGGCTCGTCGCCGCGGCGGCATCCGCCGCGCTCGGGTCGAACCGGAGCTTGAACAACTGTACGAGCAGGCGAGCGATCCGCGGATGGTTCGCGAGGGTGGCCTCGATGAAGGCCTGCGACAGCGCGAAGCCGCTCTGGCGCATGTACTTCGCGTACGCCCGCAACACCGTGATCTCGTCGGCCGACAGCGAAGCGAGCAGCACCAGGCGATTGAAGTCGTCGTTCTCCACCGCACCCGTCATCACGCGCCTGAAGGCGTCCTCGAACAGCGGTGCGATGCCCTCCGCGTCGATCTCGTCGTGCCCGACCAGGTCGAGTTCGAAGTCGTGGATCCAGAACGGGTCGCCCCGCTCCGGCCCGACCTCGTACGGCTGCTCGGACAGCACGCGCACGCCCATGTGCTCGAGCATCGGCAGCGAGTTCGACAGCGCGACCGGTTCGCCCGAGCGATACACCTTGAAGCCGAGGCGTCCGGCCGGCACCTCGAGCGGGCGATAGAGGTTGAGCGCGAGGCCGCCGAGCCCCAGGCCGTCGAGGCGCCGCACGTCGGCGACCGCGGCGCGCGCGGACACGTTCTCGCGGTACGACGCCGGGAACGAGTTGCCGAACCGCTTGCACAGTTGCGCCGCCCGCGCTTCGCCCTCCTCGTCGCTCAGCGCCTGGCGCAGGTCGTCTTCCCAGCGCCGCGACGCGTCCGCCAGCCTGCGCTCGACGTCACGACGGTCGTAGGCGGGAATCCGTCCCGGGTTCGTCCGCACCGTCATGTGGATGCGCGCCAGCGCCGCGTCGGCGAGCAGCACGTCGAAGTCCGCGGAGCTGCCGTCGAACGCCTGCAGCAGGATCGACTGGAACTTGCGACGCAGCCCGGTGGTGTAGTTCTCGCGCGGCACGTAGATCAGGCACGAGATGAACCGCTCGAACGGGTCGCGTCGGACGAACAGGCGGAAGCGCTGGCGCTCGCCGAGCTGCAGGATCCCGTTCGCGATCTCGTGCAGTTCGTCGGTCGAGACCTGGAACAGCTCGTCGCGGGGATACGTCTCGAGGATGTGCTCGAGCGCCTTGCCGAGGTGGCTGGCGGGCGCGAGGCCGGCCCGTTCCAGCACCTGCCGCTTCTTGCCGCGCAGAAGCGGAATCTCGGATACGCGTGCGCTGTATGTCGTCGACGTGAAGAGTCCGAGGAAGCGGTGCTCGCCGATCGCCTGCCCGTCCGGTCCGTAGCGCTTCACGCCGATGTAGTCGATGTAGCCGGGCCGGTGCACGGTCGACCGGTTGTTGGCCTTCGTCACCATCAGCATCGGCGACGGCGCCCTGGCCAGCTCACGGGCCTGCGGCGGCAGCGCGACGAGGCTCGCCGCCCCATTGAGGCCGCCGTCGGCATCGCGCAGCATCCCGAGACCGGTCCCCGGCACGACCTTCAACGCGAGTTCGCCATCGTGGTCGGTAAAGTCGTGTTGCCGGTAGCCGAGCAACAGCAGGTGGTCCTCGGCCAGCCATTGCAGGAAGTCGCGGTTCTCGGCCACCTCCTCGCGCGCCAGCGGCGGCGCCTGGCGGTCGATGTCAGCGATCACCGCGCGCAGCTGCGCGACCATCGCCTTCCAGTCCGTCACGGCCGCGCGAACGTCGCCGAGCACGCGCTCGATGCCCTCGGCCAGTTGGGCGCGCGCCATCGGATCGGCGAGCCGATCGACTTCGATGTGCATGAACGACTCGCGCGCTCCGTCCGGTTTCTTTTCGCGCGGGTAGAGTCCCTTCAGCGCCCCGCCCGCATCGCGCTCCACCGCGAAGATCGGGTGCACGATCAGGTGCAGCGTCAGGCCCTGGCGGTTGACCTCCATCGAGGCGGAGTCGACCAGGAACGGCATGTCGTCGTTGACGATCTCGATGACCGTGTGGCGGGACGACCATCCGTGCTCGCCGGCGACCGGGCTGATCACGCGGATCTTCGCCGTGCCCGGCTCCCGCCGCTGGGCGAACTGCCAGTGCGACAGCAGAGGCTCCGTACAGGTCCTCGACGTCGCGCGTCGCGATGTCTTCCGGGTCGATGCGGTGGAAGTAGCTGGCCGCGAACACCAGCAGGCCCGATCGCTCGGAGTGCTCGACGCGCTGCTCGATCAAGGTCGCCACCGCGGACAGGCGCGCGGCCTTGTCCGCTTCCGGGGAAAGGGTCATGTGTGTCTCCGATTCTTGTGGCGTGCCGGACGCCTCATGAGCGGCGGCGCGCTGGAGCGCCAAGTATGCCCGCGCCTGTAGCCGCCGACGCGGCGCCACGTCCAGCCAGTGGGCCGATAATCGGTGCCTGCCTCCGTCCCCCAACGTGCCCGTTCCCGCCTTCGCCCCGCGCCTGGCCTTCGTCGATGTCGAGACGACGGGGTCGAGTCCGGCGCGCGAGCGCGTCACGGAGATCGGCGTCGTGCTGGTCGACATCGACGGCGAGTCGGCCCGGGTCGAAGAGTGGTCCACGCTGGTCAATCCCGGCGTGCCGGTCCCGCCGGAGATCGAGTGGCTGACCGGGATCACCAACGAGATGGTGCGCGCGGCACCACCGTTCGAAGCGGTGGCGCAGGACCTGATCGACCGCCTCGACGGCGCCGTCTTCGTCGCTCACAACGCCCGCTTCGACTACGGCTTCCTGCGGGCCGAGTTCGAGCGCGCCGGCCTCGCGTTCCAGGCCAGGACGCTCTGCACGGTGCGGCTGAGCCGCGCGCTGTACCCCGACCGCGCGCCGCACTCGCTCGACGCGCTGATCGAGCGGTTCGACCTGGCCGGCGAGGAGCGGCACCGCGCGCTCGGCGACGCGCGCGTGCTGTGGCGGCTGCTGCAGGTGTGGTGCGCGCGCCATCCGCCGGGCGAGATCGAGGCCGCGGTCAGCGCCGTGCTGAAGCACCCCGGCCTGCCGCCGCACCTGCCGCCCGATGCCCTCGACGCCCTGCCTCACGCGCCGGGCGTCTACCTGTTCTTCGGGCTCAACGAGCACCCGATCTACATCGGCAAGAGCGTCGACGTGCGCACGCGCGTGGCCAGCCACTTCAACACGGAGCACCGCACTCCACGCGACCTGCGGCTGTCGCAGGAGATCCATCGGGTCGAGTGGGAAGAAACCGCCGGCGAGTTCGGCGCGCTGCTGCGCGAGTCGGAACTGGTGAAGTCGCGGCTGCCCGCGCACAACATCGCGCTGCGCCGGCGCGAGAACCAGGTGATCATGCAACTCGACGAGCATGCGCGCCCGCTCTTCTCGCGCGCGCTCGAGTTCGACCTCGCGCGACTGGGAACGAGCTACGGCCCGTTCTCTTCCCGATCAGCCGCCCGCCAGTTCCTCGCGCATCTCGCGGCCGATCACGCCCTGTGCCTGAAGACCCTCGGACTCGAAGGCCGGCGATCCGCCGCGGACGACGGCGCGCCGTGCTTCAACCGGCAACTGAACCGCTGCCAGGGCGCCTGCGTCGGCGAAGAGTCACGCGAAGATCACGCGGCGCGCCTGCGCGAGGCACTCGAGCCGCTGCGGCTGCCGGAGTGGCCGCATCAAGGCGCAGTCGCGCTGGTCGAGCGCAACGCCGCGCGCTTCCGGGAGGACTGGCACGTCTTCGATCGCTGGTGCTGGCTCGGCACCGTGAAGACGATCGACGCGGCGCGCAGCCTGGCGGCAACATCGCCGCGCGGGTTCGAAGCGGACGCCGCCCGGCTGGCGATCCGCGCGCTGAGCGCCGAACCGCCGTGGCCGCTCGAACGGGTCGAATTCGGATCGCCCTAGGGCCGCTGTTCGACGACAGCGCGCAATGACTGGCCGGCGCGATACCCCTGTGCCGCCGCCACGGCGTTCGCGCGCGAGATGATGCCGCCGGTCCAGGTGTCCGCGGCTTCGCCGATGCGCGCCGAGGTGTGCGCGACCGCGACGGCCGGCTGGCCCGCGTCGTCGAGCATCGCGAGCGCGGCGATGCCCGCCTCGTCCTTGCCGATTCCGGCGTCGTTGAATACGTAGAGTCGCGCACGCACCGCGAGCGCGTATCGTCCCGCGCTCTGGCCGCCGTGCGATCCCGTGACGACGACGCAGCCGGCGTGCGCGGCCGTGACTTCCGTCACGGAGTCGAGCAGGACGACGGTGGCGGCCTTCGGCATCGGCGTACTGTAGACGACCCACCTCTTCGGCCGCGCTAACGCCTGCGGCCGTCCTGACCTTCGAGGGAGAACGCAATGCAGAACACGTATGGCTTCGGCAAGACCGTCGACCTCGGCTTCGACGGCGCGGTGGAGCGGGTCACCGCCGAACTGGCGAAGGAAGGATTCGGCATCCTGACCGAGATCGACGTCAAGGCCACGCTGAAGAAGAAGCTCGACGCCGACGTGCGGCCGTACCGCATCCTCGGCGCCTGCAATCCTCCCTTCGCGAAGCGCGCCCTCGAAGCGGAGCCGACGGTCGGGCTGCTGCTCCCGTGCAACGTCACGGTGCGCGAAGACGAGGCGGGCCAGATCCACGTCGACTTCATGGACCCGGCCGTGATGAGCCAGATGACCTCGAATCCCGACCTCGCGAAGGTGGCCGGCGAGGTGCGGGAGAAGTTGCAGCGCGTGATGAACGCGCTGTAGCCGAAGGTCAGCGGGTGCCTGCGGCGCCGCCCGGCAGCGCCGCGGGCGACACCTGGACGTCCGGATAGCGCTCGCGGAAGCGCTTCAGCTCGGCGTCGGCCTCCGCTTCGCGTCCTTCCCTGCGCAGCTTCACGATCCGCTCCAGCCACATCGGCGCGGAGTCTTCGAAATCCCTCGCGGCGTCTAGGCGCGCGGCGCCTCGAGGCGCTGGTGTGCGTTCTCCCGCTGGCGCGCGGTCGGCCAATGCCGCTGCCGGTCTTTCGGCGGCGACTTCAGGTGCAGCCATCGCGCCCGCGGCGGCGGGGGCCGGCGCCGAACGCGCGACCGGAGCCGTGCGCGGCGGCGCTGGAGGCGCGGCCGGCGGCGCGGCGGGACGTTCCTGCCTCGCTTCGGCGCTCGCGGTTTCGGTCGCGCGTTCGACCGAGGGCCCTGAAACCGCTGGACCAGCGGCGTCCGAACGCTGCAGGTCCATGCGCTCCGGTGGCGAAGCGGCAATCGACGAACGCTCTTCGCGCGCCTTGGAGGTCGTCGATCGCTTCGCGATGGGAGCGGGCGCCGCCGCGATCGGCGGCGCGGGCATTGGCACGGCACCTTCAGGAGGCGGCGTCGGCGCCACCGCGGTCGCCGGCGCGACGGCGACAGACTCCTGCGCTCGCTCCGCGGGCGCCGTGAACGCAGGCATCTCCCGGCCGGTTCGATCCGCCATCATCACCGCGAGCGTCGACAGCAGCACGGCGGCGGCGGCCGCCAGCGGCCAGCGCGGGCGACGCCCGACGCGTGGCGCGTCGGCCGCCTGTGGCCTCGCTTCGACCTGCCGCGCGGCCGCCGCGAGGATTGCCGCGCGCGTCGCCGCGGATGGGCGCTCGTCGAGCGCGGCATTCGCTTCGCGGTAGCGCCGCGCCGGGGCGTCGTCGCGATCCGTGCTCATTGCCATGCCTCCATCGCCGTCCGCAGCTTCGCCATCGCATAGCGCAGCCGGCTCTTGACCGTCTCGTGGCCCGCGTTCGTCACCGTCGCGATCTCTTCCAGCGACAGTCCGCCTTCCGCCTGCAGCAGGAACGCTTCCCTCTGCGCCGGCGGCAACCGCCCGACGGCGTCGACGAACGCGCGCGCCTGCTCGCGCGACATCGCCTGCACATCGGGCCGCTGCGCATTGCCGGCGTCGATGTCGAAGGGCAGGTCGCCGTCCGGATCGTTGGCGGCCGCGTCGAGGCTCACCGTGTCGTCGCGTCCCCGCCAGTGATCAACCAGCTTGCTGCGCGCGATCGTATAGAGCCACGTCGTGAACCTGGCGCGCGGCTCGAAGTGCGCCGCGTGGCGCACGATCGCGAGCCAGGTGTCCTGCATCAGGTCATCCGCCTGGGCGGGCGTCGCACCCTGCCGCAGGAAGTAGCGATACACCGGCCGTTCGTGCCGCTCGTACAGTTCGGCGAAGGCGCGCGCATCGCCAGCCGAATAGGCCGCCAGCAAAGCCTCGTCGCTCGCCGCATCGCTCAACGCCGTGCCCTCACTCTTCGCGCGCTCGGCCGGACTCGCGATGCCGGCCGGAGCGCGCACCGGCCGGCATTGTGCCCGCGCCTGCACGCCTCCGATCACTTGTGCCGGGTCTGCGCTCAACGTCGTGGCGGATCCGGAACGAAGCCCGCCGCGGCCGGGAACGGATTCGGCACGGTCCGCGGCGAAGGAATCACTCCCATCGCCACCAGGTTCTCGCGGCTGTCGTAGTGGATCGTGATGACCTCGTCCGGCGTCGAGGAGGCGCGCTCGAAGTCGGTGTAGCTGGTGACCGAGTGTTCGCTGCGGCCGTGTCCGGTGCCGACGTGCGACTCCTGCGCGCGCCCGTTGCGGCGGGCCTCGGCCGAGCCCGGCGCATCGCTCAACGCGCCCGCGGCCGGCGCGGGCGGCGACGCCGCCTCGCTGCGCGACCGCTGCTCCTTCGACAACGCGGGCGGCGGCACGTGCCGCACGCGTTCGCGGAACACCGCGACGCCGATCACGCCCACGTTGTCCGGGCGGCCGGTGCGCGCCGCGTACGAGTTCGACAACGACGTGAACTCGAACGCGGCGACCCGCGACATGTCCTTGCGCCAGCCGGTGATCTGCGCAAACTGCCCGCTCGACAGCACGTAGCCGGTCTGGTCCGGCGCGGCGGTTTCGCCCGAGATCACGTTGACACCGTCCACCGACACCACCGTCAATACGCGCCCCGCGCCGCGGTTGGTCAGTGCCACCGCGTAGCGCCGGCCCGGCTTGCCCGGCACCCACCACTTCCCGTCGTGCCGGTAGGTCGGCAGGGTTTCACCGGTAGCACGGTCCGTCACGCGCACGTCGACCGTGCCGCCGACCGCATGGGCACACCCGCCCGCCAGCATCAGTGCGCCAGCCGTGGCGGCCGCCGTGAGGATTCGCATCAGCATTGGTGTTCTCCTTGGGTTGGCCGATGCGCCTGTAAACGCCGGTTGAAGCAAAATGGGGTCGATCCGCCCCCGGTCGAGCGCTGACCAAGCCCGGCCTCTGTCACGCCTGAAACCGTCCGATGCGTTACGAACACCTGGTCCAGATCAACGACCCCCTGATGCCGCTGCTGGATACGCTGACGCGCAACCAGGTGTGGCAGGGCCTGATGGTCCGCGCCGAGGACCCGACCCAGTTCGTCCTCGGCCTGGAAGGGGCCACCATCCACAGCCACGAGGTGCGCGGCGAAGTCCACGAACTGACCCGTACGCTCGACTTCGGGTCCTTCCGCGTCGAAGACCGCGTGCGTCTCGTGCGCGACCGCGGCAGCGAGGTCCGAACCGAGGCCGGACCGACCTGGCCCGCGAGCCGCCTGACGATCACGATCGAGGAGCCGGAGCCCGAACTGCTGTTCCTGCGCTTCGTCTACGAGTCGGACGAGGCCGCGGACGGCGAAGAGCGCGATCCCGTGATCGTCGGGCTGCGCGAGAAGGCCTACGAGCGCGCGGACCTCGACACCGTGGTGCGCATCCGCGCGCTGGCCGAACAGGGCGTGCTGGGCTGAGCAGCGCGGGCAGCGGCCGCGCATGGAGCGCCGCGGGCCGGCACTACACTGCCCGGATGCATCGCAAGGCTCTCGTCCTCTTCTCCGGCGGACAGGATTCGACAACCTGCCTCGCGTGGGCGCTCAGTCGCTATGGCGAGGTCGAGACCATCGGTTTCGACTACGGCCAGCGGCACGCCGTCGAACTCGACGTGCGTCCCCGCGTGCTGTCCGGGCTGCGCGTTCGATTCCCGCAATGGGGACCCCGCCTCGGCGAAGACCACTTTGTGACGATGCGCGAGCTCGGGCAGCTGTCCGAGACCGCGCTGACCGAGGCTGCGGAGATCCGCCTGACCGGCAAGGGGCTGCCGAACACCTTCGTTCCCGGCCGCAACCTGCTGTTCTTCACGTACGCCGCGGCCATCGCCTACCGGCGCAACCTGCAGGTGCTCATCGGCGGCATGTGCGAGACGGACTACTCCGGGTATCCGGACTGCCGCGACGACACTTTGAAGGCGATGCAGATCGCGCTTTCACTCGGCATGGACCAGCGCTTCACGATCGAGACCCCCCTGATGTGGCTCGACAAGGCGCAGACATGGCAGCTCGCGAAAGAACTGGGCGGCGAGGACCTCGTGGACCTGATCCGCACCGAGACGCACACGTGCTACGTGGGCGATCGTTCGACTCTGCACGACTGGGGCGTGGGCTGCGGCCAGTGCCCGGCGTGCGAGTTGCGCGCCGCGGGATGGACCACATGGAAGCGTGGTCCGCGCTGACGTGCGGAGCCGCTAGCGCGGCTTGACCGGGCTGCGCAGTCGCGCGGCGTTCGGCCGGGCATCCGCGCCCTGCTCGCCGCCGACCGGCCGCGCGAGCCGCTCGACCAGCGAGCGGCGCATCGTCCACAGCGGCGTCTGCTGCGCCGATTGCGCGAGGTAGGCGTCGACGTCCTCGTGCGTCGCGTAGATGCGGCGCACGAGCGGGATGAACGCTTCGACCAGCGCCGGATCGAACTGGCGGCCGCTCTCGCGGACCAGGTGCCCGAGCGCCTCCTCCACCCGCCACGCCGACCGCCACGGGCGCTCGTGCACCAGCGAGTCGAAGGCGTCGCAGAGGCCGACGATGCGGGCCGCCAGCGGAATGGCGTCGCCCGAGATGCCGTCCGGATAGCCCGCGCCCGACCATGCTTCGTGGTGATAGCGGGCGATCTCCTCGGCGAGCGCGGCGTACGGCACCTTCGCGCGGACCAGGAAGTCGGCGCCTGTCGCCGCGTGCGTCTCCACGAGCTGGCGCTCGCCCTGCGACAGCGCGGTGCGCTTGCGGATCACGCTGTCCGGGATGACGACCTTGCCGATGTCGTGCAGGCGCGCGGCCAGCTCGATGCGCTGGGCTTCGTTGGCGTCGATCCCGTGCTCGAGCGCGAGCAGGTGCGCCCACATCGCGACCCGGAACGCGTGCTCGCCGCTGTCTTCCTCGCGCAGTTCGACCGTCAGCGCCATGTGCTCGAGAAACTCGCCCTGCTTCGCGGCCGCGTCCTCGAGCTTCTTCTTGAGCGCCTCGTCCTTGTCCTCGATCGCGCGCAGGCTCGCCGCATCGTGATCGGGCAGCCCCAGCCGCTGCAGGTGCTGCTGCTGCTGCTGCATGATCGCCTCGCGATGCAGGTTGCGCACGTGCATCATCAGCTCGCGGTTCATCGACAGCGCGCGGTCGGGCTGGCCGGCCTTCTCGTAGGCGTCGACCGAGGCGCGCAGCGCTTCGTGGTACGACGACGCGAGGATCTTCGACTGGTCGCGCACGGCCACGATGCGAGAGATGCCGACGTCGACGTTGCCGCGGTACACCTCGACCAGCCCGCTCACCGTCGCCGCCGCGATCTTTGCCCTCGCCGCGCCGGACTTCGCGGCCATCTCGCGGGCGACGGTCGCGTGGGCGGCGGCGTCCTCGGTACGGTGCAGGGCGAGCAGCAGCTGGGCATACGTCGCCTCGATCAATGCCCTGACCTGCTCCTGCTCGCGATCCCTCGGGCTCGGCAGTCAGGCTCACCGCCTCTTCGCACGCATCGACGCCAGGCAGGTACTCGTGAAGATAAAGATCGCATTGCGCGGCGCCATAGAGCGCCCTGCATCGTGCCTTGACGCTCTGCGCAGGGTTGTCGATGGAGCCTGCCGTGATGGCGCCACGCTCGTAGCAAACCCTCGCGTCGTTGTAGAGCGTCGCGTCGAAGAAGGTCACCGCGATATTGATCCAGGTGGCGGCCAGGCCCGACGTGTCTCCCATGCGTTCCGCAAGCTCCAGCGCTTGCAGAAGACTTCGAAGGGCGTCGGGAGTGTTCCGCGTCGCGGTGAGGATCAGTCCCTGGGTGGACAGCGCACGCCGAAGCTGGGCCAGTTCGCCTTCCTGCTCGGCCAGCATCACGGCCAGCGCGATCGGCTCCACGGCGTTGAAGACGCGCTGGCCGTGCAGGTAGTACTGCCCCGCCGCATCGATCAGCAAGCCGACGCGACGCTTGGGAGATGCGCCAAAGGGGACCGCCCGCAGGCGTGCAAGCCAGGCGTCGAGGAAGGTCGGCAGGTCGGCAGGAGGTGCTGCGATCGCCTGCTTCAGTTCCCGCTCGAGTTCATCAAGTCGCGCTTCGTAGTCGTCCATCTGAAAGCCGCGCCAGATGAAGGCAAGGTAAAAGCTCCCGGATTTTGCCTCGACTGCTCCTCGATGGATAGCGCCGTTAGGAGGGATTTCCCCGCGCTGGCCGTCCCTTCAGAGTTCGCCTGGTGCACGTTTGTCGTGCCGTCCAACAAGAACAAGAGAACCTAACCAACTTGCGGAAAAGGAAGCAGCCATGAACGTCGAAAACGTCGAACTCCAAGCCGTTGCTGAAGTTGTGAAGACCAATGAGGCCGTCGAGATTCTGTCGCTCTCCCTTGACGATCTCGACCTCGTGGCCGGCGGCGCCTCGCTCGGAATGATCGACTGAGTTTCTCCGGACGGGAGCCGGATGCGGAAATCAGGCTCCAAGAGTCCGACGTAAGCGGGACGAAGAATCCAGAACAGACAGATTTGATTTCCGCAGTTGTCACACGGCGCCGACGGGCGCCGTTTTTTTGCCCCTCGCATCCCGGCGATAGGTGATGCGCAGTGTTGCGCCCGCCCGACGGGATGCGTCGCATCCCGTCCGGGCCCGGCTCAGGCGGCGCGGCGGCCTTCCGGCTCGGGCTCGGCGCCGAGGCGCACGATGCGGTCGACCGCGCCGACCGTCTCCGGCCGGTGGCTCACGATCACGAGGCCGATGCCCGTCTTGCGCAGGCCGTCGGTGATCGACCGCTCGCGCGCGAGGTCGAGCTGGTCGAAGGTCTCGTCGAGGAAGAGGATCTGCGGCTCGCGGTACAGCGCGCGCGCCAGCAGGACGCGGCTGCGCTGGCCACCGGACAACGCGACGCCGAGGCTGCCGACGATGGTGTTGTAGCCCATCGGCATCGCGACGATGTCCTCGTCGATCATCGCAAGGCGCGCGCACATCCGCGCGCGGTCGGAGTCGTGCTGTGGATCGAAGAAGCTGATGTTGTCCTCGATCGTGCCGACGAACAGGTGGTCGTCCTGCATGACCACGCCGATCCGGCTGCGGTACGCGCTCTTGTCCCAGTCGCGCACGTCGCGGCCCGCCGCCGTCAGCGAGCCCTCGGTGCGGTCGAGCAGCCCGGCGAGCACCTTCACGAGCGTCGTCTTGCCGGCGCCCGACGGGCCGACGATCGCCACCATCTCGCCGGGTCGCGCGACGAAGTCGACGCCGCGGAACACGAAGCCTTCGATCCCGTAGGCAAAGCCGAGGCCGCGCGCCTCGAGGCCGAAGGTCGCCGTCGGCGCGTCGGCGCGCGCCACCGACGACATCTCCGCCTGGCCCTCGGGCTGCGCCAGCGCGATGTCGGCCACGCGGTCGGCGTGCAGGTCGAGCATGCGGAACTCGATCGTCTTGTCGACGAGGTTGTTCACGCGCGTGATGAACAGCATCTTGAACAGCATGAACGCGAACAACATGCCGACCGACAGCTCGTTGGCGAGCACCGCGTAGGCGCCCAGCCAGATCACCACGACGTTCTCGAGCCCGAACACCAGCACGTTGCCGGCGCGCTGCAGCAGCGCGAGGTTCTGCACGCGCACGTCGGCGTTGGTCTGGTCGACCACGTGGTTCAGGTACGCAGAGCGCCGCTCGCTCTCGCGCAGGTTCAGCTTGATGGCCATCATCCCGCGCAGCGTCTCGATGAAGTGCGTGGCCGCCTTCGCCTCGTGCACGATGCGCTCGTCCGTCGCGCGCCGCTGCGGCCCGTACAGCATCGCCCGCAGCGCGCCGTAGGCCAGTGCGGCCACGACGACGATGACGGTCAGCGTCGCGCTGTACCAGAACATCACCGCGAGCGTGACGAGCACCATCACGCCGTCCATCACCGTTTCGAGGAAGGTCAGGGTCAGGGTGCGCTGGATCGCGTCGACGCTGCGGAAGCGCGACACGATGTCGCCGATGTGGCGCTTCTCGAACCAGGCGAGCGGCAGCCGCAGCAGCCGCGCGAACAGCGTGTCGAGCAGCTGCAGGTTGAGCCGGGTGCTGATGAAGACGCCGAGCCACGCCCGCAGCGCCGTGATGATGGCGATCATCACCGCCAGCAGCCCGAAGCCGATGCCGAGCACTGCGAGCAGGTCGCGGTCGCGGCCGACGACCACGCGGTCGACCACGAGCTGCAGGAAGAACGGCGACGCGATCGCGAGCACCTCCAGCACCAGGGACAGCAGCATCACCTGGGTGACCGCGCCCTTCAGCCCGGTGGCCGTGCGGACCAGCTGCCACGCGCTGATCTTCTCGCGCTCGTCGCGCTCGGCGAACCCGGCGGCCGGCGTCAGCTCCATCGCGACGCCGGTGTAATGGTCCGACGCCTCCTTGAGGGTCAGCACGCGCCGGCCACGCGCGGGATCGTGCACCGTGATGCGGTCGCCGGCGACCTTCGTCAGCACGACGAAGTGGTTCATGTCCCAGTGCAGGATCGCCGGCAGCTTCAGCTGCGACAGCGATTCGAGAGCGACCTTCACGCCGCGGGCCGCGAGGCCCATCGTCTCGGCGATCGTCGCGATGTGCTTCAGCGTCACGCCCTTCATCGACGGCGCCAGCCGCATGCGCATCGCCGCGAGGTCGGTGCGGAAGCCGTGCCAGCTCGCGACCATGGCGACGCAGGCGATGCCGCACTCCGGCGCTTCGCTCTGCAGGATCATCGGGACGCGGCGACCGAGCATCAGCTCATCCGCTGCTTCAGCGAGAGTATCGGCTCGAACACCCACTCCCAGACCTTGCGCTTCTCCTGCAGGATGTCGGCGTTGACCGACATGCCCGGACGCAGCGCGAGCTTCTGGTCGCCCGACACGATGTACTGGGCGTCGAGCCTGACGTCGACGCGGTACACGGGCTCCTTCACGGTGACCTGGCCGACCTTCTCGCCGGCCGACCACACGGTCCGGCTGACCTGCTCGACCGTGCCGCGGTACTGGCCGAAGCGCTGGAACGGGAAGGCGTCGTAGCGCAGCACAACCTCCTGCCCCGGCTGCACGAAGCCGATCGCGCGGGTCGGCACCAGGAGCTGCGCATGCAGGCCGCTGCCCCTCGGCACGACCATCGCGAGCGGCGCCTCGTCGGCCACGGCCTCGCCGCGGTTCGCCGCGACGTTCGTGAACACCCCCGCTACCGGGGCGCGGATCACGTTCTCGCGCTTGGCCTCTTCCTGCACGCTGCCCTGCTGCAGCTCGCTCACCTGCCGGCGGATCTGGTCGAGCTGCGCCTGGACCTTCATCTCGACCGTCGGCAGCTCGGCCTTTGCGGACGAAAGCTCGCGCTCGACTCCGGCGCGCTGCCGGCGGGCGGCTTCGAGCTTCACCTGCTGGTCGAGCACGTTGTTGCGGAACTCGATCAGCTTGCTCTCTGAGTAGAACTTGTCCCGGTACAGCTCGTCCGCGCGCTGGAACTCGTTGCGGGCGGACGCGAGACGGCTCTGCTGCGCCTTGATCTCGACGTCGAACTGCGCCAGCTCACGCTGCAGGTCATCGATCTTGCGGCGGAGGATCTCGGCCTGCTGGGCGCCGAGCAGCCGCGCCTGCCGCTGCTCGCGCTCGAGCACGGAGATCCGCTCGGAGATCTCCCGCTGCACGAGCTCGCCTGACGACACGCCGGAGGCCGTGCCGCGCTCGAACGAGAGCCGGATCAGCGGCTGGCCGGCCTGGACCTCGTCGCCTTCCTTCGCGAGCAGTTCGGCGACCACCCCTGCCTCGGGCGCCAGCAGGCGCGCGGCGCCGGCATCGAGCGCGAGGAACCCGTCCACCCGTTCGCGTCGGGCGTACTCGCCCCAGACCGAAAATGCCACCAGTCCCAGCGCGAACGCCAGCGCCACCACCGTGAAGATCCACAGGGGCACCGGACGCGCGAGCGAAACCTCGCCGAGCAGCTTCTCGCGCTGCGCGTCGATCGCTTCCTGGCGGAACAGCGGGTTGGCCATTGCGGTGCGGATTATGGCGGGCCCGCGCCGCGAAGGCGCGCGCCGTAGCCATTTCACGGCGCATTTGCGCCGCTGCCGTGGCGTTATATCGACATTACTGAACCATCGCTGCCAAGCGGGTGCCTGCTTCTCGCCCGCGGCATCCAGCACAAACGATGGCGAGACCGCTCAGGCCGACTCCGCCGCCTTCCACTTGATCGAGCAGCCGATGCTCGGCGTCTGCTGGTCCGGCACGGGCCGGCCCAGCGCCACCTGGTTCATCGCCTCGAAGAGCTCGCGCCTCGCGCCCGGCGGCGCGGGCTGGCGGCCGGACGCGTCGAGCCGGCCGTGGTACCGCAGCCGCAGGTCGCGGTCGTAGCCGTAGAAGTCGGGCGTGCACACCGCGCCGTATGCGCGCGCCACCGACTGGTCCGCGTCGTACAGGTACGGAAACGGCAGCTGCTTCTCGCGCCAGAGCCGCTGCATCGCCTCGAACGAGTCATCCGGATACGCGGCGGCGTCGTTGCTGCTGATCGCCACCACGCCGACCCCGAGCGCCTGCAGTTCCCGCGCGTCGCGGACGATGCGGTCGAGCACCGCCTGCACGTACGGGCAGTGATTGCAGATGAACATCACCAGCAGCCCGTTCGTACCGACGGCATCGTCGCGCGTCCAGGTCTGGCCGCACGCGCCCGGCAGCGCGAAGTCAGGAGCGTGGCTCCCGAGCTCGAGTTCGGCGGCCTCCGTCGCCATCAGTGGCTCCGCTTCTTCAGGTCCATCAGGCGCAGGATCATCGGCGTGAAGATCAGCTGCATCGCCAGGCCCATCTTGCCGCCGGGGCAGATGATCGTGTTGGGCCGCGTCAGCCACGAGTCGTGCAGCACGGACAGCAGGTAAGGCAGGTCGATGCCCTTCGGGTTGGCGAAGCGGATGATGACCATGCTCTCGTCGGCGCTCGGGATGTCGCGCGCGATGAACGGGTTCGACGTGTCGACCGTCGGCACGCGCTGGAAGTTCACGTGCGTGACGCCGAACTGCGGCACGATGTGGTTCACGTAGTCCGGCATCCGGCGCAGGATCGTGTCGACCACCGCTTCCTGCGAGTAGCCGCGCATCTTCTTGTCGCGATGCAGTTTCTGCATCCACTCGAGGTTGATGACCGGCACCACGCCGACCAGCAGGTCGACGTGGCGCGCGACGTTGATCCTCTCGTCCACGTAGGCGCCGTGCAGGCCTTCGTAGAACATCAGATCCGACCCCGGCTCGATGTCCTTCCAATCGGTGAAGTTCCCGGGCTCGACGCCGTGCTCGGCCGCCTCGCCCGCATCGTGGATGTACTTGCGCGAGCGCCCGTTGCCGCTCTCGCCGTAGCCCTTGAACAGCGCCTCGAGTTCCTCGAGCAGGTTGGAGTACGGACCGAAGTGAGAGTAGTGCTTGTTGCCGTTCGCCTCCGCCTCCTTCATGTTGGCGCGCATCTGCTGCCGGTTGTAGCGGTGGAACGAGTCGCCCTCGACGACGTGCGCCTTGATGCCTTCGCGGCGGAAGATGTGCTGGAAACTCTGCATCACGGTGCTGGTGCCGGCGCCGGATGATCCGGTCACGGCGATGATCGGGTGCTTCCTGGACAAAGGAGTTCTCCCTCGATGTTCGTTGTTCTGCGCAGCGACCGCGTCGGGTCAGCGCGTCATGTGAGCGCTTCAGGCCGGTACAGCGACCTCTCGTTGAAGAGCGGCGAGACGTACGGCTGGTCCGTGCCTTCGTCGTACTCGCGGTGATAGCGCTCGATGCGGTCGACCTCGTTCTTCGACCCGAACACGAGGCCGATGCGCTGGTGCAGCTTCTCCGGCTGTACTTCCAGCACGGACGACCGCCCCGTGCTCGCGCGCCCGCCCGCCTGCTCCATCACGAATCCGATCGGATTCGCTTCGTACAGCAGGCGCAGCCGGCCCGGCTTGGTCATGTCCTTGGTGTCCCGCGGGTACATGAAGACGCCGCCGCGCATCAGGATCCGGTGCGCCTCTGCCACCATGCTGGCGATCCAGCGGGTATTGAAATCCTTGCCGCGCGGACCGGTCTTGCCGGCCAGGCACTCGTCGACGTAGCGCTTGATCGGCGGCTCCCAGAAGCGGCTGTTGCTGCTGTTGATCGCGAACTCCTGCGTGTCGACCGGCACGCGGATGTCCGGATGCGTCAGCTTGAACTCGCCCAGGTTCGGGTCGAGCGTGAAGCCGACGACGCCGCTGCCGACCGTGAGCACCAGCATCGTTACCGGACCGTAGATCGCGTAGCCCGCGGCCACCTGCGTGGTACCGGGCTGCAGGAAGTCCGCTTCGGTCACGTCGCGCCCGGTGTCGACCGCGGCCTGGGGCGCGCGCAGGATCGAGAAGATGCTGCCGACCGAAACGTTGACGTCGATGTTGCTCGAGCCGTCGAGCGGATCGAATACCAGCAGGTACTTGCCGCGCTTGCACGAGGCCGGGATCTGGTAGGGCTCGTCCATCTCCTCCGACCCCATGCCGGCCAGGTGGCCCGACCATTCGGCGGTGCGGATGAAGATCTCGTTGCTGACCACGTCGAGCGGCTTCTGCACCTCGCCCTGCACGTTGATCTGCGCGTGCGACTGCGCGGCGGCGACCAGTTCCCGGCTCATCGGATCGCCGAGCTGGCCGAAGGCGACGGCGCGCGCGATCGCCTTGGCGGCGAGCGCGACGTCGAGGACGAGCGCGTTCAGCGCACCGCTCGCCTGCGGGAAGCGCCGGCGCTGCTCGATCAGGTACTGCGTCAGGGTACGGCGGTTGGACAACGGCATCGGGGTCCCCGGAGAGTCAGGCGGTGGCCTGGAACACCCGGCTGGCGAGGATGTCCTCGGGCGCGAGCGTGGTGAGGTCGGATTCGGTCAGCGCGCGGTCGCGCACGGCGAACAGGCGCGACGCGGCGCGCAGCCGCGCACGGTCGAGCGCGTTGCGCACGCTGCGCGCGTTGGCGAAGTGCGGCTGGCGCATGCGCAGCGCGATGTACTGCTCGAAGGCCTCGCGCGCGCCGGCCCCGAAGTGATAGTGCTGGGCTTCCAGCATCCGGTCGGCGATCTGCATCAGCTCGCCCTCGCCGTAGTCCGGGAAGTCGATGTGGTGCGCGATGCGCGAGCTCATGCCCGGGTTGGACTTGAAGAACGTGTCCATCCGGTCCTTGTAGCCGGCGAGGATCACGACGAGGTCGTCGCGGTTGTTCTCCATCACCTGCAGCAGGATCTCGATCGCCTCCTGGCCGTAGTCGCGCTCGTTCTCCGGGCGGTACAGGTAGTACGCCTCGTCGATGAAGAGCACGCCGCCCATCGCCCGCTTCAGCACCTCCTTGGTCTTGGGCGCCGTGTGGCCGATGTACTGGCCGACGAGGTCGTCGCGCGTGACGCTGACCACGTGGCCCTTGCGCACGTAGCCCAGCCGGTGAAGGATCTGCGCCATCTTCAGCGCCACGGTCGTCTTGCCCGTGCCCGGGTTGCCCGAGAAGCACATGTGCAGCGACGGCGGGGCGGCCTCCAGGCCCAGCTGGCCGCGCGCCTTCGACACGACGAGGAACGCCGCGATGTCATGGATCCGCTTCTTCACCGGCGCGAGCCCGACCAGGTCGCGGTCGAGCTCCTCCAGCACCTCGAGCACGTGCGTGTCGCGCAGGATGGCCTGCAGGTCGACGGTGGGGGCGGCCGCGGCGTTCATGTGGCTACCTTCTCGCGTCGCTCGAAGGATTCGAGCTTGGGGCGGCCCGGCGCTCTCATGTGGCTACCTTCTCGCGTCGCTCGAAGGATTCGAGCTTGGGGCGGCCCGGCGCTCTCATCCCGTTACTCGTAGCGCGAACCGGCCGGCCGCATCGCGCCGTAGCCCTGCGTCGTGTAGCGCACCATGCGGCCGGCGGCTTCCTGCCGCTGCAGGCCGAAGCCCGGCTCTTCCGGCGGGCGGTTGACCATGAACGACAGGCACATCGACTCGACGCCGCGCGTGTTGTCGAAAGCGTTGACCTTGATGTAGTGGTTCGGGAAGGCCTTGCGGCAGGCGTTCACCTCGAACAGCACGGCAGCGCCGTCCTTCACGGTGAACATCGGCAGGCCCCACATCTCCCAGTAGACGTTGCGCGGGTGCGGGTCGTCCGTGTACTCGACCGACAGCGCCCAGCCGCGGCCCAGCGCGTAGTCGACCTGCGCGCGAATCTCGTCGTCGGTCAGGTCGGGCAGGAACGAAAAGGTGCCTTGCGTGATTCTCATCGAAGTTCTCCTGCTCAGCTGGCCGTCGCGGTGACCGCGAAGTCCGGCGTGTCGGTCGAGGTGTAGTTGAAGCTGACGTCTTTCCACGTGTCGAGCGCCTGCGCCAGCGGCTTGCACCACTTGGCCGCGGCGACGAGGACGTCCGCACCTTCGTTGGCGATGTCGCGGCCTTCGTTGCGCGCCTTGACCATCGCTTCGAGCGCGACGCGGTTGGCGATCGCTCCGGCCTGGATGCCGGCCGGGTGGCCGATCGTGCCGCCGCCGAACTGCAGCACCACGTCGTCGCCGAAAAGCGTCAGCAGCTGGTGCATCTGGCCGGCGTGGATGCCGCCCGAGGCCACCGGCATCACCTTGCGCAGGTCGACCCAGTCCTGGTCGAAGAACAGGCCGCGCGACAGGTCGGTCTGCGTATACGTGTCGCGGCAGACGTTGTAGTAGCCCTGCACCGTCATCGGGTCGCCCTCGAGCTTGCCGACCGCCGTGCCCGCGTGCAGGTGATCGACGCCCGCCAGCCGCAGCCACTTGGCGATCACCCGGAAGCTGACGCCGTGGTTCTTCTGCCGCGTGTACGTGCCGTGTCCCGCGCGGTGCATGTGCAGGATGATGTCGTTCTTCCGGCACCAGTTCGACATCGACTGGATCGCGCTCCAGCCGATCACGAGGTCGATCATCAGGATGTTCGAGCCCAGTTCCTTCGCGAACTCGGCGCGCTCGTACATGTCTTCCATCGTCGCGGCGGTGACGTTCAGGTAGTGGCCCTTGATCTCGCCGGAGTTCGCCTGGGCTTTGTTGACGGCCTCCATGCAGAACAGGAAACGGTCGCGCCAGTGCATGAAGGGCTGCGAGTTGATGTTCTCGTCGTCCTTCGTGAAGTCCAGCCCGCCGGTCAGCGCCTCGTAGACGACGCGGCCATAGTTCTTGCCCGACAGGCCGAGCTTCGGCTTCATGGTCGCGCCGAGCAGCGGCCGGCCGTATTTGTCGAGGCGCTCGCGCTCGACGATGATCCCGGTCGGCGGGCCCTTGAAGGTCTTCACGTACGCGGCCGGGATGCGAATGTCCTCGAGTCGCGCCGCCTTCAGCGGCTTGAAGCTGAACACGTTGCCGATCAGGCTCGCCGTCATGTTGGCGATCGAGCCTTCCTCGAACAGGATGATGTCGTAGGCGATGTAGGCGAAGTACTGCGCTTCCTTGCCGGTGCCCGCGCCGGTGCCCGGCACGACATCGACGCGGTAGGCCTTCGCCTGGTACGACTCGTGCGCGGTCAGCAGGTCGGTCCAGACCACCGTCCAGGTGGCGGTCGACGACTCGCCGGCCACGGCGGCGGCGGCCTCGTCCGGGTCCACCCCTTCCTGAGGGGTGATCCGGAACACGCAGATCACGTCCGTGTCCTTCGGCTCGTAGTCGGGCCGCCAGTAGCCCATCTGCTTGTATTTCAGGACGCCACCCTTGTAGCGCTCCTTTGTGTCTCGGATCATTCCCTCGACCGGTTTGTTCATCGCCAGATCTCCTAGTGAAGCGTCCTGTTGCAGCGCACCGCGCACGTTGGACAGCACTCTAAGGACCCGAAGGTTTAAGGTACAGTCACTTCTTCTGACGGATCAGTTAAGTTTTCCTTATGAGAAACGCGACACTGCGCCAACTGCGGGTCTTTGCCGCGGCGGCGCGGCACCAGAGTTTCGGGAGGGCCGCCGAGGAGCTTCATCTGACGCCGCCCGCAGTTTCGATGCAGATTCGGGAACTGGAAGAGCACGTCGGACTGCCGCTGTTCGATCGCTCGGGGCGGCGGGTCGCGCTCACCGTGACAGGTGAGTACTTACTCGTTTATGTTCGCAAGGTGCTGGCGACCCTGAAGGACGCCGAGGATGCGATCGCCCGGTTCCGCGGGCTGGAAACCGGGCGGGTCTCGATCGGGATGGTGAGCACGGCCAAGTACTTCGTGCCGCGGCTGCTGGCGCAATTCCGCCAGGAGCACCCGGCGATCGAAGTGAAGCTCGCGGTCGGCGGCAACCGCGAGCAGCTGGTGGCGCTGCTGCGCGCCAACGAGGTCGACCTGGCGGTCATGGGCCGCCCGCCAAGGGAACTGGCCACGCGCGCCGAGCCGTTCGCCTTGCACCCGCACGCCATCGTCGCGGCGCCTGATCACCCGTTGCTGCGGATCGGCCACGCGCCAGCGAGCCTGCTGAACCACTACGAGTTCATCATCCGCGAGACGGGATCCGGGACGCGGGCCGCCATGGAGAAGTTCTTCGCGGACCACCGCCTGCAGCCGCGCGTCGCGATGGAGATGACCAGCAACGAGACGATCAAGCAGGCCGTGATGGCCGGCATGGGCGTGAGCTTCCTATCGCTGCACACGATCGGGCTCGAGCGCCGCGCCGGCCTGCTCGCCGTGCCGGACGTCGAGGGGCTGCCGGTTCTGAAGCGCTGGTACGTCGTCAACAACCTGTCGAAGACGCTGTCGCCCGCGGCCGAGGCGTTCCGCTACTTCATCCTCGAAGAGGGCGAACGGTTCCTGGCGAAGGAGTACGGCACGCCGGAGGCCGCCTCCGAAGCGCGCGAGCCGGGGTGAGCCTCCCGCGAGATTCAGCGCGGGAAGTACATCTTCTTCTTGTCGAGTTCGTAGCTCCACGGCAGGCCGGAGTTCTTCCAGCCGTTCACGGTGCGGCGGCCCTTGTCGGACATCTCGCCTTCGTAGCCGTACACGACGATGTACACGCGCTTGTACCCGGAGTCGTTCAGCAGGTCCGCCGCGCGTGAGCTGCGTTCGCCGGCGCGGCACATGAGCACGACCGGATCGTCCTTGGTCAGGCCCTTTTCCTTCAGGCGCCGCTCCATCTCGGGGACGAAGTCGTTGAAGGGCTCGAGCTTGTAGAAGTCGCGGCTCTCGTCCCAGTCGGTCATGAACTCCTGGAACTCGACGTACGGCACGAGGGCGTCGACGCCTTCGGCCATGCCGAGGAACTGGGCCTCGGCGCGCGTGCGGACGTCGACGAACAGCACCTTGCCTTTCTGCGCCTTCAAGAACTGGTGCGCCTGCTTGGGCAGCAGGTAGTTCTGCTGCTTGGTGCGCATCTCTTCGGGCACCTTGGCAGGAGCGATGGACTGCGCGCCGGCGCTGGCGGCAAACACGGCAAAGATGGCGGCGAACACCAGGGCGACGAAATTTTTCACGGCATTGCTCCGAAAGCGCGGTCCGCCACGGACCGGCGAGCCGCACATCTTAGGGCGCGCCACGCCGGCATCTAGGACAGGGATCACATATGGACATTCCCGCGCCGCCAGCGCGGGCAGCCGATGGTCCCGAGTCCGCTCCGGTATCGTCGCCGCCGATGCCCGCCCCACCCCCCTACGCGGCGTACCTGCTGCTGACCGCCTCGATGGCGCTGGTGGGCACGTATGTCGCGCTGTCCAAGCCGCTGGTCGCTGCGCTGCCGGTCTTCGCGCTCGCCTTCCTGCGCTTCGCGATCGGGGCTGTCGCGATGATCCCGTGGACACCTCGCACGCGCGGGGAAGCACCCCTGAGCGCGAGAGAGCACCGCTGGCTCTTCCTGATGTCGTTCTTCGGCAACTTCCTGTTCTCGGTCTTCATGCTGACCGGCATCGGCATGACCACCGCCACCGCAGCCGGCGTGATCCTCGCGACCCTGCCCGCGGTCGTCGCGCTGCTGTCGCGGCTCGTCCTGCGCGAGCGCCTGGCCCCGCGCACGCTGCTCGCCATTGCGCTAGCCGTGGGCGGCATCGTCCTGCTGCAGTTCGCCAAGCCGGGCGACACGGCCGGCGCGCGCCAGGTGCTGCTCGGCAACCTGCTGATGTTCGGCGCCGTCGTGTGCGAGGCGAGCTACGTGATCCTCGGCAAGCGGCTCGCCGCGACGCGCACGCCACTGCGCGTGTCGGCGCTGATCAACCTGTGGGGCCTGGCCCTGACCGCGCCGTTCGGCCTGTGGCAGTTGATGCGGGCCGACCTCGGCGCCATGACCGGCGACCTGTGGACGCTGCTCGTCTTCTACTCGCTGGCGGCAGGCCTGTTCTCGGTGTGGATGTGGGTCTCCGGACTCAGGCACGTGCCCGCCAACCAGGCGGGAGTGTTCACGGTCGCGTTGCCGATCGCGGCCACGGCGGTCGGCGTGCTGCTGCTGGGAGAGTCGTTCACGGCGCTGCACGCCATCGCCCTCGGTTGCGCTGCCGCCGGGGCGGTGCTGATCGCCACGTCGCCGCGGGCGGCGCCGGCAGCCTGAGCGGCCGGACGTCAGGGCCCCGCGTCCACGTCCGCCGGCCCATCGGCGAGCAGAGGCTGGATCAGCTTGCGCACGTCGACATGCGCCCCGAGGCGCGCCAGCAGCAGATACATGCCCGCCAGCTTGCGGTGCAGGAACATCGTGTCCGGTGGCGGCGCCTTCAGCAGGCCCTGCTTGAATGCCAGGTCGAAGCCGAGGTCGCGCGCGCGCGCGGGCAGGTTCGACGCCGCGAAGTCGTAGCGACCGCGATGCTGCAGCGGTTCGCACACCAGCTGGATCACGTCGATCACCGCCTCGCGCTGCGCAGGCGGCGCGTCCTCCGCGAGGTAGCCGATCGCCACGGCCTGCTCGGCGATCGTCGCGCGGTCACGCGCCACGATCGCTCGCGTGATGCGGCGGAACCGCTCGACGAAATCCACCGGAAACTCCTGCGTCGCGCCGAAGTCGAGCAGCACCAGGCGCCCCGTGTCCGGCTGGAACAGGTAGTTCGCGAAGTTCGGGTCCGTCTGCATCACGTGGAACTCGAAGAGCTCCCGGAAGGTCAGGTACTCGAGCACCGTGCCGAGCTTGTCGCGCTGCTTCTGCGGCACGTCGTCGCGCGCCATCGCCTCCAGCGGTACCCCTTCGACGAAATCCATTGCCAGCACGCGTGGCGTCGTGAGGTCCCAGTGCACGCGCGGCACGAGCAGGTCGGGATCGTCGGCGACGAGCTTCGCGTACTGCTCGAGGAACCGGCCCTCGGCGATGTAGTCGGACTCCTGCTGCAGCTGGCGCTTGGCTTCGCTCGCGATGCCCTCGACGTCGATGCCGAGCGGCAGCACGTTCGCCATCCTCAGCAGCGTGGCGACGTTGTCGACGTCGCTCGCGATCGACCGGGCCACGCCGGGGTACTGGATCTTCAGCGCTAGCGCGCGGCCGTCCCGCGCGCGCACGCGGTGCACCTGCCCGATCGATGCCGCGGCGATGGGCTCATCGCTGAACTCCGCAAAGCGGCGCTCCCAGCCCTTGCCGTACTCGCGTCCCAGCACGCGGTGCAACTGCCCGGACGGCATCGGGTCCGCCGACGAGCGCAGCACCGCGAGCGCCTGGGCGAACTCGGGCGGCAGCACGTCCTCGCCCTGCAGCGAGATCAGCTGGCCGAGCTTCATCGCCGCGCCGCGCAGGTTCGACAGCCGTTCGGCGAGGCGCCGCGCGGTCGCCGCCGTGAAGAGCGAACTCCCGGCCTTCGGGTCGTTCGGCTGGCCCAGGCGACGCAGTCCCTCGATCGCGCCTCCGACCGCGAGCTCGCCGGCCGCGAATCCGATGCGGGCGAGGCGGGCTAGCCGGCTCTGGGGGACGGCAGAGGGGGGAGGCTTGCGGGTCATCTGATTCGTGCGTCGCTCGACTCGTCGGGAACCAGCCCGCCCGCGCAGGGCCCCTTGCGCTGGCTCGCGCCTCGACGCGATCTCGTGGCGACCCGCGCCACACACCGGATGCAACGGCCCACGAGCAACGGCGGACACACGCGCGAGCAGTCTAGCGGGTGCGCGTCGACCCGGAGCCGGCGCACCACACCCGTGCCCTTTTCCAGCATCACCCGCCCCGGGCTCACGGTGTTGGTGCAGTCAGGCCGCTTCCAAGTGCAGAACGCCCCGAAAACCCGTGGCATGGAACTTGTATTGCAGTGCACAGCGCCGATCGGGTGCTCTCTAAGGGGGAAAGGCATGGACCGCAGACAATTCATCCAGGCGGGCGGCGCGGTGGCACTGGGCTGCTCGTCGATCTCGACCGCATTCAGCCAGTCGAAGACGCCGATCAAGGTCGGCATCCTCCACTCGCTTTCCGGAACGATGGCGATCTCTGAAACGGCGCTGAAGGAAACGGCGCTGATGACGATTGCCGACATCAATGCCAAGGGCGGCGTGATGGGACGACTGCTCGAGCCTGTGGTCGTCGACCCGGCGTCCAACTGGCCGCTGTTCGCCGAGAAGGCGCGCCAGCTTCTCACGCAGGACAAGGTGTCCGTGGTATTCGGCTGCTGGACGTCGGTGTCGCGCAAGAGCGTGCTGCCGGTGTTCAAGGAACTCAACGGCCTGCTCTTCTACCCGGTGCAATACGAGGGCGAGGAGCTCGAGAAGAACGTGTTCTACACCGGCGCCGCGCCCAACCAGCAGGCGATTCCGGCGACCGAGTACCTGATGAGCAAGGAAGGCGGCGGCGCCAAGCGCTTCTTCCTGCTCGGCACCGACTACGTCTACCCGCGCACGACCAACAAGATCCTGCGCGCGTTCCTGAAGAGCAAGGGCGTCGCCGAAAAGGACATCGAGGAGGTCTACACGCCCTTCGGCCACAGCGACTACCAGACGATCGTCGCGAACATCAAGAAGTTCGCGAGCGGGGGCAAGACCTGCGTGATCTCGACCATCAACGGCGACTCGAACGTGCCCTTCTACAAGGAACTCGGCAACGCCGGCCTGAAGGCCAAGGACGTGCCGGTCGTGGCGTTCTCGGTCGGCGAGGAGGAACTGCGCGGCGTCGACACCAAGCCGCTGGTGGGGCACCTCGCCGCGTGGAACTACTTCATGTCGCTGAAGAACCCGAAGAACGACGCGTTCATCAAGATGTACCGCGAGTGGGCGCTCAAGCAGAAGCTGCCGAACGCGGAAAAGGTCGTCACCAACGACCCGATGGAAGCCACGTTCGTCGGCATCCACATGTGGAAGCAGGCCGTCGAGAAGGCGAAGACCGCCGACGTCGACCCGGTGATCGCCGCAATGGCGGGCCAGACCTTCGATGCGCCGTGCGGCTACAAGCTGAAGATGGACGAGAAGAACCACCACCTGCACAAGCCGGTGCTCATCGGCGAAGTGCGCGCCGACGGGCAGTTCAACGTGGTGTGGCGGACCAAGGGGCCGATCCGCGCCCAGCCCTGGAGCCCGTTCATCCCGGGCAACGAGAAGAAGCCGGACTCTCCCGTCTGATCCTGCAGTACCGGAGCGGGCGCCTTTCCCTGGAACGAAGGCCGCCCGCTCCGTCCTTCACGGAATTCCATGTTCCAATCTCTTCGCCTCCTCGCGTTCGCCCTGGCGCTCCTCGTCGCGCCCGCCTGGGCTGCGCTCGACCCCGCCAGCGTGTTGCCGCTCGCCGACGAGGATCCGGACGTGCGCATCGAGGCCATCCGCAGGCTCACGGCGACCCAGGAGCCGCGCGTCGCCGACATCCTGGGCGCGCTGTCGAACGAATCCCTCGGCCTGATCGATGGCGGCAAGCGCGCCGTGATCGTCACTGACGGCCGGATGACCGACGCCGTGACCGGTGCGACGCTCGGTGCCGCGCCCGCGAGCTTCGAGCCGCTCATGGTCAACAACCGGCTGCGCGGCGAAATCGACGTCGCTCTCGCGGCGCTGAAACTCGCGAGCCCGGACGCAGCGACACGACTTGCCGCCGCCCGAGCGCTGCAGGGCTCGGACAACGATGGCCTGCTGCCCATCGTGCAGCAGGCCATCGACAAGGAGACCGACCCCGAGGTGAAAGGCGTGCTGGAACTGTCGGCCGCGTCCCTCGCGCTGGGCAATCCGGATCCGGCGCTGCGGGCGAAGGCTGCCGCCGACCTCGCCCGGAGCAACGACCCACAGGTGCGGCAGGTGCTCTCCGCGCTTGTCGGAAAGGGCAGCGACGGCACCTACGCGGAGCCGGACGAGCGCGTGCGCACGCGCGGCGCAGTTGTCGCTCGCCGAAATCAACCGCCGCCTGTTCAGCACGGAGATCGGCCTGGCGGCGTTCACCGGACTGAGCCTCGGCTCGATCCTGCTGCTCGCCGCGCTCGGCCTGGCGATCACCTACGGCCTGATGGGCATCATCAACATGGCCCACGGCGAGTTCCTGATGATCGGCGCGTACACCACGTACCTGACGCAGGGCGTGTTCCGCCAGTACCTGCCCGGAGCCTTCGACTGGTATGTCGTGGCTGCGCTGCCCGCCGCGTTCATCGTCACCGCGCTGATCGGCATGGCCCTCGAGCGCGGCGTGCTGCGCTGGCTGTATGGCCGGCCCCTCGAGACCCTGCTCACGACATGGGGCGTCAGCCTGCTGCTGATCCAGGCGTGCCGCTCGCTGTTCGGCGCGCAGAACGTCGAAGTGGAGAACCCCGCGTGGCTGTCGGGCGGAATCGCCATCAGCGGCGGCTACGTGATCCCGTTCAACCGCATTGCGATCGTCGTCTTCGCGCTGATCGTGCTCGCCGCCGTCTGGCTGCTGATCAACCGCACGCGCACGGGCCTGTTCGTGCGCGGCGTGACGCAGAACCGCGCGATGGCAAGCTGCACCGGCGTCCCGACGCACCGGGTCGACATGCTCACGTTCGGCCTCGGCTCGGGTGTCGCCGGGCTCGGCGGCGTGGCGCTGTCCCAGATCGGCAACGTCGGGCCGGACCTCGGGCAGGCCTACATCGTCGACAGCTTCATGGTGGTCGTGCTCGGCGGCGTCGGCCAGCTCGCCGGCACCGTCATCGCCGCGTTCGGCCTCGGCTCCATCGCCAAGTTCCTCGAGCCGCTGTCCGGCGCCGTGCTCGCGAAGATCATGGTGCTGGTCTTCATCATTCTGTTCATCCAGAAGCGACCTCAGGGCCTGTTCGCGCTGAAGGGGCGGAGCGCCGAGGCATGACGCGCCTCTTCACTCCGAAGGCGTGGACCGCGATCTTCGCCGTCGCGGCGGTGCTCGTCATCGTTCTTCCGACGCTGCACCTCGCGCTGCCCGACTCGCACCCGCTGCACGTGTCGAGCTTCTGGATCACGCTGCTCGGAAAGTTCATGTGCTACGCCGTGGTCGCGCTGGCGATGGACCTGATCTGGGGCTACACCGGCATCCTGTCGCTCGGACAGGGCCTGTTCTTCGCCCTCGGCGGCTACGCGTTCGGCATGTACCTGATGCGGCAGATCGGCCGCGACGGCGTCTACAAGAGCGACCTGCCGGACTTCATGGTGTTCCTCGACTGGAAGGAGCTGCCCTGGTACTGGGTCGGCACCGACTCGTTCCTGTGGGCCCTGGTGCTGGTCGTGGCGGTTCCCGGCCTGCTCGCGCTCGCGTTCGGCTTCTTCGCGTTCCGCTCGCGCATCAAGGGGGTGTACTTCTCGATCATCACGCAGGCGCTCACCTACGCCGCGATGCTGGCGTTCTTCCGCAACGACATGGGGTTCGGCGGCAACAACGGCTTCACCGACTTCAAGCGCATCCTCGGAATGCCGATCACGTCGCCCGAGATGCGGACCGCGCTCTTCGTGCTGTCCGGCCTGTACCTGCTCGGCGCGCTGGTCATCGCGCGCTGGATCGTCACCAGCAAGATGGGCCGCGTGCTGACGGCGATCCGCGACCAGGAGTCGCGGCTGATGTTCCTCGGTTACCGCACGCGCTCGTACAAGCTCGTGATCTGGACGATCGCGGCGGTGATGAGCGGGATCGCCGGCGCGCTCTACGTCCCGCAGGTCGGGATCATCAACCCGGGCGAGATGAGCCCGGCCAACTCGATCGAGATCGCCATCTGGGCCGCGGTCGGCGGGCGCGGCACGCTGGTCGGCCCGATCCTCGGCGCGTTCGCGGTCAACGGCGCCAAGACCTGGTTCACGGTGGCGTATCCGGAGCTGTGGCTGTATTTCCTCGGGCTGCTGTTCGTGCTGGTCACGCTGTTCCTTCCGCGCGGACTGGCCGGACTGGCCGCGACGGTGCGCGCGCGGCTGCCTGGCCGGCCGGCCGCGAAGGACGTCGAAGCGCCCGTCGCGCAGCAGGCGATCCCGTGAGCGGCGGTCCGATCCATGCCATGGCCGGCGCGGGCGACGCCGTCGGCTACAGCCACCCGTTCGATCCGGACAAGGTCGACACGTCGCACGGCCCGATCCTGTACCTCGACGACATCACGGTCAGCTTCGACGGATTCAAGGCGCTCAACGCGCTCTCGCTGACGATCGAGCGGGGCGAGCTGCGCTGCATCATCGGGCCCAACGGCGCCGGCAAGACGACGATGATGGACGTCATCACCGGCAAGACGCGCCCCGATTCCGGCACGGCATTCTTCGGCCAGACGTTCGACCTGACGCGCCTGCCCGAGACCGAGATCGCCCGCCTCGGCATCGGCCGCAAGTTCCAGAAGCCGACGGTGTTCGAGAACCACACGGTGTTCGAGAATCTCGAACTGGCGATGAAGACGGACAAGCGGGTGCGCGCGTCGCTGCTCGCGAAGCTGACGGCCGCGCAGCGCGACCTGGTCGCGCGCACGCTGAAGACCATCCGCCTCGACGGCGCCGAGGACCGCCTGGCGGGTTCGCTGTCGCACGGCCAGAAGCAGTGGCTCGAGATCGGCATGCTGCTGATGCAGGAGCCCGAGCTGATCCTGCTCGACGAGCCGGTCGCCGGCATGACCGACGCGGAGACCGCACGCACCGCGGAGCTGATCCTCGAACTGGCGGGCCAGCACTCGGTGGTCGTCGTCGAACACGACATGGACTTCGTCGACAGGATCGCGCGCACCGTGACCGTCCTGCACGAGGGCAGCGTGCTCGCCGAAGGCTCGATGGCGGCCGTGCAGGCCCACGAACGCGTGATCGAGGTCTACCTCGGCCGCTGACCGGGCCGTCGACGCCATGCTGAAGATCGAACACCTCGACCAGTACTACGGCGGCAGCCACATCCTGCGCGACGTGTCGCTCGACGTCGCCGGGGCTGCGTGCACCGTCCTGCTCGGTCGCAACGGCGTCGGCAAGACGACCCTCCTGAAAGGCATCATGGGCCTCGTCGGCCCGCGCGGCGGACGCATCCTGTTCGACGGGCAGGACATCACGAAGCTCGCGCCGTACCAGCGGGTGCGGCTCGGCATCGGCTACGTGCCGCAGGGCCGCGACATCTTCAACCGCCTCACGGTCGAGGAGAACCTGATGATGGGGCTCGCGCCGAAGAGCGGCGCGGCCGGCCGCAAGGTACCCGAGCAGATCCTCGAGCTCTTCCCGGTGCTGAAGCAGATGCTGAAGCGCCGCGGCGGCGACCTGTCCGGCGGCCAGCAGCAGCAGCTCGCGATCGGCCGCGCGCTTGCCGCCGATCCGCGCCTGCTGATCCTGGACGAGCCGACCGAAGGCATCCAGCCGTCGATCATCAAGGAGATCGGCGTCGTGATCCGCAAGCTGGTGATCGAGAAGAAGATGGCGGTGCTGCTGGTGGAGCAGTACTACGACTTCGCCGAGTCGCTCGCAGACGCCTACGCGGTCATGCTGCGTGGCCAGATCACCCACCGCGGCGGCGGCGCCACGATGCAGGAAGAGAACATCCGGGGACTGCTCGCGATCTGAGCGGGCATCACCGCGACCGTCGCCAGCCGGCGAGAGACCACCGCTGTGCCCGCGCGTCGCCCATCGTCATGCGGCCCCGCGCCGCGCGGCAAAGTCGACGAACCACGCCAGGCTCGACGGATTCGCCATCGCATCGGAGTGCGCCACCGTCTCCGGCGCGTGGCCGAGCAGCAGCTTCTTGACCGGCAGTTCCATCTTCTTGCCGGACAGCGTGCGCGGCACCTCCGGGATCGCGAGGATCTCGCTCGGCACATGGCGCGCCGACAGCGCGGAGCGGATCGCGCCGTTCAGGCGCTCCTTCAGGGTGTCTTCGAGCGCCACGCCCGGCCTCAGCACGACGAACAGCGGCATGTACGACTCGCGGCCGAGGTACTCGAGGTCGACGACCAGCGAGTCGACGACCTCGGGAATCGCCTCGACGGCGCGGTACAGCTCGGCCGTGCCCATGCGGATGCCGAAGCGGTTGATCGTCGCGTCCGACCGCCCGTAGATGATTCCGCCGACCGCCTCGGGCCGCTCGACCAACCGCAGCCAGTCGCCGTGCCGCCAGACGCCCGGGTACATCTCGAAGTAGCTCTCGCGGTAGCGCGCATCCCCTGGATCGTTCCAGAAGCAGAGCGGCATCGACGGGAAGGGCTCCGTGCACACGAGTTCGCCGACCTCGCCAATCACCGGGTGTCCGTCGTCGTCCCAGGCCTCCACCTTCAGCCCGAGCGCGCGGCACTGCATTTCTCCCTCGTACACCGGCAGCGTCGGCAGGCCCGTCAGGAAGGCGCCTGCGAGGTCGGTGCCGCCCGCGATCGACACCAGCCAGAGGTCGCGCTTCACGTGCGTCGTAGCCCCAGCGGTACGCCTCGGGCGGCAGCGGCGACCCGGTCGCGCCGAGCGTGCGCAGGGCCGAGAGATCGGCGATCTTCGCCGGCTCGATGCCGGCCTTCATGCAGCCGGCGTAGAACGCCGCACCCGCGCCGAAGAAGGTCGATCCCGCGCGCTCGGTGAAGCGCCACAGCGCGCCGAGGTCCGGGTAGCCTGGATTGCCGTCGTACAGCACCGCGGTCGCGCCGGCGAGCAGCCCGCTCACCTGCACGTTCCACATGATCCAGCCGGTCGTCGTGTACCAGTGGAAGCGGTCGCCCGGGCCGACGTCGCGGTGCAGGCCGACGCCTTTCAGCATCTCCACCAGCGCGCCCGCGTGACCGTGCACGATCGCCTTCGGCACGCCGGTCGTGCCCGACGAGTAGACGACCCACAGCGGATGGTCGGACGCGACCTGCTCGGTGCGCAGCGGCGTGTCGCCGGCGACGAGCTGCTCCCACGGAATGGCGCCCGGGAATCGCGCGCTGTCCGCCATGGCCTGGAGATTCGGGACGAGCACCGTGTGCGCGAGCGACGGCAGCCCGGCGCGAATCTCGGCGAGCACATCGCCGCGGTCGTAGTCCTTGCCGCCGTAGCGATAGCCGTCGGTCGCGATCAGCACCTTCGGCGCGATCTGGCGGAAGCGGTCGAGCACCGCGACCGGCCCCATGTCCGGCGAGCAGACGGACCACACGGCACCCACGCTCGCGCACGCGAGGAACGCGACGATCGTCTGCGGGATGTTCGGAAGGATCGCGACGACGCGGTCGCCGGGCGCCACCCCCAGCGCGCGCAGCGACGCCGCGAGCGCCCCCACCTCACGCTCGAGTTCGCACCACGCGACCTCCCGCAACGCGCCGGACTCGTCGCCGGCGACGATCGCGCAGTACGCGTCGGTCGCGTGGCGAAACACCTGGTCGGCAACGTTCAGTCGCGCCCCCGGAAACCACTCGGCGCCCGGCATCGAACGCCGGCCGAGCACGCGCTCGTACGGCACCGAGGCGCGAATGTCGAAGTAGTGCCAGACGGCGCTCCAGAAGCCTTCGAGATCGGTCACCGACCAGCGCCACAGCGACTCGTAATCGGCGAACGCCAGGCCGCGCTCGCGTTCGAGCCACGACAGGAACGCCGTGATGCGGGCGCGCTCCGCACGTTCGGCGGACGGCCTCCACATCGGCACGGCGTCGTTCATCGGCGGAGCGGCCCGGTCGCGGTCAGACGGCGAGCGGACGGGCAAGACGCGGTTTCAACTGCACACCTCGCGGCACGGTGAGGGGAGCCGCGTAGCTTAAGCGCCGAGCGCCGCTCAACCAAGGCGATGCGGGCGGAAGCGCAAAATGCAGCCCATGCCGGAACGCCTGTCGCCCGACCCCGCCTCGGCCTGGACTGTCGTGTGCCTCTGCGCCGAATGGTGTGGCACCTGCCGCGACTACCGGCGCGCATTCGAGCAGCGCGCACGCGAGCGCGAGGACGCCTTGCACATCTGGCTCGACATCGAGGACGACAGCGACTGGCTGGGCGAGATGGACGTCGAGACGCTGCCCACGCTGCTCGTGCTGCACGAGGACCGCCCGATGTTCTTCGGGCCGGTGCTGCCGCACATCGACGTCGTCGACCGCACGCTGCGCGCGCTCGGCCAGCACGGCCCCGCCGGCCAGCCGGTGCCGGACGAGCACCGCGAGGCGGTCGCCCGCGTGATCGAGCGGCTGCGCGCCGACTGACCTCGATTGCGGCGAGTCAAGGCCGGCGTCCATGGGCCGGCTAGGTTTAACCATGAGGTTGCGTTCATTCGTCGCGGCAACGCTGGCGGTGCTCGCCGCCGCCGGCTGCGCTGTTCCGGTGCTTCAGCGGGAACTGCCGCAGGCAACCGGGTCGGCGCTGGTGGAGCGGTGGCCGCTCACTGTCGGGCTCGTGCTGGCGCCGGGAGTGGAAGCGACGCAGGACAAGTACGTCCCGGACATCGGCGCGAGCATCGGGCCCACGCTGGCCTGGGCGCTGGAACAGCGGTTCCAGCGCGTCGTCGTGGGCTCCGCGCCGGAGCGCGCGGGGACCTTCACCGTGGTCGGCGCCACCGCGTCGGCCGGATACCTCGAGTTCGAGATCGCGCTCGAGGACGCGCAGGGCCGGGAGATCGACCGCTGGAGCATCAAGGGAAACGGCGCGAGCGTGATGGTGCAGGGCATGGTCCCCATTGGCCTGCACTACGCCCTGGCCCTGCGCGACGCCAGCGCGATCCTCATCACAACGCTTCCGGATCGCCCGCACATCAGGGGCTGGCTCGCCGCACACGGGATCGACATGCCTGCCGACGGGCCAGCGCTTCGAGCGATTTTGTCGGCCGCGGCCGATGACACGCGCGTCGCCCTGCTTCCCGTGCCATCGTCAGCCGAGAACCGGATTCTCGTCGCGAGCCGCGCCCGGACGTGCCTCGGCGCGCGGCTGGAACCCGCCATCCCGACCGTCGACGAAGAGACGATGCGGCACAGCCTGTATCCCTGGCTCGAGCCCAGTGTGGCGCCCGCCAGCGCGCCGGCCCTGCTCGACTTCCTGGGCGAGCCCGCGCTGCGCGCGGTCCTCGAGCACATGGGCATCCGCTACGTCGTGCTGTTCAGCGGCGACACCAAGACCGACTTCGACAAGGGCGGAATCCTGTGCGGCGGGGGCTTCGGCGCCGGCGGCTGCTTCGGCTTCTCGTGGGGAACGCGCGCTTCGTCGTTCGCTGCGATCGTCCTCGACACGCGCACGGGCACGACCGCGGGCGATCCGCAGGCCGAGCGCACCGCCAGCGTGTACATGCCCGCCTTCATCCTGCCGATCCCGCTCATCGGCGCGACCGAGGGCGAGGCATGCGACGAGCTCGCGGCGCACGTGCGCCAGCTCGTCCTTGCACCTTCGCCGAAGTAAGCCGCCGGGCCCCGGCCCGCGGCTTGCGACAATCCGTCCATGACGCTCGCCACCCTGCTCGACGCCGAACTCGCGTTCGGCCTGCATCCGCTGCTCGACCGTGCCAGCCTGACCGTTCTCGAGGGCGACCGCATCGGGTTGATCGGGCGCAACGGCACCGGCAAGAGTTCGCTGCTGAACGTGATCGCGGGCCGCATCGCGCTCGACGACGGCGAACTGAAGAAGCGCGATGGCCTCGCGGTGGCGCTGGTCGAGCAGGAGCCCGACATCCCGCCGGCGTCGACGCTGCGCGAGAGCCTCGCTCAGCGTGGCCACCTGGAACGGCTCGTCGACGAACGCGACCGCTGGCGCATCGAGGCGAGGCTGGTCGAGTACCTGCACCGCCTCGGGCTCGACGAGGCCAAGGATCCGATGCAGCTGTCCGGGGGCGAGACCAAGCGCGCCGCGCTCGCGCTCGCGTTCGCGCTCGCGCCCGACCTGCTGCTGCTCGACGAGCCGACCAACCACCTCGACATCGACGCCATCGCGCTGCTCGAGGACCTGCTGCTGAAGGGCCCGGCGCTGATCGTCATCACGCACGACCGCGCGTTCCTCGATCGCGTCGCCACGCGGATCGTCGAACTCGACCGCGGCCTGCTGCGCTCTTACCCCGGCAACTACAGCGCGTGGGAGGCGCGCCGGCGCGACCGAGCTCGCGGCCGAGGAGACCGCGAGCCGCAAGTTCGACAAGTTCTGGGCGCAGGAGGAAGCGTGGATCCGCAAGGGCATCGAGGCGCGGCGCACGCGCAACGCGGGCCGCGTCTCGCGCCTCGAACAACTGCGGCGCGAGCGCACCGCCCGGCGCGAACGGCTCGGCCACGTGAAGCTGACGCTCGACGCCGGCGAGCGCTCCGGCAAGCTCGTCGCGGAACTGAAGGACGTGACGAAGCGCTTCGGCGACAAGCGCATCGTCGAGAACCTGAGCACGCGCCTGATGCGCGGCGATCGCCTCGGCCTGATCGGGCCGAACGGCGCCGGCAAGAGCACGCTGATCAAGCTGATCCTCGGCACCCTCGCGCCCGACTCCGGCTCGGTGCGGCTCGGCACCAACCTGCAGGTCGCGTACTTCGACCAGATGCGCGAGGCGCTCGATCCCGACAAGACCGTCGCCGAGACGATCAGCCCGGGTTCCGACTGGATCGAGGTCGGCGGAACGCGCAAGCACGTGATGACCTACCTCGCGGAGTTCCTGTTTCCGCCGCAGCGCGCGAACGCGCCGATCAAGACGCTCTCGGGCGGGCGAGCGCAACCGGCTGCTGCTCGCGCGGCTGTTCGCGCGGCCCACCAACCTGCTCGTGCTCGACGAGCCGACCAACGACCTCGACATCGAGTCGCTGGAGATGCTCGAGACGACGCTGCAGGACTACGGCGGCACGCTGCTGCTGGTCAGCCACGACCGCACGTTCCTCGACAACGTCGTGACGCAGACGCTGGTCGCCGAGGGCGACGGCCGGTGGACCGAGTATCCGGGCGGCTACAGCGACTGGGTCGCGCTGCGCCCGAAGTCGCCGGCGGCGGGCGCGCCCGCGCCCGTCGCGGCCAGGCCCGAGCGCACCGCCGCCCGCGCGCAGCGCGTGAAGCTGTCCTTCAGGGAGCAGCGCGACCTCGCGGGCCTGCCGGGCGAGATCGAGGCGCTGGAGAGCGAACAGCACGCCCTGACCGAGCGCATGAGCTCGGCGGACTATCACCGCCAGGGGCCGGACGCGATCAGGGCCGACCGCGCGCGCGCCGAACAGGTCGAGCACGAGCTCGCGGCGAAGTTCGAACGCTGGAGCGCGCTCGAGGAGAAGGCGCGACAGGCCGCCCAGCCGTAGCCGCGCGGGCGCTGCGCGACCCCGGCCAGCGGCGGGCCCGCGCCGACGTGCACTCGGGTAGATTGCGGCTCTCTTCACCGCCAAAGGCAATCCCGATGACGCTGCTGCTGCTCGGACTGGCGCTCTTCCTCGGCGTGCACTCGACGCGCATCGTCGCCGAGGGCTGGCGCACCGCCACCATCGCGCGCGTCGGCGAGAAGCCCTGGAAGGCGATCTACTCCCTGCTGTCGATCGCTGGCTTCGTGCTGCTCGTGATCGGGTACGGCGCGGCCCGGCAGTCGCCGGTCGTGCTGTTTGTGCCGCCGGTGTGGACGCGCCACCTCGCCGCGCTGCTGACCATCCCCGCGTTCGTGCTGCTGGTGGCGGCCTACGTGCCCGGCAATGCCATCAAGCGCACGATCGGCCACCCGATGGTGGCGGGCGTGAAGGTCTGGGCGCTGGCGCACCTGCTCGCCAACGGCACGCTCGCCGACCTCCTGCTGTTCGGCACGTTCCTGGCGTGGGCCGTGCTGGGCTTCATCGCCGCGCGGCGGCGCGACCGTGCCGCCGGAACGACCTATCCCGCGGGCCCGGGCTCACGCACCGCCATCACGGTCGTCGTCGGCCTCGTCGCGTGGGCGGTGTTCGCCTTTGCGCTGCACCGTCCCCTGATCGGCGTGGCGCCCTTCGGCTGACCGCGCTCACGGCTTCGGCGCGCTGGCGGTGATCTCGGCGCGCAGCGCGCGCAGCTTCGCCTTCACGCGCCGCGCGTTGTCCGGTCCCAGGCGCAGCATCGCCTTCTGCCCGGCCGACAGCGCTTCGAGCTGGGGATCCTCGAACTCGTACAGCACCTTCGGCTGCGTCAGCCGCATCGGCGCCGACGGCTCGGGCGCGGCGAGCAGGTGGTCGATCGACGCCACCAGCCGGTCGTTGAAGTACGCCTTCGGATAGCCGAGCTCCTCGTACGCCTTCTGGAACAGCGGATAGAAGCGCAGGTATACGCCGGCGAGCTGCTTCGCGTCGACGCGCTCCAGCGCCTGCACGTACGGCGTGTAGCGCGCCGCGTTGCCGGCCGACACCATGATCGCCTCGCCGTCGCGGAGCACCTCGAACGCGCCCGGCACCGGGCGCAGCGAGCGCACCTTCATCGCGACCGTCGGACGCGACAGGTTGTCGACGGTCGCGACGAACCGCCGCACGATCGCATCGCCAAAGAACCACTTGCGCAGGCGCTCGTCGCCAAGCAGGCGGCCGAGCGCCGCGGCGATCGCCCCGTCGCTGTCGTCGAGCGCGACCGGCGGCGGCGCCTCCGGCGGCTTTACCGCCTCGACCGGATGCTCGATCACCGGCTCGGCCGGCGTCGCCGACGGTGGCGCAGCCACGGGCTCGGGCGGGGCGACCGCAGCGGTCGGCGGCAGCGCCGGCGGCTCCGGTTGCGGCCAGAAGAAGTAGACCGCGGCAATCAGCGCCGCTGCGCCCGCGACGATCGCGATCCACCACGAGCCATCGCTTCGTTCCATCGCCTGCATTCTCATGCTGTTCTCCTCGCACCTATGACGTGTACCTTACGACTGTTAATCGAGCGCGGAGCCGGCCTGTAGTCAGTACTACGCACCCCATCCGCGCGACGCCCTTCCAGGGAAGGACCGCCATGACGACCAGGGGTTTCGCCGTCAGCCACGCCCGCGATGCACAGTTCGTGGCGGGACTGCGTTCGTTCTTCGAATACCGCGACCTCGGCATCAAGGACGCCACCGAAGGGCGCGTGGCAGCGCACGTGATCCGCGCGCTGCCAGGCGCGCCGTTCAACGGCGTGCCGCACCGCCACGGCGTGACGCTCCAGCTCGTCTACGTGCTGCAGGGCTGGATCGAGTTCGAGTACGAGGGGCAGGGCGTGGTGCGCCTGGAACCGGGCTCGTGCGTGCACCAGCCGCCCGGCATCCGGCACCGCGAGGTCGGGCACAGCGACGACGTCGAGATGCTCGAGATCGTCATGCCGGCCGACTTCGCGACCGTCGAAGTGCCGTCGGTCTGACGCGCAGCGCCTGCGCTACCTCTTCAGCGACGCCAGGTAGGCGACGACGTCCTCGACTTCCTGCGGAGTGAGGCGCCCGCCCGACGCCGCGGCCTCGCTCTTGTGGAAGCTCGGCATGCCGGCCTTCGGGTTCACCTTTCCGATGTCCACGACGCTCAGCCGCAGCTGGGCCGGAGTCAGCACGGCGCCGATACCGTCGAGTGCCGGTCCCTTGCTGCCGCCGCCAGCGAGGTCCTTGTCCTTGACGCTGTGGCACTCGAGGCAGTTGGCGGCACCCCGCTTCGCCAGCAGCGCCTTGCCGCGCGCGGCCACGCCGGGCTTGCCGGAAAGGGATTTCGGAATCCCGTCCCCCTCGACCGCGTAGTCCGCCACCTGCGCCGCGGCCATCGCGGGCAGGACCGACAGCAGCGCACACCACAACACGCGTTTCATCGAACTCCTCGCAGGCGATGCACCAACGAATGAAGCAAGCCTAGCGCCGGCAATGCGTCGCGCCTTGAGGCGCGGCAAGCCCGGCCGCGTCAGGCGCCCTCGTCCCCGGACGGCAGCGCCGCTCCGCAGTCGTGGCAGAACCGTGCGCGCGGCAGGTGGTGGCCCGCGCCGCACGAAGGACACGCGCGGGTCGGCAACGGCACGTTGCGGCGCGTCATCTCCGCCGTCACGATGCCAGTCGGCACCGCGAGGATGCTCCAGCCGAGCAGCATCAGCATGCTGGCAAGCGCGCGGCCGAGATCCGTCTTCGGCACGATGTCGCCGAAGCCCACGGTCGTCATCGCGGTGATGCCCCAGTAGATCGACGTCGGGATGCTGGTGAAACCGTTCTCCGGGCCCTCGATCACGTACATCAGCGTGCTGACCGTGATCGCGATCATCATGACGCCGGAGAGGAACACGAAGATCTTGCGGCGGCTGTCGCGCAGCGCGGCGGCGAGGTACTTGTACTCGCTGACGTAAGCCACGAGCTTCAGGACCCGGAAGGTCCGCAGCAGCCGCAGCACGCGGACATCGATCAGCGCATGCAGTTCCGGGAAGAAGAACGCGAGGTACGTCGGCAGGACGGCCATCAGGTCGATGATCCCGAAGAAACTGCGCGCGTAGCGCAGCGGCCGATCGACCGTCGCAAGCCGCGCGACGTACTCGGCGGTGAACGCCAGCGTGAAGCCCCATTCGAGGACATCGAACAGCGTGCCGTAGCGCGCGGAAATCGGCTGCACGCTGTCGAGCATCACGACGAGCACGCTGACCAGGATGACGATCAGCAGCCAGACGTCGAACCGGCGTCCGGCCCGCGTGTCGTTCTCGAAGATGATGATGAACCAGCGGCGGCGCCAGCCGTCGGCCGGCATCCCGAAGTGCTGCGCTTCCCAGGTATGGCCTGCGCGCTCGCCGGGATGCTGCGTGTCTTGCTCGGTCGACGGGGAGGCGGAGGTCACGCGAGGATGGGGAGGGCTGGACCGCAGGTTAGCTTACTCCGGCGGAGCATTCTCCCGCGCCAGCGGCGGCGCGACGGCGGCCGTGGCGAGCCGTGCGCACTGCGGACCGGCACCGCACGCGCCCGTACACTCGATCGGCCATGCTGTCGCCCGCCCCGATTCCGCGCGTGATCGCGCATCTCGACATGGACGCCTTCTACGCGTCGGTCGAACTGCTCCGTTATCCGGAACTGCGCGGCCAGCCCGTCGTGATCGGCGGCGGCGCACGGCACCAGCCCGCCTGGGAAGTGGATCCGGCGACGGGCGAGAAGCGCCGCCGGTTCGCGCGGCTCGGCGACTACGCGGGCCGCGGCGTCATCACCACGGCGACCTACGAAGCGCGCGCGTTCGGCGTCAACTCGGCGATGGGCATGATGAAGGCGGCCGCGAAAGCGCCCGATGCCGTGCTGCTGCCGGTGGACTTCGACGAGTACCGCAAGTACTCACGGCTATTCAAGGCCGCGGTGCGTGCGCTCGCGCCGCAGGTGGAGGATCGCGGCATCGACGAGATCTTCATCGACCTGACCGACGTGATCATGGCGCGCCTCGGGCCGGACGTCGATCCGGTCGAAGCGAACGCCGAGGCCTGGTGGTGCGCGCGCGACGTCGGCCGCGAACTGAAGCAGGCGGTGCGCGACGCGACCGGGCTCAGCTGCTCGATCGGCCTTGCGCCCAACAAACTCGTCGCGAAGATCGCCTCCGAACTCGACAAGCCCGACGGCCTGACCGTGGTGACCGAGCACGACGTGGCGGCGCGCCTGTCGCCGCTGTCGGTGCGCCGGCTGAACGGCGTCGGCCCGAAGTCGGCCGCCAAGCTCGCCCGCCTGGGAATCGCCACCATCGGCGAACTCGCGGCGAGCGACCCGGCGTGGCTGCGGCAGCACTTCGGCGCGAGCTACGGCACGTGGCTCCACGCCGCGGCGCGCGGACAGGACGATCGTCCGGTCATCACCGAGAGCGAGCCGAAGTCGATCAGCCGCGAGACGACCTTCGAGCGCGACCTGCACGCCGTGCGCGACAAGCGGCAGCTCTCGGCGATCTTCAGCGAGCTGTGCGTCGACGTGTCGAACGACCTCCAGCGCAAGCGCTATGTCGGCCGCACCATCGGCATCAAGCTGCGCTTCGACGACTTCCGCACGGTGACGCGCGACCGGACCATCGCGGCGCCGACCGACGATCCCACCGCGATTCGCCGCGCTGCCGGCGAGTGCCTGAAGCGTGTCGACCTGGAGCGGCGCATCCGCCTGCTCGGCGTGCGCGTCGGCGGCCTGTCGCCGAAGTCCGAGGGCGAAGCGGACTTCGCGGTGGCCTGACAACTCGCCATGAGGCGCTGTCCCGAGTCTGGGATTCGCTGCGGGACACGCGCGAAGCGCGGCAGGCGGGACGGCGCGGACGCGGCTTTGTGCGGCGGCGAGCAGCGCAGCCGAGGGCCGGGCGCGCGCAGCGCGCTTCGTGCTCTGACTTGCGGCGTCCTGTCTGAGCGCAGCTCGCGCAGCGAGCGAAGCGAGTTACGCCGCACGGCCCTCGGTGAGCAGCGCAGCGAAGTCAGCGCGCAGCGCTGACCGCCGCACCAGCCGCGCCCGCCCACGCCCGCCTGCCGCGCTGCCACAACCTCGCTCAGAGCGTGTTCGAAATTACGACACGCCAAGCCTTTACGGCCGCGCGCATTGCGTTAGCGAGTCGCCAGCACCGCCGGCACGCCGCGGTGGAACCACAGCAGCGACAGCAGCGCCCCCAGCAGCAGCAGGGCCGCCGCGCCGCCGACAAAGAGCGCTCCGATCTCGGTCTCGCGCGTCTCCATCGCGATGCGCGCGTTCAGCGTCTCGTAGACCTTGCGCAGGTCGGCCGCGGTGCCGGCGTGGAAGTACTCGCCGCCGGTCATCCTGGCGATGCTCTTCAGCGTCTCCTCGTCGAGACGGACGTAGAAGGAGTAGCCCTCGAACTCGATCGAGGCGCCCTCGCGCGTGCCGAAGCCCACGGTGTAGACGCGCACGCCGCGGTCGGCCGTCATCTTCGCGATGTCGAGCGGGTCCGGTCCGGTCGTGCGGCGGCCATCGGACAGCAGGATGATCACGCCGCTGGTGAAGCTGCCGGGCTTCACCGGCTCCTTCTTCGCGGCACCCGCCTTCGCGGGATCCAGCGACTTCCGGCGGTCGAGCGGCGCCGGGCGCGGGCCTGAGCTGAAGCGCGGGTCGAACAACGCCGCTTCCAGGTCGAAAGCCTCCTCGGGGAACAGCATCGCCAGCGAGAGCAGCAGGCCGCTACCCGTCGCGGTGGCGCGCTGCAGCTGGAAACGGTCGATCGCGGCGAGCATGTCGTCGCGGCTCTCGGTGGGCGTCTGCACGACGGCCGCCGTGCCGGCGAACGAGACGATGCCGAGCCGGACGTTCTTCGGCAGATCCTGGATGAAGGACCGGGCCGCGGCCTGCGCGGCCTCGAGGCGGTTCGGCTCGACGTCGGTGGCCTGCATGCTGCGCGACACGTCCATCGCCAGCGCGATCGTCATGTACTGCGACGGCAGCGTGACGGTCGCCGCCGGGCGCGCGGCGGCGATGATGGCGGCGACCAGGCCCAGCAGCACCAGGGCGGGCGGCACGTGGCGGCGAATGCGCTGCCCGGCGCCGATCGAGTCGCGCACCAGGCTCAGGCTCGCGTAGCGGACGGCCGTGATCTTGCGCCGCCGCAGCATCAGGACGTACGCCGCGATCAGCGCGGGCGCCAGCAGCAGGAGCCAGAGCACGTCGGGCCACAGGAACCGCATCGAGCCTCCCAACTCCTCGTGTCGAACCTTTCGGCGAATCGCGGGACCAAGCTGAACGGTCCGGCGCGGGCGAGCCACTCTAGCACCGCACCCGCCGCGATTGCCGCGACGAAGACCGACAGCGCGAGGCACAGGAACGGTGCGAAACCATGTGACGCTTATCGGCAGGAATCGTTCGGCCGGAAAGACCGCGCGCCGTGCATGGGGTGCGCGGCCCGGCGGCGCGCGCCGACCAGTGGACGGCGGCACGATGACCGCGCGCGGCGCCCGTGCTACTTTTGCGCGGACTCGAGGGGGCGCGTCAATGGAGTTCCGATGAAGAAGCCCGCGCTCTACAGCAGCGCAAGTCGGGCCCGCAAGGCGGGAGCCGTGGCTTCGCCCCATCCCGCGACGGCTGCCGACGGTCCGCATGTACCGACGTCGTCCGGACCGCCGCCCGCGACGGCCGCCTCTCCATCCGAACCCGCCTCGCACCGCGCCAAATTCCTGAGGCGCCACGAGCGCGCCGTCGTGTTCGTCGTCGGCGTCGCGTTCGCGCTCGGACTGCTCGCCGCGCGCGACGCGATGCGACCGGCCCCGGGCGAACTGACGCAGGAGGACATCGACGACGCCGTCCTGTACACGATGGAGAACAAGACGCTGCCGTCGCGCGCCACCAAGGCTGCCGACGCGGTGATGAACTCGGTGGTGCGCGTGCGCGGCTACGACGAACTCGACGAACCCGGCGGCGACGAGCCGATGCAGGGCGTGGGCAGCGGCGTGGTCATCGTCGACAACGGCACGATCCTGACCAACCTGCACGTCGTGTCCGGCGCCAAGCGCGTCAGCGTGACGTTCTTCGACGGCAGCGAGTCGGATGTCGAACTGCTGAAGACCTACCCCGAGAACGACCTCGCCGTGATCCGCGCGAAGAAGATCCCGGACGACCTCGAGGCCGCCACGCTCGGGTCGACGTCGAACCTGCGGCCCGGGGACGAAGTGGTCGCGATCGGCTTTCCGTTCGGCATCGGCCCCTCGACTTCGGCCGGCGTGGTCTCCGGCCTCGACCGCAGCTTCCGTTCGCCGCAGGGCAAGCAGGTGATGACCGGCCTGATCCAGTTCGACGCCGCTGTGAATCCCGGCAATTCGGGCGGTCCGCTGATCTCGATGGAAGGCGAAGTCATCGGCATCGTGACCGCGCTGCTGAACCCGACGCCGGCGCGCACCTTCATCGGCATCGGCTTCGCGGCCACCATCGAGGCCGCCGGCTCCGCGGTCGGGAATACCTCCCTTCTGAATCGAAGCAGCACTACGCAAGGATGTCCATGGAAGAGCAGAACAGCGCACGCGCCACCGGCGAACTGATGCAACGCGTGCTGTACGAAGTCAAGCGCGTCGTCGTCGGGCAGGACCACTTTCTCGAGCGCGTCCTGGTCGCGATCCTGGCGCAGGGCCACCTGCTGGTCGAAGGCGTGCCGGGCCTCGCCAAGACGCTGACCGTCAAGACGCTGGCGAAGACGATCCGCGGCACGTTCAAGCGCATCCAGTTCACGCCCGACCTGCTGCCCGCCGACCTGGTCGGCACGCGCATCTACAACCAGAAGTCCGGCGACTTCGCGACGGTGCTGGGGCCGGTGTTCGCCAACCTGCTGCTCGCCGACGAGATCAACCGCGCGCCTGCCAAGGTGCAGAGCGCGCTGCTCGAGGTGATGCAGGAGCGCCAGGTCACGATCGCGGGCGAGACGCACCAGGTGCCCGCGCCCGTTCCTCGTGATGGCGACGCAGAACCCGATCGAGACCGAGGGCACGTACCCGCTGCCCGAAGCGCAGGTCGACCGCTTCATGATGAAGGTAGTCGTCGACTACCCGAACGAGGAAGAGGAATTCGTGATCGTCGAGCGCGTCACCGGTGCCGCGACGAGCGTCAAGCGGCGTGTGCACGACCGAGCAGCTGCCGCAGCTGCAGCAGGAGTGCCGCAGGATCTACGTCGATCCCGCGCTGATGCAGTACGCGGTGAAGCTGGTGTCGGCGACGCGGCGCCCCGAGCAGTACGGGCTGAAGGAGCTCGCGCCGTACATCACGTTCGGCGCCAGCCCGCGGGCGACGATCAACCTGATCGAGGGCGCCCGGGCGCTGGCCTTCCTGCGCGGCCGCGCGTTCGTGCTGCCCGAGGACGTGATCGACCTCGTGCCCGACGTGCTGCGCCACCGCCTGGTCCTCAGCTACGAAGCGCTGTCGGACGGCCAGACGGCCGACGCGATCGTCATGCGGGTGCTCAAGGCAGTGCAGGCACCCGAGAAACCGCTGGAAACCCATGTTCGGGTGGCTACGGCCTAAGGCGGCGTCGGCCGCGACGATCGCGGACGACGTCCAGGCCGCCAACGAACCGGCCAGCTCGGTCGATCCCGACCGGCTGCTGCGCCGGCTCGAGTGGACCGTGCTGCGCCGCCTCGACGGCGTGCTGCAGGGCGACTACCGCACGCTGTTCCGCGGCTTCGGCCTCGACCTCGCCGACCTGCGCGAGTACCAGCTGAACGACGACGTGCGCTACATGGACTGGAACGTCACCGCGCGGCTGCAGGTCCCGCACGTGCGCGAGTTCCAGGAAGACCGCGAGGTCGCCGCCTGGTTCGTGCTCGACCTGTCCGGCTCGGTCGACTTCGGTTCGCAGCAGCTGCGCAAGCGCGCGCTGGCGAGCGAGCTCGTCGCCGTGCTGGCGCGGCTGTTCACGCGCTACGGCAACCGGGTCGGCGCGGTGCTGCACTCCGAGCACGCCAACGAAGTCGTCCCCGCGCGCAGCGGACGCCGGCACGTGCTGCACATCCTCGACCGCATGGTGAAGCTGGGCGAGCGCAGCGCGGCACCCTCGCCGACCGGCATCGGCCGGATCACCGACCTCGCCGAACTCCTCACGACCGCGCGTCCAGTCATCAAGCGCCGGTCGGTGCTGTTCGTCGTGTCCGACTTCATCAGCATCGCCGGGCTGGCCGCGCCGGCTGGCCGACCTCGCGCGCCGCCACGACATCGTCGCGGTGCGGCTGACCGACCCGATGGAGCGCGAGCTGCCCGACATCGGCCTCGTCGTGATGCAGGACGCCGAGACCGGCGAGCAGTTGCTCGTCGACACTCACGACAAGGCGTTCCGCCGCCGCTTCGCGCAGGCCGCGGAGAAGCGCGAGGAGGAACTGCGCGCGGCGCTCGGCGAAGCAGCGGTCGACTGCCTCGAACTCGCCACCGACGAGCCGCTCGACGAGGCGCTGCTGCGCTTCACCCAGCTGCGCAAGCGCCGCAGCCAGCTCGCGGCGGGCGCGGTGCCGCGGCACCTCCGGACCTGACGGCCAAAATGATGGGCGATCCGACCAGCTTCACCTTCCTGTGGCCGACCATGCTGTGGCTGCTGTTCGCGGTGCCGCTGCTGGTGCTCGTCTACTCGCGGGTGCTGAAGCGGCGCGGCGCGCTCGCCGGGCGCCACGCGCGGCTCGAGACGGTCGGCGGCGCGGCGACCAGCCGGTTGCAGCGCGGCCTGCCGCCGCTGCTGTGGCTGCTCGGCCTCACGGCGATGATCCTGGCGGTGGCGCGACCCCAGGCGGCTCTGCTGCTGCCGGCGCGCATCGAGACGGTGATCCTCGCGCTCGACATGTCCGGCAGCATGCGCGCGACCGACCTCGAGCCGACGCGGCTCGTGGCCGCGCAGAGCGCCGCGAAGGCGTTCGTCGACAGCCAGCCGCGCCACGTGAAGATCGGCGTGGTCGGCATCGCGGCGTCGGCCGCCCTCGTGCAGTCGCCCACCGACAACCGCGAAGACATCGTCAAGTCGATCGAGCGACTCGAGCCGCAGCGCGGCACCGCGCTCGGCAGCGGGCTGGCGATCGCGCTGGACGCCGCGCTGCCGCAGGCACGCATCAACGTCGAGGAGTTCATCAATCCGCCAAAGGGCCGGAAGGACGAGCCGCGCAAGAAGATCGAGGAGCGCGAGATGACCGCCGGCAGCAACACGGCGGCCGCGATCGTGCTGCTGACCGACGGCCAGAGCAATGTCGGGCCCGATCCGCTGAAGGCGGCGGAGCTTGCCGCCAGCTATGGCGTGCGCGTCTACACGGTCGGCATGGGAACGCCCGAGGGCACGACGGTCAGCGCCGACGGCTGGCAGATGCGCGTGCGGCTCGACGAGGAACAGCTGAAGCAGGTCGCCCGCGTGACCGAAGGCGAGTATTTCCGCGCGCCCGACGCGCGGGAACTGAAGCAGATCTACAGCCGCCTGAGCGCGAACCTCGCGTTCGAGAAGCAGCAGCCGACCGAGATCACATCCCTGTTCGCGGGCCTGGGCGCGCTGCTCGCCGGGCTCGGCGCCGTGCTGTCGATGCTCTGGTTCAACCGGGTGTTGTAGGAGACATCGGCGCTCGACTTCCCTCGCGTCTTCCTTGCGCGCCGACCGTGGCGCGGGGACCTCTCTCCGCGCGGCTCGGCGGCGGTCTGCCGTGCTGACGGTGATCCTTGCGGGCCTGCAGCTTCGACACGCTCTCCGTGCTCTACAGCGGCTCGGGTGCGAGGTCGCACTTGGGCCCGCCGCGCGGCCCAGTTAAATTCCGCCGCGCTGAGCCGCTCTCCGTGAGGCACCCCGCACCACGATCGGCGCGCCGAGCACTGTGGATGCATCGAAAGGAGCGTTCGCGCCTGCCACGAAGGATGGCGCCTGGGCGGGCTGCGGGGTGCCTCGCGGAGCGACCGTCAGGGCAGCGGGCGTTGAAGTTGCGCGAGGGTGGCGGGCCATGCGCTCTCGCGCACCCGAGCCGCGATGGAGCACGGAAAGGTTGTCGAAGCTGCAGGCCCGCAGTGAGCACTGCCAGCAGAAGCACGCCCGCGCCGACGGTCGCGGAGTCGAGGTCCCCGCAGCCCGGCCAGGCGCAGGCGACTATCCGCCTGCTTCGCGATTCAGCGCACGCATTTGCGAAGCAAGCGCAGGCAACGCCGCGCGATCCAGCTTCCCGGCGCCGGTCTGCGGCAACTGCGACACGAACGCGATCCGGCGCGGCTGCTTGTGGCGCGCGAGGTGGTGGTCGAGGAACGCGACCAGTTCCCCGTCGGTCGGCGGTGCGCCGTCGGCCACGAATGCCGCCGCCACGACCTGCCCCCACGTCTCGTCCGGCACGCCGAACACCGCCGCCGCGCGGATGCCGTGGCAGGCCTCCAGCACGCGCTCGACTTCGGCCGGATACACGTTCTCGCCGCCGCTGACGATCAGGTCGGCGCGGCGCGCGCGCACGTGCAGGCCGCCGTGCGCGTCGAACATGCCGACGTCCCCGGTGTCGAACCACGCATCGGCGGCGAGCGGCTCGGCGCCGAGGTAGCCCGCCATCCGCATCGGCCCGCGCACCTCGATGCGCCCGTCGACCACGCGCACTTCGGCCCCCGGCAGCGCACGACCCGCCCCGCCCTGCGCAGGGTTGAAGCGCTGCTCGTACGGCGTGACGACCACCTGTGAACAGGTCTCCGTGCAGCCGTAGGTGAGGACGACCGGCACCTTGCGCCGCGCCGCTTCCTTCAGCAGGCGCGGCGGCGCCTCGGCGCCGCCGACCTGGATCGCGCGCAGGAATGGCGGCGGACGCCAGTCTGGATACCGTTCGAACACGAGCGCCAGCATCGTCGGCACCATCGACGCCAGCGTCGTGCGCCACTGTTCGATCCAGGCCGGCACCAGCGCCGCGTCGAAACTCGGCGCGAGCGCGACAGCGCGCCGGGCGATCAGGCAGCGCGTCAGGATCGACAGGCCGCCGATGCGCGCGATCGGCATCGCGAGCAGCCAGCAGTCGTCGGGCTGCCAGCCCATGTTGGCGGCGCTCGCCTGCGCCGAGGCGAGCAGGGCCGACCGCGTCAGCACGGCGCCACGCGCCCGCCCGGTCGTGCCCGAGGTGTACATGATGATGGCCGCGTCCGCAGGCAGCGTTCCCGCCGCGCGCGCGGTCGCCGCGATCTCGGCGGCGCGTTCGCCGCTCGGTGAGCCTGGGATGCAGAAGCAGCGCCGGCACGCGCGCCTCGAGCAGCGTGTAGAGCGCGATCACGCGCTCGAGCGTATTGCGGCCCACGAGCGGGACGGGGCGCCCCGGCACCAGTTCGGAGCGCAGGTCAGCGAGCCGCGCCTGCACGAGGTCGGCGAGTTGCGCGAACGTGTACCGTTCGCGGCCGACGTGCAGCGCAACTGCATCCGCCGCGTCGCGCGCGGCCGCCGTGATGGACAGGGGATCGTTCACGCGACCGAGACTACACGCCGTTGCGGTCGGCGCTGGCTACGGGAGCCGGCGGAACTTGCGGAAATCCGGCTTGCGCTTCTCGAGGAACGCGTTCTTGCCTTCCTGCCCCTCCTCGGTCATGTAGAACAGCAGCGTCGCGTTGCCGGCCAGTTCCTGCAGGCCGGCCTGGCCGTCGCAGTCCGCGTTCAGCGCGGCCTTCAGGCAGCGCAGCGCCATCGGGCGTGTTGGCGAGCATCTCGCGGCACCACTGCACCGTCTCCTCCTCGAGCTCGCTCGAGCGGCACGACCGTGTTCACCAGGCCCATCTCCAGCGCCTGCTGCGCGTCGTACTGGCGGCACAGGAACCAGATCTCGCGCGCCTTCTTCTGGCCGACGATGCGCGCCATGTACGAGGCGCCGTAGCCGCCGTCGAAGCTGCCGACCTTCGGCCCGGTCTGGCCGAAGCGCGCGTTGTCGGCCGCGATGGTCAGGTCGCACACCAGGTGCAGCACGTGGCCGCCGCCGATGGCGTAGCCCGCCACCATCGCCACCACCGGCTTCGGCAGCGTGCGGATCTGCCGCTGCAGATCGAGCACGTTGAGCCGCGGCACGCCGTCGCCGCCGACGTACCCGCCCGTCGCCGCGCACCTTCTGGTCGCCGCCCGAGCAGAACGCCTTCTCGCCCTCGCCGGTCAGGATGATCACGCCGATGTTCTCGTCGTCGCGCGCGTCGTCGAACGCGCGCTGCATTTCCTTCACCGTCTCGGGCCGGAAGGCGTTGCGGACCTCCGGCCGGTTGATCGTGATCTTCGCGATGCCCTCGTCGGCCTTCGAATAGATGATGTCGGCGTAGCCGGGAACGACGGTCCATGCGGGAATCGGCGGCAGTGCTTTCGTGTCCATGCGGTCTGCTTGATGGCTGGGGGACGGCAAGTTCAATCGATGCGGGCACCGGACGCCTTGACGACGGCGGCCCACTTCTTCGTGCTTTCGACGATGTGCTGCGCGAAGCCCTGCGGCGTGCCGGCCACCGGCCGCGCGCCGCGGCTCTTCAGCGTCTCGATCAGTTCGGGGTCGGCGAGCGCGGTGCGGATCGCCGCGTTGAGCTTGTTGACGATCGCCTCCGGCGTGCCGGCCGGCGCGAGCACGCCATCCCATGCGCTCGATTCGAACCCGGCGACGCCCGACTCGGAGATCGTCGGCAACTCCGGCGCGCCGGGGAAGCGCACCGCCGTCGACACCGCGATGCCGCGGATGCGGCCGTCCTTCGCGAGCGGATACACGTTCGGCATCACGTCGATCATCATCTGCACCTGCCCGCTGATCAGGTCGGCGACGGCGGCGGCGCCGCCGCGGTACGGGATGTGCACGATGTCGATGCCGGTCATCGTCCTGAACAGTTCGCCGGACAGGTGCGACGTGGTGCCGTTGCCGGCCGACGCGAAGTTCACCTTGCCCGGGTTGGCCTTTGCGTAGCGGATCAGCTGCGTGGTCGTCATCACCGGCAGTTGCGGGTTCACCACCAGCATCGCCGCGATCTCGGTCATCCGCGACACCGGCGCGAAGTCCCCGATCGGATCGAAGCGCAGGTCCCGGTACAGCGACTGGTTGATCGAGTGCGTGCCGTTGGTGCCGTAAAGCAGCGTGTAGCCGTCGGGCGCCGAGCCCGCGACGATCTCGGCGCCGACGTTGCCGCCCGCGCCCGGCTTGTTGTCGATGATGATCGGCTTGCCCAGCGCCAGCGACACCTTCGGCATGATCGCGCGCGCCAGGTTGTCGGCGCCACCGCCCGGGCGGGAAGGGCACGACGAGTCGCACCGGCTTGTCCGGATACTCCTCGCTGGCGCGTGCACGGCCGATGCCACCGGCAGCAGCACCGCGGTCGCCAGCAGGCGTCGTCGCTCGAGATCCATGGTTCCCTTTCCCTCAGGGCGCGACCGCCGTCCGGCAGCGCACCAGCGTCATCGCCTTGACCGACATCGCGACAGCGCCCTTGTCCGTTCAGCACTTCGATCAGGAGGCGCACCACACCGCGATCGGGCTTCGATTCGGAACGTCGCGCCTCGATCACCGTGAACCTGAACCACAGGCGGTCACCCGGACGCACCGGCGCGGTCCACCGCAGCTCGTCCATGCCGGGCGATCCCATCCCGGCCACGCGCGACAGGTAGCGATCGACCAGCACGCGCATCATCATCGATCCGGTGTGCCAGCCGCTGGCGATCACGCCGCCGAACGGACCCTTCGCGGCCTTCACCGGATCGGTGTGGAACTCCTGCGGATCGAAGCGCCGGCCGAACTCGATGATCTCGGCCTCGTCGACGACGACCGGGCCGTACTGCGCAACCGACCCGACCGGGTAGTCCTCGAAGTGGCGCTGGTCGCGTGCGACCGGCAGGTCCTGCTCTTCCATGCGGCGTTCGGTTCGTCGTGGGATAAACAATGCGCCCCGAGGGCGCAGGGCGAACTTTACCGCGCTGGAGCGCACGGTCCGCCGCGGGCTCGACGCCGCGCCTGACGGAAATCACGTCGCGGCAACGGCGACGGACTTCGCAACGCCTGCGGGAGTCAGCCCTTCGGCGCGCTGCCCGCGGTTGCTTGCGAGCCCGAGGCGACCGAGTTCAGCAGGACCCTGAGATGCAGCGGATCGACCGGTTTCACGAGGTGGTGGTCGAAGCCGGCCTCCGCCGAGCGGCGGCGGTCCTGCGGCTGCCCCCACTCGGTCAGCGCCACCAGGCGCGTGGCGCGCGTGTCGGACTCGGCGCGCACGCGGCGCGCCACCCGGTAAGCGCCCCCGTGCGGCAGTCCGATGTCGAGCAGCGCGACGTCCGGTCTCCAGGTCGCCACCGCCACAGCGCCGGCGCGCGCGCCCGCCTCGACGCGCACGTCGTGGCCGGCCGCCACCAGCAGAGCCGCGAGGTTGTCGGCGCTGTCGCGGTCGTCGTCGATGATCAGGATCCTCATGCGATGCGAACCCCCGCACGATGCGGCGAGGACAACTATGCAACGCAACGGGCCGAACCTGCACGCGTTCGACGCAAGAACCACCGTTTCCCGCGACGCTCAGGTGGGGTGCGTAGGAAGTGCTACGTAGGAAGTGCAGTGTGCCGGCGCGACCGCGCTCATCGCAGTCCGGCCACTCGATCGACCGAGATACGCCCCGCGCCGCGCGCGGCGAGATAGAGCAGCGCCGCCGCCCAGACGAGGTGCGTGGGCCACGCGAGCGGATACACGAAGAACTGGATCACCGCCGTCATGCCGAGCAGCGCCAGCGCCGAGACACGGGTGGCGAGGCCGATCACGAGCAGCACCGGAAACAAGTGCTCCGCATACGCGGCCAGGTGCGCCGCCAGTTCCGGCGACAGCACGGGCACCTTGTACTCGTCCTCGAACAGCGCAACGGCGTTCTCGCTGACCGACAGCCAGCCATCGACCTTGGTGCGGCCCGACAGCCAGAAGACGCCGGCGATGCCGAAACGCGCCGCGAGCGCCAGCAGGTCGTGGCCGATCCACGTCTCGAGCCACTGCGCCACGCGGTTGTACAGCGCGCGCGGTCCGGTAGCTGCTTCAGGAGGCTGCAAGGGGAGCGAGTTCATGTGAATTCCTTTGTCACCATGGGCTGCAGCGCGCTGAACGCGCCGGCCTGCAGGAGTTGTTGAACCAGCGCCGCGAAGTCGACATCGGGCTGCGCCTCGAGCGCGCACTGCACCGCGCCCTCGATGGACCGGCCGGCCCGGCAGGCATCGAGCAAGGCCACCCCGCCACGCGCGAACGCTTCGACCTGGACCGGCCCGAGTGGCCGGGTGAGGAGCACGCCCTCCCCGATCCACTCCATCGGCGCACCGGGATCAGCGTCGTGCGAACGATTGCGCGACCACAGCGTGTGGATGGGCCAGTCGTCGCTCCATGCCCAGCGTGCGGCCGGATGCAGGCGCAGCGCGGACGAAGACATCTCCGACGGCGGCAGCGCGGCCAGCGTGGCGGCGTCGAGCGCCGGCGCGTCGGCGGCCACGTGCGCCTCCGTCCACAGGCGGTCGACGCGCGCGACGTCCGCGAGATACGGGATCTCCCGCGCCGGCTCGAACGCCGCAAGGAACGACGGGAACTCCTCGCCGTACAGGAGCAGCGAGGGCTGCGATGGCAACCGCCCGTGCGCGAACACGCCGGCGGCCGCGCGCAGCCACTCTTCCCCCACCAGCCGCTCCACTGTCGGAAAGTTGGCCTGCAGCGCGTCGATGCAACCCTTCATGACCGTGTTGCGATACACGGCGAAGCCGGGCTGGCGCCGCAGCCGCTCGACCGCCGGGTTCGGCGACGCCTGCGCGGGGTCCGCCAGCAGCGCCGCGGCGAACGCATCCTGGTACGCCGCCACGTCCATCACGCCGCCTCCGCGACCGGCTCGACGAGCCGCTCGTGCGCGCGGTCGCGCTCGCGCAGCAGTTCCTCGAACGGCGGGATGTGCTCGTCGCGCTCGACCAGCGTGGGACGCGGCCCGATCCGCGCGACCAGGCGCTCGTACAGCGCCCATACGGCGGGAGCGACGGGCGCGTCGTGCGTGTCGATCAGCAGGGCCGCGCCGAGCGTCGGGTCTTCGCCGTGGCCCGCGAGGTGGATCTCGGCAACGAGGTCCGCGGGAATCGCATCGATCACCTCTTCCGCCGAGTAGTGCAGGTTGTTCGCGCTGACGTGGACGTTGTTGACGTCGAGCAGCAGCGCGCAGCCGCTGCGTCGCGCGATCTCGACCAGGAACTCGACTTCGTCGCACCCGTGGTCGTCGAACGCGAGGTAGTGCGACGGATTCTCCAGCGCGATACGACGCCGCAGGCGGTCCTGCACGCGCTGGATGTTGTCGATCACGCGCTGCCTTGCCTCGACGGTCCGTGGAACCGGCAGCAGGTCCGGCCGATAGGCTCCTCGCCAGGTGCTCCACGCCAGGTGCTCGGACACCATCACGGGCTCGATGCGCTCGACCAACGCGGCGAGGCGCTCGAGCTGGCGTGGCTCGGGCGGCGCATCGGCCGCGAGCGAGAGCGCCACCCCGTGCAGTGACACCGGATGCCGCGCGCGAATGCGCTCGAGCCAGGCCAGGCGCGGCCCGCCGTCCACGGTGTAGTTCTCGGCGTGCACCTCGTACCAGATGCCGGGCGCAGCGCAGCGCTCGGCCTCGTCGAAGTGCTGGGGCTTCAGGCCGAGGCCGGCCGTGACGGCGGTCATTGCTGGGAATCCCGTTGCGTGGAAACCGCGACGCGCGCAACTTTCCATGAGCTGCAGCGCGCCGCGGCCGAGCCGTCCTACATCTTCACCGGCTTCAGCGAGCCCTTGCCCTTCGGCGTCGTCATCTTCTCGCACGTGCCCTTGGCGACGTACTTCCAGGCGTTGCCCTGGTAGTCGACCTTCGACGAGCCGGCGCAGGTGGTTCCCGGCCCGGCCTCGCAATCGTTCTGGCCGGCCTTCGCGATGCCGTAGCAGCGCTCCTTTTCGCCCTTGATCGAGGCGCCCTTGTCCTGGGCCAGGGCCGCGCCCGCGGTGACCGCGGCCAGCGCAAACGCCGTCGCGGCGATGGAAAGTCGATGATTCATGGCAGTTCTCCTGAAGTGGGGTGACCGCCCGCTAGCCGGCGCGATCTGCCTGCTTAATCGCGCGGGGAAGCCAATGTCTTACAGCCGATGCGATGGCCGGCCGCGACATCCCGCGTATCCGCGTTGAATGGGTCGGCGCTGTAAGAAACCGGGCGCGACGACGACGCATGACGCGGCACCGCGAAGCCCGGTCGCGTCAGGGGCGCTGCGCGGGATCCCAGAAGATCGCGAGCGCCATCGCCGCGGCGACCGCCGCGCGTCGCGCGTCGTCGTTGCCGGCAGGCAGCCACAGGCGCGGTGTCAGGCCGTTCAGCTCGACCGCACCGACGGCGAGGCCGTCCCGCTCGAACACGTAGCCGATCGGTGTGTCCAGCGGCAACGGCGAGCCCTCGACCGCGTGCACCGAGCGCATCGTCAGCGTGGTGCCGTTGAAGTCGATGCGGCCGCGGCGCTCCGCCTGCAACGTCTTCGGCACTCCGGGGTCGCGCCCCTCCTGCAGGGTGAAGCGCACGCCGGCCCCCTTGCCCTGCTCGCTGAAGTCGCACTCGTACGCGAGCTTCTTCGGCTCGAAACCGACGATGCCGACCGTCATCGTCGTCTGGCGCACGGTGCAGCGCGCGGCGAGCGGCGCGGCGGTCACGCCGTTCAACGTGTACGTCGCGCGGCCGCGGTCGAACACGGCGAAGTCACCGAACAGTTCGAGCCGCGTGGCCGAGCGCGCGTACTCGCCGCTGTAGCCGCCCGCGCGGAACGTGCCCTTCTGCCCGGCGTCCATCCCGTCGACGCTGATCGGCTCGGCACCGCGCAGCGGTTCGGGCAGCGCCATGCGCGCGGGCTGGATGGCGCCGCACGCGGCCAGGACAAGGGCAGCGAGGGCAGCGAACGATGATACGAAGTGTCGTGCTGTTCTTCATTGTCCGCGTGTCATTCGTAGATCAGGACGCTGGTAGCCGCGCTTCGATCGGGAGCCTCGCCGCCGACGATCAGCAGCCGTCCACCGGGCAGGCGCGACACGGTGTGATATGCGCGGGCGACATCGAGCTTCGCCGTGGGCTGCGCCGCGCGACCGGCCCGGTAGACCTCACCGGTTGACGTGTACTCATCGCCGGTGGCCAGGCCGCCGACCATCACGATCCGATCATCGGCGAGCACGGCCCCGGTCGGCAAAGCGCGTGGGACGAGCAGTCCGGACTGCGGGATGAAAAGCAGGGTCGCGGGATCGAACTGCAGCACGTCCGCCGTCGGACGGCCAGCCGCGTCGACGTCCGGGTTGAACTTCTCTCCGCCCGCGATCAGCACCGTGCCGTCGGCAAGCCGGTGGGCGAGGTGCAACGCCAGGGTTTCGGCCAGCGGCGCCAGGCGCGGCGTGCCGATCGGCGCGAACTGCTCGGTCCGCGGGTCGAAGATCTCCGCGAGCCAGTAGGCGTCGGCGACGGTGTAGCCGCCGACCAGCAGCACGCGACCGTCCGCGAGCAGCGTCGCGCTGTGCCACTCGCGCGGGTTCGCCATGCGCGCCGCGACGGGCCGGGCACTGCGCGTGGCCGGATCCCACAGTTCCGCCGAGTCGTCCTCGAAGCCACCCGCGATCAGCACGCGACCGTCCGCGAGCCGTGTCGCGGTGTGCCCGATCCGGTTGCGGACAGGCACGCCGGCGGGTGTCAACTGGCCCGTGCCGACGTCGAGCAGCTCGTACGTGACGCCGCTGGCGATCGTGGTCGCGCCACCGGCGATCAGCACCTCGCCGTTAGCGAGCACCACCGGACGCGCCATCGCACGGCCGGTCGCCATCGTGCCGACCCGTGCGAATGACCGCGTCGCCGGATCGAAGCGGTCGATCGAGTTCGAGAAGACGCTCGCGCCGCGCGAGCCGCCGATGATCAACACGCTGCCATCCGGCAGTTCGACGGCGGAGTGATGGACGCTCTGGAACGTGCCGGCGTCGACGTAGCGGTCGCGGTGGCTGACCGGCAGCGCCAGCGCTCGGCTGGCGACCGGCTGTCCGGGCGCTTCGACGATCAGCCGATACGTGACATCGCCGTCGAGCGCCGGGGTCGCGACCGCCAGTCCGCTCCGCACCGCGCCGATACCCGGCTCGATGCGGCCGCTGCCGCCACTGAATGTCGGTGTCAGTAGCGCCCGTTCGCCCATCACGTACGCCGCCTTGTCGGCGCCCAGCGACACGATCGTCGGCTGGCCCGGCGGAGCCGGCGGCGCCGCCGGCCCGTCCGAACCACCGCCACATGCGGCGAGCAACGCCGCGGCCGCCGCCCACATCCATACCCGGTTTCCCATCGCGTTTCCCTGTCGGTTCCCTGCTTCGTGTTGTCGATACGGAGCGGCAGGCGGCTGATGCCGCGCGCACGGCTCCTGCTGGCGCATCTGGCTGCGCCGGCATTCGGTGCGCGGACTCTAGGGAGCAACCCAGGCTGGGGGAATTGCGATTTGTGTAATACCTTTTCGGCATGAGCCGATCGATCGACCTGCGGCAGCTCCGGTACTTCGTCGCGGTGGCGGAAGAGTTGAACTTCCGACGTGCCGCCGAGCGCCTCCACATCACGCAGCCGCCGCTGTCGCGGCAGGTCAGCGAGCTCGAGGCCGCCCTGGGTCTTCCGCTGCTCGAGCGCAACACGAGAACCGTGCAGCTGACCCCCGCCGGCCAGGCCGCGCTGCAGGAGTTCCGCTCGCTGCTTGCCGAGTTCGAGGCAGCGATGGAACGCGTAGCGCACACCGAGGCCGCCCCCAGGCGGCGCCTGCGACTCGGCATGGTTTACTGGTCCGACCTGGCGGGCCTGGCAGCCTTCGAGGAAGCGCTGCTCGCCACGCGCCTCGCCACCGGAGTCGACGTGATTTCACTGGCGAGTCACGAGGCGATCGTCGCACTGAAGCGGGGCGAGCTGGATGCGGCGCTCGTCACCGGCCCGCTGGACACCGAGGGCCTGGCGCACCGGACGATCGGCCGGGAACGCCATGCGGCGTTCGTGCCGCAGGCTCATCCGCTCGCCTTGCGAGACCGCATCTCGCTGCACGACCTGAAGCAGTTGCCGGCGTTCTTCCGTTTCCGCCGCGCGGATAACCCGGTGCTGTACGACCACTTCGCCCGGCAGTACGCGGCCATCGGCTTCCGCCACCCGCAGGAAGCGCCGGCCGTGGGCGCGATGGGCCTGCTGGCCCAGATCGCCGCCGGCCGCGGAGCAACGATCATGCCGCGCGCGATCGCGGCGCGGCCTTACCCGGGGGTTGCGGCGGTCGACCTTGCCGAGGAGATCACGGTCGACCTGCAGTTGGTCGTCGGCGCCCAGATCGAGGCACCGCTGCGCGCGGCGCTGCTCGACCTCGGCGCCAGGCTGGCCGGACCGGATGGCTTTGTACCGGCTGCGGTGGCAGCCCGGGGCCAGCGCGTGCGGAAGGCCGCTTCTGGTCGCCGACCGCGACGCGCCTGATCCACTCCGCGTAACAGCTACGCAGTTTCACGTTCCTGCCTCGGGGGCAGCCCGGGTTCCGCCCACTCTCATCGCCGCAGTCTTGACGCAAGGCCATGCACCGCAGCATTCGCGTGCCATTAATGGCAAGGAACCCACGGAAGAAGTGGAGCGGAGATGATGGAAAAAGTCTGGCTGAAGCAGTACCCGGAAGGGATTCCCGCCGAAGTTGACGTCGCGGCCTACAGCTCCCTCAAGGAGATCCTCGAGAAGAGCTGTGCCCGGTTCGCCGACCTGCCGGCCTACGGGAACATGGGCGTGTCGATCACCTACCGCGAACTCGACCAGATGAGCCGGGACTTCGCGGCCTACCTGCAGAAGGTGGTCGGCCTGAAGAAGGGCGACCGGCTCGCGATCATGCTGCCGAACCTGCTGCAGTACCCGGTCGCGCTGTTCGGCGCGCAGCGGGCGGGCGTGGTGGTGGTCAACACCAACCCGCTCTACACGGCGCGCGAACTCGAGCACCAGCTGAAGGACTCCGGCGCGACGGCGATCGTCGTGCTCGAGAACTTCGCGCGCACGCTGCGAAGAGGTGCTGCCGCGTACGCCGGTGAAGTCGATCATCACCACGCAGATCGGCGACATGTTCCCGGCGTTCAAGCGGATGCTGACCAACCTCGTGGTCAAGCACGTCAAGAAGATGGTGCCCGCGTGGCACCTGGCGCAGACGACCGCTTTCAACGATGCGCTCGCCGCGGGGCACGCGCAGGCGCTGGAGGACGTGCCGGTCCGCCTCGACGACCTCGCGTTCCTGCAGTACACCGGCGGCACCACCGGCGTGGCCAAGGGCGCGATGCTGACGCAGGCCAACATGGTCGCGAACCTGCAGCAGGTGGGCGCCTGGATCGCGCGCGACCTGCTCGACGGCAAGGAAACGACGCTGATACCGCTGCCGCTGTATCACGTGTTCGCGCTGACGGCGAACCTCGTATTCATGAAGATCGGCTCGCACAGCGTCCTGGTGACGAACCCGCGCGACATGCCGGCCTTCGTCCACCTGCTGAAGAAGACCCCGATCACCGCGATGATCGGCGTGAACACGCTGTACAACGGGCTGCTGAACGCGCCGGGCTTCGCGGACGTGAACCTGCGCTCGCTGAAGATCTGCGCCGCCGGCGGCATGGCGGTGCAGCGCGCCGTCGCGCACCGCTGGAAGGAGGCGACCGGCGTCCCGCTGATCGAGGGCTACGGCCTGACGGAAACCGCGCCGATCGCGATCTGCAACCCGCTCAGCATCGAGGAGTGGAGCGGCAACATCGGCGTGCCGATCCCGTCGACCGAGGCGGCCATCCTCGACGAGGACGACTCGATGCTGCCGATCAACGCGGTCGGCGAGATCGCCATCCGCGGCCCGCAGGTCATGAAGGGTTACTGGCACAAGCCCGACGAGACCGCCAAGGTCTTCACGCGCGAGGGCTGGTTCCGTACCGGCGACATGGGGTTCATGAACGAGCTCGGCCAGTTCAAGATCACCGACCGCAAGAAGGACATGATCATCGTGTCCGGCTTCAAGGTGTTCCCGAACGAGGTCGAGGACGTCGCGATGATGCATCCGGGCGTCATGGAGGTCGCCGCGATCGGCGTGCCGGACGAGAAGTCCGGCGAGGCCGTGAAGATCGTCGTCGTGAGGAAGGACGAGAACCTCACCGAACGCGAACTCCTCGAGCATTGCCGCCAGCACCTGACCAACTACAAGATGCCGCGCGTGGTCGAGTTCCGCACCGAGCCGCTGCCCAAGACGAACATCGGCAAGATCCTGCGGCGCGAACTGCGCGCGCCGCAGGTGTCAACAGGCCAGGAGACGACGCCGGCCTGATCGGCGTAGATTGACGGCTTCCGGGCGGGGCCCTGCAGGACCGCCCATCAACGAAACGGCCCACGCTGCCCGGCGCGGGCCGTTTCACATCCGGGGCTCCCCTTGGCCTCGGCGTCGGCCTGCCTCGGCGTCTTCCTCTTGCGCGGCGGCCGGCGCCCTCCTATAACGTCCCGGTAACGCTCGCGCCTGAACGATGCGCTCCATGGGAACGACGATGGAGCGTCGGGCGCGCGCGGCGCGATCGCGCCCGGCCCTGGGGCCGCGGACCGGCTGGTTCTCCGCCGAGGAGGTGCACATGCCTGCTGCGCCGTTTCCCGCCGTGCCGCGCTTGCGCCTGCTGGCCGTCCCCGCCCTCGTGTTGCCGAGCGGCGCCCTGGTGGCGCTGGAGCGCAAGGACGCCGCGCTGCTCGCCCTGCTGGCCGTCGACGGGCCCCTGCCGCGCGCCCGCGCGGCCGCGCTGTTGTGGCCCGACGCCGACCCGCAGAAGGCACGCAACAACCTCCGCCAGCGGCTGTTCCGGCTGCGGCATGGCGCAGGCTGCGATGTGGTCGTCGAAGACCCGGCCCTCGCCCTGGCCGCAGGCGTCGAGCACGACCTGGCGGCGCTGCCCGCGCGGCTGGCCGACGATCCGTCCGCGGCCGCGGGCGAGCTGCTCGGTGCCTTCGGCTACGAGGACTGCGACGAGCTCGACGACTGGGTGCGCGGCACGCGTGAGCGGGTCCGCGCGCTGCGCCGCGATGCGCTCGCGGCCGCCGTCGCGCACGAGGAAGGGCATGGACGCATCGCCCGAGCGCTGATCTTCGCCGAGCGGCTGGCGGCCGACGACCCGCTGTCCGAGCAGGCGCACCGATTGCTGATGCGCCTGCACTACCGGCGCGGCGACCGCTCGGCGGCGCTGGCGGCGCACGCACGGTGCCGGCAGATCCTGCGGGACGAACTGTCGGCGGAGCCCAGCAGCGAGACGCGTGCGCTGGCGCAGCTGATCGAGCGCTCGGGCGAGCTGCCGGGCAGCGCGGCCCGCCCGGTGCCGCCGGCGCTTGCGCGGCCGCCCCTGCTCATCGGCCGCGAGCGTGAGTGGCGCCTGCTGGAAGATGCATGGAAGCGCAGCCGCGTGGCCGTCCTGCTGGGCGACGCGGGCATGGGCAAGTCGCGCCTGCTCGGCGACTTCGCCCAGTCGCTCGGCATCCCGATGATCGGCGCGCGGCCCGGCGACGAGCGCGTGCCCTACGCACTGCTGGCGCGACTGCTCCGATCTGCCCTGGGGCCGGGCGCGGACGCGCTGCCGTCCGCATCGCTCGATGGCGACGTGCGATCGGAACTGGCGCGCGTGCTGCCGGAGCTCGGCACGCCGCCGCTCGGCTCGATGAACGAGGCGCGGTTCCGGCAGGCGGTGGTGCAGGCCCTGGGCGCGCAGCGCGCCGCGGGTCTCGCGGGACTGGCACTGGACGACCTGCACTTCGCCGACGCCGCCTCGCTCGAACTGCTGCCGCTGCTCGCGGTCGAGATGCGCCTGGCGCTGGCGGTGCGAGGCGCGGAGACGCCGGCCGCGCTGGCAGCGTGGCGGAGCGCGGAAGACGGTGCGGTGCTGATCGAAGTGGCCCTGCTTCCGCTGTCCGAAGCGGACGTGCGCCAGTTGCTGGACTCGCTGTCCCTCGACGGCGTCGACTCCGAGCGGCTCGCCGTGCCGCTCGCCCGGCACACGGCCGGCAATCCGTACTTCGTCCTCGAAACGCTCGGCGCGCTGGTGGCGCAGCCCGGCGACAACAACGGCCGCCTGCCGACGACGCCGACCGTCGGCGCGCTGATCGAGCGTCGACTCGCGCAGCTCAGCCCGGCCGCGTTGCGGCTGGCGCGCGTCGCCGCGCTCGCCCGGGCCGACTTCAACGCAGCGCTGGCCGCCCATGTGGTCCAGACGCACCCGCTCGACCTGACGGAAGCGTGGGCCGAGCTCGAGCGGCCCACGTACTGCGCGGGGACGGCTTCGTGCACGACCTGATCGGCGATGTCGCGGCGCGCGCGGTTCCGGCGCCGATCGCCGGGCTGCTCCACCACGGCATCGCCGAGTACCTCGAAGCGCAGTCGATCGCACCGGCGCGAATCGCCCAGCACTACGCCGAGGCCGGCGCGTGGCACCGCGCGGCGGAGTTCCACCTGCGCGCCGCGAACGACGCGCGCCGCGCCTCGCGGCGCATCGAGGAAGTGGCGCACCGCGAATCCGCCTTCGCCTGCCTCGATCGCGCCGGCGATGCCGACGCGGCGTTCGAGGCGCGCTGCGCCAGCGTCGAGAGCCTGATCCTCGTGCGCGGCGTCGAGCACGCGCAGCGGGTGATCGACGACATGCTCGCCGCCGCGCGCACCGACGCGCAGAAGGCCGCCGCTCTGACGGCGCGCGCGACGGCGGCGCTGATGGCGGCGGACCACGTCACCGGCGTCATGAGCGCGCGCGAGGCGCTCGCGCTGGCGCAGGGCCTCGGATCGCCGTGGCCGCGCTTCGAAGCGGCGCGCCTGCTCGCGGTCGGGCTGGCCCAGCAAGGCAGGACCGACGAAGCCGAGGCCGAGCTCGCGCCGTTCGAAAGCCTGGTGGCCTCCGAGGGCTCGGTCGAGCAGCGCGGTCACTACTGGTCCGACCTCGCGTACGTGCTCAACTCGGCGCGCCGCCTCGGCCGCACCGCCGAGGCGCTCGCGCGCGCCATCGACTGCGCGCGCGAGCAGGGCGATCTCGCCGAGCTCGCGATGCTGACCACCAACCTCGCGACCGTGCACGGAAACCTCGGCCACGTCGACCAGGCCCACGAGCATGCGCTGCGCGCGCGCGCGCTGCAGGTCGAACTCGGCGCGACCGGCGGGCCGACCGGCGGCGTGATCGAGGCCCACGTCGGCCTGTACAGCGCCGCACTCGGTCACTACGGCAACGCGCTGCAGGCCTTCGAGCGCGCGCTCGATCTCTTCCGGCGCGACGGGCAGGCGCTGTGGATCGCCGTGTGCAGCAACAACACGGCCATGACGCTGATCGAGCTGGGGCAGTTCGCCCGCGCGCGCAAGCTGCTGGAGTACGAGGTGCCGTCGGTCACGCACGTTGCCGCGCGCGGCGCCCTGCTGGCGGCGCGCATCGCGCGGCTGCTGGGATCGTCGCCGGCGGCCGACCTGCAGCGGGCGCGCGCGATCCTCGAGCGCGGCGACGATTACTACATCGGCGCCCTGCTCGCGCTCGAACGGGCCGAGACCCTTGACGCGCGCGAAGCGCTCGACCTCTGCGATGCCGTACTCCGGGCCGCCGAGGCGCGCGAGTTCGGCGGCATCGCGATGAAGGCTCGCCTGCTCGCCGCGCGCGCCGCGCTCCACGGCGGCGACACCGCGCGCGGCCGTCGCGCGCTGGAATGCGCTCGAAGCGCTGCTGCCGATGCTGCACGCGGTCGACTGCTACCCGCCGACGGCCGCGGCGATCGGACGCGAAGTGCTGCTCGCCAACGGCGACAGCCGGCCGCGCCGCCGAACTGCTCGCCACGGCCGTCGCCTGGATCCAGCACACCGCGGCGGCGCACGTGCCCGACGCGTATCGCGACAGCTTTCTCCACCGCAATCCCGTCAACCGCGCGCTGCTGACCGCGGCGAGTCGCCAGCAGTAACGGACCGGTAACGCGGTCGTCGCTACGGTGAGCCTCACGCCGCAGGCCGGCGTTTCCCGGGAGGCTCACCATGCAGACGATCCACGCAAACGCGAGTGACACCACCGCATCGGCCGCCCCCCGGTCCTGCCGCGGACGCCTCCTCCTGATGCTGCTCGGGGCCGCCGTCGCCTTCGCGCCCGCGGCGAGCTTCGCCTCGGATCCGCTGCCGGGCGGCGGACACGCCACGCAGGCGCAGGGCGCGGCAGCCGGCGGCACGAGCGCCGAAGCCAACGCCCAGCTCGAGTCGTGCACCGAGACCCTCGGGACCATCAGCATCGACGAGCAGACCAACGCGGGCTGGTACAGCGCGTACCAGAGCCAGTACAAGATGGGTTCGACGGTCCCCGCGCTGCGCCTGATCATCCAGCAGTCGAACTGCTTCGTCATCGTCGACCGCGGCCGCGGGCTGGCAGCGCGCACACGCGAGGCGGACCTGATCCGGGGCGAAGAGGGACGCGCGGGCAGCAACTACGGCAAGGGCCAGATCGCCGCCGCCGACTTCACGATGATTCCGGAGGTCATCCTGTCGGACCGCGGCGGCACGCGCGGCGGCGGCGGGCTGGGCGGACTGTTCGGACGCTCGGGCGCGGGCGCGCTCATCGCCGGCCTCGCGGGGTCGGTTTCGACCAACGAAGCGGGCGCGATCCTGACGCTGGTCGACAACCGCTCCACGGTCCAGCTCGCGGCGGCCGAGGGCTACTCGAAGAACGTCGACATCGGGCTGATGGGCGGGTTCTTCGGCGGCGGCGCGGCCGGCGGCGCCGGCGCGTACACGAGCACGCCGCAGGGCAAGGTCATCTTCGCGGCGTTCACCGACTCGTACAACAAGATGGTGCGTGCGTTGCGCAACTACAAGGCGCAGACCGTGCGCGGCGGCCTCGGCACCGGCGGCCGGCTCGGAGTGCAGGGCGGCAGCACGGACGCCTCGCGCGAAGTGTCGAAGTAGGCGATTCGGCGCCCTGCGCATCGGCCCGCCACATCGTCCTCACCAGACGAGGAGGGAGAGACCATGAAGCAGCGAGATCCAGCCCGTCGCCGCCGCTGCCTGCTCATGCTGGCGAGTGCGCTGCTCGCCGTGCCCGGCGTCGCCTCGGCCGACTACTTCAGCCTGTACCTGAAGTGCCAGGGCGAGGTCACTTCGGCCGCCGGCAGGACCGGGGCTCATCTCGACCTCGCGCTGCGCGACAACAACCAGTCGGCGCTGATCCAGCGCTCGAACGTGCTTCCGGTCGGCGAGAAGATGAAGTACGAAGTCTCGCCGGCCACCTACAGCATGACCTTCCGGTCGCCGCAGGCGCGCACGAAGCTCTTCTACGACTGGTACCGCGGCCAGCTGTTCGCGTGGGACCCCAGCCTGAAGCGTCTTGCCTACATCCGGGTGTCGATCGATCGCCAGACCGGCGGGATGGAAGGCGACATCCGCAACAGCGACGACCAGTCGCTGGCGCGCTTTGGCATGACCTGCGAGAAGGCCGACCCGGCGGCCCTGCCGGCGCCGAAGTTCTGAATGCGCGGCGAGACTTCCAGCGAGGAGACCAGCATGACGCGGATCGTGGATCGACTCGCCGGCATCGCGCTGGCCGCCATGGCGGTGGCGCTCCTCGTGGCGTTCGCGGCCTTCGCGCAGAAACCGAAGGAGCCGTGGGAGTACCTGCAGGAACCCGCGTTCAAGAACGCGTACATGAAGGCGCTCGGCCCGAAGTCGAAGACTGCCTGGCTCGCCAGGCGCGACGGCCCGGCGCCGCAGGACAAGTTCATCGACGTCGCCGGCGATCGCTACGTGATGAACTCGTTCTGCAAGAGCCGCGACTGCTACGACCACAACGCCGTGCTGCTGTATTCGCCAATGAAGAAGGCGGTCTACGGCACGATCCACGAGAAAGGCAAGACGACGTACATAGGCGATCCCCCAGGGCCGGTGGCCACCGAACTCGCGTCGCTGTGGAAGAAGGAGTGGCGGTCGCAGCCGAAGTAGCGCGGCTACTCGCCCACCGAGATCTCGAACCCCGCCGCGCGCAACCGCGGCACCAATGCTTCGCCGAGCGCAGTGGCCGGCGTCAGCACGCCGCCGCGGTCCGGCGCGCCGGGCAGCTTGTCGCCGTCGAACGCCAGCGCGAGCCCGGACTCGCACAGGATCCGCAGCGTCGCGCGGTTGCCGGGATCGCCGCGATACGCGATGCGAACCCTGGCACTGCGGCCGTCGTCGGTGCGGCCGATCAGCGTGGTCCGGAACCAGCCGCGCGCCATCGTCTGCTCCGACGGGCCTTCGCCCGGCTTCGGCAGCACGGCAGCGAGCAGCGCGCGCGCCGGGCGCAGCGCCATCGCGGCAGCGAAGCCCTGCATCGACGCCGCCATCGCCGCGGCTTTCGCCGCAGCGAGCGGCGGGCCGAACCTCGTGTACTCCTGGTACGCGAAGCGGGGTGCGTACGGCTCGCCGTAGATCGCGTTCAGCGCGGCGCTGCGGCGGACCACGCGCGTATTGATCGGTCCCATGATGAACGGCGCGACCCAGGCGCCGAGCGCGGCGTCGTAGCGCGCGCCGAGCGGGTCGTGGTTCGCGCGCAGTTCGGCCGTCGAATGCCGCGTGCCGGGATCGAGCAGGAAGGGATGGTTGCCCGCCCTCACCTCGCCCGACTCGTAGCGGTGCGCGTTGGACGCGAGCGTGCCGCCGTTGAAGCCGCCCATCATCTGGAAGTACGCGTTGACTTCGACGCACGGCGCGCCGAACGTCGCTTCGACGTGGCGCACCAGCAGCAGCGTGCCCAGGTCCGACGGCACCGAGTCGAACCCGCAGAACGGCACGATGCGCGTGCCGTCGCGCGCCGCGCGCGCGTGGTGGCGGTCGATCACGCGGCGCACCCACGCAGTCTCGCCGGTGATGTCGGCGTAGTGCGTGCGCTCATGCACGCACGCGTCGACGATCGCGTCGCCATGAAGTGCGTACGGGCCGGCGGTCGTGATCAGCACGCGCGTGGAGGCGGCCATCGCCTCGACGGCGGCGACGTCCCCGCTGTCGGCCACGATCACGTCGGGCAACGCCTTCGCCGCCGTATCGCGCGCCAGTTCGTCGCGCAGTGCGGCCAGCTTGCCGGCATCGCGGCCCGCAATGGCCCACCTGGGCTTCCGGCGGCCCTGGGCCTGCGCCAGGTAGGCCGCGGCGCGGCGACCGACGAAACCGGTGGCGCCGTACAGCACCAGGTCGAACTTGCGGGTCATCGCGCTCGGCACGTGCCTGCCTTTTCAATCAGTGGGTTGCCTCACTGTAAGCGAAGACGCTAGTCCACCCGGACGTCGTTCCGCGCCAGGGCGATTAATCCGGCGTTAATTTGGCCTTCCTAGCATCGCCTCCATCAACCAGGAGGGCCGATGCAGATCGCCTCATCGATCGCCGCCACGGGCGGGCACAGCGCGCGGGTCGTCAACCGCATGCGCGCGAGTTCGCCGCGGCTCGATCCGATCCACCCGTCGCATCCGCTGCGCTCGTCGTGCGAGCAGTTCATCGGGGCGCGGTTCGAGCAGGCCCACGGCGCGCGCATTGCGCACTTCTCGCCCTACCTGCTCGGTGTGCGTGACGCGCTCGACCGCTGGCGCGCCGCCGCCGGCTACACGCCGGCCGACGGCCGCCGCCTCTTCCTCGAGCAGTACCTCGATGCGCCCGTCGAACGCCTGCTCGCGCGGTACGACGTGGAGCGCGAAGCGATCGTCGAAGTCGGCAACCTCGCCGCGGCTTCCGCCGGGATGGGCCGCGCGCTGATCCCGCTGCTCGCACGCCACCTGCACCGCCTCGGCTACGAGTGGGTCGTGTTCACCGCGACGCGCGAGCTGCGCAACGCCTTCGGGCGGATGGGGCTCGCGCCGCTCGAACTCGCGCCGGCCGATCCCGCGCGGCTGCCCGACGGCGGCGCGCGCTGGGGCCGGTACTACGCCAACGATCCGGTCGTGGTGGCCGGGCGCATCGGCCACGCGTTGCGGATCGGCGCACGATGAACGCGCGCGCCGCGCTCCGCAGTGCCGGCACGGTGCTCGACGCCGCCGCGCTCGAAGCGCGCGTGCAGCGACTCGCCGACCTGCTCCACCGCGCCCGCCCGCGGGCGCTCGGCCTGATCGCCGACAACGGCATCGAGTGGGTGGTGGCCGACCTCGCCGCCGAGCGCGCACGCGTGCCGCTGGTCCCGCTGCCGGCGTTCTTCACCCTCGGCCAGCTGCAGCACGCGGCCGACGCGACCGGCATGGACGCGCTGCTGTGCGACGCGCCCGGCATCGCCACGGCGCTTGGCTTCACGCCGGGCGGCCAGCTGCCTGGCTCGGCGCTGCCGTGGTTCCGTCGCAAGGCGGCGATGCCGGTCGAGCTGCCGCCCGGCACGTCGAAGATCACGTTCACGTCCGGCACGACCGGCACGCCGAAGGGCGTGTGCCTGAGCGCCGAGCAGCAGCGCACGGTCGCCGCGTCGCTGGTGACGGCAACGCAGGGCGTCGGCATCGCGCGCCACCTCTCGCTGCTGCCGCTCGCCGTGCTGCTCGAGAACATCGCCGGCGTCCACGCCCCGCTGGCCGCGGGCGCAACCTGCTGCCTGCCGCCGCTGGCCGCCATCGGCGTCGGCGGCGCGACCGGCTTCGATCCACGCGTCGCGCTCGGCGCGATCGAGCGCTGGCAGGCCGACAGCGTGATCCTGCTGCCGCAGATGCTCGCGGCGCTGACCGCTGTCATCGAGGCCGGCGCGCCGCGCCCGGCCCGGCTGCGTTTTGCCGCGGTCGGTGGCGCGAAGGTCTCGCCCGCGCTGATCGATCGCGCGCGCGCCGCCGGCATTCCGGCCTACGAGGGCTACGGACTGTCCGAGTGCGCGTCGGTCGTCGCGCTCAACGTGCCGGGCGCGAACCGGGCCGGCAGCGTCGGCCGCCCGCTGCCGCACGCGCGCGTGCGGATCGACGACGGCGAGATCGTCGTCGACGGCGCCGGCTCTCTCGGCTACGTCGGCGAGCACGCGCCCGGACCCGGCCTCGCTGCGCACCGGCGACCTCGGCCGCATCGACGCCGACGGCTTCCTGCACATCGACGGCCGCCGCAAGCACCAGCTGATCACCTCGTTCGGCCGCAACGTCGCGCCCGAGTGGCCGGAGTCCGAGCTCGCCGTGTCCCCGGCCGTCGCGCAGGCGGCGGTCTTCGGCGAAGCGCGGCCGCAGCTCGCCGCGGTGCTCGTGCCCGCGCTGCCGGCGGTTCCCGACATGGCACTGGAGGCAGCCGTGCGCGCCGCCAACGAACGCCTGCCCGACTACGCGCGCGTCGCCGTATGGCTGCGCGCCGACGCGCCGTTCAGCGTCGCCAACGGACTCGCCACCGCCAACGGCCGTACGCGCCGTGACGCCGTGTGGCAGCGCTACGGCGCCCGGCTCGAATCCCTTCATGAACACTCCACGGGAGTGCCCGTCCATGCCGTACTTTGAAGCGCTGGCGCAGCAGACCGCGCCGGCGCGCGCCGAACTGTTCGCCACCTCCGTGATCGCGGACGCCCTCGCGGGCCGGATCACGCGCGTGCAGTACCTCGCGTTCCTCACCGAGGCCTACCACCACGTCAAGCACACGGTGCCGCTGCTGATGGCGTGCGGCAGCCGCCTGCCCGAGTCGAAAGGCTGGCTGCGCACGGCGATCGTCGAGTACATCGCGGAAGAAGCGGGCCACGAGGAGTGGATCCTCAACGACATCGCTGCCGCCGGCGGCGACCCGACGGCTCGTGCGCGACGGCACGCCGTCCGCCGCGACCGAACTGATGATCGCGTACGTCTACGACACGATCGCGCGCCGCAATCCGGTCGGCTTCTTCGGCATGGTGCACGTGCTCGAGGGCACCAGCACCGCGCTCGCGACCGACGCGGCGCAGGTGATCCGCACGGCGCTCGACCTGCCGCCGGAGGCGTTCACCTACCTGACGTCGCACGGCGCGCTCGACCAGCAGCACGTGCGCTTCTTCGCCGGGCTGATGGACCGCCTGCAGGACCCGGACGACCAGGCCGCCGTCACGCACGCCGCGAACATGGTGTACCGCCTCTACGGCGACATCTTCCGCGGCCTGCCGCGCTTCGACGCGGCGGCGATCAGGAAGGCGGCATGAGCGCCCCGCCGGAGGCGCTCTCCCGCGCGTGAGCGCCGGCCCCGTACTGCGCGATCCTCACCGGCGGCGGCGGCGGCATCGGCAACGCCATCGCGCAGGCGATCGCGCCGCAGTGCGCGGCGCTGCTGCTGGTCGGCCGCGACGCGGCGCGCCTGGCGGCCACCGCGAAGGCGGTCGAGCGGCCGGGCCTCGCCTGCCGCGTCGTGCTGGCCGACCTCACGACCGCCGAAGGACGCGATGCCGTCGCGCAGGCGGCGTCCGGCTTCGACATCAACCTGCTGATCAACAACGCCGGCACCAGCGAGTTCGCGTGGTTCACCGACCAGAGCGAGGCGTCGGTCGAGCGCATCCTCGACGTCAACGCGCTCGCGCCGATGCTGCTGACGCAGCGCCTGCTGCCGCAGCTGCAGCGGCGCGCCGAGCGCGACGATCGTCAACGTCGGGTCGATCTACGGCTACCTTGGCTACCCCGGCTGCGCCAGCTACAGCGCGAGCAAGTTCGCGCTGCGCGGCTTCACCGAGGCGCTGCGCCGCGAACTGGCCGACGGGCCGGTCCGCGTCGTGTACTTCGCGCCGCGCGCCACGCGCACCGCGCTGAACGACGACGCGCTGACCGCGCTCAACGGCGAGCTCGGCACGCGCGATGGACGCCCCGGCCAAGGTGGCCGACGAACTCGTCGCGCTGCTGCGCCGCCCGGTGCGCGAACGGCTGCTCGGCATGCCCGAGAAGTTCTTCGCGCGCGTGAACCAGGTGCTGCCCGGGCTCGTCGACCATGGCCTGCGCAGGCAGCTCGACACCATCCGCAATTTCGCGCGTCGCGGCAGGCCGCGGCCCGCGCGACCCGCTACATCGATTCGATCTTCAGAAGGAGGCTCCCCATGATGCTGAAACCCCTGGCCATGCTGATGTGCTCGCTCGCGGCGCTCGCGATCCTGTTCGCGCCGCTGGCGAACGCCGCCGTCGACGACGAGGTGCGCGCGCTGCAGCGCGAGTGGGAGGAGATCAAGTACCGCAGGCCCGCCGCCGACCAGGAGAAGGCATTCGAGTCGCTGTCGAAGTCGGCGACCACGGTGCGCGCGAAGTACGCCGACCGCGCCGAAGCGGACATCTGGTACGGGATCATCGTGTCGAGCTACGCCGGCGCCAAGGGCGGCGTCGGCGCGCTGTCGCTCGTGAAGGACGCCAAGGCCGCCCTCGAGCACGCGCTCGCGATCGACCCGAAGGCGCTCGCCGGTTCGGCCTACACGAGCCTCGGCTCGCTGTACTACCAGGTGCCCGGCTGGCCCATCGGGTTCGGCGACGACAAGAAGGCGCGCGAGATGCTCGAGACCGCGCTGAAACTGAACCCCGACGGCATCGACCCGAACTACTTCTACGGCGACTTCCTGTTCCGCAAGGGCGACTACGCGAACGCGAAGAAGGCGCTGGAACACGCGCTGAAGGCGCCGGCGCGGCCCGACCGACCGCTCGCCGACGAAGGCCGCCGCAAGGAGATCGCCGAGCTTCTCGCGAAGATCAAGGACAAGTCCTGAGCGCGGCGTCGGCTCGATCGTCCGGTGACGGCGCACCTGCGCGCCGTCGCCGTCGCGCGGGCCGGCTCGCAGACCGCGGCGCGCTGATCGCTCACTGAAGCGGCCCGGACGCCGGAGTAACCTCTCGCCGGGCCTTTCCCTCTCTCATCCGTGCGCATCCTTCTCGTCGAGGACGACGATCTCCTGGCCGCTGGCATCCGCGACACGCTCGAGCGCGCGCTGTACGCGGTCGAGTGGGTGCCGGACGGCGCGCAGGCGCTGGCGGCGCTGAAGTCCAACACGTTCGACCTCGTGGTGCTCGACCTCGGCCTGCCGAAGGTCGACGGCGTCGAGGTGCTGCGCAAGGTGCGCGGCGAAGGCAGCGCCGTGCCGGTGATCGTTCTCAGCGCGCGCGACACCGCCCCGGACCGCGTGCTGGGCCTCGACGCCGGTGCCGACGACTACCTGATCAAGCCGTTCGACGTCGACGAGCTGCTGGCGCGCGTCCGCGCGCAGCTGCGACGGCAGCGCGGCGCCGCCGTCAACGTGATCGAGCACGGCCCGCTGCGGCTCGACCCGGCCGCGCTCACGGTGACCTTCGAAGGCCAGCCGGTGACGCTGCAACGGCGCGAGTTCATGCTGCTGCAGAAGCTGCTGCAGAGCGCGGGACAGGTCCTGTCGCGCACGCAGCTCGAGGACGCGCTGTACGGCTGGGACAGCGGCGTCGAGAGCAACAGCGTCGACGTGCACATCCACAAGCTGCGCAGGAAGCTCTACCCGGAAGTGATCCGCACCGTGCGCGGCGTCGGCTACATCGCCGATCCGCCGCAGCCTGGCGCGCAGGCATGAGCGCCACAGGGCCGCTCCGAATGCGCGCGCTCCCCTTCGGCGGCACGGCGCGCGGCACCACGGGGGCACCATGAGCGGCCACGCCCCACGCCGCACGCGGTCGATCCGCGCGGTGCTGCTCGCCGGCACCATCCTCACGTTGCTCGCCGTGCTCGGCGTCGCGGCGTGGATGAGCTTCGAGGGCAGCGAGGAAGAGGCGCAGGAGCTGTTCGACGCGCGGCTCGCGACGTCGGCGCGCGTGCTGGAGGCCTTTCTTGCGCGCCAGGTCGAGCACGCAACCGTCGCCGCACCGATCGTGATCCAGCTGCCCGGCCCGATCGAGGCCGCCGAGCACGACGCGCCACGCGTCGAAGGCCATTACTACGAGACCAAGATCGCGTTCCAGGTGTGGAGCGCCGACCGGCAGTTGCTCGTTCGCTCTGCCTCCGCGCCCGGTGCGCCGTTCGCGCCATTCGCCGCCGGCTACAGCGACCAGGCCTACGAGAACGTGAAATGGCGCGTTTTCACGCTGCCGTCAGGCAGCCTATGGATCCAGGTCGCCGAGCGCAGCGACATCCGAACGGAGTTGTCCGAGAAGCTCGCCTACGCTGCAGCCGAGCCGCTCGTGATCGGCATCCCGGTGCTGCTGCTGCTGCTCGGACTGCTGATCGGCTACGGTCTCGCGCCGCTCGGCAAGCTGGCGCAGCAGATCGAGACGCGGCAGGCCGACGCGCTGACGCCGGTGTCGCTGCCCCGCGTACCGGCCGAGATCGCGCCGGTGCTCGACGCACTGAACGGCCTGCTCGGGCGGCTGACCAGCGCGCTCGAGCGCGAGCGCCGCTTCACCGCCGACGCCGCGCACGAGCTGCGCACGCCGCTGGCGGGACTGAAGGTTCACGCGCAGAACGCCGCGCGCGCCGGCAGCCCGGCCGAACGGCAGGCCTCGCTCGACCGCATGCTGGTCGCGCTCGACCGCACGATCCACCTCGCCGAGCAGATGCTCGCGTACAACCGCGCATCGGCGTCCGCGGCGCCCGAGCACACGACGGTGTCGCTGCGCGAGCTCGCGGGCGAGGCGATCGACGCGCTGCAGCCGCGCCTCGGCACGCGCGGGCTCAGGGTGACGGTGATGTGCACGCCGGCCGACGGGGCGGCCGAAGTGCAGGGCGATCGCCAGAGGCTCGCGAGCCTCGTCGGCAACCTGCTCGACAACGCCGCGCGCTACGCGCCCGCCGGCAGCGCCATCGACGTCCTGCTGCGCGAGGAGCACGGCGCGGTAACGCTCGAGGTCATCGACGAAGGGCCGGGCATCCCCGAGGAGTTGCGCGCGCGGGTGTTCGAAAGTTACTACCGGATCCCAGGGTCGAACGACGCGGGCAGCGGCCTCGGACTTGCGATCGTGCGCGAAGTCGCGCGCGCGCACGGGGCGCGGGTGCAGATCCGGGAGGGGCGTGAGGGCAAGGGAACGGCGGTCATCGTCACGTTCCCGGGCCAGTAGCCGAAAAGGCAACGGCGCCGCCGCCCCCCTGCGTCGAGCAGAAGAAAGCGAACAGCGCCGCGACCTTGCTGCGCTACCGCACTACAACCGCACTAAACGGCCGGGCGACGAGCCCTGCGAACGACAGGCAGTTTCATCACCCTGCGCGCCGGCGCCATCTCGTGCCACATCTCGGCCGCATCGCGGGCAATGTGGCGACCTGCCAGCCGTACGTTGCGCCACAGCGCATGCATCGGCTCCCGCGAAGCCTTCGCGGCGGTGGTCACTTCGCGCACGTAGCTGCGCGCGAACTTCCTCGCGGCCTGGCCGGCGACCTGGAACTTCTGCCCGGCCAGCTGCATCTTGTGCCCCGCCACATCAAGCCGCTCTTTCATCTCGGCGACCCGCGGCCCTACTTCCGTGGCGGTCGCCGCGCGCCGGGGTTTCGGCTGCACTGCGCGCCGCCGGGTGCCCGTGGCTTTCGTTCTACGCGTGACCATGATTCCTCCTTGTCTGCGTCCAGCCGTCCGGCGCTTCCTTCCGCCGGACGCTTCCATCTTCGAGCGCAGGGCGGCGGGCGCCATGCCTCGCGTCAGAACGGGGGCATTCGAGGTAGAACCGTCTAAATCCGAAGCCGCGCCCGGGGCGCGGCTTCGCCGCGCAGCTACTTCTTCGCCTTCGGCAACCGGTACTCGACCTTGTTCTTGTCGTTGAACACGAGCACGCCATCGCGCTCGAGCTGCGCCATCAGCGACTCGAGTTGCCCCGGCTCGAGGTTGCGCCCGAGGTGCGACTCGATGTGGCGCTCCAGGCCCTTGCGCTTGGCCGGGCGCTTCTCGCCCATGCGCTGCAGGCTCTCGATCACCTTGGCGCGAGCGTCCGGCGTCACCTTCGCACTCGCGACCGGTGCCGCCGGCGCGCTGGCGGCTGGCGCCTGGGTCAGGCGGGAACCGCCACGCGCGCGCGGCGCCGGCACGGGGATCAACGATTCGACCTTCTCCTTCTTCGCGGCCGGCGTCTTCCTTGCGACGGCCTTCTTCACGGCCGGCGCCTTCTTCGCCGCGCGCTTCGCCGGCTTCTCTTCCGGGACCGGAGCCGGCGCGGGCGCCGCCGCGGCCCTGCCGCGCCGCGACCGCGCCTTGGCGGCGCGCGGCTCGGGCTTGTCCGCCGCGCCGCCGTGCAGCGCCGCCTTGATCGTCGCCACCCGCGTCGCCTCGAAGCCCTGCGCGCGGATGTACATCAGCAGCGGGTCGAAGTCCGTGTCCTTGGAGACGACCACGAAGCGGGCGCGTTCGCCCGTCCCGCCGCCCAGGCTCGCGATGACGAGTTCGCCGAGATGAAATGCGATGTGCATGTCGACCGCGTTGCGGCCGGCCTTGCTGCAGTGAACGAAGGTGACGCTGCTGCCGAGCGGCTGCCAGGCCTCGGCCACGTCGGCCGAGTACTTCTTCTGGCCGGGGCCGCGGAAGATGGCGAGGCGCACGCCGTCACCGCGGACGAGGCCGATGTCGGCGGCGGTGGGCTGGACGTTCTCGAAGTCGACGAGGATGTAGGTCAGTGTCATGGCGATCAGTATGGAATGCCTTCCGAATTTACTCCCTCGTGTCGACTCGGCCGGCACGCCGCGCGCAGCGATGGGCGATGCGTCAGGTAGGCTCGCCCATCGACACGCCCGATTCCAAGTGACGCGCTCCGTTCTCGCCGGGCTTCTTGCGCTGATTGCGCTGCTCGCGCAGGTTGTCAGCGTCGACGCGCGCGCCGCCGACTGCGGCGGCCGCCCGTCCGTCGGCTATCGCGTGCTCCCGCTGCCGAGTGGCCGCAAGGTCGCGGTCTGGTACCCCGCGGCCGCGGCCGAGCAGCCGTTCGCGTACACGCGCGCCGGCGGCGACCTCAAGGGCAGCGTCGCGCGCGACGCGCCGCCGGCCGCCTGCCCGCGCGTGCCGCTGGTGCTCTTCTCGCACGGCCTCGGCGGCTGCGGACTGCAGTCGACCTTCCTCACCGAGGAGCTGGCGCGCCGCGGCTACGTGGTGGCGGCGCCGGACCACGCCGACGCGGCCACGTGCGGCATCGACGGCGAGCCGCTGCGGTTGCAGAACCTGCGTACCGAGCAGCCGCTCCTCGAGCCCGCGCGCTGGACCGAACGAAGCGAGATCGGCCGGCTGCACGACCTGCGCGCTGCGATCGCGAAGGTGAGCAGCGACCCCGCGCTGGCACGCATCGCCGACACGACCCGCGTCGGCGCGGTGGGCCACTCGCTCGGCGGCTACGCCGTGCTCGCGCTCGGCGGCGCGTGGCCGACGTGGCGCACGCAAGAAGTGAAGGCCGTCGTGGCGCTGTCGCCGTTCGTCATGCCGTTCCTCGCGCACGGCACCTTGCCGAAGCTCGCCGTCCCCGTGATGTACCAGGGCGCGGAGTTCGACTGGGGCATGACGCCCGCGATGGAAGGACCGAAGGGCGCGTTCGCGGCGAGCCCGGCGCCCAGGTACTACGTTCGGCTGCGCGGCGGCACGCACGTGGAGTGGACGAACCTCGCATGCCTGGGCGCTCCGAGCGTGGCTGCCTGCCTGCAGGCGCGGCCGAATGCGGCGCTGATCGCGCGCTATGCGGGCGAGTTCCTGGATCGTTACCTGAAGGACCGTCCGTCGCCGCTGCTGGCGTCGGAGGGGCGGGGGCTGGAGGCGTATCGGTTCGAGGTCAGGTAGTCGTCGGCGCCCCGGAACGCGCCCGGCGCACCGCGTCGTTCACATCCGACGCGGTCAGGCCGAGCTCGTCCTGGCAGCGATGCGGCCCCGCCCGCCGGCGCTATTGCCTCGACGGTCGCGACCAACCGAGAATGCGCGACGCGGACTGCCGCGGGACTGGGAGGGCACTCATGAGCGAAGCAGCGATGGTCCCGTCGATCGCCTCGATCCGCGACGAGGTCGGCGCACGCGCCGCGCGGCACCTGGACACCGCCTTCCGCGCCATCATGCGACCGCCCGCCGCCGAGCATCAGGCGGACTTCATGCGCGTCATCACGGGCGAGTTGCATCCGCTCGGCAATGCCGCGATCGTCTCGAACCCGAACGACCCAGCCGTGACGCGAGCCGCGGCCACGCCGCTGCAGGAGTCGGGCCTGCCTGCCGCCGTCCTCTTCACGGAGGGCGTCTCGACCGACGCGGCACAGGCGCTGGAGGCCATGGGATTCGCGCACCACGGCGCGATGCCGGCGATGGCCGTCGACATCGACGCGATGGGCGACACCGCGCTGCCCGCGGGCTACACGTGGGCGCGCGTCGGCGCCGGCAGCGAAGGCATCGCGTGGGCCGACGCCCTCGCCACGGGATACGAGATCCCGGTCGGCCTGGCGCGGCTCTTCTCGCCGGTGGCCCTGGGCGCCGACATGGCGGCCGACGCCGCGATCCAGTTCTTCGCGGTGCTCAAGGACGGCGAGCCCGTCGCGACGTCGCTGTTCTTCCTCGCGGACGGCCTGGCCGGCATCTATTCCGTCTCGACGCTTGCCGCCGAGCGGGGCCGCGGGCTCGGAGCGCACGCAACAGCGCAGGCCCTGCGCGAAGCGCGGCAGCTGGGCTATCGGGTCGGCGTCCTGCAGTCGTCACCGGCCGGGCACTCCGTCTACCTGAAGCTCGGGTTCCAGGACCTCGGTGAAGTGCCGATGTTCGTGCGCATCCCGGGTGAGGGCGCAGCGTGCGCGCCGGAGCGCCGCCCCCGGCGAGCGACTACGTCACCAGGTCGACCGCCGGCTCGGCGCGCAACTGCATTGCCGAGCGCGCAGGACCTTGAGCACGGTGCCTTAGCGCGGCTTCCGGCCGGGCGCGAAGCCGCGGCCCCCGGTCACTCCTCGCGGTCTCCCCACACCCGCTTCCGCATCCGGTACGCCTCCTTCACGTCGATCAGCCCCTCGTTGAAGAGGTACGCCCACGGCCCGCCGTCGTGCTTCGCCGCTTCGCGCCACCAGCGCACCAGCAGGCGCTTGCTGCCGGCGACGCGATCCTCGGACGCGCGGAACCAGCCCAGCGCGAAGTCCGTGACGCCATAGGTATCGGGCGAGTCCGCCGACGCGGTCAGCACGTAGCGCCCGAATCCGGGCAGCAGCGTGACGTTGTATTCCTCCGGCCACGAGAAGCCCGGGCCCGAGTCGGCCCAGTTGATGCACAAGAGCCGTTCTGGATGCAGCGGCGTGAACGTGCGCTCCGGCGCGGCAAAGCGCGCGCGCCCGATCACGACGCCGTTTTCCGCCGACGAAGACCACCACTGCGGCAGGCGCTCCTGCACTTCGGCCAGGCAGATGCGCGCGACCGCCTCGTTCAGTTCGGTGACCGGCTCGCCCACGCCGAGATGCCGCAGGCGAATCGGACCCTCGCGCGGCGCATCCGGGTCCGCCTCGGCGTCCTCGTCGGGTGGCGTCTCATAGAGCTCCGCGAGCGGCACGTCGCCCGGCCGCGGCTTCAGGCCGAAGTACGCGCGCAGGATCGCGATCTCGCCCGCTTCGTAATAGTTTTCGGGGTTGAGCTGCCGCCAGAGCCTGGCAAGGGCGGCTGATTCGTTGCGGTTCGTCATCTGCTGCTCCGGCCTCCCACGGCTCCAACGGGCGGCTTCCGGGGAGGCGGAGACACCCGCGCTTTAGCGGCACTTATGAGTCGCCCGCAATCAGCGGAACAAATCGGCGACGAAACAATTGCAGTCTGGCAGAAACGGGGCTCAGGGCGCGAGCCCGTGTTTGCACTGTGGCCCGGAAGCAGATCGAGGCAGCGCAATGCCGACATGACTGGACTCGCGGTGAGGAACCGCAATGTCCCCTGGCGGCAGAAGCGGCACACTGGCATTGGGCGACCGGTGAGCGATCGAAGGGAGGCCCATGGAAAGAGCAAGAGAGGCAGTGCCGGGCGGAATCGCCAAAGTCCTCGCTGCGGCAGAGTTCGCCGCGTTCAAGCATCGCGAGCAGCGGCGCAAGGGCGTCAGCGGCAGTCCGTACATCAACCACCCGCTGGCGGTGGCGAGCACGCTGGCCACGGAAGCCGGCGTCGAGGATGTCGACGTCCTGGCGGCCGCGATCCTGCACGACACCATCGAGGACACGAACACGACCGAGGCGGAGCTCGAGCGCGCGTTCGGCCGCGAGGTGGCCTCGATCGTCGCGGAGGTGACCGACGAGAAGACCCATAGCAAGGCGCTGCGCAAGCGGATGCAGATCGCCCACGCGCCGCACCTCTCGGGGCAGGCCAAGCTGGTGAAGCTCGCGGACAAGATCGTCAACCTGCGCGACATCGTCGCGCGCCCGCCCAACTGGGACCTGAAGCGCAAGCAGGAGTACTTCGACTGGGCCAAGCAGGTGGTCGACGGGCTGCGCGGCGTGCATCCGGAGCTGGAAGCCGAGTTCGATCGCGTCCACGCGCTGCGGCCGCGGTGAGGCGCGGCGCCGACTTCCCGCTGGACGAGAAAAGCGCCGCCGGATCGGTGGATCTCCGTCAAGTGGCGCGGCGGCACTGTCGACTAAGGTCGCCGGACCAGGAGACGCCATGAGCCAGTTCGAGCGACTGCACCGGATCACCAACCTCATCCAGGCGCGTCGCGTCGTGTCGTTCAGCGACCTGATGGACGAGCTGGAGGTCTCGCGCGCCACGCTGAAGCGCGACCTCGTGAAGCTGCGCGACAACTTCAACGCGCCGATCGTGTTCGACCGCGACGCCGGCGGCTATCGCTTCGGCAAGCCCAACGGCGGTCCGACCTTCGAGCTGCCCGGGCTGTGGTTCTCGCCCGAGGAGATCCTCGCGCTGATGTCGATGTACCAGATGCTCGAAGGCACCGACGAGAGCGGGCTGCTGGGCCGGCACATCAGGCCGCTGATGACGCGGCTGACGCAGCTGATGGAGGACTCCACCGACGGCTCGGCCAACGAGATCCTGAAGCGCGTGAAGCTGATCTCGGTGCAGCGGCGCCGCGTCGAGCCGAAGCTCTTCGAGACGATCGGCGCGGCGCTCGTGAAGCGGCTGCGCCTCGTCATCCACTACTACGGCCGCGCCAAGGACCGCCACACCGAGCGCGAGGTCTCGCCGCTGCGGCTGGTGAACTACAAGGGCAACTGGTACCTGGACGCCTGGTGCCACCGGTCCGACGGCATCCGCATGTTCTCGCTCGACTCGATCGAGGCCGCGAAGCTCACCGACCAGAAGGCGAAGGAAGTGTCGCTGAAGACGGTCGACGAAGAACTCGGCGGCGGCTACGGCATCTACCGCGGCAAGGACCTGCAGTGGGCGACGCTGGTGTTCAACAAGGACGCAGCGAAGTGGGTGCGCTCGGAGAACTGGAACGAACGGCAGAAGGGGCGCGAGCTGGACGACGGGAGATACGAACTGAAGATGCCGTACAGCGATCCGGCGGAACTCGAGCTGGACATCCTGCGGCACGGGGAGAACGTCGAGGTGATGGCGCCGGCGGGGCTGCGGACGCGGATTGCGAAGCGGCTGGCGGAGGCGGCGAAGCGGTATGCCGGCTGAGGCCTGAGGACGCCATCGCGCGCAAGAGCCGCGCGGCGCGCGGGGCGCCGAGGCTCTCGCACAATGTCTACGTGGTCGAACTGGCGCCGGCGGTCCTGGCCGAGGCGAAGTTCCGCCGGCGCAACCCGGGCTACGTCGACGGGCAAGCCCTGCGTGTACGTCGGCATGACCGGCCTCTCGGTGGCCGCGCGCTTTGCGAACCACAAGCGGGGGCACAAGGGCAATGTATTCGTGCTGCGATTCGGCACGCGGCTGCTGCCGGAACTGTTCGCGCACCTGAACCCGATGCCGTATGAGGCGGCGATGACGATGGAGCGGGAGCTGGCGGAGGAGCTGCGGCAGGCGGGGTATGGGGTGTGGCAGGCCTGAGGCTGAAGCGACTCGTAGGCTCGACCGAGGTCGTCGATCATGCGCAGCCGGCCGACCTGTCCGTCCTGCACGCTCCACGCAGCGCGCAAGCGACGCGCGCAGACCAATCGCGCCCGCGTGGCGCAACTCGCGATCGGCGATGCTGGAGCAATGATCCGAGTGCTCGCGGCCACGTCTGACGCGACGACGGCGAGGTTTGCTTCTCGAAGGCTCGGAAGCGCCAGTAACAGCTGTAGCGTTCTCGAGCCGAGTGCGAAGCCGTCGACCGTTCGTCGGCTGACCTGCAGGAACGGCCTCGCCGACCAAGACATCGTAGCTCTTTACCTCGAGATGAGGCGGTTCCCGTCTCGCCCTCCGTAGCACGACAACATCGATCGCTCTCAACCCGTCCGCATATGACTCGGGCGAGGCGTGCGTCGGACGGACTCGATCACTCAGGCCGGCGCCCGTGCTTGAACATCAGCAGATCCAGTTCCGCGCCCTGGTGCGTCGCCCAGAAGTACGCTTCATTCGGTTGCGCGTGATGCAGCACCTGCTCGAGGAGGAATCCTTCCCAGGATGCGCCGGCCTTGGGGTGCGCGAGGATGGCATCCCTGCCTTGCAGGTTCAAGCAACGCATGCAGCATGCCGCTGTCGCGCACGTAGACCTTCGGTGACTTCACCTGGCGCTTGGCCAGGTCTTCGAACCACGGCTGCAACTGCCGCACCAGAAAGGCGCCGGTCATGAAGTCGAGGTAACGCGCACCGTGGTCTCGCCGACCCCCAGCGAACGCGCCGGTTCCGCCGCATTCCAGATCTGGCCGTGATAGTGGGCGACCATGGACCAGAAGCGGCGGATGGCGAGTGAGCTCGCGCCGAGTCCAAGTTCCGGAAGGTCGCGCTCGACGGTGAGTTTCACGAAGGCTTCGCGCCACCGGAGACTGTCTTCGTCGGTCGCAGCCGTGAACGACAGCGGGAACCCGCCGCGCGCCCAGAGGTCGTGCAAGGCGGCGGTTCCGACCTCGGCGAGCGCCAGCGGATCGACTTCGATCACTTCCAGCCGGCCCGCCAGGACTCGCTCGACTGCCGCAGGAGTTGTGGCGAGGCGCTTCCCAGGAGCAGGTACTGCCCGGGCGGTCGTCACGGTCGATCAGGACGCGCAGGATCGGAAAGAGATCAGGTCGCCGCTGGACTTCATCGATGACCACCAGCCCGGTGCCCTGGAGACTCTCCAGCGCTGTCATCGCGGGCCCCAGTCGCTCCAGGTCGCCCGGGCTTTCGAGGTCAAAGTACCGAGGCGAATCCGCCGGCAGCAGGGCGCGCGCGAGCGTGGTCTTGCCCACCTGGCGCGGACCGACCAATGCGACAGCCCGACTGCGTCCCAGGGCGCGGCGGATGGTTGCGGCGAGTCCGGAACGAGCGATCCTGCGGGTCATGGCTGCAAGTACCATGAAATTCCGCCACGAAATAGCGGAATTTCATGGTCAGTGGAGTGAGCGGACGAACGCGTGACAGTTCATCCGCCGGCCATCCGTCCCCGCTGCGCCTCATGCTCGGCGGCGAGGCGCCGGACAATCTCGCCGCGGGCGGCACCGCTTGAACCTGCCCCACCCCCTGCCCCGCCCCCCAGATATCCCTCCACGCCTTCGCCTTCGCTGACCCCGACCCGAAGTCCATCTTCGACTTGTCGCTCTCCGGCAGGTTGTCCGGATCGAGCCCCGCGTTGACGATGCTGCCCTTCAGGTAGTTGCCGTGCACGCCGGTGAAGAGGTTCGTGTAGACGATGTCCTCCGCGCGGCTGTCGATGATCATCTGCTTGTACTCGGCCGGCGCGTTGGCCTCCTCGCTCGCGATGAAGCGCGTGCCGATGTACGCGAGGTCGGCGCCGAGCGCCTGCGCGGCGAGGATCGCGCCGCCGCTGGCGATGCTGCCGGAGAGGATCACGCAGCCGTCGTAGAACTGGCGCACCTCGGGCACGAACGCGAACGGCGACAGCCGGCCCGCGTGGCCGCCGGCGCCGGTGCAGACGAGGATCAGGCCGTCGACGCCGGCCGCGAGCGCGCGCTGCGCGTGCTTGATGGTCGTCACGTCGTGGAACACCAGGCCGCCGTAGCTGTGCGCGGCCTCGACCACCGCGTCCGGCGCGCGCAGGCTGGTGATCATGATCGGCACGCGGTGCTTCACGCACACGTCCAGGTCCTGCTGCAGGCGGGTGTTGCTGGTGTGCACGATCTGGTTGACGGCGAAGGGCGCCACCTTCGCGTCCGGGTGCGCCGCCTTGTACTCGGCCAGCTCGCGCTCGATGCGCGTGAGCCACTCGTCGAGCATCTCCTGCGGCCGGGCGTTGAGTGCGGGAAACGATCCGACGATGCCGGCCTTGCACTGCGCCAGCACCAGCTCCGGCCCGCTGACGATGAACATCGGCGCGCCGATCACCGGCAGGCGCAGGCTGTCGCGCAGCAATGGCGGCAGGGCCATCGTCGTCCCCTCTCCTCGTGTCCCGGGCGCATCCTAGCCGGGGCGATCGGCGACGCGCCCGACGGCGCGCGCGACGCTTGCGCGGGATCAGCGTGAACCTGGCGACGACGTCACGCCATTCGCGTCGCGTGCAAAGAGGGGCCGCCGGAGTCCTCCGGCGGCCCTGGCGCCCTGCAACGGCTCACCGCGCAAACGGATGCACCCAGATCCCGTGCAGCGCCATCGCGCGCTCGGCGAACGTGAACCCGTTCGACGTGCCGCTCACGTACGCGAGCAGCGCGGCGTTGCCGCCCGTGCCGAGCACCGGCAGCGCGTACCCGCCGGTGTAGCCGTAAGACGGCATCGGCGGGATCGGCGACACCAGCGCCGCATACGGGATCACGCTCGGCAGTCCGCCGATCGGCGTCGACTGCGCCTGCACCTTGCCGTCGAGGCTGATGCGGTTCATGTACAGCACGAGCGGGTGTAGTTCATCGGGCCGGCGCGCTGCGTCCAGGTCACGACGTACTCGCCACCGATGAAGCCGGCATTGATGCCGGAGTCCGCGCCAGAAGACATCGCCACGGCGATCGGGCCACCGTCGAGCGCGGCGAGGTCGGGCCCGAAACGACGCGCCGTCGGCATCTCGGTGTCCAGCCACGCCACGAGCGCGCCGCCCGCGCCGGCGGTCGTCATCTGGATCGGGACCGCAGGCATCGGCACGCTGACTCCGGCCGGATCGAGCACCGTCCCGGCCGGCGTCACGCGCGCGAGCCGCCAGCCGGTGGCGTCGCCGGTCGCGACGATGAAGTTCGATCCGTCGAACACCACGCGCGGCGATAGCCCGTAGAACGTGTAGTCGGGCGAGATGCGGAACGGCGCGCTGGCCGTCCCGTCTGGCGCTCGACCAGCCGGCCTTCGGTGTACGTCTGCGACGTGACGCCGTCCCCGCCGCAGTACACGACGAGGAAGCGGCCGCCGCCGAATGCCACCTGCGGCAGGCGCGACGGTCATGCCTGGCATCGCCGGCGCGATCCCCTGCGGCAACAGCACGAACGGCACGGCGTCGGTCAGCGCACCGGTCGGCGAGATGCGCTGCGCGACGATCGACGGCTCGGTCGTGCCGATATGTTCGGCGCGATCGGGTTGCGCTGCTCGAACACCGCCAGGTAGGTGCCGCTGCCGTACGCCAGCGACTGGATCTCGCGCGTGTCGTTCGACAGCACCGGCGGGCCGATGTCGAACGTGTCGTTGTTGCGCACCGCGCTCGTCTGGCGAGCGCAGGAAGCCCTTGCGCGTCAGCAGCCACTTGCCCGTCAGTGGATCCGGCGCGAAGCGCTTCGCGATGACGAGGAACGACGCGCCGCTCGAGGCGACGGCGGGCGTGTCGACCGGGATCGGCAACTCGCCGACGTTGGTCTGCGTCAGCGCGTCCGAGGTTCGACGGCGCATCTCCTCCGGATTGCCGAGCCCCTTGCGGACGCCGCCGACGTGTAGCCGCGCGCCTCGATCGCTGCTCGTCAGCCGGATCGTGGTGCCGGGCGCGGTCGTGACGCTGTCGTCGCGCACGATGCCCGCGCCCGGCGCGATCCAGGTGGTCTCGCTGACGTTGACGGTGATGGCCTGCCCGCTCGCCGTCAGCTTCGTGTTGGCGACGATGGTGTCGACGCCGCTTCGCGGCCGACGGGAACGTCCCCGCCGGCATCGTGACCGGCTCGAAGGCGGTGATGCTGCTCGGATGCCGTGACGTCGAACGTCTCGTTGCGGCCGTCGCCGTCGAGGTCGTCGCCGAAGTCGACGCCGGTCTTCGTGAAGGACACGATCGGGCCGACTGCCACCGGGAAAAGCAGGTCGGCGTAAGGCACGACGGCCGGCCGTCAGCGTGTCAGTCGGGATCGTTGTTGCCGTAGTTGGCGACGCCGCCCGGGCCCTTCTGGTAGTAGAGCTCGTGGTCGGCCCGACCCGAAGATCGGTGAACGCCGCTCGGAGTACACCGTCACCAGCTGCCCGCTGACGGTGGCCGTGCCCGTTCACCGACACCGTGGACAGGTCGCGCATCGACGACGGCCGGCCGTCGCTCGCAAGCCCGTTGTAGGTCCAGGAGTCGCATGGCGGCGTTCGGCGCGTAGTTGAGCGGTCGCCCGGCCCAGTCGCCGGCGGCAGCAGGCTGGTCGAGGCGGCGGCACGGGCGCGACGGGACACTGCTGTCGTCGCCGCCACCGCCTCCGCAGGCGGCCACCACCGCGCCACGACGGCGCGCCAGGAGCTGCCGGTTTGAACGGAAGTCAGCGCGCGGAATGCGGTTCATCGGTTCTCCCATCTCGGGTGGGCGACGAGAGACTGTCCCGGCAACCAGCCGGGGCGCGTCTCCCGACCGGCCGCGGGCGATCGAGATGCGACCACGCATGACCTTCAAGCTAGGAAGCGCGGCCGTGCCCGCATTGACCGCCGGCAAGAGTGCACGTGCAGTGACTGGAGCGCCTCGCGCCGCCGACTCCGCGCCGGGACAAAGCGCCGGCGCATCAGCCACGCAGACCCTTCATTGCACCTGCCGCGCCGGCAGATCGTCATGCGGCGTCAACCAGCGCGCCCATGCAATCTCCGTGCTAATCGCTGTGCAGCATGAAAAAATAACTTCGCGTCACTCCACACGAACGTCCACGCGGATTAGTCTCATCGTGCGATCCGCAGTCTTGCGAACCACTCACGCGGTATCGCGCGATCCGAGTGTGGTGCTTAGTGTCACACCACCGTAGCGGAAGGCGCGCAGTCTGCGCTGCATGTGCATCAAGCAGCTGCCAGGCGGGAGGAGAGCCCATGAGGGCCGAAGACGGAGACAGGCGCGCCGCACTCCTCGCGCGCAAGGAAGCAGCGCTCCAGCGCTGGCCCAACCGGGCCGACGACGAGTTCAAGGCCGAGCTGCGCGAAGTCGCCCACGAACTCGACCAGCTGGCCCGCGCGCTCGACGAAGCGCAGGCCGACGGGCTCGATCGGCTGCGCACCTGGTGCGCGCTCGGCGAGGCCTACCTGCTGCTGGGCCAGAGGCACTCGCTGCAGGTCGCGTCCGAGGCGTTCCGCAATGCCGAGTCGCTGGCGTCGATGGTCGAGGCGCAGGCGCACGAGCTGATGAACCTGAAGCACGGCTACGGCTGCACGCTGCTCGAACTCGCGGCCGGCTCCAACATGGACCTCGCGGCCGAGGCCGCGACGCGGCTGTCGAGCGCGCTGGCGCTGGCGCGCAAGCACAGGCCGGTCGGCGTGGCGAGCATCAAGTACGAACTGTTCCGCGCCGAGCACACGGTGGCGCAGCTGCGGGTGCGCAACTGCACGGGCGGCGAGCGCAGGTCGCTGCGCGCGCGCGAGATCGAAGAAGCCGCCTGAATCTCGCCCCGGGTGCGAGGTAGAAACCGCCTCGCCCCTTGCCCGCGGCTGACCGCCGCGGGTTCCCTCTGCCGCCGATGCTTCCGCCGGGACCATCCCCGGTGCGGCGCGCTTTGCCTTGAACGCATGGCGCGCCGCCCGGTCCGTCCGACTTGCCGGCGGCGGCGCTTCCCCGACTTCTTCGCTCGCCGTAACGCCGACGTCCCGCCTCCGCACCCGCCTCCGCCGCGGCACGCAGCGCCGTCACGGCCGCACGCACGCAGACCGCGGCGGGTCCGCGCGATCGCGCGCGTCGGATACCTGCGCCGGCACTGGCGCGGCGGCTCCCGCTGGTCGTCGCGGTCATCGTCAGCGCCGCGCTCGTGTGGGGGCTGGTGGCAGGCGGTGCGCCTCGCCGGCCACTTCTTCCCGAACACCGAGGCGCCGTCGGCGGCCGCGCTGCTGTGGCTGGTCGAGGTCGTCGCTGCTGGTCGTCGGCGTGGCGTGGTGGGGCATGGGCGTGCAGCGCGCCGCCATGCGCAGCGTCGACCAGGGCGGCTCGATGTTCGTCGCGTTCCTGACCGGCGTGGTCGGCTACGGCGCGTTCATCTGGGTGGGTCTGTTCTGGCTCAACTCGGCGCGCCACGTGTGGCCCGACGTGAAGGCGACGCTGACGGGCGACCTGCGGCCGGCCGCGATCGCGCTCGAGCGCGCCGACGTGCTCGCGGTGCAGGGCGATCTCGAGTTCGGCGTCGACGCGCGCGGTGCGCGAGGCGCTCGCGGCCAGCCCGGCGGTGCGCATTGTGCGGCTCGAAAGCCGCGGTGGCCGCGTGGCCGAGGGCCTCGCGCTCGGGCGGCTGATCGCCGACCGCAACCTCGACACGCTCGTCACCGGCGAGTGCAGCAGCGCCTGCGCGACGGCGTTCGCGGGCGGCAACCGGCGGCTGATCGGGCCGGCCGCGCGCATCGGGCTGCACAGCGCCGGCGGCTCGGGCATCAGCGCGCAGCATGTCGACGAGGCCAACCGGCGCAGCGACGAGTTCATGGCGGCGCGCGGCGTCGACGCGCGGGTGCTGGCGCTGGGCGCCGCGACCGGCCACGACTCGATCTGGTTTCCGGCGCACGGGGTGCTGCTGGCGTCGGGGCTGGCGACGGACCGGGTCGGGCGGTAAGGCGCAAGAGGTCGGGCCGTACGTGAAGCAGAAAATCGGGGTCAGACCCCGATTTCTCCCCGACACCTGACGTGGGTGCGCGAGAAACGGGGTCTGACCCCGATTTTCAGTGCCACGCGGCCTGCACTTCGGCGATGACTTCCGCGCTGCGGCCTTCGTAGCGCGGCGAGAAGTGGAAGGGCACAACTGCCTTCGCGCGCACGCGGCGGGCGATCTCGCCGGCCTGGCGCGCGGTGAGGTGGTTCTTGCGCTCGGCGTGCGCCACGTCGGCGTGCAGGAACACGCTCTCGATGAACAACGTGTCGACGTCGGCCAGCAGGCCGTCGAGCGCGGCGAGGTTGGCGTCCGTGTAGCGCGTGTCGGTGACGTAGCCGATCCGCGTGCCGGGCACACACTCGAACGCGGCGCGCAGTTCCCCGAGCGGCCGCACGTGCGCGTGCCTGCCGTGGTGGTCGTTCCAGCGGATGTCGATCGGCGTGCCGTCGGGCGCGCCGGCGAGGATCGCGCGCCTCGCCTCGCGCAGCCACGGGCCGGTCGGCAGGCCCATCTCGGCCAGGCGGTTCTTCCAGACGTTGACGTGCATCGCCTCTTCGAGCGCGAACGCGAGCACGACGATGTCGTGGTCGAGGAAGCAGGCGCGCACACGGAAGGTTTCCTCGGCGAGCAGCACATCGCCCGCGGGCGACCACGGCGCCTCGCCCGCGCGCTCGAAGCGCGCGAGGCTGCTGAACTCCGCGCGCCGCCCGCCGCCGCCAGGCCGTGCTTCGCGCGCCTCGATCACCAGCGGCATGTCGTAGCGGTGCACGACGTTCCACGTGTACGCCGCGAGCTTGTGTCCGACGCGGTCGATGAAGCCGGGACCGCCGGTCAGCACGATGCGCTCCTTGCGCCCGAGCACCACGCGCAGCCACTGGTCGAAGCCCGCGAAGTGGTCCATGTGCGTGTGGCTGACGAACACGTGCGACAGCCGCAGCAGCTTGCGTGGCGGCAGGCGGCCGAGGTCGCCGAAGTCGAACAGCAGCGCGCGGCGTTCGTCGCGGAAGTCGACGTACAGGCCGGGGTCGCCGAACGCGTCGTTCAGCAGGCAGGCCTCGAAGAGCGGGCGCATGCCTCTTTACAGACGGTGCCGGGGCGGGGGACGTTGCCCTTCATCAATACCGAGCGGGAATCCGCGGCCAGATTGAAGACAGGAAGCAATGCGCAACGCGAGCCTGCCAGGGTGCTGGTACGCGGGGCGCTCTTCAGGAGCCGTCTGGCAGGCATTCGATCACCGAAGGGGGTTCGTATGTCAGCCAGAACACTCGCCGTCCTCGCCGCAGGAATCTTCGGGTTCAGCGCTGCGGCGCTCGCCGCCGATCCGCCCAAGCAGGGCTGGAGCTTCGGCAAGGACCAGTACAACGCCCGCTGCGCGCCGTGCCATGGCGCCAACGGCAAGGGGGGCGGCCCGGCCGCCAAGCAGGTCGGCGCCAAGGTGCCCGACATCACTACATATGCCAAGCGCAACGGCGGCAAGTTCCCGGTCGAACTCGCGTGGCAGAAGATCGACGGCCGTCCGGTCAGCTTCGACGTCGAACGCAGCATGCCGGTGTGGGGGCGCGACTTCCGGCACGAGGTGATCGCGAACATGGGCCCGACCGCCCAGCCCGAGTCGTACGTGGCCGCTGAGATCTTCGCGATCATCGAGCACATGAAGGGCATGCAGGTGAAGTGAGGTCGGGCTCGTGCATGCCGCCACGAATCACGAACGCGCGGGATGGCCGGCGAAACCGGACCGTCGCGCGCAATGAGGAGGCCACATGACCAACAGAACGCTCGCACTCGCCGCGATCGCCCTCTTCGGGTTTTCCGCCGCGGCTACTGCACAGGACCCGCGCAATGAAGGCTGGAGCTTCGGCGGCGCCCAGTACCAGTCCCGGTGCGCGGCATGCCACGGCGCCGATGGCAAGGGCGGCGGCACGGCCGCCAAGCAGTCCAAGCTCACCGTGCCCGACCTGACGACCTACGCCAAGCGCAACGGCGGCGCGTTCCCGGTCGAACTCGCGTGGAACAAGATCGATGGCCGTCCGGTCAGCTGGGACTCGAAGAGCCAGATGCCCGTGTGGGGCCACACCTTCCGCCATGAAGTGACCGGCGCGCCGTACGCGGCGAAGGATCCCGAGACGTACGTCGCGGCGGAGATCCGGGCCATCATCGAGTACGTGAAGACGCTGCAGGTGAAGTGAGCGGCGGATTCGGGAAATCGGGGTCTGACCCCGATTTCCGGACCGATGTCCGGGAGTTCGTCTCCGGGAGTGATCGCATGGCGTACCAGGAGGTGCTCTTCCAGTCGGCGGCGCGGGAGAAGGACCTGTAGCGCGCCGGCGATGACGCACTACGACGTCTGCAACGGCGACGCGGACGGGCTGTTCGCGCTGCGGCAGTTGCGGCTCGCCAATCCGGTCGAGTCGATCGTCGTCACCGGCATCAAGCGCGACATCGCGCTGCTCGGCCGCGTCCCCGCCGTCGCTGGCGACCGCGTGACGGTGCTCGACATCGCGCTCGAGCGCAATCGCGGTGCCCTCGAGCGGCTGCTGGCGGACGACGTCGCCGTGACCTGGTACGACCACCACGCGCCGGGCCCCATCCCGACGCACCCGCGGCTGACGACGCACATCGACACCAACCCGGAGACCTGCACCAGCGTCCTCGTCGACGCGCACTGCCACGGCCGCTTCCGCGCGTGGGCGGTGGCGGCGGCCTACGGGGACAACCTGCCGCTCGCGGCGGAGCGGCTCGCCGATACGCTTGCGCTGGCGCCGGCCGCGCGCGACCAGATGCGCATGCTCGGCGAAGCGGTCAACTACAACGCGTACGGCGACAGCGAGGCCGACGTTCGGATCCACCCGGCCGCGCTGTACCGCTGGCTCGCGCACTACGTTGATCCCTTCGAGGCGATGGCACAGGCGTCGATCGTGCGCGAACTGGACGCCCTGCGGCGCGACGACCTGGGCCACGCGCGCGAAGTGCCGCCGCGGCACGAGGACGATCGCTGCATGGCGGTCATGCTGCCCGACGCGGCGTGGAGCCGCCGCGTGCTGGGGCCATTTGCGAACGAGCTGGCGCTGCGCGATCCGCAGCGCGCGCACGCGGTGCTGAAGGCGCTGCCCGATGGCGGCTACGCGGTCAGCGTGCGCGCGCCTCAGGCGACGCTGCGTGGCGCGGCGGACCTCGCACGGGAGTTCGGCGGCGGCGGACGCGCCGCGGCCGCGGGAATCGACCGGTTGCCGGAGGAAGAGGTACCGCGCTTCATCGCCCGGCTCGCGGCGGCCTGGCGGGCCGCCTGATCGGCGCTGAAAATCGGGGTCAGACCCCGATTTCTCCTCGACACATTTCGGGGGTACGCGAAAAACGGGGTCTGACCCCGATTTCAGCCCTTGATGCAGACGAGCGGGCGCAGGGAAGCGACGCGCTTCGCGAGGCCGGCGCGCTCGGTGGCTTCGGCGACGTCGTCGATGTCCTTGTAGGCGCCGGGCGCCTCTTCGGCGATGCCGCGCATCGAGTTGGAGCGGATCACGATCCCGCGCGCGCCGAGTTCATCGACGACCGCGCGGCCGCGCCAGCGGCTCAGCGCCTGGTTGCGGCTCATCGCGCGGCCGGCGCCGTGGCTGGCTGAGCTCCACGCGCGCTCTTCGCTCTGCTTCGTGCCGGCGAGGATGTACGAGCCGGTGCCCATGCTGCCGCCGATGATCACCGGCTGCCCGACCTCGCGATACGCCGCGGGGATGGCCGGATGGCCCGGCCCGAACGCGCGCGTGGCGCCCTTGCGATGCACGTACAGCAGCCGCTCGCGGCCATCGACCCGGTGGCGTTCGGCCTTGCAGGTGTTGTGCGACACGTCGTACAGCGTGTCGATCTTCGCGAGCGGAAAGCGCCGCGCGAACACCCGGCGCGCCAGGTGCGCGAGGATCTGGCGGTTGGCAAGCGCGCAGTTGATCGCGGCGTTCATCGCGCCGAGGTACTGCTGGCCCTCCGGCGACTTGATCGGCGCGCACGCGAGTTCGCGTTCGGGCAGCGCGATCCCGAGCCGCGATGCGGCCTTCGCAAGGCTCACCAGGTACTCCGTGCCGATCTGGTGCCCGAGGCCGCGCGAGCCGCAGTGGATCGATACCACCACCTGGTCCTTGAAGAGGCCGAACGCGGCCGCGGCGCGCTCGTCGTACACGCGCTCGACCTTCTGCACCTCGAGGTAGTGGTTGCCCGAGCCGAGCGTGCCCATCTCGCCGCGCTGCCGCCGCTTCGCGAGCGACGACACGTTGTCGGGGCGCGCACCGTCGATGCAGCCGTGCTCTTCGATGAACGCGAGGTCCGCGGCGATGCCGTGGCCCTGCTCGACCGCCCAGCGCGCGCCGCCGAGCATCACGGCGTCGAGCTCGCGCTCGGCCCGAGCTGGAGCGCGCCCTCGACGCCGACGCCCGCCGGGATGTCGCGCAGCAGCGCATCGCCGAGCCACTCGGCGCTCGGCGCGATGTCGGCGGCCGTGAGGTCGGTGCGCAGGCAGCGGATGCCGCACGAGATGTCGAAGCCGACGCCGCCGGCGCTGATGATGCCGCCGCGCGTCGGGATCGAAGGCGGCCACGCCGCCGATCGGGAAGCCGTAACCCCAGTGCGCGTCCGGCATCGCGAGCGCCGCCCCGACCAGCCCCGGCAGCCGCGCGACGTTGGTGATCTGCTCGAGCACCTTGTCGTCCATCGCTTCGAGCAGCGCGCGGCTGCCGTAGAGCCGCGCCTCGTGCCGCGTGTCCGCGGCGGTGCGCGGCACCACCCACGTCCAGTCGTCGATCCGGGTCAGGCGGGACAGGTCCATCGCCAGCTCACAGGTCGACGACGCAGCGGGCTTCCCAGCCGTCGCCGTCGCGCGCGACTCTCAGCGCGGTGAGCGTCGCGCCCTTGACCTGCGTGCCGCGCTCGAGTCCCGCGTGCCAGCGCTCGCCGCGCGCGCTCCCGCGCCAGCGGTCGCCATCCTGCGTCAGCGCGAAGCGCCCGAGCGCGAGGCCCTGCGCGTTGGCATGCGCCAGCAGCAGGTTCAGCCACGTCACGAGCGCGAGTTCGTGATCGGCTTCGGTGAACTCGACGTCGATCCGCTCGGCCGGCCGCACCGCGTCCGCATCGCACATCAGCGCGAACGTCGCTTCGGCGGCGTGCACGAAGGCCTCGGCGAGCGTCGCTCCGCGGCCGATGACGCCGGTATCGGCGTCGTGGTCGAAGTAAGCGAAGCGCCGCGTCGCCAAAATCGGGGTCTGACCCCGATTCCGGACCCACCCGCGTCGGTTGTCGGGGGGAAATCGGGGTCGACCCCGATTTCTTCATTGGGGACCTCCGGCTCGAGCGACTCGGCCCGCTGCCGCCGATCGACCTCGTCGGCGAGCAGGCGCACGGCGGGCGAGATCGACACCGGGTAGCGCGGCCACGGCGGGTCGAGCGACTTCAGGTGCGGCCGGCAGCGCCGTCGAGCTGGGCGTGGCAGTGAGCGCGCACTCTGGCGAGCGTACGGCGACGGTGCGACGCGGCGGCCATCGCGCATCACGCACTCGAGCAGCGGCGTGCCGATGCCCTGTTCGTCGACCAGCCGCACGCTGTCGCCGGCGAATGTCCGGTCCGCGTTCGAGCGCCGCCAGACCTGCTTGCGGCCGGGCCACGTGGCCTTGCCGCCCGAGCGCTTGCGGCGCGCGACGCCGTCGTACTCCTGCAGCTTGTAGACGGCGTCGAGGCATGGCGCGTCGCTGCTGGTCGTGAGGCTGGTGCCGATGCCGAAGCTCGCGATCGGCGCGCCGGCGTCGACCAGCGCGCGCACACGGTGTTCGTCGAGGTTGCCGCTCGCGAAGATCGCGCAGTCGCGCAGCCCGGCCGCGTCGAGGACGCGGCGCACCTCGCGCGACAGCGCGTCGAGGTCGCCGCTGTCGAGGCGCACGCCGCGGATGCGGATGCCGCGCTGCGCGAGCCGGGGCGCGAGCGCCGCCACCTTGCGCGCCGCCGCGACGGTGTCGTACGTGTCGATCAGCAGCACCGCGTTGTCCGGGAACGACTCGGCGAAGTCGACGAACGCCTGCGTCTCGTTGTCGTGCGCCTGCACGAACGAGTGGGCCATCGTGCCGAACACCGGGATGCCGAAGCGCGGCCCGGCGTACGCGGTGGCCGTGCCGGCGAAACCCGCGATGTACGCAGCGCGCGCCGCCAGCGCGCCCGCCTCGGCGCCGTGGGCGCGGCGCAGGCCGAAGTCGACCAGCGCGCGTCCGCGCGCCGCCAGCACGGAGCGCACGGCCTTCGACGCCACGACCGTCTGGAAGTGCACCAGGTTGAGCAGCCGCGTCTCGAGCCACTGCGCCTGCGCGATCGGCGCCTCGACGCGCAGCACCGGCTCGTTGGGAAAGAACACCGTGCCCTCGCGCATGGCCCACACGTCGCCCGTGAAGCGCATGCCGCGCAGCCAGTCCGCGAAACCCGGCGCGAAGGTGCCGCACCGTCGATCCAGGCGAGCTCGTCGTCGGCGAAGCGCGCCTGCTCGATGAAGTCGAGCGCCTGCTCGAGCCCGGCCGCCACCAGGAAGGCGCGGTCCGCGGCAGCTTGCGCACGAACAGCTCGAACGCCGCCGTGCCCTCCATCCGGTGCTGCCAGTACGCCTGCAGCATCGTCAGCTGGTACAGGTCGGTCAGCAGCGGCGAGGCGCACGGCGGATTCATCAGCCGCCGAGTGGGCCTCGTGCGCGTGTGCGGCGCCTGCCGCATCAGCGACGACCACCTCGTCGTCGCTCAGCTGGTGGAAGTCGACGTAGAAGTAGCCGATCGCGCCGAACGACTCGGGCTGCGTCAGGCAGACGACGTCGTCGACTTCACGCTCAGCGCTTCGACCGCCTCGGGCGGAGCCACCGGCACCGCGAGCACCAGGCGCGCGGGCTTGCGCCGGCGCAGACCGCGCAGCGCGGCACGCACTGTCGTGCCGGTGGCTATTCCGTCGTCGACCACGATCGCGGTGCGACCCTCACCGGCTCGGGCGCGCGTCGCGCGAGGTAGAGCGCGCGCCGGCGCTCGATCTCCTTCAGCTCCTGCGCCGCCCGCTCCTCGATGTACTGCGCGATCGACTCCGGTCGCGGCCTGCACGTACGGCTCGACCACGATCACCGGCGTCGCGCCGTCCATCACGGCCGCCACCGCGAGTTCCGGCTGCCACGGCACGCCGATCTTGCGCACCAGCAGCAGGTCGAGCGGCGCGTCCAGCGCCGCGCGACCTCCAGGCCGACCGGCACGCCGCCGCGCGGCAACGCGAGCACGACCGGATCGGCGAGGTCTCATGCCGCGCCAGCCGCTCGCCGAGCGCGCGGCCGGCGCGCGTGCGGCTTCTCGAACGGGAGGCGGATTCCTCAAGCATGGATTTCTGCCTTCACGTACTGCACGAACCAGTCGCCAGCGAGCGTCGCGACCACGACGTCGAGCGCGCCGCGCTCCTCGAACAGGTGCGTCGCGCCCGGCACGACCTCCAGCGCGTGCTCGCAGGTCCATCTGCGCCGCAGCCCAGCGGTTCAGTTCGAGCACCTCCTCGTCGGCCCCGCCGACGATCAGCAGCGTCGGCGCGCGCACCAGTGGCAGCGCCGCCTCCGCGAGATCGGGCCGGCCGCCGCGCGAGACGACCGCGGCGACCTTGTCCGGCAGGGCGGCCGCCGTGACCAGCGCCGCCGCGGCGCCGGTGCTGGCGCCGAACAGTCCCGGGGCAGGTCGGCCAGCTCGGCGCAGGCTCGCCTTCCACTCGAGCGCCTCGCGCAGGCGCCTGCGCGAGCAGGTAGACGTCGAACACGTTGCGGCGATCGAGCTCCTCCTCCTCGGTCAGCAGGTCGAACAGCAGCGTGGCGAGGCCCCGCTTGCGATCAGCTTCCTCGGCGACGAAGCGGTTGCGGGGCTGGCGCGGCTGCTGCCGCTGCCATGGGCGAACACGACGAGGCCGAGCGTCGTCGCCTGCCGGCATTGCGAGGCTGCCGGCAGGCAAGCGGACCAAGCGTGACGTCGAGGGTCGTCATCGCGATCTCCTTGTCGCAGGCGAAGGCGCCATGCGCTGGCGCGTGTACAAATCCAGCATCGGTGGCACGACCGGTTGGCCCTTGACCACCGTCAACGGCGAGCCGGCGAGCAGGGCGCTCCTCTCCCCATGCACCCGGATTCCCCCCTCCGCCCGCGGTCTCGACCGAGGACAAGGTGCGCTTCCTGGCGTCGCCGGCCGCCCACGGCGGACGAGGCGACCGGACGTGATCGAGACCCACATGTCCTGGCTGTTCATGGCCGGCGACCGCGTGCTGAAGCTGAAGAAGCCGGTGCGGACCGATTGCCTCGACTTCTCGACCCTGGTGCTGCGGGAGTTCAACTGCAGCGAGGAAGTGCGGCTGAACCGGCGGCTGGCCCCGGATGTCTACGTCGGCGTCCTGCCGCTGGTGGCGTACGTCCGACGGGACAGCTGGAGATCGGTCCGCGGCCGGCGCGGAGACCGTCGACTGGCTGGTCGCGATGCGTCGGCTGCCGGCCGCGCGGATGCTGGATGTCGCGATTCGCGCCGGCACGGTGAGCCCGGCCGACATCGACCGCCTCGGCGACCGTCTGGCGCGCTTCTTCCGAGACGCGCGCCGCGTACGCGCTGTCGGGCGACGCCTACGTTGTCCGGTTCGAGGCGCTGCAGGCGGTCAACCGCGCGCTGCTGACGCGGCCGCGCTTTGCGTCGCTCGACGCCGCGCCGGTGCTCGATGCGGTCGACGCGGCGCGCGAGCGTCACGCCGGGCGCGCTGCGCGACCGCGCCGAAGGCGGCCATGTGCGCGAGGGCCACGGCGACCTGCGACCGGAGCACGTCGCGCTCGACGGCACCCCGGTGGTCATCGACTGCCTCGAGTTCAACGCGGGCTGCGCGAGGTCGATCCGTTCGACGAGCTCGCCTTCCTCGGCCTCGAGTGCCGGCTGCTCGGCGCGCCGTGGATCGAGCCACGGCTGCTCGCGCACGTGGCGCACGCGCGCTCGGACGAGGCGCCGGCGCCGCCGTGCTGGCGCTGTACGCCGTCCACCGCGCGCTGCTGCGCGCCCGGCTGTCGGCGGCGCACCTGCTCGACCCGCAGCCGCGACGCCGGAGCGCTGGCTGCCGCAGGCCGCGCGCTACCTTGCCGAAGCGCGGACGGCGCTGCGTGCGCTGGCCTCTAGCCCGCCAGCTCGTGCCGGATCGCGTCGGCGAACAGCGCCGCGCACGGCAGCACGTCGACGCGATCACGACGCCGGCCGACCATCGAGCCGGAACAGCGGCACGGTGTCGGTGACGAACACGCGCTCGACCACGGTGCGCTCGAGCACGTCCGGCCGCCGGAGCGACGAACAGGCCGTGTGCGGCGAACGCGAGCATGCGTCGCGCGCCGGCCTTGCGCAAGCGCGCTGGTCGCCCGCTCGATCGTGCCGAAGGTCGCGATCAGGTCGTCGACGATCAGCACCGTCGCGCCGCTCACCTCGCCGGTGACGACGTCCCCGCCCGAGACGACGCCGGCCGCGCGCCGCTTGTCGACGAAGGCCTGCCCGACCGGCCTGCCGAGCGTCGCCTCGAGCGCCTCGCGCCACAGCTGCGCGCGCTTGACGCCGCCGACGTCGGGCGACGCGACTGCGAGCGGCTCGTCGCCGACGAGCTTCAGCGTCGCATCGGCTGAACAGCGCGTTCGGCGACAGCGTGACCGCGCGCAGGCGGAAGGCGTTGTCGAACGCCGCGACGTTGTGCGCCTCGAGCGTGATCAGCGCGTCGCATCGCACCGCCTCGAACAACTGCGCGACGACGCGGATCGACACCGGATCGAACGGCTGGGTGCGCCGGTCCTTGCGCGCGTAAGCGAGGTACGGGCACGACCGCGACGATGCGGCGCGCGCCGTGGTCGCGCAGCGCCGCGATGAACATCAGCAGGCGCACCAGCTTGTCGTCGCCGCTGATGGCCGGGCTCGCCGTGCAGGCTCTGCACGACGACGCAGTCCTGGCCGACCGGATCGACCAGCGGACGGATCTTGTGCTCGGCGTCCTCGAACGTGCGCTCCTCATGCCGCGCCAGCGGCTCGCCGAGCGCGTCGGCGACGCGCGCGCCGAAATCGCGTGTCGCGTCCAGGGCGAACAGCCGCATCGGAACGTGTCCTGCCTACTCCCCGGGCACCCGGTCGTCGGCCTTCGGGTCGACGAAGCCGATCTCCTGTTCCGCTTCCTCCAGGGTCTCGTCCGGCTCGAGTCCGGTTTCGATCCCGGAGCGCAGCGCAACAAGGGCCTCCATTGCCGTGGGGAAGGGACCGAACTCCTGGTGGCCGTCGTCGGCGACCCAGTAGAAGCCGTCCGGCCGGGCGACCACGCGCGAGCTTTCGTCGTCGCCGGGTGCGAGCAACTCTTCGCTCAACGGCGCCGCGTCCCTGGTGCTGTCTGGCCGTGTCATGCCATCTCCCATGAGTGGACTGCCTTGCTTTTACCGTAGGAGCATGGGCGGCCGGCCGGTTGATGACCGTCAACGGGGGTCCCGTGCGTGTGTGACCCGGTTCGTCGCATCGGCCTTGGGCGTGCCCGACGCGCGCGCCAGAATGACCGGCCCTTCCCGTCCTATGAGGAGAACGCCATGGCCATCCCGACCCGCCCCGAGGGCTACCACAGCGTCACGCCATACCTTGTCTGCGACGGCGCCGCGCAGGCGATCGAGTTCTACGTGAAGGCGTTCGGTGCCACGGAACTGTTCCGCCTGCCGATGGGCGACAAGGTCGGTCACGCGGAGATCATGGTCGGCGACTCGCACGTGATGCTGTCCGACGAGTGGCCCGACATGAACCTGCGCGGCCCGAAGTCGCGCGGCGGCCCGACTGCGAGCCTGATGGTGTACGTCGACAACGTCGACGCGATGTTCGAGCGGGCGGTGGCGGCGGGCGCCACTGTCGAGCGCGATGTCGAGAACCAGTTCTGGGGCGATCGCTCCGGCACGGTGGTCGATCCTTATGGTCACCGCTGGATGCTGGCGACCCACGTCGAGGACGTGCCGCCCGAGGAACTCGGGCGCCGCATGGCCGAGTGGAGCAAGCAGCCGGCGTAGCCGCGCCGCGTTCCGGCGAGCGACGCGCGGTCGCGCCGCCGGACCGACGCGCTGTCAGCGCGGCTTGAACACCAGGAAGTACTGGTTCGGCAGGAACGCGTGCTCGGCCGCGAGCATGTAGCCGGCGGCCTTCATCTCGGCCTTCACCTCGCTCGCGGCGATGCGCGCGCCCGGCGGCGGGCCGACCGGGGACTCCTTCGTGAAGTCGACGATCGCGATCGCGCCGCCCGGCTTCAGCGAAGCCGCGAGGTTCCGGAAGTACGCGGTGCGCTGGTCGATGTGGTGGTAGACGTCGACCATCAGCACGAGATCGACCTTCCCGGGCAGCTTCGGATCGGCGGGCGCGCCCTGCACCGGCACCAGGTTCTTCACGCCGGACTTCTGCGCGCGCTCGCCGAGGTACTTGACCATGTCCGGCTCGGTGTCGACAGCGTAGACCCGGCCCTGTGGCGTCATGTGGGCGAGCCGGACCGCGAAGTAGCCGGTGCCGGCGCCGATGTCCGCGACGACGGCGTCGGGCGCGAGCTTCAGCGCCTGGATCACCTCGTGCGGCTTCTGCCAGGCATCGCGCGCCGGATCGTCGAACACCTTGGCCCAGTGCTCGGCCCCGCCGAAACCGTGCTGGTGCGTGTGCGGCGTCTGCGCCGCCGCGACGGCCGCCAGGGTCACGGTGACCAGCGCCAACCAGAACCGTTTCATCTGTCCCCTCAACCGAACGGATCGATCGGCGCGAAGGCGCCGAGCCCGGTGAGCTTGTAGCGGCCGCCGAGCGGCCGCATCGCCCGCTCGGGCGGGCCCTCGGTGATCCACTTTTCCGCGTACAGCAGGTTCCAGACGCGACGCTCGGCCATGACCGAGAGCATGTAGCTCGGCAGCCCGAGCGTCGGCATCTGGTAGCCGCTGACGACCACGCGCTTGATCGTCGGCAGCGCCGCGAACGCCTCGCCAATCAGCCGCACGACCAGGGCGAACGCGTGGCGGTTGTGCAGCATGGCCTGCCGCACCGGCGTCATCGGCTTCACGGCGATGCGGTGGCCGTAGCCGACCGTCGCCTCGCGATCGGGCAGCTCCGTGGCGAGCGGGATGCGCACGTCGAACCGGACGTCCTCGCTGTCGATGAAGCCGTAGTTCATGAAGATCGGCGCCGGCCACAGGATGTCCTGCAGGCAGCTGACCAGGTGGGCGCTCATCGCCGCGGGATGGCCCGCCGCCGCGCGCTCGCCCAGCTCGCGGATGGCGCGCTGGCCGTTCTCCCAGGCAAAGCGGCGCTTGAGCCAGGCGGCGCGCGCGTCGAGGTAGGCGTTGATCTCGTCCAGCGTGCGGTGCGAGCCGACCCGCTTCTTCGGCGGCGGCGGCGGCAGCTCCGAGTACGGGCGCGCCGACAGCGGCACCAGCTGGGTCGTCGGCGGCGGCGTGTAGCGATACGCCTCGCCGATCGCGTCGACGTGCTGGTTCATCTGCCGGCAGACCGCCTCGGCAACGTCGCGCTCGACGCCGTGCTGCTGATCGAGGTCGCCCACCGGCCCGCGCGGCTCCACGCGGGCCGGGCGGTCGAGGCGCACGAACCCGAACTCGTCGATGCGCGCCCGCATGCCTGTGGTGGAGATGGAGAAGTTGGCGGGGTGCCTGAGCGGGGAGGTTTCCGTCGACTCGGCGACCTGGATCTGCGAACGGCGGCGGTAGATCGCGCACTGGCCGTCCGCGCTGGCGAACGACGGGATCAGCCGATGCGGGGGCAGCCAGCGGACGCGTTTTCCGAAGAGGGCGGTGTGCCTGTAGCGCGTGGAGACGAGCTCCGCGGCTGCAACGGGTGAATCGACAAGATCGAACTGCCCGTGACTCAATGCCCACCTTTGGCCGTGAACAGCGCTGCGCTTCGCGGTCGGTTGTTGTTGTGTGTCCGGCGCGTCTGCGCGCGCACTGCTGCTGCGGGCGCGAGTGTAGGACGGGCGCAGGCGTTTGTGTGGGCAAGTTCGCGGCGCGCGCGTCGCGTGCCGGGCCGCCGGCACCGCGCGCCATTGCCGTGCGTCAAACGACGGAGGGCGACTGGCCGGCGCGCTTTACGTAAGCTTCGCGCCATGTCGATCCTTTCCACCGCCAAGGGCGTGTTCGCGTCGGTCACGCTCGCGCTCAACGTGATCATCGGCGTCACCGCGATGGTCCCGTTCGCGCTCGCCAAGCTGCTGCTGCCGTTCCCGGCCGTGCGCCACGTGACCGATCGCGCGCTGAACGCGATCGCCACCGAGTGGATCGCCGTGAACAACTGGTGGATCGGCGTGGTCGGCGACGTCCACTGGGACGTGCGGGGCGTCGAAGGCCTCGACCCGAAGGGCTGGTACCTCGTGGCAAGCAACCACCAGAGCTGGGTCGACATCCTGGTGCTGCAGAAGGTGTTCAACCGGCGCATCCCGATGCTGAAGTTCTTCCTGAAGCGCCAGCTGATCTACGTGCCGGTGATCGGGCTGGCGTGGTGGGCGCTCGACTTCCCGTTCATGCAGCGCAAGGGCGGCAGTTCCGGCCCGAAGGACCTCGAGCGCGCGCGCCAGGCGTGCGAGAAGTTCCGCCTGGTGCCGACCTCGGTGATCAACTTCCTCGAGGGCACGCGTTTCACGCCGGCCAAGCACGACCAGCAGCATTCGCCGTACCGGCACCTGCTGAAGCCGAAGGTGGGCGGCATCGCGACCGCGCTGACGACGCTCGGCAGCCAGTTCCACCGGATGCTCGACGTGACGATCGCCTACCCCGACGCGCCGCCGACCTTCTGGGACATCATGAGCGGCCGCATGCGCGCGGTGACCGTGCACGTGCGGCAGCGCGAGATCCCGGCCGAGCTGCTGGCCGGCAACTACCTCGCCGACAAGGCGTTCCGCGGGCGGATGCAGGAGTGGGTCACCGAGCTCTGGACGGACAAGGACGCGCTGCTCGGCGAGCTCAAGCAGGGCCCCGAGGCACCCGCGTCCTGAGCGACGGCGTCTCGCCGCGCCGGTAGCGCCCTGGCGACTCGCCGGTCACGCGCTTGAAGGCCTTCGCGAAGACCACGTCCGACTGGTAGCCGACCGCCTCGGCCGCGCGCGTCAGGCTCAGCCCCTCGGTGCGCAGCGCGTTCGCCGCGCGCAGCACGCGCCAGCGCTGCAGGTACGCCATCGGCGACTCGCCAGTCAGCTCCTTGAAGATCACCGCGAATGCGGTGCGCGACATTCCCGCCTCGCGCGCCAGCGCATCGAGCGTCCACGGCTCGGCGAAGTGCTCGTGGATCGCCGCCAGCGCGCGCGCGATCCGCTTGTCGGCCAGCCCGCGCAGCCAGCCGCGCGTGCGGCGGTCCTGCCCCGCGATGTACGCGCGCACCGCCTGGATGAACAGCACGTCGGCCATCCGCCGCAGCACCGTGCGCGCGCCCTGCTGGTCCGACGCGATCTCGGCGTCGATGAAGGCGAGCGTCGGCTGCAGCCACCGCTGCACGTGCGGGTCGGCTCCGCGCAGGTGGATCACCGGCGGCAGCGCTGCGAACAGCGGGTTGGCGCGGACCGACTGCGCCGCGAAGAAGCCGCCGGTGACGCGCGCGGCCGGGCCGCTGCCCGCGTGGCGAACGAATCCGCGACGGTCCATCGGGTGCGTCGCCAGCCACTGGTCGAAGGGCACGACCTTCGCCCCCGGGCCCGACCGCACGACGTGCGGCGCACCGCCGGGCAGCAGGATGAAGTCGCCCGCGCGCACCTTGCGCTCGACGCGGTCACCAACCTTGAGGAGGCCTTCGCCCACGCGCATCGCGTAGAAAGGCGCGCGGCCTTCGCGCACGACCGAGATGCCGAACGGCGCGGCGAGATCCGCCGTGAAGAACACCGGCGCCTCCAGCCGCACCTGCTCCATCACGTCGGTGAGCAGGTCGAAGCCCGCATCCACCGGCCTGCGCACCGCCTTTGAACGAATCGACATGTTTCCTGTTCTGATGCGTCTTATCTTTCTTCCGGACGCCGCGCACGATACGCCTCATCAAGTCGCCGGTCACAACGGCCGGAGTGCCCCACGAGAGGAGTCGATATGCGCACGAACCAATTCGCCCTTGCCGCCGTCCTTGCCGCCACCGCGCTGTCGGTGCATGCCGGCCCCCGGATGGAGTCGGCCACGAGCCCGTTCACTTACGAAGCGGTGGGCGCCACGCCAGTCGTGACGATCGGCCGCGCCCGCGCCACGTCGCAGGCCGTTGAAGCGCCGAAGCCGGCCGCTACCGCGAAGACGGCCGGCAAGACGCCGGCAGCCCCGGCCGCCCGCAGCGCCGGCTCGGGCTCCGCGGCGTTCACCTACGACGCGCTCGGCGCCACGCCGCACGTCGAACTGCGCAAGCAGCCGGCCAGCAGCGAAGCGCAGGCGCCCGCCGCGGCGCACTGAACCGCGCTCCTTCCTGCGACGGCGGCGCCGACCGTCGTTGCTGACTTCGGGCAAGGGGCCCGCAGCCGGGCCCCCTCGCCCCCGGCGGAAGGTGCTAGAACGTCACCAACTGCCTGCTGAAGGAGTGGTGACATGCGGAGTGGATGGCTGGCCGGCTTGGCCCTCGCGGCGGTGCTCGTCGGATGCGGCTCGCCGGACGAAACGTCCGACGGCGGCACGAATTCCGCCTGGGTCCAGACCGACCTCGCCGGAGCGGACCTCGATGGCGACGGTCGCAACGACATCGTCACCATCGCCACGCTGCAGCAGAGCTTCGGCGTCAACGACGGCACGCTGAAGATCTATCGCCAGACCTCGCCCGGCACGTTCGTCGAGTCGACGATCCGGGTCGGCCGCTTCCCGTGGCGGCTGAGGATCAGCGACGTCAACGGCGACGGCGCGCCCGACCTGCTGGTGCTCGACGTGATCGGCGGCTCGGGCGCCAACGACGACGTGCTGTACCTGCTTCTGCAGGACGCGAACAGCCGCGGCCGCTTCCTCGCGCCGCGCGTCGTCGCGAGCGGGCTGTCGGCCAACGACTTCGTCGTCACCGACGCCAACCTCGACATCGCGCCGGACATCGTGACAGCCGGCGTGCCGGGCGGCGGCGACGGCGCGGCCCAGTACCTGCAGATCCCGACGGCGCGCGGAACGTTCGAGGCGCCGTCGGTGCTGAACCTGGCCGGGCGCGCGCAGCGCGTCGCGGCGGGCGACGTCGGCGGCTCCGCGCGCTTCGACCTGGTCGCCTATTCGATCCTCGACACGAGCGCGAGCGCGAATTCGCCGGGCAGCTCGTCGTGGCGTACTCGACCCTGTTCGACGCCGCCGGCACCTCGGCGTTCTACCTCACGCCGGGGCGCGTGATGGCCACGAACGTCGGCGTGAACGCGCAGGCGATCGCCGTGACCGACGTCGACGGCAACGCGCTGCAGGACATCGTCGTGTGCTTCACGGCCGTGTCGAGCACGTTCCAGCCGAAGATCTCGGTGGTGCTGCAGCGCGCGCTCGACCAGCTCGAAGTCGTCGACACCAGCCTGGCGAACCTGAGGGGGCTCGACGGCTTCGTGGTCGCCGACCTCAACGGCGACGGCCGGCCCGACGTGGCGACGACCGGGTTCTTCCCCGTGGGCACGCCGAGCACGGTGCGCTCGCGCACCAACCTGCTGGCGCCGACCATCAACGGCCGCTACGTCGTGACGGCGACGATCGACATGCCGGTGCCGATGTCGCGCATCAACGCCATCGATGTCGACGGCGACACGCTGATCGACCTGATCCTGCTCGGCGACAGCAACCGCGCCTACGTGATGTACCAGTCGGCGGCCGTGCGCGGCACATTCAGCACGCCGCGATTGCTGTAGCGCGCGCCGTCAGCCGGACAGGATCCGCGTCAGCCACTCGGCAACGAGCACCGGCTTGCCGGTGTCCTCGCTTTCGACGGTCGCGTTCCACGCGAGCTGCGCGCCCCCCGGCACCGGCTTGACCTCGAGCAGAGTGAAGCGGCCGCGCACGCGGCTGCCCGCGGTCACGGGCCCGGTGAAGCGCACCTTGTTGAAGCCCACGTTGATGCCGGTCCGCCGGTCGGTGACAGCGATCGCGCTCTCGAGCAGGCGCGTCAGCAGCGCCAGCGTCAGGAAGCCGTGGGCCACCGTGCGCCGCAGGCCCGAGGCGTCGCGGAACGGCGACTCGCGCGCGGCACGCTCCGGGTCGACGTGGATCCACTGGCGATCCTCGATCGCGTCGGCGAACTCGTCGATCATCGACTGGGACACGGCGATCCAGTCGCTGACGGCGACTTCGGCGCCGACGCGCGCGGCGAGCTGTTCGAGGGAAATCGGGACGGGCATGGGTTCATCCTGCCCGCGGCGACGCGGCCGCGGCATCGAGCGCTCGCCGGAGACAGTCCTCGCACAGGCAGCCGGCTGCGGCGTCGTAGCGATCGCGCGGCAGCGCGGGCAGGCGGGCGCACCAGCAGCCGGCGGGGTCGTCGCGGCCGCAGCGGAAGGGGGCGCCGCACCGGGCGCAGGTCGACGGCGCGGCGGACAGGGTTGACTGGGATGAGGGCAAGGTGGACTCCCTGGCAGGTTGCGGCGGGCCCCCGGCCCCGCCGGTCGTCCGAAGTTACACCTTGATACGGCTTTCCTGGTCAGCGCCAACTAGGATGAAGGCGTTCAGCTTGAAGGGGATCGTATTTCCTCGGAGAGAACAACGATGAAAGCATCCAGGGCAGTCGTCGCAGCGGCTCTTTGCGCAATGACGCTCGGCGCCATCAGCGAGTCCGCGTCGGCGCGCGGCCGGGGCGGCCACCACCGCGGTTCGCACGTCTCGGTCGGTGTCTGGGGTCCGGGGTGGTCGGGTGGAGTCTGGCGCCACGGCGCCTGGGGTCCGGGCGTCTGGCGCGGGAGCGGCTGGGTGAGCTCGGGCTGGTGGGGACCGGGTGTCTGGGGTCCGGGCTGGTGGGGCCCGGGCGTCTGGGGTCCGGGCGCTTGGGGGCCCGGAGTCTGGAGTACCGGCGTCTGGGGCCCGGGCGTAGCGGTCGTATCGTCACCGCAGGTCGTGATGGTCCCGTCCGAGCCGCGCGTCTTCGTCGAGCGCGATGCCCCCGCCACGCCAGCCGCCCAGCCCCAGCAGTGGTGGTACTGGTGCCAAAGCGCACAGGGCTATTACCCGTATGTGAGCGCCTGCTCCGAGGGTTGGCGGCGCGTTGAACCACAAGTCCCGCAGGGCCAGCAATGACGACCTCGCCGCAGCGCTGGCCGCTGATCGCGTCGCTCGTCGGCGTGCTCGGGCTCGCCGGCTGCGCCACGCTGCCGGACGGTCCGACCTACTCCGCGCTGCCGGGCAGCCGGCAGACCTTCGACCAGTTCCAGGTCGACGACGCAGGCTGCCGCCAGTTCGCCACGCAGGCGCTGGGCGGCACGACCCCGCAGCAGAACGCGAACAATGCCGCGGTCGGCAGCGCGGTGGTCGGCACCGCGCTCGGCGCGGCGATCGGCGGCCTGCTCGGCGGCAGCGACGGCGCCGCGATCGGCGCCGGCATGGGCTTGTTCACCGGCGCGGCCGCCGGCGCCGGCAACGCGCAGGCGGCCGGCTTCAGTTCGCAGCAGCGCTTCGACAATGCCTACTACCAGTGCATGTTCGCGCGCGGCCACCGGGTGCCGGTGCCTGCGAGCATGGCACGGTCGATGCGCCAGGCCAGCGTCGGCTCGCCGCCGCCGCGCCCCGCGCCCGCGCCGTACCGCGCGCCGTCACGCGTGGCGGCACCGCCGCCGAATGCGGCGTTTCCGCCTCCGAACACCCCGCCGCCGCCGGGCTTCGCGAATTCCGCGCCGGGCGCGCCGCCGCCGAACGCCGCAATTCCGCCGCCGAACGCGCCGCCACCTCCGGACGCCGCGATCCCGCCACCGAACGCGCCTCCACCCGACGCGGCGATCCCGCCGCGCAACGCACCGCCGCCGCCGTATCAGCCGCGCTGAGCGGGCCGCGCGGCCGGGCGCTCCGGTCGTCGCATCGCGCGCGGACTCTGCGGCGGGACGGCGCCCGGCGCGCCGCCCGGGCAGGCATGGCCGCGCGCGGCGGTATGCTCGGCCCGCACTCAATTCCTGCACGGCCCTGCCAATGAGCCAGAAGCACGCGAAGCTGCTGACGGAAATCTTCCACGACCCGATTTCCACCAACATCCACTGGCGCGAGATCGAATCGCTGCTGAAGCACCTGGGCGCCGAGGTCGAGTCGCTGTCCGGCGCGCGCATCCGCGCCAAGCTCGGCCACGCCGAAGGCATCCTGCACCGGCCGCACCACGGCAGCAACGCGCTCGACCGCCACTCCGTGCAGATGCTGCGCGAGTTCCTCGCGCGCGGCGGTGCCACGCCATCGCAGTACGCGCAGCGCAAGGAAAGCTGAGCCCGCCCCGGAGAAGCCGTGTCGCGGCGCACGCTGACCGTCGACGACGCGCTGCACGACTACGTGATCGAGCACGGGGTGCGCGAGCATCCCGAACTCACCGCGCTGCGCGAGGCGACCCGCACCCATCCGCGCGCCGGCATGCAGATCAGCCCCGAGCAGGGGCAACTGATGCGCCTGCTCGTGCAGCCTGATCGGCGCGCGCCGCACGATCGAGATCGGCGTGTTCACCGGCTACAGCGCGCTCGCCGTCGCGCTCGCGCTGCCCGACGACGGCCGCATCCTCGCGTGCGACATCAGCGACGAGTACACGCGTGTCGGCCGGCCCCACTGGGAGCGCGCCGGCGTCGACCACAAGATCGAACTGGTGCTCGGACCCGCGCTCGCACGCTCGACGCGCGACTCGCCGCCGGCGACGCCGGACGCTACGACTTCGCGTTCATCGACGCCGACAAGTCCAGCTACGCCGCACTACTACGAGCGCTGCCTGCAGCTGCTGCGGCCGGGCGGACTGATCGCGATCGACAACGTGCTGTGGAGCGGACGCGTCGCGCGGCCGGCCGAACCCGGCGACGCCGACACGCTCGCCCTGCAGCGCGCTGAACCGCATCCTGCACGACGACGCCCGCATCGACATCGCGCTGCTGCCGATCGGCGACGGCCTGACGCTGGCGCGCAAGCGCTGAGCACCTGCTGCGGAAACAACGGGGTAACAAAGCAGCGACGGCGCGACACCGCGCCGATACCTCCGCTTCCTAGCATCCCCCGCAGTCAGTCGCCTCGCGCGACACCGGATCGGATGCGGAGGTTGCCATGTTGCCCCGACAACCGCGCCGGCGCCTCGCCGGCCACCGTCATCCTGGTCGCCTCAGTCGTGCTCGCGGTTGCCGCCGGATCGCGCTCGTCGTGGGGCCTGTTCATCGGACCGATCAACAGCGCGAGCGGCTTCGGCCCGGCCGTCGTCAGCCTGGCCGTCGCGTCGAGTGCGCTCGCCTGGGGTGTCGCGCAACCGCTGTGCGGCGCGCTGGTGCACGCATCGGCGCGCCGCGCCTGCTGGCGGCCGGCGGCGTTCTCGTTGCCGCCCTGACCGCGATGTCCCGCTGGCGGCGAGCGGTCGTGAACTCGTGCTCGTGATGGCCGCTGCCGGTGCCGCGGGCGCCGCCGCCGGCAGCGCGCCGCTGCTGATGGGCCTCGTCGCGCAGCGCGTCGCACCGGAGTCCCGCGGGCTCTCGCCCTTGGCATCGTCAGCGCCGGTGGCTCGATCGGGCAGCTGGCCGCCGCTCCACTGCTCACGCGACGATCGCCGCCTTCGGGTGGCAGGCCGCGATGCTCGGCCTCGCGATCACCGCGCGCTGCTCGTCGTGCCGCTCGCGCGCACGTTCCGCGCGGGCCGGCCCTGGCCGACGGTCGCGCCGCGGACGACGACGATCCCGGGTGCCCGCCTGCGTCGGCCCTCTCGAACCGCAACTACTGGCTGCTCACCGCGGGTTTCTTCGTGTGCGGCTTCCACGTCTCGTTCCTGACGACGCACATGCCGGGCGTGATCGACCTGTGCGGGCTGCCTGCCGGACTGTCCGGCGCCTGGCTCGCGGTCGTCGGCGCCTGCAACATCGTCGGGCAGCGTCGGCTCCGGCTACCTGATGCAGCGCATGCCGATGAAGTCGCTGCTCGCGACCCTGTACGCGCTGCGCGCGCTCGGCGTCGTCGCCTTCATCGTGCTGCCGCCAGAGCGAAGTCGTGCTGTTCGGCTTCGCCCTCTGGATGGGGCTCACCTACATGGCGACGCTGCCGCCGACGACCGGCCTGATCGCGCAACTGTTCGGCGCGCGCAACATCGCGACGCTGTTCGGCGTCACGATGCTGGTGCACCAGGTCGGCAGCTTCCTCGGCGCCTGGCTTGGCGGCATCGAGCTCGAACTGACGGGCGGCTATCGCGATCGTCTGGCTGGATCGACGTCGCGCTCGCCGCTTGCCGCTTCCGCGGTCACACCTTCCGATCAGCGAGGCTCACGCCTCCACGCGCACTGCCGGCGAAGCCCGCAGGCCGCAGCGGGCGTCGCGCTGAACTGCGCGCCGGCCGGCGCTAGGCGGCGTGCGAGTCCGACGATGGCGTCGATCGCCAGCAGCACCTCGGGCGTCAGCTTCGCCGCGACGTCGAGCGCCTTCATGTTCTCGGCGATCTGCTCGACGCGCGTCGCGCCGGTGATCACCGTGCTGACATTGCGGTTCTGCAGGCACCACGCGAGCGCGAGCTGCGCCAGCGTCGCAGCCGACGTCCTGCGCCACGGCCGTCGAGCTCGCCGACGAGGCGGTTCTTCGTCCGGGTCGGTCAGGCCGTCGCGCAGGAACGCATAGGTCTCGAGCGCGCCGCGCGAGCCGGCCGGCACGCCCTTGCGGTACTTGCCCGACAGCAGGCCGGACGCGAGCGGGCTCCACGTGGTCAGCCCGAGTCCGATGTCCTCGTACAGCCGCGCGTACTCCTTCTCGACGCGCCTGCGGTGCAGCAGGTTGTACTGCGGCTGCTCCATCACCGGCTTGTGCAGGTTGCGCCGGTCGGCGATGTCCCACGCGGCGCGGATCTCGTCGGCGCTCCACTCGCTGGTGCCCCAGTACAGCGCGCGGCCGCGCTCGATCATGTCGTGCATCGCCCACACGGTTTCCTCGATCGGCGTCTCGGGATCGGGGCGGTGGCAGAACACGAGGTCCACGTAGTCGAGCTGCAGGCGCTTCAGCGAGCCGTCGATCGCCTGCAGCAGGTACTTGCGGTTCAGCGTGTTGCGTTCGTTCGGGAACGCGCCCTTGCCCGGCGCGAGGCCCCAGTAGAACTTGGTCGACACGACGTACTTCAGGCGCGGCCAGCCGAGCTCCTTCAGCACGGCGCCCATGATCTCCTCGCTCTGGCCGCGCGCGTAGATCTCGGCGTTGTCGAAGAAGTTCACGCCGGCATCGAACGCCGCGGCCATCAGCTCGCGCGCGGCGCGCGTATTGACCTGGTTGCCGTAAGTGACCCAGGAGCCAAAGGAGAGTTCGGAAACCTTGAGGCCGGAGCGGCCGAGGCGGCGGTAGTTCATGTTCGTTCCCGGGGAGTCGAGCGAGAGGCGGACGAGGGGGCGAAGTTTAGGGCCTGTTAGCGCTTGGCTCGCGCATGCGCCGGGCCCGCGCCCTCAGCGCGCGCGCGTCAGCGGCACGAAGCGCACCGGCAGCGTCCGCTGCGTGACGGTGCGTCCGTCGGCTTCCTTGCGGATTACGCGCAGCTCCTGCGACAGCCAGTTGGGCCCCACCGGAATCACCATCCGGCCGCCGGGCTTCAGCTGCTCGACCAGCGCGGGCGGCACATGGTCGGGCGCCGCGGTCACGATGATGCCGTCGAAGGGCGCGGCCTCCGGCCAGCCCTGGTAGCCGTCGCCGATGCGCGTGACGACCGCGGCGTAGCCGGCCGTGTCGAGCGCCACGCGGGCGCGCTCGGCCAGCAGCGCGACGATCTCGATCGAATACACGCGCATGCCCATCTCGGCGAGGATGGCCGCCTGGTAGCCCGATCCGGTGCCGACCTCGAGCACGCGTCGCGCGCGGCGGCAGTTTCGAGCAGTTCGGTCATCAGCGCGACGATGAACGGCTGCGAGATCGTCTGCCCCTCGCCGATCGGCAACGGGTTGTTGTCGTAGGCATCCGTGGCGAGCCCAGGCGGCACGAAGCGCTCGCGCGGCACCGCCGCGAGCGCGCGCTGCAGCGCCGGACTCGGCGCGGACACGCCGGTGTCGGACGCGGTCGCGCGGAAGTCCGACTCGATCTCGCGCAGCATGCGCGCCCGTGCCGCCGCGTAGTCCGTCTCGCGCGCGAGTGCGCGGCCGACGAGGGGCACGAGGCCGCTGAAGGCGAGGAAACGCAGGAGAGCGCGGCGCATCGGCATGAGGGCGTGATCGACCGGCGCCGCCGGAGCGGCACCGCTCAGTCCCAGTCTAGGAGCTGCCGCGACGCGACGCATCCCGCCGATTGCGCGCCGCCTCCGGATCGACTTGCCCTCCTTCGGCGGATCCGCCCGCGTCAACGGCTTCACCACCGCGGCGGGCGAATCCCGCGCCGGCCGCGGGCGCATACGGATATGCCGGATCGGTCCGTGAGCCGCCGCGCTTCTTCGGCAAGATGCGCCCTCGACTTCACCGGAGTCCGCCATGTCGCGCCTGATCGCCTTGTTCGCGCTGCTGCTCGGCGCCCCCGTGCTCGCTGCCGCGCAGCCGCTGGTCACGCCGGCCGAGCTGTCGGCGCGGCTCGCCGAGCCGCAGCTGCGCATCGTCGACGTCCGCGACGGGAGGAACGACGCCGGCAAGACGCCGTATGAGGTGGCCCACATCGCCGGCGCGCTGCCTGCGCCGTACTCGAAGTGGCGCGGGCCGAAGGACAACCCGGGCAAACTGCCGGGCGAGGAGGCGCTGACTGCGCTGCTGCGGTCGCTCGGCATCGACGCGGCCACGCCGGTGGTGGTCGTCTACGAAGGCAGCAGCTCGACCGACTTCGGCGCCGCGGCGCGCGTGTACTGGACGCTGAAGGCGGCCGGCGTGAAGGACCTGTCGATCCTGAACGGCGGCGTGAAGGCGTGGCGCGCGGCAAACCTGCCGTTGGTCACCGAGGTGCCGACGGTCGCGCCATCGACGTTCACCGTCAAGATCGACCCGGCGCTGGTCGCCACGCAGGACGAGGTCGCCAGCGTGATCGGCAAGCAGGGCGTGCAGCTGCTCGACGCGCGACCCGCCGGCTACTTCTTCGGCGAGACGCGCCACGCCGCGGCGAAGACGCCCGGCACGCTCGCCGGCGCGAAGAACGTCGACCAGGCGGTGTGGTTCGCGCCGGGCAGCGGCGCGCTGCTGCCGGCGGCCGACGTGAAGCGCATCGCGCAGGCGAGCGGCGTGCAGACCGACCAGCCGACGGTGTCGTTCTGCAACACCGGGCACTGGGCGGCGACCAACTGGTTCGTGCTGTCCGAAGTGCTGGGCCAGAAGGACGTGAAGCTCTATCCGGAGTCGACCGTGGGCTGGTCGCAGGCGGGGCTGCCGATGACGAACGTGCCCACCCGCCTTGCCCAGTTCTGGCTGCAGCTGAAAGAGGCAACGGGTAACCTCTGACCCGTTTCGGTGGCGGCATGGCAGGGGTGATGACTTCGGTTCAGGGCGGCGGCGCGCCGCCGGCTCATGTCGCGCGAGCGATGCATGGCGCGCGCCTGGCGAACTGGCCGCTGGCGGCGGGCGCGATCGCGGCGTGGGCCGCCATCACGTGGCTCGTCGGGCTGCGGCAGGGCTTCCTGTTCGTGATCGGCATCGGGCTCGGCGCGGTGCTGGCCGGCGTCTCGTTCGGCTTCACCACGGGCTGGCGCGCGTGGATCCGCGACCGCGACCCGACCGGCTTCTTCGCGCAGTTCGTGGCGATCGGGTTGGCGATGGTGGTGTCGATTCCGCTGATCGCGGCGCACGAGGAACTCTCCGGCGCGATCGCGCCGCTGTCGGTGAGCCTGCTGATCGGCGCCTTCGTGTTCGGCGCGGCGATGCAGATCGCCGACGGCTGCGGCTCGGGCACGCTGTACAAGGCCGGGCTCGGCAACGGTTTTTCGCTGGCGGTGCTGCCGGGCTTCGTCTTCGGCAGCTTCCTCGGCGCGGCGCACCTCGACGCGTGGCTCGCGCTCGGCAGCCTGCCGCCGGTATCGCTGCCCGAAACTCTCGGCACCGCTCCGGCACTGCTCCTGCAACTCGCGGCGTTCGGCCTGCTGGCGCTGTACCTCTGGAAGAAGCGCGGGCCGCGCACCGACACGCGCTGGAAGGGCCGCGCGGTCTACATCGGCGCGATCGTGATGGCGGTCTTCGCGCTGCTGAACCTGCTCGTCGCCGGCCAGCCGTGGGGCGTGGTGTACGGGCTGGGGCTGTGGGGCGCGAAGGTCGTTTCCTGGCTCGGCGTCGATCTGACCGCCAACGCGTTCTGGGGCCGCGAGGCGCAGCAGGCGCACATCCAGTCGTCGCTGCTGACCGACGTCACGTCGATCACAAACCTCGGGCTGCTGGTCGGCGCGCTGCTGGCCGCGAATGTCCGCGGCACCGCGTGCCCGACGACGCGCGCGAATCCGCTGCAGTGGATCGCGGCGGTCGTGGCCGGCCTGCTGCTCGGCTACTCGTCGCGGCTCGCGTTCGGCTGCAACGTCGGCGCGTACTTCTCCGGCATCTCGACCGGCAGCGTCCACGGCTGGGTGTGGTTCGCGATGGCGTTCCTGGGCTCGATGCTCGGCGTGCGCGTGCGCGAGCGGCTGGGGTTGAAGGCGTGAGCGCCGCGCGGGGTGGTCCAGTGAAGCGCCGCACGCTCGCCTTCGCCATCACGTTCTGGCTCGCGGCCATCGGCTTCATCGCCCTCGACTGGACGCGCGCGCAGCCGCACAACCGCTTCGACGAACCGCCGCCCTGGCAGTTCGGCCAGGAGAAGGTCGAAGGCGCCGGTCACTGCGCCGCGCCCTTGAAGTAAATCGGGGTCAGACCCCGATTTACGACACACCCCGACACTCGTAGTCCCGAAATCGGGGTCTGACCCCGATTTCGTCGCCGACTTCGTCGTGCTCACGCGGCCTCGCGCCAGAGGGTGGCCGCGCTCGTCGCCAGCGGCAGTTCCGCGCAGACGACGCCGGGATCGTCCGGGTCTTGGCGCATGCGCCAGCCGCGTGCCTCGAGCCAGCGGCTCATGCGCACGTTGTTGCGCAGGACGTGGCCGCACAGGCGGTCGATGCCGCGCGCGACGGCGCTGCGCTGGAGCATGTCGAGCAGCACGTTGCCGAGGCCGCTCAGTTGGAAGTCGTCGGCGATTGCAATCGCGAAGTCGGCAGTACCAGGTTCGTCCTCGCGTCGGACCCAGCGCGCTTCGGCCACCAGGCGCGCGCCGGTCGCGTCTTCGACCTCGCCCACGAGCGCAAGGTGGTCGACGTGGTCGACTTCGGTCAGGTAGCGCAGCACGGGGTCGGGCAGGTCGGCGACGCCGGCATGGAACCGGTTCCGGCGCGTCGTCGCCGACATCGATCGCACGAACGCGCGGTGCATCGAGGCATCCGGCGGAAGGACCGGGCGCACGAGGACCGAACGCCCGTCGCGCAGCCGGACCTCGTCGATCAGTTCCGTCGGGTAGCGCAGTGGCAAGCGCAGGCGACGCTCGAGGTCCTCGACTGTCGCAGCTTTGGCGAGATGCGCGTGGACCCGCAGCGCGACGCGGCTCAGTGCCGGGCTCGCCCGGCCGGCGTGGCGCATCGGGAACAGGCTGCGCATCGCCGCGCCGCGCAGTTCCTCGACCCGCGGGTCGGGCTGTGGCTCGAGCATTGCCGCCGCGGGCACCACGGCGTGGAGTCCGCGCGCGCGCGGCTGGAGTTCGACTTGGCTGTCCATGGCGGTCCTCCTCGATTCGAGGAGCCATGGTGGCCGCGCGCCGTATCGACCGTATGTCGGTCGTGCAACGGCGTGTAACCGGCGCGATTCAGGGCGCCGCCGCGCGCAGGAACCGCTACGCGGCTGGCAGGAACCCTTCGATCGACAGGTAGCGCTCGCCGGTGTCGTAGTTGAAGCCGAGCACGCGCGCGCCATTCTTCAGTTCGGGCAGCTTCTTCGCGATGGCGGCGAGCGTCGCGCCGGAGGAAATCCCGACCAGCACGCCTTCCTCGCGCGCCGCGCGGCGCGCCATCTCGCGCGCTTCCTCGGCCTCGACCGTGATGACGCCATCGAGCAGTTCGGTCTTCAGGTTGGCCGGGATGAAGCCGGCGCCGATGCCCTGGATCGGATGTGGCGACGCCTGCCCGCCGGAGATCACCGGCGACGCGGCAGGCTCGACCGCGAACACCTGCAGGCCGCTCCACTTCGGCTTCAGCACCTGCGCGACGCCGCTGATGTGGCCGCCGGTGCCGACGCCCGTGATGAGGGCATCGATCCCCTCGGGAAAGTCCTCCAGGATCTCGCGCGCGGTCGTGCGCGCGTGCACCTCGATGTTCGCCGGGTTGTCGAACTGCTGCGGCATCCACGCGCCCGGCGTGGCGACGACGATCTCCTTCGCCCGCTCGATCGAGCCCTTCATGCCCTTCTCGCGCGGCGTCAGCTCGAACGTCGCGCCGTACGCGAGCATCAGCCGGCGCCGCTCGACCGACATCGAGTCCGGCATCACCAGGATCAGCTTGTAGCCCTTGACGGCCGCGACCATCGCCAGCCCGATTCCGGTGTTGCCCGAAGTCGGCTCGACGATCGTGCCGCCCGGCGCGAGCCGCCCATCGCGCTCGGCCGCCTCGACCATGGCCAGCGCGATACGGTCCTTGATCGAGCCGCCGGGATTCGCGCGCTCGGACTTGATCCAGACCTCTGCGCCGCCGAACAGCCGGTTGACGCGGATCGACGGCGTGTTGCCGATGGTGTCGAGGATCGTTCGGGCGCGCATCGGGATCTCCTTGGGTTCCTTACGCGGCCGACCTTACGCCCGAACGGCCTGTCGCGACATGCCGCGCTGCGATACCCATATCGACACGCCGCATGTCGGACCGTGCCCGCGAGAACGCCGCCCGGGCGCGGACGGTCGGCCGCAGTGCGGAGCGATTAAGCTTCGCGCATGTCCCTCGCGATCTCCTTCGACGACGTCGCCGCCGCGGCCGAGCGGCTGGCGGGCGTCGCGCACCGCACGCCGGTGATGACCTCCCGCACGGCCGACGCGCTGCGCCGGCGGCACGCTGTTCTTCAAGTGCGAGAACCTGCAGCGCATGGGCGCGTTCAAGTTCCGCGGCGCCTACAACGCGCTCGCGCAGTTCACGCCCGAGCAGCGCCGCGCCGGCGTGATCGCGTTCTCGTCCGGCAACCACGCGCAGGCGATCGCGCTGTCGGCGCGCCTGCTCGGCATGCCGGCCGCGATCGTGATGCCGAAGGACGCGCCGCAGATGAAGATCGACGCCACCCGCGGCTACGGCGCGGAGGTCCTGCTGTACGACCGTTACACCGAGAACCGCGAGGCGCTCGGCGCGAAGATCGCCGAGGAGCGCGGCATGACGCTGATCCCGCCGTACGACCACCCGCACGTGATGGCGGGACAGGGCACGGCGGCGCTCGAACTGATCGACGAAGTCGGCGCCCTCGACCTGCTGTTCGTCTGCGTCGGCGGCGGCGGCCTGATCTCGGGCTGCGCGATGGCGGCGCAAGCACCGGCTGCCGGACTGCCGCGGTCATCGGGGTCGAGCCGGAAGCCGGCAACGACGTGCAGCAGAGCCTCGCCCGCGGCGAGATCGTGCACATCGACGTGCCGCGCACCATCGCCGACGGCGCGCAGACGCAGCACGCCGGCCGCTACACGTTCCCGGTGATCCAGGCGCTGGTCGACCGGGTCGTCACCGTGACGCGACGACCAGCTGGTGAAGGCCATGCGCTTCTTCGGCGAGCGGATGAAGATCATCGTCGAGCCGACCGGCTGCCTCGGCGCCGCCGCCGCGCTCGACAACGTGGTCGACGTGCGCGGCAAGCGCGTCGGCGTGATCCTCAGCGGCGGCAACATCGACCTGCGCGCTACGCCGGCTGGTCGCCCCGGCGGTCTAGGGCCTGTTAACGCCTGGCTCGCGCACGCCGGGTCTTGGCGGACGCTAGCGCGACAGCCGCGGATACACGGGGCCCGTGCCCTCGTCCACGGCGCGGATCAGCCCGCATGCGATGCGTGGCCCGGAGTTGCCCGCCGGCTGCGACGTGTAGTCGTCCGGGCTCGCGTGGATGACGACGGCGCGGCCGACGACCGAGTTCGGGCCCGGCGCAACCGTCAGCAGCTTCGTTTCGAAGGCGTACGTGGCATTGCCTTCGGCGTCCGACCTCAGGTTCTCCAGGTCGCCGGCATGGCGCTCGGCCTTGCCGTGATGCGCGTGCGGCTTGCCTCCCGGGTTGAAGTGGCCGCCGGCGCTCGTGAAGTCGGCCGACGAGCAGTCGCCCTTCTCGTGCACGTGGAAGCCGAACTCGCCGCCGCCACTCAGGCCGCGCACGTCAGCGCGCACCAGCACGCCGCCGTCGGCCTCGACGAACGACACCGAGCCCCAGACCGGGTTGCCCTTGGCGGCTTCGAGCTGGGCGACGGCGCGCGGCCCCTGCGCCTCGAAGGTCTCGCATCCGGTCGCCAGGATCGCCGCTGCCGCCGCCGCCATCGCCAGTCGTTTCATGTCGCCCTCCGTGCCTGAACAAGCGGACGATGGTAGCGGCAAACAGGCGCGCAGCGGCGACGCGAACGCGCCGCGGCTCCGCTCACGGCGGGGCCGGCGCCGGGCTCAGCCGGCGCGACCGACGATCTGCGCGGTGGCGATCAGTTCCTCGAGCAGGGCCATCGACGCCAGGCCGGAGGAAGCGAACGGGTCGAGCACCGGCCGGTCCGAGTACTTCAGCAGCAGCGACGGATTCACCTTGGTCAGGTTCACCTGGCCCATCGTCCAGCCGGCGAACTTCCGCTCGGCGACTTCCTCGTAGTGCAGCAGCGCGATGTCGCGATGGCGCGCGTCGCGCACGATCTTGTTGTACAGCGCGTTGACCGCGTCGCGCCCGCCCTCGAGCACCTGCATGTAGACGTCGCCGCCGTGGCACAGCACGCCGGTGATGCCGAGCGCCGGGTTGTGCTTGCGCGACGACGCCAGGATCGACTCGATGATGTCCTGCGTGACCGCCTCGGCGGCGCGGCTGGCGTACAGCAGACGAACGAGCATCGGGCCTTCTCCGTGGATCAGGTGTTCTTGCCGCTTGAGCAGCGAGAGGAACTCGCGGCGCAGGTTCGCGTCCTTCAGGAACGAACCGCGCATCACGCTGTTGATCATCTTGGAATCCGTGTCCTTCACGCCGCGCCACTGCATGCAGAAGTGGTCCGCCTCCATCACGATCGCGAGCCCGTCCGGCTGCATGGTCGTCCTGCAGCAGGTCGGCGAGGTGCGTCACCGCCTCTTCCTGGATCTGCGGCCGGCTCATCACCCAGTCGGCCAGCCGCACGTACTTCGACAGGCCGATCAGGTTGGAGTGCTCGTTCGGCATCACGCCGATCCACACCTTGCCGAGGATCGGGCACAGGTGGTGCGAGCACGCGCTGCGCACGGTGATCGGACCGACGATCATCAGCTCGTTCAGCCGCTCGACGTTCGGAAACTCGGTGACCGGCGGCCGCTCCGCGTAGCGGCCGCGGAACACCTCGGTCAGGTACATCTTGGCGACGCGGCGCGCGGTTTCGCGCGTGTTGTGGTCGCTCTCGGTGTCGATCACCAGGCTGTTCAGCACGCCGAGCATCTTTTCCTCGACCTCGGAGTGCAGCGCCTCCAGCTCGCCGGGCGCGATGAAGTCGGGCGATGTTGTCGTTGGCGTGGAAGCGCTCGCGCGCGCTGCTTGATCCGCTCGCGGATGCGGACCGAAACCGGCACGCCGTCGTCGCGATCGCCGGGCGGGGGAGGGGTCGTGTTGCTCATGGTGTTCGGCCGGAGGCTACCGGGAGTCGGATGCTAGCCCGGAACGCGTCCGCCCGCACCGCGGCGCCGTGCCCCGGCGCATTCACTCGGGCGGCACCGCGCCCTTGCGCTCGACGATCATCCGGTACTGCTCCGGCTCGCGGTGGCGGGCGAAGTTGAACGTGGTCGTCTTGTACGAGTTGCACAGGTCGAGGTCGCAGCGCGCGATCGCCAGCTCGTCGCCGGTCGTCGTGCAGGCGGCGACGATCTCGCCGCTCGGCGCGACGATGATCGAGTTGCCGATCTGCTCGACGCCTTCCTCGTTGCCGGCCTTGGCCACGCCGACCACCCAGGTGCCGTTCTGGTAGGCGCCGGACTGCATCACGAGCTCGTTGTGGAAGTGCGAGAGCGCGTCGTGCTCGGGCGCCGGCGGGTTGTGCACCGGCGTGTTGTAGCCGAGCAGCACCATCTCGACGCCCTGCAGGCCCATCACGCGATAGGTCTCGGGCCAGCGGCGGTCGTTGCAGATCGCCATCCCGAACAGGCCGCTGCACGCTCTCGCCGAAGGCCCAGCGCACCACCGGCCAGCCGAGGTCGCCGACCTCGAAGTAGCGCTTCTCGAGGTGCTGGAAGCGCCGCCACGGCTCGTGCTCGGCGTGGCCGGGCAGGTGGATCTTGCGGTACTTGCGACGATCTCCGGCCCTGCTTGTCGACCAGGATCGACGTGTTGAAGCGGCGCGTCACGGCCGTCCTCGTCCGCGAGCTCGGCGTAGCCGAGGTAGAAGCCGACGCCGAGCCTGCGCGCGGCGTCGAACAGCGGCTGCGTCTCCGGGCCCGGCATCGCGCGCTCGAAGAACGCGTCGACCTCCACCTGCTGCTCGAAGTACCAGCGCGGGAAGAAGGTCGTCAGCGCGAGCTCCGGGAACACGACGAGGTCGCAGCCGTGCCGCTTGCGCGTCGTGCATCAGCGCGAGCATGCGCTCGACGACCTGCGGCTCGCGTCTCGCTGCGCGCGATGGGGCCGAGCTGGGCGGCGCCGACGGTGACGATGCGGGTCATGGCCGGTCGCCTACGCTGCGAGCTCGAGCAGCGTGTGCAGCAGCACGTCGGCGCCGGCTGCGAGATGGACTGGCTCGGTGTGCTCGGCCGGGTTGTGGCTGATGCCCTTGACCGACGGCACGAAGATCATCGCGGTCGGGCAGATGCGCGCCAGCATCTGCGCGTCGTGGCCGGCGCCTGAGGTCATAGGGCGGCACGAATGGCCGAGCCGCTGCGCGGTGCGCGCGACCAGCGCCGCGATGTCCGTGTCGAACTGCACCGGCGCGAAGCGCGCCAGCGAGTGCGTCTCGATCTTCACGCCCTCGTCGCGCGCCAGCTGCTCGAGGAACGCGGCCAGCCGCGCCTCGGCCTGCTGCAGCACGTCGTCGTCGGTGTTGCGCAGGTCGACGGTCACGCGCGCGCGCGCGGCGACGACGTTGGTGAGGTTCGGGTGCAGCGTGATCGAGCCGACCGTGCCGACCTGGCGGCCGCCGATCTCCTTGACCAGGTTGCGCACGAAGACGCCGATCGCCGCCGCGCAGTAGCCGGCGTCGTGCCGCATCCGCATCGGCGTGGTGCCGGCGTGGTTCGACTGGCCGGTGACCAGCACCTCGGTCCACGAGATGCCCTGCAGGTCCTCGACCGCGCCGATCGTGATGCCTTCGAGGTCGAGCACCGGGCCCTGCTCGACGTGCAGCTCGACGAAGGCGTGCGGCCGGTACAGCGGGATCGGCGCGTCGCCGAGATAGCCGATGCGCTCGAGCTCGTCGCGGAACACCTTGCCGTCGATGCCCCGGGTGGCGTACAGCTCGTCGAGCGGCATTCCGCCGACGTAGGCGAGCGAGCCCGCCATGTCCGGGTGGAAGCGCGCGCCCTCCTCGTCGGTGAACACGCCGACCACGAACGGCCGCCGCGTCACGAGCCCGGCGTCGTTCAGCGTCTGCACGACCTCCAGGCCGCCGAGCACGCCGAGGTTGCCGTCGTAGCGGCCGCCGGTGCGCACGGTGTCGATGTGCGAGCCGCACATCACCGGCGCGCAGGCCTCGACGCTCTCGGCGCCCTTGCGCAGTCCGAAGATGTTGCCGATCGGGTCGACGCGCACCTCGAGCCCGAGCTCGCGCATCCAGCCGGCGACGAGGTCGCGCCCCGCCTTGTCCTCGTCGGTCAGCGCGAGGCGGCAGCAGCTGCCGTCGGCGGTCGCGCCGATCTCGGCGAGCCGGTTCAGTCGGTCCATCAGGCGGGTCGGGTTGATCCGCAGTTGTTCAGCTTTCATCGAGCACCTCCTCGGCCGTGCGCCCGACCACCTCGAGGTAGATGCGGGCATCGGTGTCGCCTTCGCTGCCCAGCAGCAGCACGCGCGACTGATCGTCCAGCGCCAGCGTGGCGCGGATCTCCGGATAATCCGCCGCCGCCAGCAGCGCCGCGAGTCCGGTGCCGCCCGTCTCGCCGGCGACGATCGCCGGCTCGCCCGTGGCGGGGAACGCGAGCGCGCGCATCGCGGCGAGCGCGTAGCCATCGTCCACGGCGACCGCAGCGTTGGCGCCGTGATGCAGGATCTCCCACGCGAGCTCGGACACTTCGCCGCACGCGAGACCTGCCATCACCGTGTCGAGCGCGCCGCCGACCACGACCGGGTGCCCCGCGGCCAGGCTCTGGTAGACGCAGTCGGCGCGCGTGGGCTCGACCACGACGAACGAGGGCCGGCGCGCCTCCCAGTTCAGCCAGAAGCTGGCGCACACCGCCGCCGCCAGCGCGCCGACGCCCGCCTGCGCGAGCACGTGGGTCGGCGGCGTGTCGCCGAACTGCTGCGCGACCTCGGCCGCCATCACGCCGTAGCCGTGCATCACGTCGAGCGGGATGTCGCGGTAGCCCGGGTAGGACGTGTCCGACACGACGGTCCAGCCCTCCGCAGCGGCCGTCGCCGCGGCGTGGCGCACGGCGTCGTCGTAGTTGCCCCTGACCTCGCGCACCTCGGCGCCGTAGTGCGCGATCGCATCGCGCCGGCCCTGGCTCACGTGCTCGTGCACGAAGATCACGCAGCGGCAGCCGAACAGACGCGCGCCCCACGCGACCGAGCGGCCGTGGTTGCCGTCGGTCGCGCAGGTGACCGTCGCCTGGCCGACGATGTCCGCGAACTCGCCCGACAGCAGGTCACGCGACCCGATGTCGTTGCGCCCGGTCGCGGCCGCGACCCTTTTCCTCAGCACGTTGGCGACGGCATAGGCACCGCCGAGCGCCTTGAAGCTTCGCAGGCCGAAGCGGCCGCGTTCGTCCTTGTAGTGGATCGCGCCGACGCCGAGCGAGCGCGCCAGCGCCGGCAGCGCCACCAGCGGCGTGGGCTCGTATCCGGGCCAGCTCGAGATCTCGGCGAGCGCCGCGCTGAAGCCCGAGTGGCTCAGCACCGCGGAGCGCGCGGCGCCGTAGTGCTCGGCGGCCGGCGCCGCGGCCGGATTGCGGATGGCGCGCGCCTCGTGCTTCATGCTGCCCCCTTGGCGCTGCGCTCCGCGGGAGGCTGCCGCAGGTGGCACGCGACCCATTGCCCGGGCGCGACCAGCTGCAGCGGCGGCTCGTCGACCTTGCAGCGCGCCTCGACGTACGGGCAGCGCGTGTGGAAGCGGCAGCCGGGCGGCGGGTTGATCGGGCTCGGCACGTCGCCGCTCAGCACGCGGCGCTGCTTGCGGCGCGTGGGGTCCGGCACCGGCACCGCCGAGAGCAGCGCCTCGGTGTAGGGGTGCTGCGGCCGCGTGAAGATCGCCTTCTTCGGCGCGATCTCGACGATCTTGCCGAGGTACATCACCGCGACGCGGTGGCTGATGTGCTCGACCACGGCGAGGTCGTGCGCGACGAACAGGTAGGAGAGGTCGAACTCCTTCTGCAGGTCCATCAGCAGGTTGATCACCTGCGCCTGCACCGACACGTCGAGCGCGGACACCGGCTCGTCGCAGACGATCAGCTTCGGCTGCACCGACAGCGCGCGCGCGATGCCGATGCGCTGGCGCTGGCCGCCGGAGAACTCGTGCGGGAACTTCGCCATCTGGTCGGCGCCGCAGGCCGACGCGCTCGAAGAGCTGCGCCACGCGCTCGCGCGCGGCGGCGCCCGACAGGCGCTCGAAGTTGCGCAGCGGCTCGGCCACGATGTCGGCGGCGCGGATGCGCGGGTTCAGCGACGAGTACGGGTCCTGGAACACGATCTGCAGTTCGCGCCGCACCGGGCGCATCTCGGCGGCGGACAGCTTCTCGATGCGGCGGCCGCGCCAGAGGATCTCGCCCGAGGTCGGATCCTGCAGCCGCAGGATCAGCTTGCCCGTGGTCGACTTGCCGCAGCCCGATTCGCCGACCAGCCCCAGCGTCTCGCCGCCCGCGATCGAGAAGCTGACGCCGTCGACCGCGTGCACCTTGCCGCCGGATGCGCCGAACAGGCCCGGCTTGGTCGGGAAGTGCTTGCGCAGGTCGCGCACTTCGAGCAGCACTTCGCTGCCGGTGGCCGCTGGCGCAGTCATGCAGCATCCTCCGCCGCGGCCGCGGAACGCCGCGCGGCGACCGGGTGCCAGCACGCCGCCCAGTGGCCGGGCGCGTGCAGCTCGCAGCGGCGGGGCCTCGCGCGAGCAGCGCTCGGTGGCGTGCGTGCAGCGCGGCGCGAACAGGCAGCCGGGGGCCGGGTCCTTCAGAGACGGCACCATGCCGGGGATCTCGACCAGCCGCTTGCCGGTCTCGTTGACCGAGTCGCCGAGGTGCGGCATCGAGCCGAGCAGCCCGCGCGTGTACGGATGGCGCGGCGCGGCGAACAGCTCCCCGATCGGCGCTTCCTCGACCTTGCGGCCGGCGTACATCACGACGACGCGGTGGGCGATCTCGGCGACGACGCCGAGGTCGTGCGTGATCAGGATGACCGACGCGCCGGTCTCGTCGCGCAGCTCGCGCATCAGCTCGAGGATCTGCGCCTGGATGGTGACGTCGAGCGCGGTCGTCGGCTCGTCGGCGATCAGCAGCTGCGGGCCGCAGGCGAGCGCCATCGCGATCATCACGCGCTGGCGCATGCCGCCCGAGAGCTCGTGCGGATACTGCGCGAGGCGCCGCTCGGCGTCCGGGATGCGGACCTTGCGCAGCATCTCGACCGCGCGCGCCAGCGCCGCCTTCGCCGTCATGCCCCGGTGCAGCACCAGCGCCTCGGTGATCTGGCGGCCGATGGTCAGCACCGGATTGAGCGACGTCATCGGCTCCTGGAAGATCATCGAGATCGCGTTGCCGCGGATCTTGCGCATCTCCGGCTCCGACAGCCCGAGCAGGTTGCGGCCCTCGAACTCGATGCGCCCGCCGGCGATGCGGGCCGGCGGCATCGGCAGCAGGCGCAGGATCGACAGCGCCGTCACGCTCTTGCCGCAGCCGGACTCGCCGACGACCGCCAGCGTCTCGCCCGGCATCACGTCGAAGCTGACGCCATCGACCGCGCGCACGACGCCGTCGCGCGTGTGGAAGTGCGTCTTCAGGTCCTGGACACGCAGCAGCGGGGTGGCGTTGGCGCTCATCGCTACAGGCGCCTCGCCAGCCTCGGATCGAGCGCATCGCGCAGGCCGTCGCCGAGCAGGTTGACGGAAAGCACCGTCAGCGACAGAAACAGGCCCGGGAACAGCAGGATGGTCGGCGCGACCTGGATCAGGCTCCTCGCCTCGGCCATGATGTTGCCCCAGCTCGGGATGTTGGGCGGCGTGCCGGCGCCGATGAACGACAGGATGGCCTCGGTGATCATCGCCGAGGCGCAGATGTAGGTCGCCTGCACCAGCAGCGGCGCCAGCGTGTTCGGCAGGATGTGGCGCATCAGGATCGCGGGCAGGCGCGTGCCGGACGCGATCGCCGCCTCGACGTACGGCTGCTCGCGCAGCGTCAGCACCAGCGAGCGCACGAGGCGCACCACGCGCGGCACCTCGGCGATCGCGATGGCGATGATGACGTTCTCGAGGCTGGCGCGCGTCAGCGAGATCAGCGCGATCGCCAGCAGCACCGACGGGATCGACATCAGCCCGTCCATCACGCGCATCACCACGGCGTCGAGCCAGCGCAGGTAGCCGGTCACCAGGCCGATGGCGAGCCCGATCGTCGTCGCCAGCACCGCCACCGCGAGCCCCACGGTCAGCGAGACGCGGGTGCCGTAGATGACGCGGCTGTAGACGTCGCGGCCGAGCATGTCGGTGCCGAACCAGTGCTCGTCGCTCATCGGCCGCAGGCGGCGGATCGGCGACAGCGCCTGCGGGTCGATCGTGCCGAGCCACGCCGCGAAGATCGCGACCAGCACCATCAGCAGCAGCACGATCGCGCCGGCGATCGCGGTCGGGTGCCGGCGCAGCGCATCCTTGAAGCGCTGGATCGTCGGTGACACCGACTTCGGCGCGGCGATGGTGTCGGCAACCGCGGCCATGTCAGCGGCGCCCGGCCGCCCGAAGCCGCTGACGCGCCCCCTCGGGGGGCAGCGAACGAAGCGAGCGTGGGGACCGAGTCATGCCGGTAACTAGTAACGGATCCGCGGGTCGAACAGCGAGTAGCTGAGGTCGACCAGCAGGTTGACCAGCACGTAGACCGCCGAGAACAGCAGCGTCACGCCCTGGATGATCGGGTAGTCGCGCCGCAGGATGGCGTCGACCGTCAGCCGGCCGAGCCCGGGAATCGCGAACACCGTCTCGGTGACGACCACGCCGCCGATCAGCAGCGCGATGCCGATGCCGATGATGGTGACGATCGGCACCGCTGCATTCTTCAGCGCGTGGCGGACGAGCACCGTGCCGGGCGCGAGGCCCTTGGCGGTGGCGGTGCGCACGTAGTCCTGCGAGAGCACGTCGAGCATCGTCGCGCGCGTGATGCGGGCGATCAGCGCCATGTACACGAGGCCGAGCGCGAGACTCGGCAGGATCATGTGCCGGATGAATGGCACGAAGCCCTCGGTGATGCTGCGGTAGCCCTGCACCGGCAGCCATTCGAGCCACACCGAGAACGTGAAGATCAGCCCGTAGGCGATCACGAACACCGGCACCGAGAATCCCAGCACCGAGACCGCCATCACGATGCGATCGATCCAGCCGCCGGCGCGCGCCGCGGCCAGCACGCCGAGCGGCACCGCGAGGCCCACCGCGACGATCAGCGTGCACAGCGTCAGCGCCAGCGTCGGCTCGATCCGTTGCCCGATCAGCGTCGACACCGGCAGCTGCGTGAAGATCGACACGCCGAGGTCGCCGCGCGCGAGGTCGCCGAGCCAGCCGCCGAACCGCACCAGGTAGGGCTGGTCGAGGCCGAGCTGGGCGCGGATCTTCGCGATGTCCTCCTCGGTGGCGATGTCGCCGGCGATCACGGCTGCGGGGTCGCCCGGGCTGAGGTACAGCAGCGAGAAGACGAACAGCGCCACGATGGCCATCACGGGGATGGTCGCGAGCAGGCGTTTGAGGGCGTAGCGGAGCATGCGGGGAAGCGGGACCTGCGAAAGTCCCGGCGAACCGGGACCGTATCACGGCGAAAATGAAATCGCCCCGGCGCGAGCCGGGGCGACGTTCAGGCGAGCGCTACTTCTTCTCCACGTTCCAGATGAACGTCACCGGCGAGATGATCACGCCGGAGAGGTTGCTGCGGTACGCGGTCGGGATGATGAACTGCGCGGTCGGCACGTACGGCACGGTCTCGAACGCGCGCTTCTGCATCTCCTCGGCGATCTTCTTCTGGTCGGCGACCGTCGGCGCGTTGAACCACGCGTCGCGCAGTTCCTCCAGCTTCGCGTCGGTGGGCCAGCCGAACCAGGACTTCTCGCCCGCGCCGCGCAGCGGCGAGTTGAGGGCCGGCGTGGTGATGTCCGGGCCCACGAACCAGGTGTGGAAGACGCTCCAGCCGCCTTTTTCCACCGGCTCCTTCGAACCGCGGCGCGTGATCAGCGTGCCCCAGTCGCTGGCGGCCAGTTCGACGTTCACGCCGATCTTCTTCAGGATGTCCTGGGTGACGAGCGCCTGGGCGTGCACGATCGGCTGGTCGGTGGCGGACATCAGGATGACCTTCTCGCCCTTGTAGCCGGACTCCTTGACGAGCTGCTTGGCGCGCTCGAAGTCGCGCTTGCCGGTCAGCGCCTCCGAGCCCGCGGTGTTCGCCATCGGCGTGCCGCAGGTGAAGAACGACGCGCAGGGCTTGCCGTTCTTCGGGTCGCCGGCGATGGCGATCGCGTAGTCGTTCTGGTTGACCACGGCCAGCACGGCCTGGCGCATCTTCACGTTGTTGAACGGCGGCTGCAGGTGGTTGAAGCGCAGCAGGCCGATCGAGCCGAGCGGATCGACGCTCTCGACCTTGACGTCCTTGTTCTTCGCCAGCACGGGGATCAGGTCGGTCGGGACCTGCTGCCACCAGTCGACTTCACCGCTGTTGAGCGCGGCCGCGGCGGTGGCCGCGTCAGGGATGTAGATCCACTCGACGCGATCGACCTTCACGACCTTGCCGCCGGCGCCCCAGGACGGCGCTTCCTTGCGCGGCACGTAGTCGGTGTTCTTCACGTACACGACCTTGTTGCCCGGGACCCACTGGTCCTTGACCATCTTGAACGGGCCGGAGCCGGTCGGGTCGGTGATCGCCGTGTTGGCGTCGGTCTTCGCGATGCGCTCCGGCATGATGAACGGCACGTTCGACGACGGCTTGGCGAGCGACTCGAGCACGTACGCGAACGGCTTCTTCAGCTTCAGGCGGAAGGTCTTGTCGTTGACCGCCGTCCACGACTCGGTCATCTCGGCGAGCCGCTGGCCGAAGACGTCGCGCTTGGCCCAGCGTTCGATCGAGGCGATGCAGTCGGCCGACTTCACCGGCGCGCCGTCGTGGAACTTCAGGCCGTCGCGCAGCGTGAACGTGTAGGTCAGGTTGTCCTTGCTGACCTCCCACTTGTCGACCATCTGCGGCTGGACCTGGAACTTCGCGTCGGTCGCGAACAGCACGTCGTACACCATGTAGCCATGGTTGCGCGTGATGTAGGCGGTGGTGGTGATCGGATCGAGGATCCGCAGGTCCGCCTCCGGCACGAACTTCAGCACCTTGCCCTGCGCCAGGGCGGGTGAGGAAAACACAACGCTGGCGGTCATCGCCAGTCCGAGCGCCAGGGCAAGCCCGTGACGCTGCCAACGGGTGGTACGAATGCTCATCACTTACGTCTCCTCCTCAGAAGTGAAACAGGGACCGATCGCCCGGCACTGCGTTCGGCGCAACAGGGCGTCTTCAACGCAAGAAACGTTCCAGAGCGAGCGCGGACGGTCCATCACTCGGCGGCAGCGCGCGGGGTTCGTGGCCCCGTCTGCAGCGCATCCACCAAAGCGGTGCATGGATGCGCCGTCTGCGTGCAGCGCGGGGGCGCCGCGATTTGCCGAGCGTGAAGCGAAGGGACAGACTACACGGAGCCGAACAACAAGGGAAACATGCCAGCAACCAGCGTAGTCCTGCGCGGCGGATTGGTGATCGACGGAACCGGCGCGCCGGCACGGCGCGCCGACGTCGTGCTGCGCGATGGCGTGATCGCGGGATTCGATGCCGCCGCTGCCGGCGCAGTGGCCGAGGTGGTCGACCTCGACGGCCTGGCCGTCGCGCCCGGCTTCATCGACGTCCACACGCACGACGACCGCCTGCTGCTCGCCGACCCGTCGATGACGCCCAAGCTCAGCCAGGGCGTCACGACGGTCGTGACCGGCAACTGCGGCGTCAGCCTGGCGCCGCTCGGCGACCGGGCGGCGGTGCCGCCGCTGAACCTCGTCGCGGCCGATGCGGCCGAGCTGCCGTCGCAGCGCTTCGGCACCTTCCGCGACTACTTCGCGGCGCTCGAGGCGCAGCCGCCCGCGATCAACTGCGCCGCGCTCGTCGGCCACACGACCCTGCGCGTGATGGCAATGAGCGCGCTCGACCGGCCCGCGACGTCGACCGAGATCGCCGCGATGCAGGCCGGCGTCGCCGAGGCGCTCGCGGCGGGCGCGATCGGCGTGTCGACGGGCACCTACTACGCGCCCGCGAACGCCGCCACCGCCGACGAGATCCGGCAGGTGTTCGAGCCGCTGCGCGGCACCGGCGCGCTGATCGCCTCGCACATCCGCGACGAAGGCGAGCGCGTCCTCGAATCGATGACCGAGGCGATGGAGATCGCCGGCAGCCTCGGCGTGCGGCAGGTGCTCTCGCACCACAAGGTGATCGGCCGCGCGAACTTCGGCCGCTCGCGCGAGACCCTCGCGCTGTTCGACGAGGCGCGCCGCACGCGCGACGTCTGCCTCGACTGCTACCCGTACACCGCGTCGTCGACGGTGCTGCGCAGGGACGCCGCCGCGCAGGCGCAGCGGGTGCTGATCGCGTGGTCGAAGCCGCGGCCCGCCGCGGCCGGCCGCTACCTCGACGAGCTCGCCGCCGCCGACGGGGTGACGGTCGACGCGATGATCGACGCACTGCAGCCCGCCGGCGCGATCTACTTCGCGATGGACGAGGCCGACGTCGAGCGCATCCTCGCGCATCCCGGGACGATGATCGGCTCCGACGGCCTGCCGCACGACGAGTTTCCGCACCCGCGGCTGTGGGGCGCGTTCCCGCGCGTGCTCGGGCACTACGCCCGGCAGCGCCACCTGTTCACGCTCGAAGAGGCGGTGCACCGGATGACCGGGCTGCCGGCCGACCGCTTTCGCCTGGCCGGCCGCGGCCGCATCGCGCCGGGACTGGCGGCGGACCTCGTCGTGTTCGATCCCGCGCGCATCGCCGACGCCGCCACCTTTGCCCAGCCCAGGACGCCGGCCGCGCGGCATCCACTCCGTGTACGTGAACGGGGCGCTGGCGTGGCACGCCGGACCGCGCCACCGGCGCGCGCACGGGCCGCGTGCTCCGGCGCGTCCACTGAAGCACCCGATCAGCCTCGCCCGATGAAGATCGTCGCCGCCCGCCTCAACCACGAGACCAACACCTTCTCGACGGTGCCGACGCCGCTCGCATCGTTCGGCCCGGACGGGCCGACGTTCGGACGACGACGCGCATCGCGCAGGCGCAAGGGCGGCGCGCACCGCGCTCGGCGCGTTCATCGAGGCCGCCGAGCGGCGCGGCGCGGACGTGACCGTCGCGGTCAACGCCACCGCGAATCCCAGCGGGCGCGTCGACGCCGCCGCGTACGAGCGGCTCGCGGGCGCGATCGTCGACGCGGTGCGCGCCGGCTGCGACGCGATCCTGCTCGACCTGCACGGCGCGATGGTGACGCGAGCGGTTCGACGACGGCGAGGGCGAACTGCTGCGCCGGATCCGCGACGTTCGCGCCCAACACGCCGCTGGCGGTCGCGCTCGACCTGCACGGCAACATCACGCAGGCGATGGTCGACGCCGCCGACGTCATCGTCGGCTTCAAGACCTATCCGCACGTCGACATGTTCGAGACCGGCGTGCACGCCGCGCGGCTGCTGTTCGACTGGATCGACGGCGGGCCGCGGCCGCACGTCGCGTGGGCGCAGCCGCCGCTGCTGTCGCACACGCTGCGCAGCGCGACCGGCGAAGGCGCGATGCAGCGCGCGGTCGAGCGGGCGCGTGGCCTCGAGCGCGAGGGCCTGCTCGCCGCCACGGTGTTCGCCGGCTTCTCGCTCGCCGACTTCCGCGACGCCGGCGTCAGCGTGGTCACCGTCGGCTGCGCACCGCGACGAGGCGCAGCGCGCCGCGGACGAACTGGCGCGCGCGATCTGGCAGCGAGCGCGACGGCTTCGTCTACGCCAGCGACGCCGCTCGCCGACAGCGTGGCGCAGGCGCAGCGCGCTGCGGCGCGGGCGGGCGGCCGCCCGGTGCTGCTGCTCGACCATGGCGACAACGTGATGTCCGGCGGCACCTGCGACACCACCGACGTGCTCGAGGAGTGCCTGCGCCAGGGCCTGTCGAACATCGGCGTCGGACCGCTGTGCGATCCGGCCGCGGTCGACGATCGCCACGACCGCGGGGCTGGGCGCAACGGTGGACCTTCCGAACTCGGCAACGTCCGGCCGCTCGGCCTCGGCACGCGATCCGCGGCCGCGGATGCGCGTCCGCGGCGCGCGTGCGGGCGCTGACCGACGGCCGCTTCCGCATCACCGGCCCGATCTACACCGGCGAGACCTGGGCGATGGGACGCACCGCGGTGCTCGAGGCGGACGACTTCACCGCGGTGGTCACCGAGCGGCCGATGGAGCCGCTCGACCTCGGCGTGTTCACCAGCACCGGCCTCGATCCGGCGCGGTTCGACTTCCTGATCCTGAAGTCGCGCATGTACTGCCGCCCAAGCTTCGTGCCGATCGCCGGCGGCCTGGTCGAGTGCGACAGCCGCGGCGTGACGAGCTCCGACTACGCGCCTGTTCCGCTTCGAGCGCGCTGCGGCGGCCGATCCATCCGCTCGATGCGGACGCCCGCTACGACTGATCCGCCCCACGGCTGCCGACTCCCGATGCCGATCGATCCCTTTGCCTCGCTCGCCGAACTCGCCGCGACGCTCGCGCGCGGCGAACGGCCAGCGCCCTGGAGCTCGCCGAGGCGTACCTCGGACGCATCCGGCACCCGATCCGGCGCTCCACGCGTTCGTTCACGTCGACGAGAACCTGGCGCAGCGTCACGCGCGCGCGGCGGACGAGCGGCGCGCCAGCGGGCTGCGGCTCGGCCCGCTCGACGGCGTGCCGGTCGCGTTGAAGGACCTGCTCGAGGTCGATGGCTTTCCGACCGGCGTCGGCTCCGCGCCGTGGAAGCAGCGGATCAGCACGACCACCGCGGCGGTCGTCCGCCATCTGCTGGCCGCGGGCATGGTGCCGCTCGGCAAGACACATATGGTCGAGTTCGCGTTCGGCACCTGGGGCACCAATCCGCACCTCGGCACGCCGTGGAACCCGTGGGACCTGGCCACACACCGGGTGCCCGGCGGATCGTCGAGCGGATCGGGCGTGGCCGTCGCCGCGGGGCTGGCGCCGGCCGCGATCGGCTCGGACACCGGCGGCTCGGTGCGCATCCCGGCGGCGCTCAACGGCATCACGGGACTGAAGACCAGCGGCGGACTCGTCAGCACCGAAGGCGCATTTCCGCTGTCGACCACGCTCGACACGATCGGCCCGATGACGCGCAGCGCCGCCGATGCGGCCTTGCTCGCCGCAGCCATGCTCGGCGACGGCGCGTCCGGCCACGCCTTCGCTGCCCTCGCGGCAGCGGCGCCCGCGCACTCGCTCGACGGCGTTCGCATCGCCGTGCTGCCGGCCGACCAGTATCCGATCGTGGTCGAGCCCGACGTCGCCGCGGCCGTCGCGGCGCCGCGCAGGCGTGCTGCGCGCGCTCGGCGCCGAGGTCACCGAGCGCCGCTTTCCGTTCGACTTCGACGACCTGATGCGACGCAACGGCCAGTTGACCGCGGCCGAGGCCTGGTCGGTCCATCGCGCCTACGTCGAAGACGAGCGTCTGCCGATCGGCGCCGGCGTGCGGCGCCGCTTGCTCGGCGGCCAGGCGATCACGGCGGCCGACTACATCGACGCGCTGGCGCACCGCCGCGCGGCCTGCGCCAGCGCTGGATCGACTGGATGCAGGCGTACGACGCGCTGCTGACGCCCGCCGTGCCGATGGCCGCCTGCCCGCTCGACGCGGTCGACGAGACCGTGACGCCGCTGGCGAGCTTCACGCGCGCCGGCAACTACCTCGACACGTGCGCGCTGTCGCTGCCCGCCGGCTGTTCGCCGGAGGCCTGCCGATCGGCGCGCAGCTGCTCGGGCCGGCCGCGACCGACGCGGCGCTGCTGCGCCATCGGCATCGCATTCCAGCGCGTCACCGACTGGCACTGCCGCACGCCCGACCTCGCGCCGCTCGCGCGCAGCCGACATCAACCAGGAGAGACGTCATGTTCGAAGCGACGATTGCAGGCAGCCTGCCCAAACCCTCGTGGCTGGCGGAGACGCACAAGCTGTGGCCGCAGTGGAAGGCGCAGGGCGCCGAACTGGCGGAAGCCAAGCGCGACGCGACGCTGGTCTGGATCAAGGCGCAGGAAGACGCGGGGCTGGACATCGTGACCGACGGCGAGCAGTCGCGCCAGCACTTCGTCCACGGCTTCCTCGAGGCGGTCGACGGCATCGACTTCGAGCACAAGGTCGAGATGGGCATCCGCGGCGACCGCTACAAGGCGATGGTGCCGCAGGTGGTCGGGCCGCTGAAGCTGAAGGGCCGCGTGCACGGCACCGAGGCCCGGTTCGCGCGCGCGCACACGAAGAAGAAGCTGAAGATCACGATGCCCGGCCCGATGACGATCGTCGACACCGTGGCCGACCGCCACTACGGCGGCGGCGCCCGACGGACGCGTCGCGATGGCGATGGCGTTCGCCGGCCTGCTGAACCAGGAGGCGCGCGCGCTCGAGGCCGACGGCGTCGACATCGTGCAGTTCGACGAGCCGGCGTTCAACGTCTACATGAAGGACGTCAACGTATGGGGCCTGCAGCGCCCTCGAACGGGCGGCCGCCGGGCCTCACGTGCACGACCGCGGTCCACATCTGCTACGGCTACGGCATCAAGGCCAACATCGACTGGAAGAAGAGCCTCGGCGAGGAGTGGCGCCAGTACGAGGAGATCTTCCCCGCGATCGCGAAGAGCTCGATTGCGCAGGTGTCGCTCGAGTGCGCGCACTCGCACGTGCCGATGGACCTGATCCGGCTGCTCGAAGGCAAGGACGTGATGGTCGGCGTCATCGACGTAGCGTCCGACGTCGTCGAGACGCCCGAGGAGGTCGCCGACACCATCGGCCGCGCGCTGCAGTTCGTCGCGCGCGAGCGGCTGCTTGCCCTGCACCAACTGCGGCATGGCGCCGATGGACCGCGACATCGCCGTGCGCAAGCTCGAGGCGCTCGCGCAGGGCGCGGCGCTCGCGCGCGCAGCGGTACGGCTGAACGCGGCGCGGCGCTCAGCCGGCCGGCCGGCCTGCGCGCGGGCCTTGGCGGCGATGTAGTCGCCGTGCGGGATGTGCAGCAGCTCGCGCGATCCGGCGCAGCGCGTGCTGTTCGTGCGCGCTGACGTGCGCGTCCGCGAGCGCCGCGCGCCACATCAGCTCGATCACGCGCAGCTTCTGCGCCTGCGAGAAGTCGCGGTTGACCAGCGACGTGAACTGGAACAGGTCGTTCGCCTGCGCGACCTCTTCCTCGGCCAGGCGGATCAGCGTCTCCGCTTCATCGGGCGCAGCCCGAACTTCCGCGCACGGCCGTCTCCACCGACTGCCGCTCGTCCTCGGTGACGCCGGCGTCGCATCGCACGACCTCGACCAGCAACGCGGCGGTGGCCAGTTCGATGGTGTGGCGCGACGGCGCGCGGTCGCCGGCGGGCGCGAGGTTGCGTTCGAAGAACTCACGGATCGAATTGAGCACGGCGGAATGCGCCTCGAGGGAGGCGGACAGGACGGTCGACGCGGCGAGAGGATAAGGCCTACTGCAGCGTCGTGCCGGCCTGGTACGGCATCGAGGGTGTCGACGAGCGGCGGCGCAGCAGGCGAGGAACGTCGGGATCGTCCTCGCGGAGCTGCGCGGCGACGAGGTCGGCGTGCTGCACGACGATCGCGCCGATGCGCTCGATCTCGCGGTCGGACAGCGGCCCCGGCAGGCTCACGCCCATGCTGCCGCGCACCGTCCCGTCGCAGGCCACCGGCGCCGCGATGCCGATGCGTCCGGCGACGACGGCCGAGTCGGCCGTCGCCCAGCCGCGCTCGCGCAGCGCCTTGACGCGCGCGCGGAACTCGCGTGCATTGGCGCCAAGGCCCTGCGCGGCGACCTCGGCCGCGTGGTGCTGGTACAGCGTGCGCAGGACGCGGTCCGGCAGCGCGAACAGCAGCGCGCGCGCGATGGCCGCCGGGCTGAACAACGAAATCTGCTGGCCGCGGACCGGGGCGTTGGGCATGTCGCGCGCGCGGTCGAGGTGCACGAACATCACGCGGTCCTGGTAGTAGCGCGCGAGCGCGGTCGTCGTCTCGCGACCCAGCGCGTCGCGCAGCTGCGCCATGTGCGGGCGCGCCGCCCGCATCAGCGGATCGCTGAGGCGCATGCGCAGGTCGAATTCACTGAACGCGGGGCCGAGCACGTAGGCGCCGCCGGAGACCGGCTGCAGCAGCCCGATGCGCACGAGATCAGCGACGCACCGGTACGCCGTCGACGTCGATATGTCCATGCGTGCCGCGATGCGTTCGACCCGCCAGCGTGGAGCGTCGACCGTGAACAGAAGGAGAATCTCCAAGACCTTCGGCGCAGCCATCGATCCCTCCTGCGGAAGCCGCTGAGTTCAGCGGCCGGGTTCCGCTTAGTGGACCCATTCTGTCGCCCAAATTGCGTTTTGGCTAGGGCCTGCCGGCACTTTTGCCCCTTTGTGGCGCCCGTGGGCATGTCGCTGGCGGGGCACGCCGGGAAGCGTCGAAGGCCGCCCCACCCGGGGCCGGTTCCGCCCGGCGGGGAGCCGCGCAGCCGCGCCCCACGTCCACGGAAAGCTCGCGCTTCAGCCGCGTGCTAAGTTGGCCCTCCCCCCGCGTGGTCCTTGGAGCTCTCCCCGCCTGATGTTTCCTCGCGCGAGCGGCTTTCGAGCCAGGATGAGTCAACTCGCCGGGCGCCTGTGGGAGCACGCTCGCTTGGTCGAGGGTGACGCCGGGCTGACGCCGCAGGACGAGCCCCTGCGCGCGGAGCTGCTCAGCGCGGAGCAGATGGAACGGCACGGCAAGCGCCTGGCGGCGCTGCACGTCCTCGGCGCCCCGCGCGAGCCGGACCGCCTGCTCGTCCGACTGGCATCGAACGAACGCGTCCTAGTCGCCCTTGGCAGGCAGCTGGCCGCGACGGCAGATGCGGAGCGGCGCTTTTCGCCCGCGGCCGAGTGGCTGCTCGACAACTTCTACCTCATCGAAGAGCAGATCCGCACCGCGCGAGCGCCACCTGCCGCGCGGCTACAGCCGCGAGTTGCCGCGCCTGGCCCGGAGCCCGGATGCCGCCGGCGCCGGCATGCCGCGCGTCTACGACCTCGCGCTGGAGCTCGTCGCGCACGGCGACGGCCGGATCGGCCGCGGCACGCTGATGCGCTTCGTCGCCGCCTACCAGTCGGTGCAGCCGCTGCGGCTGGGCGAGCTGTGGGCCATCCCGATCATGCTGCGCCTGGCGCTGATCGAGAACCTGCGCCGGGTCGCGTCGCGCGTCGCCGTCGGCTGCACCGATCGCGACACGGCCGGCACCTGGGCCGACAGCATGCTCGAGGTGGCCGAGAACGACGCCGAGCGACCTGATCCTGCGTCGTCGCCGACATGGCGCGCTCGGCGCCGCCGCTGACCAACGCGTTCGTCGCCGAGTTCGCCCGCCGACTGCAGGGCCACAGCGCCGCGCTCGCGCTGCCGCTGACCTGGATCGAGCAGCGGCTCGCCGAGTCGGGCCAGACGATCGACAGGACTGGTGCAGATGGAAGGCCAGCAGCAGGCGGCCGACCAGGTGTCGGTGAGCAACAGCATCGGCAGCCTGCGCCTGCTCGGCGCGATGGACTGGCGCGAGTTCGTCGAGAGCGCTGAGCGGGGTCGAGCAGACGCTGCGCGACGACCCGGCGGCGTCTACGCGCGCATGGACTTCGACACGCGCGACCGCTACCGCCACGTGGTCGAGGCGCATCGCCAGGACGTCGGACGCGGCCGAGGTCGACGTCGCGCGCCAGGCGGTCGCGCTGTGCGCCGCGGCGAGCGGCGGCCGAGACGGCCGCAGCCCGCGACGCCCGATGGCAGGCGCTGCCACGTCGGCTACTACCTCGTCGACGCCGGGCGGCCGGCCCTCGAGCGCGCGGTGGGCGCACGCGCTGCTCCGCCGGGCAGCGGCGTGCGCGCGCGGCGCGGCGCGTCGCGGCGCTGCCGCTCTACGCCGGCGCCATCGGCCTGGCCAGCCTGGCGCTCGCCGCCGGGCCGGTGATCCACGCGCAGCGCGACCTGCCGTGGCGCCTGGTGGGGCGTGGCCGCGCTCGCCGCGGTCCTGCTGGTGGTCGTCGAGCCAGCTGGCCGTGGCCCTGGTCAACTGGCTCGGCGACGCTGTTCGTCGCGCCGCGCGCCGCTGCCGCGGATGGACTATCCGCTTCGGCATTCCGTCCGCCTCGCGGACGCTGGTCGTGGTGCCGACCATGCTCGGCGAGCGCCGCAGGGCGTCGAAGCGCTGGTCGAGGCGCTCGAGGTGCGCTTCCTCGCCAACCGCGACCGAACCTGCACTTCGGCCTGCTGACCGACTTCCACGACGCAGCCGAGCGAGCACCTGCCCGGCGACGAGGCGCTGCTGTCGAACTGGCGCGCCGCGCGCATCGAGGCGCTGAACGCGCAAGTACCGGCCTGGGGACGACGCGCGCGGCGCCGACCGCCTTCTTACCTGTTTCACCGTCCGCGGCGCTGGAACCCGCGCGAACGCGTGTGGATGGGCCACGAGCGCAAGCGCGGCAAGCTCGGCGACCTGAACGCGCTGCTGCGCGGCAGGCCGGCGTGGGACCCGGCGAGGCCTTCGCACGCGTCGTCGGCGAGCCGCGTGCGCTGTCGGCGGTGCGCTACGTCATCACGCTGGACACCGACACGGAGCTGCCGCGCGATGCCGCCGCGCAGCTGGTCGGCGACGATGGCGCATCCGCTGAACCGGCCGCGCTTCGGCACCGGCGGGCAGCCGACCTGCGTGGTCGACGGCTACGGCATCCTGCAGCCGCGCATCGCGCGTCAGCCTGCGCGAGCGCGAACCGCTCGCGCGTATGCGCGCCTGCTCGGCGGCGAGCCGGGCATCGATCCCTACACGCGCGCCGTCTCCGACGTCTACCAGGACCTCTTCGGCGAGGGCTCGTTCGTCGGCAAGGGCATCTACGACGTCGACGCCTTCGAGCAGCGCGCTGGCCGATCGCCTGCCCGAGAACCGCATCCTCAGCCACGACCTGCTCGAAGGCGGCTACGCGCGCTGCGGCCTGGTCAGCGACGTGCGAGCTGATCGAGGACGCGCCCGCGAGCTACGGCGCCGACGTGACGCGTCGCCACCGCTGGATCCGCGGCGACTGGCAGATCGTCGGCTGGCTGCGCCGTCGCGTGCGCGCGGCGCCAGTCGGCCGCCGCGTCCAACCCGCTGTCCGCGCTGTCGCAGCTGGAAGATCCTCGACAACCTGCGCCGCAGCCTGGTGCCGGCCGCGCTCGCTGTCGCTGCTGCTGGCGGCCTGGTGGCTGCTGCCGGCCCCGGGCTGGCTGGACGCTCGTTGCCGTCGGCATCGCGGCGTTGATGCCGCTGGCCGCGCACTGTCGCCGGATGGCTGCGCCGGCCACTGCAGCCGCTGCGCGCCGGTGCCGCATCGTCGCCGGCGGCCGCCGCCCTGCCGGTGCTGCGCCTGCTTGCACAAGGGGCTGCTCGCGCTGGCCTGCCTGCCGTATCGAGGCGGTCTACAGCCTCGCCGCGATCGCGCGCACCCTGTGGCGGGTGCTGCTGTCGAAGCGACGGCTGCTCGAGTGGCGTCCGTCGGCCGATGTGTCCATCCGCACGCAGCCGGGTACGCCGGCCGACCTGCTGCGCAACGCGCGCATGTGGCGGTCGCGCCCGCTGCTGGCGATCGCCTGCGCAGCCGGGCTGGCGTTCGTGCGTCCCGCCGCGCTTGCCGTCGCAGCGCCCGTGCTGCTGCTGTGGCTGCTGTCGCCGCTGCTGGTCTGGTGGTTCGACCGGCCGCTGGCGCGCCGGCGCGCCGCCCTGACCGAGGCCCAGGTCGTGTTCCTGCGCCGGCTGGCGCGCCGGACCTGGAGCTTCTTCGAGCTGCCGTCGGCGCCGCCGACCACCACCTGCCGCCCGACAACGTGCAGGAGCAGCCGGTGGCGCGCGTCGCCCACCGCACCTCGCCGACCAACATGGGCCTGGCGCTGCTGGCCGACCTGGCGGCGCGCGATTTCGGCTACCTCGCCGCGGGCCAGCTGCTCGAGCGCAGCCGACGCAACGCCTGACGACGATGGAGCGCATGCAGCGCTACCGCGGCCACTTCTACAACTGGTACGACACGACGACGCTCGAGCCGCTGCGGCCACGCTACGTCTCGACGGTCGACAGCGGCAACCTCGCCGGGCACCTGCTCACGCTGCGCGCCGGGCTGCTGGCCATGGCCGACGAGCCGCTGCTGCCGGACGCGCTGGATCGAGGGCCTGCACGACACGTTCGGCGTGCTGGTGGAGGCGCTCGCGGCGGACCCTCGCGGCGACGACGCGGCCTCGCGGGACGCGCTGGTCCGGTTCAGCCGGATGCTGCTGGCGCGCCGCGCTCGTCCGCCCGTCGCGCTGCGCGACTGGCACGCGATGCTGGACGCGCTCGCAGCCGGAGCGCGTCGATCTGCGGCGCGCTCCGTCTTCGCCGCGCCCGGACGGCGCCGTCGCTGCGCCGGCCGACACCGAGGCCAGGACGTTGCCGCCGGTGTCGAGGCGATGGTCGCCGCCTCCTGCTGCGAGCAGTGCCGCGCCGGCCGCGACGAGCTGCGTGCCCTCGGCCTGCGACGCGCCGCGCAGTGCGCTCGCGTCGACCGGCATGCCGACCCTGCGGCAGCTGGCCGCCGGCGGCGAGCCGTCGATCCGGCCGTCGAAGCCACGCGCGAGCGCGGCGCGCGGCGACTCCAGCAGATCGACGAGCTCGCCGAGCGTGCCGCGGCGCTGGCCGAATGCGACTACGACTTCCTCTACGACCCGGCGCGCCACCTGCTGGCGATCGGCTACAACGTCGACGACCGGCGCCGCGACGCCGGCTACTACGACCTGCTCGCCTCGGAGGCGCGGCTGGCGCAGCTTCGTCGCCATCGCGCACGGACAGATGCCGCAGGAGCACTGGTTCGCGCTCGGCCGCCTGCTCACCACGGCTCGCCGGCGCGCCGGTGCTGCTGTCGTGGAGCGGCTCGATGTTCGAGTACCTGATGCCGCTGCTGGTGATGCCGAGCTACGAGGACACGCTGCTCGACGAGACCTGCCGCGGCGCCGTGCGAGCGCCAGATCGAGTACGGCCGGCAGCGCGGCGTGCCGTGGGGCATCTCCGAGTCGGGCTACAACGCGACCGACGCCGCAGCTCAACTACCAGTACCGCGCGTTCGGCGTGCCGGGCCTCGGCCTCAAGCGCGGCCTCGCCGACGACCTGGTCGTCGCGCCGTACGCGTCGGTGCTGGCGCTGATGGTCGCGCCCGAGGCGGCCTGCGAGAACCTGCAGCGGCTCGCGGCCGAGGGCCTGCCGGCGCCTACGGCCTGCTACGAGGCGATCGACTACACGCCCGTCGCGGCTGCCGCGCGGCCAGAACGAGCGCCGTCGTGCGCTCGTTCATGGCGCACCACCAGGGCATGAGCCTGCTGGCGCTGGCGCTACCTGCTGCTGGACCGGCCGATGCAGCGGCGCTTCGCCGCCGACCGCCGGTTGCAGGCCACGGTGCTGCTGCTGCAGGAGCGCGTTCCGCGCGTCGTCGCCGTTCCAGCCCGCAGCTCGCGGAGCGCGCCGACGTCCGCGGCCGCGCCGGTCAGCGTCGACAGCGCCGACTGCGCGTGTTCGCAACGCCGAGCACGCCGCGCCCGAGGTCCAGCTGCTGTCCAACGGCCGCTACCACGTGATGGTCACCAACGCGCGGCGGCGGCTACAGCCGCTGGAAGGACCTGGCCGTCACGCGCTGGCGCGAGGACGCCACGCGCGACGCGTGGGGCAGCTTCTGCTACCTGCGCGACACGGTGACCGGCGCCGCTCTGGTCGGCGGCGCACCAGCCGACGCGCGCGAGCGGGCGAGCACTACGAGGCGATCTTCACGCGAGGGCCGCGCCGAGTTCCGCCGCCGCGACGACGACATCGAGACGCACACCGAGATCGTCGTCTCGCCCGAGGACGACATCGAGCTGCGCCGCGTGCGCATCACCAACCGCGGCGCGACGCGCCGCATCGTCGAGCTCACCAGCTACGCCGAGGTCGTGCTCGCGCCGCGCAGCGGCCGACGCGCGCACCCGGCCTTCAGCAACCTGTTCGTGCAGACCGAGATCGTCGAGCGACCGGCCGCCATCCTCTGCACGCGCCGCGCCGCGCTCGCCCGACGAAGCGCCGCCGTGGATGTTCCACCTGATGGCGGTGCACGCGGTGCGCGGTCCCGGCAGCCCCGCGCAGGCGGCTGGCCCGATCACGCACGAGACCGATCGCGCCGCCTTCATCGGGCGCGGCCGCACGTCTGGCGGCGCCGCGAGCGATGGACGCCGCCGGGCCGTTGTCGAATCGCGCCGGATCGGTGCTCGACCCGTGCGCGGCGATCCGCTGCACTATCGCGCTGGCGCCGGACCAGAGCGTGATCGTCGACGTGGTGATCGGCGTCGCGACACGCGTGAGGCTGCGTGGCGCTCGCCGAGAAGTACCAGGACCGGCGCCTGGCCGACCGCGTGTTCGAGCTGGCGTGGACGCACAGGCAGGTCGTGCTGCGCCAGCTCAACGCCAGCGAGACCGACGCGCAGCTCTACGCGCGGCTGGCCGGTGCGGTGATCTACGCGCAACCGGCGCTGGCGCGCCGACAGCGCGGTGCTGCTGCGCAACCGTCGCGGGCAGTCGGGGCTGTGGGGCTACGGCATCTCGGGCGACCTGCCGATCGTGCTGCTGCAGATCGGCGACGCCGACAACATCGAGCTGGTGCGCCAGATGGTCCAGGCGCACGCCTACTGGCGGCTGAAGGGCCTGGCGGTCGATCTCGTGATCTGGAACGAGGAGCGCGACGGCTACCGACAGCGGCTGCACGAGCAGATCATCGGGCTGATCGGCGCCGGCGCGGAGGCGCACTTGATCGACCGGCCCGGCGGCATCTTCGTGCGGCACGCCGACCAGATCGCCGAGGACGATCGCATCCTGCTGCAGTCGGTCGCGCGCGCCGTCGTTCAGCGACAGCCGCGGCACGCCTCGCCGAACAGATCAACCGCCGCTCGCCGCGGCCGCGCCGCCCCGCGCGCTGGTTCCGACGCTGCCTGCGGCGCGACGAAGTTCACCCGCCCGCCGCCTGGCCGGGCAGCCGGGCGCCCGCGAGCGCTCGCGCCGCGGCCGGCCACAACGGGATCGGCGGCTTCACGCCGACGGCCGCGAGTACGTCATCGCGCCGCCGGCCGGGGAGCGGCCGCCGGCGCCGTGGGTCAACGTGCTGGCCAACCCGCGTTTCGGCACCGTGGTCTCCGAGGCGGGAGCGCCTACACCTGGTGCGAGAACGCCCACGAGTTGCGGCTGACGCCGTGGCACAACGATCCCGGTCACCGACGCCAGCGGCGAGGCGTTCTACCTGCGCGACGAGGAGAGCGGCGACTTCTGGTCGCCGACCTCGCTGCCCGCCTGCCCGACCGCCCGGGGACCGCGGAGTTCGTGGCCCGCCACGGCTTCGGCTACAGCGTCTTCGAGCACACCGCGGACGGCATCCGCGCCGAGCTGACGATCTTCGTGGCGATCGACGCGGCGGTGAAGTTCTCCGTGCTGCGGCTCAACAACGTGTCGGGCGGCCCGCGCAGCTGACCGCGACCGGTTACGTCGAGTGGGTGCTCGGCGACCTGCGGGCGAAGACCGCGCCGCACATCGTCACCGAGGTGGCGGCCGACAGCGGGGCGCTGTTCGCGCGCAACCCGTACAGCTACGACTTCGGCGACTGGGTCGCTTTCTTCGACGTCGACGTCGACCGGCGCGCCGCGGGCAGCTTCACGGCGACCGCGCCGAGTTCATCGGGCGCAACGGCTCGATGCAACGGCCGCGGCGCTGGGTCGCGTGCGACTCGGCGGACGGGTCGGTGCAGCGCTCGACCCGTGCGCCGCGATCCAGGTGCCCGTCACGCTGCTGGACGGCGAGTCGGACACGGTCGTGTTCCGCCTTGGGTGGGTCGCAGCACGGACGAGGCCGAGCAACTGGTACAGCAGTTCCGCGGCCCGGCCGCGTGGGCCGACGCGCTCGCGGCCGTTCGACTCCACTGGCACACGACGCTCGGTGCCGTGCAGGTGCGCACGCCCGACCCGGCCGTCGACGTCCTCGTCAACGGCTGGCTGCTCTACCAGACGATCGCCTGCCGCCTCTGGGCGCGCAGCGGCTACTACCAGTCGGGCGGCGCGTTCGGCTTCCGCGACCAGCTGCAGGACGCGATGGCGCTCGTGCACGCCCGGCCGCAGTTGCTGCGCGAGCAGCTGCTGCGCTGCGCCGGCGCGCCAGTTCGTCGAGGGCGACGTGCAGCACTGGTGGCACCCGCCGCCGGGCCGCGGCGTGCGCACGCGCATCTCCGACGACTACCTGTGGCTGCCGCTGGCGCTGGCGCGCTACGTCGAGGCCACCGGCGACACGGGCGTGCTCGACGAGCACGTCCGCTACCTCGAGGGCCGGCCGGTCAACCCGCCCGACGACTCGTACTACGACCTGCCGTTGCCGTTCAGGCAGGGAGCGCGAGCCTGTACGAGCACGCGGCGGAGCCGCTCTGGCACGGCCTGCGCTTCGGCGAGCACGGCCTGCCGCTGATCGGCACCGGCGACTGGAACGACGGCATGAACCTGCGTCGGCGCGGCGGGCCGCGGCGAGAGCGTGTGGCTCGGCTTCTTCCTGTGCGAGGTGCTGGGCCGCTTCGGCGCGCTGGCCGAGCGGCACGGCGACGCGGCCGGCGCCGCCCGCTGCCGCAGCGAGCGCGCGCAGCTGGCGGCACGCCTCGAAGCGCACGGCTGGGACGGCGACTGGTATCGCCGCGCCTACTTCGACGACGGCACGCCGCTCGGCTCGGCGAGCAACGCCGAATGCCAGATCGACTCGATCGCGCAGAGCTGGTCGGTGCTGTCGGGCGTGGCCACGCCCGATCGCGCCCGCCGCGCGATGGACGCGATGCACGCGCGCCTCGTGCGACCCGACGCGAAAGTCGTGCTTCTGCTCGATCCGCCGTTCGACACAAGGGACCGAGCCCCGGCTACATCGCGGGTTACGTGCCCGGCGTGCGCGAGAACGGCGGGCAGTACAACCACGCGGCGATCTGGGCCGCCATGGCGTTCGCGGCGCTCGGCGACAGCGCGCGCGCCTGGTCCGTGCTCGGGATCATCAACCCGGTGAACCACGCCTCGACCGCCGACGACATGGCGCGCTACAGAGTCGAGCCGTACGTGATGGCGGCCGACGTCTACACCGTCGCGCCGCACACCGGACGCGGCGGCTGGAGCTGGTACACGGGCTCGGCGGGCTGGATGTACCGATTGATCGTCGAGTCGTTGCTGGGACTGCAGTTGAAGACCGACGGCGACGGCGCTCGCCTGGAGCTGTCGCCCTGCCTGCCCGGCGACTGGCCCGGCTGCGCGCTGGAGTACCGCCATGGCCGGACCCTGTACCAGATCGACATCATCCAGGTCCGCCCCATCATGGCCGGCGCGGTCGAACTGCGGCTGGATGGAGAACTGCAGGCCGGCCGGTCGGTGCCGTTGATCGACGACGGCAGGCCGCACCGGGTCGAGATGCGCTGCTGAGCTGCGCTACCGGTGCAGCGCGCGGCTGCATCTGAAGCCTCCATCAGTACAGCCGTACCGCCACGTCGAAGTGCCAGTTGCGGCGGATCTCGACGACGTCGTAGTCGCGGGCCAGGGCTGGCGGAAAGGGCCGGTAGGGCGCCTGGCTCTGCACGATGCGCCGGATCGCTTCGTCGATGTCGGGCACGCCGCTGGAGACGACGAACGTCACCGACTCCACCGACCCGTCGCTCCGGATGGCCACGGTCACCATCGGATCCCGGTGGGGCAGCCTGGCGAGCTCGCGGATCATCTCGATCGTCATGTTGAGCTCGATCTTCCGCGCCCAGGCCTCGCCGTACAGGACGAGTTCGGCGTTGGGATCGACGCGACCGAAGAGGCGCGCTCGACGCGGGCTGCTGTAGGACAGCGGCAACGACGGCCCCTGCTGTGCGGCACGCGGTGCCGCATCGCGGCGAGCCGCTTCGGCGTCCAGTTGTCGTCCGATCGCCCGCAGCCGCTCTTCCCGTCGTTCCTCCGCCAGTGCCGCCTCGCGCTGGGCGGACTGGACCCGAGCCATCTCGGCTTGGCGCTCAGCATCCAGCCGCGCCTGTGCCTGCCGCGCGGCTTCCTGGCGCTCTGCCTCGACACGCGCCGCCGCCTGACGCTCGGCCTCGATGCGCACCGCCTCGCGCTGCGCCGCTTCCCGACGGAGGGCCTCCTGCCGCGCCGCCTCCTGGCGTTCGGCCTCGATGCGCGCCGCCTCGCGCTGTTCCGCTTCCCGACGGAGGGCGTCCTGCCGCGCCGCCTCCTGGCGTTCGGCTTCCTGCTGTTCGGCCTGCTGGCGGGCTGCCTCGGCCCGAGTTGCTTCCTGCCGCGCCACCTCCTGGCGTTCGGCCTCGACGCGCGCCGCCTCGCGCTGTGCCGCTTCCCGACGGAGGGCGTCCTGCCGCGCCGCCTCTTGGCGTTCGGCTTCTTGGCGTTCGGCATGCCGGCGGGCTTCCTCGGCCCGAGCCGCCGCCTCCAGGCGCTCTCCTTCCTGCCGCGCCGCCTCCTGCCGCGCCGCCTCCTGCCGGCTCGCCTCCCGCCGGGCCGCCTCCCGCCGGGCCGCCTCCTGCCGCACCGCCTCCTGACGCACCGCCTCCTGACGCACCGCCTCCTGACGCACCGCCTCCTGACGGACTGTCTCCTGACGGACGGCCTCCCGCTGTGCCGCCTCCTGTCGATCGGCATCCAGGCGCGCCGCCTCGGCGCGAGCCTTCTCCTCCCTGCGCTCTGACTCCTGCCGCAATTGCGCCTGCCGTGCGGCCTCCTGCCGTGCTGCTTCTTGCCTCTCGGCCTCCTGCCGGACAGCCTCCAGCCGGGCTGCTTCGGCGCGGGCCACTTCCTGTCGCGACGACTCCTGCTCATCCGCGACTCGCTGTGTGTCCAGCTCGGCGCGATCGTGCCTGGGCAGCTCGACCGCGGCTTCCCGCGCTGCGTCGGCCGCCGCGCGCGGTGGCGCCGCCGCGGGAGGCGTGGGCTCGGTCACGGGGGCCGCTGCGGGAGGCGTGGGCTCGGTCACGGGCGCCGCTGCGGGAGGCGTGGGCTCGGTCGCGCTCGCCGCAGCGGCGGGCGAAGCGGCGCTCGCGGGCGCTGGTGGGGGCGGCTCGGGCGCCGGGTCGACTGGCGCTTCCGCGACGGCAACCGGCTCCACCGCGGCAGCCGACCGGCGTCGGGGAGCCTCTTTGGGCACGAATGGCTTCGACGGCGGCCCGACCGCCGGGCCCGGCGGTGGAGTGGTGGATTCCAGCGGCGCGGGAGCGAGCACCGCGCGCAGGTCAGGCGCCTCGATCCTTCGCTCCAGCCAGGGGAAGCCGAGGCTCGGAAGCCCGAGTCCCTGGCCCTCGAAGATCAGCGTCAGCAGCAGTGAGTGAGCCAGCAGGGAAAGCAGCAGCGCAACGGCGAATCGCCTGTGTTCGCGGTCCATGCGTCGATTCAGCCGGGCGGCTCCTACACCCTGCCTCCCTTCGACAGCAGCACGGCGAGCGGTCGCGTGGCCGGGAACTCGGAAAAGACGATCGTGAGGATCGCCGTGATCGGCACCGCGAGAAAGGCGCCCGGGATGCCCCACAGCTCGGCCCAGACCGCCAGGCTGATGAGGATGGCGAACGGGCTCAGGTTAAGTGACTTGCCCATCACGTACGGATCGAGGAAGTTGCCGATCGCGAAGTGCACCGCGGTGAGTGCAAGCAGCAGCGTCAGCACGAGACCGGGCTCCTGGAACTGCACCACTCCCATCAGCACGGGCAGGGCAACGCCGAGCACCGAGCCGACGTACGGCACGAAGTTCAGGAACGCGGTGAGCACCGCCCACAGGGCGGCGAAGTCCAGCCCGATGAGCATCATCACGCCGTAGCTGACCACTCCCAGCAGCAGGCTGAGCAGCGTCTTGAGCGCCAGGTAGGAGCCGATCCGGCGGTTGATCGCCCCGATGACCTCGCGGATGCGCGCCACGCGCTCCGGGTCGTCGGACAGGTTGGCGAGCTTCTCGTTGAGCGTGCTGCGCTCGATCAGCAGGAAGGTAGCGTAGAGGAAGACGACGGCGAAACTCACCAGGACCGATCCGACCGATGTCATCAGCGAGGTGAGCAACCGCTGCAGGTTGACCTGCGCCAGCAGCTCCTGGCGCAGCGTCGCCCAGGTGGGCTCCGTCTCGACCCCGAAGAACACGGCGACCTGCTGGATCGCCGCCAGCAATGACTGCTGGTACTGGGGCGCCAGGGCGAGCGCGCGTTCCTTGTTGGCCATGATCAGGTAGGCGAACAGGAAGAAGGCCAGGCCGATGACGAACACTGAGAACAGGTAGCGCGACTGCACCGGAAGCCGTGGTCCGACGACCGGCAGCCGCCCGAGCGTCTCGGCGAGTCCGACGATCACGTAGACGATCACGGCACCGAGCACAGCGGGCACGAAGATCGACTTGCCGATGTAGAGCACCCAGCCGATGATCAGGATCAGCACGGTGCTGTGTACGGCGACACGGAGGCGATCCATGGGTGCGGTTGGGCGAGCAGAGGAACGAGTGCCGCAGTGTGCCGCATCGTCGGTACGGCGGCGACTGGGCGGCCCGAGCCGACCGCGCGCCTAGAATCACGCGCCCATCACCACGGTCGAGGAAGATATGTCGCGCACACCAGGCTGGACTCGCTGAATGGATCACTACATGCACATCCAGCCGATCCGCGCCTGCCTGCTGGCGCTGATGGCGGCAGCGGCCAGCGCGCTGGCGGCGCCGCCCGCGGCCGCCACCGATGCCGCGGCGCCCACGCCGCCGCGCCGCACCGCCGACGCCGCGCTCGTGCGCGCCCTGCAGGATCACGACTGGACGCTGCGGGCGGCCGTCGATGCCGACGGCAAGCCGGTCGAGGCGCTGCTCGTGCCGGGCCATCCGTTCGCGCTGCGCTTCGACGGCACGCGCATCGCCGTGCGCGGTGGCTGCAACCTGCTGTCGGGCGCCTGGCGACTGAGCCCGCAGAACCGCCTGGAGATCGGCCGCGTCGCCTCGACGCAGAAGGCGTGCGAGCCACCGCTGATGGCCGCCGACACGGCCATGGCTGCGGCGCTGGCGGCGCCGCTGGAGGCGCGCGTCGAAGCGGGCGAGCCTCCGACGCTGCACCTCGTGTCGGCCGAGCGACAGGCGCTGAGCTTCAGCGGCCGGCGCACGTCGAAGAGCCTGTACGGCACGCCGGCGCGCGTGTTCCTGGAGGTCGCCGCGCAGCGCGTGGCCTGCACGCCGGCGCTGCAGCCCGCGGGCACCTGCCTGCAGGTGCGCGAACTGCGCTTCGACGACAAGGGCCTGCGCGTCGGCGCGCCAGGCCCGTGGCAGGCCTTCTACGGCGAGATCGTCGGCTACTCGCACCAGCCGGGCGTAAGCAACGTACTGCGCATCAACCGGTTCAAGCGGCCACGGCCCCCGGCCGACGCATCGGCCTACATCTACGAGCTCGATCTCGTGGTCGAGTCCCGGGTCGAAGAGAAGAAGTAGCGGCCGGATGCGCCAGGATGACCTCATGGCCGCTGCGGCCCACCGCTGCTGAGCGCGCCGTGCTGCCGCTTTGCAAGCGCCGCGCTTGATGGGTCCGACTCGTCTGCGCCCCGTCGCCTGGGTGATCGCGGCACTGATCGGCGTGCCACTGGGCGTCGTGCTGATCGCCGTGGGCCTGGCCGTGGCGGCGGCGCTGTCCGGCATGTCGCTCGACGCTTCGCGCTGGCGCGACGCGGCCGCGGCGCGGGCGTCTGCCGCACTCGGGCGCCCCGTCATCCTGGAAGGCGTCTTCGAGCTCGAGCCGAGGCTGGGCCGCGAGCTGGGCGTTCGCATCGGCGCGCTGCGCATCCTCAACCCGCCCGGATTCGCAGGGAAGGAATTCCTCGCGATCGGCGAGCTGCGGGCCCGGATCGACCTGTTCGACGCGCTGGGCGGCCGGTTGCGTTCAAGCAGCATCGAGGCCCGCGAAGTCGGCCTGTGGCTGGAGAGAAGCGCTGACGGCGGTGGCAACTGGACGTCGACGCCACCGCGTGATGCCCAGGCGCCGCAGCCCGGCATCGACCTTGCCCGCATCGTGCTGCACGGGCTGGACATTCACTACCTCGACGCGAGCGCGGCTACGCGCCGCCTCATCACGGTGGACGAGGTGTCGGGCAGCGCCGCGCGCGATCAGCCGCTGCGCCTGGCCGCGCGCGGCCGACTGGATCAGCGCTTCGCCTTTTCGATCGGCCTCGAAGGCGGGCCACTGCGGCTGCTCCAGGACGGCGCCGAGGCCTGGCCGTTCGCGCTCGACGTCAAGACGCACGGCGCACGGTTGCATGCCCGCGGTGCGCTCGAAGCGCGCCAGCGCACCGCACGCTTCCAGGTTGAAGCCGACGCCGACGACCTGGCGCCGCTCGAGCGGCTCGTGGGCTCGGCGCTGCCGCACTTCGGCAGCGCGGCCGTGCACGGCATGGTCGACATCGAAGCGGATTCCGTGCGCGTCAGCCGCCTGCACGCCTGGCTGGGCGAATCCGAGGTTTCCGGGCAGCTCGCGCTCGCGCTCGATGGCGCACGGCCGCACGTGACCGGCACTCTGAGCGCCGCCGCGCTCGACCTGCGCCCGTTGCTGGCGGCGCGGCCGGTCCGCGACCAGGGGCTCGAGAGCGACGCCCCGGTACGGCCGGCGGCGTCCCTGCGCGATCTCGCCGCGTTCGACCTCGATGTCGACCTGAAGGTCGAGCGCTGGCTCGGGCTGGGCGTCGACGTCCGCGATGCGCGATTGGCCTGGCGTGCCGACGCGCGGGGCCTGCGCGCCCCGATGACCGTGACGATCGCCGGCGTGCCGTTCGCCGGCGGCCTGGAGCTCGACACGTCGGCGCCGATACCGACGCTTGCGTTTCAGCTCGACGCGAACAACACCGCGGTCGGCGACCTCGCGCAGGGCCTCGCCGTTGCGGGCGACGTCGAAGGCACGGTCGGGCGCCTCGGCCTGCGCGTGAATGGCCGCGGCGAAACGGTGGCTTCACTGGCGCAAGACCTCGAGCTTTCGGTGGCGCTGGCGGCTGCGCAGTTGAGCTTCAGCGGCACCGCGGACACGGGTCGCATCGGCGTCGCGATCGACACGCTGGACCTGGCGGCACGGAGCGGCGACCGACTGCGCGGCCACGCGCGCGGCACGCTGCTGGGTCAGCCCGCCACGCTGACGATCCGCGGCGGCACGGTGCCCGAAATGCTGCGCGAACGCGTGCTGCCGCTCGAGCTGGACCTGGCGCTGGCACGGGCCAGGCTGCGGGTCGAAGGCGCCCTCGCGCTTGCGGAATCGACCCGCGCCACGGCATTGCGCTTCGACTTTCGTGCCGAGCGCGCCGGCGACCTGGCGCGCTGGCTGGGCGTTGCCCCGCAGGCGAGCCTGCCCGTGGCCCTGCGCGGCCAGGTGCGCCGGACGGACGATGCCTGGATGCTCGACAGGACGACGCTCGAACTCGGCCGCAGCCGAGCTGACGATCGACGCGCGAAGCGCGCTCGTCGAAGGCCGCTCCGGCATCGTGGCGTCGGTGCGCAGCCCGCTGATCGATGCGCAGGAACTGTCGACGCTGCGTGCCGGCAGCGTCGACAGCCGCGCCGGCGCTCGCGGCGACGCGCCGGCCCTTCCCGCTGCCATCGGGCTGGCGGACGCCGACATCGACGTCAAGCTGCACCGGCTGCGGCTCGGCCGCACCGATCTCGAGGACCTCGCGTTCGTCGCCCGCACCCGCGAGGGGCGCCTGTTGCCGATGTCCGTCACGGGAAAGGTCGCCGGCGCGCCGTTCACGGCCGGCGTCGAGCTGGATCTGCAGGCCGAGCGGCCCACGGCGAGCCTCGACCTGTCCGCCGGCGCCGTCGACATCGGCGCACTCCTGCGCGGGCTCGGCATCGCCGAAGACATCGATGGACACGCGCAGGCCTTGCGGCTCAGCGTGCTGGCGCGCGGCAGCAGCCTGGGCGAGTGGGTCGAGCACTCGGCCATCGACGCGCGGGTGCGCGGCGGCAGCCTCACCGTGCTCGGGCCGGCGCGGCGCCCGGTCACCGAGATCCGAGTCGACGAGGCACGCATCGGCGCGATGGCGGGCGAGCCGGCACGGGCCTGGATCGACGGCAAAATCGACCAGACCCCGGTCAGGATCGAAGTCACGAGCGGCACGCTCGCCGACCTTGCCGGCGATGCCAGCCGCGTGCCGTTCGTGTTGGCGGCACGCGCCGCGGGAGCACGGCTGACGCTCGACGGCGAGGTGACGCTGCCCCTCGGCAGCGGCGGCCAGCTGGCCTTCGAGATGCAGGGCGAGCGGCTCGATTCCCTCAGCGACCTGGCGCGGGTCGATCTGCCCCCGTGGGGGCCGTGGTCCTTCAGCGGTCCGCTTCTCCGCATGACGCCCTCCGGCTACGAGCTGCAGGGGCTGAACGTGAGCGTGGGCCGCAGCCGGCTCAGCGGAACCGGCAAGCTCGACCTCGGCGGGCCGCGTCCCTACCTGGATGTGCAGGTGACCGCGCCCAGCATTCAACTCGACGATTTTCCGACGCCGGAGCGGCGACTGACCGAGTCGACCGAGTCGACCGAGTCGACCGCGCCGCCCGGCGTTGGCCGCGGCGGCCTGCGGGCGGCCGCAAGCCGGACGGCCGGGCGCACCGAAAAGCTGCTGAGCGCAGCCTTCCTGCGCCGGCTCGATGCGACCATCGACGTGAGAGCGAAGGAAGTGCTTTCCGGAAGCGACCGCCTCGCGGACGGCGCGCTGCGCCTGAAGCTCGAGGAAGCGCGCCTGCAACTCGACCCCGCCGTGGTCAACCTGCCCGGCGGGGCGGTACGGCTTGCGATCTCCTACGACCTGAAGGGAACCGAGATCGAGTTCGCGGCGACCGTCAGCATCGAGCGCTTCGACTACGGCATCATCGCCCGCCGCCTGGGCCGAGCGCAGGACCTGCGCGGCCTGTTCAGCCTCAACGTGGACCTGGCGGGCACGGCACCGTCGCTGGACACGCTCTTGCGCAATGCCAACGGCAGGGTGGACATCGCCGTCTGGCCGACCGAGCTGCGCAGCGGCGTCTTCAACCTCTGGTCGGCGAACCTCGTGCTGCAGCTGCTGCCGCTGGTCGACCCGCGCGCGCAGCCCGAGGTGAACTGCATCGTCGGCCGGTTCGACCTCGAGCGCGGCGACTTGAACGACGACGTGATCCTGATCGACACGACCGCCGTGCGCATTCGCGGCGTGGGCCACGCGAACCTGGCGACCAAGGAACTCGAGTTCGTCTTTCGCCCGCGCGCCAAGGGCTTCGCCTTGTTTCGCCTGCAGACCCCCTTGCGGGTGACCGGCACGCTGGACGATCAGCGCTTCGGCTTCGAGCGTAGCGACGTGCCGGAATCAGTGCTGCGGCTGATCGCGTCGCCGATCCTGCTGCCGATCGAGTGGCTCACGCTCGGGCCGCTGCCGCGCGACGGCGCTGACGTGTGCACGGACCCGCTGCGGGCGCTGGCCCGTTGACCGGCGGCCAGCACGACTCACGACCCGAGCGAGGGCCGCTTCGGGAATACCGTCAGACGTCGATGTTCCCCGCGTACAGCGCGTTCGTCTCGATGAACTGCCGCCGCGGCTCGACCTCGTCGCCCATCAGCGTCGTGAAGATCTGGTCGGCGCCGATCGCGTCCTCGATCTGCACCCGCAGCATGCGGCGCACGGCCGGGTCCATGGTCGTTTCCCACAACTGGCCGGGATTCATCTCGCCCAGCCCCTTGTAGCGCTGGCGGCTGACCGCCCCGTCGGCTTCCTTCATCAGCCAGTCCATCGCCTCGGCGAAGCTCGCGACCGCCGCCTGCTTCTCCTTCTCGCCGCTGCCGCGCAGGACCCTGGCGCCCGCGCCGAGCAGGCCCTTGAACGTGCGCGACGCGGTGTTGAGCGCCGCGTAGTCGGCGCCGTGCACGAAGTCGGCGTCGATCACGCTGACTTTCGCATTGCCGTGGTGACGACGCTCGATGCGCAGGCGGTGCTTGTCGGTCACCGCGTCGTGCTGGGCGTAGACGTGCACCGTCGAGTTGCCCAGCGCCTCGGTGAGGCGTTGCGCGGAGGCCTCGGCGCTCGCGGTGTCGTCCAGGTTCAGTTCGACCCCCGCCAGCAGCGCCTCGAGCGCGTGGCGATCCATCACGCGGGCCAGGCGGCCGATGATGGCGTCGGCCACCAGGTACTGGCGCGCGAGCGCTTCGAGCGCGCTGCCTTCGATCGGCGCCGCCCCCTCGGCCGGCAGCAGCCGCGCGTCCCTGAGCGCCACGGTGACCATGTACTGCGCGAGTTCGGCGTCGTCCTTGATGTAGCGCTCGTCCTTGCCGTTCTTGATCTTGTACAGCGGCGGCTGCGCGATGTAGATGTGGCCGCCCTCGACCAGCTGCGGCATCTGCCGGTAGAAGAGCGTCAGCAGCAGCGTGCGGATGTGCGCGCCGTCGACGTCGGCGTCGGTCATGATGATGATGCGGTGGTAGCGCAGCTTCTCGATGTCGAAGCCGTCCGGCTGTCGGCGCGCCGATGCCGGTGCCGAGCGCGGTGATCAGCGTGGCGATCTGCTCGGAGCCGATCAGCTTGTCGAAGCGCGCCTTCTCGACGTTGAGCACCTTGCCGCGCAGCGGCAGGATCGCCTGGAACTTGCGGTCGCGCCCCTGCTTGGCCGAGCCGCCGGCCGAATCGCCCTCGACGATGTAGAGCTCGGCCTGCGCCGGATCCTTTTCCTGGCAGTCGGCGAGCTTGCCGGGCAGGCCGACGCCGTCCAGCACGCCCTTGCGGCGCGTCATCTCGCGCGCCTTGCGCGCGGCCTCGCGCGCACGCGCGGCCTCGACGATCTTGCCGCAGATGATCTTGGCGTCGGTCGGCCGCTCGAGCAGGTAGGACTCGAGCGCGCGGGCCACCACTTCCTCGACCGCCGGCCGCACTTCCGACGACACCAGCTTGTCCTTGGTCTGCGAGCTGAACTTCGGCTCCGGCACCTTCACCGACAGGACGCAGGTCAGGCCCTCGCGCATGTCGTCGCCGCTGGTCTCGACCTTGGCCTTCTTGGCCAGCTCGTTTTCCTCGATGTACTTGTTCAGCACCCGCGTCATCGCCGCGCGCAGGCCGGTGATGTGCGTGCCGCCGTCCTTCTGCGGGATGTTGTTGGTGAACGCGAGCAGGCTTTCGTTGTAGCCGTCGTTCCACTGCATCGACACCTCGACGCCCACCGGCACCTCGCTGACCGAGTCGCCGCTGGCGTAGAAGATGTTCGGGTGCAGGACGTTCTTGGACTTGTTGATGTACTGCACGAAGCCCTTGACGCCGCCGGAGAAGGCGAAGTCCTCCTCCTTGCCGGTGCGCTGGTCGACCAGCTTGATGCGCACGCCGTTGTTCAGGAAGGACAGTTCGCGCAGGCGCTTCGACAGCACGTCGTAGTGGAAGTCGACGTTGAGGAAGATCTCCTCGTCCGGCAGGAAGTGCACCTCGGTGCCGCGGCGGTCGGTCGCGCCGGTCACCTTCATCGGCGAGATCTCGACGTCACCCTCCGGCGACGCCACGGTCTCGATCACCCGTTCCTGCACGACGCCCTGGCGGAATTCCAGGTAGTGCACCTTGCCATCGCGCCGGATCGTCAGGCGCAGCCACTTGCTGAGCGCGTTGACGCAGGAGACGCCGACCCCGTGCAGGCCGCCCGACACCTTGTAGCTGTTCTGGTTGAACTTGCCGCCGGCATGCAGCTCGGTCAGCGCGATCTCGGCGGCCGAGCGCCTGGGTTCGTGCTTGTCGTCGTACTTGATCCCGGTCGGGATGCCGCGGCCGTTGTCGACCACCGAGATCGAGTTGTCGGTGTGGATCGTGACGATGATGTCGTCGCAGTGGCCGGCCAGCGCCTCGTCGACCGCGTTGTCGACGACCTCGAAGACCATGTGGTGCAGGCCGGTGCCGTCGTGCGTGTCGCCGATGTACATCCCGGGCCGCTTGCGCACGGCTTCCAGCCCCTCGAGGATCTGGATGCTGCTGGCGCCGTAATCGGCCTTGCCGTCGGCTTCCTGGGTCGGATGGGGTTGATTCATCGGCGGATTCGGTACTGCTGACATCGGTGAGGCACCTTTGCTTCTTCGTGCATTTGTGATCAAGAACGGGCGCCGGGCCGTCCCAAGCCCGTTCTTCAAACTGAGCGCCGAGGGTGCACGTGCGAGGGCAAAGCCCTCGCGTACACCCGAGGCGTTCAAATTCTCATCGGCATCACGACGTACTTGAACCGCTCGGAGTCCGGCATCGTGATGAGCGCGCTGCCCAGCGCATCGCCGAGCGAGAAGCGGATCTGTTCGTTCTTCAGGTTCGCCAGCACGTCCAGCAGGTAGTTGACGTTGAAGCCGATGTCGAGGCCGTCGCCCTCATAGTCGATCTCGAGTTCGTCCTGCGCGTCTTCCTGGTCGGCGTTGGTCGACGTGATCTTCAGGCTGCCGCTGGCGAGCACCATGCGCACGCCCTTGAACTTGTCGGTCGTCAGGATCGCGGCCCGCTGCAGCGCGTGCTGCAGATCCTCGCGGCCGATCGTGAACACCTTGGTGTTCGCCGCCGGCAGTACCCGCTGGTAGTCCGGGAACTTGCCCTCGACCAGCTTCGACACGAGTTCGATGTTGTCGAAGCTGAACTTGACCTGGTTGGCGGCCATCTGCACGCGCACAGGATCGTCGGAGTCAGGCAGCAGGCGCGACAGCTCGAGCACCGTCTTGCGCGGGATGATCGCCTCGATCTTGTTCGACGCGCCGTCCTTGGCGACCTCGCACAGCGCCAGCCGGTGGCCGTCGGTGGCCACCGCGCGCACCGTGGTGCCGTCGACCACCAGCAGCATGCCGTTGAGGTAGTAGCGGATGTCCTGCTGCGCCATTGCGAAGTGGACCATCGACAGCAGGTACTTGAAGGTCGACGCCGGCAGCGTGAAGTCGGCGGTGAACTCCGCCTGCGCGACGGTGGGGTACTCCTCGGCGGCCAGCGTCTGCAGGTTGAAGCGGCTCTTGCCGCTGGCGATCGCGAGCTTCCTGTTGGACAGCGACAGCGCCACATCGGCCTCGGGCAGCGCGCGCAGGATGTCGACGAGCTTGCGCGCGGCCACCGTCGTGGCGGCGGCATCCTTGCCGGCGCCGATGTCGGCGCTGGTCTGGATCTGGATCTCGAGGTCGGTCGCGGTGAACGACACGCGCTCGCCGTCCTTGCGCACGAGGATGTTGGCCAGGATGGGCAACGTCTGCCGCCGCTCGACGATGCCGCTGACCACCTGCAACGGCTTCAGCAACGCATCGCGGGACGCTTTGACCAGTTGCATTTCTTCTTTCCTCTTTTTTCTCTAAGTAATGATTAACAGCTAATAAAGGAGGCTGCGCGTGTGGACAACGGCGACAGTCCCTTGTGCTTCATGCACTTGCCGCTGCCGGAAGCCTGTGCACACCCGCGCATGCGCGCTGTGGGCCGGCTGTGGAGCGAAAGGACAACTCGCCTTGCCGCCCCGGCTTCGCGGCCAGCCATCCACACTCATCCACAGGTCGGGCGAACCTTTCCACAGGGTTTCCGGCCGCCTCTCAGCCCTTCAGCGTCTGCTCGAGCACGTGCAGCGCGTGGTTCATCTCAGGATTCTTGTTGCGCTCGCCGCCGATCTTGCGCACCGCGTGCAGCACGGTCGTGTGGTCGCGCCCGCCGAACAGTTCGCCGATCTCGGGCAGGCTCTTCTGCGTCAGTTCCTTCGCCAGGTACATCGCCACCTGGCGCGGCAGCGCGATCGCGATCGGGCGCCGCTTGCTGTACATGTCGGCGACCTTGATCTTGTAGTAGTCGGCGACGGTCTTCTGGATCAGTTCGACGGTGACCTGCCCGGTCGAGGCCGACAGCAGGTCCTTCAGCGCCTCGCGCGCGATGTCGACCGTGACCACGCGGCCATGGAAGGACGAATAGGCCATGACCTTGCGCAGCGCGCCTTCGAGCTCGCGGACGTTGCTGCGCAGGTTCTTGGCGATGAAGAACGCGACATCTTCCTTGAGGTCGACGCCCTCGGCCTCGGCCTTGCGCAGCAGGATCGCGACGCGCATTTCGAGCTCGGGCGGCTCGATCGCCACGGTCAGCCCCGAGGCGAAACGGGAGACCAGGCGGTCTTCCATGTCCTTCAGTTCCTTGGGGTAGGTGTCGCAGGTGATGATGATCTGCTTGCGTCCGACCACCAGCGCCTCGAACGCGTAGAAGAACTCCTCCTGCGTGCGTGCCTTGCCGGCGAAGAACTGGATGTCGTCGATCAGCAGCAGGTCGAGCGAGTGGTAGTAGCGCTTGAAGTCGTCGAAAGCCTTGCGCTGGTATGCGCGCACCACGTCGCTCACGTACTGCTCCGCGTGGATGTAGCGGACCTTCGCGTTGGGCTTGCGCGCCAGGATGCCGTTGCCCACGGCATGGATCAGGTGGGTCTTGCCGAGGCCCACGCCGCCGTACAGGAAGAGCGGGTTGTACGAGCCCCCCGGGTTCTCCGCCACCTGCATCGCGGCAGCGCGCGCGAGCTGGTTCGCCTTGCCGGTGACGAAGGTGTCGAACGTCAGGCTCGGGTTCAGGCGGCTGCGCTCGAACTGCTCCGAGTTGCCTCCGACACTGACGACGACCGGATCGGCCTCGGCCGCCGCGCCGTTGCCAGCGCTGTCACCGTTCGGAAACCGCATCGCGGCGGCCAGTGGCGAGGTGCCATCGACTGCGAACACGATCGCGACCGGCCGCTGGGCAATGCGCGAGGCGGCCTGCGCGATGCGGTCCGAGAACTGCGAGCGGATGGCGTCCAGCTTCAGCCGGTTCGGTGCGCCGATCGTCAGCGTGGCGGTCGACTCGTCGAAGTCGATGTGTTTCAGCGGCTTGATCCAGGCGGAGAATTGCTGCGGGGTCAGCTCGGTCTCGAGGAGGCGCGAGCAGTCTTGCCAGATGTGCTGCATTGAAGTGTGGTCTCGTCTTTTTTGTACTTTGCGGTAACAACGGCCCGGTCCATCGCCGCCCTGCTCCGCTCCGGTCGCGCCGGCCGCCAGTGGTTCGCATCCCCTCGGTACGATGACCCCGACGAAGCTCGGCATTCTACCCGAAGTGACCCGGTTATCCACAGGCTGTAGCCCCGGCGAGACGACATCTCCATGTGCTCAAACCCGCGCCAAACCTCACTGTTCTAAGATAGCGTGTGCTTACAGCCCGAAGTCGTCGCGCAGCACCGGAGGGCGGTTTTGATCTTGCGCTGCACAACGGACTTATCCACAGGACTATCCCCCGGGTTGTCCACTTTTTGCGGACGGAAAGTTAATGCCGTGGGCCCGGGAAGGGCCCGGTTTGACAGTGTCTCGCTGCATCGCGTCTAATACCGCGCTTTTCTCCGCGGCCTTCGCTGGCCGGCGAACGCGGCAACTTTCCTCGCTGCCGCCTCGCGCGGCGCGCCGTTGTCCGGCGCCTCGGCAATCAGCGACGAGGACCAGCGTGAGCGACTGCAGGCGCGGAACGCCGCTCCTCTCGCACCACCCCGGCGGCTCGCCACCTCGCTTCGGCGCAGCCGCCGTCAAGGAAGAACATGGCCACCAAACGCACTTACCAGCCCTCCAAAGTCAAACGCGCGCGCACGCACGGCTTCCTCGTTCGCATGAGGTCCCGTGGCGGCCGGGCGGTGATCGCCGCCCGTCGCGCCAAGGGGCGCAAGCGCCTGGCGGTCTGACGCCGGATGCGGCTCGCGTGCCGCTTTCCAAGTCGATTCGGGATGAGCCACCTGCTGCGGCGAACAGGACCGGCCGGTTTGGTCGTGCCCGGCGCCTGCGGCGACCGTCCGAGTTCACGGCGGTGCTCGCCGCGCCCCGCTCCGCGGGGTTGCGCGCGGCCCGGCAGTGGCTGTCGATGACGGCCGCCTGGTTTCCGAGCGAGCAGGCGGCGGTGCGGTTCGGCGCCACCGTCGGCAAGCGCAACGCCCGGCGCGCGGTCGACCGCAATCTCGTGAAGCGGGTCCTGCGCGAGGCCGCCCGGCATGCCGCGCCGACGCTGGAAGCGGTGTGCCAGCAACGGGGGCTTCGGCTTGACGTCTCCTTCCGGCTCAAGTCGTCGCGCGACCGCGCGGCCGAGGGGCCGCGCGCCTCGCTCGCGGTGTGGCGCCGTGTGCTGCGCGAGGAAGCCGACGCGCTGCTCGACCGCCTCGGCCGGCACCTTGCGCCGCCCGCCGCCTGACCCGACCGGACACGACCCGATGCTCAAGCGTCTCCTGCTCGCACTGATTCGTGCTTATCAATACGTGCTGTCGCCGTGGGTCGGCGGCAGTTGCCGCTTCTGGCCGACCTGCTCCGAGTACGCGCGCGAGGCCATCGAGCAGCACGGCGCGCTGAAGGGCAGCTGGATGATGGGGACACGCCTGGCGCGGTGCCACCCGTATGGACGCGGCGGGGTCGATCCCGTCCCGGAGCAATTCCGCTGGCGCTGCTGGTGCCAGGACCACCCGGCGCAGGCCGCGCCCCGCACGTTCACCGATCAACTGAAATCGCAGTAGGAATCGAGCGCCCGATGGGTACAGACTTTCAGCGCACCGTCTTGTGGGTTTTCTTCGGCATGTCGCTGTTCCTGTTGTGGGACCGCTGGCTGGTTCACACGGGCAAGCCGTCGATGTTCGGCGCCACGCCCCCGCCCGCCGCCGCGCCGACCGACGCCTCGCCTGCGGTGGTTCCTCCCGCCGCGCCGGGGGCCGTGCCGACTGCGCCGCCCGCGGCGGTCGCCGCCGCCGCGGCGCCGGGAGCCGTGCCCGCGCAGGCCCCGAGCGCGGAGGCGGCTGCGAGGGCGGCACCGGTCGTGATCCAGACCGACGTGCTGAAGGTCGCGATCGATCCGGAAGGGGCCGTGGTGTCGCGCGCGGAACTGCTGTCGCAGAAGGTCGCGCCTGACTGGACCGCCAGCGGACTGCTCGGCCTCGTCACCGGCAAGAAGCACGACCCCAATCGCAACACCGTCCTGCTGGAAGTGAGCCCGAACCGTGTCTATGTCACGCAGAGCGGCGTGGTCGGCGGCAACTTCCCCAACCACCGCACGCCCTTCACGGTGGTCGACGGCCCGCGCGAACTGGCGCCGGGCCAGGACTCGCTGCCGGTGACGTTCGTGTCGGAGAGCGACGGCGTGCGGGTCACCAAGACCTACACGTTCCACCGCGGCCGCCACGACATCGAGGTGACGCACAAGGTGGAGAACATCGGCGCGGCGCCGGTGACGCCCTCGGTGTACCTGCAGATCGTGCGCGACGGCAACAAGCCGGAGGGCGAGTCGTCGCTGTACTACACGTACACCGGCCCGGCGGTCTACACGGACCAGCAGAAGTTCCGGAAGGTCGACTTCTCGGACATCGAGAAGAACAAGGCCGAACTGCCGAACGCGGCCGACAACGGCTGGGTCGGCATGATCCAGCACTACTTCGCCACCGCGTGGGTGCCGGAGAAGGGCGAACGCCAGTTCTACGCGCGCAGCGTCGACAAGAACCTGTATTCGATCGGCACGCTTCAGCCGCTCGGCACGGTGGCGCCCGGCGCGGCGGTGACCGAAAAGGCGACGCTGTACATCGGGCCCCAGAACCAGCAGGTGCTCGAGGCGATCGCGCCGGGACTGGACCTCGTCGTCGACTACGGCTGGCTGACGTTCCTCGCGAAGCCGATCTACTGGCTGCTGGAGTTCCTGCACCGCATCGTCGGCAACTGGGGCTGGGCGATCGTGCTGCTGACGGTGCTGATCAAGGCGGCGTTCTACCCGCTGTCGGCGGCGAGCTACAAGTCGATGGCGAAGATGAAGGAAGTGACGCCGCGGCTGACGAAGCTGCGCGAGCAGTACGGCGACGACAAGCAGAAGCTGAACGCGGCGATGATGGAGCTGTACCGCAACGAGAAGATCAACCCGCTCGGCGGCTGCCTGCCGATCCTGGTGCAGATCCCGGTCTTCATTTCGCTCTACTGGGTGCTGCTCGCCAGCGTCGAGATGCGCAACGCGCCGTGGACGCTGCTGGGTGACCGACCTCGCCACGCCCGATCCGTGGTTCATCCTGCCGCTGCTGATGATGGCCACGATGTGGATCCAGTACAAGCTGAACCCCGTGCCGCCCGATCCCGTCCAGGCCAAGGTGATGATGTTCATGCCGCTGATCTTCGGCGTGATGTTCTTCTTCTTCCCGGCGGGCCTGGTGCTCTACTGGCTCACCAACAACATCCTGTCGATCGCGCAGCAGTGGTACGTGACGAAGCAGATCGCGAACGCGAAGAAGCCGGGCTGACCGGACGGCGCCAACGGAGGCAGCGGGCCGCGGCGGATCGCCCCGGCCCGTTTTTTTTCAGCGGCGCCGCCAGGCCAGCAGCGCGAACACCGGCCACAGCCAGATGGTGGCGGTCCACAGCAGCACGCGGCCGGGCGACAGGCGCCCGCCCTCGGAGCGGTGGGCGAGGATGAACATCACCGCGGCGCCGACCAGCACCCACAGCACGAGGCCCGTGTAGATCGCCGCGCGCGTCGAGTAGTCGCCGTCGAACTGGCCGGCGGTCAGCGCGGCGATCATGATCGACAGCACGACCGCCAGCAGCACGGCGGCCAGCGGCGCGCCGTAGCGGATCAGCGGGTCCTGGTCGTCGGGGCTGGGCACGGTGGGAAGCGGGCTTTCTGCGCGAGGTCGGAGGACGAAGAGTGCCAAAAAACGGCGCGGCCCGGCGCCCCGGGACTTCCTCGATGGCGCCGTACACTCGTTGCATGGCCGCTGAGCCCATCGTCGCCATCGCCACGCCGCCCGGCCGCGGCGGCATCGGGATCGTCCGCGTGTCGGGCGCCGACCTCGGGCCGCTGATCGACGGCGTGCTGGGGCCGCAGGCGAACCGGCTGGTGCCGCGCGTGGCGCTGCACGCACCGTTCCTCGACGCCGACGGCGCGCCGATCGACGACGGGATCGCGCTCTTCTTCCCCGCGCCTCATTCGTACACCGGCGAGAACGTGCTCGAGCTGCAGGGCCACGGCGGGCCGGTGGTGCTGCGCCTGGTCGTCGAGCGCTGCCTGCAGGCCGGCCGCGCGCTCGGCGCGCGCCTGGCCGCCCCCGGCGAGTTCACGCAGCGCGCCTTCCTCAACGACCGGCTCGACCTCGCGCAGGCCGAGGCGGTCGCCGACCTGATCGACGCCTCGACCGCACTGGCGGCGCGCAGCGCGGTGCGGTCGCTGGCGGGCGAGTTCTCGCGGCGCGTGCACGCGCTGCACGACGGCCTGGTCGAGCTGCGCATGCTGGTGGAAGCCACGCTCGACTTTCCCGAGGAGGAGATCGACTTCCTGCAGAAAGCGGACGCCGCCGGGAAGCTGGCGCGGCTGCGCGCGGACCTCGACCGCCTGCTGGCGCAGTCGAGGCAGGGTGCGGTGCTGCGCGAAGGGCTGGACGTGGTGCTGGTCGGGGCGCCGAACGTCGGCAAGTCGAGCCTGCTGAACGCGCTCGCGGGCGAGGAGATCGCGATCGTCACCGCCGTGCCGGGCACGACGCGCGACCGCATCGCTCAGACGATCAGCGTCGACGGCATCCCGCTGAACATCGTCGACACGGCGGGGCTGCGCGCCACCGCCGACGAGATCGAGAAGATCGGCATCGAGCGCACCCTGGCCGAGCTCGCGCGGGCCGACGCGGTGCTGCACCTCGTCGACGCCACGCACCCGGATCGCGACGAGGACGTCATGCGGCAGGTCGATGCACGCATCGGAAGCGGCGTGCCGGTCCTGACGGTCCTGAACAAGATCGACCTGGCCGGGCAGCCGCCCCGCGTCGACGGGCCGCGCGTGTGGCTGTCGGCGAAGAGCGGCGCCGGTGTCGAGCTGCTGCGCGCGGAACTGAAACGCATCGCCGGGTGGGAGCGCGACACCACCGGCGAGAACGTGATCCTCGCCCGCACGCGCCAGGTCCAGGCGCTCGAGCGCGCGCGCGAGCACCTGGGCGCCGCCGCGGCGCACGCCGAGCGCCGCGACGCGGTGCTCGATCTGTTCGCCGAGGAGTTGCGCCTGGCCGGCAACGCGCTGGCGGAGGTCACCGGCGAGTTCACGGCCGACGACCTGCTCGGCGTGATCTTCAGCCGGTTCTGCATCGGCAAGTAGGCGCGCCGCCCCCGGGGTGGCGCCAGCGGCGCGCTGCGGGGCGCGAATCGCCACGCCGGAGGCGCGGAACGGGGCGGGCCGGGCGCGAGCATCCGATAGCATTGCTCCGCTCACCCACTTCGGATTCGCAATGGCAGACCAGCCCGCCAGCCCTTCCTCTTCTTCCGCCTCGCTGTCGCGGCTTGCGATCGATCGCAGCGCGGGCCCGACGCTGCGCCGCCGCCGTCCGCTGTGGAAGCGCTGGTGGGTGTGGTGCATCGTTCTGGCCATCGTGCTGGCGGCGGCCTTCGTGATCCGCGGGCGGCAGGCGGCGACGGCGGTCGACATCGCCACCGTCGCATCGGCCTACCCGTCGACGTCCGTTGCCGTGCTGAACGCGACCGGCCGGGTGGTCGCTGCCCGGCGCGCATCGGTGTCGTCCAAGGGCACCGGCCGCCTCGAGTGGCTCGGCGTGCAGGAGGGCCAGATGGTCAAGGAAGGCGACGTCATCGCGCGCCTCGAGAACCGCGACGTCGCGGCGCAGCGCGAGCAGGCGCAGGCGCAGGTGCAGGCCGCGCGCGCCAACCTCGCGCAAGGGCAGGCCGAACTCGACGACGCGCAGGCGGCGCTCAAGCGCGCGCAGGACCTCGCGACGCCAGAGCTTCATCTCGGGCTCCGCGCTGGACACGGCGGAAGCGCGCCACAACAAGGCCCGCGCCGCGATCGAGTCGCTGAAGGCGCAGATCGCCGTGGCCGAGGCCAACGCCCGCGTCGCCGGGGTCGCCTACGACCAGACGCTGATCCGCGCGCCGTTCACCGGCATCGTGCTGACGAAGAGCGCGAACGTCGGCGACATCGTCACGCCGTTCTCGTCGGCGTCGGGCACCACGGGGGCGGTGGTGACGATGGCCGACATGGAAACGCTCGAGGTCGAGGCCGACGTCTCGGAATCGTCGATCGCGAAGATCGCCATCGGCCAGCCGGCCGAGATCCAGCTCGACGCCTACCCCGAGCTGCGGCTGCTCGGGGAAGTGAGCCGCATCGTGCCGACCGTCGACCGCAGCAAGGCGACGCTGCTGGTCAAGGTGACGTTCGTGGAGCGCGACGCGCGCGTGCTGCCCGACATGAGCGCGAAGATCGCGTTCCTGTCACGCCCGCTGGCGGCCGACGAGCGCAAGCCGGTGCCAGCGGTGCGCCCGGACGCCGTCGTCAAGCGCGACGGCCGCGACGTCGTGTTCGTGGTCGCGCGCGACGAGAAGGGCGGCGCGGAGCGGGTGAAGTCGCAGCCGGTCGCGGTCGGCGCGAAGGTCGGCGACCTGGTGCGCGTCGATCTCGCGCCCGGCACCCGGGTCGTGTCGGCGCCGAGCGAGCGCCTGGCCGACGGCGCGGCCGTGACGGTGGCGAAGAAGTAGCCCGATGGCCGCCGCGCCGCATCCGGCGGGGGAGCGCCCGCTGCTGGTCGAGATCGCCGGCCTCACCAAGTCGTACGTGCGCGGCGACCAGATCGTGCCGGTGCTCACCGACATCAACCTGACGATCCGCGAGGGCGAGTTCGTCGCGCTGATGGGACCGTCCGGGTCGGGCAAGACCACGCTGCTGAACCTGATCGCCGGCATCGACCAGCCGGACGCCGGGCGGCTGCGAGTCGCGGGCGAGGACATCACCCGCTTCGGCGACTCGGAGCTCGCCGACTGGCGCGCGCGCACGTCGGCTTCGTGTTCCAGTTCTACAACCTGATGCCGGTGCTGACGGCGTTCGAGAACGTCGAGCTGCCGCTGCTGCTCACGCGACTTGTCGCGCGCCGAGCGCCGCGAGCGCGTCGCGCTGCTGCTCGACCTCGTCGGGCTCGCCGACCGCATGAAGCACTACCCGAACGAGCTCTCCGGCGGACAGGAGCAGCGCGTGGCGATCGCGCGCGCGCTGGTGACCGACCCGCTGCTCATCGTCGCCGACGAGCCCACCGGCGACCTCGACCGGCAGTCCGCGGCGGACATCCTCGAGCTGCTGCGACCGGCTCAACGTCGAGCTCGGCAAGACGATCGTGATGGTGACGCACGACCCGCGCGCCGCGGAGGCGCGCGCACACCTGATCCACCTCGACAAGGGCGAGCTGACCGACAGCCGCCCCGGCGGCACTGATGTTCTTCCTCAAGCTCGTCCTCACGCAACGTCTTCCGCGCACAGGCTGCGCTCGACGCTGACCATCGTCGGCCTGGTGATCGCGGTCCTCGCGTTCGGGCTGCTGCAGACGGTGGTGCGACGCGTGGTACGCGGGCTCGGACGCCGCCTCGGCGACCGCGGCTCATCGCGCGCAACGCCATCTCGCTGACGTTCTCCGCTGCCGGTGTACTACCGCGAGCCGCATCCGCGCGGTCGACGGGCGTGACCGGCGGTGTCGGTGTCGAACTGGTTCGGCGGCGTCTACAAGGACGCCGCAAGAACTTCTTCGCGCAGTTCGCCGTCGACGCGCCGACGTACTTCCTCGATGTACCCCGAGTACATCTTCGACCCGGACGAGTACGCGGCCTTCCTGCGCGATCGTCGCGGCGCGGTCGTCGGCCGGCAGCTCGCCGACCTGTACGGCTTCAAGGTCGGCGACACGATCCCGCTGAAGGGCTCGATCTACCCGGGCAACTGGGAGTTCACGGTGCGCGGCGATCTACGACGCGAAGGACGAGACCGACGATCACGCGCCAGATGTACTTCCACTGGGACTACCTGAACGAGCAGATGCAGGAAGATCTTCCCCCGCCGCGCCGACCAGGTCGGCGTGTTCATCGTCGAGCATCGCCGACAGCCGCGGCGTCGGCCGACATCGCGCGCGCCATCGACGCCGAGTTCAAGAACTCGCTGGCCGAGACGCTCACCGAGACCGAGAAGGCGTTCACAGCTCGCCTTCGTCGCCGATGATCGAGACGATCGTCGTCGCGATCGAGGGCGTCAGCTACGTCGTCATCCTGATCATCATGGCGGTGGCGGCCAACACGATGGCGATGACGGCGCGCGAGCGGCTGTCGGAGTACGCGACGCTGAAGGCGCTCGGCTTCCCGCCGCGCACCGTCGCGCTGCTGATCCTCGCCGAGGCGATGCTGCTCGCCGCCGTCGGCGGTGCGATCGGGATGCTGCTGACGCCGCCGGTCGTGCGGGTGTTCCACGCCGCGACCATCAGCGTGTTCGCCAAGATGCCGCTGGTGCCGCAGACGTTCTACCTGCAGGCCGCGTGCGCGCTGGCGGTCGGGCTGGTCGCCGGCGTCGTGCCGGCGGTTCGCGCCTCGCGCATCAGGATCGTCGACGGGCTGCGTCATGTGGCCTGACCGGCGGCCGGGCGGCGAGGGCACGGCTGCGCAGCGGTCGCGTACACCGCGCGTGAACGGATGAAGATCCCGCTCAGCTACGTCGCGCGCAATCTCTGGGTGCGCAAGCTCACCACGGCGCTGACCGCGGGCGGCATGGCGCTGGTCGTGTTCGTCTTCGCGGCCGTGCTGATGCTGGACGCCGGGTCTGAAGACGACGCTCGTGTCGACGGGCTCGGTCGACAACGTCGTCGTGATCCGGCAGGGCAGCCAGACCGAGGTGCAGAGCGGCCTGCTGCGCGACCAGGCGGCGCTGATCGAGACCGCCCCGGAGGTCGCGCGCGGACCGGACGGGCGGGCGCTGGTCTCGAAGGAGGTGGTGGTGCTGAACTCGCTGCCCAAGATCGACCAGCCGACCAAGCGCAGCAACGTCGTCGTGCGCGGCCTGCCGGAGATGGGCGTCGCGCTGCGCCCGCAGGCGAGGATCGTGCAGGGGCGGATGTTCCGCGCCAGGTTCGTCGGAGATCGTCGTCGGCGCCTCGGTGGCGCGCGGGTTCGCCGGCGTCGAGCTCGGGCAGCAGCTCTCCTTCGCCGGGCGGGCCTGGACGGTCGTCGGCGTGTTCGACGCCGGCAAGAGCGGCTTCGACTCCGAGATCTGGGGCGACGTCGAGCAGATGATGCAGGCGTTCCGGCGGTCGGGTTACTCGTCGGTGATCGCGCGCCTCGCGACGTCGGACTCGTTCGAGCCGATGAAGGCCCGGCTGGACGAAGACCCGCGGCTGAAGGTGAGCATCAAGCGGGAGACCGAGTTCTACGAGGACCAGTCGGCCGGCCTGTCGACCTTCATCACGCTGCTGGGCATGGCGTTGTCGGTGATCTTCTCGCTCGGGGCGATGATCGGCGCGACGATCACGATGTACGCGGCCGTCGCGACCCGCACCGGGGAGATCGGGACTCTGCGCGCGCTCGGGTTCCGGCGGCGCGCGATCCTCGCGGCCTTTCTCGGCGAGTCGCTGCTGCTCGCGCTGGTCGGCGGCCTCGCCGGGCTCGCCGCGGCAAGCTCGCTGACCGCGATCACGGTGTCCACCACCAACTTCCAGTCGTTCTCGGAACTCGCGTTCTCGTTCACGCTGACCCCGCGCATCGTCGCGCAGGCGCTCGCCTTCGCCCTGCTGATGGGCTTCGTCGGCGGGTTCCTGCCGGCGATCAAGGCGAGCCGCATGAAGATCGTCGACGCGTTGCGGGCGGACTGACGTCGCATCCCGTCCGCGGCGGCGCGCGCCGTCACCCGGCAAGGGCGGGTATGCTTTCGCGGCCCCTTGGCGGACCACAGGAACAGAACAGGAGACATCCATGAAGCGTCGCGAGTTCTCCATCGCCGTGACGGCAGCGCTTGCGGCCCCGTTCGGCCTGTCGAGCCCGGCCTTCGGGCAGCAGGTCGGCACCCTCAAGATGATGATTCCCGCCAACCCGGGCGGCGGCTGGGACCAGACCGGCCGCCAGCTCGCGGCGGCAATGCAGAGCGCGAAGCTGGTCCAGTCGGTTTCGTTCGAGAACAAGGGCGGCGCGGCCGGCACGCCGGGCCTCGCGCAGTTCGTCAACAGCGCCAAGGGCGACCCCGATGCCGTGATCATCGGGGGACTCGTCATGGTCGGCGGAATCATCCTGAACAAGTCGCCGGTCGACCTGACGATGGTGACGCCGATCGCGCGGCTCACCAGCGAATACGAAGTGATCGTGGTGCCCTCGTCATCGCCGCACAAGACGATGGGTGACCTCGTGCAGGCGTTCAAGGCGAACCCGGGGGCGGTCTCGTGGGGCGGCGGCTCCGCAGGCGGCACCGACCACATCCTGGTCGGCATGATCGCGAAGGCGGTCGGCGGCGACGTCTCGAAGATCAACTACGTGCCGTTCAAGGGCGGCGGCGATTCGATCGCGGCGATCGTCGGCGGCCACGTCACCGCAGGCGTGTCGGGCCTCGGCGAGTACGCCCAGCAGATCAAGGCCGGCCGCATGCGCGCGCTCGCCGTGTCCGGCCCGACCGGCGAGGACGGCATAAAGTCGCTCAGGGAGCAGGGCATCGACGTGGTGCTCGGCAACTGGCGCGCCATCTTCGGTGCACCGGGGCTGACGCCCGCGCAGCGCGACCAGCTCGTCAAGCTCGTCCAGGCCGCGACGGAGACGCCGGCGTGGAAGGAGACGCTGAGCAAGATGGGCTGGTCGTCCTGGTTCCTGGCCGGCGATCAGTTCAAGGCGTTCCTCGAGGAAGACACTCGCCGGGTCGCCGCGATCATGGAATCGCTCGGGCTGAAGAGGTGACGTGACCTTCGGTCACGCGGCGGCATCGCGCCGCGGCGCGCTGGTCGACGTCGTCCTGTCTCTCGGGGTGATGGGGCTCGGCGTCGCCGCGGCTGTCGTTGCCCTGAGCGATGCCCGCCGCGGGCGGTTACGCGCGCGTGGGCCCGAACGTGATGCCGGTCGCGATCAGCTTCGGGCTGATCCTGCTCGGCGGCCTGCTGCTGGCCGAGTGCTTCACCGGCGGCTGGCGGGCGCGCACGCCGGACGATCCGGCCGAGCGCGGCGAGCACGGGTTCGTCGCGGGCGCCTTCGGCTGGGTCAGCGCCGGTCTGTTCGCACAGATGGCGCTGATCAACACGGCGGGCTTCGTGCTCGCCGCCGCCGCGCTGTTCGCCTGCGTGGCGCGCGGCTTCGGCAGCGGACGCTGGCTGCGGGACGGCGCGATGGGGCTGCTGCTCGGGCTCGGCGTGTTCCTGTTCTTCGTGCGCTTCCTGAACGTGAACCTCCCGGCAGGCTGGTTGCGACCGATCCTCGGCGGGGCGGGGCTGTGACCGAGACCTTCGGCGCCCTGCTCGGCGGGTTCGGCATTGCGCTGACGCCACTGAACCTGCTGTGGGGGCTGGTCGGCGTCACGTTGGGGACCTTTGTCGGCGTGCTGCCCGGCGTCGGCCCCGCGCTGACGGTGGCGATGCTGATGCCGATCACGGTGAAGCTCGACCCGACCGGCGCGCTGATCATGTTCGCGGGCATCTACTACGGAGCGATGTACGGCGGGTCGACGACCACGATCCTGCTCAACACGCCCGGGGAGTCGGCTTCGATCGCCACCGCGCTCGAGGGCAACCAGATGGCGAAGCGCGGGCGTGCGGGCCCGGCGCTGGCGACCGCCGCTATCGGGTCGTTCGTCGCCGGATCGATTGCGACTGTGCTGCTGACGCTGCTCGCGCCCGTGGTGGTCGAGATCGCGCTGAAGTTCGGTCCGGCCGAGTACTTCGCGCTGATGGTGTTCGCCTTCGTCACCGTCGCAGCCGTGCTCGGGCAGTCGACGGTCCGTGGCCTGACGATGCTGTTCCTCGGCCTGCTGTTCGGCCTGGTCGGCATCGACGAACAGACCGGGCAGCAGCGCTTCGCGTTCGGTGTGCCGGAACTGCTGGACGGCATCGACGTGGTCGTGCTCGCGGTCGGCCTGTTTGCCGTGGGCGAGGCGCTGTACGTCGCCGCGTACAGCAGCCGGCAGCGCGAGAAGATGGAGCGGCTGTCCGGCTCGCTGATGATGTCGAGGGAGGACTGGCGGCGCTCGTGGCCGGCGTGGCTGCGCGCGACGGCCGTGGGTTTCCCGTTCGGCACGATTCCCGCTGGCGGGGCCGAGATTCCGACCTTCCTGTCGTACGCGATGGAGCGCAAGCTCAGCAAGAAGCCTGAGGAATTCGGGCACGGCGCGATCGAAGGCGTGGCCGGGCCCGAGGCTGCGAACAACGCGGCTGCCACCGGCGTGCTGGTGCCGCTGCTGACGCTCGGCATCCCGACGTCGGCCACGGCAGCGATCCTGCTGGCGGCGTTCCAGAACTACGGCATCCAGCCGGGTCCGCTGCTGTTCCAGACCCAGGCCAGCCTCGTGTGGGCGCTGATCGCGAGCCTGTACGTCGGCAACGTGCTGTTGCTCGTCCTCAACCTGCCGCTGATCGGACTCTGGGTCCAGGTGCTGCGGATCCCGAAGCCGCTGCTGTACGGGGCCATCCTCGTGTTCGCGACGCTGGGCGCGTACAGCCTGCACCAGTCGGTCGTCGACCTCGTGACTCTCTACGTATTCGGGTTGCTGGGTTTCGGGATGCGGCGCTGGGGATTCCCGGTCGCGCCGGCGGTGATCGGCCTGATCCTCGGTCCGCTGGCCGAGAGCCAGCTGCGCCGCGCGCTCGCGATCAGCCAGGGCGACCCGTCGGTGTTCATCACGCAGCCGATCTCGGCGGCGCTGCTGCTGCTGACCGCGATCGTGCTGCTCGCCCCGTTCGTGGCGCGCACCATGGCGCGGCGTCGCGGCTAGACTGCGCCGCGGCTTCCGGCCTCGCCGCACCCACCGTCCGCGCCGCGCGCGCCGCCGCCGATGGCCCACCTGCTGCCCGTGCTTCGTTCCATCGCCGTCGCGCTGGCGGGCGCGCTCGCCTGCATCTGGATCCGGACGCCGCTGCCGTGGCTGATCGGGCCGCTGGTGGCGGTGGCGCTCGCCAGCACGCTGTACGGCAGGCTCGCGTCGCCGCCCGGCGGGCGCCAGGCCGGGCAATGGATCATCGGCGTGGCGCTCGGGCTGTACTTCTCGCCCGACGTGGTGCGCGAGGTGGTTCGGCTCGGGCCGTGGGTTGCGCTGGCCGTCACCTTCGCGCTGGCGCTCGGCGTGCTCGGCAGCTGGCTGCTGGGCAAGATGGTCGCGACCGACGCGCCGACCGCGTTCTTCGGCATGGCGATCGGCGGCGCCAGCGAGATGGCGGTGCTGGCGGAGCGGCACGGTGGGCAAGTCGAGCGCGTGGCCGCCGCGCACAGCCTGCGCATCATGCTGGTCGTGCTGATCGTGCCGTTGCTGCTGAACGCGTTCGACATCCGCGGCCTCGATCCCTACGTGCCGGTCGCACGCGAGTTCTCGTGGGGCGGATTCGCCATGCTGGCGGCCGTTACCGGCGGGGCAGCCTATGCGATGCGCCGCCTGGGCTCGCCGAATGGCTGGATGATCGGGCCGTTGCTGGCCGCCGCGGTCGTCACGTCGATGGGCCTCACCTGGTCGTCGTTGCCCGTGCCCGTCGTCAATGCCGGTCAGCTGCTGATCGGCATCGGGCTCGGCACGCGCTTCACGCCCGGTTTCTTCGAGTCGGCGCCGCGCTTCCTCGGCGCCGTGGCGGCGGTCACGCTCGTGTACCTCGTGATCGCGGCCGTGTTCGGCTGGCTGCTGTCGGCCGGTTCCGGCCTGCACTGGTCGACCGCAATCGTGGCGACGACGCCGGGCGGCATCGGGGAGATGGCGCTCACCGCGAAGGCGCTGCAGCTCGGCGTGCCCATCGTCACGGCGTTTCACGCGATACGGATGGCCGCCGTCGTGTTGAGCGTGGGGATCACCTACCGCGTCTGGGGGCGCTGGAAGAACCGGCGCGTCGATGCCGCCTGAGGCGCCGGCGGCCTTTCTGGTCCCGAGGCGGACGGGAGCCGGGTGGCCGCGCGCATCGCGTGGTTCCGCGATCCTCGCGTCGCCCGGGGTACGTGGGCGCCCGGATTGCCATCTGCGCCGCACGTTCTAAAGTGGTGGCGAGGCGCCCGGAAGTCCGTAGGGCGCTGAAGTAGCGTGAAGAGGCAGTCGATTCGGCTGTGAATTCGGAGACGCCTTGGCCAGCCGCCCGGTAACACGAGACGGGCCGTTCCTGTCGCATTACCTGCTCCCGGCTATCACCCACAGCGAGATCGTTTGCGCGTCGCGGGCGCTTTCCCGCGCCAACCCCGGAGTGACATGGCATGCCGACAGGGATCGTGAAGTGGTTCAATGAAACGAAGGGCTTCGGCTTCATCAAGCCCGACGATGGCGGCTCGGACCTGTTTGCCCACTACAGCGGCATCAAGTCGAAGGGATTCCGCACGCTGAAGGAGAACCAGCGCGTCGAGTACCAGGTGCAGCAGGGACAGAAAGGGCCGCAGGCGGTCGAGATCAACATCGTCGAGTGACGCCGCGGCGACCGCCGCCTCGCCGCCAGGCCGCGCTGGCCCGGCTAACGGGCCGCGAGGGCCGCGGCGTTGACGAGGTTGCACGGCCGGCCATCGGCAAAGGCGACGACGTTGTCGAACGCGCCGCCGAACAGCGTCTCGTAGGACGTGCGCTCGACGAAGCCGAGGTGCGGCGAGGCGACGACGTTCGGCAGCCGCAGCAACGGCTCGTCGCGCGCGGGCTCGCGCTCGTAGACGTCGATGGCGGCCATCCCCGGGCGCCCGCGCTGCAGGGCTTCGACGAGCGCGCCGGGTTCGACGAGTTCGGCGCGGCTCGTGTTGACCAGGAGGGCGGTGGTCCGCATCCGCGCCAGGTCCTGCCGCGTCACGCAGGCGCGCGTGCTCTCGGCCAGCCGCAGGTGCAGCGTCAGCACGTCGGCGCGCTCGAACAGTTCTGCGCGGCTGGCCGTCGTCGCGTGGCCGTCCCTTTCCGCGCGCCCGCGCGCCTGCTCGCTGCCATGAACCAGCACCTGCATCCCGAAGGCCTTGCCGTAGCCGGCGACCAGGGCGCCGATCTTGCCGTAGCTCCACACCCCGAGCGTCTTGCCGGCCAGCGCGGCGCCGAGGCCGGCGAGGGGCCAGTCCGGTCGCGCGGGCACGCTCTGCTGCCACGCGCCGGCGTAGAGGTTCGCCATGTACGCGGGCAGGCGGCGCATCGCGGCGAGGATCAGCAGCCATGTGAACTCGGACGTGGCCGCCGGGTACCCCGGCCCCTCCGCGACCGCCACGCCGCGGCGGCTGCAGGCCTCGACATCGATGTGCGGGCCGGCCTTGCCGGTCTGGCTGATGATCCGAAGCTTCGGCAGGCGGGCCAGCAGTGCTTCGGTGATCCGCGTGCGTTCGCGTGTCAGGACCAGGGCCTCTGCGTCGCGCAGGCGCACCGCGAGCTGGCCGAGGCCGGCGGCTGGCGCGGTGAGCACCCGCGCATCGTGACCGCGCAGGCGCGCGAAGCAGTCGAGGTGGCGGACGACGTCCTGATAGTCGTCGAGGATCAGGATCTTCATCGAGAGGTTCCGGGGGTGTGTGGGAGCAGGATCCGCCGTTCGTCGGCTCGGGTCCAGGGCGTGCTCGCGCGCCCATCTTGGTCGGTCTGTTGGCCACGGCTAAAATAACCCGCTTTCCCGCAACCGGCGCTTCGCGGCCATCCGCCGACCGCCGATTGCTCGCGGCCACAAGCCACGAAGTGGCAGGAATCCCGATCGCTGCGCCCTCGCCGAGGGACAAGGCGACGACCTTGGAGGCAGGACCAATGAGTGCAGTGCTTTCGGGGCAGGCGGCCGCCCCTTCGTACGTCAGGAACAAGAAGCTGATCGCCTGGGTGGCCGACATGGCCCGCCTGACCCAGCCCGATCGCATCGTGTGGTGCGACGGATCGCAGGCCGAGTACGACCGGCTGTGCGACGAACTGGTGCAGTCCGGGACGTTCAAGCGCCTGAATCCCGCGAAGCGTCCCAACAGCTACCTTGCCCTGTCGGACCCGAGCGACGTGGCGCGCGTCGAGGACCGCACGTTCATCTGCAGCGAGCAGAAGGAAGATGCCGGCCCCACGAACAACTGGACGGCGCCCGCCGAGATGCGCGCGACGCTGAACGGCCTGTTCGCCGGCTGCATGCGCGGCCGCACGATGTATGTCGTGCCGTTCTCGATGGGGCCGCTCGGCAGCCACATCGCCCAGCTCGGAGTCGAACTGTCCGACAGCGCCTACGTGGCCGTGAACATGCGCATCATGACGCGCATGGGCCGCGCGGTGATCGACCTGCTCGGCACCGACGGCGAGTTCGTCCCGTGTCTCCACTCGGTCGGCAAGCCGCTGGCGGAGGGCGAGAAGGACGTGCCGTGGCCGTGCAGCGACACCAAGTACATCGTGCACTTCCCGGAAACGCGGGAGATCTGGTCGTACGGGTCCGGCTACGGCGGCAATGCCCTGCTCGGGAAGAAGTGCCTCGCGCTGCGCATCGCATCGACGATGGGCCGCGACCAGGGCTGGCTCGCCGAGCACATGCTGATCCTGGCGGTGACGCCGCCGCACGGGAAGAAGTACCACATCGCCGCGGCATTCCCGTCGGCCTGCGGCAAGACCAACTTCGCCATGCTGATTCCGCCGCCGGCGTTCGACGGCTGGAAGGTCACGACGATCGGCGAGGACATCGCGTGGATCAAGCCGGGCGCGGACGGCCGCCTGTACGCGATCAACCCGGAAGCGGGCTGCTTCGGCGTCGCGCCGGGCACGTCGGAGAAGACGAACCACAACGCGATGGCCATGCTGCACGAGAACGTCATCTACACCAATGTCGCGCTGACCGACGATGGCGACGTGTGGTGGGAAGGCATGGGCCCCGCCCCGGACCACTTGATCGACTGGCAGGGCAAGGACTGGACGCCGGAGGACGGCAAGGCGGGCCGCAAGGCCGCGCACCCCAACGCGCGCTTCACGGTCGCCGCCAGCCAGTGCCCGTCGATCGACGAGGACTGGGAGAACCCGGACGGGGTGGCGATCGACGCCTTCCTGTTCGGTGGCCGTCGCTCGACGACGGTGCCGCTCGTCACCGAGGCGCGGTCCTGGGTCGAGGGCGTCTACATGGCCGCGACGATGGGCTCCGAGACCACGGCGGCCCAGCAGGGCGCGCAGGGCGTGCTGCGCCGCGACCCGTTCGCGATGCTGCCGTTCTGCGGCTACCACATGGGCGATCACTTCGGCCACTGGATCGCGCTCGGCGAGAAGCTCGGGGGCAGCGGCGCCACGCTGCCGAAGATATTCACCGTGAACTGGTTCCGCACCGACGAGAACGGCAAGTTCGCGTGGCCGGGCTTCGGCGAGAACATGCGGGTGCTCGAGTGGATCGTCGAGCGCGTCGAGGGGCGCGCGAGTGGCGCAGAGCATCTGTTCGGCATCTCGCCGCGCTATGAAGACCTGCAGTGGACGGGGCTCGAGTTCCCGCGCGCGCAGTACGAGCGCATCACGGCCGTGAGCCTCGATGACTGGCGCAAGGAGATTGCGCTGCACAGCGAGTTGTTCGCGAAACTGGAGCCCAGGCTGCCGCGCGAGTTGCGCGAGACGCGCAGCGCGCTGGAGCAGCGGCTCGCCGCCTGACCTGGCCCGCCGCAAGTACAAAGGCCGCCCTCGGGCGGCCTTTCTTCTTCGCGGTCCGCTACGCCTTCGGCTGCAGCACGTACAGCAGGTAGCGTTTCTCGCGCCGGAACACCTCGGGGTCCAGCGTGTCGAGGCGCACCTTCGCCAGCTTCTCGCGGACGTCGGGCTGGAACAGGTAGCCGAGGAACGGATGGCGCAGGAAGAACCTCTCGCTGAAGAAGCGGGCGACCGGCAACGCGAAGCGGTCGGCGAGCACACGGGCGTAGGCGAGCGACGGCAAGACGTTGTCAGTGACGTCGACGCGCTCGACGACGTCCAGTCCGTGCCGGGCGACCGCGGCGTCGAAATCCGCGAGCAGGTGGCCTGACCGGTTCTTCGAATCGGGCTTCAGCCGGAAATAGTCGATCACGATCCAGCGCCCACCTGGCGCGAGGAAGGACTTCACTCGCTCGATCCCCTCGTCTAGCGCGATGTACTGGAACGACTCGGCGTTGATCGCTGCCTCGAAGCGCTCCGGCCGCTGTCGCGGGTCGAATGACTCCAACGTGCCTTCGAGCAGCGGGATGTGGGGCCAGTGCGCGCGGATGTGTGCCGCGTGCGAGTGGTTCGGTGTGAGACCGGTGGGATGGGCGCCAGCCGCGTCGAGGCGCGCCAGCAAGCCGCCCATGCCACAGCCGATGTCGAGCACACGCTCTCCCGGTCGCACGCGCTCGACCAGCAGCGACGCGTAGTCGTCCATCGCCTGCTTCGCGTCGGCGAGGCTGATCGACTCTGGATCGGCGGGCGGCTCGGGAAAGTAGCCGTAATGCAGGAAGTTATTGCCGAAGACCGCCCCGTACAGCGCGAGTTCGAGGTCGTCCGCGGGATCCCACACGGAACGTCCGGCCCTGTTCCGTCTCAGGTGCCGGATCAGCGCCGGCACGTTCAGCAGTCGCGTCAGGGCGCCCATGTGGGTGAGCCGCCGGGCGCGTTCGTTGTCGTCATCGGGGAAGCTGTGCGAGGTTGCGGCCGGAACAATAGCAAGCCTGTTCGGGTTTCACCTTGACCGCGTGTCTTGCGCCGATGCTGCTTTGCGAAGATACTGGCCGACCCCCGCAAGGCCCGAGACGAGGCCCGCCGGGCGGGCATGTCCCACCGCAGTACCCATACGCAGGAGACCGTATTGGGGCTGATCTACTACATCACGCAGGTCCAGTTCGACTTCGGGGCGATCGCGCTTGCGCGCTCGGAGTGCGAACGCGCCGGCATTCGTCGTCCACTGGTCTGCACTGATCGCGGTGTGGTCGCGGCCGGGCTGCTCGAACGGCTCAAGTCGGCCCTTGGCGACCTGCCGGTTGCGGTGTTCGACGAGACCCCGTCGAATCCGACGGAAGCGGCCGTGACGAAAGCCGTCGCGGCCTACAAGGCCCACGCCGCCGACGGGCTGGTGGCGCTGGGGGGCGGCAGCCCGATCGACCTCGCCAAGGGCGTCGCCATCATGGCGACCCATCCCGGCGTGCTGGCCGATTACGCGACCATCCTTGGTGGCAGCCCGAAGATCACCCCGGGCGTTGCTCCGCTGATCGCCATTCCGACGACGGCCGGCACCGGCAGTGAAGTGGCACGCGGCGCCATCATCATCCTCGACGATGGCCGCAAGCTCGGCTTCCATTCGTGGCACCTGGTGCCCAGGACCGCGATCTGCGACCCGGAACTGACGTACGGGCTGCCGCCGAAACTGACGGCCGCCACGGGCATGGATGCGGTGGCCCACTGCGTCGAGACGTTCCTCTCCAAGGCGGTGAATCCGCCAGCCGATGCGATTGCCCACGACGGGCTCGTGCGCGCGCTCAAGCACATCGACCGCGCGGTAAACCAGCCGACGGACCGCGAGGCGCGCTGGAACATGATGAGCGCTTCGATGCAGGGAGCGATGGCCTTCCAGAAGGGGCTCGGCGCCGTCCACTCGCTGTCGCATGCCCTCGGCGCGCTGCCGATCGGCCCGCACCATGGCACGCTGAACGCCGTGCTGCTGCCGGAGGTGGTCAAGTTCAACGAGGCCGTCGTGCCCGACAAGGTCCAGGCGATCGCCGACGTCTTCGGCGTGCGCGGCGGCGCGGCCCTGGCCGCCGCGATCCGCGATCTCAACCGACGGCTGGGGCTGCCGTCCGGCCTCGGCGAGATGGGGATCGGCCCGGCTGTCTACGACGACATCGCCACGCACGCCCTGAAGGACCATTGCCACGGCACCAACCCGCGGGTCGCGTCCCACGCCGATTACGTTGCTATGCTCGCCGCCTCCGCCTGAACGGGCGGGCAGCAGGCCCGGAAAAACAACAACGAACGCATGAAGCCCTCAGACATCATCCTGGAAACGCGTGGCCTGACGAAGGAGTTCAAGGGCTTCGTCGCTGTCAGCGACGTCAACCTGAAGGTCGTGCGAGGGGCCATCCACGCGCTGATCGGCCCCAACGGCGCGGGCAAGACCACCTGCTTCAACCTGCTGACCAAGTTCCTGACGCCGACGCGCGGGCACATCCTTTTCAACGGCGATGACATCACGCGGGACACGCCCGAGCACATCGCGCGCCGCGGCATCGTCCGCTCGTACCAGATCTCCTCGGTGTTCCCGCACCTCACGGTGCTCGAGAACGTGCGGATCGCGCTGCAGCGGCCCACCGGCCTGTCGTTCCAGTTCTGGCGCAGCGAGCGCTCGCTCGAGCACCTGAACGAGCGCGCCATGGCCCTGCTGGACCAGGTGGACCTGGGCCCGTTCGCCTCGAGCCCGACGGTATCGCTGCCGTACGGACGCAAGCGCGCCCTCGAGATCGCGACGACGCTCGCCACCGAGCCGGAACTGATGCTGCTCGACGAGCCGACGCAGGGCATGGGCCATGAGGACGTGGCGCGCGTCACCGAGCTGATCAAGCGGGTCGCCGCCGGCCGAACGGTGCTGATGGTCGAGCACAACATGAACGTCGTCGCAAGCATCGCCGACACGATCACCGTCCTGTCGCGCGGCGCGGTGCTCGCCGAGGGGCCGTACGACAAGGTCTCCAGCGACCCGGCAGTCAGGGAAGCCTACATGGGCGCGACGGACACACAGCTCGAGGGGATCGGGCACTGACATGGCCACCGCCCTCGAGATCAAGAACCTGCACGCCTGGTACGGCGAATCGCACATCCTGCACGGCGTCGACCTGCACGTGAACCAGGGCGAGGTGGTCACGCTGCTCGGCCGCAACGGCGCGGGACGAACGACGACGCTGCGCGCGATCATGGGACTGACCGGCGCGCGCAAGGGCTCGATCGAGGTCAACGGCACCGAGACCATCGGGATGGCCACGCACCGGATCGCGCACCTCGGCATCGGCTACTGCCCGGAGGAGCGCGGCATCTTCGCCAGCCTGTCCTGCGAGGAGAACCTGCTGCTTCCGCCGCGTGTCGCGGCCGAGGGCGGCATGAGCATCGACGAGATCTACGGGATGTTCCCGAACCTGCAGGAGCGGGCCAGGAGCCAGGGGTCGCGGCTGTCGGGCGGCGAGCAGCAGATGCTCGCGGTGGCCCGGATCCTGCGCACCGGGGCGCACCTGCTGCTGCTGGACGAGATCTCCGAAGGACTCGCGCCCGTCATCGTCGCCAAGCTCGGCGACATGATCCGGATGCTGAAGGCCAAGGGCTACACCGTCGTGATGGTCGAACAGAACTTCCGCTTTGCGGCGCCTCTGGCCGACCGTTTCTATGTCATGGAGCACGGACGCATCGTCGAAACCTTCGCCGCGGCGCAGCTGCGGGAGAAGGAAGCCACGCTGCACGAGCTCCTTGGAGTCTGACCCACCAACGCTTCCCCTAGAGGAGGAGACACTATGAGATTGAACAAGATTTGCGCCGCGCTGGCCACGTGCGGCCTGGCATTCGGCGTCGGCAGCGCGCAGGCGCAGAAGCTGTCCGGCGACAAGATCGTGATCGGCTTCGTCACCGACATGTCCTCGCTGTACTCGGACATCGACGGGCAGGGCGGCGTCGAGGCGATCCGCATGGCGATCGCCGACATGGAGAAGCAGTTCCCGGGCAAGAAGATCGAACTCGTCTTCGCCGACCACCAGAACAAGGCGGACATCGCCTCGTCGAAGGTGCGCGAGTGGATCGACCAGGCCGGCGCTGACGTGATCATCGGCGGGACCAACTCGTCGACGGCGCTGGCTTCGGCCAAGGTGGCCGCCGAGAAGAAGCGGCCGTACATTTCAATCGGCGCGGCGTCGTCGCGGCTGACGAACGAGGACTGCACGCCGTACACGGTGCACTACGCATACGACACGGTCGCCCTGGCCAATGGAACGGGTGCCGCGGTCGTCAAGAGCGGCGGCAAGAGCTGGTACTTCCTCACCGCCGACTACGCCTTCGGTCACTCGCTCGAGAAGGACACCGGCGACGTGGTGAAGGCCAACGGCGGCACGGTGGTCGGCGCGGTTCGCCACCCGCTGAGCGCGTCGGACTTCTCGTCGTTCCTGCTGCAGGCGCAGAGCAGCAAGGCGCAGATCCTGGGCCTCGCGAATGCCGGCGGCGACACGATCAACTCGATCAAGGCGGCCAACGAGTTCGGCGTCACGAAGAACATGAAGCTCGCCGGACTGCTGATGTTCATCAACGACATCCACAGCCTGGGCCTGAAGACCACCGAAGGCATGTACCTCACGACCGGCTGGTACTGGAACCAGACGCCGGAGTCGCGCGAGTGGGGCCGCCGCTTCTTCGACAAGATGAAGCGCATGCCGTCGATGATTCAGGCGGGCGACTACTCCGCCGTCAGCAACTACCTGAAGGCGGTGAAGGCGGCGGGGACTGACGACGCCGACGCCGTCATGGCGCAGCTCAGGAAGACGAAGATCAACGACATGTTCACCAAGAACGGCATGATCCGCGCCGACGGCCGCATGGTGCACGACATGTACCTGATGCAGGTGAAGTCGCCCGCGGAGTCGAAGGAGCCGTGGGACTACTTCAAGCTGGCGCAGACGATTCCGGGCGACGAGGCGTACACGAAGCTCGCGAACTCGAGGTGCCCGCTCGTTAAGAAGTAATCGTGTGAATGCACCGGGCGGACATCCGCCCGGTGCCTTTTCTGACGGCTGCAATGACTGAACTCTTCGGCATTCCACTGCCCGCGCTGCTGTCCCAGCTGCTGCTGGGGCTGGTCAACGGCTCGTTCTACGCGATGCTGTCCCTGGGGCTGGCGGTCATCTTCGGGCTGCTGAACGTCATCAACTTCGCCCACGGGGCGCTCTACATGATGGGCGCCGTCTTCGCGTGGATGGGCCTGACCTACTTCGGCCTCAATTACTGGGTGATGCTGGCCGTCGCGCCGCTGCTGGTCGGCGTGTTCGGCATCATCATCGAGAAGCTGCTGCTGCGGCACCTCTACAAGCTCGACCACCTGTACGGGCTGCTGCTGACCTTCGGTCTCGTGCTGCTGATCGAAGGGCTCTTCCGCTCCTTCTATGGCGTATCCGGCCTCCCGTACAGCGTGCCCGAACAGCTGGAAGGCGCCACGAACCTCGGCTTCATGATCATGCCCAACTACCGGGGGTGGGTCGTGGTCGCGTCGCTCATCGTGTGCTTCGGCACCTGGTTCGTCATCGAGCGCACCAAGCTCGGGGCCTATCTGCGCGCCGGGACCGAGAACCCGCAGCTGACGCAGGCGTTCGGCGTGAACGTGCCGCTGATGGTCACGCTGACCTACGGCTTCGGAGTCGCGCTCGCCGGCTTCGCCGGCGTGCTGGCGGCGCCGATCCTCCAGGTCCAGCCGCTGATGGGCAGCAACCTCATCATCGTCGTGTTCGCCGTGGTGGTGATCGGCGGCATGGGCTCCATCATGGGCTCGATCCTCACCGGACTGGGACTCGGCGTGATCGAGGGCTTCACGCGGGTCTTCTATCCCGAGGCCTCGTCGACCGTGGTCTTCGTGATCATGGCGATCGTGCTGCTGATCCGGCCCGCCGGCCTGTTCGGCAAGGAGAAATAGCGTGCGGCTGTCGAAGGAGTTCATCGTCTACCTGGCGCTGCTCGCGGTCGTCGCCATCCTGCCCTTCGTCGGCGCCTACCCGGTGTTCGTGATGAAGGTGATGTGCTTCGCGCTGTTCGCGTGCGCGTTCAACCTGCTGATCGGCTTCACGGGACTGCTCTCGTTCGGACATGCGGCCTTCCTCGGCGGCGCCGCCTACGCGACCGGCCACGCGCTCAAGTTCTGGGGCGTGCCGACGGAGATCGGCCTGCTGATCGGACTTCTCTCCGGCGCGGCGCTCGGCTTCGTGATGGGCGCGCTGGCGATCCGCCGCAGCGGCATCTACTTCTCGATGATCACGCTCGCGCTCGCGCAGATGCTGTTCTTCTTCTTCCTGCAGGCGCCGTTCACCGGCGGCGAGGATGGACTGCAGAGCGTGCCGCGGGGCAGGTTCCTCGGGCTGGTCGACCTATCCAGCGACGTCTCCCTTTATTACGTCGTGCTGGGCATCTTCGTGCTGTCGTTCCTGCTCATCTACCGTACCGTGCACTCGCCGTTCGGCCAGGTGCTGAAGGCGATCCGCGAGAACGAACCGCGGGCGATGTCGCTGGGCTACGACACGGCGCGCTTCAAATTGCTGGCCTTCGTGCTGTCCGCGGCGATCGCGGGGCTCGCCGGCGCGACGAAGACGCTGATCCTGGGATTTGCGACGCTGACCGATGCGCACTGGAGCATGTCCGGGCTCGTCATCCTGATGGTGCTCGTCGGCGGCATGGGCACGATGCTCGGCCCGATCCTGGGTGCCTTCATCATCGTCGCGCTGGAGAACAAGGTCGGCGACATCGGCATGTTCCTGGGCCGCGTCACCGGAATCGACTGGTTCAACGGGCTCGGCGAGTCCGTCACGGTGGTGACCGGCCTGATCTTCGTCGTCTGCGTGATGGCCTTCCGGCGCGGCATCATCGGCGAATTCAACGAGTGGTGGGCGCACCGTCGGGCGGCGGCCAGCACCTAACGCCGCCAGGGGCCCGCGAGGGGCGGCCGCGAGGCCGCCCTTTTTGTTTGGCGCACCGTAGGGGCGACCTTCGGCGCGCTTATCGAGCGAATGGAAACGGCAAGTGCAGGGGTGTCCATCGATACAATCGATCGCCTCCGTCCCTTGGCCTGCCCGACGCAGGTTCCTCGAGCCACGCAATGTCGTTGAACTCAGCGATGGTCTATCGCCGCACCGATCAGGGGCTGCGCGAGGTCTATGAGAAGTCGCACCAGTTCACGCAGAGCGAGCGGCTGGTCCTGATCCTCCTCGACGGCCGGTTGACCGTCGCCGGGCTTCGCGCGCGTCTGCCCAGCCTCGACAGCGAGCGGATCGAGCGCACGATCGTCAAGCTGGAGGAGGCGGGCCTCGTAGAACCGATGGACCAGGCCGACGACCTGCAGGCTTCCAGCCGGGTCGAGGAAGTGCTGCGCCTCGAACCCGATGTCGTCGTGCAGTTCCTCGAGCAGAATGAACTCGATCCCGTAACTGCCGCGGTCGGCTCGGGCGGGGACATGGGCGCCGAACTGGTGCGGGCAAGCGTCGATCGGGCCGCTGCAAGGCTCGTGCAGGAAGAGGCCGCAGCGTCGGAGCACCGTCAGGAGCGAGGTGAAATAAGCCATTTCAAAGAGAGTAATCGCTCACACCAGGCCTCATCGCCTTCTCCGTTCACCGATCACGCGTGGGACCCGACCGAGGCTTCCAGCTTCGCGATCACGACCGTGAACGTCCCCGATCGCCTGGACCTTCAGGAAGAGCGCGACCGGGCCGAGACGGAGGAGTACACCGAGCAACGGCGGCGGGTCGTGCTGCAGGCGTGGATGAAGCGGCTTCTCGTCCTGGCCGTCCTCGTCGTCTTCGGCGCGCTGGTCTACGGGGTGCTGAAGCCGGTCCGGGATCAGGCTTCGGCATCACGCGTCGGCGAGCGACTGACCACCGCCTTCAGGCTGCCGGTCAAGGTCGCGGAAACCGAGTTCAGGGTCCTGCCCTCGACCTCGCCTCGTCCTGCGGGGCATCGACGTCGGCGGCGAGTTCGGCGCCGAGCAGGTTGCGCTGCTGATCAACTGGAGAGATCTGTGGCTCGCGCTGACCGGCGGGCAGTGGGTCTGGGGGGAGGCCACGATCGCGCCCGCGACGATGTCGGCCGCCCAGGCGATGGCCGCGGTCAAGCGAGTCCCGCTGGAACGGAGGGGCTGCCGCTGACGATATCGACGATCCGCTTCGAATCCGTCCAGATCACCGGCTCGCGCCTGTTCCCCGGGCGGTACGAAGCGGTAATGCGCCGTGGCGATGACGGCCGCTTCGGGCCGCTCGTCCTGAAGGAAGTCGTCGCCGATGACAGTTCAATGGAACTGCAGTTTCGGCCGTCGACCGGCGAGCCGGGCGCGGTCGACTTCTCGCTCGAGGCGCGGCAGTGGGCGGTTCCGGTCGGCCCGCGGACGCGGTGGAGCCATGCCCGCGCTACTGGAAGCATCCGGGGCAACCTCCTCGAAGTGTCGAATTACGCCCTCACGGGATACTTCGGAATCACGACGGGCCAATTGTTCGTGGCGGGCGACGTCGAGTGGGTGGTGACGGGTACCGCCGATGCCGGGAAGGTCGACGTCGAAACGGTCCTGGAATCGCTGCGCGGACGGTCCTCGGGATCGCCCGCAGGGCAGCCGGCCGCGATGCAGGGAACGGCGGCCCTGAACCTCGTGATGCTGGGCCGCGGCGCGACGCCGGAGGAAGCGATGGCGCAAAGCGTCGTCGCAGGACCGTTCACGGTCCGGTTTGCCGTACTCAACGGGATCAACCTTGGCCTGGCGGCGACCCAGGGCGTGGCCGCCTCGGGCGTGACTCGCTTCACCGAGTTTGACGGCACCGTCATCGCGTCGGCCAGTGGAGTCCGGTTCGAGGAGACCGGGGGGCGCGCAGGAGCGATGGTTGCCCGCAGCCACTTCACCGTGGCACCGGACGCATCGATCGCCGGGGTCGTGCGCGTCGAGCTGGGCAGGCAGAGGGTCCAGGCGCCGATGACTCTCCGGATCAGCGGAACCGCCGTCCAGCCTCGCTTCGGTCGCTGACTGTTTCACGTGGAACGCAGTTCCACGTGAAACAGTCGCTACAGCATCAGTCGGCCCTCCGTATACTCGCGCGCTCACGGCCCTGCTTTCCGGCCTCGCGCCTTCATTGGCCTCGCCCAGTCAGTCATGCAGTACCCCGAGTCTTTCGACGTCATCGTTGTCGGTGGAGGCCACGCCGGAACCGAGGCTGCGCTTGCGGCCGCGCGAATGGGCTGTCGGACGCTGCTTCTCACGCACAACATCGAGACGCTGGGGCAGATGTCCTGCAACCCGTCTATCGGAGGGATCGGCAAGGGGCATCTCGTCAAGGAGGTGGACGCTCTGGGCGGCGCGATGGCAGCCGCCACGGACGAGGCGGGGATTCAGTTCCGGATCCTCAACAGCTCCAAGGGGCCTGCCGTGCGCGCCACCCGCGCGCAGGCAGACCGTCTCCTCTACAAGAAGGCGATTCGCGGGCGCCTCGAGAGGCAACCGAATCTCTGGATCTTCCAGCAGGCCGTCGACGATCTCGTGGTCCAAGGGGAGAGGGTGGCTGGCGCCATTACCCAGTCCGGCATCCGCTTCCCGGGCCGGGCCGTGGTCCTGACAGCCGGGACATTCCTGAACGGCCTGGTCCACATCGGCCTTCAGAATTACGCGGCGGGGAGGGCGGGCGATCCCCCTGCGATCTCCCTCGCCGCGCGGCTCCAGGAGCTGCAACTGCCGCAGGGCCGCCTGAAGACCGGGACGCCGCCGCGCCTGGACGGCCGGACGATCGACTTTTCCGCGTGCCAGGAGCAACCGGGCGATCTGGATCCGATCCCCGTGTTCTCGTTCCTCGGCACGCCGGAGCAGCACCCCGGGCAGCTCCCGTGCTGGATTACGCACACCAACGCCGCCACGCACGAAATCATCCGATCGAACCTCGATCGATCGCCGATGTACGCGGGCGTGATCGAGGGCGTCGGCCCGCGGTACTGCCCTTCGATCGAGGACAAGATCCACCGCTTCGCCGACAAGGCCAGCCATCAGATCTTCCTCGAGCCTGAAGGCCTGACGACGCACGAGTTCTACCCGAACGGCATTTCGACATCCCTGCCGTTCGATGTGCAGCTCGCCCTCGTCCGGTCGATGCGCGGACTCGAGAACGCCCACATCCTCCGCCCGGGCTACGCCATCGAGTACGACTACTTCGATCCGCGTGCGCTGAAGGGCTCGCTCGAGACGAAGGCGATCGGAGGGCTGTTCTTCGCTGGCCAGATCAATGGAACGACGGGCTACGAGGAAGCGGCCGCGCAAGGACTGCTGGCCGGCCTGAATGCGGCCTTGCAGGTGAAGGGGCGGGATGCCTGGTGCCCGCGCCGCGACGAGGCATACCTCGGGGTCCTCGTGGATGACCTCATCACGCGCGGCGTCTCCGAGCCTTACCGCATGTTCACGAGCCGGGCGGAGTACCGGCTATCGCTGCGCGAGGACAACGCGGACATGCGACTGACCGAAGCCGGCCGGCGCCTGGGCTGCGTCGACGACCGCCGATGGGACCATTTCAGTCGCAAGCGCGAGGCCGTCGCAAGCGAGATCGAGCGCCTCAGGTCGACTTGGGTGAATCCTCGCCTCGTCGCGGCGGCGGAAGCGGAACGCGTTCTTGGTAAAGGCATAGAGCGAGAGTACACGCTCACTGACTTGCTCCGCCGGCCGTCCGTGACCTACGGCATGCTGGTCTCGCTGCGGGATGTCGAGGGGCGGCCCATCGGTGTGCCTGTGTCGGACGATCCGGTGGTCGCTGAGCAGGTCGAGATCGCCGTGAAGTACGCCGGCTACATCGCGCGCCAGGAAGAAGAAGTCGCGCGGCACGAGGCGCACGAGACCACGCGGATTCCGGTCGACCTCGACTACGACGCCGTGCGCGGCTTGTCGAACGAGGTCCGGCAGAAGTTCAAGCATCAGCGGCCCGAGACAGTCGGGCAGGCTTCGCGGATCTCGGGGATCACGCCGGCGGCGATCTCGTTGCTGCTGGTCCACCTCAAGCGATTGTCGAAGACCGGTGGCCCGGGCCAGCTCGCAGCCTGAGGCCGACTCGCCGCTCGCGTCGGCCGCCGTGCAGGCCGGGGCGGCGGAGTTCGGGGTCAGTCTCTCGGCCTCGCAGGCCGACCAGCTGGCTCGCTTTGCCGCGCTTCTGGTCCGCTGGAACGCCGTCCACAACCTGACGGCGATCAGTTCGCCGGCCAGCATACTCTCGCATCATCTGCTCGATTCGCTCGTCATCTTGCCGGCAATGTCGTCGATCTTCGGCGAAAAGTCGTGCCGTGTGCTCGATGTGGGCTCGGGCGGTGGCTTGCCCGGCATCCCGCTGGCGATTGCGCGTCCGCTACTGGCAAGTGACCGTGATCGACAAGGTCCGGAAGAAGGTGGCGTTCCTGATGCAGGCGAAGCTCGAGCTGGGCCTGTCCAATCTCGACTGCCTCCACGCGCGGGTCGAGGAAGTGGAAGCGCCGCCGTTCGACCTCATCGTCTCGCGCGCGTTTTCCTCGCTCGAGGAATTCGTCCGCGTCAGCGACCACCTGCTGGCGCCCGGCGGCCGCTGGGCGGCCATGAAAGGCTTGTACCCGAAGGAGGAGCTCGCCGACCTTGCGCGGACCCGGCCGGGCATCCGCGTGGTCGACGCCGTTAAACTCGTCGTCCCCCGGCTCGACGCCGAGCGCCACCTGATCCTGCTGCAACGTCCCTGATGCTGGGCATTTCCGACTACTGGGCCTTCGTCGCTGCCGTGCTGGTCTTCCTGGCGCTGCCCGGTCCCGGTACTTTCGCGCTCCTGCATGCGACGGCGAAGGGTGGATTCCGCGCCGGCGCCGCGGCCACGTTCGGACTGATCGGCGGCGACCAGGTGCTGATGTGGCTGGCCGCGATCGGGGTCGCCGCGGTGCTGCAGGCCAATCAGGCCCTGTTCAAGGGCCTGCAGTACGCGGGCGCGGCGTACCTGGCCTGGATCGGCCTGAAGCTGCTGTTCGCGAAGGCGGGGGCGGCCCGCCCGATCAGCCTGAAGCCGGGTCACTTCGCCCGGCAGGCGTTCTTCATCACGCTGATGAACCCGAAGGCCATCGTCTTCTACATGGCGTTCTTTCCCTTGTTCATCGATGCCGACCAGCATCGGGGCTTCGTGACGTTCGCCGCGATGGCGGTGACGATCGCCGTCGTCACGCTGGCGTACTGCCTGACGCTGTGCGCGTTCGCGAGTGCGATCAGCGAACGGTTGCGCGCGCATCGCCGCCTGTCGCTGCTGCTGCAGCGCGCCGCGGGCGTCGCCTTGATCGGCTTCGGCCTGAAGCTCGCCCGATGAAGCGGGCCATGGCCGCGCTCGTGCTCGCCGCCGGCGCCGTGTCCGCCGCCGAGCCGCTGGCGACCGTGGGCGACGTCGACCTGGCGCGCTACGCCGGCCAGTGGCACGAGGTCGCGAAGTATCCGAACCGGTTCCAGGCGCAGTGCGTCTCCGACACGACGGCGACCTACGCGTTGCGCGAGGACGGCAACGTCGCGGTGGTAAACCGCTGCCGGACGCGCGACGGCTACGACCAGGTCGACGGCGTCGCGCGCCGCGTCGACGGGCGAACCGACCGCCTGCAGGTGAGCTTCCTGCCGGCGGTGCTGCGCTGGCTGCCCATCGGCTGGGGCGACTACTGGGTGATCGAACTCGCCCCCGACTACCGCTACGCCGTCGTCGGCGAGCCATCCCGGAAGTACCTCTGGGTATTGAGCCGGACTCCCGAGCTGTCGCCGGAGGACCGTCGAAGCATCGAGGCCCGCCTGCCGGCGCACGGGTACGACGCCACCCGCCTCGTCCATTCGCCTCCCGAAAAGAACTAGATGGCCCGCATCTTCTGCATCGCCAACCAGAAAGGTGGAGTCGGCAAGACCACCACGGCGGTCAATCTCGCCGCCGGAATCGCGGCGCACGGCCAGCGCGTGCTGCTGGTCGACCTCGATCCGCAGGGCAACGCAACGATGGGCAGCGGCATCGACAAGCGCAGCCTGACCTCGTCGGTCTACCAGGTCCTGCTCGGCCTGGCCGACGTGCACCAGGCCTGCCTCGTCTCCGAGCACGGGGGATATCACGTGCTCGGCGCCAATCGCGAACTGGCCGGCGCCGAGGTGGAGCTGGTCGACTTCGACGACCGCGAGGGCCGGCTGAAGGGCGCGCTGGCCGCGGTCCACGACGACTACGACTTCATCCTGATCGACTGCCCACCGTCGCTGTCGCTGCTGACCCTGAATGGCCTGTGCGCCGCGCACGGGGTCGTCATCCCGATGCAGTGCGAGTACTTCGCGCTGGAGGGCCTCGCGGACCTGGTCAACACGATCAAGCGCGTGGCGGCGAACCTCAACCCGGAACTGCGCGTGATCGGCCTGTTGCGGGTGATGTTCGATCCCCGCATGACGCTGCAACAGCAGGTTTCGGAGCAACTCGTCGCGAAGTTCGGCGACAAGGTGTTCACGTCGATCATTCCGCGCAACGTGCGGCTGGCCGAGGCGCCGAGTTACGGCCTGCCGGGGGTCGCGTACGACCGCAGCTCCAAGGGGGCGCAGGCGTACCTCGCTTTCGGCGCCGAGATGATCGAGCGCATCGCGACGTTGTGACCACGCGCACCCGGCGGTCCGGCGCAGGTGACGCGCGGGCAGCCCGCGCACGATCGAAGTTCGGATTCAGGGACGGCCGCGCGCACTCGCGACGCTGGCCGCCGGTGGAGGGGGAGACGTGATGATGAAACGACCGAAGGGGCTCGGGCGAGGCCTCGACTCGCTGCTGGGCGAGGAACGGCCGGCCGCGCCGGCGCCCGCGGGCGCGCCGAGTTCCCTGCCGATCGCCCGCCTGCAGCCGGGCAAGTACCAGCCGCGCACGCGCATGGACCCGGAGGCGCTCGCCGAACTCGCGGACTCCATCCGCGCCCAGGGCGTGATGCAGCCGATCCTCGTGCGCCCGGTCGGAGCCGATCGCTACGAAATCATCGCGGGCGAGCGCCGCTTTCGCGCGGCGCAGATGGCGGGCCTCGCCGAAGTCCCGGTCCTCGTCAGGCAGGTGCCGGACACGGCGGCGCTGGCGATGGCGCTGATCGAGAACATCCAGCGCGAGGACCTGAACCCGCTCGAAGAGGCGCAGGGCGTGCAGCGCCTGATCCGCGAGTTCGACTTCACGCACGAGCAGGCGGCCGCGGCCATCGGCCGCTCGCGCAGCGCCACCTCGAACCTGCTGCGGCTGCTGAACCTGGCCAAGCCGGTGCAGGAGCAGCTGATGGCCGGGAGCCTCGACATGGGCCACGCCCGCGCGCTGCTGGGCGCCGACGCCGCGCACCAGATCCAGTTCGCGAACCGGATCGTCGCGAAGGGCCTGTCGGTGCGCGAGGCGGAGACCCTCGTGGCCCACGCGGCGAAGGCGGGCGGCGACGGCACGAAGAAGGTGGCCGCGCCGCGCAGTCGCGACATCGTGCGCCTCGAAGAGGAACTGGCCGACAAGCTCGGCGCGACGGTCAGGCTGTCGGCGAACGCGAAGGGCCGCGGCAAGCTCGTGATCGAATTCGCCGGCCTCGACCAACTCGACGGCATCGTCGAGCGCCTGCGCGCGAGTTGATGTGCGTCCCGGTCCGGGAGCGGGTCGGGGCCGTGCCTGGCAGGTGACCTGGCCGGCTGAGCCCTTGGCCGGGCGTGCCATGTGCGCCGCAGCACGAATTTGACCCGGTATCCCCCCGGCTCGTAGAATCTCGCGGTTTGGCGAAAACGGACTTCAGTCCCGCTGGAAGCGGTCTCGGAGGCTCATGTTCCGGGTTGTCTTCCTGCAGATACTCACAACCGTCATCGTCTCGCTGGTGGCCGGACTATTGGGGGGCTCCCACGCTGCGATCTCCGCGTTGTTGGGCGGCGCCGCCTGTGTCGTTCCGAGCGGGTTGTTTGCGCTGAAGCTGGCTGCGGCGGCGCGGCGGCCACAGGGGACGGATCCGGCCGTGTTTCTGATCGGCGAAGTCGTCAAAGTGGTATCGACGCTGGCGCTGCTCGGGCTGATCGTCGCGTTTTACAAGGACTTGGTGTGGCTGGCGCTGCTAGGGTCAGTCATCGTCGTGCTGAAAAGTTACGTGCTGACGCTGCTGGTCAGATAGACGAATAGGGTTCCACCATGGCTGCCACCGGCCAAGCTCCCACCGCCACCGAATACATCGTTCACCACCTGACGCACCTGTCGACGGCCAAGCAGAAGGCCATCGTCGACTTCTCGATCGTCAACTACGACACGGTGTTCTTCTCGGTCCTGATCCTCGGCATCACGCTGTGGATCCTGCGTTCGGCGGCCCGGCGGGCGACGTCCGGGGTGCCCGGCAAGTTCCAGGCGTTCGTCGAGATGCTGGTGGAACTCGTCGAGGAGCAGAGCAAGTCGATCGTCCATGGCGACCGTAGCTTCATCGCCCCGCTGGCGCTGACCGTGTTCATCTGGATCTTCCTGATGAACTCGATCGACCTGATCCCGGTGGACCTCTTCCCGTGGATCGCGCTGAACGTGTTCGGCATCCACTACCTGCGGCCGCTGCCGACGGCCGACCTGAACGGCACGCTCGGCCTGTCGTTCGGCGTGTTCCTGCTGATGATCTATTACGGCATCAAGGTCAAGGGATTCGGCGGCTTCCTGCATGAGCTCGTCACCGCGCCGTTCGGCACGTCGAAGAACCCGCTGGCCGCCATCCCGCTCGGTATCGCGAACCTCGGCATCAACATCATCGAGTACCTCGCCAAGATGGTGTCGCTGGGCATGCGGCTGTTCGGCAACATGTACGCGGGCGAGCTGCTGTTCTTCCTGATCGCGCTGCTCGGCGGCTTCGCGGCGATGAACGCGACTGGCATCTTCATGGCGGTCGGACACGTGATCGCCGGCACCGCCTGGCTGTTGTTCCATATCCTGATCGTCACGCTTCAGGCCTTCATCTTCATGATGCTGACGCTGGTGTACATCGGCCAGGCCCACGAAGGCCACTGACCCCTTTCCCAAACAGCTTCAACTCTCTCTGCCAACAAGGAGTAAGAAATGACCAACGTCGCGTTTGTTGCCCTGGCCGCTGGCCTGATCATCGGCCTCGGCGCCATCGGTGCCTGCATCGGCATCGGGATCATGGGCGGCAAGTACATCGAGGCCGCGGCGCGCCAGCCCGAGCTGATGAACACGCTGCAGACCAAGATGTTCCTGCTGGCCGGCCTGATCGACGCCGCGTTCCTGATCGGCGTCGGTATCGCGATGATGTTCGCGTTCGCCAACCCGTTCGCTGGCTAAGCGACCGGATTGCGCGAACCTACTCACGAACCAGCGTCGGACGGGATCGCCCGTCCGGCCAAGCGAGTTCCCCTATGAACATCAACGCCACGCTGTTCTTTCAGCTGGTGGTCTTCTTCATCGGCGCCTGGGTGACGATGAAGTACATCTGGCCCCCGCTGATCAGGTCGCTCGAGGAGCGGCAGAAGAAGATCGCCGACGGGCTGGCCGCTGCCGATCGCGGCCAGAAGAGCCTGGACGAGGCCAAGCGCAAGATCGCCGAGGAGCAGGCCGCCGAGCGCGCCCACGTGCAGCAGCTGGTCGCCGAGGCCGAGAAGCGCGGCCAGGCCATCGTCGAGGCCGCCAAGGGGCAGGCGAAGGTCGAGGCCGACCGCATCGTCGATGCCGCGAAGGCCGAGGCGACGCAGGAAATGCAGCGCGCCAAGGACTCACTGCGCGACCAGGTCGCCGTGCTCGCCGTGGCCGGCGCCGCGCAGATCCTTCAGCGCGAGGTCAATCCCCAGGTCCATTCGGAGCTGCTCGCCCAGTTGAAGGCGAAGCTGTAAGCCATGGCCGAACTGTCCACGATCGCCCGTCCGTACGCCGACGCGCTGTTCGAGACGGCGCGCGCGTCCGGTGAGGGCCTCGAGCGGTGGCTCGCGGCCGTCGAGGAACTCGCGGCGCTGATGTCGCATCCGCAGGTCGCGCAAGTGGTTGCCGACCCGAAGCTCGGCGACGCGCAGGTGGTCGACCTCCTCGCGAGTCTCGTGAAGCAGCCGCTGCCCGCCACCGGAACGAACTTCCTGAAGCTGCTGGTGGCGAACCAGCGCCTCGCCGTGCTGCCGGAAGTCGCGGTGCAGTTCCGGCAACTGAAGAACGAGGCGGAAGGCGTCGCGGACTGCCTGATCGAGACCGCGTTTCCGCTGTCCGACGGCGAGGTCAACGAGCTTCTCGCGGCGCTGGCGAAGCGCTTCGGGACCAGGCTGCGTCCGAGCGTGCAGGTGAACCCGGCGCTGATCGGCGGCGTTCGCGTTGCCGTCGGCGACCAGGTGCTCGACAGCTCGGTGCGCGCGCGACTGAACCAGATGCAGACGGCCCTGACGGCCTAACCCCTTGCCTCAACGGGCCAGACGAATTTTCGGAGTTGAACGATGCAACTCAATCCAAGTGAAATCAGCGAACTGCTGAAGAGCCGAATCCAGAACCTCGGCGTCTCGACCGAACTGCGCACGCAGGGCACGGTGGTCACCGTCACGGACGGCATCTGCCGCGTGCATGGCCTGTCCGACGTCATGCAGGGCGAGATGCTCGAGTTCCCGAACAACACGTTCGGCCTCGCGCTCAACCTCGAGCGCGACTCGGTCGGCGCGGTGATCCTGGGCGCCTACGAGCACATCACCGAGGGCGACACCGTCAAGGCGACCGGCCGCATCCTCGAGGTGCCGGTCGGCCCGGAGTTGATCGGCCGCGTCGTGAACTCGCTCGGGCAGCCGATCGACGGCAAGGGCCCGATCGACGCGAAGATGACGGACGTCATCGAGAAGGTCGCGCCGGGCGTGATCGCGCGCAAGTCGGTGTCGCAGCCGGTGCAGACCGGCCTCAAGGCCATCGACGCGATGGTCCCGGTCGGCCGCGGCCAGCGCGAGCTGATCATCGGCGACCGCCAGACCGGCAAGACCGCCGTCGCGGTCGACACGATCATCAACCAGAAGGGCAAGGACCTGATCTGCGTGTACGTCGCGATCGGGCAGAAGGCCTCGACGATCGTCAACGTGGTCCGCAAGCTGGAAGAGACGGGCGCGATGGCGTACACGATCGTGGTGGCCGCCTCCGCGTCCGAGTCGGCGGCGATGCAGTACATCGCGCCGTACTCCGGCTGCACGATGGGCGAGTACTTCCGCGACCGCGGCCAGGACGCGCTGATCATCTATGACGACCTGACCAAGCAGGCCTGGGCCTACCGCCAGGTGTCGCTGCTGCTGCGCCGTCCGCCGGGCCGCGAAGCGTATCCGGGCGACGTGTTCTACCTGCACTCGCGCCTGCTCGAGCGCGCGGCGCGCGTCAACGAGGACTACGTCGAGAAGTTCACGAAGGGCGCGGTGAAGGGCAAGACGGGCTCGCTGACGGCGCTGCCGATCATCGAGACGCAGGCGGGCGACGTCACCGCGTTCGTGCCGACCAACGTCATCTCGATCACGGACGGCCAGATCTTCCTCGAGACCGACCTCTTCAACGCCGGCATCCGCCCGGCCATCAACGCGGGCATCTCGGTGTCGCGCGTCGGCGGCGCCGCCCAGACCAAGGTCATCAAGAAGCTCGGCGGCGGCGTGCGACTGGCGCTGGCCCAGTACCGCGAGCTGGCGGCGTTCGCACAGTTCGCCTCCGACCTCGACGAGGCGACGCGCAAGCAGCTCGATCGCGGCCGCCTGGTCACGGAACTGATGAAGCAGCCGCAGTACAAGCCGCTGCAGGTGTGGGAGCAGGCCGTGACGTTGTTCGCGGTCAACAACGGGCACTTCGACGACGTCGAGGTGAAGGACGCACTGACGGTCGAGAAGAACCTGCGCGAGTTCCTGCAGGCGAAGCACGCCGCGCTGGTCGAGCGCATCGAGTCGACCAAGGACCTGTCCAAGGACGACGAGAAGGCGCTGACCGACGCCATCGGGGACTTCAAGAAGTCCGCCGGCTACTGACCAACGTGAATCTTCCAGCCTTTGCACATGTTCGAGCGCCGGGCCGCCCCAAGCTCGAACATCTAACTGGATTCGACGGGATGCACGTGCGAGCGAAGCGAGCGTACATCCCTTCGACAATGAACGATGCCTAGTACCAAAGAGATCCGCCTGAAGATCAAGAGCGTGCAGAACACGCGCAAGATCACCAAGGCGATGGAAATGGTGGCTGCGAGCAAGATGCGCAAGGCGCAGGATCGCATGCGCAACACGCGTCCCTATGGCGACAAGATCCGCAACATCGTCGCCCACCTCGCCCTGGCCAATCCCGAGTACCGCCACCCGTTCGTGGTGAAGCGCGACGCGATCCGCAATGTCGGCCTGATCCTGATCTCGACCGACAAGGGCCTGTGCGGCGGCCTGAACACGAACGTGCAGCGCATGGTGCTCCAGCGGGTCAAGCAGTGGGAGGCCGAAGGCGTCAAGTTCGTGGCGAGCGCGCTTCGGCAACAAGGGCTTCGGCTTCCTCACGCGCCTGAACGCGAACATCGTGGCGCACGCCGTGCAGCTGCGGCGACAAGCCGCACCTCGAGCGGCTGATCGGCCCGGTGAAGCTGCAGCTCGACGCGTACGCCGAGGGCAAGGTGGACGCGGTCTACATCGCCTACACGCGCTTCATCAACACGATGAAGCAGGAGCCGGTGATCGAGCAGCTGCTGCCGCTGTCGGCCGCGCGCTTCGAGCAGACACCGAGGAGAAGCGCGCCTACGCGTGGGACTACCTGTACGAGCCCGACCCGCAGCGAGTGATCGACGAGCTGATGACGCGCTACGTCGAGGCGCTGGTCTACCAGTCGATGGCCGAGAACATGGCGTCCGAGCAGAGCGCGCGCATGGTCGCGATGAAGGCCGCGTCGGACAACGCGAAGAAGGTGATCGAGGAACTGCAGCTCATCTACAACAAGACGCGGCAGGCCGGCATCACCAAAGAGATTTCCGAGATCGTCGGCGGCGCTGCGGCGATTTCCTGACGCATTCGAATATCGAGAACTGAGGAAACAAGCATGAGCACCGTAACCACCGGGACCATCGTTCAGTGCATCGGCGCCGTCGTCGACGTCGAGTTTCCGCGCGACGCGATGCCGCACGTGTACGACGCGCTGGTCCTCGAGCAGGACGTCGGCAACACGCTGGTCGAGCAGGGCCTGACGTTCGAGGTCGAGCAGCAGCTGGGCGACGGCGTGGTCCGCACGATCGCGATGGGCTCGTCCGACGGCCTGAAGCGAGGCATGAAGGTCCGCAACACCGGCGACAACATCATGGTGCCGGTCGGGCCGGGCGTGCTGGGGCGCGTGATGGACGTGCTCGGGCGCCCGATCGACGAGCGTGGTCCGATCCAGGGCGACGAGCGGCGCGGCATCCACCAGCCGGCGCCGAAGTTCGACGAGCTGTCGCCGTCGGTCGAGCTGCTCGAAACCGGCATCAAGGTCATCGACCTGATCTGCCCGTTCGCCAAGGGCGGCAAGATCGGCCTGTTCGGCGGTGCCGGCGTCGGCAAGACCGTCACGATGCTGGAGCTGATCAACAACATCGCGACCCAGCACTCGGGCCTGTCGGTGTTCGCGGGCGTGGGCGAGCGCACGCGCGAGGGCAACGACTTCTATCACGAGATGTCGGACGCCAAGGTCATCGTGCAGGAAGACCTGTCGAAGTCGAAGGTCGCGATGGTGTTCGGGCAGATGAACGAGCCGCCCGGCAACCGGCTGCGCGTGGGCCTGACCGGGCTGACGATGGCCGAGCGCTTCCGCGACGAGGGCCGCGACATCCTGTTCTTCGTCGACAACATCTACCGCTACACGCTGGCCGGCACCGAAGTGTCCGCGCTGCTCGGCCGGATGCCGTCGGCGGTCGGCTACCAGCCGACGCTGGCCGAGGAGATGGGCCGCCTGCAGGAGCGCATCACGTCGACCAAGACCGGCTCGATCACGTCGATCCAGGCCGTGTACGTGCCGGCCGACGACCTGACCGATCCGTCGCCCGCGACGACCTTCGGCCACCTCGACGCCACCGTCGTGCTGAGCCGCGAGATCGCGTCGCTCGGCATCTATCCGTCGGTCGACCCGCTTGACTCGACCTCGCGCCAGATCGACCCGAACGTGGTCGGCGAGGAGCACTACACGACGACGCGCCGGGTGCAATCCACGTTGCAGCGCTACAAGGAGCTGCGCGACATCATCGCGATTCTCGGCATGGACGAACTGTCGCCCGAGGACAAGCTGGCGGTGGCGCGCGCGCGCAAGCTGCAGCGCTTCCTTTCGCAACCCTTCCACGTCGCCGAGGTGTTCACCGGATCGCCGGGCAAGTACGTGCCGCTGAAGGAGACGATCCGCGGCTTCAAGATGATCGTCGACGGCGAGTGCGACGCGCTGCCCGAGCAGGCCTTCTACATGGTCGGCACGATCGACGAGGCGTTCGAGAAGGCGAAGACGCTGCAGTAGCCGCGTCTCGCATGGAGAGTCAGATGGCCACCACCGTCCAAGTCGACGTCGTCAGCGCGGAAGAATCGATCTTCTCGGGCCTGGCGGAGTTCGTCGTGCTGCCGGGTGAAGCCGGCGAGCTCGGCATCTATCCGAGGCACGCCCCGCTGATCACGCGCATCCGTCCCGGCGTCGTCCGCATCAAGGTGGCGGACCAGGCCGCCGAAGAGCAGGTGTTCGTCGCCGGCGGCATCCTCGAGGTGCAGCCGCACGTCGTGACTGTCCTGGCCGATACCGCGATTCGAGGCAAGGACCTCGACGAGGCCAAGGCGCGCGAAGCGCTGAAGGCGGCGGAAGAAGCGCGCCGCAACGCCAGCAGCGACCTGGAGATCGCGAAGGTCGAGGCCGAAATGTCGTCGATCGCGGCGCAGCTCGCCGCCATTCGCAAACTGCGCGGCCGGTAGGCGGCGCGTTAGCCTTGTTCAAGAGGGCAGCGACTGCTGCCCTTTTTTTCCTTCGCGCCGGCCCTAACATGGACGCGGTGCGAACGGAGGCCCCATGTTCAACGGCAAGATCCTCGTGGCGACGGATGGTTCGGAACTCTCGGACAGGGCGGTGTCGACCGCCGTCGAACTGGCGCGCGCTCTCGGAGCGGAGTTGATCGCGTTCACGGCGGTCCCGCCGTACCCGTATGCCGGCATCGGCGAGTCGAGCGGGGTCGCATCTGCGGACTATCAGTCCCTGGTGGGCGCGGAGGCGAGCGACCGCCTCGCACGTGTCGGGCGCGCCGCAAGCGAGGCCGGCGTGCCCTGCCATACGTCGATGCTCGAGGATGACCAGCCGCACCGGGCCATCGTGGCCACGGCCGACAGGTATCACTGCGGGCTGATCGTGATGGCCTCGCATGGCCGGCGTGGTGTCGGGGGGGTCGTCCTGGGCAGCGAGACGCAGCGGGTCCTGACCCATACGCACCGACCGGTGCTCGTCGTTCGCTGAGTCCTGCAGGAACCGGCGTCCGGATCGCGGCGAGACTGGCGTGAGTCGCCCGGCCCGGTGGCGGGAGCCGCGCGGCGGACCAATGGCAGTCCGGTCGCGGCCGCGCCCGACGGCGCCATGCACGCTCCCGCTCCCGCTCCTCGCATGCGCAGTCGCGCCGCTGTTGCTCGCGCCGCCCGCGGCGCTCGCCCAGTCGCCATCGACCACCCTCGAGACGACGGTCGTCACGGCAACGCGCACGGAGCGCGCAGCGCTCGCCGTTCCCGCCTCCGTCGACGTCATCGAGCGGGATGAAGTGCGCGATGCCCAATGGCGGGTGAACCTCTCGGAGTCCCTCGCGCGCGTGCCCGGCGTTGTCGCCCTGAACCGCCAGAACTACGCGCAGGACCTGCAGATCTCGATGCGCGGCTTTGGCGCGCGCTCCACGTTCGGCGTGCGAGGCGTGCGGCTCTATCTCGACGGCATTCCCGCTTCGCAACCGGACGGGCAAGGCCAGGTGTCGCACTTCCCTCTGGACGCGGTCGACCGGATCGAAGTGCTGCGAGGACCGTTCTCGGCGCTGTACGGCAATTCGTCCGGCGGTGTGATCGCGATGACCACGCGCGTCGGCCCGACGGAGCCGACCGCGGAGGTCACGGCCGCGGCCGGCGGATACGGCACGTGGCGATCGGGCCTGAGCCTCGCCGGAGGAAGCGACGCGGCCGCCGTTGCGCTCGACGGCAGTCGCTTCTCGACCGAGGGTTACCGGGAGCACAGCCAGGCGACGCGCGACGTGGTCAACCTGCGCGTTGCCGCGCGGACCCCGCTGGGGCAGCTGCGCGTATCGGCGAACAGCCTCGACATGCCCGACTCGATGGACCCGCTCGGGCTGACCCGCGCGCAGGTCGAAGCCGATCCGCGGCAGGCCGCGCCACAGGCACTCCAGTTCAACACGCGCAAGTCGGCCAGGCAGTCCCAGCTCGGGGGCGAACTGACGAGCGACCTCGGAGCGGGCTGGCGCTCAGTCGTGGTGGCCTGGCTCGGCAGCCGGGAGGTAACGCAGTACCAGGCGATCCCGGTCGCCGTGCAGGCGAGCAGTTCGCACCCGGGCGGTGTGATCGACTTCGATCGGAAGTTCGACGGGATCGACGCTCGGGTCCAGAAGTTCCTCGACCGCGCGACACTGACGGCCGGCGTCAGCGTGGAGCGCCTGGACGAGGACCGCCGCGGCTACGAGAACTTCATCGGCAGCGCGCTCGGCGTGATGGGGCGGCTGCGGCGTGACGAGCGCAATACGGTGACGTCGCGCGACGCCTACCTGCAGCTCGAGGCCGACCTCGCTCCCCGGTGGCAACTTACCGCCGGCGCGCGCGCCTCGCGCGTCGAGTTCGGCAGCGACGACCGTTACGTCGTGAACGGCAACGATTCAGGCAGCGTCGCCATGAGCAGCATCAACCCGGTGGTCGGCGTCGTCTATCGTCCGGCGCCGTCGACGAGCTGGTACGCGTCGTACGGCCGCGGGTTCGAGACGCCGACGCTGAACGAGCTGGCGTACCGGCCTGACGGCAGCGCGGGGCTGAACACCGCACTGAAGCCGGCCCGCAGCAACAACGTCGAGACGGGAGTGAAGCTGCTGCCTTCAGAGTCGCTCAGCGCGACCGTCGCCCTGTTCGGCGTGCGCACCGAGGACGACATCGTTGTCCTGGCCAACGTGGGCGGGCGTTCCTCGTTCGGCAACGTGGCCGCGACGGAGCGCTACGGCGCCGAGGCGAGCCTGCGCTGGCGCCCGACCGCGCGCTTGTCGCTGCAGGCCGCGCTGGCCACCATCCGAGCGACGTATTCGGAGCCGTTCGTGGTGTGCCAGTCGGCGCCCTGCACGCGGCCGACGGTGCCCGTGCCAGCCGGGAACCGGCTCCCGGGTGTTCCGGCTGGAACTTTATTCATCCGCGCCGATTACCGGACTCGCGGCCTCGACGTCGGGATGGAGTGGCGGGCACAGTCGAACCTCCCGGTCGACGATCGCAACACGGACTTCGCGGCGGGTTGGGGCGTGGTGAACCTCTCGGTCCGGCAGGCGCTGGCCGTGGGCGGCTGGAAGCTCCGCGCTTTCTTCCGCATCGACAACGTGTTCGACAAGGATCATGTGGGTTCGATCATCGTCAATGAAGGCAACGGCCGGTTCTTCGAGCCGGCCCCCGGACGGTCGTGGACTGTCGGGCTCGATGCGAGGTACTGAACCATGCTGAAGCGGCAGCATCTCCTGATGGCGACGGCGTCCGTCGTGACCGCGCTTGCCGTCGGGTGCGGCTCCTCGCCTCCGGCACCGACGGCGGCCCCGGCGCCAGCCGCTTCGGGGCCTGCGCCTGCGGCGGCGGCGTCGGCACCGCCTGCTGCGGCCGGGCGATCGACGGGAGCGGGACCCCGCCTCGCTGCGCGCGATCCGGCCCTCGAGCAATGGAAGCGCCAGGCGGCCGAGCGCATTCACGCCGCGAACGCGCCGCAGCTGTTCGAAGGCCGTCCTCATCATCTGCTGCAGGGGGTGATCGTGGTCGATGTGACGGTGGATCGGAGCGGCAAGGTCACCCGCTCGAAGATCGTCCGCTCGCCAGGCATCAGCCGGCTGAATAACGTGGTCCTGGCGTCGCTTAAGACGGCTTCGCCGCTGCCAGCCCCTCCGCCAGCCATCGTCAAGACAGGAGCGATCACTTACTCCGAGACCTGGCTGTTCACCAATGACAGCCGGTGGCGGCTGAGAACGCTGACGCTGCCGCAGGATTAGCGGGATCGCCTGCGGGCCGGCCGCGCGGCAGCCGGCGACCGGACCCTGCGTGGAGTCGGGGGCGTTGCCCACACGCGCGTGTCAACCTCCCGGCCGCTTGTCCCGTTACTTGGCCTGAGTCTGCAGGGACTGGGGAGGTTTCGGTCTGGGCGGGCTCGAACCCAAACCAAAACCACGTTCCAGGAACACACAAAAATCATGAAGAAGCTGATCGCTGCCCTGATCGCCACCGCCTTCGCCGGCGTCGCGTTTGCCCAAGCCCCTGCCGCCGCCCCGGCGAAGAAAGAAGAAGCCAAGCCGGCGGCCGCGGCCCCGGCCCCCGCCGCAAAGGCGGAAGAGAAGAAGGCTGCCCCGGCCAAGGCGGAAGAGAAGAAAGCCGCCCCGGCGAAGAAGGAAGAGAAGAAAGAAGCTGCGCCGAAGAAGTAATCCGGCCGCAGGTTTCCTTCTGCGAAAGCAGGCCTTCGGGCCTGCTTTTTTATTGCCGCGCGTCGGCGCGAGTGCGGCGGCGACGGTCGACGCACGGGAGCGCCGCGACGATGGCCACCCGCTTCTCACGCGAACTGGCGCCCGAGAGAAGCCGAAGGCAGGACTTCGGAACCGCGAGTTGCTCGGCCAGGAACTCCATCAGCGCGGTATTTGCCCGGCCGTCCGCAGGCGGGGACGAGACAGCGATCTTCAAGCGGTCGCCGTGAGGCCCGACGACCGCGGTGCGACGGGCGCCCGGCTGCACGTGCAGTGCCACGACGACGCCATCACTTCGGGCCTCGATCCAGGCCGGCAGCTCCACCGTGCGAAAATCGCTGCCCTTCTCCTCGCCCACTCGACGGCCCCTCGTGAAACTTCAGAACGACACGCTGCTGCGCGCGCTGCTTCGGCAACCGACCGAGTACACCCCGGTGTGGTTGATGCGTCAAGCCGGGCGCTACATGGCCGAGTACAACGCCACGCGCAAGCGCGCGGGCAGTTTCCTCGGGCTGGCCAAGTCCCCCGCGTTCGCCACGGAAGTCACGATGCAGCCCGTCGATCGCTTTCCGCTCGATGCGGCGATCCTCTTCTCCGACATCCTCACCGTGCCGGATGCGATGGGCCTCGGCCTCTACTTCGCCGAGGGCGAGGGCCCGAAGTTCGAGCGCCCGGTGCGCACCGAAGCCGATGTCGCGCGCCTGGCGGCACCGGATCCGAACGCCGAACTGCGCTACGTCACGGATGCCGTGCGCGAGATCCGCAAGGCGCTGGCCGGCCGCATCCCGCTGATCGGCTTCTCGGGCAGTCCGTTCACGCTGGCGTGCTACATGGTCGAGGGCGGCGGCTCCGATGATTTCCGGCTCATCAAGTCGATGATGTACGGGCGTCCCGACCTGCTGCACGCCATCCTCCGCGTGAATGCCAAGGCGGTGGCGGACTACCTGAATGCGCAGATCGAGGCCGGCGCGCAGGCCGTGATGGTGTTCGATACCTGGGGCGGCGCCCTCGCCGACGGCGCGTACCAGGAGTTCTCGCTGGCCTACATGCGCGACGTCGTCCGCCAGTTGAAGCGCGAGCAGGACGGCCACCGCGTTCCATCGATCGTCTTCACGAAGGGCGGCGGACTGTGGCTCGAGGAGATCGCCGACACGGGTTGCGACGCCGTTGGCCTCGACTGGACGGTGAACCTAGGCAAGGCGCGGGTGCGGATCGGCGACCGCTGCGCGCTCCAGGGCAACCTCGATCCCATGGCGCTGTTCGCTCCGGCGGACGCGATTCGTGAGCAGGCCGCGCGCGTGATCGACTCATTTGGACGCCCGCAGAATGCCGATGGAACGTGGGCGGGTCATGTCTTTAATCTCGGTCATGGGATTTCGCAGTTCACGCCTCCCGAAAGCGTCGCGATCCTGGTCGAAGCGGTGCACGCCCATAGCCGCACTTTGAGGGCGTGAGCAGTCACTTCATGCCGGAGGCGCTGAGAGCGGGGGACTTGACTTATTCACAAAACTGGCTCTTGCCCTGTGGCGCATCTGCAACTGGAAAATTCCTTCCCGTTCGCAGCAATCGTCCCGCCAAGTGCTTGTTTTTACAGGAAGCGACTTTGCGATCGATGCCGCCGTTTCCCACGGCGGTCCAAGTTCCATGCGGGTTTTCGGGCGTCCAGCGAACCTTTTCCACAAAGTTATCCACAGCGACGGGCGCGCCATTTTGCGCTCCTTTGGGATCAGGGACTTAGCGACATTCCTTCGCGTCTTACGTAACCATGGCGACGCCCCTCGCATCCCGCATTGCCCGCGTCGTCATCGATGTGCCGCTGCCGCAGCCGCTTGACTATCGGCTCTCGGCTTCGAACGTGTCGGCCGGGCAGGTGTGCGTCGTCCCCGTCGGGCGGCGATCCCGGGTTGGGTTGATCGTCGGCACCGCCGGCCAGACCGACATCGATCCAGCTCGCCTCAAGGATGTCGGCGTCGTCGTCGACCACGTGCCGCCGCTCGATCGCCACTGGCTCGACTTCACGCAGTTCGCGTCCGACTACTACCAGCATCCGTGGGGCGAGGTCGCGCTGCCGGCGCTGCCGCCCGTGCTGAGAAGCGTCCCGGGGCCCCGCTTCGCGCAGGCATTGGCGCGGCTGCGCAAGCGCGCATTTGTCTGCGCATCGGACGCGACGTCGCTGCATCGCCTCACGACCCAGCAGCAGGCCGCCGTCGAGGCGCTGCTCGCCGCGCAGAGGTTCGGGGTCCACCTGCTGTTCGGCATCACCGGCAGCGGCAAGACGGAGGTCTACCTCCGGGCGATCGAACACCGCCTGCGAGCGGATGAGCGTGCCCAGGTCCTGATGCTGGTGCCCGAGATCAACCTCACGCCGCAGCTGGAGTCGCTGCTGCGCGCGCGCTTCGGCGCCGCCGGCGTGGTGGTGCTCCACAGCGGGCTGCCGGATGGCGAGCGGTCGGCCGCGTGGCTGGCGGCGCACGAGGAACGCGCGCGCATCGTCGTCGGCACGCGGCTTGCCGTGTTCGCGTCGATGCCGCGGCTCGCGCTGATCGTCGTCGATGAAGAGCACGATCCCTCGTACAAGGCCGGCGAGGGCGTTCGCTATTCCGCGCGCGACCTCGCGATCAAGCGCGCGCAGATGCTTGGCGTGCCGGTCGTGCTCGGGTCGGCGACCCCGTCGCTCGAAACCTGGGCCGCCGCGCAGGGCGGGCGCTACACGCTGTTGCGGCTGACGCAGCGCGCGGTCGACGAGGATGCCGAGCCGCCCGTGATCGAGATCGTCGACCTGCGGTCCCCCGCGACCGGTGCGGGCGCGGGCATCGCCGCGCCGGCGGCGACCGCGCTGAAGGCCGCCCACGACGCGGGCGCGCAGTCGCTGGTCTTCCTGAACCGGCGCGGCTACGCGCCGGTCGTCGCCTGCGATGCGTGCGGGTGGCTGTCGCGCTGCCCGCAGTGCTCCACCTTCACGGTGTTCCACAAGACCGAGCGCTCGTTGCGCTGCCATCACTGCGGCTTCTCCGAGCGCGTGCCGCGCGCCTGCCCGACCTGCGGCAACCAGGGGCTGCACGGCATGGGGCACGGCACGCAGCGCATCGAAGAACTGCTGCACGAGCTGCTGCCCACCGCGCGCGTGATGCGGATCGACCGCGATTCCACGCGACGGCGTCACGCCGCCGAACAGGCGTTCGACGCGGTGCACGCGGGCGACGTCGACGTGCTCGTCGGCACGCAGATGATCGCCAAGGGCCACGACTTCCAGCGTGTCGCCCTCGTGGTCGTGCTGAATCCGGACGGGCAGCTGGCGTCGCACGACTTCCGGGCGCCCGAGCGTCTGTTTTCAACGCTCGTGCAGGTGGCGGGGCGCGCCGGGCGCGGCGGCCACGCGAGCCGGGTGCTGCTGCAGACGCGCTTCCCGGCGCATCCGCTGTTCGCGGCGCTGGCGCGGCACGACTACGCCGCCTTCGCCGACGGGCAGCTGGCCGAGCGGCGCGCCGCAAACATGCCCCCTTTCACACACCAGGCGCTGCTCACGGCCGAGGCGCGCACGATGGATGGCGCGCTCGGCTTCCTGCGCCAGGCGCGCGCCGAAGCGCCGTCGAGCGATGACGTGCGTGTGTTCGATGCCGTGCCGATGGCGCTGCAGAAGCTGGCCGGCGCCGAGCGCGCCCAGCTGCTCGTCGAGGCCGATCGTCGCGGGCCGCTGCAGGCATTCCTGCGCGCCTGGCTGGAGGGGCTGCGGGCGAAGCGCAGCCGGATCCGCTGGCAGATCGAGGTCGATCCGCAGGAGATCTGACGCGCGGCCGACAGGGCGCGGAATAAGGCCGGCGGCCGCCCTGTTTGCCGCACGTCACTTACACGAAGGAGAGATCGATGCGTCGACTGCTGATCGTCCTGGCGCTGTCCGCGCTGGCGGGCTGCTCCACGTACGAAGGAATGATGGCAAAGCCGGCCGCGCCGGCGAAGACGATGGACGGCGTGCTGGCGAACAGCGCCGGCATGACCCTCTACACGTTCGACAAGGACGCGACCGGCAGCGGCAAGAGCGTCTGCAACGGCCCGTGCGCGGCCAACTGGCCGCCGCTGATGGCGGCCGCGGACTCGAAGGCGACGGGTGACTACACGATCATCACGCGCGATGATGGCGGCAGGCAGTGGGCGTACAAGGGCAAGCCGCTGTACCTGTGGGTGAAGGACGCCAAGCCGGGTGACAAGACCGGCGACGGCTTCAACAACGCATGGCGCGTCGCGCGACCGTAGAGGCGCGCGAGCGGAGGCTGGATGGCGGAGGCGTTCGGAGCGGCGGAGCTCGAGGCAGTCGTGCCGCGACTGCGGCGCTACGCGCGAGCGCTGACCGGGACGCGCGAGGCCGCTGACGATCTCACGCAGGACGCGCTGGAGCGCGCCTGGCAGAAGCGCGCGCTCTGGCAGCCGGGGACCGACCTGCGCGCGTGGATGTTCACGATCATGCACAACGTGTTCGTGAACGGGACGCGCAAGGCGCGGCCGGCCGTCTCGCTGGACGACCTCGCCGTGGAGGACAACCGGCCCGCCCCCGGGGCCTCGGTAGAGACCGGAATCGTCCTCGGAGAGCTGGCGCGGTCGCTGGCGCTGCTGCCCGGGGAACAGCGCGAAGTGCTGCTGCTCGTCGGGCTCGAGCAATTCAGCTACGCGGAGGCTTCGGAGGTGCTCGGCGTGCCGATTGGCACGGTGATGTCACGGCTGTCGCGCGCGCGGGAGCGGCTGCGCCTGCTGCTGGAAGCGGGAAGCCCCGGAACCGAACGCCCGGCGCCCCTGCGACGTGTGAAATGAACAAGCCACTGACCGAAGAACTGCTGCACGCGTACGTCGACAACGCGCTGACCGACGAGGAGCGGCGCGAGGTGGAGCGCTGGCTCGCGCAGGACGCCGAGGCGGCACAGCGCGTCCGCGCCTACCTGGAGCAGGGCCGCGCCCTCCATTCGCTGTTCGATCCCGTGCTCGCGGAACCGCACGCGCTGAACGTGGCGGCGCCGCGGCGCGCGGCGGACGCGTCCCGGTGGTTCGCGCTGGCTGCAACGCTCATCCTCGGCATCGGCATCGGTTTCGCCTGGCGCGGCTGGCAGGCCGGGTCGGGCGGAGCGGTGACCATCGTGCGCGAGGCAGCGCTCGCGCACGTGGCGTACGTGCCCGAGGTGCGGCATCCGGTCGAGGTGACGGCCGCCGAGGAGCAGCACCTCGTCGCGTGGCTGTCGAAGCGGCTCGATGCGCCGTTGCGCGCGCCCTCACTGGTTTCTCACGGTTACCAGTTGCTCGGCGGCCGCCTGCTGCCGCCGACCAGCCCCCGCGATCCGGCTCCGCTGGCGCTGCTGATGTACGAGAACGCGCAGGGCAAGCGCCTGTCGCTGCTGGTGAAGCGCGAGGCGAACAACGCGGAGACTTCGTTCCGCTTCAGCGAGGACCAGGGAGCCCGGGTCTTCTACTGGATCGATGGCCCCTTCGGCTATGCGCTCGCGGGCGACATCGAGCGCGACGAACTGCAGAAGATCGCGCGCGGCGTGTACCGGCAGCTCAACCCGTAGCGTTCGGAGCAACCGGAGCAAACTGAAACGGGCGCCGAGGCGCCCGCTTCTTTCGCTGAACCGCCGCGCCTACTTGGCGGCGGCGAGCATGTACTCGACCGCGGCGCGCAGCTCAGCTTCGCTCGCATTCATCTGCCCGCCCTTCGGCGGCATCGCGCCCTTGCCCTTGACCACGGCGGCCGTCAGTGCGGCGACGCCGAGCTGGGCACGCGCGGCCCACGCAGCCTTGTCGCCGAACTTCGGCGCGCCGGCCACACCAGCCACATGGCAGGCGTTGCAGCCGGCCGCGTACACCTTCGCGCCATCGGGCTTGCCCCCCGCGGCGGCTGCCGCCGGAGGCGTCGCGGCGCCGGTCGCGGTCGCCGCGGCCGGAACGCTCGCTGCACCCGCGGCGCCACCACCCGCATTGAACATGTAGAGCACGGCGGCCTTCATCTCGGCATCGGTGATGCTCGCCATGCCGCCGCGCGCCGGCATGCCGGCGTGGCCGTGGATCGCGGAGTCCGTGACCGCGTCGATTCCGTGCGACACGCGCTTGGCCCACGCGGCGCGGTCGCCGATCCGCGGTGCCCCGCCCTTGCCCGATTCGTGACAGCCGCTGCAGACCTGCTTGACGACCTGCTCGCCGGACAGTCCTGCGCCGCCGGCCGCGGTGACCTTGGCGGCGGTCGGGGCCGCCGGCTCGGTGAACTTGCCACCCGACTGGTTGCCCATGAACGCGACGGCGCGGGCGACCTCGATCGGGTCGAGGTCCGGGTTGCCGCCCTTGGCAGGCATCGCCTTGAATCCCTCGACGGCGTGCTTCACGAGCGTGTCGAAGCCCTGCTTGAGGCGCGCGCCCCACACGCCGGCATCGCCGGTCTTCGGCGCGCCGGCCACGCCGGCGGCATGGCACACGGCGCACGCGGCCTTGTAGACGGCTTCGCCGCCTTGCAGCGCCCGGGCGCCGACGGCCTGCTGCAAGGCCACGGAGCCGACGGGCCTCAGCCGATCGGAGACGGCTTCCGGCGTCATCGCATCGGAGCCCGCGCCGCCCGACTTGCTGCCCGTGACGAAGACGGCCAGCAGGATGATCACGATCACCGGCACGACGAACGCGAGGATGACGACGGTGATCAATTGACGCGGGGTCTTGATCGGGGCGGTGTGCTGGTCGGACATGCGTGGCTCCTGGCCTCGGCAGCGGTGCGCGCGGTTCTGTATGAGACGGTACGGCAGCCCCGGCAAGGCCGGTTCTGCGAAGCGTTCAAGTATAGCTTGCAGCCCTGTCGCGACCCGCCCGAGCCCTTGATTTCATTCGCGTTTCGAGGGCGATCGCAGGGACGCGCGAGCGAGAAACGGCTACCATTCGGCCTCGCTTCGACCGCTCGCGGTCGACTAGCGCCCGTAGCTCAGATGGATAGAGTACTGGCCTCCGAAGCCAGGGGTCGTGGGTTCGAGTCCCGCCGGGCGCGCCATTCGTCGCGGAGCTGAACGCTCCGCCCGCGCTTCTCCTTACGACGCCGCCAAACGTGCCCATCACGCCGACCAACATCACGCTGCACGCCGCCTCGCGCGTGCTCGAGATCGAGTACGAAGACGGGCAGCAGTTCCGCTTGCCGTTCGAGTTCCTGCGCGTGTACTCCCCGTCCGCCGAGGTGCGTGGCCATGGACCGGGGCAGGAGACGCTGCAGGTGGGCAAGAAGGACGTGACCATCGCGGAGTTGCATCCCGTCGGCCACTACGCGGTGCAACCGAACTTCTCCGACGGCCACACGAGCGGCATCTACTCCTGGGATTACCTCTACGAACTCGGAGTCAACCAGGAACGGATGTGGGTCGAGTATCTCGCTGCCCTCGACGCCGCGGGCGCGAGCCGCGAGCCGGGAGCGCCGGAGAACGCCGCGTTCGCATCCAGCGCCGGCAAGAGCTGCGGCCACCACTGAGCGCGGGCCTCCGTTCCGGCCCCGCGTATCCTTTCTGCATGAACGACAAGCAGCGCGAATCGGCGACTCACTTCGGGTTCGCCCAGGTGGACGAGTCCGAGAAGGCGCAGCGCGTCGCCGGCGTGTTCGACTCCGTCGCGTCGAAGTACGACGTGATGAACGACGTGATGTCGGTCGGGCTGCATCGCGTGTGGAAGGCGTTCACCGTGCAGGTCAGCCAACGTCCGGCCGGGTGAGCAGGTGCTCGACATTGCCGGCGGCACCGGCGACCTGGCCACAGGCCTTCGCCCAGCGCGTCGGCCCGACCGGCGAAGTCTGGCTCACCGACATCAACAACGCCATGCTCGCGCGTCGGCCGCGACCGCCTGCTCGACGCGGGCGGCTCGTGCCGGCTGGCACAGTGCGACGCCGAGAAGCTGCCCTTCCCGGACAACCATTTCGATATCGTCACCGTCGCCTTCGGCCTGCGCAACATGACGCACAAGGACGCGGCGCTGGCCGAGATGCGCCGCGTGCTCGCCCGGGCGGCCGGCTGCTGGTGCTGGAATTCTCCACAGGTCTGGCAGCCGCTGGCGACCGCTCTACGACTTCTACTCGTTCAAGGTGCTGCCGTGGCTGGGCGAGAAGATCGCGGGCGACGCGGACAGCTACCGCTACCTCGCGGAGTCGATCCGCATGCATCCGGACCAGGACAGCACTCAAGGCCATGATGGAACAAGCGGGCCTGGAGCGCGTCGAATTGTTCAACCTGACGGCGGGCGTGTGCGCCCTTCACGTCGGCACGAAGTACTGATTTCCGGAGGTTCGATGAAGAAGTTGCTGGCTGGCCTGGTGATCGGCGTCGTCGCCGCGAGTTTCGCTTTCGATGTCGAGGCGCAGCGCCGCTTCGGCGGTGGCCGCACGTTCGGCAAGCAGTCGCCGGCCGTGCAGCAGAAACAGGCGACCCCGCCGGCGCAGTCGCCGCAGCAAGGCGCGTCGCAGGCGGCTCCCGCGCAGCAGCCGGCCGCCTCGGCGGCCCGCCCCGGCGCGTCCCCGGCCGCCGCGGCACGCAGTCCGATGCGCGGGGCTCTGATGGGCCTCGCGGCCGGACTCGGCATCGCGGCGCTGGCGTCGTGGCTGGGCTTCGGCGAGGCGCTGACGATGTTCCTGACCGTCCTTCTTGTGGGCCTGGCGCTGATGATGGTGGTCGGCTTCGTGATGCGCCGCATGCGCCCGGTCCAGCAGCCGGCCTATGGGGCAGCCGGCGCCCCGCGCGGACCGGGCACCTACTCCAACGTCGGTTACGAGACGACGCCTGCTCCCGCGCCCGCGCAGCGCACGGCGGCGCCCGCCGCCGGCGCCCTCCCCGGCTCGGCCATGGACGAGTTCGCGCGCGGTGGCAGTGCTGCCTCCGGAGCTCCATGGGGCGTGCCGGCCGGCTTCGACACACAGTCGTTCCTGGACGCGGCAAAGAGCCATTACGTGAAGCTCCAGCAGTCGTGGGACACGGGCAACCTCGACGAACTGGCCGAGTTCACCACCAACGAGATGTTCATCGCCCTGACGCACGAGCTGCGCGCGCGGGCCGGCCAGTCGAAGACCGAGGTCGTATCGATGGATGCCGAGCTGCTCGGCATCGAGTCGACCGCCGATGAGCACGTCGCCAGCGTCAAGTTCGACGGCACGCTGCGGGTCGACGGCGAGATCGAACGGGTGTCCGAGGTGTGGAACCTGTCGAAGCCCGTGAGCGGCGGTGGCTGGCTGCTCGCCGGGATCCAGCAGCTCGCCTGACGCCGGGCGATTGCGCATCGAGGGGCGCCGCGGCGCCCCTTCTTTTTGCCCTCTACACTTCGCGCATGATCGATCGACTGCTCAACCAGGCAGCGGTGAACGTGCTGAACCGCATGCTCGGGCGCGAAGCATGGGCACGCGAAAAGCTGGCGCCGTTTGCCGGGCGCGTCGTGCGCCTCGAGGCCCTGCCCTTCTCGTTGCAGTGGGCCGTGGCGGAGGGCGGCACGCTGGCCGCGAACGACGACGAGGGCGCTCCCGCCGTCACGATCGGCCTTGCCCTGTCGTCCCTGCCGTTCGCGCTGCTCGACCCGCAGGCCGCCACGAAGGACGTTCGCCTGCAGGGCGACGCCGAGTTCGCGCAGGCGCTGTCGTTCGTCCTGCAGAACCTGCGGCCGGAGCCGGAGGAAGAACTGTCGCGCTTCGTCGGCGACGCCGCGGCGATGCGCATCGTCGGCCTGGTCCGCCTCAGCGCCTCCCACTGGCGAGAACTGGCCGAGCGGATGCTCGACAACACGGCCAACTACATCGTCACCGAGAACCCGATGGTGGTCGGACGCGACGAGGTCGCCGCCTTCGTGGAGGACGTCTCGCGCCTGCGCGACGACGTGGCGCGCCTCGAAAAGCGCATCGACCTGGCCGCTCGCGCCGCCTGAGCGTCGCGTCGGCCGAACCTACAATCGTCGGCCATGCGCGTCTTCCGGCTGCTACGCATCCTCGCCGTCGTCTGGCGTTACCGCCTCGACGAGATCGCCGTGGCGAGCCTGCGCAGCCCGGCGCTCGTGCGCGTCGTCGCATGGACCACCGGTCGCGGTCCGCGCGAATCGCGCGCCGTGCGCCTGCGGCGCGCGCTGGAAGAGCTGGGTCCGATCTTCGTCAAGTTCGGCCAGGTGCTGTCGACCCGCCGCGACCTGCTGCCGGCCGACATCGCCGAGGAACTCGCGAAGCTGCAGGACCGGGTGCCGCCGTTCCCGTCCGACGTGGCCATCCGCGAGCTCGAGCGCGGACTAGGGCAGCCGCTGGACGACGTCTTCACCAACTTCGAGCGGGAGCCGGTTGCATCGGCCTCGGTCGCGCAGGTGCACTTCGCGCGTGCTCAGGGACGGCCCCACGCCGGCAAGGAGGTCGCGGTCAAGGTCCTGCGGCCCGGGCATGCTGCGCGCCATCGACAAGGACCTCGCGCTGCTCGAGCCGGCGGCGCTGCTGGTCGAGCGGCTGTGGCGCGACGGCAAGCGGCTGCGCCCGCGCGACGTGGTCGCCGAGTTCGACAAGTACCTGCACGACGAGCTCGACCTGATGCGCGAGGCGGCCAACGCCTCGCAGCTGCGCCGCAACTTCGCGGGCTCGCCACTGCTGCGTCGTGCCGGAAATGTACTTCGACTACTGCGCCGACAACGTGATGGTGATGGAGCGGATGGACGGCATCCCGATCAGCCAGATCGAGCGCCTGCGCGAAGCGGGCATCGACATCACGAAGCTGTCGCGCGACGGCGTCGACGCTCTTCTTCACGCAGGTCTTCCGCGACGGCTTCTTCCACGCCGACATGCACCCGGGCAACATCCTCGTCGGCGTCAACGGCGACCAGTTCAACAAGTACATCGCGCTCGACTACGGCATCGTCGGCACGCTGACCGAGAACGACAAGAACTACCTGGCGCAGAACTTCCTCGCCTTCTTCCGTCGCGACTACAAGCGCGTCGCGGAACTGCACGTCGAGTCCGGCTGGGTGCCGCGCAGGCACGCGCGTCGACGAGCTCGAGAACGCCGTGCGCGCGGTGCTCGAGCCCGTGTTCGACAAGCCGCTGAAGGACATCTCGCTCGGCCTCGTGCTGCTGCGGCTGTTCCAGGCGTCGCGGCGCTTCAACATCGACGTGCAGCCGCAGCTCGTGCTGCTGCAGAAGACGCTGCTGAACGTCGAGGGCCTGGGCCGCCAGCTCGATCCCGACCTCGACCTGTGGAAGACGGCCAAGCCCTTCCTCGAGCGCTGGATGGAGCACCAGGTCGGCTGGAGCGGCATGGAAGAGCGCATCCGGCGCGAGGCGATGCAGTGGACGTTCCTGCTGCCCCAGCTGCCGCGGCTGGTGCACGGCGCGCTGACGCGCCACCAGGACGCCGACCGCCTGATCGACGAGGTCCGCGCGCTGCGGCGCGAACAGCGGCTGACCAACCGCTGGTATGCGGTGGCCACGGCCCTGCTGGTGATCGTCGTCGCAATCGCCGGATGGGCGGTGTGGCGCGCCTGAGAACCCGCCGGCGCGCGCGGAGTCGAAGAGCGATTCGACACTCGATTTCGATGCCCCTATCCTTCCCGAGCGCGGGCGGCCGGCGCTGCTGCCGGGCTCAAATCCCTCTCCGGACCTGAACGATGAAACGCCTTTCGATCCTTGCACTCGCGCTCGCGGGATTCCTCTCGGCCTGCGGAGGCGGCGGAGACGGCTCGCCGCCCCCGCCGGCTTCCGGCTGTTCGGCTGCTTCGTTCCAGGTGTCCGCGGACTCCACGGTGACGGTCGGCAAGGCCGGCGGCGCCACGATCGCATCCCTGTGCGGGCCGTTGACCGGCGTTGCATGGCGGCAGACCCAGGGCCCGGCCCTGGCGCTGATCTCCGCGCGGACGCAGGCGATCAGCTTCGAGCCGGTGCTGGCCGGCGCCTACGGGTTCAGCGTCGACTTCCGCGATCCGGACGGCGTTGCGCGCAGCCTCGCCGTCACCGTCAACGCGGTGCTGCCGACCAGCCCGGTCGGCGTGCTCGTGCGCGCGGACCAGGCGGTGCGCGAAGGCGGCAAGGCGTCGGTGCGTGCGTGGCCGACCGCCGCGGCCGGCGGAACGATCGCCTGGACGCAGGTCGCCGGACCCTCGGTCACGCTGGATGCCAGCGATCCGAGCCGCGTGCTGTTCACCGCGCCGGCCGTGAGCGTGGACAGCCTCGTCGTGCTGCGTGCCACCCAGCCGCTGGCCGGCGGCGGCACGGACAGCGACGAGGTCCGCGTGCTGGTCGAAAACTACGAGCAGGCGCCCTCCGACCCGTCGAACAGCGGCCCCTTTGCCTTCAGCGACACGCACGTGTCGCGCACCTATCCGTACCGCGCGAGCGGTCCGTTCGCCGCGTCGCTGGTGCCCTGCACGTACGAGGCGAACCTGCAGTACTTCGGCGCCGGGGCCAACCTGTGCCCGCTGTCGAGGCTGCCCTTCCTGCACCAGACCACCGGCGGCGCCGTCCCGACGGTCAGCCAGATCATGGACCGCGTGGTGGTGTCGCACGACTGGATGGGCGAGGTTTTCGAGCAGTTCCTGACGACGCAGGCGAACGACGACATCAAGCGCCTGTTCAACGGCGTGACCGCCATCGTGATCGGCGCGCACGTGCGCCCCAGCTTCTACTACGCGCTGACCGGCGCGATTTACCTGGACGCCGACAACTTCTGGCTGACGGCCGAGCAGCGCGACGTCATCGACGAAGCGCCCGATTTCCGCTCCGACTTCGACCGCGATCTCAACTACTCGAGCGTGTGGCGGTACACCGAGAACAACCTGAGCATCTTCGTGAACTTCCCGGCGACCTCGCGCATCGCCCGGACGCAGAGCTACCTGCTGGCCGAGGCGGGCTGGCTGCTGTACCACGAGCTGGCGCACGCATCGGACTTCCTGCCGCCGAGCGAGCGGTCGCGGCTGAACGACAACCTGGGCCTGACCGCGTGGGGATTCATCGAGCCGCTGTTCAGCTCCGGGCGGTTGCCGTCCGCGGTCCTGAGCGCGACGTACCCGCTTCAACCGGCAGAGATGTTCGGGCTGGCGCAGGTCAAGTTCTTCGGCGCGACTCCCACGGACCTGCAGAAGTCGTACACGCCGAGCCAGGTGGCCGGGTTCTTCTCGCCCTATGGGGCGAACGACGAATACAACTACGCGACGATCCGCGAGGACCTCGCGATGCTGTTCGAAGAGGCCATGATGTACCGGAACAGCCCTGATCCCGCGGCGCGCTGGCGTCGGGACGTGGCGATCACCGACAAGATCCTCGACACGACGACCAGTTCGACGCTGATCGTGCGCTGGGGCCAGCGCGGGCGCATCGGCGAGGGCGTGGTGCGGCCGCGCGCGCAGCTCGTGGTCGGTGCGCTCGCGCCGTGGGTGCCGGCCTCGGAAGTGCTGAACCTGCCGCCGCCGATCCAGATGCGACCGGGAGAGAGCTGGGCCTCGAACCTCGTGCTGCCGGCGCCGCCGCCATCAGGCCTGGCGAGCACACAGTCCGTCCGGTCCCCGCTCGATCCCGAAGGCGACCGCGCGCTGCTGATGCGCGGCCTGAGCGGTCAGCGCGAGCACTGGACGCCGAACGAGCGCTGGCTGAAGCGGGTCGGGCGCTGAGCCGCGCGTGGTCGAGCTGACCACGCGCGACCTCGCCACCGCGGCGTTCCGGGACGCGCGCTGACGCGCCGGCATCACGTCGGCATCACCCCGATCACTCCGTGGGACGCGCGCGGCCTGCCGGCGGTGCCGCGGAAGCGCCGCGTGTTGCTTCATAATTCGCGCCAATTTTCGCGTGCCGCCGCACGGGCGGAGCTGACATGACGCTGATCGCCTTCGTCGTCCTCTACCTGCTCGCGTCGATCTGCATCGGCCTGTACGCGGCCACGCGCGTGAAGACCACTTCGGACTACGCGATCGCCGGGCGCTCGCTGCCGCTCGCCGTGATCATCGCGACGACGTTCGCGACGTGGTTCGGCTCGGAGACGGTGCTCGGCATCCCGAGCAAGTTCATCGAGGGCGGGCTGCAGAAGACGGTCGAGGACCCGATCGGCGCCGGCATGTGCCTGGTGCTCGTCGGCATGTTCTTCGCGCGCAAGCTCTACAAGATGGACCTGCTGACCATCGGCGACTTCTACCGCAAGCGCTATGGCAAGGGCGTGGAGATCTTCAGCTCGATCGTGATCCTGATCTCCTACCTCGGCTGGGTCGCCGCGCAGGTCACCGCCCTCGGCCTGGTGTTCAACCTGCTGTCGGTCGGCGCCATCAGCGTCGCGACGGGCATGGTGATCGGCACCCTTGTCGTGCTGGTGTACACGCTGTTCGGCGGCATGTGGTCGGTGGCGCTGACCGACTTCTTCCAGATGATCATCATCGTCATCGGCCTGACGCTGATCGCCATCTTCGCCGCCGACCACGCCGGCGGCGTCGGCAAGGTCGTCGAGTACGCGCAGTCGCGCGACCTGTTCCAGTTCTTCCCCGACGGCGGGCTGCACGGCTGGCTGTTCTGGATCGGCGCGGCGATCACCATCATGATCGGCTCGATCCCGCAGCAGGACGTCTTCCAGCGCGTGATGTCGGCGAAGAGCGCCGACGTCGCCGTGAAGGGCCCGATCATCGGCGGCATCTCGTACCTGCTGTTCGCCGGGGTGCCGATGTTCATCGGGCTGTCGGCCTTCCTGATCATGCCGGACGTCGCCAACTCGCTGCTGGAGGAAGACTCGCAGAAGATCCTGCCGACCCTGGTGATGGAGCGCATGCCGGTGTGGCTGCAGGTGTTCTTCTTCGGCGCGCTGCTGTCGGCCATCATGTCGACCGCCTCGGCGACGCTGCTGGCGCCGTCGACCACCTTCGTCGAGAACGTGCTGAAGAACTTCGTGAAGCTGGGCGACCTGCAGTCGCTGCGCTACATGCGCGTCACGGTCGTCGTCTTCACCGGCTGCGTGCTCGCCTATTCGATCATCATGGAAGGCACGCCGATCTACGAGCTGGTGTCCAAGGCGTACCAGTTCCCGGTGGTCGGCGCGTTCTGGCCGCTGGTGTGCGGGCTGTACTGGAAGCGCTCGACGCGCCAGGGCGCCATCTGGTCGATCGTGCTCGGCATGAGCACGTGGGCGCTGCTCGACTTCACGCCGCTCGGCGAGGTGTTCCCGTCGGTGCTGGGCGGGTTCCTGCTGGGAGCCGTCGGCATGGTCATAGGATCGCTGGTGCCGACGACGGGCAACCACGCCTACCGCGCGCACACCGCCCGGCACGGCGAGCACTCGCACGCGCACCGCTGATCCGCCCCGCCCGCGGGTCAGCCGCGCGCGGTCAGCCGGCCGTGCCCCGCTGTGCGAGCTGGACGAACTCGGTCTCGAAGTCCGCGAGCTTGCGATCGAGGTGGGCGCGCTGCTCGACGGACGCGCTGTTGAGGAGTTGCGCGATCAGCCGCGCGTTGTCGCGCCGGAAGGCCTCGGCGCGCGCGCGCTGCTCTGCGTCCGACGGCCGGGCCAGTTCGCGGAAGTAGGCGCGCAACCAGTTCGCCGCGATGGCTTCCGGCGGGCGCTCCGCCTCGATCCGGCGCAGCAGCGCGACGAGGTCCTTCGTCCGCCGTTCGCGCGCCTCGATCCAGTACAGCGAGTCGACGGGCCGGCTGGCGAGCGAGGCGCGCACGAGCCGCACCTGCTGGTCGCTGACCTTGCCCAGCCAGAACTCCACCCGCTCGGAGTACTTCCTGGCGCGCGCGTCGAGCTCCTGCCTGACCGCCTCCGTGGACTCCTTGCGCGCCTTGATGTTGTCGTCGACGATCTTGCGCTCGACCTGGTCGATCTGCGCCGGCGTCAGGGTCAGCGCGAGGGCGGCGATGTCCGGGGCGGCGCGCTCGCCGAGCGCGGCCAGGCGCGCGTTCAGGCCCTCGTTGAGCGCGAGGACTTGCGCGGGCGTGACGACGCTGCCATCGAGGCGGCCACGGGCACCCTGGATGAACGCGGCGTAGTCCGTCAGCTGCGTCGCGCGGTGCCAGTCCATCAGGGCGGCGACGCGCCGGCGCACCAGCTGCTCCTGCTCGTCGGTCAGGGAGACATAGCGGTCGAGCGAGTACAGCAGCAGCGTGTCGGCGTTGTTGTAGCCGAGCTTGACGGTGCTGCATGCGGCGATAAGCAGGGCAATCAGGCCCAACGCCAGAAGGCGCGAAGCGTGGCCGGGTGAGGACGGTGACTTAGAATCGAAGCGCAATCGAGGACCTCCGCGCGCCATGAACATCGTGATACTCGCCGCCGGGCAGGGCAAGCGCATGCGCTCGTCGCTGCCGAAGGTGCTGCATCCAGTGGCGGGGCGACCGATGTTAGCGCACGTCATCGCCGCCGCCCGGCAGGCCTGCAGCGACGCGGCCAACATCACCGTCGTGATCGGCCACGGCGCGGTCGCCGTGCAGGATGCGTTCCCCGGGGAACCCGGCCTGCACTTCGTGCGGCAGGAGCCGCAACTGGGCACCGGGCACGCGGTCATGCAGGCCGTTCCGTATCTGGACGACGCGACCTCGACTCTGGTTCTCTACGGCGACGTGCCGCTGATCACGGCCGCGACGCTCCGCCGCCTGATCGAGGCGGCCGGTGCGGCCGTCGGCGTGCTGGCGGTGCGCCTGCCTGACCCGGCCGGTTACGGCCGCATCGTGCGCAACGAGCGCGGCGACGTGGTCCGCATCGTCGAGCAGAAGGACGCCTCGGCCGCGGAGCGCGCGATCGACGAGGTGAACACCGGCATCGTCGTCGTGCCGACCGCGCGGCTGAAGGCGTGGCTCGCGACGCTGTCGAACGACAACGCCCAGGGCGAGTACTACCTGACGGATGTGATCGCGCGCGCCGTGGGCGACGGCGTGCGGGTGGTCGGCGTCGACAGCGGCGACGTCGACGAGACGCTCGGAGTGAACAGCAAGGAGCAGCTCGCCATGGTGGAACGGATCGCGCAGCGGCGCGCGGCGCAGGCGCTGATGGACGCCGGCGTGACGCTCGCCGATCCGGCGCGCATCGACGTGCGCGGCGAACTGGTCACGGGCGCCGACGTCTCGATCGACGTCGGCTGCATCTTCGAGGGCCGCGTGGAACTCGCCGACGGCGTCCGCGTCGGCGCCTACTGCGTGCTGCGCAACTGTTCGTTCGGCGCCGGCACGGAGCTGCTGCCGTTCACGGTCGTCGAGGACTCGTCCGTAGGCGCGGGCGCGCGCCTGGGCCCGTTCTCCCGGCTGCGGCCGGGCAATGCGCTGGACGACCAGGTGCACATCGGCAACTTCGTCGAGATCAAGGCGAGCACGATCGGCCGCGGCTCGAAGGCGAATCACCTGGCGTACGTCGGCGACTCCGTCGTGGGCCGCGACGTCAACGTCGGCGCGGGCACGATCACCGCGAACTACGACGGCGCGAACAAGCACCGGACGGTCATCGGCGATGGCGCCTCGATCGGCTCGAACGCGGTGCTGGTGGCGCCGGTCACGATCGGGGTCGGCGCCACCATCGGCGGCGGTTCGACGATCGCCAAGGACGCGCCCCCGGGCAAGCTGACGGTGGCGCGCGCGCGGCAGGTGACGCTCGATCACTGGCAGCGCCCCGTCAAACAGAAGAAAGGCTGACCCATGTGCGGCATCGTCGGAGCCGTCGCCACGCGCGACATCACTCCCGTCCTGGTCGAGGGGCTGCGCCGCCTCGAGTACCGCGGCTATGACTCGTGCGGGGTGGCGCTGCTCGCCGGCGGCGCGCTGACGCGCTCGCGCAGCACGGCCCGCGTCGCCGACCTCGACGACCAGCTGAAGAAGTCGGGGCTGGCCGGCGAGCTCGGCATCTCCCATACGCGCTGGGCCACGCACGGCGCGCCGGTCACGACCAATGCGCACCCGCATTTCTCGCGCGACGAGGTCGCCGTCGTCCACAACGGGATCATCGAGAACTACGAGGAGATCCGCGAGGAACTGAAGCGCGCCGGATACGAGTTCGTCACCGAGACCGACAGCGAGGTGATCGCGCACCTGGTGCACTCGCTTTACAAGGTCAAGGGCGACCTCTGCGATGCCGTCCGCGGCGCGGTCGCGCGGTTCAAGGGGGCGTACGCGATCGCCGTTCTGCACAGGGCCGAGCCGAAGCGCCTCGTGGGCGCGCGGCAGGGTTCGCCGCTGGTCGTGGGCGTGGGCAAGGGCGAGAACTTCCTCGCGTCCGACGCGATGGCGCTTGCCGGCACGACCGACCAGATCATCTATCTCGAGGAAGGCGACGTCGTCGACATCGACCTCGATCGCGTGCGGATCGTCGACGCCTCCGGCGCGGACGTGGAGCGCGCGGCGCAGACCGTGCAGGTGGGCAGCGGTGCGGCCGAGCTCGGACCGTACCGCCACTACATGCAGAAGGAGATCTTCGAGCAGCCGCGCGCGATCAGCGACACGCTGGAGACCGTCGACGGCATCAGCCCGGCGCTGTTCGGCGAAGGCGCCGCGGAACTGCTCGCCGGCGTCGACTCCGCGCTGATACTCGCGTGCGGCACCAGCTACTACGCCGGACTCACCGCCAAGTACTGGCTGGAGTCGATCGCCGGCCTGCGGACGAGCGTGGAGATCGCCAGCGAGTACCGCTACCGCGACAGCGTGCCCAACCCGCGCTCGCTGGTGGTCGTCATTTCACAGTCGGGCGAGACCGCCGACACGCTCGCCGCGCTGAAGCACGCGCAGTCGCTCGGCATGACGACCACGCTCGGCATCATCAACGTGCCGACCAGCGCGATGGCGCGCGCGACGAAACTGAAGTTCTTCACGCGCGCCGGCGTCGAGATCGGCGTGGCATCGACCAAGGCGTTCACGACGCAGCTGGTCGCCCTCTTCATCCTTGCGCTCACGATGGCCAAGCTGCGCGGCAGGCTCGCGCGCGACCAGGAGCAGGTCGACATCCGCGCGCTGCGGCACCTGCCCGCCGCGCTGCAGGCGGTGCTGGCGCTGGAGCCGCAGGTGGTCGCCTGGGCCGAGCAGTTCGCGCGCAAGGAGAATGCGCTGTTCCTCGGTCGTGGCCTGCACTACCCGATCGCGCTCGAGGGCGCGCTGAAGCTGAAGGAGATCAGCTACATCCACGCCGAGGCCTACCCGGCCGGCGAGCTGAAGCACGGCCCGCTCGCGCTCGTGACGGAGCAGATGCCGGTCGTGACGGTCGCGCCGAACGACTCGCTGCTCGAAAAGCTCAAGTCGAACATCCAGGAAGTGCGGGCGCGCGGCGGCCAGCTCTATGCCTTCGCAGATGCCGACACGCACATCCAGTCATCACCCGGCCTGCACGTGATCCGCATGCCGGAGCACTACGGGCCGCTGTCGCCGATCCTACATGTGGTGCCGCTGCAACTGCTCGCGTATCACACGGCGGTGGCGCGCGGCACGGACGTCGACAAGCCGCGGAACCTCGCGAAGTCGGTGACGGTCGAGTAGGCCGGACGGGCTTAGCCGATCCTGAGAAGGCCTTCGAGGACCGGGGCGAAGCCAGCCAGCTGGCCGCGAAGAGCGCGCCGCCCAGCGAAGGACTCAACGCGGCGGCCGGGCTGCGCGGCTCGGCCGTCATGCTGGCGGACCGCCGCGCGTCCGGGCGGCGTGACCGCGCTCTTCACATAGGGCGTTCGCGTCGGAACATCCGTCTGCGACAGTGCGCTGCGGATGAAGAGCAGCGTGAGTGCGAGCGGCAGGCTGGGCGCCAGGGCTGCAAGCACGAGACGTCGCGCCTATGATCTCGCGCTCACGCAACCAGCCCCGACCTACCTATGCAATTCACGCTGACCGCAGTACTGACGGCTGCCGGACTGTTCGCGGGAGTACTGCTGTTCCTGGAACTCGGGCGCCGAATTGGACTACGTCGCCTGAAGGAGGAAGGAGATGGGACGGGGGCGGGGGTCGGGGTCGTCGAAGGGGCCGTATTTGCGCTGCTTGGCCTGCTTGTCGCGTTCACTTTCTCGGGAGCGGCGGGCCGGTTCGAGGACAGACGCAATCTGATCGTCGATGAGGCCAACGCTATCGGGACGGCGTACCTGCGCATAGATCTGCTGCCCGCCGCAGCGCAGGGCGAAATGCGCGATCGGTTTCGCCGCTACCTGGATGCGCGGCTCGCCGTATACCGGGTGCTGCCGGACCTTGAGGCCGCGTACGAGCATCTCGCGTCCGCCAGTCGCATCCAGCAGGAGATCTGGGTGCGGGGCGTAGCAGACTCTGCCGACTCGCAGTCCGCGCGGATGCTCCTGCTTCCCGCGCTGAACGAGATGTTCGACATCACCACGACACGAACGATGGCCGCGCAGGCCCATCCACCTCATATCGTGTTCGGACTCCTGTTCGTGTTCGCGCTGTGCGCCGCGCTACTTGCAGGCAGCGCGATGGCCCGGCCGCAGTCGCGCCGCTGGCTGCACTCCGCGACCTTCGCGTTCGCGCTCGCCGGCTCCGTGTACGTGATTATCGACATGGAGTTCCCGCGGGTCGGGCTGATCCGCGTCGATGCATTCGACAAGGTCCTGGTCGAATTGCGTCGGAGCATGGAATAGACACGCCGCTGTTGCACTGAAGTCGGATCGGGCGGGGAAGCGCGGCGGCGCGCGGGTGGTCTACTACGTTCACGTTCCGGCAGCGGTCCCCGGGCTAACGGCGAAGTGCTCGTTCAGGGCGGGGGTCCTGGCGACGTCGGCGCCCGGGCAGCCGCGTGCGCCACTCGCTGGGCGCAATTCCATGCCGCCGGCGGAACGCCCGCGAGAAAGCGCTTGCATCCGCGTAGCGGAGGATGATCGCGATGTCCACTGCCGACCGACACATTGCAGTTCCCTGGGGTCGCGCAAGGGACACCGCCGTCCAGGCCCCTGGTTCACGCCGAAACCCGCCAGCGCGCCCGCAGCAGCGCGAACCGCAAGCCGACCAGCATCACGCCCACCCCGCCGAGGGCGATGACGGCGCCCATGCTGGCGAACTGCAGCAGAAAGCCGGCCAGCGCCACTCCGATCGACTGCCCCACGAAGTAGCAGAAGGCGAACAGTGAAACGGCGGCCCCGCGCCGCTCTGGTGCCATCTGTGTCGCCTGCACTTGCAGGGTGTTGTGGAGCATGTAGAAGCCGAGGCCGGCGACGAGCATGGCGACCATCGGCAGCCAGCGCGATCCGATCAGTCCCACCGACAGGAAGCTGAGGCCCAGGAAAACCGAGCCCCATGCCGCCATCCCCGCCTCGCCCAGCCGCCGCACCAGCCAGCGCGACGCAAGGGCGAACGACAATCCGCCCAGACCGAACATCAGCGCTACGCTGCCCGCCAGTGTCAGCGACATGCCGTACTGCGTGTGCACGTGAGTGGCGACGAACGCGAATGCGCCGAACATCGTCATGCCTTCGAGGAACACGATCGACAGGATCACGCGCGGCCACGGTCGCCCCACGACCTCGCGCGCGTTGGTCACCAGGTGGGCGAGCGACGATTCGCCGGCGCGCGGCGCCACCAGCGTCGGCGCTGGCAACCTGGGCATCAGGCGCACCAGCATGAAACAGGCGGCGGCGTACCAGGCCGCGAGAAACACGAACGCCATGCGCCACCCAACGTAGTCGGCGGCCAGGCCGCCGAGCAGGCCGCCGCTGGCGACCCCCAGGATCTGTCCTGTCAAGAATCGCGCAAGCACCGGCTGACGGCGCTGATACGGGATGACATCCCCGATCCAGGCCATCGACAGCGGGATGATGGCCGCCGCGGCGGCGCCGGACAGCGCCCGTGCAACGAGCAGCAGGGCCAGGTTCGGCGCCGCCGCACACATCAGCGCGGTCACCGTGCTCGCCGCACACGCCCACGCGACCACGCGCACCTTGCCGAAGCGGTCGCCCGCCGGGCCGAACACGATCTGAAGGACGCCGTATGCAAGCGCGTAGGAGGTGATGACGTACGAGGCGACCGCCAGGGTGACCGCGTATTCGCCCGCGATGCGGGTCAGCGACGGGTCGGTGACGCGCAGCGAGGCCGCGCTCGCAAACGCGGCGAACGACAGCGCGAAGATGGCGGCGATCGGTACTGCGGACGGCCCCGGCATCGCCGCGTCGGCCAAGGGCTGCGCGGCAGGGTCGTCGTCCATCGCGCGGATTATCCCGCAGGCCATCGGTCCCGCCGTACAGGGCAGGCTGTGGTGTGCTCCGCCGAGCGTCCCCGACGGCCGCCGTGGCGGTCAGGGTCGATCGGAGGCGGGGCGCCCCGGCGAGCCTTCCGGCGGATAGTCGAGCGTGTTCGAAAGCTCGCCGTCGCGTGCGCTCGTCGTAGTCGGGGAACGGCAGGCGGTTCTCGCTTCTCCAGCGCTCCACTTCGGTCTCCGCCGCCTTGGTGAGCTCGGCGTCGAGGCCACGGGACGCGCTCGACATAGAGAGTCTGCGACGGGAACGCGAACGCACTGCCGGATCGCTTCGACGATGTCCTTGATGCGCAGATTGAGATCCTCCTGGATGGCCAGGAACTCACCGAAGTCGCGCGTCTCGACAAAGGCAAAGATCTCGAGGTCGAGAGACGATGTGCCGTACTCCACGAACCGCACGCGGGCCGGATCCGGCGAGACCCTGGGATGCTTGATTAGCAGCTCGCGCAGCCGCGCCAGCACCAGCCGCAACTGGTCGGGCGTCGTCTCGTAGCGCAGCTGCAGCCTGGTGCGCAGAAGAATGGAGTCGCGGCGCGTGAAGTTGACGAGCTGGAGCTGGCAGAACTCGGCGTTCGGGACCGAGATGACCGTGCGGTCGAGACCGCGCACCCGCACCGAGCGCAGGCCGATGGCCTCGACCGTGCCCATCTTGTCGCCGAACTGGCAGAACTCGCCGACCCGCACCGGCGCGTCGGCGAACAGCACGAAACCCGCGAAGATGTTCTCGACGGTCGGCCGGACGGCGAGCGCCACCGCCAGGCCGCCGACGCCCAGGCCGGCCAGCACGGGCGCCACCGGGACTCCCAGGGTCTCGGCCAGATCGACCAGAACGTAGAGCGCGAGCAGCACCGCGACCAGCTTGGACACCAGACGGACGAGCTGCGCATCCAGGGCGTAGACGCCCATCTCGCGAATCCGGATCACCGCGGTGGCGGCTCGCGCGGCGATCAGGAAAATGAGCCAGACGACGGCGACATGGGCGAGGACCGAGAGCACGCTGACGACCACTGCCCGCTGCGTGCCGGTCAACTGAATCACGTCGACCGCCACATGGCGCAGGAAAGCGACCAGCAGAAGGGCGACAACGACGAGGAGCGGGCGGATCAGCGCGGCGGATACGGAGTTTGGCCGCGTGCCGTCGTCCAGGACCTTGGCCAGACGATAGGCCAGGGCGAGCAGGGCCAGGGCCGTCAGCACGGCGATCGCGAGCGTCGTCCACTTCCACCACGGCTCGCCGCCGAAAGTCTCGAACCAGACGGGCGGGAGACTATGGACGTACCTCACGACGAAGCTCGGTGCGGCGAACCCCGGCCGAAGGCGAAACCGCTCGACCACGCCGTCGTACCCGCCGAGGCCCGCCTTGACCGGGAGCTCGCGCACGCGCTGATAGAAGTCCGGCAGGCGGGCGACGGTCTCCGCCGAGAAACGATACCCGGTCGGGGCGCCATCCTTCCCATCGATGCGCACCAAGCGAAGTTCCGTGTTCGGAATCGTCCATGACGCGGGCAATTCCTCCGCCGCCAGCTTCGCGCCGGGGATCTGGTCCGCCGGCGGCAAGTCGATGCGGATCAGGATCTCCAGCAGGTGCAGGGCGGATTCGATCGCCCGCTGAAAATCGGCATCGCTCGTGGAGTGCTTGGTGGCGAGCGTCTGAAACGCGCGGTCCGCGCGCGCGCGCATCAGATCCTGCTCGCCCTCGGAGTATGCGTCGATCGCCGCCGTCGACTCGCTCAGGAAGGTGTCGAGCGTCGCTTGCGGAGTGGAAATGTCCGGCGGGCTGAGGGGATGACGCTCGAGGTCGCCGGCACTCCGGGCAGCGCTGGATGGCGTGAGCGCCAGCGCGCCCAGCGCGACCAGCCCGGCGAGCAGGAGCCTCCGCGCGACAATCGGTATCGAGATCACGCCCTCGCCTCCGGGTCGACTGCAGATGACGTCACCTTACTGGGCAAGAGGCTTGCAGGGCAACCCGCTCCTCGCGCTCAACGGAATGCAGACGCAGTCGGCCGGCGTGTAGTGCCTGCCCGGATGGCGCGGCGCTCTGGTCGATGGGGGGTGTGCGCCGGGTGCGCCTGTCGGCGGTGGCGCAGCGGATCGAGCGCGTGATCGATGTGTTTCACTGTGCCCTCAGCGAGAGTGCCGTCGCCTCGGCGGGGATCGACGTCGGCGCGGCCGTCACTGGAACTGGTGCTCCCGCCGTAGGGCGCGGCGAGGACACGGCGCGGGCGACGAAGCGCCTGTTAGAGGGTGCCAGGCCCCGCGCGCGCGATGTTCCGGCCGGTTCGTTGCGAGTATGGTTTCGTCATGCTGCAGGCCCGTGTGCGCCTCTTCCTGATGGCGGCTGTCGCCGCCTCGGCGCTCGCGCTCGCCGCCTGCGCCACGTCGCCCGGCCAGCATGCGACCGTTCCATCCGAGTTGTTCGACGACGCGCTGTTCGGCCCGCCGACCGAGCCGGTCAGCTCGGCCGGCATCTTCGCGCTGAGCGCCGACATGCGCCGCTACTTGCATACGGACATGGCGCCGCTGGTGCGCAGGCACGGCGCGCAGGGTGCGCTGGTCGAGGCGCTCTACGGCAACGGCCAGTTGAAACTCGAATACGAGTCGACCGTCACCCGCAACGCGGCCGAGGCGTTCGAGGCGCGGTCCGGAAACTGCCTGTCGCTGGTCATCATGACGGCGGCCTTCGCCCGCGAACTCGGGCTGCAGGTCCGCTACCAGAGCGCCTATCTCGAGGAAGCGTGGAGTCGCCGGGGCAGCCTGCTGCTGAAGAGCGGCCACGTGAACATCACGCTCGGACAGCGGATCGGCGACCACAGCGCCAGCCAGCTTCAGTTCAGCCTGACGATCGACTTCCTGCCGCCGGAGGAACTGCGCAACCTGAAGACGGTCGAGGTCCGGGAGTCGCTCATCGTCGCGATGTTCATGAACAATCGCTCGGTCGAGGCGCTGGTGCAGGGCCGGCTCGACGACGCCTACGCCTGGGCGCGCGAAGCGGTGCGTGCCGATCCTTGGTTCCTCGCCGCGCAGAACACGCTGGGCGTCGTCTACCTGCGCCGCGGCGCGCTTGCCCGGGCGGGGACCGCCTTCGAGCGCGTGCTCGCGACTGACCCGAAGCACACCCGCGCGCTCGCCAACCTGGCCGAAGTCGCGAGCCGCGCCGGGCGCGACGACGAGGCAGCGCGGCTGCGCGCGCGCCTGGCGCAGTTGGAGCCCGAGCCGCCGCTTCACTTCTTCAATCTCGGGATGGCAGCGATGCAACGCGAGGACTTCCACGCGGCGCGCGACCTGTTCGCGAAGGAAGCGGCGCGGGGCGATGCGACGGCCGACGTCCACTTCTGGCTCGGCGTGGCGCACTACCGGCTCGGCGACCTCGATCGCGCGGCGCGGGAACTGTCGCTGGCGGCCGAAGCGAGCGCGTCGCGCAGCGAGCGCGACCTCTACTCAGCGAAGCTCGACTGGCTGCGCGCGCATCACGCGCGCTGATCGTCTCGAACGGCGCGCGCGATGTTGCGCGCTGGCGACGAGCGTGCGAGCTGAACGTCGAATCTCGCGCTTATCGCAACAACTTTCCCGGCGAACGCAGGCAGACTTCGTCCGTCGTCTGCAGTTGCTGGAGATCGAGATGGCGTTAGCCTCGGGTCGGGTGTCGTGATGGGTGCGGAGCGGATCATCCGTCTGTGCAACAGCGTCGAACTGCTCGCCGGCGCGCTGGACAAGCTGAACGCCCGCGGGCGTGGCGCGAGCGCCCAGGCGGTGCTGCTGCGGATGAAGCTCGCGGCGCTGACCGCCGAACTCGTCGCGGCCGACGTGATCGAACGCGCGCGGCAGCGCTCGGCGATCAGTTAGCCGGCGGATCTTCGGTGGCCAGCGCGCGGCCGGACAGGACCGCCTCCATGAAGGACTCCCCGTGTCCCGGCCGCATGAAGTGCCGGTAGGCGTAGACGCCGAAGCGGGTCGGATCCATCAGGTAGATCGTCAGCCCGATCTCGCGCTCTGACTCGAATCCCTCACCCGGGTACTGCGCGAGGATCCGCTCCCGCGCCCCTCGCTCCATCACCGCGAACATCGTGACGTAGGCGATGTACTCGTGTGCGACGGTGGTCGGCTCGGCCATCCTGAAGTTGGCGGCCGCGATGTGGTGGGCCACCTCGTGCGCCACGAGGCTGCGATGCACCGCGGCGTCGACCTCCACGCTGGGCGTCAGGGGAAGCTTGCCGCACTCGGAGAGCGTCAGCACATAGATGCGGTTTTCGGCCTTGACCTTGCATCCGTAGGCCGCCGCGCCTCCCTGGAGCGCTGGCAGCGCCTCGACCATGCGCATCTCCGCGGCCGTAGTCGTGTCGAGGCCCAGCGAAGCGAGAAACGTCACGGCAGCGGCCACTCCCCTGCACGCGCTCTGCACCTCGGCCCGGTCGACCCCCTGCACCGTCACGTTCGTGCCGGCGCAACGTAGGTCTTCGGCGAGCGCGGCCGGGCTCGTCGTCAGCGCGACGGCGAGCGCCGCGACGGCGGCGGCTGCTGCGGCGTGAATCCGGTCCATGGTGTTCTCCGCTCGCGTCACGGGTTTGTTCCCTTCGGACTCCTCTGTCCCCAGGTTGCCCCGGATTTGCGCCGTCGCGGGACTCAGGCGACCCGCACGGCGCCGGGTCGGACCGTCTCGCGGAACGACCGCAGCGCTTCCTCGACGGATTCGGCCTTCAGCAGGCGCTCCTGCACCTGCGCCGGCGACCAGCGATCGGGGTCGACCTCGCTGGCGAAGCGGGCCGCCGCCGAGACGTCGTCGAAGAACTTCAGGAACATGCGCTCCAGCTGGCTGGCGTCGCACAGGCCGAGCTCCATCCGGAAATCGACCCGGCCCGAGCGGATCGCGGCTTCGTCGATCAGGTCCGGATGGTTGGTGGTCAGGAACACGACCGAGCCCTCGTGCGCCGCCACCCCGTCCAGCGCGTTGATGAACCCCGAGTACGAGACCTTCACGCTGGTGTCGGCCTTGTCCCGCTGGCGGAAGAACGCGTCGACGTCCTCGATCAGGATCACGGAGCGCTGCGGCACCGATCGACAGCAGGTTGGCGATCTTCTCGTCGTTGACCGTCGGCGACGCCAGCGACAGCACGCAGACGTTGAGCTTCAACTCGGAGGCGAGCGCCGTGACTAGCGAGGTCTTGCCCGTGCCGGGCGGCCCGTAGAGCAGGTAGCCGCGCCGCCACGGGATGCCGAGCGCCTCGTAGCGGTCGTGCGAGGCGAAGAAGCGGTCGAGGTCGGCGATGATGGCCTCCTTCTGCCCGGCCTTCAGCACCACCGATTCGAGCTTGCGGTTGTTGCCCAGCCGCGCGCGCATCCACTCGTTGTTGTACGGGCTCGGCATGTAGACCGCGATGCGGTTCAGCTCGCGCGCGATCCGGTGCTCCATCGCCGCATGGACGAGCGACTCGAGCGAGCCCTTGTCCCGCCCGACCGTGGACAGGCTGATCTTCTCGAAGATCGTCGGGCCGGACTGGATCTCGCGCTTCATCCACATCACGCGCCCGTCGAGGTAGAAGATGTGGAATCCCTCGCCGGGCGACAGCACGGTGAGCGGCCGGCCGCCCTGCTGCAGTTCGTCGTGCAGGCTCTGGTAGCTGGTGCCCTGGCGCACGGCGCGCGCGGTGAAGTTGTTCAGCCGCCGCAGCGCCTCGCGGCTGTCCATGTACTCGACCAGCGCGGGAAACATCAGCTCGTCGCGCGAGTCGACCGTGAGCGTGCTGACGAAGAAGTGCTTGGCCCAGCCGAAGACCTTGGCCGGCACGTCGCGCAGCCACACCGCGAGCAGGCCGAACAGGGCCAGCGCCGCGCCACCGGTGACGACCGGGCTGCCGCCGAGCAGGCCGTCGAGCCAATCCATGCGTGCTCCCAGTCCTCGGGAAAGTCGGATGATCCTAGCAGCCGGGAGTTCACTCCCCTGCGGTACATTGATCGCGCATCCCACCGTCACTCAGCGAGGCGCACGTGTTACCCAGCAAAGGCTACGCCGCTCAGTCCGCCACCACGCCACTGTCGCCGTTCGCGTTCGAGCGTCGCGATCCGGGTCCGGCCGACGTCCAGATCGACATCCTCTTCTGCGGCGTCTGCCACTCCGACCTGCACACCGCGCGCAGCGAGTGGCCGGGCACGCGCTACCCGTGCGTCCCGGGTCACGAGATCGTCGGCCGTGTCGCGCGCGTCGGTGGCCAGGTGTCGAAGTTCAGGATGGGCGACCTCGTCGGCGTCGGCTGCCTGGTCGACAGCTGCCGCAGGTGCGCGTCGTGCGCCGAAGGGCTGGAGCAGTACTGCGAGAACGGCTTCACCGGCACGTACAACGGCCCGGAGCAGGGCACCGGCAACAACACGTACGGCGGGTACTCGAACCGGATCGTCGTCGACGAGAAGTTCGTGCTGAAGATCCGGCACCCCGAAGACCAGCTCGCCGCGGTGGCGCCGCTGCTGTGCGCCGGCATCACCACCTGGTCGCCCTTGCGCAGGTGGGAGGTCGGTCCCGGCCAGACGGTGGGAGTCGTCGGCCTCGGCGGCCTCGGTCACATGGGCGTCAAGCTGGCGCGCGCGCTCGGAGCCAACGTCGTGCTGTTCACGACCTCGCCGGGCAAGGCGGCCGACGCGATCATGCTCGGCGCACACGAGGTCGTGATCTCGACCGATCGCAAGGCGATGGCGGAACAGCGCAACCGCTTCGAGTTCATCCTGGACACCGTGGCCGCGCCGCACGACCTCGATCCCTTCCTCGGCATGCTGAAGCGGGACGGTTCGCTGGTGCTGGTCGGCGCGCCGTCGTCGCCGCACCCGTCGCCCGGGGTGTTCAACCTGATCTTCAAGCGGCGCAGCCTCGCAGGCTCGCTGATCGGCGGCATCGCCGAGACGCAGGAAATGCTCGACTTCTGCGCCGAGAACGGCATCGTCTCCGACATCGAGATGATCCCGATCGCGTCGATCAACGACGCCTACGAGCGGATGCTGAAGAGCGACGTGAAGTACCGCTTCGTGATCGACATGGCGACGCTGTAGCGCTCAGCGCGCCAGCAACGGCGCCGGCACGCGACCCGGATACAGCCGCTCGAGCGACTGCGCCGTGACGCTGCGCAGGGCGTCGGTCAGGCGATCCTCGACCGCCTCGCCGGAGCGCGCGGCCTGCCACGACGCGTGGAGCGCCTCGCGCTGACCGGCCATTGCCTGCTCGACCTCGCCCTGCCAGAAGGACGGCGCTTCGCCTTCGACGTAGCGGCCACGCCCGCGACCGAAGTGCGCCACCGCCAGGTAACGCAGCACGCCCGATCGCACCAGGCCGTCGAGGAATTCGTCGGACCACTTCACCGCCGGACGCTCGGCGCCGCGCAGGACGTTGACGCCGCGCGCCAGCCCCGCGCCGGCCAGGCCGCCGACCACGCCGCCGACCAGCATGCCGGCGCCGAACGTCAGTCCGCCCGCGGCGAGGTCCGCCTTCAGGCCGGTGAGCGCACCGGTGACGATGCTGCCGAGCAGCGCGGCGCGCCCTTCGTCGAGCTGGGCCGGCGTGGAAAAGTTGTCCTGCATGCGTTCGAGCACGGCCTGGGTGGCACCGCCCTCGAGCCCGTGCAGAGCGATCAGCCGGTCGGTCGCGGCGCGGATCGAGTCGTCGAGCCGCTCCGCCAGCGTTGCCATGGCGCGCTCGCGGGCCGGGTCCGGCTCGTTGCGACCGACGCCCATCGCGCGCAGCAGTTTCTGCGGCGCGCTGACGGATTCGGGATCCACCGGCTCCGCGTCGCGCGCGGCGGTCGCCAGTTCCTCGGCGAGCACGCGCATCGACGCGTCAAGGCGCTCGAGGTTCGCCTGGTCCCTGGCCGCCTGCAGTCGCGCCAGCGCTTCGTGACGCGCAGGCAGTGCCGCGGCGATCGCATCGAACAGCACGCGCTCCTGCACCCAGCAGCGCGCGAACGCGTCGAAGGCCAGCACGTCGTTCACGATCTCGTGTGGAGCGAGGTGCGCCCGCCAGCGCTCGACATCGCGCTGCTCGTCCTCGCCGCCGCGCGGGGGCCCCGCCTGGTTCAGCAGCACGAGGACCGGCTTGCCGATCCAGCGCAGCACCTGCATCTCGAACGCGACGTAGCCGGCGTCGCGCGGGTCCTCGGCGGCGTTGACCACGTACAGCACGGCTTCCGCGCCGTCGCGCGCGGCGCGTACCGCCTGCTGGCTGCACCAGAAGGGACGGTCGCTGTAGCGGTCCCAAACTTCGCGCAGCAGCCAGCCGAGCGGGTTGTCGGCCACGCGCAGCCGCTGCACGAGCTTCGCGGAGTCGCCGAAGCCGGGCGTGTCGGTCAGGCGCAGTTCGTCGCCTTCCGCGCTCGTCAGCAGCGTGTGCGACTCGGCGACGTCGGTGACGTGTGGTGCGTCGCGCACTTCGCCGATGTCGCGGCCGAGCAGCGTGCGCGCCAGCGTCGTCTTGCCGGCGTTGGTGTGGGAGATCAGCGCGATCTCGATGGCCGCCGGCTCGATCGTCATGCGGCCGCCGCCAGGACGGGTTCGGCGTCGCGCTCGAGTTGCGCGAGGTCCGGTGTGGCGAGGTCGACGAGGGCCGCGTTCACCTGGTGCGCGGCCAGGAACGCCGACCACGCTGCGCGGCGCTCATCCAGCCGCGCGCGCGCGCCGGGCTGGTCGCCCAGCCGGCGCTTGTACGGCGCTTCGTCGACGAGTGCGATCAGGCGCGCGCCGATCGCCTCGCGCAGCCGGTCGAGGAACGCGCCATGGTTCTCGTGCTCGGGCGTGGAGGCCAGGCTGAAGAGCGCGACGGTCAGGCTCACCGTCCGGTCCGCGAGGTCGAGGCCGACCGTGGCCGAGGCCTCGTCGCCGAACCCGATCGACGGACGCATGGAGAGGTCGGTGCTGTCGCCAAGCAGCGCCTTCGTCGCCTCACGCAGCCCGCGCAGGCTCGCCTCGTCGATCGTGTAGCTGTAGGGCACGGCGCGAAGCTGGGCGCGATGCGGCGCAAAGCTCCCGAGCAGGCGCCGGAAGTAGGGCTCGTCCAGCGCCAGGGGAAAGCGCCGGCTCAGCCCCTGCTCCCGCCAGCGCGCGACCGCCGCAAGCGCGAGGCGCGGCACGACCACGAGGGCGGCGACGGTCAGCGCGTACCAGTGCATCCAGCGCGCCGCGTTCTCGCCACTCGACGCGGGCCAGCGGATCGCCTCGACCTCGGCGATGGACGGAAACGGCGTGCCGAGGACGGCAGCCGCCGGTCCCAGCAGGCCGGACAGCAGCGCGCGCACCTGGGACGGCTCGAGGAACGTGCTTTCCCAGCCGGCGCGGTACTCGAACACGAGCCCGCGCACGTAGAGGCCGGCGATGGCGCCGGCGGCGAGCAACGCGGCCGACAGGTGCAGCACGCGTCCGGCGCGCGCCGTCAGCAGCGGCGCCGCCGCGCGCGACCACTCGTCCAGGAACGCCGCGAACGCCGCCCCCGCGGCGCCCTGCACACGCTTCGCGCCGCGCCGCGCGGCGCCCGCGATGCCGCGCCGGAGTCCTTGCAGGGGACGCCGCCCGCGCGCGAGCCCGCCGACCCACCGGACGGCCAGCACGATGTAGATGACCACGTTCCAGAGCACGATCGTCAGCAGCGGGAACGCGAGGATGTTGATGTGCTGGCGGTCGCCGACCTGCTGGAAGAAGGCGCCGAACGCGAGGGCGGCCAACGGCAGCAGCGCACCGATCCACGGACGCCACGCCGTCGCCCGGGTGGCCTGCGCCAGCGCGCGGTCGCGCTCCCTCAGCTTGCCGACAAGCAACTGCGCGCGCTGCTCGAGGAACCGCTCCGCCGACGCTTCTTCCCCGCGCTCGCTGGCGCTCCAGCGCGCGAGTTCCGCGGCCGCGCGGGCGGCGTGCTGCTGGTCGGCTTCGGTGATCAGCGTGCGATCGCGGTCCGCGCTTTCGACGGCGCGGACCAGCAGGACATCGCGGGCGGCGTGTTCGTTCACGGTTGCATTATCGCGGTCTGCTTGCCGCGGACGCGTCGGGCGTGGCCCTGCGGGCCCGTCCAGGACGGTTTCCGATACGCGCGTTTGCGCGCGCTGGCAAGCCCGAAAGGCATCCCGCGCGCGGCCGCTCACGCTTGTGAGGCAGGCCTTTGCGCGCCTGTCGTCCCGCATGATCAGCATCAAATGCACCGGCGAGGTGCCCCCGTACCCTCCGCGCAGGGATATGTGCAGTGAAACGAAGCTGCACATGATGAAAAAAAGGGCCAATGGCCACCAGCATCCACTCCACAGGTGCCGACCCGCAGGTCGGCCGCCTCCCCCGCTCGCCCGCCATCCGCCGGGCGCTCCGGGTCCGGACACGTTCAGGAGCGCCAGCGCCATGAGTCCGTATGTCGTATTCCTGCTGTACATGCTCGCGATCCTGGGTTTCGTCGGGTTCACGCTGCTGCTGAACCGACTGCTCGGGCCGAGGCCCGTGCCCAGCGCGATCAAGCTCGAGCCGTTCGAGTGCGGCGCCACGCCGATCGACCGCCTGAACGTGAAGGCGGTCCCGGCCAAGTACTACGCCGTGGCGATCGTCTTCATCCTGTTCGACCTCGAGACCGTGTTCCTCTTCATCTGGGCCCTCGGCGCCCAGCCGGTCACGGGCTTCATGCTCTTCACGTTCTTCTTGTTCACGTTCCTGCTGATCGTCATCCTGCTCTATGTATACAAGGCGCGGTTGCTGGAAGGCGTGACGGAGTAGCCGCGATGAACGACAAGGTCATTCCCATCCAGGCCGCCGGCGGGCAGCCGTCCGGCGCGTTCGAGTACATCTCGACCAAGAAGGACGAGCTGATCGGCTGGGCGCGGAAGTTCTCGCTCTTCCCCTATCCGTTCGTCACGGCGTGCTGCGCCATGGAGTTCATGGCGGTCAGCTCCACGCCGTACGACACCGATCGCTTCGGCGCCGCGCTGCCGCGCTTCTCGCCGCGCCAGTCCGACCTGCTGATGGTCGTCGGCACGATCAACCACAAGCAGGCGCCCATCCTCCTCAAGGTCTACGAGCAGATGTGCGAGCCGAAGTGGGTGATGGCCTTCGGCGCCTGCGCCACGAGCGGCGGCTTCTACCAGAACTACGCGACCTTGCTCGGGGTCGACCGCATCGTCCCGGTCGACGTCTACATCCCGGGCTGCCCGCCGCGTCCCGAGATGGTGATCGACGGCATCATGAAGCTGCAGGACAAGATCGCGCGCGAGCGCCATCCGATCCTGACGAAGGAGTTCTGAGATGGGCGACGCCGTCTTCGATCGCGTGCGCTCGGGTCTCGGGGACCTGGCGCGGGATGCCGCCGTTTCGCACGGCGTGCTGGTCATCGACGCGCAGCCCGCCGGCGTGCTGCCGCTCGTGCAAGGCCTCAAGGCGTCCGGGTTCGACATGTTCCTCGACGTCACCGCGGTCGACTGGCCCGCCCAGGCGCCGCGCTTCGAGGTGGTGTGGCACTTCTACTCGACGACCCACAAGGTGCGGGTCCGCGTGAAGACGCGCGTGACCGAGCAGCAGCCCGAGGTCGATTCGCTGGTGGCGCTGTACGGCTCGGCCGCCTTCATGGAGCGCGAGTGCCACGAGATGTACGGCATCCGCTTCCGCGGCAACGACGACCTGCGGCCACTGCTTCTGTACGAGGGCTTCGTCGGCTTCCCGCTGCGCAAGGACTACGCGAAGGAGCAGGAGCAGCCGCTCGTCCCGTATCGCGAGGGGTTCCTGTGATGGACATGCGTGAACTGCGACTGCCGAACCCGATCCGGCCGGCGTTCGACAAGCCGACGAGCGACGAGCACGTCATCGTCAACATCGGCCCGTCCCACCCTGCCACGCACGGAACGATCCAGATCGTCGCCGAACTCGACGGCGAGAAGATCGTCCGCAGCGACGTGCACTGCGGCTACCTGCACCGCGGGTTCGAGAAGGAGTGCGAGTCGCACACCTGGCACAACCTGATCCCGTACGTCGACCGCCTGAACTACTGCTCGGCGCTGATCAACGACTTCGCGTACTGCGCGGCGGTCGAGGAGCTGATGGGCGTCGAGATCACGCCGCGCACGAAGTACCTGCGCACGCTGCTGTCCGAGTACTCGCGCATCGCCGACCACATGACCTGCATCGCGGCCGGCCTGATGGAGCTCGGCGCCATGACCGCGTTCCTGTACCTGGTCTCGATCCGCGACTGGATCTACGAGCACATCGCCCAGGTGACCGGCGCGCGGGTGACGTACTCGTTCGGCCGCATCGGCGGCCTCGCGCGCGACCTGCCGGACGGCTGGATCGACCGGCTGGAGTGGATCCTCGGCCAGTACGACGACTTCGTCGGCCGGGTGCACGGCCTCGTCGACCGCAACCGCATCTTCATCGACCGCATGCGCGACGTCGGCGTGATCACACCGCGGACGCGATCAACTACGGCATCACCGGCCCGATGCTGCGTTCCACCGGCGCGCCGCGCGACCTGCGCAAGGACACGCCGTACCTGGCGTACGCCGAACTGGACTTCGAGGTCCCGGTCGGCATCAAGGGCGACAACTACGACCGCTACTTCGTGCGGATGCGCGAGATGGACGAGTCGGTGCACATGATCCGGCAGCTGGTCGACCTGCTCGCGAAGACGCCGGGCCCGATCAACGTCGACGACCGCCGCTGCTCCTTCCCCGAGAAGGAACACGTCTACACGGAGATCGAGTCGCTGATCAACCACTTCAAGCTGGTGATGGACGGACCGAAGGTGCCGGCGGGCGAGGTGTACCTCGCGCACGAGGGCGCGAACGGCGAACTCGGCTTCTACATCGTCAGCACCGGCGAAGGCGTGCCGTACAAGGTGCACGTCCGCTCGCCGTCGTTCGTGGCGATGGGCATGGCGAGCCGGATGCTCGACGGCTACCAGCTCGCCGACCTGATCCCGACTTTCGGCTCGATCAACATGATCGGCGGGGAGTGCGACCGATGAGCGCAGTACTGATGCCCGTCGTGGAGCGCCTGATCCCGGACTTCGAGGCGCTGAAGAAGCGGCTGCCGCCAGGCTTCGAGTCGACGCTGGTGATGCCGTGCCTGCACCGCGTGCAGAAGGAGCGCGGCTACGTGGCCGACGAGGACATCGTCGACCTGGTCGAGTACCTCGGCGTGCCGCGGATGCAGATCGAGCAGGTGCTGTCGTACTACACGATGTTCCGCCGCAAGCCGATCGGCCGCTGGCACCTGCAGGCCTGCCGCAACGTGACGTGCTCGATGCGCGGCTCCGAGCGGCTGGTCGACGCGCTCGCCCGCAAGCTCGGCATCAAGCCCGGCGAGACCACCGCCGACGGCCGCTTCACGCTGTCCGAGGTCGAGTGCCTCGGCTCGTGCGGCACGGCGCCCGTCGTGATGGTCAACGAGGCCTATCACGAGAACCTTTCGACCGAGCAGCTCGACGAGCTGCTGGGCCGGCTGAGCTGAGAGGACCGCGACCATGCCCGGCACTCCGCTCCTGATGACCTTCCCGCTGACCGCGACGTCCCACCTGCTCCCGGAATACCTGGCGCGCGGCGGCTACGGCGCGCTGGAGAAGGCCCTGACCACCATGCAGCCCGTCGACGTGACGAAGGAAGTCACCGCCGCGGGCATCCTCGGTCACGGTGGCGCCGCTTTCCCGGTCGGCCGCAAGTGGGCCGTGATCAAGCCCAACGACGGCCAGCCGCACTTCCTGTGCGCGAACGCCGACGAAGGCGAGCCCGGCACGTTCAAGGATCGCTGGGTCCTCGAGAACAACCCGCACCAGCTGATCGAGTCGATGCTGCTCGCCGGCTACGCGCTCGGCGTGCGCAACGCGTTCGTCTACATGCGCGGCGAGTTCGACCTGCCGTATCGCCGCCTGCAGGCTGCGATCGAGGAGGCGTACGCGGCCGGCTACCTCGGCAAGCCGCTCCACGGCACCGAGTTCGTGATGGACCTCGTGATCATCCAGGGCGCCGGTTCGTACGTGTGCGGCGAGGCGTCCGGCCTGCTGACCTCGATCGAAGGCAAGAAGGGCTACCCGCGCAACCGCCCGCCGCGCCTTACGGTGAAGGGCCTGTACCAGCGGCCGACGGTGGTGAACAACGTCGAGACGCTGTCGAACGTCGCCGTGATCATCCGCATGGGTTCCGAGGCGTTCCGCAAGGTCGGCACCGCCAAGAGCCCGGGCACGCAACTCGTGTCGATCTCCGGCCACATCGTGAAGCCGGGCGTCTACGAGGTCGAGCACGGCTATCCGCTCGCGAAGTTCATCTACGAGGACTGCGGCGGCATGATCGGCGGCCGCAAGCTCAAGGGACTGATCCCGGGGGCATCTCGGCCAAGGTCCTGACCGGCGAGGACTGCGCCGAGCTGACGTACGACCACGGGTCGTTCGACAAGGCCGGCTCCGCGCTCGGCTCCGGCGGCATGATCGCCATCGCCGAAGGCACCTGCATGGTGCGGCTGCTGCAGGTAATGCTGCGCTTCTGGCACCACGAGTCGTGCGGCCAGTGCACGCCGTGCCGCGAAGGCATGGGGTGGATGCACCGGATCATCGACCGCATCGTCAGCGGCCAGGGCCGGATGGAGGACATCGACCAGCTGATCGCGATCTCCAACGCCAACGACGGCACGACCATCTGCGGCATGGGCGACGCCGCGGGTTACGCGACGGTCGGCTTCATCGCCAAGTTCCGCGACGAGTTCGAATACTTCATACAGAACAAGCGCTCGAAGTGCGGCGGCGTGCTGGAAGTGGGAGCGACCGAGGTGGCCCATGCCTGACTTCTTCATCAACGGCCAGCCGGTGCACGCCGAACCCGGCCAGACGGTGCTGCAGGCCGCGCTCGCGGCAGGGCACTACATCCCGTACTTCTGCTGGCATCCGAACCTGTCGATCGCCGGCAACTGCCGGATGTGCATCGTCGACGTCGAGGACGGCAAGGGCGGCACGTGGTCCGACATCGCCTGCAACATGCCGATCGAGGAAGGCATGAAGGTGCTGACCGAGTCCGAGTCGGTCCGCAATCGCCGCAAGGAAACGCTGCAGCTGATCCTGCTGAACCACCCGGTCGACTGCGGCATCTGCGACAAGGCCGGCGAGTGCATGCTGCAGGACCAGCACTACGAGTACCACGGCGAGCGGCCGGTGTCGTTCGAGCCGAAGGTCACCGCGACCAAGTTCCACTCGCTGTCCGAGCGCATCGTCATCGACAACGAGCGCTGCATCTGCTGTTCGCGCTGCACGCGCTTCACCGCCGAGGTGTCCGGATCCCATGCGCTGGCGATCCAGTTCCGCGGCGACCACTCGCTGGTGCGCGCGGTCGAGGACGGCGCGTTCGACCGCGACCCGTACTCGGACAACGTGGTGGACATCTGCCCGGTCGGCGCGCTGCTGTCGAAGGACTTCATGTACCGCTCGCGCGTCTGGTACATGAAGCCGACGCCGTCGGTCTGCCCGGGCTGCGAGCGCGGCTGCACCGTCAACATCTGGCACCGCAGGCCCGAGTGGAAGCTGAACGCCCTGGATCCGCGTCGCAACGCGTCGATCGACCGCGTGACGCCGCTCGACAACCCGGCCGTCAACGGGCCGTGGATCTGCAACAAGGGGCGTGACCTCGCGAAGGTCTTCGAGCGCCCGCGCGCCGAGCAGGCGCTGCTGAAGGGCAAGCCGGCCGAACTGGCCGAAGCGCTGGCGCGCGCGCGCGACCTGCTCGCCGAGGCGAAGCGGCCGGTCGCGCTGGTCTCGTCGTGGGGCTCGAACGAGGAACTCGAGGCGTTCAAGACGATGCTGGGCTCGCGTTTCGCTTCCTTCGTGAAGCACGACGCCGTGCCGTTCCCGGGCGAAGTGATCGAGGACGCGGTCCTGATCAAGCCCGACAAGAACCCGAACCGCCGCGCCGCCGAGGCGCTGTTCGGCAACGCGCCGATCAGCTTTCCGGAGGGCGCCGACCTCGTCCTCGTCTGGGGCGAGGGCTTCAACTTCGCCGGGCTGCCGCGCGGCGCGCAGGTGATCTTCCTGAACTCGTACCTGCAGCCCGAGAACGGGCACGCCGACGTGTTCCTGCCGATCAGCGTGCAGACCGAGCGCAGCGGCCACTACACGAACTTCGAGGGCACGGTCAGCGAATTCCGCGCCTGCTTCGGCAAGAAGGCCGGCGTGGCCGATGCCGCGGACGTGTTCGCCGCGCTCGCAACGCGGGAGAGGGTCGCCGCATGATCCAGGATCTCGTCGTCTACGCCGCGTACATCGCGTACGCCATCGCCGTGCTGATGGGCTTCGGCATCATCCTCACGTGGGTCGAGCGCAAGCAGTCGGCGGTGATGAGCGACCGCATCGGCGCCAACCGCGCCTACATCCGGCTGCCGTTCACGCAGGTCAGGCTGATCTGGCTGGGCCTGTTCCACGGCATGGCCGACGGCATCAAGATGCTGCTGAAGGAGGACTTCCAGCCGAAGACCTACGACTGGTACGCGTACATGGTGGCGCCGTGGGTCGCGTTCACGCCGGTGCTGCTCGTCTTCGCGGTGATCCCGTTCGGCGGCGTGTTCATCCCGTCGGAGATCTTCGGCGGGGCGGTCGGCGAGTGGTTCGCCGGCAGGAGCTACCCGATGCAGATCGCGCAGCTCGACGCGGGCCTGCTGATCGTGTTCGCGTTCTCCGGCCTGACCGTCATCGGCGCGATGCTGGCCGGCTGGTCTTCGTCGAACAAGTTCTCGCTGCTCGGCGCCCTGCGCGCGGGCTCGCAGATGATCTCCTACGAGCTGGTCCTCGCCCTGACCGTGCTCGGCCTGATCCTGATCTACGGCACCCTGGACCTGATCTCCATCGTGCAGCAGCAGTCCGGCACGGTGCTCGGGTTCCTGCCGGCGTGGGGCATCGTGCTGCAGCCGTTCGCGGCGACCCTGTTCCTCACCGCGGCGATCGCCGAGAACAAGCGGATCCCGTTCGACCTGCCCGAGGCCGAGAGCGAGCTGATCGCGGGCTACTTCACCGAGTACTCGGCGATGAAGATGGGCCTGTTCATGTTCGCGGAGTTCATCGAGATCGCGATCGTGGCGGCGCTCTTCACGACGCTGTTCCTCGGCGGCTACAACCTGCCGTGGATGACGAACGCCGGCTTCGTCTTCCCGTGGGGCGCGACGATCGAGCTGAGCCACGGCGCGGTCGTGCTGGTCCAGATGGTCACGTTCCTGGCCAAGGTCTTCCTGGTCTGCAGCTTCCAGATCCTGATCCGCTGGTCGCTGCCGCGCTTCCGCTACGACCAGGTGCTGATGTTCGCGTGGAAGTTCATGTTCCCGCTGGCGCTCGCCAACCTGATCGTCACCGCGGTCGCCGTCTGGCTCATCAAGGGAGGTGCGTGAGATGGCCTACGACGTCCGCGCCTACCGCCGCAAGCAGTACTGGAACGAGCCCGCCATGGGCACGTGGGAGAAGCTCTACCTGCCCGAGATCCTGCGCGGCTTGTTCATCACCAGCCGCGTGTTCCTGCGGAACATGGCGAAGTGGATGACGGGCCGCAAGGGCGCGCTCACCACGTATTACCCGGAGGAGCGCCGCGCCGACTACTCGCCGATCAACCGCGGCAAGCACATCCTGACGCTGCGCGCCGACGGGTCCGGCAAGCCGCAGTGCATCGCCTGCAACATGTGCGCGACGGTGTGCCCGGCCAAGGTCATCGAGATCGAGGCGGCGTTCGACCCTTCCGACCCGGTGCACCCGAAGGTCCCGGCCCGCTTCGAGATCGACTACTCGCGCTGCATCTTCTGCGGGCTGTGCGTCGAAGCGTGCCCCGAGGACGCGATCCGGATGGACAAGGACACGCCCGACCTGCCTTCGCGCGACCGCACGGACATGTGGATCGGCAAGGAGGAACTGCTGAGCTGGAAGCCGCAGAGCGACGTGGCGAAGAAGTATCCGAAGGCGGCGACCCGTTCCGGGGGAGGACACTGACATGGAAGCGTTTCTCGCCGGCCTCGACTCGCTGCTGCTCTACGTCTTCGCCTTCTCGGCGCTGATCGGCTCGATCCTCGTCGTCGTGCTGCGGCAGCCGATGCGGGTGGCGACGGCCCTGATCTCGACCATGATCTTCCTCGGCGGCGTGTACGGCCTGCTCGGCGTGCACTTCATCGCGGCCTTCCAGGTGCTGATCTACGTCGGCGCCGTGATGGTGTTCATGGTCTACGTGATCATGCTGCTCGACCCGCGCGACCCGGCGCTCATGACGCGGTTCTCGCCGCTCGTGGTGCCCGGGATCATCGGCGGGCTGCTGCTGGCGTGGGCCCTGGTGCACGCCGTGCACGGTCTGCTGGGGAACGCGACCAGCACGCCGGCCCGGTTCGGCCTGAAGGAGTTCGCCGGCTCGTTCCTGAACGAGTACTGGCTGCACTTCGAGCTGACGTCGGTGCTGCTGCTGGCCGCGGTGGTGGCTTCGCTCGCGGTGATCAAGGGCGCAAGCGGGAGGAATCGTGGATAAGGCGCAGCTGCTGCTGTCGCTCGCGGTCGCGATGTTCGCGATCGGAATGGTGGGCGTGATCATCCGGCGCAACGTGCTGGTGATGCTGATGTGCATGGAGCTCATGCTCAACGGAGTCAACCTCAGCCTCGTCACGTTCGCGCACCAGTCCGGCACGACCGTCGGCGCCGTGCTCGTGTTCCTGATCTTCGTCGTGGCGACCGCCGAGATCGCGATCGCGATCCCGATCGTGCTGATGCTGGTGAAGCGCAAGCACACGCTCGATCCCGACGCCTACACGGACCTGAAGGGCTGACCGATGCAAGCGCTGACCCTGATCGTCATCCTGCCGCTGGTCGGTTTCCTGATCAACGGACTGGCAGGCAACAAGCTCGGCCAGAAGGCGGTGGCGGTGATCGGCTGCGGCCTGCCGATCCTGTCCTTCGCGGTCACCGTCTCGATGTTCATGCTGCTGATGCAGACGGGCGAGGCCCGCATCGAGACCGTCTACACGTGGGCGACCTTCGGCGAGACCGCCTTCGCGATCGAGCTGTACTTCGACCGCCTGTCCGCGGTGATGACGCTGATCGTCACCGGCATCGGCTCGCTGATCCACATCTACTCGATCGGCTACATGAAGGAGGACGCGAGCTTCGCGCGCTTCTTCGCGTACCTGAACCTGTTCCTGTTCTTCATGCTGCTGCTGGTTCTCGGCCGCTCGCTGCTCGTGATGTTCGTCGGCTGGGAGGGCGTGGGCCTGGCGTCGTACCTGCTGATCGGCTTCTGGTTCGAGGATCCGGTCAACGCCAAGGCGGGCAAGAAGGCGTTCATCACCAACCGCGTGGGCGACGCCGGCTTCCTGCTCGGCATGTTCCTGCTCTACAACGCGCTCGGTACGCTCGACCTGGACCGCATCAACGCGGCGTTCCTCGCCGGTCCGGTGGCGGTGTCGGCCAGCCTGGTCGGCGTGTTCCTGTTCATCGGCGCCACCGGCAAGTCCGCGCAGATCCCGCTGCACGTGTGGCTGCCCGACGCGATGGCCGGCCCGACCCCTGTCTCGGCGCTGATCCACGCCGCGACGATGGTCACGGCGGGCGTCTACATGATCGCGCGCCTCAACGGCCTGTACCTGCACGCCCCCGAGGCGTCGACACTGGTGGCCTGGGTCGGCGCCGCGACCGCGTTCTTCGCGGCCACCGTCGCGATCGTGCAGACCGACATCAAGAAGGTGCTCGCCTACTCGACGGTGTCGCAGCTGGGCTTCATGTTCGTCGCGCTCGGCGTCGGCGCCTACGGCGTGGCCGTGTTCCACCTGCTGACCCACGCGTTCTTCAAGGCGTGCCTGTTCCTCGGCGCCGGCAGCGTGATCCACGCGCTGTCGGGCGAGCAGGACATCCGCAAGATGGGCGGCCTGGCAAGGCGTATCCCGGTCACGTTCTGGACCTTCGCGATCGCCACCGGAGCCATCGCCGGCCTGCCGCCGCTGTCCGGATTCTTCTCGAAGGACGAGATCCTGTGGTTCGCGCTGGCCAGCGAGCGCGGCGGATCGGTGGCGTTGATGGCCGTGATGGCCGTGACGGCGCTGATGACCGCCTTCTACATGTTCCGCCTGTTGTGGCTCACGTTCATGGGCGCATCGCGCATGGACCACGAAGTCGAGCATCACGTGCACGAGTCGCCGTTCTCGATGACCGGCGTGCTGATGGTGCTGGCGGCGCTTGCGGCAGTCGGCGGCTTCATCCCGATCCCGCACTTCCTCGAGCCGATCGCTCCGCTGCCGAAGACGCTGGAGTCGATGCACGCGTACCACGTGCCGCTGATCGGCCTGGCGATCGCGCTGGGCGTCGCCGGCCTGGTCGCCGCGGCGTTCGTGTACCGCGGCGACCTCGCCCTGCCGAAGCGCCTGCGCGAAGGCTACTCCGGCCTGCACGAGCTGCTGTCGGGCAAATACTTCATCGACGAGCTGTACGAGAACCTGATCCAGCGGCCGCTGCTACTGGATCTCGGAGAAGGTGTTCCTGAACTTCGGCGACCGCCGCCTGTTCGACGGCACGCTGAACGGCATGGCGCGCCTGGCCAGTGCGAGCGGCGGCGTGCTCTCGCGCGTGCAGACGGGCAGCCTGCACCTCTACATCCTGCTGGTGATGATCGGCAGTTTCCTCGCCCTCGTCTGGAGCTGGGCACATGGCTGAGCTGCTGAACTTCGTCGTCTGGCTGCCGGTCGCCGGCATGCTGGCCATCGCCCTGATTCCCGCCTCGCAGGAAAACGCGGTCCGCCAGCTGACGTTCTGGCTGATGATCGTGCAGTTCGTCGCGACCGCGGTCCTGTACGTGAACTTCGACTCGTCCGCCACCGGGCTGCAGTTCGAGACCCGGGTTCCCTGGATCGAGAGCTGGGGCGTCAGCTACCACATCGGGCTCGACGGCATCAACATCCTGCTGGTGATGCTGACCGCGTTCCTCGGCCCCCTGGTGGCCGCCGGCGCGTTCAGCGCGATCACGAAGGAAGTCAAGCTCTTCTACGCGATGGTGTTCTTCATCCAGTTCGCGATGATGGGCACCTTCGTCGCCCAGGACCTGTTCCTGTTCTACGTGTTCTGGGAAACGATGCTGATCCCGATGTTCCTGATCATCGGCATCTGGGGCGGCGAGCGGCGCATCTACGCGACGCTCAAGTTCTTCCTGTACACGGCCTTCGGCTCGATCCTGATGCTGGCCGCGCTGATCTACCTGGTGTGGTCGCTGCAGAACGCGACCGGACAGCTTTCATTCGCGTTCGCCGACCTCTACAAGGTCAAGCTCCCGGTGCAGACGCAGGCGCTGCTGCTCGGCGCCTTCGCGCTTTCGTTCGCGATCAAGGTGCCGATGTTCCCGCTGCACACCTGGCTGCCCGACGCGCACGTCGAGGCGCCGACGGCCGGCTCCGTGATCCTGGCCGGCGTGCTGCTGAAGATGGGCACGTACGGCTTCATGAAGCTCGGCTTCCCGCTGTTCCCGGACGCGACCCAGCTCTACACGCCGCTGATCATGGCGCTCGCGGTGATCAGCATCGTCGTCGGCGCCTGTCTCGCGCTGGTGCAGACCGACATCAAGAAGGTCATCGCCTACTCGTCGATCAGCCACCTCGGCTACGTGATGCTGGGCCTCGTCAGCCTCGACATCCTCGGCATACAGGGCGCGGTGATCCAGATGGTCAGCCACGGGCTGACGGCGGCCGGCCTGTTCTTCCTGGTCGGGATGATCTACGAGCGCTGCCACACGCGCGATATCGCCGCGTACGGCGGGCTGGCGAAGATCATGCCGGTGTACTCGGTGTTCTTCGCGATCATGACGCTCGCGGCCGTCGGCCTGCCGACGACCAGCGGCTTCACCGGCGAGTTCCTTGTGCTGCTCGGCGCGTTCAACGCCGCGTGGCCGCTGCACGTCGCCGGGTCCAGCTTCTCGCTCGTCATGGCCGTGACCGCCGTGTCCGGCGTCGTGCTCGGCGCGATGTACATGCTGTGGCTGGCGCAGCGGATGCTGTTCGGCGCCGTGAAGGCGCCGCACCTGCCGCTCGCGGACATCAACCTGCGCGAGAAGGCGATCATGGCGGCGCTCGTCGTCGCGGTGTTCTGGCTCGGACTGTTCCCGCAGGAGCCGATGCGGAAGACCGAAATCGCGGCGCGCCAGTATCAGCAGATGGTGGTCGGCGCGCCGGCGCCGCAGCGGGCGGCTGAGGGGGCCGCTCCCGCTGTCGCGGCACCGGTCGCCGCCACCCTGGGGAGCGCGCGATGAACTGGCAAGACGTCGGGCTGGCCATGCTGCCGGAGCACCTGCTCCTGGTCGGCATCGTGCTGGTGATCTTCCTCGAGCTGGTGTCCGATCGTCCGCGCGGCGCGCTCGCGCTGACCGTGGTGGCGGTCGTCGCTGCCACCGCCGCGGCGGCGCTGCTGGCGAGCAAGGGCTACGCTTCAGCGCCGTTCGCCGGCCACTTCTCGGTGAATCCGGCGACGCTGACCGCCAAGGCGCTCCTGCTCGCGCTCGTGCTGCCGACCCTGCTGCTGTCGCGCGACGACTTCAGCGACACCCGCTTCCACATCCTGCTGCTGTCGTCGGTCTACGGCGTGTGCCTGCTGCTGTCGGCCGACAGCTTCCTCACGATGTTCCTCGGGCTCGAGATCATGTCGCTGCCCGTCTACGTGCTGGTGCTGCTCGCGTTCCAGCGGCCCGAGGGCCCCGAGGCCGCGCTGAAGTACCTGGTGATCAGCAGCGCCGCCACCGCGACGTTCCTGATGGGCGTGTCTCTGCTCTACGGGGGCACGGGGACGCTGGCGCTCTCGGCGTTCAGCCAGGCGCTCGGGTCGCCGAACACGATGGCGCAGGCAGCGGTGGTGCTGGTCGTGGTCGCGTTCTTCCTGAAGGCGGCGATCGTGCCGTTCCACGCCTGGGCGCCGGATGCGTACGAAGGCGCAAGCGTGCCGGTCACCGCGTACATGGCGACCATCGTCAAGGCCGGCGTGCTGCTCGCCGCCCTGCGCCTGTTCGGCACGACGCCCGTCGGCCGCCCGATGGCGGACCTGCTGACGCTGCTGCCGCTGATCTCGATGGTGTGGGGCAACCTCGCCGCGATCCGGCAGACGAGCTTCCGCCGGATGATCGCGTACTCCTCGATCGCGCACGCGGGCTACCTGTTCTTCGCGTTCCTCGGCGCGGGCCCCGGCCGCTTCCAGGCGGTGATGTTCTACATCGTTGCCTACGCGCTGATGAACCTGCTGGCGTTCGCGTCGTTGCCGCGCGGCAGCGACGACGCGGCCAGCGACCGGCTGGACGGCCTGAAGGGCCTGTACCAGCGCCGCCCGTTCGCGGCCCTGATGCTTGGCCTGGCCATGCTGTCGCTGGCCGGCATTCCGCCGCTGCCCGGATTCATCGCGAAGTTCCTGATCTTCAAGAACGTCATCGCGGCCGGCTACACGGTCTACGCGGTGCTGGGCCTGATCGGAAGCTACCTCGGCATCTACTTCTACCTGCGCGTGATCCAGTACGCCTTCATGAGCGCCGATGCCGTTTCGCGGCCGTCCAGCGAGCGCACGCTCGCGCTGTCGGCGAGCGTGCTGTGCCTCGTGCCGGCGGTGCTCGTTGCTCTCTTCCCGGGCTGGTTCATCGGGCTGCTGTAATCGCGGGGCCTCCACGAAGCGCCGCCCCTCGGGGCGGCGCTTTGCCTTGCCTCGTTCGCTTGCGATCTTTCGCGCGCCGCCCCGGGCGCGCGGGCGTCGGGTTGGAGGCTCGACGCCGCCCGTTGCCGGGCCAAGACATCGTTGCCGTGAAGGGCATTGCCGCTCAGCAGCGCGGGACGCTATTGATGCGCGACAAGCGGCGACCGGCGCGGTTGAACCGATTCCGCCTCCTGTTGCCTGAGGCTTTGGCACAATCCGCCGACTTTCTGGAAACGGAGAAACGCATGAAGCACTTCCTTTTCGTGGCCGCCGCGTCCCTCATCGCCGCGACCGCCTGGGCCCAGGCCGGACACGACAACCACGCGATGCCCGCCGCGACGAAGGCGGCCGCCGGCCAGGCCGACAACACTGGCGAGGTGCGCCGCGTGAACGCCGATACGAAGAAGATCACCATCGCGCACGGCCCGCTGAAGACGTACGACATGCCGCCGATGACGATGGCCTTTGCCGTCAAGGACCCGGCGCTGCTCGCCAAGGTCAAGGCCGGCGACAAGGTGCGCTTCGCGCTCGAAAAGGCCGGCGATGACCTCGTGATTACCCGCATCGAGACCGTCAAGTAGCCGGCACCGTTGACGCCTGTCAACGGCACCGTGTCCTTGCTCTACATACTCGCGGCGCCCACACTTCGACCCATGTGCCTCGGACTCTCCCGCCGTAACCGTCAACGCGCCGTGCGCGCGGTGGCCGGTTTCGTCGCCGCGTTCCTGCTGAGCGGCAACGTGCTCGCGGCGGCAGGCATGTGTGCGGTGAAGGCACCCGCGGAGGCCAGCGTGGCCGTGGCGTCGGTGGCCGCCGACGGCGCCGAGTCCTCGGACTGCTCGCATCACCTGATCGACGAAGGCGTTGCGCGGCCGGCAGGGTCCGCTCACCACTGTCCCACCGAAGATCCATCGGCGCAGCCGCGCACCGTCGACCTGCCGGGCGCGCAGTTGATGGTGGCGCTTGCCGCCGTCGTGCTCGACTGGTCGAGCGCCGCGCGGCAGCCGAGCGCGTTGCTCGCTGCCGACGAGCGTCCCGAACCGCGGCCGCTGTACGCGCGGCTGCAGCGACTCCGACTCTAGCCCCTCGCTGATGGCGCGCCGCATGGCGCGCGGTTCCGGGCGCGATCGCGCGCCCGTCATCATCGGGAGGCCGTCGTGAGAATCATCAGCCGTTCGTTTCGAGCATTCATCCGTGATCGCGCTGGTCCGTGGGTGGCGCTGGCGCTGCTCGCGGCGGCCGGTCCTGCGTGGGCGCAGGCCGTGCCGGACAGCAGCGCGCTGGGGCGCGACCTGCGCGGGGTCCTCGAGTATCTCGAAGCGCGCAACCCCGAACTGCGTTCGATGGCGCTCGAGGCCGACGCGGCCCGGCAGCGCTCGGGGGTGGCGGATGCGCTGCCCGATCCGATGGTGTCGATGGAACTGCGCGACATCCCGGTGGGCGATCCGACGCTGTCGCCAGCCGTCGCCGGAAGCACGCGCTACGCGGTGAAGCAGATGTTCCCGCTCGGCGACAAGCGCGGGCTGCGCCGCGGCGTCGCCGAGGCCGAGCTGTCGGCGGCCGAGGCGCGCCGCAGCGCGACGCTGGTCGAGCTGCGCATGAAGGCGAAGACCGCGTACAGCCAGTACTGGTACGCGACGCAGGCGCACCGCGTCACCGATGGCGTGCGGGGCCTGATGGTCGACCTCGAACAGATCGCCCGCGCGCGCTATGGCACCGGCCTCGTTCCGCAGCAGGACGTCATCAAGGCCCAGACGGAAGTCACGGCGTTGCGCACCGAACTGGTGATGCAGGCATCGGAGCGGCGCCAGGCGGCGGCGCGGCTGAACGCCGTGCTCGCGCGGCCGGCGGACGCTCCGCTGGCCGACGCCGAAGCGCCGCGAGACATTCCGGCGCGCGCGCTCGACTTCTCCGACCTGACCCGCTCCGCGGGCGAGCGCAACCCGCAGCTCGCCGTGCAGGCCGCGCAGCTGGCTAGCGCCACCCGCAACGCCGATCTCGTCCGGGCCAGCCGCTGGCCGGACCTGACCTTCGGGATCGCGGGCATCCAGCGCGGCACCCGACTGACCGAGTACGAACTGATGGTGGAGATGAACATTCCGTGGCAGCGCGACGTGATCCGCGCGAACGAGAGCGAGGCACTGGCGATGAAGAGCGCGGTCGAGGCGCGGCGCGAGGCTGTCGCGGCGCAGTTGCAGGGCGCGCTCGGCGAGAACTGGGCGGCGCTCGACGCGCTGCGCGAACAGGCCGCGATCCTGCGCGAGACGCTGCTGCCGCAGGCGCAGCTCACGTTCGACTCGGCGCTGTCGGCCTACCGGGACGGCCGCGTCGACTTCGGCACGCTGCTCGACGCGCAGCGCCAGATCCGCAGGACGCGGCTCGACCTGCTGAAGGTGCAACTGGAACAGCAGATGCGGCTCGCCGAGATCGAGCGCATCGTCGGAGAAGACCTATGAACGGCAAGACCATCGCGGCCGTCGGGGCCACCATCGGCGCGGCCCTGCTCGTCGGCTATTTCGTCGGGCGCCTCGGCGTGCCGGCCGCTGACCACTCTTCCACCGCCGCGGTCGCCGGCGCCGGAGAGAGCAAGGCCGGCGAAAAGAAGCTTCTGTACTACCGCAATCCGATGGGCCTGCCCGACACGTCCCCGGTGCCGAAGAAGGACTCGATGGGGATGGACTACATCCCGGTGTACGAAGGCGAGGACCAGGACCCGGGCGGGGCGGTGCGCGTCTCGCCGGACCGCATCCAGACGCTCGGCGTGCGCACCGAGGCCGTCGAGAAGCGGGTGCTGTCCCAGCCGCTGCGCACGGTTGGCACGATCGAAATCAACGAGCGCGGCCAGCACACGGTCGCGCCGAAGTTCGAAGGGTGGATCGAGAAGCTGCACGTCAACACCACCGGGCAGGCGGTCGGCCGTGGCCAGCCGCTCGCCGAGGTCTACAGCCCCGAACTCGTCTCGGCGCAGCGCGAATACCTGATCGCGCACGGTGCGACCCGCCAGCTTGGCGGCGCCGGCGCCGACGCACAGGCCGGCATGCAGCAGCTTGCCGAAGCCGCGCTCGAGCGCCTGCGCAACTGGGACATCAGCGAGCAGCAGTTGCAGCGCCTGCGCGAAGGCGGCGAGCCGCGCCGCACGCTGACGCTGGTCGCCCCCGCGTCCGGTGTCATCGTCAAGGATCCGCCGGTCGCCGGCATGCGCTTCATGCCGGGCGAGCCGCTGTTCCGCATTGCCGACCTGTCGCGCGTCTGGCTGATCGGCGAGGTGTACGAGCAGGACATGCGCAACGTGCGGGTCGGCGCGAAGGCGGCGGTGACGGTGACGGCGATGCCGGATCGCACCTTTGCCGGCCAGGTCGCGTTCATCTATCCGACGCTCAGCGCCGACACCCGGACCGCGCGAGTCCGCATCGAACTCGCGAATCCGCAGGGGGCGCTGAAGCCGGGAATGTACGGCCAGGTCCAGATCGAGGCGGGTGGCCAGAGGCAGGTGCTCGCGGTTCCGGACTCGGCGGTCATCGACAGCGGCGTGCGCCAGGTCGTGCTGGTCGCCCTCGGCGAGGGCCGCTTCGAGCCGCGCGAAGTGAAACTGGGCGGACGTGGCGAGGGTTTCGCCGAAGTGCTGTCGGGCGTGAAGGAGGGCGAGAGCGTCGTCACGCGCGCGAACTTCCTGATCGACTCGGAGAGCAACCTGCGCGCGGCGCTCGCGGGCTTCAACGCCGAGAAGAACACGAGCAGCGGCGCGGCCGGTACGGCGGCCATGAACGCAAGCGGCGAGGGCGTGCTGAAGGAGGTGGACGTCTCCGGCAATACGGTGCTGCTCGACCACGATCCGATTCCATCGCTGAAGTGGCCGCGCATGGAGATGGAGTTCGCGCTCGGCGCGGGCGTGTCGGTGCGGGGGCTGAAGCCCGGCGACCGGGTGCGCTTCGACATGCGATCCGCCAGGCCGGGCGAGTTCGAGATCACGCGGATGGAGCCCGTGCAGGGCGCGGCGGCCACGGGTGCCTCGCCGGCGGCACCGCCAGCGAACAGCCACAAGCACTGAGGACCGCGATGAACGAGCGAGAAGCCGCGCCGGCCGGGGGAACCCGATGATCGAGCGCGTGATTGAGTGGTCCGCCCGCAATCCCTTCCTGATCGGGCTCGCGACGCTCGCGCTGATCGTGGCCGGCGTGCTGGCCGTGCTGCGCACTCCGCTGGACGCGCTGCCCGACCTGTCGGACGTGCAGGTGATCATCTACACCGAGGTTCCTGGACAGGCACCGCAGGTGGTCGAGGACCAGGTGACCTACCCGCTGACGACCTCGATGCTGTCGGTGCCGAAGTCGCGCGTGGTGCGAGGCTTCTCGTTCTTCGGCGCGTCGTTCGTCTACGTGATCTTCGAGGACGGCACCGACATCTACTGGGCGCGCTCGCGCGTGCTCGAGTACCTGAACGCCGCGAGCGAGCGGCTGCCGCGCGGCGTGACGCCCCAGCTCGGGCCCGATGCGACCGGTGTGGGCTGGGTCTACCAGTACGCCCTCGTCAGCAAGCACCACACGCTCGCGGAACTGCGGTCGCTTCAGGACTGGTTCGTCCGCTACCAGCTGACCAGTGTCGAAGGGGTCTCCGAAGTGGCGTCCATCGGCGGCTTCGTCCAGCAGTACCAGGTGGTCGTCGACCCCGCGCGGCTGCGCTCGTACGGCATTCCGCTGATGCGCGTGGGCGAGGTGATCCGCGCGTCCAACCGCGACGTCGGCGGGCGCGTGATCGAGATGGCCGAGACCGAGTACATGGTGCGCGGGCGGGGCTACCTGCGCGGCGCCGAGGACATCGGCGACCTCGTGCTGCGCGCCGACCGCGGCACGCCGGTGCGCATCCGCGACGTCGCGCGGGTGGAGCTCGGACCCGACGAGCGGCGCGGTGTCACCGAACTCAACGGCCAGGGCGAAGTCGTCTCCGGAATCGTCGTTGCCCGCTTCGGCGAGAACGCGCTGAGCGTCATCGACAACGTCAAGCGCAGGATCGATGAACTGAAGCCCGGCCTGCCTGCCGGCGTCGAGATCAAGGCGGTGTACGACCGCTCGGACCTCATCCGGCGCGCGATCGACAACCTGACCGGAACGCTGGTGGTCGAGTCGCTGATCGTGGCGCTGGTGTGCGCACTCTTCCTGTTGCACGTGCGCAGCGCGCTTGTGGTCATCGTCGTGCTGCCGCTCGGCGTCCTCTTCTCGTTCGTCCTGATGCGCGCGCTGGGCATCAACTCGAACATCATGAGCCTCGGCGGCATCGCGATCGCCATCGGCGCGATGATCGACGCCGGCATCGTGATGGTCGAGAACGCCCACAAGCACCTGGAGCGGCGCGTCGACAAGGACGACGACGCCGTCCGGGTGGCGGCGATCCTTGCCGCCTGCCGCGAGGTGGGACCGGCACTGTTCTTCTCGCTTCTGATCGTCACCGTCTCGTTCCTGCCGGTGTTCACGCTCGAGGCACAGGAAGGGCGGCTGTTCGCACCGCTCGCGTACACCAAGACATTCGCGATGGCGGGCGGCGCGCTGCTGTCGGTCACGCTGCTGCCGATGCTGATGGTCTACCTGGTGCGCGGACGCATCCTGCCCGAGTCGCGCAACCCGCTGAACCGCGTGATGATCGCGGTGTACCGGCCGGTCATCCGCGCGGTGCTGCGCTTTCGCTGGGCCACCGTCGCGCTGGCCGCGGCGGCCTTCGTCGCGACCCTCGTTCCGGCCAGCAGGCTCGGCGCCGAGTTCATGCCGACGCTGAACGAGGGCACGCTCTTCTACATGCCGACCGGGCTGCCGGGCATGTCGGTCGGCAAGGCGACGGAGCTAGTGCAGACGCAGAACCGCATCATCATGAGCTTTCCCGAGGTCGAATCGGTCATCGGCAAGGCTGGCCGTGCCGCGAGTGCCACCGACCCCGCCCCGCTCGAGATGTTCGAGACCGTGATCAACCTGAAACCGCAGTCCGAGTGGCGCCCCGGGGTGACGACCGACTCGCTGATCGCCGAGATGGACAAGGCGCTGCAGTTCCCGGGGATCGCCAACTCGTGGACCATGCCGATCCGGGCGCGCATCGACATGCTGTCCACCGGCATCCGTACGCCGATCGGGATCAAGGTGTTCGGCTCGAACCTCGCCGACATGGAGCGCGTCGCGCGCGAGATCGAGGCCGTGGTGCGGAACGTGCCCGGCACCACGAGCGCGTACGCCGAGCGGCTGACGGGCGGCTTCTACCTCGACATCGATCCCGACCGCGCGGCGCTCGCGCGCTACGGCATCGCGCCGGGCGAGCTGCAGGACGTGATCGCGGCCGCGCTCGGCGGCGAGGTCGTCACGACGACCGTCGAGGGCCGCGCGCGCTACGGCGTCACCGTGCGCTATCCGCGCGACTTCCGCAGCGACCCGCAGGCGATCGCTACGCAGGTACTCGTGCCGGGCGAAGGCGAGATGGGCAAGCCGGCGCCGATGATCCCGCTCGGCCAGCTCGCGAAGGTGTCGCTGACGCAGGGCGCGCCGGTCGTGCGCACCGAGAACGCGCTGCTTTCGGCGTACGTCTACGTCGACATGCGGGACCGCGACATCGCGGGATACGTGCGCGACGCGCAGCAGGCGGTGCGCGACAACGTCACCCTGCTGCCGGGCATGTACGTCGCCTGGAGCGGACAGTTCGAGTACATGGAGCGCGCGATCGAGAAGCTGAAGCTCGTCGTCCCGGTCACGCTCGGCATCATCTTCGTGCTGCTGTACCTGGGACTGAAGCGCGTCGGCGACGCGCTGATCGTGATGCTGTCGGTGCCGTTCGCGCTGGTCGGCGGCATCTGGTACCTCTGGATGCTGGGCTACAACGTCAGCGTCGCGGTCGTCGTCGGCTTCATCGCGCTGGCCGGGGTGGCGGCGGAAACCGGCGTGGTGATGCTGGTCTACCTGAATGCGGCATGGGACGCGATCGTCGCGCAGCGCGCCGCCGAAGGCCGGCGGCCCTCGATGCAGGACCTGTACGAGGCCGTGATCCACGGTGCGGTCGAACGCGTCCGGCCGAAGATGATGACGGTCGTGACGACGATCGCGGCGCTGCTGCCGATCATGTGGGCCACGGGCACCGGCTCGGAAGTGATGCGCCGGATCGCCGCCCCGATGGTGGGCGGGATGGTGTCATCGACGATCCTGACGCTCGTGGTGATCCCCGCGATCTACATGATCGTGAAAACGCGCCAGGTCCGGCAGGCGGAGGTCGTCGCCGAACCTGTAGCATCCGCGCCGTGATCCGGTACCTCGATCCTTCGATCTTCTGGGGCGACGCGCGCCGGGCGTATCTCGTCATCGGCCTCGTGCCGTTCGGGCTGATCGGCGTCGGCATGATCCTCCAGCACGTGGTCGGCCTCGATCCGTGCCCGTTGTGCATATTCCAGCGCATCGCCTACTTCTTCGTCGGCGCTTTCGGCCTGCTCGCCGCGGCGCTGGCGCCGCGCGGCGCGGCGCGTGGCGCGGGGGTGCTGATGCTCCTGGCGGCGCTCGCCGGCGCGGGGATCGCCGGCTGGCACGTCTGGCTGCAGATGAATCCGGAAAGCCTGTCGTGCGGACCGGGGCTCGAGATCATGCTGGAGAACTTCCCGCTGACGCAGGTGCTGCCGCGCGTGTTCAAGGGCAGCGGCGACTGCGCGCAGGCTGGCTGGACGCTGTTCGGACTCAGCATCGCGGGCTGGTCGCTGCTCTGGTTCACAGTGCTGTCGCTGGCCTCGATCGCGAGCTTCTTCCGGCCGCTGACGCGGCGGTAAAGGGCTTCCTCGCGCGAGCCAAGCGTGAACAGGCCCTAGACTTGCCCGATGCACATCTGCGTCATCGGCGCCGGCGTCGTCGGACTGACGACTGCCTACTTCCTCCAGAGCGAGCGGCACGAGGTCACCGTGGTGGACCGCGCGCCGGGCCCCGGCCTCGGCGCCAGCGGCGGCAACGGCGCGCAACTCTCGTACGCGTTCGTCGCGCCGCTGGCCGACGCCTCGATTCCAGCGAAGCTTCCGGGCCTGCTGCTGTCGCGCCACGCGCCGCTGAAGATCCACCCGCGCGCGGACCGTGCGCAGCTGCGGTGGGCGCTGCAGTTCCTGAAGCACGCCAACACGAAGGCCGCCCGCGACACGACCGAGGCGCTGTTGAAACTGTCGGCGCTGTCGCGCGAATTCATCGAGCCGCTGATCGAGGGCGAGCGCATCGAGTGCGACTTCTCGCGCGGCGGCAAGCTGGTCGTGTACCCGGACGCCGCGTCGCTCGACGCGGCGCGCGCACAGGTGACCTACCAGGCGGCGCTCGGCGCGCGCGGACAGCAGTTGCTGACGGCGGCGCAGTGTGTCGAGCGCGAGCCGGCGATCGCGGGCTACGCCGACCGGATCGGCGGCGGGGTGTGGACGCGCAACGAGGCCGCCGCCGATTGCGGCGCCTTCTGCACGCAGGTCGCGGAACTTCTCGCGCGTCGGGGCGCGCGGCTCGTCTACGGGCGCGCGGTCACCCGCATCGATCGCGAGGACGGCCGCGTGCGGGCGCTGATCACGGACGAGGGGCCACTGCGGGCCGACGCCTACGTGCTGGCGGCCGGCAACGGCGCCGCCGAACTCGGGAAGAGCGCCGGCCTCGACCTGCCGATCCTGCCGCTCAAGGGCTACTCGATCACGGTGAAGCCCGACCGTGGCACCGTGCTGCCGCGCGCCTCGATCACCGACATCCGGCGCAAGATCGTGTTCGCGCCGCTGGGAGATCGTGTTCGCGTGGCGGGCTTCGTCGAGATCGGGAACGACGACCGCTCGATACCGCCGGCGCGGATCAGCGCGCTGATGGAAGCGACGCGCGACATCCTCGGGTACTCGGTGATCGACGGCGACATCCAGCCGTGGGCGGGCCTGCGTCCCGCGACCCCCAGCGGCCGGCCGATCATCGGGCGATTCGCGCTGCAGAACCTGTTCCTCAATGTCGGGCATGGGGCGCTCGGCTGGACCCTGGCGGCGGGCAGCGCGCGCCTCGTGTGCGACCTCGTTGCGAAGCGCGCTTCTACAATCGCCCTGGCGCCGTACCAGCGCGGCGTCCAGGAGATCCTCCATGCACATCGACTCCCATCTGCTGCACCGCCAGCTGCGCGGTAGCTACCCGCTCGCGGCCAGCGCCTCCGGTTGCTGGATCACCGACGTCGCCGGAAGGAAGTACCTCGATGCCTCCGGCGGGGCCGCCGTCTCGTGCCTGGGGCACGGGCATCCGGACGTGCTCGCCGCCATGCATGCGCAGATCGACCGGATCGCCTATGCGCACACGAGCTTCTTCTCGACCGAGGTCGCGGAGCAGCTGGCCGACGCACTGATCGCCACGGCGCCGGCCGGCATCTCGCACGTGTACCTCGTTTCCGGCGGTTCCGAGGCGGTCGAGGCAGCGCTGAAGCTCGCGCGCCAGTACTTCGTCGAGAAGGGCGAGCCGCAGCGTTCGCGCTTCATCGCGCGCCGCAACAGCTATCACGGCAATACGCTCGGCGCGCTGGCCGTCGGCGGCAACGCCTGGCGGCGCCGCCAGTTCGCGCCGCTGCTGATCGACGTCGAGCACGTGGCGCCTACGTACTCCTACCGGGACCAGCGCGCGGACGAGACCGGCGAGCAGTACGGCGCGCGCCTGGCGCAGGAGTTCGAGGACACGGTCGGGCGCGTCGGCGGAGCGAACGTCATCGCGTTCGTGGCCGAGACGGTCGGCGGGGCCACCAGCGGGGCGCTGACGCCGCCGCCCGGCTACTTCCAGCGCATCCGCGAGATCTGCGACCGCCACGGGATCCTGCTGATCCTCGACGAGGTGATGTGCGGCATGGGCCGCACCGGCACGCTGCACGCCTGCGAGCAGGAAGGCGTCGCGCCCGACCTGATGGCGATCGCCAAGGGACTCGGCGGCGGCTACCAGCCGGTCGGCGCGGTGCTGATCGGGCAGAAGATCATCGACGCGATCGCGGCGGGCACGGGGTTCTTCCAGCACGGGCACACGTACATCGGCCACCCGGTCGCCTGCGCCGCGGCGCTTGCCGTGCAGCAGGTGCTGGCGCGGGACGGCCTGGTGGAGCGCTGCGCCGCCCAGGGCCGGCGCCTGCGCGAGGCGCTCGACGAGGCCTTCCGCGAGCACCCGTACGTCGGCGACGTGCGCGGCCGGGGGCTGTTCCAGGCGATCGAGCTCGTGGCCGATCGCGGCACCAGGGCGCCGTTCGACCCGAAGCTGAAGGTCAGTGCCCGGATCAAGAAAGCCGCCATGGAGCTGGGCCTGATGACCTACCCGATGGGGGGCACCATCGACGGCGCGCGCGGCGACCACGTGCTGCTGGCGCCGCCTTTCATCGTCAGCGACGACGAACTGGACCTCGTCATCGAACGGCTGGTGGAGGCCGTCGACGCCTCGATGGCCGCGATCGAGGCAGACCGGGTATAAGCCCGGAGCGGCCCATCTTGCATGCTGTCGCGGCCGGGCGTAACGTCACCGGTCCCCACCGGCTTTCCGAAGAAGAGGAGAACGTTCCATGAAGCTGTTCAGGGTTTCCATGTGCACCGCTGCGTTTGCCGCGGCCTTCGCGGCGACGGCCATGCTGCCCCAGGCAGCGAGCGCGCAGCAGCAGAAGTTCATCACCGTCGGCACCGGCGGCGTCACGGGCGTGTACTACCCCGCGGGCGGCGCGATCTGCCGCCTCGTGAACCGTGATCGCGCCAAGCACGGCCTGCGCTGCTCGGTCGAGTCGACCGGCGGCTCGGTGGCCAACGTCAACCTGCTGAAGTCGAGCGAGATCGAGTTCGGCGTCGCGCAATCGGACGTCCAGTACAACGCCTCCAAGGGCATGGCGCAGTTCCAGAAGGACGGCGCAGATCGGCGATCTGCGCGCGGTCTTCGCGCTGCACCCCGAGCCGTTCACGGTCGTGGCGCGCAAGGAAGCGAACATCACGAAGTTCGAGGACTTCAAGGGCAAGCGTTTCAACGTCGGCAATCCCGGCTCGGGCACGCTGGCGTCGATGAACGAGCTGCTCGGCGCGATGGGCTGGAAGATGAGCGACTTCGGGCTCGCATCCGAACTGCGTCCCGACGAGCACGGCCCGGCGCTGTGCGACGGCAAGATCGACGGCTTCTTCTACGCCGTCGGCCACCCGTCCGCCAACATCCAGGATCCCACCACCATCTGCGGGGCCAAGCTCGTGTCGCTGACCGGCCCGGCCGTCGACAAGCTGGTCAAGGAGCGGCCGTACTACGCGGTCGCGACGATCCCGGGCGGCCTGTACCCGAACAACCCGCAGCCGACGACCACCTTCGGCGTGCAGGCGACGATCGTCAGCTCGGCCAAGGTGCCCGCCGACGTGGTCTACACGGTCGTGAAGACAGTGTTCGAGAATCTCGACGAGTTCAAGAAGCTGCATCCCGCGCTTGCGCACCTGAAGCCGGAAGACATGATCAAGAACGGCCTGTCGGCGCCGCTGCATGATGGCGCCGTCAAGTACTACAAGGAAAAGGGCTGGATCAAGTAAGCGGCTGGCGGCGGGCGAAGGCGCCCGCCCGCGAGTAAAGTTCGACGGGCGGCAGGTCCCAGACTTGCCGCCCGTTTTTTTGCCGGGAGCCTCCGTGGACCTCAAGAAACTCGAAGAAGAGATCGTCGAAGAGCTTGCGCCGACCGCCGAGATGCAGATCGGGGGACGGACGTCCACCAGCTCGCCAAGGACGCCGATCTCGGCGGCCGTTCCACGGCCGGCTGGCTCGGCGCCGTGATGGTCGCGCTCGGGCTGGCGTGGGTCGCATTCCAGCTCTGGTATGCCTCCCCGATTCCATTCGCGATCGGTATCGGAGTCTTCAACGACACGGAAGCGCGCTCGTTCCACCTGGCGATCGCGCTGTTCCTCGCCTTCCTCGCCTTCCCCGCGATGAAGAGTTCGCCGCGCGACCGGGTGCCGGCGCTCGACTGGGTGTTCGCGGCGCTCGGTGCGGCCTCGGTGCTGTACCTGATTGTCTTCTACCGCGAGCTCTCGCTGCGGCCGGGCAACCCGACCGACCTCGACGTCGCGGTCGGCGTCGTCGGCCTGCTGCTGCTGCTGGAAGCGACGCGCCGCGCGGTCGGCCTGCCGATGGCGGTGCTGGCGGTGGTGTTCCTCATCTACACGATGGCCGGCCCGCATCTGCCCGACGTCATCGCCCACAAGGGCGCGTCGATCCCGCGGGTGGTCTCGCACATGTGGATGGTCACCGAGGGCGTGTTCGGCATCGCGCTCGGCGTTTCGGTGAGCTTCATCTTCGTGTTCGTGCTGTTCGGCACCCTGCTCGACCGCGCGGGCGGCGGCAACTACATGATGCAGGTGAGCTTCGCGCTGCTGGGACACCTGCGCGGCGGGCCGGCCAAGGTCGCCGTGGTGTCGTCGGCGCTGAACGGCCTGATCTCGGGCTCGTCGGTCAGCAACGTGGTGTCGGGCGGCATCTTCACCATCCCGCTGATGAAGCGCTCGGGCTACGGCGGCGTCAAGGCCGCGGCGATCGAGACCTCGTCGTCGGTCAACGGGCAGATCATGCCGCCCGTGATGGGGGCGGCCGCGTTCCTGATGGTCGAGTACGTCGGCATCCCGTACGCGGACATCATCAAGCACGCCTTCATCCCCGCGGTGATCAGCTACATCGCGCTGTTCTACATCGTGCACATCGAGGCGCTGAAGCTCGGGCTCGAGCCGACCGCGCGCGAGCGTGACCGCTCGATGGTCAACCGGCTGCAGTCCTGGGGCCTCGGGCTCACCGGCAGCGCGGTCGCGCTCGGCGTGATCTATTACGTGGCGCTCGGCGCGCAGGCGGTGTTCGGCGCGGCCGCGCCCCTGATCCTCGGCGGGATGCTGACGGCCCTGTACATCTACAGCGTCTGGGTGGCGGCGAGGCAGCCGGACCTCCCGGTCGAGATCGACGTCAACAACCCGGTGCTGCCGCCGACGTGGCCGACCGTCAAGGCTGGTCTGCACTTCCTGATCCCCGTGGGCGTGCTGATCTGGTGCCTGATGGTCGAGGAGCTGTCGCCCGGCCTGTCCGCGTTCTGGGGCGTCACCGCGCAGATCATGCTGATGGCCACGCAACGACCCCTGATCGCCCTGTTCCGCCGGCGGCGCGACCTGGGCGGGCAGTTCGTCGCCGGGCTCAACGACGTGCTGGTCGGCTGCAACGACGGCGCACGCAACATGATCGGAATCGCGATCGCCACCGCGTGCGCCGGCATCATCGTCGGCGCCATCACGCTGACCGGGCTGGGCCTGCGGATGACGGACTTCGTCGAGTTCGTGTCCCAGGGCAACATCCTGGTGATGCTGTTGTTCACGGCCTTCGTGTGCCTGGTGCTCGGCCTCGGCGTGCCGACCACCGCCAACTACATCCTGGTCGCCACACTCATGGCGCCGGTGATCGTCGAACTCGGCGCGCAATCGGGCATGGTGATCCCGCTGATCGCGGTGCATCTGTTCGTCTTCTACTACGGGATCATGGGCGACATCACGCCGCCGGTGGGGCTGGCGAGTTTCGCCGGCGCCGCCATCGCGAAGGTGAACCCGATCGACGTCGGCATCCAGGGATCGGTCTACGCGATCCGCACCGTCGTGCTGCCCTTCATCTGGATCTTCAATCCCGCCCTGCTGCTGATCAACGTGCACGGCTGGTTCGAGGCGCTGGTGGTGGCCTTCGCGTCGACCATCGCATCGCTCCTGTTCGCGGCGGCGACGATGCGGTGGATGCGGACGAAGTGCCGCTGGTGGGAGGTCCTGCTGCTGCTCGCCGCCACGTTCGTGCTGTTCCGGCCCGACTGGTTTGCCGACCGGATCGCGCCCGAGTACCAGGATGCGCCGGCGTCCCGGTTCCATGAAGTCGCCGCGGGCCTCGACGAGGGCGACCGCCTCGTCTTCATCATCGCCGGCCAGACGCTGGAAGGCGAGGAGCGCAACAAGACCGTCGCGCTGCGGATGGGGCGGAAGGTGGAGGACGCCAACCCGATGGTCGCGGCGCGCAAGCGGCTCGCCGAGGCGGGCATCAACGTGTCCGGGATGGGCGAGATGCTGCAGGTCACTTCCGTGCGCTTCGGCAGCACCGCAGCGAAGGCGCGCATCGAGCAGGGCTTCGAGATCGTCGGCGTCAAGGTGCCGACGGACCGCATCAACGCGCACTGGTTCTACATCCCGGGGCTGCTGCTGGCGGCCTTTATCTGGTGGCTGCAGGGCCTGCGCATGCGACGCGCGGCACCGGCCGCGGCATGAACGAGGACCGAAGGCGATGCGACTGATCAGCGACGCCGACGTCGCCGAAGTCATCACGATGCGCGACGCGGTCGCGGCGATGGCGGCGGCGTTCGAGCAATTCGGCAATGGCGCGGGCAGCATCGCGCCGCGCGTGCGGGCGGCGGCCGAGCACGCAGGCCGGACCACCGCGATCGCGACGATGGGCGCCGCGCTGCCGGCGGCGGGCGTCGTCGGCGCCAAGGTCTACGCCACGGTCAATGGGCAGTTCAATTTCGTGATCGTGCTGTTCTCGTCCCTGACCGGCGAAGCACTGGCGACGGTCGAGGCCAACGAGATCACGAAGTACCGAACGGCAGCGGCGAGCGCGGTCGCGATGCAGCGGCTCGCCGCGCGCGACGCGGCGACGCTTGCCATCTTCGGCAACGGCGTGCAGGCGCGAGCCCACGCGGAGGCCTTCCTGCTCGCACACCCCTTCCGGCGCGTCCTGGTGGCGGGTCGCGCCGCCGCGCCCGAGTTCGCCAACTGGGTGCAGACGGAGTTCGGCGTGCCGGCCCTGGCCGTCGACGCCGCGACCGCCGCCAGCGATGGCGACGTGATCTGCACCGCGACCCGCGCCACCGAACCGCTGTTCGACGGCGCGCTCGTCCGGCCAGGCGCGTTCGTCGCGGCGGTGGGGTCGAGCAAGCCCGCAGCGCGCGAACTCGACGACGCGCTGCTCGCGCGCGCCGACCTGATCGTGGTCGAGTGGCTGCCGGCGGCGCAGAGCGAAGCGGGCGAGTTCGTCCGCGCCGCGCCGGGCACGATCGATGCGGCGCGCGTCACCGAACTCGGCAAACTGCTGGTCAAGGGTACTGCCTTCGAGCGCCGTTCGCACGACGTCATCGTCTACAAGTCGGTGGGCATCGGGCTGGAGGACGTCGCGCTCGCCAACCTCGTGTTCGAGCGCGTCCGCTAGCGCGGCCGGCGCGGAGCGATCCTGGCGCAAGGCTGGCGATGTGCGGCCGATACGACCTTTCCGACAACCCGGCGGCGATCAGGGCGAAGTTCAAGGTGCCTGTCGTCCCGGCGTACGCCCCGAACGCCGACTTGCGTCCGACCAATACCGCGCCCGTCGTGCGCCTCTCCCATGCATCGATGCAGCGCGAGGCGGCGCTGCTCCGCTGGGGCCTGGTGCCTGCGTGGGCCAGGGACCTGAAATTCGGCGCGCGCTGCATCAACGCGCGCGCCGAGACCCTGGCGAGCACGCCGTCGTTCCGCGTCGCGTATCGCAAGCGGCGCTGTCTGGTTCCCGTGAACGCGTTCTTCGAGTGGACCGGCGAGCCGGGCCACAAGATCAAGTGGCGCATCGGCCTGAAGAGCGAGCCGCTGTTTGCGCTCGCCGGACTCTGGGAGTGGTGGAAGGATCCGGCAAGCCAGCAGGGGGTCGAGACCTACACGATCGTCACGACGCGCGCGAACGATCTGCTGGCGCCGATCCACGACCGGATGCCGGTCGTGATCGCCGAGCGCGATTACGATCGATGGCTCGATGCCGACGATCCCGCGACAGACCTTCTGGAGCCATTTGCGGACGAAGCCCTGCAGGTTGCGAAGGCCTGAACGCCTCGCACCGCTGGTTCTCGCGCTTGTCGGCCTCGCCGCCGCGGCGCAGGCGCCGTGGGTTCCGGCCTCGCCGGCCCGCTGCGGGTCGGTGGTGGTCGTGCGGTGCGATCCGGCAACGAACGCGGCCGCTTCGCCCCTGAAGGAGCGCGCGCAGCGTTTAGAGGAGCGCAGGCGTTCGCCACTGGATGGCCTGGAACTCGAGCGCATCGTGATCGAGGCCGATCCGATCCGGCCGGGCATCGAAGAGACACTGTCGCGGCCGTTCGCGGCGGGTCCCGCCCATGGCACTCACACCTTCACGACCGGAGAAGGGTCGCAGTGCACCTGCATGAACACATGCCCGCCCTTCCCGTTTCCGTGCTGCGACTGCTCGGCGCACATGAGCCGGTACAGCAGGATGCCGGGAGCCTCGCCGCTCCGCTGACAAAAAAAACGCCGCTGGAGGGCGGCGCTTGAATCGAGTGAGTGAGAACACAACCGGGGAAACCGGTGACTCTCGAGACGAAACGTACGCCGCCGGCCTTAAGTGCAACTTAAGCCAATCGCTGCGTTGGACCCTGCGCTGGGGAGGCGCTGGCCGGAAAGCGAGCGCTCACAAGAAGTCCGCCGGACGGGCCCTTGTCCAGTGCGATCGACCCGCCGTGCAGCGTCACGACCTGCCGCACGATGGCCAGTCCCAGGCCGCTGCCGCCGCCGGGCGCCTGCCGGCCTCGATAGAAGCGGTCGAACACCCGCTCGCGCTCTTCTTCCGGGATGCCGGGACCGCTGTCCGCGACCTCGATTCGCGCCTGGTCGCCGTCCGGGGCGACGCGCACGTCGACCGATCCGCCGGGCGGCGTGTAGCGCAGCGCGTTGTCGACGAGATTCGCGAGCAGGATCCGCAACGCGTCCTCCTGCCCGCACAGCGTCACCGGGACCGCGGCGAACGAGAGCGCGATGCGCTGCTGTTCGGCGAACGGTCTCTTCTCTTCGACGACGGAGGCTGCCACCGAAGCCAGGTCGAACGAGGCCGCCGGCCGCGCGGCGTCGGGATCGAGACGCGCCATCGTGAGCAACTGCTGCACGAGGCGCGTCGCGCGTTTCACACCCTGTTCGAGCCGATCGAGCGCGACGGCCCGCTCCTCCGGCGACTCGGCCCGCCGCGCGATCTGGATCTGCAGCGTGAGCGCGGTGAGCGGCGTGCGCAGCTCGTGCGCGGCGTCGGCGGCGAAGCGCCGCTGCGTGTCGAAGGCGTCGCCGAGCCGCGCCAGCAGCTCGTTCAGGGACCGCACCAGCGGCTGCACTTCTTCCGGCGACTCCAGCACCGGCATCGGCTCGAGCGACGTCGGCGCGCGCCGGGCCAGCGAGTCGGCGAGCGCCGCAAGCGGTGCGAGCCCGCGTCCAACGATCCACCAGCCGAGGACGCCGAGCAGCGGAAGGATCGCGAGCACCGGCAGCAGCAGGCGCGCGGCGGTCAGCGCGGCGAGTTCGGTGCGCAGCGCCGTCGGCTGCGCCACCTGGATGGTCTGCATGGCGGAGAAAGTCGTGTAGATCCGCCACGCCCGGCCCTCGTGCGCGATGGTCGCGTAGCCCTCGTCCTTCTGGCGCGGCAACGGCGCCGCGACGCGCGACGAGTACGGACGATCGAACGCTGGGTCCCAGATCTGCACCAGCACGCGCAGGTCGGGATCGTTCGTCCGGCTCTCGAGCCGGGTAAAGTCGAGGCGCGAGTGATCGCGCAGCGACAGCGCGACTTGCCGGAGCTCCTCGTCGAGCAGGCGGCCGACCTCGCCGCGCGCCGACAGGAAGGCTGCGCCCGCACCCGCGATGCCTGCCACCAGCAGCGCACCGAGCAGCGCGACGAGCAGGCGGCGACGGATCGAGTTCACTGGACTACCCTCCGCGCTGCGCGCTCATGCTTCCTCGCCGCCGAGTCGGTAACCGAGGCCGCGCACGGTGTGGATGACTTCATCGCCGAACTTGCGGCGCAGGTTGTGGATATGGACCTCGACCGCGTTGCTGCCGATCGATTCGTTCCAGCCGTACAGCTTCTCCTCGAGCTGGGCGCGCGACACGACCGCGCCAGGGCGCTCGGCGAGCGCCGCGAGCAGCGCGAACTCGCGGCCAGAAACCTCGACAGGCGTGCCGCGCCACCGCACTGCGTGCGTCGCGGGGTTCAGCACGAGGGGGCCGCACTCGACCAGCGGCTCGGCGCGTCCGGCCGCGCGCCGCGTCAGCGCGCGCACGCGCGCGGAAAGCTCGTCGAGGTCGAACGGCTTGACGAGGTAGTCGTCGGCGCCGGCGTCGAGTCCCGCGACGCGGTCACGCACCGTGTCGCGCGCGGTCATCACCAGCACCGGCAGATCGAGCTTGCGGGCGCGCAGGTCCTTGAGGACGTCGAGGCCGTCGCGCCGGGGCAACCCGAGATCAAGCAGGACGAGGGCATACGGCGTTGTCGCGACCGCGGTTTCGGCCGCGATGCCGTCACGCACCCAATCGACCGCATGTCCTTCACCCGCGAGCCCGCTGACCACGCTTTCGCCGATCATCGGGTCGTCTTCGACCAGCAGGATGCGCATTTCCGGCGTCCGCCCCTCGCTCCATCGGTCGCGTCCGCGACCGTGCCGGCAAAGAATACTTAACGACGGCCTGTTGTGCCGCCAGCGCGGCTAGCTGGAGAAGTGGCGGGCACGCTCCACGTTGCGGATGCGCTGCTCGAGATCGGCCACGCTGGTCGCGCCAGCCAGGTAGTTGTGCACCTCTACCGCCATGCCACGGTCCCAGCGGTCGGCGCACCAGGTGAAGAGCTTCGGGAACATCCGGCGCATGGCGGCGCCGCGCAGCTCTTCCAGTTCGGGTTCCCAGATCGACGGCAGGGCCGGTGCCGCCACGCGCGCCTCGAGGCGCTCGGCGCGCGCAGCCGGTCGTCGGGGCCGGAGGGCAAAGACGGATGGAAGACGGCTAAGCAAGGTGGGCATGGTGATCCTTTCGCTGCAGCTTCGCCGGCTGGCCGTCGAATTGCTGCTTTGCACAAGTCGAATATTGGCCCCTTACTGAAAGAAAACAAATCGTCTTTTCAGATACTTGTGATCATTGGTGGCGATCTTCTAGGGATACAATTGCCGCACTGCAAAAGATCGGTTACGGTAGGTCTGCAGTGGAGGTGCCATGGAGCTGTACCAGATCCGAGCCTTTGTCGCGGTGGCCGAACTCGGCCATCTGACGCGGGCGGCCGAGCGCCTGCACGTCAGCCAGCCGGCTCTCAGCGGACAGATCAAGGCGCTCGAGTCGCAACTCGAGCTGAAACTGTTCGAACGCGCGCCAGGCGGCATGGTCCTCACCGCCGCAGGCAGGCAGTTGTTCCAGCGCGCAGTTGAAGTCCTCGCCGCCGCCGACGACTTCCGGCATGCCGCCACCCGGCTTTCCGGCCAGGTTTCCGGCACCTTGCGTGTCGGTACCGTCAGCGATCCGAAGTCGGTCCGCCTGGGGCGCGTGCTGGCGGCGGCGCTGCGCCTGCATCCGCGGCTCGAACTCGCCGTTTCGCACCAGGTGTCGGGCGAGGCGCTGGAAAGCGTGCGTCAAGGGCGCCTGGATGCCAGCTACTACTTCGGCGATCGTCCGTCGGAGGACATCGCGGCGCTCGAACTCGCCGAGATTGCCTATCGCATCGCCGTGCCGGCCTCGTGGTCGCATCACCTGACTGGCACCGAGTGGTCCACCATCGCGTCGGTGCCCTGGGTGCTGACGCCGCGGATCAGCACCTATCACGCGCTGCTCACCACCCTGTTCGCGCAGCACGGGCTGCCGCTGCCGGCGCGCTTCGTCGAAGCCGACGATGAAACCGTCATCACGAACCTCGTCGCTTCCGGGGTCGGCGCGTCGCTGCTGCGCGAGGAGTCGGCGCTCGAGCTCGAGCGTGCAGGCACCGCGAAGATCTGGGGCGGGACACGCGTCGTCAGCACCCTGTGGTTCATTGCGCTGGCCGCGCGGCGTGACGATCCACTGATCAAGGCGACGTTCGACCTCGTGCGGGACTCGTGGCCGTCCGAAGCGGCGAACGACCGCCTGGCCATCGCCTGAGGCCACGAAGCCCTCGGACTCCCCCTAAAGAAAACGGCCGCCATCCCGGACGGGAATGGCGGCCCAAGAAACCAGAGCGAAGGGAGACAACTCCGCTCAAGCTAAAGCGGGGCAGCAGGCGCTGCGCCCGCAATCCAGTGCAGGGTCAGGCGAGCGGTGCCTCGCCGGCCTCGAGCTTGTGCACGCGCTGCGACACTTCGCGTTCGTTCGCGGCTCGCGCGATCGAACGCTCGAGATCCTTCAGCTTGGCGCGCTCCAGCGTCTCGAAGAGCCGGTCGATCCAAGCACGCACGACAGTCGCCTTCGATGTATTCCTGTCGCTCATCTGCTCATCACTCCTGTTACTGCATGGATGACATGGTGAGGGCGACGCGCGGAAAAGGAAAATCGCAATTTCGGATGGTTGCGATCGGCCCTTCCGATCAACGCATCAGCACTGCAGGCCGCTCGTCTCGTGCTCGATGCGGTGAATGCGCTGCGATGCCTCGCGCGCATTCAGCGATTGCTCGACGTAGCGATCCCGATCGTGTGCCTGCGCCCGCTCGAGCGCTTCCGTCAGCCACTCGACAAGTCGCTGGAAAGGTCCCGTTCTGTTGCTCATCACATGCTCCCGCGCCGAATGGAGGATCCGGCGACGCTTGAATGGTGCGCCGCTGTCGCACGCACCGTACGGATCGGCATCAGGACCAGCATGCTTTAGAGGGGGGCCTCCGCCGCATCTTGACCAACATCACAAGCGCGCAGCGGGGCGGATTCAGCGCTGCGCGAACTGCTCCGGCGACCAGCCTCCGCCCAGTGCCTTGTAGACATCGACAAGCGCCGATTGGCGCGCGCGCAGCGCGACCAGCCGGGCGCGTTCGGCGTCGAGCAGGTTGCGCTGGTTGTCGAGCACCTCGATGTAGCTGGTATAGCCGGCCGTGTAGCGCATGTCGGCGAGCCGCAGCGCCTCGGCGTACTGCGCGCGGCGGTCTTCCTGCGCCACGTAGCTCTCGCGCGCCGTGCGATGCGCGACGAGCGCGTCATGGGCATCGCGAAACGCCAGCTGCACGGTGCGCACGTAATCGAGTTCGGCCTGGTCGCGCTGCGATGTCGCCGCCTCGACCTGCGAAGCGATGCGACCGGCCCCGAAGATCGGCTGGAGCACCGAGCCCGCGATCGTCCACGCCACGCTCGGCCCGCTGAAGAGATCCGAGAGGTCCGAGCTCTCGCTGCCCAGCCGCGCGGTCAAGGCGACGGCCGGGAAATACTGCGCGCGCGCTTCCGTGATGCGCGCGTTTGTCGCGACGAGGTTCGCCTCTGCCAGTCGGACGTCGGGTCGCCGCGCGAGCAGGTCCGATGGCAGCCCTTCCGGCACGGCCGGCCCGCTGTCATCGACCTTCAGCCCGACGTTGCGCGCGACCACCGGGGTGAACACCGCGCGCGCGCTGCGGCCGGCCAGCGCCGCGAGGGCGGCCTCCGTCTGCGCCACCGCGCGCTGCAGTGGCGGGATCGACGACGCGACCGTGGCCCGCTCCGCTTCGGCCTGGCGCACTTCGAAGTCCCCGATCAGCCCCGCGTCGTAGCGCTGCTTCTGCAGGGTCACGCTCTCGATGCGCGTGGCCAGCGTGTCGCGCGACAACTGCAGCTGGGCGTCGAGGCTGAGCAACTGGAAGTACGCGTTAGCGACCTGCGCGGCGAGCACCGTGCGGACGGTCTCGGCGCTGTAACGCGTGCCGAGCAGCGTGGCCTGTGCCGCGGTCGTGTTCGCCGACAGCCGTCCCCACAGGTCGACCTCGTAGGCGACGTTCAGCCCCGCGCCATAGCTGTTCGTGATCAGCGGGCCGGGGAAGCGAGGTTCGGTGGCATCGCTGCGCTGCGAGCGCGCCGCGCCGAGGTCGGCGTCGACCGAAGGCAGCTGGTACGAGCGCGCGAGCCGCAGGCGGGCGCGCGCCTCGTTGATGCGCTCCACGGCGATCCGCAGGTCGAGGTTGGCGGCGAGCGCCTCGTCGATCAGCGCCGTCAGTTGCGGATCATTGAACTGGGTCCACCAGCGATCGATGCCGGGGACGACGGCCGCGCTCGCCGGCGGCAGGTCGACCGGCGGCAGGCGGGTCTCGGTGGTCGCGCAGGCCGTCAGCGCGGCCGCGAGTGCGAGCGCGACCAGGGTTCGCGATGTCGTCATAGCTCGCCTTTCCGGTGATGCACGTACTTCGACTCTTCCTCCGCGATCCGGCGGTGGCGCTCGGCGCTCTTGCGTTCGTCCTCGGCGACCTCGGCGCGCAGTTCCGCTTCGCTGCGCGGCTCGCGCAGCCTGCGGTCGGTGATGAGCTTGAAGAAGAAGGGCACGAAGAAGATCGCGAGGAAGGTCGCGGCCAGCATGCCGCCCATCACGCCGGTGCCGGCCGAGATGCGCGCGCCCGCGCCCGCGCCGCTGGAGAACGCCAGCGGCACCACGCCGAGGATGAACGCGAGCGACGTCATCACGATCGGGCGGAACCGCAGCCGGGCCGCCTCGATCGCCGCGGCGGCGGTCGAGTAGCCCTCGCCGCGCTTCAGCGACGCGTACTCGACGATCAGGATCGCGTTCTTCGCCGCGAGGCCGAGCAGCGTCACCAGGCCGATCTGGAAGTAGACGTCGTTGGTCAATCCGCGCAGCCACACCGCCGCCAGCGCGCCGAACGTTCCGAACGGCAGCGCCATCAGCACCGACAGCGGAAGCGACCACTTCTCGTACTGCGCCGCGAGGATCAGGAACACCATCACCACGGCCATGCCGAGCGCGAGGCCGGAGGTGCCCGCCGAGCGCTTTTCCTGGAACGACGCGCCGCTCCAGTCGAGGCTGAAGCCCGCCGGCAGCGTCTCGCGCGCGAGCTGCTCGACGCGCGCGATCGCCTGGCCCGAGCTGACGCCCGGCGCGGCCTGCCCGAACACCTTCACGGCCGGCAGGTTGTTGAAGCGGTCGAGCGAGTCGGCGCCCGACGTGTGCCGTACGGTCACCAGCGACGACAGCGCCACCATCTCTCCGCTCGCCGAGCGGACCCACATGTTGCCGACCGAGTCGGGCCGGTTGCGGTACTGCGGCTCGGCGCTCAGCAGGACCTGCCACGTGCGGCCGTACTTGTTGAAGTCGTTGACGTAGTAGCTGCCGAGCGTGGCCGACAGCGTGGCGAACACCTCGTTGATCGGCACGCCGAGCGCCTTCGCCTTCTCGCGGTCGACGTCGACGAAGAGCTGCGGCACGTTGGCGCGCCACAGCGTCTGCGCGCCGCCGAGCATCGGGTCGGAGTTGAGGCGGCCGAGCAGGCCCTGCAGCGCCTGCTGCATCTCGGCCGGCCCGCCCTCGCCGCGGTTCTGGATGTACGCCTCGTAGCCGCCGGCCATGCCGAGGCCGAAGATCGCCGGCGGCGCGAAGGCGAGCACCAGGCCCTCCTTGATGTGGCCGGTCTTCATGAAGAACTCGCCGACCAGCTGCTGCGTGTTCACGCTGCGTTCGTCCCACGGCTTCTGCGTCACGAAGATCGTCGCCGCGTTGTTGCGCATGCCGCCGCCGAGGAAGTCGAACCCTGTGAACGCGACGACGTCCTGGTTCACGGGGTTCGAGGTCAGGATGTCGACCACCTCGCTGACCACCTTGTCGGTCCGCTGCAGCGACGCGCCGTCGGGCAGGATCACCGCGGCGATGTAGAAGCCCTGGTCCTCGTCGGGCACCAGCGAGCCGGGCGTGGCGCGCCACAGGCCGGCGGCGATCAGCACCATCCCGCCGAACAGCAGCAGCGCGATCGTCCCGCGCCGCATCATCCAGATCACGCCGCTCGAGTAGCGGTGCGTGACGCGCCTGAACCAGTCGTTGAAGGCCGTGAAGAAGCGGCCGGGCTGTCGGTGCTCGGCCTTCAGCATCATCACGCACAGGCTTGGCGTCAGCGTCAGCGCGACGACGCCCGAGATCGCCACCGCAATCGAGATCGTGATCGCGAACTGCCGGTACAGCTCGCCGGTGAGTCCGCCGAGGAACGCGATCGGGACGAACACCGACACCAGCACCAGCACGATCGCGATGATCGGACTCGTCACCTCGCGCATCGCGATGATGGCCGCCTCGCGTGCGTCGAGCTTCTCCTCGTGCATGATCCGCTCGACGTTCTCGAGAACGACGATGGCGTCGTCGACCACGATGCCGATCGCCAGCACCATGCCGAACAGCGTCAGCGTGTTGATCGAGTAGCCGAGCATCAGCAGGCCCGCGAACGTGCCGATCAGCGAGACGGGCACGGCGATGATCGGGATCAGCGTGGCGCGCCAGTTCTGCAGGAACATGTAGACGACCAGGAACACGAGCAGCATCGCCTCGGCCAGTGTCTTCACCACCTCGCGGATCGACACCTCGACGAAGCGCGTGGTGTCGTAGGCCACGGAGTACGAGAGGCCGGCCGGGAAGCCCTGCGACAGCTCCTGCACGCGGTTCTTCACGGTCTCGGCGACCTCGATCGCGTTCGCGCCCGGCTGCAGGAAGATGCCCACCAGCGTCGCGCTCTTGCCGTTGTAGCGGCCGATGAAGTCGTAGTCCTTGCTGCCGAGCTCGACGCGTGCGATGTCCTTCAGCCGCACGGAGGAGCCGCCCGGCGACGAGCGCACGATGATCTCCTCGAACTCCTTCGGGTCCGCCAGGCGCCCGCGCGTCGTCACCGTGTAGACGAGGTCCTGCTCCTGCGCGGCATACGGTGCCTGGCCGACCTTGCCGGCGGCGAACTGCGCGTTCTGCTCGTTGACCGCGCGCAGCACGTCGGTCGTGGTGAGTTGCAGCTGCGCGAGGCGGTCGGGCCGCAGCCAGATCCGCATCGCGTAGTCCTTCGCGCCGAAGATCTGCACGTTGGTGGTGCCCGGCAGCCGCTTCAGCTCGTCGAGCACGTTGAGCGTCACGAAGTTCGAGATGTAAAGATCGTCGAAGCGGCCGTCCGGCGAGTGGAAGGCGATGACCTGCAGGAACGCCGACGAGCCCTTCTCGACCACCACGCCCTGTCGTCGAGCTTCCTCGGGCAGCCGCGCCTCGGCCTGCTTCACCCGGTTGTTGACGTTCAGCGCGGCCTGGTCGACGTCGGTGCCGATCTCGAACGTGACCTGGATCTCGACCATGCCGTTCGAGGACGAGTTGCTGCTCATGTAGAGCATGCGCTCGACGCCGTTGATCGCGTTCTCGAGCGGCGCGGCCACGGTCTGCTCGAGCACCTGCGCCGATGCCCCCGGGTAGACCGCGCGCACGCTCACCACCGGCGGCGCGATCTCGGGGTACTGCGCGACCGGCAGCACGCGCATCGCGGCGAGGCCGGCGATCATGATGAAGATCGACAGCACGACCGCGAAGATCGGCCGGTCGATGAAGAAGCGGGAAAACATGGGGAGGTGTCCTTGCCAGGGGACGCGGCGCGCGCAGGCGTGCACCGCGACTTCGGTTCGTTATTTCTTCTGTGGCGGGCCGGCGTCCGTCCCCGGCGCTCCCTTGCCCGCTGCCGGCGGTCCGCCCTTGCCGTCCATGCCCGGCGGTGGCCCGAGCATGATCGGAGCGCCACCGGGGATCGGGAAGATCTTGGCGGTGCCGTCGACGATCACGACGTCGCCTGCGGCGAGCCCCTTCTCGATGATCCACTGCGGCTGGCCGTCGAGGTCGATCCACTCGCCGACCGTCACCGGGCGCGGCAGCGCGACGTCCTTGCCGTCGGGCGACTTGCCGGTCACGTAGACGAACTTGCCCTGGGGGCCGTCCATCACCGCGCGCTGGGGCACGACGATCACGTCGGGACGCGGCGCGCTCTCGATCACCGCGCGCACGAACTGGCCGGGACGCAGCGTGCCATCGGGGTTGGGCACCTCGGCGCGCGCGTCGAACGAGCCGGTCTGGGTGTTCACGCGCGGATCGATGAACGCGAGGCGGCCCCGGTGCGGATGGACGGTGCCATCGGACAGCTTGAGCGTCACGGCGGCCGCCTTCGCGTCCTTCGCGCTGGCGGCGATCGCGGTGGGGCTGCCGATGGCCTTCAGCAACAACCGTTGCTCGGCCTCGGACACGCCGAAGTTCACGTACAGCGGGTCGACCTGCGAGACGGTCGTCAGCAGGCTCGCCTCGCCCGGCGAGACGAGCGATCCTTCGGACTTCAACGCCCGGCTCGCCAGCCCGCCGACCGGCGCGGTCACGGAGGTGTACCCGAGGTTCAGCCGCGCCTCGGTCAGGCGCGCCTGCGCCTGCTTCACGGCGGCGGCGCCGGTCTCGGCGGCGGAGACGGCTTCGTCGTAGTCGCGCTGGCTGATCGCCTTGCTGCCGGCCAGCGGCTTCACCCGTTCGAGGTTCCGGCTTGCCTGCGCGGACTGGGCCTCGGCGCGGGCGAGGTCGGCTTCAGCCGCCTGCACCTGCGCCGCGTACGGCTTCGGATCGATCACGAACAACAACTGGCCGGCCTTGACGCGGCCGCCTTCCTGGTAGGTGCGGCGCTCCAGGATTCCCTGGACGCGTGCCCGGACTTCGGCTTCCTTGGACCCGGCGGTCTGGCCGACGAACTCGAACCGGACCGGAACCGACACCGGCTTCACGGTTTCGACGGCGACGAGAGCGGGCGGCATCCCGCCGCCGCCCGGCCCCTGTGCCTGCCCGTTCCGGTCGCAGGCGGACAGGATGGCAATAGTAGCGACAACGGTTACAGCGAGGGTAAGTGCACGCACCCAGCCCGCTCGCCGGTCTGCGACATCGAGGGGAACGTGACGCTTCGTATTTACGCTAGACATGGTGAGTAGCCGGCGCGGCAAGATTTCTTGCGATGCCGCATAATACATACATTCGTGAATGTTTATATTTCAGTTCTGTTTCAGTTTCGAGGCACGGAAAGACGCAATGGTCAGGCGGACGAAGGAAGAAGCGGCGGCGACGCGCGAACAAGTGCTGGACGCGGCGGAACAGGTGTTCCGTCAGCGCGGCGTCGGGCACGCGTCGCTCGCGGAGGTAGCCGATGCGGCCGGCGTGACGCGCGGTGCGATCTACCACCACTTCGCGAGCAAGGCCGAGTTGTTCGAGGCGATGCTCGCGCGGGCCGAGATGCCGATCGACATGGCGTTCGACGCAACGCGGTTGCCGGTGGCCGACCCCCTCGCGATGGTGCGCGACATGGCAGTAAAGGCGCTGCAGCACCTGGCCTCGAGCGATCGCGTGCGCAACATCTTCGAGGTCGCATTCCTGCGCTGCGAGTACACCGACGAGCTCGCGCCGGTCGAGCAGCGCCACCTGCACGAGCGCTCGCAGTGCCTGGCACTCAGCAACGGCCTGCTGGAGCAGGCGGTCGCGCGCGGCCAGCTGCCGGCCGCGACGGACACGCGCATGGCGTCCCAGATGCTCTACGGCTTCATCGGAGGCCTGATGCGGGACTGGGTGCAGGCGCCTGGCGCCTTCGACATGAACGCTGCCGCGCCGCAGGCGGTCGACCTGTTCCTCGCGGGCCTCAAGGCGTCGCCGCCGCGGCGCGTCCGCGACGCCTGAACACTCCGCCCGCCCGATTGTCGTCCGGGTGACAGGGCTGCAGCGCGGACAGCGGTCCTGTCGATGCGGGTCGCCGGGACGCGGGAACGCGGCGATCCTCCAAGTTGACGTTAACGTCAACTTGGAGGCAAGCTAGCCCCTCCCGCGCCTCTCCCATCGAGAGGCCGCTCCTCTCCGACGGGAGTCGTATGACCGACCTCTCCGAAATCAGGAAGCTCGCCAGCTACCGCCCGAAGCACAAGGTGCGCTTCGTCACCGCCGCATCGCTGTTCGACGGCCACGACGCCAGCATCAACATCATGCGGCGCATCCTGCAGAGCATGGGCGCCGAAGTCATCCACCTCGGACACAACCGATCGGTCGACGAGGTCGTGACGGCGGCCTTGCAGGAAGACGTGCAGGGCATTGCGGTGTCGAGCTACCAGGGCGGGCACGTCGAGTTCTTCAAGTACATGCTCGACCTGCTGCGCGAGCGGGGCGGTGCCGGCGTCCGCGTGTACGGCGGCGGCGGCGGCGTGATCGTCCCAGAGGAGATCAAGGAACTGCACGACTACGGCGTGGCGCGCATCTTCTCGCCGGAGGACGGCCAGAAGATGGGCCTCGCGGGAATGATCGGGCTGATGGTCGCGGAGTGCGACCACGACCTCGGCGCTTCCGCGCCGAAGTCGCTGGACGCGCTGAAGGACAAGGACGCGACCAAGCGCTGGCGCGCGCTGGCGCAGCTGATCACGGCGCTGGAACTGGACGAAGCCGATGCGAAGCTGGTCGAGGCCCTGCACAAGCAGGCCGACACCGCGAAGGTGCCGGTGCTGGGCGTGACGGGCACCGGCGGCGCCGGCAAGAGCTCGCTGACCGACGAGCTGGTGCGCCGCCTGCGGCTCGACCAGGGCGACGCGCTGAACATCGCCGTCATCTCGATCGACCCGTCGCGGCGCAAGAGCGGCGGCGCGCTGCTTGGCGACCGCATCCGCATGAACGCGATCGGGCCGTGGCGCCACGGCCCCAGGGTCTACATGCGTTCGCTCGCGACCCGCGAGGCAGGAAGCGAGATCAGCACGGCGCTGCCGCACGCGGTGGCGGCGGCCAAGGTCGCCGGGTTCGACGTCGTGATCGTCGAGACCTCGGGCATCGGCCAGGGTGACGCCGCGGTCGTCCCGCACGTCGACCTGAGCCTCTACGTGATGACGCCGGAGTACGGCGCCGCGAGCCAGCTCGAGAAGATCGACATGCTCGACTTCGCGGACTTCGTCGCGATCAACAAGTTCGACCGCAAGGGCGCGGCCGACGCGCTGCGCGACGTCAGCAAGCAGGTCCAGCGGAACAAGGGCGACTTTGCGCAAGAAGCCCGACGAGATGCCGGTCTTCGGCACGATGGCGGCGCGCTTCAACGACGACGGCGTCACCGCGCTGTACCAGGCGCTGCTGCCTCGGCTCAAGGATCTGGGCCTGAAGGCGGGCGACGGCGCCCTGCCGAGGGCGACGACGCGGCACTGCACCAACCAGACGCCGATCGTCCCGCCGCCGCGCACGCGCTACCTCGCTGAAATCGCCGACACGGTGCGCGGCTACAAGAAGCGCGCGGTCGAGCAGGCGCGGCTCGCGCGCCAGCGCCAGCAGCTGCGCGAGGCGAGGCGGATGCTCGCCGCGGAGTGCAGGGAAGACAACGCCAACCTCGATGCGCTGGCGCAGGACCGCGATGCGAAGCTCGAAGCGCGCAGCCGCGAAGCTGCTCGACATGTGGCCGCAGATGCAGAAGGCCTACGCGGGCGACGAGTACGTCGTGAGGATCCGCGACAAGGAGATCCGCACCAAGCTGACGACGACCTCGCTGTCCGGCAGCAAGATCCGCAAGGTCGCGCTGCCCGCTTACGAGGACCACGGCGAGCTGCTGAAGTGGCTGCTGCTCGAGAACGTTCCCGGCAGCTTCCCGTACACCGCCGGCGTGTTCGCGTTCAAGCGCGAGAACGAGGACCCGACCCGCATGTTCGCCGGCGAGGGCGACCCGTTCCGCACCAACCGGCGCTTCAAGCTGCTGTCCGAGGGCATGCCGGCCAAGCGGCTGTCGACCGCATTCGACTCCGTGACGCTGTACGGCAACGACCCGGACCTGCGGCCGGACATCTACGGCAAGGTGGGAAACAGCGGCGTGAGCATCGCGACGCTCGACGACCTCAAGGTGCTGTACTCGGGTTTCGACCTCACCGCGCCGAACACCTCCGTGAGCATGACGATCAACGGCCCGGCGCCGTCGATCCTCGCGATGTTCATGAACACCGCGATCGACCAGAACCTCGACAAGTTCCGCGCCGACAACAAGCGCGAGCCGACCGAGGACGAGGCCGCGAAGATCCGCGCGTGGGTGCTGGAGAACGTGCGCGGCACCGTGCAGGCGGACATCCTGAAGGAGGACCAGGGACAGAACACCTGCATCTTCTCGACCGAGTTCTCGCTGAAGGTGATGGGCGACATCCAGGAGTACTTCGTTCACCACAACGTGAGGAATTTCTACTCCGTCTCGATCAGCGGCTACCACATTGCCGAGGCCGGGGCCAACCCGATCAGCCAGCTCGCGTTCACGCTGTCAAACGGCTTCACATTCGTCGAGGCTTACCTCGCGCGCGGCATGCACATCGACGACTTCGCGCCGAACCTGAGCTTCTTCTTCAGCAACGGCATGGACCCCGAGTACACCGTGATGGGCCGCGTGGCGCGGCGCATCTGGGCGGTGGCGATGCGGGACAAGTACGGCGCCAACGAACGCAGCCAGAAGCTCAAGTACCACTGCCAGACCAGCGGCCGCTCGCTGCACGCGCAGGAGATCCAGTTCAACGACATCCGCACCACGCTGCAGGCGCTGATCGCGACCTACGACAACGCGAACTCGCTGCACACGAACGCGTACGACGAGGCAATTACGACGCCGACCGAGGAAAGCGTGCGGCGCGCGATGGCGATCCAGCTCGTCATCAACCGCGAGTGGGGCCTGGCGAAGAACGAGAACCCCAACCAGGGCAGCTTCATCATCGACGAGCTGACCGACCTCGTCGAGGAAGCGGTGCTGAAGGAGTTCGAGGCGATCAGCGAGCGCGGCGGCGTGCTCGGCGCAATGGAGCTCGGCTACCAGCGCGGCAAGATCCAGGAAGAGTCACTGCACTACGAGCACCTGAAGCACACCGGCGAGTACCCGATCATCGGCGTCAACACGTTCCGCAACCCGCACGTGTCCGATGTCCCGCAGAAGATCGAGCTGGCGCGCTCGACCGAGGAAGAGAAGCAGGGCCAGCTCGCGCGCCTGCAGGACTTCCACAAACGCCACGCGAAGGAGGCGCCGAAGATGCTGAAGAAGCTCCAGCAGGCGGTGATCCGGAACGAGAACGTGTTCGCGGTGCTGATGGATGCGGTGCGCGTGTGCTCGCTGGGGCAGATCACGAACGCGCTGTTCGAGGTCGGGGGGCAGTACCGGCGGAGCATGTGAGGCGAGTGCGAGCGCGAGGCCTGCACGCGCATGACAGGGTCCGCAGCAACGAGTGCGGCGGTCATTTCGACGTTCGCCGCACCCCGCCAGGCGCGCCGTCGGTGTTGCGACGGCCCTCGCAAGCAGAGCCTCGAGGCGGCTGTCCATGCGGGGAACCCTCTGGTTTGACGGGACGCTGCCGGGTGTAAGGTCGAAAGGCCCACCGACCGGGCGGCGGCGCAGGTGCTCGCGGTGCCGCCCCCGGTTGTCCATCTCGTGAGCCTCTGATGGAGACCAACATGTTGAAAGAGAGCGTTACGGACGGCGCCGTCGTTGTCTGGAGCCAGCTTGGCGGACCGGCGGTTACCGCGTTGCGCGTGCTCGGCATCCTGATCGTCGCCTGGATCCTCATCGCGATCCTGCAGCGGTCGATCCGCGCGTTCCGGGTCCGGATCGCCAGCCGGCTCGACGATCGCGAGGCGGTGAAGCGCGCGGAGACCCTTGGAAGGGTGTTCCGGTATCTCGTCGCGGTCATCGTGGCGCTGATTGCCGGCATGCTGGTGCTGGCCGAACTCGGGATTTCCGTGGCGCCGATCCTGGGCGCGGCGGGCGTCGTCGGGCTCGCGGTCGGCTTCGGCGCGCAGAGCCTGGTGAAGGACTACTTCACCGGGTTCTTCCTGCTGCTCGAGAACCAGATCCGCCAGGGCGACGTCGTCAAGGTCGCCGACCATGCCGGCCTGGTCGAGGAGATCACGCTGCGCTACATCCGACTGCGCGATTACGACGGCAACGTGCACTACGTACCGAACGGCGAGGTGAAGACCGTCGTCAACATGAGCCGCGGCTACGCGCAATCGGTCATCGACGTCGGGGTGGCGTATCGCGAGAACGTGGACGAGGTTATGCAGGTCATGAAGGATGTCGGGCAGCAGATGCGCCTTGACCCGTCGTTCGCGGGCCGCCTCCTCGACGACCTCGAGATGGCGGGCGTCAATAGCTGGGGCGACTCAGCGGTGGTGATCCGCTGCCGCTTCAAGTGCGCGCCGCTCGAGCAGTGGTCCGTCCGACGCGAGTACCTGCGACGCCTGAAGAACACCTTCGATGCGAAGGGCATCGAGATCCCCTACCCGCACCTGACCGTCTACGCTGGGCAGGACAAGGAAGGCAACGCGCCGGAGTTTCCGCTGCGCTTGAGTCGGGAGCCGAAGCAGGCGCAGCACTCGTCGGCGTGAACGAAGGCCGGCTCTCGGCGGTGGCGATCAGACGAACGGCATCGACAGCTTCTCCGTCGCGAAGGCCCGCTGCACCGCCGGCCGCGCCAGCATCCGCTGCAGGTACGGCCCCAACCGCGGCAGGCCGCGCGCGGGACGTGCGAAGTTGCGCGTCCACCGGCACAGCATCAGCGCATACGGGTCGACCGCGCTGAACGTCGAACCGAGCAGCCAGTCGCCGCCGTGCGCGGCCAGTTGCTCGTCGAGCCGGTCGAGCATGGCGCCGGCCCGCGCTTCGGCGCGATTTCTCACCTGCGCCGCGGCGTCTGCGTCGCCTTCGTCGACCATGCGCTCGCTGTAGAAGTAGTGCATCAGCATCGCCTGCAGCGTGTTGGTGCACCAGAAGAGCCACTGGTAGCAGTGCGCGCGCTCGGGCGTGCGCAGCGGCGGCACCAGCTTCGCGTCCGGGTGCCGGTCCGCCAGGTAGAGGCAGATCGCCGCGGACTCGTAAAGGACGAAGTCGCCTTCCACGAGCACCGGGATCTGCCCGTTCGGGTTCAGCTTCAGGTACTCGGGTGTCCTGTGGGCCGCGTGCGCGCGGTCGACGAACACGAGTTCGAACGGCGCCCCGATCTCCTCGAGCAGCATGTGCGGCGCCAGGCTGGCGTTGCCGGGGTGGTAATGGAGCTGGATCATCGTGAGTTTGCCGTCCGCCCGCCGCCGCCGGACGGCGACCGGGAGACGGACCGCGCGCGTCAGTGCGCGATCGACCGCCCGCGGGCGCGGTACTCGGCGCTGCGCAGCAGCACCTGCCGGTCGACGGCGTCGCACACCATGAACGCGGCGACGAGTCGCCCGACCTGTGTGGCGAGGTCCGGCGCTGGCGTGGCCTTGCGCGGGGCGGCGCCGTGGATCAGTTCCTCGACCGTGACGCCGAGGGTGTTCGAGAGACTCACCCACTTGTCGCGGGCCGGGCGCGCGCACCCGCTTTCCCACATCTCGATCTTCTGTCCACTGACGCCAATCCGCGCTGCCAGTTCGTCCGTCGTCATGTGCCGCGCCTCGCGCTTCGATTTCAGCAGCGCCGGAAAGCGCTCGCTCAGAACGCCTGTCTTCCGCATCGGTATGCCTCCTCGCAATCGGCCTTCGTCCGGGTCCCGGGGTGCCCGCCGGCGAAACGCGGTGGCTCCCCGCGCCGTGACGGCCGTGGTGCGCGGGGCGTGCGCTCGTATCGGGGGCTTCCTGCAAACGGAATTGCCGGGACAGGCTAGCGCAGGGAGGGCAGGGTGAGCGCTACCCAATTCGCGTCGGGCGCGGCGCCGCCTCGCGGGTGTCAGAGGGCGTACGGGCTCTGGCGCTCGAGTTGCTGGACGTTGACCGCGAGTTGCTGGGCGCGCACGGTCAGCTCGTCGATGCGGACTGCAAGCGCGGTGCGATCCTGACCGAGCCGCACCAGTTCCTGCGCGAGGAACACCCGGCGGTCCTTCGGCACGTTGTGCATCAGCAGCTCAGCGGTCGCGCTCGCGATCGCGTTGTCCGTTTGCACGATTCCGTCGCGCGCGCCGCGCAGCCGCGCCTGCGTGCCGCGCAGATCGGCGCGCGCATCGTGGATCTGCCGTCCCCACTGATAGCCATTCAGGAATCCAGCCTCGGTCACCGCCGGGCAAACGTTCGCATAGCCGCCGCCGTTCAGCCCGACGCGGTAGCCGTTGCGCGGCTGGCAGTACTCGACGAGGCCGCGGTCGCGGCCTTCCATGTACGCCGCGAGCTCGGGCGTGACCTGGTGCTTCGCGCAGGCGACGCGGTGCGCGCCGATGCGGTCGGCCGGGAATCCGCGCAGGCCGTCCTCGTAGCCGATCATGCGCCAGTCCGCCGCCACGCACTCGTCCTTGCCCATGCCGGTGGCGCAGGCGGACAGCAGCGCGGTGGCGAGCACGGCGGCGAGCCAGGCGAGGGATCTCGGGAACGTGCTCATCGTCCCCGATTCTCGGCGTCGACCGCATCGGCAAAGCAGCGAAATGACGCGGCAAACTCGCCCTTGCTCTTGCAGATCGCCCGGAATGGGATCGGCTCCTGATCCGCTGAACGACCGGACGCGCGGTGGGCGCCGCGGCGAGCTGACCTAAGATCGGTCCTTTCGCAGGTTCCTGCTCCGTCCGCAGCGTCTCGTGTCCACCGCCTACGTCCTCTCCGCCGTCCGCACCGCGGGCGGTCGCCGCAATGGCCGGCTCGCCGGCTGGCATCCCGTCGACCTCGCCGCGCAAGTGCTGGACGCGATCATCGACCGCAGCGGCGTCGATCCCGCGCAGGTCGACGACGTGATCCTCGGCTGCGTGATGCAGGTCGGCGAGCAGGCAGTGAACGTCGCGCGCAACGCGGTGCTCGCGTCGAAGCTGCCGGAGTCGGTGCCGGGCACCTCGATCGACCGGCAGTGCGGCTCGTCGCAGCAGGCGCTGCACTTCGCCGCGCAGGCGGTGATGGCGGGCTCGATGGACCTCGTGATCGCCGGCGGCGTGGAGAGCATGACGCGCGTGCCGCTCGGCACGTCGGTCGGCCTCGCGAAACAGGCTGGCATGGGCGGCTACATGAGCCCGGCGATGAAGCAGCGCTACGGCGACATCGCGTTCAGCCAGTTCGACGGCGCCGAGATGCTGGCGCGGAAGTACGGCTTCGATCGCGCCGCGCTCGACGCCTGGTCGCTCGAGTCGCACCGCCGCGCGGCGGCCGCGACGAGGTCCGGAGTCTTCGACGACGAGATCCTGCCGCTGCCCGTGCGCCTGCCGGACGGCAGCGGCGAGGGACTGCACGCCGTCGACGAGGGCATCCGCTTCGACGCGTCGACCGAGTCGATCGGCAGCGTGAAGCTGCTGCGCGAGGGCGGCGTGATCACCGCCGCGAGCGCGAGCCAGATCTGCGACGGCGCGTCGGCCGTGCTGGTCGCGAGCGAGCGCGCCGTGAGGACGCTCGGCGCGACGCCGCTCGCTCGCATCCATCACTTGTCGGTGATCGGGCACGATCCGGTGATCATGCTCGAGGCGCCGATCCCCGCAACCGCAGCCGCGCTGCGCAAGGCGGGCATGAAGCTCGCCGACATCGACCTCTTCGAAGTCAACGAGGCGTTCGCGTCCGTGCCGCTCGCCTGGCTGAAGGCGACCGGCGCAGATCCCGCGAAGCTGAACGTGCACGGCGGCGCGATCGCGCTCGGCCATCCGCTCGGTGCGTCGGGTACCAAGCTGGCCACGACCCTGCTGCACGCGCTGCGCCGGCGCGGCGGGCGGTTCGGCCTGCAGACGATGTGCGAGGGCGGCGGGATGGCGAACGTGACGATCTTCGAAGCACTGCGCTGAGCGGCCGATGGCCCAGAGCGCCACCGTCTACCGCGCCGACCTCACCGTCTCGGATCTCGACCGCGGCGTCTACGCGCAACACGCGCTGACTCTGGCTCGCCATCCGTCCGAGACCGAGGAGCGCCTGATGGTGCGGCTGCTTGCGTTCGCGCTGCACGCCGACGAGGCGCTCGTCTTCGGGCGCGGCCTGTCGGCCGAGGATGAGGGGGACCTGTGGCAGCGCGACGCGACCGGCGCGATCGAACGGTGGATCGACGTCGGGCTGCCCGCGGAGAGGGACATCCGCAAGGCGTGCGGGCGCGCGCGGGAGGTCGTCGTGCTGGCCTACGGCGCGCGGCGTGTGGAGCAGTGGTGGAGCGACAACGCGACCGCCCTATCGCGGCTCGCGAACCTGAAGGTATTCACGCTGACAGCGACGGAGACCGAGGCGCTGCAGGCGCTCGCCGCGCGGTCGATGACGCTGACATGCACCGTCCAGGACGGCCACGTGTGGCTCGCAGCCGAGCGGGCGACCGTCGAGGTCGCGCCGGTGCAGCGTCAATGACGCGCCGGTGGCGCTGCTTCGCCTGCTGGCCAGGTCCCGCCTGCCCCTCGCCGCGCTCCGTTCAAGCGAGGCGCCCGCGCGGCCGCCTAGAATCGAACTAGAGCGCGCTTGATCGGGTCGACAGGGTCCTGCAATGGGGGTTGGTGACGCTGGCAGAGGGGCGGGCGTGATGTTTCACATCAGGTGCTCGCTGACGCTGGCGCTGGCCGTTCTGCTGATCGTCGGCTGCGCCACGCAGGTCCGAGACAGTGAGACCGTCGGCCCCGAAGTGACGAGCGGCAAGGTGCTCACCTTCCAGCGCAAGAGCCTGACGCCGACCGACGGCGGCCGCCTGGTGCGGCCCGAAGAGCTGCTCGCCGGCGACATCCTGCTGTCGGCCGATCCCGGCATTGCTTCGGCCGGCATCCGCCTCCTGACGACCTCGCCGGTGAGCCACGCGGCGATCTACGTCGGCAACGGTGAGGTCGCCGAAGCGCTGCGTGGCGGCGTTCGGCTGCGCAGCATCGATCGCGTCCTGAAGGAGGAAACAGTCGTCGCGGCGTTCCGACATCCCTTGCTCGACGAAGCGCACGCGCAGCGCATGAGCGAGTTCGCACGCGAACAGGTGGGCAAGTCGTACGACTTCGTCGGCGTGGTGATGCACGCGCCGTTTGCGCTGCAGCGGCGGGTGTGCGAGCTGCCGGGCGTGCCGACCTTGCTGCGCGAGGCGTGCCTGTCCACGCTTGCGACACTCCAGCTGATCCACGGTGGCGACGACCGCTTCTTCTGCTCGCAGTTCGTGCTGGAGTCGTATCGCGCGGTGGGCCTGCCGATCACGCGCGCCCGCCCGCATTGGGTCTCGCCCGAGGACATCATGCACATGCGGGCGGGCGACGTCTCGTCGCTGCCGGTCGAGCAGCCGCTGATCTACGTGGGGCACCTCAAGTTCACGGAGCTGGCGCTGCCGCTGCCGGGACTCTCGATCCCGTTGCCCCTCCCGCCTTCAGGCGAGGCCCGCACGCCGGGGCGCTGAAACCCGCCGGCGCGGCGCCCGGCGTTGAGAGCGATCAACGCAGGACGCGGTTCGCGACCCATCCTGAAAGCGCTTCGCCCGGCGCCGTCCAGACGGGCGGCCGGGCGGCGACTGCCGTCTTCCGGAGTGCCTCATGTCCGCCCTTCCCCTCACCCTCGTCGAGTCCTCTCGCAAGGCCGACCAATCCGCTCAAGCTCCCGCAGCCCGCGCGCCCCGTCGCGTGGCCATCGACCCGCCCGCCGAGAAGTTCCTCGCGGAACCGGTGCCGCTCGCGAACTACGACCGCTCGATCCGCGCGGCCGTTTCGCGCGCGAGTCGCGGCATTGCGTGGCCGTCGCTGGTCAGCGCCTGGGCCGACTGGTACTGGCACCTCGCGTCCGCGCCCGGCAAGCAGATGGAGCTCGCGAGCAAGGCGCAGCGCAAGGCGGCCAAGTACGCCCTCTACGCCCTCGAGGCGATGCGCGGCGAGACCGAGCCGTGCATCGACCCGTTGCCGCAGGACCGGCGCTTCGTCGATCCGGCGTGGCAGCAGCCTCCGTTCAACCTGTACCAGCAGGGCTTCCTGCTGATGCAGCAGTGGATCTGGAACGCGACCAACCACGTCGCGGGCGTCAGCCGCCATCACGAGCGGATGGTCACCTTCACCGCGCGGCAGATGCTCGACGTGCTGAGCCCGACCAACTTCCTGCCAACCAATCCCGAAGTCATCGCGCGCACGATGGAAACGGGCGGCATGAACCTGGCACAGGGTGCGCACGACTGGTGGCGCGACGCGCTGGCGAGCTTCGCCGGCAAGCCGGCGCCCGACGGCGCGAGCTTCCGTCCGGGGCATGAGGTCGCGGTGACGCCGGGCAAGGTAGTACTGCGCAACGACCTGATCGAGCTGATCCAGTACGCGCCCGCGACGAAGAGCGTGCTCCGCGCAGCCGGTGCTGATCGTTCCGTCGCCGATCCTGAAGTACTACATCCTCGACCTGTCGCCGGGCAACTCGATGGTGCGGCATCTGGTCGAGCAGGGCCACACGGTGTTCATGCTGTCGTGGCGCAACCCGGACGCGCGCGACCGCGAACTGGCGTCGATCACTACCTCCGGCTCGGCATCCGCGATGGCGATCGACGCGGTCTCGGCGATCTGCGGCGGCGCAGAAGGTGCACGCGGTCGGCTACTGCCTCGGCGGCACGCTTCCTACGCGCGATGCTCGCGGCGTCGCTGGCTGGCGCGGGCGACGATCGCATCGGGTCGCTGACGCTGCTGGCGGCCGAGATCGACTTCACCGAGGCGGGTGAACTGTCGATCTTCATCGACGACAGCCAGCTGGTCTACCTGGAAGACATGACGTGGGAGCAGGGCTACCTCGACGGCAAGCAGATGGCCGGCGCGTTCACGTTGCTCAACTCGAACGACCTGCTGTGGTCGAGGCTGCTGCGCCAGTACCTGATGGCCGAGCCGCCGAAGCACACGCGACCTGACCGCGTGGAACGCCGACACCACGCGCCTGCCGCACCGCATGCACACCGAGTACCTGCGCAAGCTGTACCTGAACAACGACCTGGCCTCCGGCCGCTACCGCTACGATGGCCGCGCGCTGGCGCTGAGCGACATCCGCGCGCCGGTCTTCCTGGTCGGCACCGAGCGCGACCACGTGGCGCCGTGGAAGTCCGTGTACATGCTGCATCTGTACGTGGACACCGACGTCACGTTCTGCCTCACCAGCGGCGGGCACAACGTCGGCATCGTGAACCCGCCGGGTACCGGCGGACCGCCGAAGCACTTTCGCTTCGCGACCAAGCGCCCGACGGAGCGCTATGTCGACCCCGACCAGTGGTTCGCGCGGCACGATCCGCAGGACGGCTCGTGGTGGCCGACGTGGGAGCGCTGGCTGGCCGATCGGTCGGGCGAGCGCGTGGCGCCGCCGGAGCCGCACGGTGACTACGTGCCGATGGGGAACGCGCCGGGGACCTACGTGCTGATGCAATAGCGCCCGGGTATCGGGCCGCCGTTGCGTCCGCCTCCGGGTGGCGGCTGCGCCGCGTCGCGCGCGCCGGTCAAGCGTCGGCCGCTGCCGGGCTTGTGCGTCGCTCGGCCCAGCGCCACGTGTCGCGCCCGGCCGACTTGGCGGCGTAGAGCGCGCGATCGGCACGGGCGATCGCATCGGTCATCGACTCGCGGTCGTCGACCTCGGCCAGGCCGGCGCTGGCGCGCAGCTCGAGACGCGTTCCGTCCGGCAGGTTCAACGGATTGTCGCGCAGGGCCTGCAGGATGCGCTGCACGGCGCGCTGCGCAGCGGCGCGATCCGCCGCCTGCAGCAAGGCAACGAACTCCTCGCCGCCGAAGCGGATCACCGGCTCGCCGGCGCGGCAGTGGTGCTTCAGCAGCGCGGCGGCATGCCTCAGGGCGAGGTCGCCAACGGCGTGCCCGTGCAGGTCGTTGACACGCTTGAAGTGGTCCAGGTCCAGCATCGTGACCACCAGCAACTCGCCGTGACGCCGCGCCTGCGCGTGGCAGCGCTCGTAGTCTTCTTCCATGCCGTGCCGCAGCGGCAACCCGGTCAGCGCGTCGAGCCGCGCGCTGTGCGCAAGGTAGGCGTTCTTCAGCAGTGACAGCGCGGCGACGACGCCTGCCTGGGCGTGCTCGAAGTCGTCGAGCTCGGTGGGCTCGCCGGGACTGCCGTCCAGGATCCGGCCGCAGATGCGGCGCGCGGCCTCGTGCATCTGCCGGTGATTGCGGTCGAGGCGCCGCAGCGTGGCGGCATCGATGCGCGCGAGACGTTCGCGGTGGCTCTCCAGCCACCGGTCGAAACGGCAGCAGCGGTGCGCGCCGCTCGACAGCACGTCGTCGCCGGGGGGCGCGCGCAGCACCGCGCAGCGCAAGACAATGCGGGTCCACGCCATGTGCCACTGGGCGGCCTCGTCCAGCTCGGCCACGAACTGGCGGGTCGCGCGGCTGAACGTTCTATCGGCCATGGTCCGTCGGTGCCGGGCCCCGCGGCGTGCGCATCACCAGCGGCGCACGCGCCCCGTGTCGATATGCACGAACTGGCCGGCGTAGTAGCCGACGCCGCCGGCCTTGAGCGACACCGCCGCGTCGCGCACGTCGGCCAGCGGCACGCCGGGCAGGCGCACGTCGATCGCGCGGCCTTCCATGTGCAGGCTGTGGCGCGCAACGCCGCCGGCGCGCGTCGTGCGCAGCGTTTCGTTGGTCGCCGGATTTCGATAACCCGAGATCACCTCGAACGGTTGCGCGCCGCCGACGAGGAGGCGCACCTGGTGCAGCAGGTCGAAAAGGCGCGGATCGATCCGCCCGATGTCGCCGCTGTAGTGGTCGCGCAAGAAGCGGTTCAGCGTCGATAGCGCATCCGGCACGTAGCTTTGCTCGACCGCATACACGAGGGCGATCCGCTCGCGCGTGTGCGTGTGGACCATCGACAGGTCGCGGGTGCTCGGCGGTGGGATGCTCGCGCTCGCGGTGCGCGCAGCCGGCAGCATGCTGGCGGCTGCGACGCCGGCGGAGTGCTTCAGGAAGAAGCGGCGGCGAAAGCAGTGGTTCTCGTCGGTCATGGTCCGTCGTCACAGCGCGGGCCGCGGTCGGCGCAGCGCGGCGTCGAGGCGGCGATCGTGGCCATAGATATCGTCGTAGAAGTACACACGACCCTGTTTCACCATAGCAGTTCCATAGGCAATGAGGACAGGCAGAGGGTCACTCAGCCGCACCGTCAAGGGATCCTCGTCACTCATCGCCTGGCGGATCCGGTCCTCGGTCCACCCCGGCATGCCCTCCATGACGAACCGGGCCAGGGCGACCGGCTGCTCGACGCGGATGCAGCCGTGGCTGAAGTCGCGCCGGTCGCGCTCGAACAGCCGCACCGCCGGCGTGTGGTGCAGGTAGATGTTGTCGTTGTTCGGGAAGACGAACTTGATGTCGCCGAGCGCGTTCCTCGGTCCGGGCCGCTGCCGGATGCGCGCGCGGCCCGCGATCACTTCGTCCAGCATCGCCGTGGACAGGCCGGTCTCGACGCCGCCCCCGACGACGAACTCGAAGCCTTCACGGTCCCAGTAGGCCGGATCGCGGCGCAGGCGCGGCACGACTTCCCCGCGCGCGATCGACGGCGGCACGTTCCAGAACGGCTGGAACTCGATGAGGCGCATCTGCTCGACGAACAGCGGCGTGCGCGTGTTCAGCGCCTTGCCGACGATGATCTTCATCGTCTCGCGCACGACGATGCGCTCGCCCTGGACCTCGTAGGCGCGCAGCACGAACTCGGGGATGTTGATAACGACCATGCGCGGACCCTGCAGCAGCGGCGTCCAGCGCAGGCGCTCGAGCATCAGTTCGATCTGCCGGACGCGCGCCGCGGGCGAGACCTGCAGCTGAGCGAGCGTCGCCTTGCCGATGACACCATCGGTCGTCAGGCCGTGGCGCTGCTGGAACGCGCGCACGCCGTCGGCAAGCGTCTCGTCGTAGATCGCGGACGGCGCCGTCGAAGCCGGCAGGTCGCCAAGCGCGACCAGGCGGTCACGCAGTAGCGAAGCGCCCGCGTACGGTTGTCCCGGTTCCAGCTTCGGCGGGCTGCCGCGGGCGCCGGGCGGCAGCGGCGGCAACGGCGAGGTCCAGGCCGGGTGACCCGCGAGCGCGCGGTACTGCGCGAGCGCTTCGCGGAGCCGCTCGTACTGTGCGAAGCGCGGCGCCGCTGCACGCGCGACGTCGGCCAGCCGCCCGGCCTCCAGTGCTCGACGCAGTACCGCCTCGGGGTCGAAGTCGCTCCGCTTCAACGCATACCCCTGCGGCAGCTCGTGGGCGGCCACGCGGCCGTGGTGAAGGTCGCCGAGGTAGCGTGTCATGGCCGCCGTGAGTCGGCTATCGAACGTGGCCAGGGCGGCAACGTCGACCGGGCCTTGCCGCGCCAGAAGCACGGCGGCCTGGGCGAGCCGCTCGACTTCGTAGTCCGCGGGATCGAGCCCGTGCGTCGCGGCATCGTCCAGCAGCACCAGCGCCTGCCGCGCCTGGGCGCTCGGCCGGCCGTCGATAAGCCAGGTGAGCGGCTCGACGGCGAGGGCCGTGTGTGCCAGCAGCGCGAAGGACGCAACGGCGAGCAAACGAACCACTCCCATGCGTTCATTGTTGCTCATCCGCGCACGCCCGCCATGATCGGCGGCATGTGGATGGAGACTTCACGTTGCTCGTCGGCCGCTTTGCGCCGCCTCTGCACCGCGGAGCGCGCGACGGCAGATCGACCGGCTTTCCTGCCAGAGGGCGGCTGTGGTTGTCGCGCGCTGCGCTACCGGACGACGGGCGCGGCCACATCGTTCAGGCGACGTTCAAGGTGCATCAGGAAGCGGCGTAGCCCGGATAGGGAGAGCTACGTAGCGTGCAGTCGCACAGGCGATAGCGTTCTGCGCTTAACAAATTCTTAGCAATCCGCGAGCGAAGTCTTACGAACGCGCTTCGCCGTGACTCACTACGGTAGCGGTCATGAAACCCGCTGCCATTCTTGCGATCACGCTGGCCGTCACCGCGACCTTAGTCGCGGCCGCGCCGGGTGCGGGCGTCGCGCCCCTGCCACAGCGCCTGAGCGCCACCGGGCTCGTCGCACCCGGCTCCACGCGCGTGTCGCCCACGGCGCTGGAGTTCTCCCCGCAGTACCCGCTGTGGTCCGACGGCACGCGCAAGCGCCGCTGGATCCAGCTGCCGCCCGGCGCGTCGATCGACGCCAGCCGCGTCGACGCGTGGGAGTTTCCGGTGGGCACGAAGGTCTGGAAGGAATTCAGCTACGGCAAGGCGATCGAGACGCGGCTGATCGAGCGCGTCGCCGACGGTTCTTGGCGCTTCGCGACCTACGTGTGGAGTGCTGACGGCCGGGACGCGGTGCTGGCGCCCGAAGACGGCGCGGTCGTCCCGGTGAGCGATGCGCCAAACGGCCGCTACTCGGTGCCGGGCCGTGGCGATTGCATCGCGTGTCACGAGGGATCCGCAGTTCCGGTGCTCGGATTCACCGCGTTGCAACTGTCGCCGGACCGCGATCCGCTCGCGCCGCATGCCGACCCGAAGCGTGCCGGCCAGACGGACCTGGGGACTCTGGCCGCAAGCGGCGTCCTGCGCGGCCTGCCGGTCGAACTGCTGTCCGCGCCGCCACGCATCGAGGCGCCCTCGCCGACGGCGCGCGCCGCGCTGGGATATCTGCACGGCAACTGCGGCCACTGCCACAACGCGGGCGGCGCGCTGAACGGACTCGAACTCGTGCTCGCGCAGCAGGCCGAGCGAGGCGCGCACAGCGTGGAGCGCACGCTGGAGTCGCTGCTCGGGCACTCGAGCCGCTTCCGTCCGCACGGCGGCGAGGCGACGCAGCGGGTTGCCGCGGATAGTGGCAGCAGCGTGCTGACGCTGCGCATGAAGACCGACAACCCGCTCGCCCGCATGCCGCCGCTTGGCGTGCAGGTGGTGGACACCACGGGCGTTGCGCTGATCGAACGCTGGATCGCCAACGACCTGCAACCCGCTCTATCGACCCTCCAGGAGACCGAACGATGAAACGCATCCCGCTCGAATACGCTGTCCTCGGCATCGCCGTCGTCGCGACGATCGCCGTGGTCCATCCCGCCCGCGCGCAGGGCGCATCCGACCCCGCGGACAAGGTCAAGCGCGGCCAGTACCTGGTCTCGACGTCCGGCTGCCATGACTGCCACACGCCGTGGAAGATGGGCGCGAAGGGCCCGGAGCCCGACATGACGCGCGCGCTGTCCGGCCACCCCGAGGGCATGACGCTGCCACCTGCGCCGAAGCTAGAGGCGCCGTGGGTCATGTCCGCAGCCGCGACGAACACCGCGTGGGCCGGACCGTGGGGTGTCAGCTTCACCGCGAACCTGACCCCGGATCCGGAGACGGGCCTCGGCAAGTGGACACAGCGCAACTTCACCGAGACGATCCGCACGGGCCGTCACATGGGGCGCGGGCGCCTCGTTCTCCCGCCGATGCCGATCCCCGTGTACCGGAACTTCACGGACGCGGACCTCGAGGCGATCTTCAGCTACCTGCAGACGATTCCGGCCGTCAGGAACCGCGTGCCGGAACCGCTGCCGCCGAGCGCGGCGGTCGTCGCAGCGAAATGACGCAGGCACCGTGCCGCTGGAGCGGCGGTGCGGTGTCAGCTCGCGCCGTCACCCGCCGCTCAGGGCCTGGACGATGCAGACCTCGTCGGTGGGCCGTACCGCCAGGCCGAGGTCGAACGTCGCGTCGCCGTTGACGAAGAACCGGACGTGACGCCGCATGCGGTCCTGCTCGTCGATCATGCGAAAGCGGATGCCCGGGTACCGGCGATCCAGGTCCGCCAGCAACTCGCCCAGCGTGGCGCCCTCCGCCTCCACCCATGCGCGACCCGTGTAGGAACGCAGCGGGCTCGGGATCAGGACCTTCATTCGCGGGATGCGTTCAGGCGAGCTCCGCGGCCTCCACCGCGTAGATCTCCGGCAGGTGGCGCGCGATGCAGTTCCAGCGCCCGCCCTCGTCCCGGCTCATCCACAACTCGCCGCTGGTCGTGCCGAAGTAGAGGCCGACCGGATCGCGCGCGTCGCGCGACATCGCCTGCCGCTTTACGGTCCACCACGCCTGCTGCTCCGGCAGGCCCTCGGCCTGTCGCCGCCACGTCTTGCCACCGTTGCGCGTGATGTAAACGGCCGGCGCGCCGGCCACGCTGGTGCGCGGCCACACGGTCGTGCCGTCCATCGGCAGCACCCACGCCACGTCATCGTCGCGCGGATGCACGATCATCGTGAATCCGACGTCGCCGACCTTCGCCGGCATCGCCCGGCCGATCCGCGCCCACGTGTTCGATGGCCGGTCGATTCGGTAGATGCCGCAGTGGTTCTGCTGGTACAGGCGGTCCGGGTTGCTTGGGCAGAGCCGCACGCAGTGCGGGTCGTGAAACGTCGGCACGTCGCGCGAGAAACCCTCGACGACTTCGAGCCCGTCGATCAGCGGGCGGAACGTCTGCCCGCCGTCGGTCGACTCGTGCACTCCGCCGCCGGACATGCCGAAGTACAGGTGCTTCGGATCGCGCGGGTCGACGATGATGGAGTGCAATTTCGGCCCGTCCGGCGTGCCGTCCTGCACCGTGCCCATCCACTCGATGTACCGCGGATCGTCGTTGATCGGGGACGCGGACGACCAGGTGACGCCGCCGTCGTCCGAGCGGAACAGGCCTTGCGGCGACGTGCCGGCGTACCAGGCGCCGGGCTCGCTCGCATGCCCCGGCGTCAGCCAGAACGTGTGATCGACGCTGCGGCCGCTGCCGTCGGCCTTCCTCGTGAACGCGGGAGGCTGCTTCGCTTCCCTCCATGTCCTGCCGAGGTCGGTGGAGCGGAAGATGGTCGGGCCCAGGTGCCCGGTCTTCGCGGCGGCGAGCAGCGTGCGGCCGTCGCGTGGATCGAGGACCAGGTGGTGTATGACGTGGCCGAGGAAGTGCGGGCCGTCGGCGCGCCAGCTTCGGCGCGACGGATCCGCGTGGAAGATCCACGCGCCCTTGCGCGTGGCCACCAGCAGCGCGATCCGGCGCGCTCTGTTCGCGGCTGGAGACCGGCGGACGGTCTTGACTGTGGTGCCGCGTCGGGCTGCTGCCGAACGAGGGCTCGTTGCCATGTCGCCTCCGCACGTCTGAAACGGAGCGTCGACGATAGGCGGATCGGCCGCCGATGTCATCGGCGTGCGACGAATTCGCGCTCTGGACGGGCGGATCGTCAATCCGGATTCTTCGCGCCGCACCCGCTTGACGCTGATCCGTGCAACTTCGCAAGACTGCCGGGGCGCGTGCACGCTGCGCGACGCTCGACGATCAGGCTGTCACCGACCGCGCAGGCGCAGGCTGGCCACGGCGGTCGCGGCCACGAGTGCTGCGAGCATCGGAATGAATGCGTCGGGCGCCTTCATCGTCCACAACGTCAGTCCCGACGCCAGGCACCACAGGACCGGCACGGCAGACAAGGTCCAGTGTGCGCGCTGGGCGACGAGCAACAGCCCGAGCGTGAGGATCGCGGTCGGGTCGGGCGAGAGCCCGGCGACCTCGAGTTGCCGCCACGGCCGACCGGCCGCGAGCGCCGCGAACGGCACCACCGCGAGCGCGGTAACGATCAGCGCGAGGCCCGCATAGCGGCGCCGCCGCGACGCGCCGCCGTAGTCGAGCCCTCCTGCCACCCCGGCCCAGGCGAGCAGCAGCGCCTGCAGCACGAACGCAGCGGCGAAGTACGTCGCGGCCCAGTTGATCGTCGCGTAGCGTTCCCAATGGAAGCGCCATGCGATGACGCCCCACGCAAGCGCAAGGCCGAGCGCGACGATGCGACCGGCGTGGCGTGCGCGGCGCCAGGCGAGGGCGACCAGTGCGAGCGCTGCCGCGATCGCGACGGCCTGCCACGGCCACGACTCGGCGTTGTACGTCTCGACGAGCCGGTAGTAGGTGCGCGGCGCGAACAGCAGGAAGTCCGACGGCCGGTAGGTCCACCACTCGGACATCACGCGAGCTTCTCGACGTGGGCGGCGATGCGCTCGAGCATCGCGGCGTCCGGCAGCGGAGCGCGCGCGGCCGCCAGGTTCTCGCGCACGTGGTCGACGTTCGACGTCGCCGGAATGGCGCAGGTGACCGCTGGGTGGGCGAGGATGAACTTGAGCAGCACCTGGGCCCAGGTGGAGCAGCCGATCTCGGCGGCCCACGGCGGCAGCGGATGGCGCGCCAGCGCGCGAGTGAGGTCGCCCTGGCGGAAGGGGCGGTTGACGATGACGGCTATGCGGCGATCACGCGCCAGGGGCAGGAGCCGGGCTTCGGCCTCGCGGTCCAGCACGTTGTAGCTGAACTGCACGAAGTCGAGCGGATGCGCGCGCATGATCTGCTCGAACTCGCGGTGCCGTCGCCCCTCGGACGTCGTGATGCCGACGTAGCGCAGGCGGCCCTCCGCTTTCATCGCCATCAGTGTCGGCAGGTGCTCCTGCCACGCCAGCAGGTTGTGGACCTGCAGCAGGTCGAAGCGCGGCACACGCCAGCGCTGCCGCGAGGTCTCGATCTGCTCGGGACCGCGCGCGCCGGAGCCGATCCACACCTTGTCGGCCGCGAACAGTGCGCGCGGATGGCCCAGCCGCGCGAGGCCCTCGCCGATCACGTCCTGCGCCGATCCGTACATCGGCGAGGAGTCGATCAGTCGGCCTCCGGCCTCGAAGAAGGCGCGCATGACGGCGGTGCTCTGCTCGCGCAGCGCGCGGTCGTTGCCGACGTTGAAGGTGATCCAGGTGCCGAGTCCGACGAGGGGAATCAGCTCGCCGGACGATGGGATGGGGCGCGCGAGCGGTCCGTCGGCCGTCGCCTGGCTGTTCGCGGCAAGGGGCAGCGCGGCCGCGGCGCCGAGCGCCGCGAGCGCTGCAAGCGCCTGGCGGCGCGTCGTGTGTGGAAAGCGGGGCGGTGGCGTCATCGAGCGAGCCGAAGCGATCGCAACGAAGCAGACGCTACACCGCCGGACGCCGGCGATGGCGAGGCGGCCTGCGCGATCGTTCTGCGGCGGCCCCTCCGCCAACCCCGGCCGCTAGTTGTTGCCTTTGCCCTGGCCTTTGCCGTTGCCCTTGCCGTTGCCCTTGCCGCGGCCCTTTTCGGACTGGTAATGCGGCACGTACACCGTGTTGTACCAGTCGTCCTTCACGAAGTAGACCGGCTGCGCGCACGCGTTGTACTTGCCGCAATGCTTGCGCCAGTCCTTCGCGTGTCCCGGCGGGACGTGCAGGTAGACGGGCTGCGCGCCGCGCACCGGCTGGATGACGACGGGCTGCGGGTAGACGAGCACGGGCGGCGGCGCGTTGCCGATGTCGATGCGCCCGTAGAAGCCGGGCTGGCCAACGCTGATGGACACGCCGACGTCCGCGGCGATGGCCACGGAACTGGCGACGGTGAACAGGGCGGCGACTGCGATGCGTTTCATGTTGTCCTCTCCATGCATGCCAGACCTTAACGCCGGGTCGGCGGCCCTCGCCGACCGTGGCGAAACGGATTAACAGTCTCCCGCGACCGTAGTGATGCGCAGGCGACAAAAAGGGGATGGTTTCGATCGCTGCACTGCCCATAGGCCCGGCGCGCTTCCCGCGCTTCGCCCGTTCCGGGGAGGCCGCCGGCCGGCCCCGTGCGCACAGTGGAACGCGACGGCTCCATCGGGGAAACCCGCGTGCGCGCCCCGGCCTTGTCGCTTTCCGCGCACACGTTTGATCCGATGCAAGTCGGTCGCGGCGGCGCATCTGAGTTAGCGCAGGGTCCGAGCGTGCGCGCGGGTCGAGACTGCCGCCTGTCCGTTCGAAGAGCACGAGATCCAGGTGACGCTTTCCCCCCTCGCCATTGCAGGCTGGCTCCTCCGCTGCCTGTTCGCTGCCATCCTCGTCACACCGGCCCACGCGGCCGACGCCCCGCCCGGCCTGACCGACGAGGCGAACCGGATCGAAGTCTTCGTCCGGGAAGGCTGCCCGCACTGCGGCAACGCCGAAGAGTTCCTGGCGCAACTGCAGAAGGAACGGCCGGCGCTGTCGATCGTGATCCGCGACGTGCAGAAGGAGCCGGCGGCGCTCGAACGGCTGAAGGAACTCGCGCAGCAGACCAGGACGGGCACGGTGCGCGTGCCCGCGATCCACATTCGCGGGCAGTTGATCGTCGGCTTCTCGCCGGAGGCGGGCACGGACGCGCTGATCCGTGCTGCGCTGGACGGCCGGCAGGCCGGCGCGCAGTCCGAGGCCGCGGGAACCTGCGATGCGGAGGACTCGCTCGCGTGTCCGAAAGGGCCGGACGCCGCAGCCGAAGAAGAGTTCTCCGTCACGGTCCTGGGCCGGACGATCACGCTCGACGACATCGGACTGCCCGCCTTCGCCCTGACGCTGGGTCTGCTCGACGGCTTCAACCCGTGCTCGATGTGGGTGCTGCTCCTGATGATCTCGCTGCTCGCGCCGTTGAACGATCGCAGGCGGATGATCGTCATCGGAGGCACGTTCGTGCTGATCCAGGGCATCGCCTACTTCGTGTTCATGGCGGCCTGGCTGAACATGTTCCTGCTGATCGGGATGTCGCGCGCTGTCACTTTGGTTGTGGCGGCGATCGCGATCGTCGCTGGCCTGATCAACCTGAAGGACTTCGTCGCGTTCGGCCGCGGCATCTCGTTGTCGATCCCGCAGCGCGCCAGGCCGGGGATCTACGAACGCATGCGGAGGCTGCTGCATGCTCCGACGATGACGGCGGCGATCATCGGCGCGGCCGTGCTCGCGGTGCTCGTCCAGATCGTCGAGTTCATGTGCACGTCGGGCTTCCCGGCGCTGTTCACGCGCATCCTGACGCTGCAGGAACTGCCGACGGCGAGCTACTACGGCTACATGCTGCTCTACAACGCCGGCTACATGCTCGACGACATCGTCATCCTGTCGATCGGCGTGATCATGCTGAGCCGGCATCGGCTGCAGGAAAAGGAAGGCCGGGTGCTCAAGCTGATCAGCGGCCTGGTAATGGTCGGGCTCGGGCTCTACCTGATCTTTGCGGGCTGACGATCGCCCGAGGCCGCGCCGCCGAGGCTGGCCTCCTGTTGCCGCACGGGCGACAATGGAGCGGACGGCGCTCCCGGCCGTGAGGAGAGATCGCCCTGGCAACCCGACCCGCACGGGTGCATCGATGAGTGACTCGCAGCCAGTCCCGGCCGCCGAGCCGCAGAAGCGCGCGGTCGACATCGGCGCGGGCGATCCGGACGCGAGCGCCGGCGCGATCCCCAACCTGATCGCCGGGCTCATCGAGACGGAGACGTGGCGCGACGCGGCGACGGTCCTGCTCGGTGCACTGCTGATCGGTCTCGGAATCTGGTCGTACTCGGGCGTGCGCTCGTCGCTCGCCGAAGCGCGCGGCGCGAGTCTCGAAGCCCTGCTCGGCACGGTCGTGAAGGGGCTCGACGTGTGGGTCGGCGAGCACATGACCGAGGCGTCGCGCGTCGCTGCCGACCCCGACGTGATCGAGCGCGCCGCCCTGCTCGTGGCGGAGCGCCGCGACCCGGCCCAGGGAATCGGGCGCTGCACCGAGGAAGCGGAGCAGCTCAGCGCGCGGGTGGCCTCGTCACTCGTGACCAAGGACGTGGTCGCCTTCCGCATCGTCGACCGGTCGGGCCTCGTCCTGTCATCGAAGGATGCGTTGCGGTGTGGCCAGCGGTTGCGAGCGCCGCCGTTCCGGCAGCGCCTGGATCTCGCGCTCGACGGCGTGCCGCAGTTCGTTCGTCCGTTTCCCGAAACCGAACTGTCGGTGCGCGGTCCGGACGGGCAGGCGCGGCCGGTCGCGTGGTTCATCGTCCCGATCCGGACCGGCGCCGGTGCGTCCGACGTGGCGCTGGCCATGGGCGTCGAGACCGATCGCGAACTCGACACGATCTTCTCGACGGCACGACCGGGGGCGACTGCCGAGGTGTACGCATTCGGCGACGACGGCTTGCTGCTCACGTCCAGCCGGTACCCGGAGGAACTCGTCGCCAGCGGCGTGTTGCCCGCGGACAGCAGCGGGGGCGGCGCCTTCAGGGTTCAGGTGCGCGATCCGGGTGGCGAGCTCGCCCGCGGACACTCCCCGAAGCTGGAGCCGGCGGCGCGGCCGCTGACCGTGGCGGCCGCGATCGCGCGGGCCGCACGCGATAAGACGGTCTGGATCGAACGGCATGGCGTGGTGCTCGAGCCTTATCGCGACTACCGCGGCGTCGAGGTGATCGGCGCGTGGAGCTGGCTCGCTGCCTACGACCTCGGGGTCATCGCCGAGATCGCCGCGGAGGAGGCGTTCGCGCCCCTGCGGTATCTGTCGATCAGCCTCAGCATCATCGGCGGCATCACGGCCCTGTCACTGGTCGCGGCCTTCATGTCGGCGTTCCTGCTCGGTCGATTGAGTCGCCAACTCGGCCGCAGTCAGCGGCTAGGCAGCTACACGCTGGAGCGCAAGATCAGCGAGGGCGGCATGGCCACGATCCATCTCGCCCGGCACGCGCTGCTGAAGCGGCCGACCGCGATCAAGATCCTGAAGAAGCACGTCGCCACCGACGAGTTCATTCACCGCTTCGAGCGCGAGGTCCAGCTCGCGAGCCAGCTGCTGCACCCGAACACCGTGGAGATCTACGACTTCGGGCGCACCGCTGACGGCGAACCGTACTACGTGATGGAGTATCTCGACGGCGTGACGCTGGCCGAGCTGGTTCGTGACACCGGGCGCGTGCCGCCGGGCCGGGCGATCCACATCCTGCGGCAGGTCGCGGCGGCGCTGCGCGAGGCGCACACCCGCGGGCTCGTTCACCGCGACGTGAAGCCCGAGAACGTGATGCTCTGCCGGCGTGGCGAGGACGACGTCGTGAAGCTGCTGGACTTCGGCCTGGTGAAGAACCTCGAAGGCGTCGACACGCGCGATCTCACGCGGCAGCTGTCGCTCATCGGGACACCGCTCTACATGGCGCCCGAACGGCTGCTGCAGCCCGCCGACGTGGACGTGCGGTCGGACATCTACGCGCTCGGCGCTGTCGGCTACTTCCTGCTCACGGGCCGGCCGATCTTCGAGGGCGACGACACGCTCGCGATCAGCAACCAGGTGCTCCACGCGCCGGCGCCCCGCGTGTCGGCCCGGATCGAAGTGCCGGAGGGGCTGGACGCGCTCATCGCGGCGTGCCTCGAGAAGGACCGCGCGCGCCGGCCGCAGACCGCGCAGGCCGTGGTCGATGCCCTCGATCGCCTGGCGAGCCGTCGCGCCTGGACGCAGAGCGACGCGGCGGCCTGGTGGAACGACTATCGGCGCCGTGCGGCCAACCGGACCGCTTCGGCGAACGCCGGGGCGGGTGATGGAGACACGCGATGAGCGATACGGATCCGGCACGCGCGGCCGACGCCCCGGCAATCACGGTCGACATCGTCTCCGACGTCGTCTGCCCGTGGTGCTACATCGGCAAGCGACACCTCGAGGCAGCCCTGGCCGCGCGCGAAGGGCCGTTGCCGGCCATCCGCTGGCATCCGTTCCAGCTCAATCCGGACATTCCGGCGGGTGGCATCGACCGGCGCTCGTACCTCGAAGACAAGTTCGGCGGACCCGAGCGGGCGCGGGAAATCTACGCGCGGGTCGAAGCGGCTGGGCGAGAGGTTGGCATTCCGTTCCGGTTCGACAGGATCGCCCGGCAGCCCAACACCAGCGACGCGCACCGGCTGATCGCCTGGGCGCAGGCGGTTGCCCCGGCGAGCGCCGATCGTCTCGTCGAGCGGTTGTTCCAGGCGTACTTCACCGAGGGCGTGGACCTCGGCGCCATCGACGAACTCGCCCGGCTGGCGGGCGAGTCCGGCTGTGATCCCGAAGCCGCCCGCGCCCATCTCGAGTCCGCGGCCGGCCGCGCAGACATGATGGAAGCGGATGCGCGCATGAAGTCGATGGGCATCGGCGGCGTCCCGTTCTTCATCTTCAACCGCCGCTTGGCGGTGTCCGGCGCCCAGCCGCCGGCCGTGCTGGCCGACGCTCTCTCGCAGGCTGAACAGGCCACTTGAGTGGTTCAACGCCCTGCTGCGGGCGGTAAAAGCGGCGTCTTTTGCCGCTTGACTGGCCGCGTGCGGGCCAAAAGAATGCGCGGATGACTTCTCGCTCCAGGCAACCAGCCACGGCGGCGCTTCGTTGCGCCCGTCGAGCCTGGAAAGTCCAGTACGCCGATTCGGCGCGCTCCCTGACGCTCGCCGACCAGGCCCTCGTCCGGGCGCTCGCCCGCGGGGACGTCGAGGCCGAAGGGTGGGCGCGGCTGACGCTGGGGCATCACCGGCTTCGCCACGACTCCCCGGCGGAGGCCCTGGTCGAACTGGAGGCCGCCCAGCGCTGCTTCGGCTCATGCGGCGATCGCCGCGGCGAAATCATGGCGCAGGTCGCCCAGGCGCGGTGCCACTGGCGCCAGGGCCAGGTGCTGGAGCCGCTCGGCCGCGTGATGGCCCTGCGCAACGACGGCATGCAGGTGCTGAACCCCGAAGAGCGCAGCATGATGCTGAACGTCATCGCGGGTTGTCATTCGTCCCGCGGCGATTCGCCCGAGGCGTTTGCGTACCTCTACCAGGCGCTGCGGGAATCGCACGCCTCGCGCGGACACGGCTTCGACGTTGTCCTGCTCTGCAATCTCGCCCACGAACTGCTGCAGCTCGGCGACTACTACGAGGCGCTGAAGTACATCGACGAAGGCATCGAGCGCTGCCGGCGCATGTCGAACAAGCATCTGCTCGGCGTGCTGCTTCTCAACCGGGTGCTGTGCCTGACCGACCTTGACCGGCCGGACGAGGCGATGGACGAGGTTGCGCGCCTGTCGGACCTGCTCGGCGAGACGGCGCGCGCCGACAGCGTGGAAACCTGCGCGGTGATGGCCCTCGCGGCCTTGCGCGCGGGCCGTGTCGAAGAGGCGGCCCGCCTGTGCGCAACCGCCGAGGAGGCGGTTTCCGAGGAAACGCTGGCCGAGGAGGCGCTCACGCTGATCATTGCGCACGCGGAGCTGCTGCGCACTCGGGGAGAAATGGAGCAGGCGATCGCCGTGCTCGACGCGGCGGAGCCGCTGCCGGCCGAAGCGCTGACGCTCCGCGCGCGTTGCTTGTTCTTTCAGACCCGCGCCGCCGCCCTGGAGGCCTGCGGGGACGCCGAACGCGCGCTGGTGGACCTGCGGCACTGGCAATCGCTGCACCAGGACCGGGCGCTGATGGCTTCTAAGGGCCGCTATCAGGCTGCCTCCCTGCAGACCGAGTTGCTGAGACTGCAGAAGCAGCGCGACGAAAGCGAGGCCCGCCGCCTGGCGAGCGAACGGGCGAAGGCGGAACTCGAGGAGATCAACGGCAAGCTGTCGCAGAAGGTGCGCGAGGTCGAATCGCTGCAGGCGGCCCTGCAGGACCAGGCAGTGCGCGACTTCCTGACCGGCCTGTACAACCGCCGCTACCTGAACGACGTCCTGCCGCCGATGCTGGCGCTCGCGCAGCGGCACGACGAGCCGCTCGCGCTGGCGGTGATCGACCTGGATCACTTCAAGGAAGTCAACGACGCCTACGGCCACGCCGCGGGCGATCGCGTGCTGGCCGCTTTCGGCAAGCTGCTGCGGGCGCGCATGCGCCGCAGCGACATCGCGTGCCGCTACGGCGGCGAGGAGTTCTGCGTGCTGATGCCGCGAACCACGGTGGATGCCGCGCAGGCCAAGCTCGAGCAGATCCTCAGGGCGTGGCGCGCGATGCGATTCGAACTGGGCGGCAAGGTGCTGACGGGCGCCAGCTTTTCCGTCGGCATCGCCGAGTCGACCACGACGCCCGGCAACGCCGAGACCCTGCTGAACGCCGCCGACCATTGCGCGCTGCTGGCCAAGCGCAAGGGCCGCGGCCGGGTGATGGTGCGCGTGCCGCCGACGCCGGCGGCCGAGCGTGTACTCACTCCGTAGCCTGAACGGGGGCCGCGACCCCGCGCTGTCCGGCCCACCACCGCTCGAATTCCTCCCGCCGCGGAATGCTCGCGCGGCCGCCGAAGCGCGTGCACTTCAGCGCCGCGACGGCCGATGCGAACTCGATCGCCTGCCGCGTTTCGCGACCTTCTGCCAGCGCCAGGGCCATGGCGCCGTGCCAGGTGTCGCCGGCCGCCAGCGTGTCGACCGCCTTGATGCGCGGCGACGGCATGGTGTGGATCCGTTCGCCGTCGAACCACATGACGCCGGCCGAGCCGAGCGTCACGCCGGTCACCGCATTGCGGCCGCCAAACACGCGGGGCAGCGCCTGTTCGGGCGATCCGTAGCCGAAGCTCGCAAGCATCGGCTGCGAGAAGAAAGGATGCGTGCACTGCTGCGCGGTGGCCAGGACCTGCGGCGGATCACCGCCGTCGCCGTCGAACACGCTCGGCAGCTTGTGTTGCGTCGCCGCTTCGAACAGCCGTTGCGCGCCCGTCGGCCAGCGGGTGTCGGCCAGAACGGCGTCCGCCTCGGCCACCCGCTCGAGAGGCAGCCACGAGGCGTCGGGCGGATACCCCTGCGGTTGCGCCGAGACGGCAAGCCGCTCGCCGTGCGAGTCGATCAGGATGCTCGCGATCTTGGTGCGGAATCCTGCTAGCCGGCGCACCCCGGACACGTCGATGCCTTCGTGCGTCAGCAGCCACAGGACTTCATCCCCGGTCTGGTCGTCGCCGACGCGGCCCCAGTAGATGGCACGGCCGCCGAGCCGCTGCACCGCAACCGCCGCGTTGGCTCCCATGCCGCCGCCCGTCTCGATGAAGTCGCGCGCCGTGATCTTCGCCGACGGCAGTTTCACCTCGTCGACGAGGAAGATGTGGTCGATGGTCGCGGATCCGCCGACGCAGATCACGCAAGGAGTCTTGGCTCGGTTCACGGGAGGGTCGTCGCTGGTTGGGTGATCGATCGGCAGGCACGGGGCGTTCGGCGGGCTCCGCGCCGCGCCGCCGCCATGATGCCTCCACGCCACGTTACGCCCATTCCGTCCTGTTTCGCTGGAGGAACGACGATCCCGTCGCTAACATCGCCACCCCCGTCGCCGATGTCGGCGACGCCCGTGTCCGGCCCGGTCCGGTCCGGCACGACTTCACATGCAGTGACAAAGATGACCGCCGTCGATGTGGCCGAGGTCCTTCGTCTAGCCCGCGCACGGCTGACCCTGGCCCCCAACGACCTGTTGCGCGACGCCGTGTACCGGCGCCTGTGGATTTCCATCCTGACCTCCTCCTTCGGGGCGCAGGTGACGATGCTCGCCCTGCCGCTGACGGCGGCCGTGCTGCTGCACGCGACGCCGACGCAGATGGGCCTCCTGACGGCGATGGAGATCGCGCCGTTCGTGCTGTTCTCGCTGCCGTCGGGCGTGTGGCTCGATCGCGTGCGCAAGCTGCCCGTGTACGTGTACGGCGAGGTCTTCATCGCGATCGCGATCGCGACCGTGCCCCTCGCGTGGTGGATGGGCCGGCTGACCATGGAGTGGCTCTACATCGTGGGCTTCCTCATCGGAACCGTGTACACGACGGCGGGCAGCGCCGCGCAGATCGTCCTGACACAGGTGGTGCCGCGCGAGCGGCTGGTGGAGGCGCACGCGAAGAACGCCCTCGCCTCCTCGACGGCGGAAGTCGCCGGCCCCGGCGCCGCGGGCGTGCTGATCAAGATCGCCGGCGCGCCGCTGGCGCTGCTCGCCGACGCCGTGCTGCTGCTGGTCTCGGCCTCGATCCTGCGCGGCCTGCGGGTGCAGGAACACGTCGATCCGGTGCGCCATCCGTTCTGGCCGGCCATGCGCGATGGCCTCGCTTTCGTGCGCGGCAACCGGCTGCTGGTAACGATGGCGATCGCGGTCGGGATCTGGCAGATGTGTCACCACGCCGCGCTCGTCGTCCAGATCCTGTTCGCCACCCGCGTGCTCGGACTGTCCGAGCGCGGCGTCGGCCTCAGCTACGTGGCGCTCGGCGTCGGCACGATCGCCGCGAGCGTTGTCGGTCACCGGCTTGCGCGCCGCATCGGGCCAGGACCGGCGCTCGTGGCTGGGTTCGCGGTGTGCGGCGCGGGCTGGTTGATGCTGGCGGCGATGCCGGCGAACGCCTTCGGAGTCGCGGGCTTCGCCCTGATGCTGTTCATGTTCGGCATCGGCGCCGTCTTGCTGTTCATCAACTTCCTCGCGCTGCGCCAGGCCGTGACGCCGGCGCCGCTGCTCGGTCGCATGACGAGCACGATGCGCTGGCTGATCCTGCTCCCGGCCGGACCCGGCGCCCTGATCGGAGGCTGGCTAGGCGAGCACGCGGGGTTGCGCGCGGCGCTCGTATTCGCCGGTGCCACCGCACTTGCGTTGTCGTACGTGGCGTGGCGCCAGCCGATCATCCGTTCGACCCGCGCGTTGCCGAAGCTGCACGGGGAAGGGCCGGGCATCGGTATCGGCGTGCACTCGGTGTCGACTGCCTGAAGCCCGCGGCCGGCGGGCATGCGGCGCGCCGCCGCCGTCCCGAGCTACTCGATTGAAACGACGAGTTTGCCGCGCACGTGTCCTGCGCGGGAGCGGGAAAGCGCCTGAGCCGCATCGTCGAGCGCAAAGGCGCGCTCGACGACGACTCGCAGGGTGCCGGCGGCGACCTGCTTCATCAGCGTTTCGAGATCGTCGCCGTCGAGCTTCAGCATCAGCACCCGACGCTTGCGACGCCCGACGAGGTTGAGCACGGTGTCCACCATGACCTGCGGGAAGCGCGGCGTGGTGGCGACGTAGCAGCCATCCGGCGCGAGTAAGGCCTTCAGGTCGGACGGCGCCAGCGTCGTCGCGCAGTCGAGCACGGCGTCGAAGGGGCCGCCCCAAGTGGCTACCGGGGCTGCGCGATCGACCACGCGGCCCGGGCCGAGGGACTGCAGCAGCGGGTGGCTGGCCGCGCTGCCGGTCGCCGTGACCGTGCCGCCGAGATTGCGAGCGATCTGCAGCGCCAGGTGCCCGACGCCGCCCGACGCGCCGTGAACCAGCACACGCATCCCGGGGCCGATCATCGCCATCCGGCACATCTGCAGGGCGGAGAGTCCGGCGACCGGAAGCGCTGCGGCCTGGTCGAGCGGGACCCGATCCGGCACTTCGACGAGCAGGCGCGCGGGCACCAGGGCGAATTGCGCGATCGATCCGGGGGGACGCTTGAACGCCGGGATCAGGCCGGCGACGCGCATGCCAGGGCGAACCCGGCGGCACCGCGGCCGGCGTCGTGCACCTCGCCGGCGAGATCGAAGCCGACGCCGCACGGCGGCCGCGCCTTCGACATCCACTTGAAGTGTCCCTCGACCAGCTTCCAGTCGAGCGGATTGATGCCGGCATAGCGCACGCGCACGCAGACGTCCTGGCCAGTCGGCCGGGGAAGGCGCACTTCCTGGACTCCCACGCTCGTCTCGACCGGCCCGTAGGCCTGCTGCACCAGTGCGCGCACTTCGCTCCCGGATCCACAACGGCAGGAGCCGAGGATGCCGCATATGGGCGGAGCGCGTCGAGGCGGGAGAATGCGGATGCGTGCGGATGCGTGCGGAAGACAGTCAGCCCTTCGGCGCCGCTCGCGGCGCCGGCGCAAGGGCCCGGAGGATCCGGCGTGTCGGGCACGACGACCCGCGGCCTACACTGCGCGGCACTTCGCTCCCGCACGCCGTGAACGCCTTCCTGCAACTCGTCGAGCTGTCCGCGCCGCTGTTCGCGCTCGTGCTCGTGGGCTACCTCATCGGAGTGTCCGGGCGCTGGCCGGTCTCGTACAGCGAGGCGCTGTCGAAGTTCCTCTTTGCCGTGCCGCTGCCGGCGCTGCTGTTCCGGCTGATGAGCGACCTTTCGAAGCTTCCGCCGGTCGATGCCCGCGTGCTGGTCGCGTTCTTTGGCGGCAGTTTCGTCATCTTCGTGGTGGCCCGCGTGGCAGGCCTGCTCGCGTACCGCCTCGACGGTGTCGGGCAGTCGGTGTTCGCGCTCGGCGGAATCTTCTCGAACAACGTGTTCCTCGGCATCCCGCTGGCCAGGGCGGCGCTCGGCGAAGCGGCAATGCCGTCGGTCGGTCTCGTGCTCGTGTTCAACTCGCTGACGCTGTGGATGCTCGCCACCGTGTCGGTGGAGTGGGCCCGCCACGGCGAGCTGTCGCTCAAGGGGTTCGGCAACACGGTGCGGAGCGTGCTGACGAATCCCCTTGTCGCCTCGATCCTCGCCGGCGCCGCGTTCGGACTCACCGGCTGGAGGCTGCCCGCTTTCATCGATGTGCCGCTCGAACTGCTGGCTCAGCCGGCGATTCCGCTGTCGCTCGTCGTGCTCGGCATGGGTCTCGCTCAATACGGCGTGAGAAGCGGCTGGCGGATCGCGAGCGGCATCACGGTGATGAAGCTCGTCGGCCAGCCGCTGGCGGTGTGGGCGATCGCGTGGGCCGTGGGCCTGCCGCCGCTCGAAACGCAGGCGGTGGTGCTGCTCGCCGCGCTGCCGGTCGGCATCAATGTCTACCTGATGGCGCGCGAGTTCAATGCGATCGAGGGTCCGGTGGCCACCAGCATGCTGCTGTCGACGCTGCTCGCGGCGGTCACGGCGCCGTTCACGCTGTACCTGCTCGGCGTGGGTCGCTGATCGCGGCCGGGAGCGCCGCGGCGGGCGCTACTTGGCGAACAGCCGCGACGGATCCGCAAAGGCCTTGAATTCGAGGGCGTTGCCGCTGGGGTCGAGGAAGAACATCGTCGCCTGCTCGCCGACCTCGCCCTTGAACCGGATGTGCGGTTCGATGATGAACTTCACACCCTGCTCGCGCAGGCGGCTTGCGAGCGCCTCCCACTCCGGCATCGACAGCACGACGCCGAAGTGCCGCACCGGCACATCGTCGCCGTCGACCTCGCTGGTGCGGCGGTGGCCGATCTCGTCCGGCGCAAGGTGCGCGACGATCTGGTGGCCATAAAGGTTGAAGTCGATCCACGCATCGGATGAACGGCCTTCCGGACAGCCGAGCAGGCCGCCGTAGAACTTGCGTGCGGAATCGAGGGAGGCAACGGGAAAGGCGAGGTGGAACGGGTGCATGGGCGGAAGGAGCGGAGTCGGCGGGGGCGAAGGGCGAAATTGTGGCAGATCACGTGCCCTCGCCATCGTGATGCGGCCGGACCCTGAAACGCGCGGGGCGCGAGCCGGCGCGTCGCGCCAGGCGGGCCCGAGGCGCCGCTACGTCATCGCCAGCCGTTGCTTGCGCCTGGGCGGCGCGAAGCGCGCGTCGATGGCCGCCAGATCACTGTCCGCCAGCGTGAGCGTCGCGGCGGCGAGGTTCTCGCGCAGGTGTCGCTCGCGTCCGGCTTTCGGAATCGCGATCACGTCCGGCAGGCGCAGGACCCACGCGAGCGCGACCTGCGCGGCGCTGGCGCCCAGCCGAGCGCCGATCTCCACGAAGGTCGGGTCCGCGGCGAGCGCGCCCTGGTCGATCGGGCAGTACGCCATGGTCGCAACGGAACGCCGGCGCTGTGCCGGCAACAGGTCGAACTCGATGCCGCGCGTACTGGCCGAGTAGTAGACCTGGTTCGCCACGCAGCGCGGCCCGTCGGCCACGCTCCACAGTTCGTCCATGTCGTCGACGTCGAAGTTGCTGACGCCCCACGCGCGGATCCGCCCGCGCTCACGCAGGGCTTCGAATGCCGCCACCGTCTCGCTCAGCGGATGGCCGCCGCGCCAGTGTAGGAGGTAGAGGTCGACGTGTTCGACGCCGAGGCGCTCGAGGCTGCGCTCGCAGGCCGCGACCGTTGCCTTGCGGCTGGCGTTGCCGGGCAGGACCTTCGTTACGAGGAACACGTCCTCGCGCCGGACCGTGCCGGCCCGTGCAGCCCCGCGCAGCGCTTCGCCGACGACGCGCTCGGCGCCGCCATCGCCATACATCTCGGCCGTGTCGATCAGCCGATAGCCGAGTTCGAGCGCCTGCCGCACGGCTGCCACATCGGCAGCGCGTGTCGACCGTGACTCGCCCATGCGCCAGGTGCCGAGCCCGAGGCACGGCACCGGAACGCCATCGGCGAGCGGAACCATTCGCATGCCGGGATCTTGGCATGCGCAGCGGCTGCGCCGATTCGGCTCAACCTGCGGCGTTGCGTGACACGACTGCACAGAACTGGTGCGTGCGGCTGGAACGGTGCCTCTAGAGAACACAAGCAGGGGTCGGCACTGACCTTATTGCGGTGCACGAAAATGCGAGTCGCCCGTTATATGCCCGTCCCCCCGGAACGGCACGGTATGCCTGCCTCGCGATTCCTCCAAGTACGCCTGCTTCTCCCGCTGCTGACGGCGGCCCTCGTCGGCGCCTCCCCGCCGGTGGCGGCATTCGGCTTCGACGACGTCGACCGGATGGCGAAGGAACTCGCCAGCCGGCCCCAGCCGAAGCCGGCCTTCGTGCTGCCGAAGGCGCTCAAGGACCTGACCTACGACCAGACGCGGGACATCCGTTTCGACCCCGGCCGTGCGCTGTGGCGAGCCGACAAGCTCCCTTTCGAGATCCAGTTCTTCCACCTCGGGGGCTTCTTCGACCAGCCGGTCCGCGTGCATGAAATCGTCGGCTCCAGGGTCCGGGAGGTCACGTTCGATCCGGCCAGCTTCAGCTACGGCGCCAACAAGCTCGATCCCGCCCACTTGCAGAAGCTCGGCTTCGCCGGGTTCCGCATCCACTATCCCCTGAACACGCCACGGTACAAGGACGAGCTCGCCGTGTTCCTCGGCGCGAGCTACTTCCGCCTGCTCGGGAAGGGCCAGCGCTATGGGGCTTCGGCGCGCGGCCTGGCGCTCGACACAGCCGAGCGCGGCGGGGAGGAGTTCCCGCGTTTCGAGCAGTTCTGGATCGAGAAGCCGGCGCGCAACGCCACGCAGCTCGTGCTGTACGCGCTGCTCGATTCGAAGCGCGTGACCGGCGCCTACCGCTTCGTGCTGAAGCCGGGCGACGAGACCGTGGCCGAGGTGCAGTCGCGGCTGCACTTCCGCGAGGCGGTCGGCAAGGTGGGAATCGCGCCCGTGACCTCGATGTTCATGTACGGCGAGAACCAGCCGGGCACCGGCGACGGCTTCCGTCCCGAGGTCCACGACTCGGATGGCCTGTCGATCGCGTCGGCCAGCGGCGAGTGGATCTGGCGGCCACTGGTGAATCCGAAGCGCCTGCTGACGACCTCGTTCGCCCTGCCCGGCGCGCGAGGCTTCGGCCTGATGCAGCGCGACCGCGCCTTCGCGAGTTACGAGGATCTCGAGGCGCGCTACGACCTGCGGCCGAGCCTGTGGGTCGAGCCGACGTCCGCCTGGGGTCCCGGCCGGGTCGAGCTCGTGCAGATCCCGACGCCGGACGAGACAAACGACAACATCGTCGCGTACTGGGTGCCGGCGGAGGCACCGAAAGCCGGCGCATCGCAGGCGTACTCGTACCGGCTGTTCGCGCTGAAGAGCGGCGAGCGCCGGCCGACGACATCGTGGGTGGCGCAGTCGCGCCGCGGGCGCGGGTTCCAGGCACTGCCCGACGACGTCGTGAAGTTCAACATCGACTTCGAGGGACCGGCACTTGCACGGTTGCCGCCGGGAACAGAAGTCGAAGCCGACCTGGCGCTGACGAACGGGGTTCGCCAGCTGGTGGTCGTCCACCCGAACGAAGTCCGGGGCGGATGGCGGCTCGTAGTGCAGGCGAAGCGCACCGACAAGGAAAAGCCGATGGAACTGCGCGCGCACCTGCGCCGCGGCGAACAGACATTGAGTGAGACATGGAGCTACATCGTTCCCGCGCCGTAAGCCATCCGGCGCCGCCGGCCGTGGCGCCGCTCGCTCCTCCGGTGCGCCGCACTCCGATGGCGGCGACTCCGTGGCGCGGGCTGTCGCTGGTCAGCTGGCTGTTCCGCCGCGAACCGGCACCGGCCGATGTCGACGGGCCGGCGCGCGGCGCGGGCCGGCGCCGCCGGTTCGTGTTGCTGGCGCTTTCGCTCGCGCCGGCGATCTACGCGACGTACCTGATGAGCGGACTGCTGCCGAACGAGGCGTCGTCGATCGCGGAGAAGGCGCTGCTGGCGGTGTTCGCGATCCTGTCCTGCTGGCTCGCGGCCGGCTTCTGGACCGCGATGATGGGCTTCGCCGTCCTGCTGCGTGGCGGCGATCGCCACCTGGTCTCGCGCTCCGCGGCCGGATCCGGTCCCTTGCCCGACGAGGCCCGCACCGCGGTCGTGATGCCGATCTGCAACGAGGACGTGAAGCGCGTCTTCGCCGGCCTGCGTGCGACGATCGAGTCGGTCGGCCGCGTCGGCGGGCTCGCTCACTTCGACTTCTACATACTGTCCGACAGCAGCGAGCCGGATGCCTGCGTCGGCGAGCTCGACGCCTGGAATGCCCTGCGCGAGACGCTGGGCGGTGACGCGCGACTGTTCTACCGCCGGCGCGAACGCCGGGTGAAGCGCAAGAGCGGCAACATCGACGACTTCTGCCGGCGCTGGGGCGCGCTGTACCGCTACATGGTCGTGCTCGACGCCGACAGCGTCATGAGCGGCGAGTGCCTGTCGACGCTGGTGCGCCTGATGGAGGCGCGTCCGGACGCGGGAATCATCCAGACCGCCCCGCGCGCGGTGGGCCGCGACACGCTGCACGCGCGCATCCAGCAGTTCGCCAACCAGGTCTACGGCCCTGTCTTCACCGCCGGGCTGCACTACTGGCAACTCGGCGAGTCGCACTACTGGGGCCACAACGCGATCATCCGGCTCGATCCCTTCATGAAGCACTGCGTGCTCGCACCCCTGCCGGGCCGCGGCGCGCTCGCTGGCGAGATCCTGTCGCACGACTTCGTCGAGGCTGCCCTGATGCGGCGCGCCGGTTTTGGCGTGTGGATCGCCTACGACCTGCCGGGCAGCTACGAGGAGATGCCGGCGAACCTGATCGAGGAGGTCGGCCGCGACCGCCGGTGGTGCCACGGCAACCTGATGAACGCACGGCTGATGTTCGCGCCCGGCATGCACCCGGTGCACCGCACCGTGTTCCTGACCGGCGCGCTCGCCTACGTGTCGGCGCCCCTTTGGGCCGGTTTCCTGCTGCTGTCGACGTGGTTGCTGGTGACGAACACCCACGCGGATCCCGAGTACTTCGTCATTCCGAACCAGTTGTTCCCGCTCTGGCCGTCGTGGAATCCGAAGGACGCGCTCGCCTTGCTGACGGGGGTCGCGTCGATGCTGTTCCTGCCGAAGCTGCTCGCGGCCCTCGTCGCGGGCGCGCGCGACGCGCAGGCCTTCGGTGGCCTGCTGCGCCTCGTGACGAGCGTCGTGCTGGAGTTCGTGGTGAGCGCGCTCCTTGCGCCGATCCGCATGCTGTTCCACACGCAGTTCGTGCTGGCCGCGCTGGGCGGCTGGGCGATCCAGTGGAAGTCGCCGAAGCGCGAGGATGCCTCGACGTCGTTCCAGGAAGCGATCGATCGCCATGGCTGGCAGACGCTGGTTGGCGCGGCGTGGGTGGGGGTGGTCGCCTGGCAGGCGCCGGGCTTCCTGCCGTGGATCGCGCCGGTCGCCGCCGGACTGCTGCTCGCGGTGCCGCTGTCGGCGTTGATGAGCCGCACGTCGCTCGGGATCGGCGCACGCGCCGCGGGTCTGTTCGTGACGCCGGACGAGACTGCACCGACGCCGGAGGTGACAGCCACCGCGCACTACGCGGGCGCAGCGCGTCCGCAGCCGCGTTTCGCCGACGCGGTGCTCGATCCCGATCTCTTCCTCGTCGTGCGCCAGGCGGCGCGACGCCGTTCACCGCTGGCAGCCGCCCGGCGCCAGCACCGCGTCGAGCGGGCCCTGCTGTCCGGCCCGGAAGCGCTCGCGCCGGCCGAGCGGCGCCTGCTGCTGGGCGATGACGAGGCGCTCTCCATGCTGTATCGCGCGGTCCGGACGGCGCCGGTTCATCCGGGCTGGACGATGCGCGGCGAGAAGTCGCGCGCCACGATCCATGCCCTTGCCAACGGCCTGGGCACACGTCGAGGCGGCCGGGCCACCCTTGCTCGCGGTTAGTGCAACGGTGTGCCGCCGCGTTCCTGCTCGGCCAGCCGCCGCATGTAGGCCACGAACTCCGGGTCTTCGCCCTTCAGCAATTGCGGCAGGCGGTCGTAGAACGCGTCGCGGCGCAGCCATTCGCGCATGAAGTCCTCCCACGAGTTCCAGCGCCGCCGCTGGGCCTCGTTCATGTTGTCGCTGTAGGCCGTGATGTAGGCGCGCTCGAGCAGCGAGATCAACATGTCGAAGATGGCGAGCTTGCGTTCCTGCTGCTCTTCGGTGAGGTCCGGCGTCGCGGCCTGGCTGCGCAGGCGCAGGTCCGGGTTGTCGATCACGACCCGCAGGAAGTCGTTGTAGGCATCCGACAGCAGCTGGTAGACCTCGTCCTCCTCGTTGCGGCGCTCGCGGCGTTGCTCGGCGATGAAGACGGCGATCGCAAGCGGCAAGCCGACCACCGTCACCACGTAGCTCGCCAATTCCCAGAACCAGGCGTCGAACACGAACACGCGGCGCGCTCCCGGCGTTGACAGCTCAGTTGCCGTAGCGGCGCAGTCGCGCGAGGTCGCGGATGCGGATGCTGCCGTACTCGATGTCGAGCAGACCCTCGCGCGACAGCACCTGCAGCGCCTGGTTCACGCGCTGCCGCGAAACGCCCGACAGGTAGCCGATCTCCTCCTGCGAGATCTCGAGCTGCTCGCGGTGGCCGGGGTAGAGCAGCGGGTTGAACAGTTCCGCGAGGCAACGCGCGACGCGCGCATCGGGCTCCAGCAGCCGCTCGTACTCGATCATGGCGATGAACTGGCCGAGGCGCTCGTTCAGCTGGAGCAGCAGGAAGCGGTTGAACGGGATGCTCGTGCCGAGCAGCCAGTCGAAGGTCGCGCGCGGCATCCACGCGATCCGGCTGTCGCGCAGGGCGACGACGTCGTACTTGCGGGGCTCGTCCTTGAGCAGCGAGCCCTCGCCGAACCAGCCGCCCGGGCCGATCCCGGTGAACGTCGCGCTCTTTCCGGCTTGTGACACTACGTTGATCTTGATCAGTCCTTCGATCACGCCGGTCCAGCCCTCAACCATCTCGCCCTTGCGCATCACCACGCTGCCACCGGTGTAGCGGCGCTCCTCCACCTCGGCCAGCACGCGCCGGCGCTGGCTTTCGGTGAGATGGGGCCACCAGGCACTGGTGGTCATCATGTCGGCAAGGCGTGGCGGGTCCTGTTCGGCCATGGGCGTGATTGTCCCGCAAGACTGTCGTCCGGGCGACAGCGCCGCCGGACGGCTCGCCGTACCGTGTCGCAGCCAGCACGCGACCGATTGCGGGCCAGAGGCTGGGTTAAGCTACCCGAACAAGAGACGCGGCCACCACGATGCCGCGCATTCAGGAGACAGCCGTGACAGCGAGCACCGCCGCTGACACATTTCCACGCCTGCTGATGCAGCACGCCAGGGTTCGCCCGGGCGCGACCGCCATTCGCGAGAAGGACCTCGGCATCTGGCAGAGCTGGAGCTGGGTCGAGATGCTGCAGGAGGTGCGCGAGATCGCCGCCGGCCTGCTGCAGGCCGGATTCAGGCGAGGCGAGCACCTGGCCATCATCGGCGAGAACCGGCCGCGTCTCTATTTCACGATGTGCGCGGCCCAGTGCCTGGGCGGCGTCCCGGTGCCCATGTACCAGGACGCCGTCGCGGCCGAGATGGCGTTCGTGTTCGACAACGCCGAGATCCGCTTCGCCATGGTCGAGGACCAGGAGCAGGTGGACAAGGTGCTCGAGATCCGCGAGAAGGTCCCGCACATCAAGCGCATCTTCTACGACGATCCACGCGGACTGAGGCACTACGACCAGCCGGGCCTCGCTTCGTACGAACAGCTCAGGTCGCTGGGCCAGGCCTACCTCAAGGAGCGCCCCGGCGCGGTGGACGACGAAATCGAACTGGGGAAGTCAGACGACGTCGCCGCGATGTTCTACACGTCGGGCACGACGGGAAACCCGAAAGGGGTGGTCCTCGGCTACGACAACCTGATCGCGGCCGGCGATGCCGGTGCGCAGATGGAGGCGCTGACCTCGAAGGAAGAGGTGCTGGCCTACCTGCCGATGGCGTGGATCGGCCAGAACATCTTCTCGTACACGCAGTGGATGGTGTGCGGCTTCACCGTGAACTGCCCGGAGTCGGCGACGACCGTCTCGGCCGACATGAGGGAGATCGGGCCGACCTATTACTTCGCGCCGCCGCGCGTTCTCGAAGCCCTGCTTACCCAGGTGATGATCCGGATGGAGGACGCCTCCGCGCTCAAGCGCCGGATGTTCCATTTCTTCATGGACGTCGCACGGCGCGTGGGCGGCCGCCTGCTGGATGGCCGCGAGGTCGGGCTCGGCGATCGCCTGCTGCACGGCCTTGGCGACGTGTTCGTGTATGCGCCGCTGCGCAACGCGCTCGGCATGAGTCGCATCCGCGTCGCCTACACGGCGGGCGAGGCGATCGGGCCGGACCTCTTCACCTTCTACCGCTCGCTCGGGATCAACCTGAAGCAGCTCTACGGCTCCACGGAGACATCGGTGTTCGTCTGCGTGCAGCCGAATGGCGGCGTGAAGCCGGACACCGTCGGTCCGCCGGTCAAGGGAGTCGAGATCCGGCTGACCGACCTGGGCGAGATCCTGATCCGCTCGCCGGGCCTGTTCCGCGAGTACTACAAGTCCCCGGACGCCACCCGCGAGGCCAAGGATCCGGAGGGCTGGTTCCATACCGGTGATGCCGGGTACTTCGACCAGGAAGGGCACCTCAAGATCATCGACCGCGCAAAGGACGTCGGGAAGCTGGCCGACGGGACGCTGTTCGCGCCGAAGTACATCGAGAACAAGCTGAAGTTCTACCCGACGATCAAGGAGGCGGTGGCCTTCGGTGACCAGCGCGACATGGTGTGCGTGTTCATCAACATCGACTACGAGGCCGTCGGCAACTGGGCCGAGCGGAACAACCTGCCGTACGCGGGCTACACCGACCTCGCGGGCAAGCCCCAGGTGCTCGACCGGATCCGGGAGGCGGTGGAGAAAGTGAACGCCGACCTCGCCAGCGATCCCAAGCTCGCCAACGCGCAGATCCACCGGTTCATCGTCCTGCACAAGGAACTGGATGCCGACGACGACGAGCTGACGCGCACGCGCAAGGTGCGGCGCCGCTTCATCCACGACAAGTACGACGTCCTGGTCGATGCGATGTACGGCGGACGGTCGGAGCAGTACATCGAGACGATGGTGAAGTTCGAGGACGGTCGCACCGGCACGATCAGCGCGACCCTGAAGGTGAACGAAGCCAAGGTCCACGCGGCCATGAAGGCCGCGGCGTGAGGCCGATGCGATGAGCCCGCGCGTTCTGATCGCCGTCGTCTGCCTCGTGGCCGGCGTGATGCTCGCCGCCTGGTCGCTCGCGTCCGGCCAGCTGCTGCTGGCGCTCGTCGGCTTCGCCCTGATCTTCGTCTTCCTGTACCTGGCCATGGAGGCGATGTCGAAGGCCGGGAAACCGAAGGACGGAATCCGGCCGGCGTCCAACGCCGCATGGTCGATGAAGGACCAGCCGCCAGGCGGCAACCAGACCGGGGAGCCGCGATGAGCGGGCGCAAGATCGGCGAGGTGATCCTCGAAGTGGCGGACGTGTCGCTGTCGTTCGGCGGCGTGAAGGCGCTGCAGAACATCTCCTTCAACGTCAAGGAACACGAGATCCGCGCCATCATCGGCCCCAACGGCGCCGGCAAGAGCTCGATGCTGAACGTGATCAACGGCGTGTACACGCCGCAGCAGGGCCGGATCACCTTCCGCGGCAAGGAGCGCGGGCAGATGGATCCGCACGATGCCGCGGCCCTCGGCATCGGCCGCACGTTTCAGAGCCTCGCCCTGTTCAAGGGAATGAGCGTGCTCGACAACATCATGACCGGGCGCAACCTGCGGATGCGGACCGGGCTGCTGGCGCAGGCCGTCCACATCGGATTCGCGCGCGCGCGAGGAACTGCGCCACCGCGAGTACGTCGAGCACATCATCGACTTCCTCGAGATCCAGGCGTACCGCAAGACGGCGGTTGGCCGGCTGCCATACGGCCTGCAGAAGCGCGTCGATCTCGGCCGGGCCCTGGCAATGGAGCCTTCGCTGCTGCTGCTCGACGAGCCGATGGCGGGCATGAACCTCGAGGAGAAGGAGGACATGTGCCGCTTCGTCCTCGACGTCAACGACGAGTTCGGGACGACGATCGTGCTGATCGAGCACGACATGGGCGTGGTGATGGACATCTCGGACCGCGTGGTCGTGCTCGACTACGGCAAGAAGATCGGCGACGGCACGCCGGATGAAGTCCGCAGCAGCCAGGCGGTGGTCGACGCCTACCTCGGAGTGGCGCACTGACATGACGCTGACCTCGCTCCAACGCAACTGGCCGGTCGTCGCGCTGATCGTCGGCGTGATCATCGGCGCCATCGCGCCGCTGGCGCTTGGGCCTGAGCGCGCCCGGCTTCTACTTCGAGGTGCTGCTCGGCGGGTTGATGTCGGGCGTCCTCTACTCGCTCGTCGCGCTCGGCTTCGTGCTGATCTTCAAGGCGTCCGGGGTCTTCAACTTCGCGCAGGGGGCGATGGTGCTGTTCGCGGCGCTGTCGCTGGCGCGCCTGAGCGAGCACATGCCGCTCGCCGTCGCCTTCGTCCTGTCGGTGGGCATCATGGCGGTGTTCGCCTGGGTGGTGGAGCGCCTCGTCCTGCGGCACCTGGTCAACCAGGATGCGGTGGTCCTGCTGATGGCCACGCTCGGGGTGACTTACTTCCTCGACGGCTTCGGCCAGACACTGTGGGGCAGCGACATCTACACCATCGAGACCGGCCTGCCGAAGACCCCCGTGCTGGTACTCCAGAACATCTTCGAGGGCGGCATCCTGATCAACACCGAGGACTTCGTCGCCGCCGCCATCGCTGCGCTGCTGGTGCTCGCGCTTGCGGTCTTCTTCCAGAAGACGCCGACCGGCCGCGCGCTGCGCGCCGTCGCGGACGACCACCAGGCCGCGCAGTCGATCGGCATTCCGCTGAACCGGATCTGGGTGATCGTGTGGGCCGTCGCAGGCTTCGTCGCGCTCGTGGCCGGCATGGTGTGGGGTTCCAAGCTCGGCGTGCAGTTCTCGCTGTCGCTGATCGCGCTGAAGGCGCTGCCGGTGGTGATCCTGGGCGGGTTCACGTCGGTGCCGGGCGCCATCCTGGGCGGACTGATCATCGGCGTGGGGGAGAAGTTCGCGGAGGTGTTCCTCGGCCCGCCGCTCGTCAGCCTGTTCGACCTCGCGGGCGGCGGCATCGAGAACTGGTTTGCCTACGTGCTTGCCCTGATGTTCCTGCTGGTTCGCCCCGAAGGCTTGTTCGGGGAAAAGCACATCGACCGGGTGTAGGGGACTCCGAACCATGCTCTACCGCGAAAACGGCCAGTTCAAGACGAGCTACGTCGAGGACCAGCAGATCCTTCCGATCGTGCAGGACCGGTGGTTCATGCTGGCCCTGCTTGGCGTGGCGTACCTCGCGCTACCGGCGCTCGCGAGCGACTACATGTACCGCGCGCTGATCATCCCCTTCCTGATCCTCGCGATCGCGGCCATCGGGCTGAACATCCTCGTCGGCTACTGCGGCCAGATTTCGCTCGGGACGGCGGCGTTCATGTCGATCGGGGCGTACGCGGCGTACAACCTCGTCGTCCGCGTGCCGATGCTGAACTTCCTGGTCGTGCTGGTGCTCGCCGGCGCGATCGCCGCGCTCGTCGGCGTGTTGTTCGGCATCCCGAGCCTGCGGATCAAGGGCCTGTATCTCGCGGTCGCGACGCTCGCGGCGCAGTTCTTCGTCGACTGGGTGTTCGCCCGCGTCAAGTGGTTCACCAACTACTCGGCGTCGGGCTCGGTGTCCACGGCGCCGATCGAGATCTTCGGCTGGGTGGTCGATTCGCCGCTCGAGAAGTATCTGTTCGTCCTCACGATCGCCGTCGTGCTGACGGTGGCGGCGAAGAACCTCGTGCGCGGCCACATCGGCCGCAGCTGGATGGCGATGCGCGACATGGACGTGGCGGCAGAGGTGATCGGCATCCGCCCGCTGTACGCGAAACTCACCGCATTCGCGGTCAGCTCGTTCTATGCCGGCGTGGCCGGCGCGCTGTGGGGATTCGTCTACCTGGGCGCCTGGGAGCCGCTGGCCTTCAACATCAACATGTCGCTGAACCTGCTGTTCATGATCATCATCGGCGGCATGGGCTCGCTGCTCGGCGCCTACTTCGGCGCGGCGTTCATCGTGCTCCTGCCCATCCTGCTGAACCAGATCCCGGGGATGCTCGGCATCCCGATTTCCACGGCGCTGGCGTCGCACCTCGAGCTGATGATCTTCGGCAGCCTGATCGTCTTCTTCCTTATCGCAGAACCGCATGGCCTTGCGCGGTTGTGGGCGATCGGGAAGGAGAAGCTGCGGCTCTGGCCGTTCCCGCACTGAGAGGTCCGAGGCGGAGCGGCTTCCACTATCGAATGCTGGACCCAACACTCTAAGGAGACATCGATGGCAGCTTTGCTAGCAATGAAGGCACGGGCCGTGGCGCTGGCGATCGGGACGATCGCCGCCGCCGCTTCGCTTGCCCTGCCGGGCGCGGCAGTCGCGCAACAGAAGGGAGCGGCCGCCGGCAAGGGCGAGCAGTTCTTCCCGGTCCTCGTGTACCGCACCGGTGCCTATGGCCCGAACGGCACGCCATGGGCCAATGGCTACGTCGACTACCTGAAGCTGGTCAACGCCCAGGGCGGGATCAACGGTGTCCAGATCACCTTCGAGGAGTGCGAAACGGGCTACGACACGGCGCGCAGCGTCGAGTGCTACGAGCGCCTGAAGTCGCGGCCCAACGCGGCCGTCTTCCAGCCGCTGTCGACCGGAGCGACGTTCGCCATCACGGACAAGGCGCCGACGGACAAGATCCCGCTGATCACGGCGGGCTATGGGCGTTCGGAATCGGTCGAGGGCGAGGTCTTCCCGTGGAACTTCCCGCTGGCCGGCACGTACTGGACCGCGGCCGACGTGCTTGTGCAGCACCTGGGCAAGCAGAACGGGGGACTGGACAAGCTCAAGGGCAAGAAGATCGCGCTGATCTACCACGACTCTCCGTACGGCAAGGAGCCGATCCCGCTGCTGACCGAGCGCTCGAAGCTGCACGGGTTCCAGCTGATGACGATCCCCGTCACGCACCCGGGCGTGGAACAGAAGGCCGCCTGGCTGCAGATCCGCCAGCAGCGCCCTGACTACGTGATCCTTTGGGGCTGGGGCGTGATGAATTCCACGGCCATCCGCGAGGCGGTTGCGACCGGCTTCCCGCGCGAGAAGATGTACGGCGGGTGGTGGTCAGGGGCCGAGCCCGATGTCCTGCCGGTCGGCGCGGATGCCAAGGGCTACAACGCCATGGCGTTCCAGCACGGCGCCGGACGCGCGAAGGTGCACGAGGACATCCTGAAGCTCGTGCACGGGAAGGGCCAGGGCACCGGCCCGGCGGACGAGGTGGGCCAGGTGCTTTACACGCGCGGCATGATCAGCGCGATGTTCGCCGTGGAAGGCGTGCGCCAGGCGCAGCTGCGGTACGGCGTGCGGCCGCTCACAGGCGAGGAAGTGCGCTACGGACTGGAGAACCTCAACATCGACCAGAAGCGCATCGATGCGCTCGGACTGACCGGCGTCATCCGTCCGCTGGCCACGAACTGCCGCGACCATGAGGGCTCGCGCTATGCGCGCGTGCATACGTGGGATGGCAGCAAGTGGAACTTCTCCTCCGACTGGTTCGAGTCCGACGCCCAGATCATCAAGCCGATGATCAAGGACTTCGCGAACCGGTACGCCGCCGAGAAGAAGATCACGCGCCGCAGTTGCGAGGCCGAGATCGCCGCCGCGCAGAAGGCCGCCCCCGCTGCCGCTCCGGCGAAGGCCGCGGCTCCGGCGAAGGCCGCCGCTCCGGCAGCGAAGAAGTAACCAAGAACCAACCGGCCGCGCCGCGGCCGGTTGTGCAAAGCGTCCGATCGGGCGCTTCGCACAACATGGGAGACGAACGGTGACCGCACCGCTCCTCAACGTCAACGGCATCGAGGTGATCTACAACCACGTGATCCTCGTGCTGAAGGGCGTTTCTTTGAACGTACCCGAGGGCAGCGTGGTGGCCCTGCTCGGCGCCAATGGCGCCGGCAAGACCACGACGCTGCGTGCCGTGTCGAACCTGCTGCGCGCCGAGCGCGGCGAGGTGACCAAGGGCTCGATCGAGTTGCGCGGCGAGAAGATCGAGGACCTGACCGCATACGAACTCGTGAAGCGCGGTGTCGTCCAGGTGATGGAAGGGCGGCGCTGCTTCGCCCACCTCACCGTCGAGGAGAACCTGCTGACGGGCGCGTACTCGCGCGGATCGTCGGGCCGCGGCAAGTCGCGCGCGGAGATCGCCGTGGATCTCGAGAAGGTCTATGCGTACTTTCCGCGGCTGAAGCAGCGGCGCACGAGCCAGTCGGGTTACACCTCCGGCGGCGAGCAGCAGATGACCGCAATCGGCCGCGCCCTGATGGCGCGGCCGTCGATGATCCTGCTCGACGAGCCCTCGATGGGCCTGGCACCGCAGGTCGTGGACGAGATCTTCTCGATCGTCAAGGACCTCAATGCGAAGGAGCGGGTTTCCTTCCTGCTCGCCGAACAGAACACGAACGTCGCGCTGAAGTATGCGCACTATGGATACATCCTCGAGAACGGCCGCGTGGTGATGGACGGCGAAGCCGGCGTGTTGCGCGAGAACGAGGATGTCAAGGAGTTCTACCTCGGGGTCTCGAAGGGAGGCCGCAAGAGTTTCCGCGACGCCAAGTTCTACAAACGGCGCAAGCGCTGGCTCGCCTGATCGGGCGGCAATCGTGTCCAGGCTGCCCTGGCTCCTGCTCGGTGCCGCGTTCGCGCTTACAGCCTGTACGCGGGCGGATCGCGAGCCCGCCCGCACGCCGCTGCCGACCCGGCAGACGACGATCGACCCGGTGAACAGCAAGCTCGACGCCGCGGCGCAGGACACCGAACGGCGACGCCAGGACATCGACAACTCAGCCAGGTAACGCGCGGGAACCCCCATGACAGACTACCTCGACAACCGCGAAACATGCGATCAAGACCAGCGCGAACTTGACCTGATGGGCCGTCTGCCGGGGTTGCTCTCCCGGGCCATGAAGGCGCCGGCCTGGCAGCGGCACCTGGGCGATATCGACACCACGCACGTCAACAGCCGCGAAGCACTCGCGCGCCTTCCGGTCATGCGCAAGGCCGGGCTTCCCGCCATGCAGAAGGCGGAGCCGCCGTTCGGCGGGTTCATTGCGGTCGAGTCCGAGCATATCGGTCGGATGTTCACGTCGCCGGGACCGATCTACGAGCCCGAGGGACGCCAGGAAGATCCATGGCGCGCCGCGCGCGGCCTCTTCGCGGCGGGGTTCCGCAGCGGCGATCGCGTGCTCAACACGTTCTCCTATCACCTGACGCCGGGTGGCTTCATCATGGACGGCGCCGCGCGGTCGATCGGCTGCACGGTCATTCCCACGGGCCCAGGCAACACCGATCAGCAGCTCGACGTGGTCGAGCACCTGCGGCCCGCGGCCTACACGGGCACGCCCGATTTCCTGAAGATCCTGCTCGACGCCGCCGTCAAGGGCGGACGCGATGCATCATCGATCACCAAGGCCGTCGTTTCCGGCGCCGCGTTCCCGCCGTCGCTGCAGGCCGAGTTCGAGTCGCGGGGCATCGGCGCGTACCAGCTGTACGCGACCGCCGATGTCGGCGTGATCGCCTACGAGACCTCCGCGCGCGAAGGACTTGTCGTCAACGAGGACGTGCTGGTCGAGATCGTTCGCCCCGGCACGGGCGACCCGGTGGTCGACGGCGAGGTCGGCGAGGTGGTCGTCACATCGTTCGATCCTCACCATCCGTGGATCCGGCTGGCGCTCGGCGACCTGTCGGCGATCCTGCCCGGCATCTCGCCGTGCGGACGCACGAACACGCGGATCAAGGGATGGATGGGACGCGCCGACCAGACGGCCAAGATCAAGGGCATGTTCGTCCGGCCGGAGCAGGTTGCGGAAGTCGCCCGCCGGCACGCCGAACTCGGGCGGGTGCGGCTGGTCGTGACGCGTGTTGGCGAAACGGATGCGATGACACTCAGGGCGGAGTGCCGCTCGACCGACCTCGGGCTGGAACGCGCAATCGGCGAGTCGCTGCGCGCGGTGATGAAGCTCGGCGGAACCGTGGAATTGCTGGCACCCGGTTCTCTCCCGAACGACGGGAAGGTGATCGAGGACGCGCGGACCTATTAGGGAAGGGATGCGGCGGAAAGGAAAACGGCGCCCGCAGGCGCCGTTTTCATCTGGCGATGCGCCCGGCTACTTGCGACGGGCGGGGGCGGCCTTCTTCGCCACCTTGGCGGGCAGCTTGCGGGGCGGCGCTTTCTTGGCAGCCTTCGTTGCGGCCTTCTTCGCAGCGGGCTTCGCCCCGGTCTTGCTGCCAGCCTTCGTGGCCTGCGCCTTCTTCGTCGCCGGCGCCTTCGCCGGGGCGACGGTGCCGGTTGCGATGTCGATGGCGGCGTACATCGCATCGCGCATCGTGTTGGCCATTGCGTTGATCGCGTCGGACATCGTGGCGGCGGACTTCGCGACCGGCAGCTTGACCGTCGTGGCCGGCGGCGCGGCGGCCTCCTCGTTGATGTCCCACAGCTTCAGCAGGTCGGCCTGCGTCGGCACGGTGCCCTGGGACACACGCTGGCGGCGGGCGGCGACCGAGTCGCGGACGATCTTCTCGACGACGTCGAGCGGGAGGCGGTTCAGGTCGGAGAACTTGATGAAGCTCTTCGCCGCGTTCACGCCGGTCAGGGCATCCTTGTGCTTCACGACGACGTCTTTCTCGGCCACGTACAGCGACATATGCCGACGACCGGACTCGAGCGCGAACAGCGGCCCATCCAGTTCGTAGAACGCCAGGCCGTAGCGCATGCTCTCGCGCACTCCACGGGCGGAGCGGCGGATCATGCTGCAAAGGCGGGCCATGGCCACGCGACGGTCCGGCGGCAAGTCGCGCAGATAGGCGCCTACCGTCGAGGCGGTCGGATTCATGTCATTTCCTCCGGCGGACAACTCGCAAACAAGCGATTTTAGCGCGTTCGTCAAGGGAAAGCCCGACTTGGGGAAGGCAAAGGCCTCGAGAGGACGGCCAAAGCCGCCCGGGAGGCCCGGAAGTGGTGCGGAAAGGCGAAACCGCCGGCCGGATCGCCCGCCCGCGGGGGCTTATTTCGCCGCGTGGTGCTGCTCCAGTGTGCCGAATCGGTTCTCGATGGCGCGCATCGCGGCCAACGGCGAGCCGCAGTTCGTCTGGATCTCGTCGTCGGGGCGTCTACGTGGCGCGGGGTCGATAGAAGACAAATTCCGCGGTGAAGTCAACCCGCAGGACCCGTCCCGCGTGCGCCGCATCACAACTGGCCGGCGGCATTCCGCCTGTCGTATTGATGCGCTGGACATGGGTGACACCCTCGAAGGCGCCCTTGCCGAAGCTGCGGGTCGTCATCAGCAGCCAGCGCAGGTCGGTGGATCTCGGCGCTTCGTCATGCGCAGCGATCGAGGCGACGAGTCGGCTGCCGTCGACGTGCTCGAACGAGAAGTTCGCGCCGTGGCGACCCACGACCTTGCCCGTCGCGTCGAGCAGTTCGGCGTCCGGTTGCCGGAACACCCAGGCGGCCCGGCCGTCGCGCTTCTCGCAGCGGAACACCTGGACGCCTCGCGCGGCCAGCCTGAGCACGGGTTCGTGGTCGGACGGCGCCTTGATGCTGGAAAACAGGCCCAGGCTCGGCGCCGTGACCGCGGTGCCCTTGTCCGGGACCGCGGTGGCTGCTGGGCCGGGTCCAACCGAAGCGCACGCAGAGAGAAGCGCGCCGCCGACAGCAAGGCTCGCGCGATGGCGAATTTGACTGAGCACGAATTTCATCGAGATGGATCCTGGGTTGACCAATCGTTCCCGGAGCACCTGCCCGCTGCGTCGCAAGGCTGGCACCCAGTCGTCGTCGCCGACCTGACGAAACGCGCAGGCCGTGTCCGGGCCAGCTACGGCGCCGCGCCCTGTGTCAGCCGGAAGCCGAGCGATGCGAGTTCGCCGCGAACTTCGGGATCATCCAGCAGTTCGCGGAAGGCACGCACCGCAGGACGCTCGAGCCGTGCCGCCGGCACGATGAAGTCGTACTGCTCTTCCTGCACCGGGATGAAGCCGAGCCCGTACTGCCGCGCCACGGTGTCGATCGCGATGCCCCAGTCCGCCCGCTGCTGAGAGATGGCAACCGCGACGGCGTTGTGGGACTTCGTCTGCGTGCCGTAACCGGCGGGGCGCCTGTCGCCCAGCCATTGGTCGATGATGATGCGCGTGCCGCTTCCTGCATTGCGATTGACCATCACGCAGCCCGCTTCGCCGAGTGCCGTTGCGATGGCCTGGTCGAGCGCCTTCCCCTCGAAGCGGGCATCCCCACGCCGGAATACGAACCCTTGCATCCGTCCGTACCCGGTGACGAGCGTCAGGGCATTGTTCAGCAGGGGCCGGTTGTACTCGCCGGTTGCGGGATCCATCAGGTGGACGCCGGCGATGTCGCACTCGCCGCGTTTTGCGGCGGCGAGGCCTCCCATGCTGCCGACCATGATCAGCTTGGTCCGGACGCCCTGGCGCATCAGCTTGCCAACCAGCAGGTCCAGGCCTGCGCAGTGGCTGCCGATGATCACCAGGTCGGCGGGCTCGAGCTGTTGGCTTAGGAGTGTCACCGCGACGGCACTGCCGGAGTCCAGGATTTCCGTGTGCTGGTCGATGGTGATGAAGCCGTCGGCGCCGCTGAAGGTGGTCACGGACCCGGAGCCTTTGCCCATCGGATAGGCGAGGTAACCGTCCGGTCCCTGCACCAGCCCGACCAGCAGGTATTCCGTGCGGCCCCGCTCGGAGTTCACGCGCATCGGAAGCGTTGCCTGGACGGCGTGACTGCGTTGGGGAGGCAGTCCGGCAAATGCGCGGATCACCGGCGCGAGGAACTCATGGAAAGTGAAGATTGCGGACGTGGGGAACCCGGGCAGCACGACGACCGGCTTGCCCCCCGTGACGGCGAGGCAAATGGGCTTGCCGGGCTTCAGCGCGACGCCATGGGCGACTACGCCCGGGTTGCGCAGCGCGTGCACGATCCGGTACGAGACATCCCCGGCTCCCTTCGATGTGCCGCCGGAGAACACAACGACATCTTCCTTCAGGCCGCGGGCCAGCGCAGCCGCCAGTGCCTGCGCGTTGTCGGCGATGACGCCCAGATGCACGGCGATCCCGCCAAGCTCTTTGACGGCGGCACCGATGATCGCGGCGTTGGAGTCGTAGACCGCGCCTGGCCTCAGGGCTTCTCCTGGCGCGACGATCTCGTTGCCGGTGGAGAAGATGGCCACTCTCGGCCGGCGAAAGACCATGCACTCCGGCAGGCCCAGCGCAGCGAGCACGCCGATCTCGCGGGAAGTGAGGCGCTGCCCGGCGCGAAGCACCGTCTCGCCGCGGGCGATGTCGGTGCTTGCGTAACTGACGTTCTCGCCCCCGGTGAGCGGTCGGCGGACCTCGACGAGCCGCTCGTCAGCGGAGCCCGTCAACTCCGAGTGCTCGACCATCAGGACCGCATCGGCGCCGCGCGGCAGCATGCCGCCGGTGGCGATGGGGGTCGCGTGGCCCGGGATCACAGGCAGGGCCGGCACGATGCCGGGCGCGAGCACTTCGCCGTTCACTCGCAGCGCGCGCGGCGTTTCCTCCATCGCGCCGAACGTGTCGTGTGCCTGCACCGCGAAGCCGTCGACGTTGGCGCGATCGAAGCCCGGGACGTCGATGTTCGCCACGACATCCCTGGCGAGCACGCGGTCGAGGGCATCCCCAAGGGACACGGGTTCTTCGCCAAGCGGCGCGAGCCGCAGGTGCTCGCGAAACCTCGCGGTCGCCTCGTCTCGCGAGACGACGTTCAGGAACTGGGTCTGGCCGGCGAGGAGTTCCGCGTCGTTCGCGCCGGGTTCGGGAGTCGTCGACATGTTCGAGGGCGCTCAGTCGCTCAGTCGTAGAGATAGACAGTCACGTCTGCATCCGGCCCATAGCCCTCGTATGGAGCCGGCACGATCACGAATCCATCGGCTCGGGTCGTCGACGAGAGGATCGAGGCGCCGCTGAGCGCGATCGGCTCGACCCCGCCATCGACGAGACGGACGCGGCAGTAGTCCACGCGACCGATCTGGGAGACGATCTTGCGGGCGACAGTCGCCTGCACGGTGCGGTGCGGCCACTCCGGCGATCTCCCGCCGCGCAGGCGAATGGCGCGACCCGCGAAGAAGTCGTAGGCGCACAGGCACGACACGGGGTTGCCGGGCAGTAGGAACACGAGTGCCTCGCCGATGCGCCCCAGGCCTGCAGGGCTCGATGGCCGCATCGAAACGCCGTGGATCGCCAGTTCTCCGATCTCGGCGATCAATTGCGGTGCGTAATCCTCGCGGCCGACACTGGAGCCGCCGGATACGAGGATCACGTCCGCTCCGGGAGCGAGCAGGGCTTCGCGGATCCTGTCCGGGTCGTCACCCAGTCGCTGATGCGATTCGAGCACGCCGCCGTCACGGGCGATGAGGCCGCGCAGCGTGTACGAGTTCGCGTCGTAGACCTCGAACACGCCTTTCGGCGTCCCCGGGGCCTTCACTTCATTGCCGGTGACGAGCATGCGCACCCGGGGTTGCCGGACGACGGTCGCATGGTCCAGGCCCAGTGACGCCACGAGCCCCAGGTCCTGCGGACGCAGGCGCCGGCCGACGCCAAGGGCTATCGAGCCGACCTGAAGGTCCTCGCCGCGGTGACCGACATGCTGGCCGGGGGCAACGGGCCGAGTCACCACGATCTGCCCGGAGTCCTCCGTGGCGTACTCGGCTGGTACGACCGAGTCGACGCCGTCCGGGATCGGGGCGCCGGTCATGATCCGCACCGCCGAGCGGGGCGGGAGGTCCCCTGCGAACGGCTGGCCCGGCATGGACTGGCCCAGCACGCGGAACTCGAGAGGGTTGTATTCGGTGGCCCCGGCCGTTTCCGCGCCGCGCAGCGCAAAGCCGTCCATGGCAGCTCGATCGAAGCCCGGGACGTCGAGCGGCGCAATCACATCGGCCGCCAGCGTGCGGCCACAGGCGTCCTCGAGGGGAATCGACTCGGCGCCCAGCCGCGCAGCGTGCCGATCGATCCAGTCCAGCACGGCGGGCACTTCGCTGCGCTTCCGGAAGCCGTGCATGCGCACGTCGCGGATCGAAGTGACTTCGGTTTTCATCCAGTGCTCATGGGGCCGGGGTGATTCCTTCTTGCATGACTTCAAGGCCGTCCGACAGCCACGACCGACGAACAGGACTGCCGGCGGCACGAGAAGCGCCGCGCGAGTGATGGCGCGCGTATTGTCGCGCAACTGATCCCGCGCTCGCGGGAAGGTCAAGTGCGAGCGCTGGGGCGCATCCCCTGAACGGGGCCTCGCCTGCAATGTGTCGCCATGCCGGCGGAGGGCGGTCCCGGCCGTGCCGTGCCGTGTCCGGCCTGGCGTCAACTGCCCGCGTTCGGAAAGAAGAGCTGTTCTCCGTCAATCCTGAACGCGGCGATCGCCGACTGCCCCGCGGGCGAGACGATCCAGTCGGCAAACTGTTGCGCCAGCGCGGCTTTCACGTGCGGATGCCGCGCGGGATTCACCACGATCACGCCGTACTGGTTGAACAGGCGCTTGTCGCCTTCGACCAGAACCGTGAGGTCGCCGCGGTTCTTGAATGCAAGCCAGGTGCCGCGATCGGCCAGCACGTAGGCTCCAGAGGCGGCAGCAATGTTCAACGCCTGACCCATGCCGCACCCACACTCCTTGTAGCCGCTGCCCCGCTGGCTGCCCAGTTCCGCGGCGGTCCAGTACCGGATCTCGGCGCTGTGGGTACCGCTCTTGTCGCCGCGCGAAATGAAGGCGGCGTTGCTGGCGCTGATCTTCTTGAGCGCGGCGACGATGTCCTTGCCGCGCGTCGCGGCCGGATCAGCCTTCGGCCCGATCAGAACGAAGTCGTTGTACATCACCGCATGGCGCCGGAGCCCGAAGCCTTCGGCGACGAACTTCTCCTCGGCAGCCTTATCGTGGACGAGCAGCGCATCGGCGTCGCCGCGGCGCGCGATGTCCAGTGCCTGCCCGGTCCCGACCGCCACCACTTTCACGTCCACTCCGCTGGCCTGCTTGAACCGTGGCAGCAGATGCGCGAACAGCCCCGACTGCTCGGTGGACGTGGTCGATGCCAACGTGATGCCCTGCGCTCCCGCTGCGGCACTTGCGATGCACACGATCGCCGCAACTGCGAACTTCACTTGCCCGATTGACGTCATTTCAGTTCTCCCTCATTGAAAGTCCGGCTCGCCAGACATCGCTCCTGGCAGGAACTCCTGAACCGGAAGGTCAGCGCGTATGCGGCCATCCTGCAGGCAGATCACGCGGCTCGCGAGACGGCGGACCAATCCGATGGTGTGGCTGCTGAAGACGAGCGTCTGCGGCTGCCCGGACGCGAACTCGCCGAGTAGCGCCTCGACCTCGTGCCGCGCATCCGGGTCCATGCTTGCGGTGGGCTCGTCGAGCAGCAGCACGTCAGGGGCCAGCACCCAGGCGCGCGCCAGCGCCAGCCGCTGCTGCTGGCCGACGGACAGCGTGCGCGCGCTGCGCTGCGCCAACGCCGCCAGCCCGACGCGCGCCAGCGCATCGTTCGCCAGCCTGCAGGCACCGCGCCAGCGCGCGCCGCGCAGCCACACGCCGAGCGCGACGTTGTTCTGCGCGCTCGTGCGCAACATGTAGGGGCGCTGGAACAGCAACGCCTGGCGCGTCGTCGCTGGTCGCCGCACTGTCCCTGCGCTGGGCGCTATCAGGCCGTTCAGCACGCGCAGCAGCGTGGTCTTGCCGCTGCCATTGGGACCGACCAGCGCGACGCGTTCGCCGGCGCGGATCGACAAGCTCACCGACTGCAGCGCCCAGGTCGAGCCATAACGCACGCCAACCTGATCGAGCTTGAACACGCTGGGCGCGTCGACGGTATCGCTTCTGGCGTACGCAGACGCGCCCTTCAGTTGCTCTTCCGCCAGTTTCATGCAACCCCGGCCCGCGCGACTTGCATCGCCGCTCCGTCGATGCGCTCGCGCCAGCTGCGCAATGCGGCGACCAGCGCGTTCAATGCCAGCACAACCGCCATCAGCACGATGCCCAGCGCGATCGCGAGCGGCAGGTCGCCCTTGCTGGTTTCCAGCGCGATCGCCGTGGTCATCACCCGGGTGAAGCCTTCGATGTTGCCGCCGACGATCATCACCGCGCCCACTTCGGAAATTGCGCGGCCGAAGGCGGCGATCAGCACTGTCAGCAGCGCGTAGCGTTCGTCCCAGGCCAGCAGGAGTCCTCGCATGAACGACGCGGCGCCAAGCGACGTCAGCTGCTCCCCATGCGCCCGGTCCGCGTCCTCGATCGCCTGGCGCGTGAGCGCCGCGACGATCGGCGCCACCAATATCGTCTGCGCCAGCACCATTGCCTGGAAGGAGAACAGCCAACCCAGGAAGCCCAGCGGACCGGAGCGCGACAGCAGCAGGTAGACGAGCAGGCCGACGACGACCGAGGGCAGCGCGAGCAGTGTGTTGAGCACCGCGAGGACGGTGCCACGCCCTGGAAAGCGGGAGACGCCAAGCCAGGCGCCGGCCAGCGCGCCGATACCGAACGCGAGCAGGCAGGCGCTCGCGCTGACCGCCAGCGAACGACCGACCACGGACAGCAACGCCGGGTCGAGCGAGGCAAGCAGGTGCAGGGCAGAGGCGGTCGCCTGGGGGATCGTGTCCATCGCAACGCGAATCGTAGGCAGGCGCGCGGGTGTTCAGGCCGGGCCAGCCCCGATCGTCCTAGGCAAGTTGATGCATACGTGACGCCGGCGGACGGCGAGCTTTGCGGCAAACTCGCGTCGTGCACAAGGTCGAACTCTCATATGCGCTGGCAAGCGGGCGCGCCCCGGAGGCGCTGATCCGCAATCCATTGATGGAGCTGCTGGCTGCCGTGCGCGCCGAGGGCTCGATCTCGGGTGCCGCGCGCGCGCTCGGCTTTTCGTACCGGCACGCCTGGGGCGAACTCAAGCGATGGGAGCAGGAACTCGGACAAAGCCTGATCGTCTGGGGCCGCGGCCAGCCGGCGCGGCTGACCGACTTCGCCGACAAGCTGCTGTGGGCCGAGCGGCAGGTGCAGGCGCGGCTGGCACCGCAGATCGCAGCGCTGCACTTCGACCTCGAGCGCGCGTTCGCGATCGCCTTCGACGCTTCCGCCAGCGTGCTCGTGCTGCGCGCCAGCCACGACAGCGCCCTCGCGCTGCTGGGCGAACATTGCCTGCCGGCCCGTCTGCACCTGGATATTCGTTTTACCGGCAGCGCTGACGCGTTGCGCGACCTGAATGCCGGGCGCTGCGCGATCGCCGGCTTTCACTTGCCGCCCCGCACGACCACGAGCAGCCTGATCGCCCGGGCCTACAAGCCTCTGCTGCATCCCGGGCGGCACCAGTTGATCGGGTTCGCACGGCGCGTCCAGGGCCTGGCGGTCGCGCGCGGCAATCCCCTCGAACTGCGCTCGATCGCGGATGTCGCTGTCCGCGGCGCACGCTTCGTCAATCGGCCCACCGGGACCGGTACGCGGCTGCTGCTCGAGGCGCTGTGCGAACAGCAAGGCGTGACCCCATCGACGCTGGTCGGCTACGAGAACGAGGAGCCTTCGCACGCCGCGGTCGCGCAGGCGGTGGCGGCCGGCCAGGCGGATGCCGGCCTGTGCATCGAGGCAGCCGCGCGTTCGCGCGACCTCGACTTCGTGTCGCTGCTGTGGGAAGAGTACTTCCTCGTGTGCGACAAGGCGGCGCTGAAGCAGCCTGCGTTCCGCGCCTTGCTGGCGGTGCTGCGCAGCGAGCCCTGGCTGCGGCGGCTCTCGACGCTGGCTGGCTATGCGCCGGCGCGCAGCGGCGAGGCGCTGTCGCTGCGCGATGTCCTGCCGTGGTGGGGCGAACGCGCCGACGGGGGCCCGGGACGCGGCCCGCCTGACGCAGGCCGCTGAACCTCTCCCGACAGGCGCCGCGGTGCGGCGTTCGTCCTCGAACACGAGCCGTCAGCCGGCTTCCGGCTTCCGGCGTGCCGACGGCGTGCGCCGGCGATGTCACCGGCGGTCGTGCTGTGCCAGTTCGTCGCGCGTGTTGATGTTGGCGAACGCGTCGGCCTCGTCGTCGAAGGCGACCTCGACCACACGGAGGCTCGCATACCAGAGATCGATCTTGCGTTCGCCACGCGCCAGGAAATCGGCCAGGTGGCTGCGCACTCGCGTGCAGGCCAGCGCGAAGACCGGATGCGGCTGGCTGCCCGTGCGCGCCACGGCGATATCGGCGTCGGCTGCGCCGCGCGCCGCCGCCAGCCGGGCGACCAGGTCATGCGGCAGGAAGGGCGAATCGCAGGGCACGGTCACGATCATCGGCGCATCGGTCGCGTGCAGGCCGGCATCCAGCCCGGCCAGGGGCCCGGCAAAGCCGCCAACCCGGTCGGCCACCACGGGACACCCGAACTCCGCGTAACGCTCGAGGTTCTGGTTGGCGTTGATCAGCAGACTGTCCACCTGTGGACGAAGGCGGTCGATCACATGCTGGATCAGCGGTGCGCCACGCAGCAGTTGCAGGCCCTTGTCCACGCCCCCCATGCGGCGTCCCTGTCCGCCGGCCAGCACCAGCCCGCAGATCCCGGTGCTCACTGGACTACCCTCCGCGCTGCGCGCTCCGGGATGAGCGCTTCGGAGCGGCCGTGCGCGCTCATGACGCACGCTCCGCGGCGAAGCGATGCCGTCCCGTGAAGAGCAGATAGTGCTTGCGGGCCGCGCGCCCGATCATCGTCAGCCCGACCCGATTCGCGATGCGCCAGGCCATCTCGGTCAGGCCCGAGCGCGACACCAGGAAGGGAATGCCCATCTGGGCGGTCTTGATCACCATCTCGGACGTGAGCCGGCCAGTGGTGTAGAAGACCTTGTCCGAGCCGTCGATGCCGTCGAGCCACATCCGGCCTGCGATGGCATCGACGGCGTTGTGCCGCCCGACGTCCTCGATGAACACCAGGATCCGGCTGTCGGCGCCCTCGTTCGAAGCCAGCGCGCACCCGTGCACGGCACCCGCGGCGTTGTAGACCGTCTCGTGCTGGCGCACGGCTTCGAGGATGGCGAACAGTGCGGATTCGGGAAGCTGCACGTCGTCGCGCAGGCGGATCGAATCGACCTCGTCCATCAGGTCCCCGAACACCGTGCCCTGTCCGCAGCCTGTGGTCACCGTCCGCTTGGCAAGTTTCCTGGCCAGTGACTTCACGCCACGTCGCGTGGTAACCGCCACGGCGTCGGTCTCCCAATCGACCTGCACCGCGGCGAGTTCATCCAGTGACGACACCAGGCGCTGGTTTCGCAGGTAGCCGATGGCGAGCGCCTCGGGCGCCTGCCCAAGGGTCATCAGCGTGACGACTTCGCACTTGTCGACGTACAGAGTCAGCGGATGCTCGCCGGCGATCGGCGTGGGCACCACCTCGCCGCGCTGGTCGACTGCATCGACGGGAAAGATCAACGGGCGGGACGCGTTGGTCAGCAGCAGTGGCATCGTTGGTCGGATTCGGCCTCGTGTTGCGCGTCGAGTGCGTGGCGTATGCGGCGCGATGCGCCAAAGACCCTTCGCACGTATTCCAGTTTGCGCCCGGCGCGCTCAAGCAGGAATAATCTCTGCTCTTCGAAGGAAGATAACATCGAAGCAATGCCGCATCTCTTGCGAAGGCCAGCCGCGGTCGTGACCGCCAAGCGCATCGTCGACAACCCGTGGACATCCGCGATCTGGGTGCCCGTCGCCGTCATCGAACGCGAGGGCGCGCGCAGCGAGGGGCCGATCCTGCTCGAGCGGGATGAGACGGGCGAGCAGTGGCTGCATCTCGGCTTCGAGGTCGAGTTGAATCGCACCGAGGCCGAGGGGTACTACCTGAACCTGACGACTGATCAGCCGGTCGCCTTCGTGGAGTGGGAACTCACCGAGATGGGCGCCGAGCCGCGCTGGGTCACGCTCAGTTACCACGAGGCAGCGCGGCGTCTCGATGGTGGCGCCGAGGTCGAGGCGGTGCCCATGCCCGGCGATTGGCTGCCGTGGCTCGCCGCTTTCACGCAGCAGCATTTGAAGGCGCCGGAGAAGAAGCGCCGTCCGGCGCCGGCGTCGTTCCTCGGCGCCAGGCGCGACAACGCATGAGGCTGCAGGACTGGCTGGCGTTCGCATCTCAACGTGCGCCGCGCGCCGGGCGGCGTGCGTGATGGGTGACCGGATGAGCGCTGATTCGGAATCTTTCCTCGCTCGCTGGTCGCGGCGCAAGCTGGCCGCCGAGCGCGAGGCCGAGCGACCTGCCGAGAGTCCCGTGCCGGACACGGCGGACGACCGGTCGACGAAGGAAGGAAGCCAGGGGGTCGCGGCGGTGGAGCCAGTCCCGGCGCCGGCGTCGGAGCGCGACCTTGCGGCAACGACCGAAGTGCCGCTGCCGCCGATCGAATCGCTCGATGGCTTGCGTTCGGACTACCAGGCGTTCTTCCAGCAGCCCGTCGCCGACGAATTGCGCCGCGCCGCGCTGAAGAAGCTCTTCGCCGACCCGCACTTCAACCAGATGGACATGCTGGATGTGTATGTCGACGACTACACGCAGTTCGAGCCCCTGTCGGATGCGATGCGGTTGCGCCTGCCCAGTGCGCGCGACTTCCTGCTCGACTCGGAGCGCGCTGCGCTGGAAGCGGCGGACGCATCGGCTGGCACTAGCGGCGATACGCAGCAAGCCCCGGTGGCCATCGCTCGTGGGGACGTTGACGCCGAAGCGAGTCCTGGCGACGGCGGTGAGGGATGCGACCTCGCCGCCGATGACGCAAAGCCCGAGCCGACTTCCGCGCTGACGGACCCGCCGACGGCCGCGTCCTCGGATGCGCCGTCCGTCGAAGATCCGGCCCGTCCGTTGGGCAAGGCAATTGCTCCCGATCCCACTTCAACCTGAGTCCGCATGGCCACGCAAGGCAATACGCTGAAAGTCTGCAACTGCAATCGCACCATGAAGCTGGACGGAGCGGCGCTCGGCCGCGCGCTTGGGCGTGAGGCGATTCCGATACACACCGAGCTGTGTCGCGGGGAAGTGAACAGCTTCACCTCGGCGCTGGGAGATTCCACCTGCACGGTCGCCTGTACGCAGGAGGCGCCGCTGTTCACTGAGCTGGCCGCTGGCGCTGGTGCGTCGACGGAGTTGAAGTTCGTCGATATCCGCGAAGCGGCTGGATGGTCGGCCGAAGGCGCCGCGGCGACCGCGAAGATCGCGGCGCTGCTGGCGCTGGCTGACTTGCCTGAGCCTCAGCCGGTCTCGGTTGTGTCGTACGCGTCGAAGGGCGAAGTGCTGATCATCGGTCCGGCCGAGGCGGCGGTCGCGTGGGCGGAGCAGCTGGCCGACAGCCTGTCGGTTGCCGTCCTTATCACGACCGCACGCGGCGCGGAACTGCCTGCGACGCGTCGCTACCCGGTGTGGTCGGGGATGCCGCGTTCCGTACAGGGGTATCTGGGCAAGTTCGAGGTCCAGTGGGAGCAGGTCAACCCGATCGATCTCGATGCCTGCACTCGCTGCAATGCCTGCATCAGGGCGTGTCCGGAACAGGCAATCGACTTGACCTACCAGGTGGACCTCACGCGCTGCAAGTCGCACCGGGCGTGCGTGAAGGCCTGTGGCGCGATTGGCGCGATCGACTTTGGCCGCGCCGCGTCGACGCGCACCGAGCAGTTCGACCTCGTGTTCGACCTGTCCGCGCAGCCGTTGATGCGAATGCCCGAGACGCCGTTCGGCTACCTGGCGCCGGGCGCCGATCCGCTGGAGCAGGCGCAGGCGGCCATGCGGCTGGCGCAGATGGTGGGCGAGTTCGAGAAGCCGCGCTATGTGCATTACGAAGAGAAGCTCTGCGCGCACAGTCGCAACACCAAGACCGGCTGCACCCGCTGCATCGACGCCTGCGCGACCGGGGCCGTCGTCTCGCTCGGCGACAAGATCTGGGCGCACCCCTTTCTGTGCATGGGATGCGGCGACTGCGCGACGACATGTCCGACGGGCGCGCTGCGCTTTGCCTACCCCGGCGTTGCCGACATCGGGGCGCGCCTGCGCAGGCTGCTCTCGGTTTATCGCGCGGCGGGCGGCCAGGACGCCGCGCTGCTGTTCCATAACGGCACGAGCGGCCGGGCGCTGATTTCGCGGCTGGCGCGCTTGGGCAAAGGGTTGCCCGCGCGCGTCGTTCCGATCGAGGTGCATGGCGTGGCAACCGTCGGCATCGACGTTGTCCTGGGCGCTGTCGCCTATGGCGCCAGCCAGGTGTTCTCGCTGCTCGACGATGACGGCGCCGATGAACACGGCGCGCTGCTCGAGCAGCAGGCACGCCTGGCCGATGCGATCCTGAACGGGTTGGGATTCAGCGGCACTCACTGGCAGGTTGTGCGTGCCGAGGAGCCCAGCGCGCTGCAGGCGGCGTTATGGTCGTCGCGGCCGGCGGCGACCGTCACCGCGCCTGCGACCTTTCACCTGTCCAACCGCAAGCGCGAGACGCTCGACTTCGCCATTCATCACCTCGTGCAGCAGGCGTCGGCACCGCCGGAACAGATCGCGCTGCCGTCCGGTTCGCCGTTCGGCACGCTTGCGATCAATGCCTCGCGCTGCACGCTGTGCAAGGCCTGCATCGGCGCCTGTCCGAGTTCCGCGCTGCTGGATTCCGAGGACGCGCCGAAGCTGCTCTTCATCGAGCAGAACTGCGTGCAGTGCGGCCTCTGCGAGACGACTTGTCCGGAGCAGGCCATCAGCCTGGTGCCTCGCCTTCTGGTGACGCCAGCGGCGCGCCAGCGGGCCACGCTGCACGAAGCCGAACCGTTCCATTGTGTGCGTTGCGGCGCGCCCTTCGGGACGCGGCAGATGATCGACGTGATGACCGGCCGCCTGGGCGCGCATCCGATGTTCTCCGGGACGGCACTGCGGCGCATCCAGATGTGCGCCGACTGTCGCGTGATCGACATGATGGAGTCGAAGAGCGAAATGTCGATCTTCGAGGTCAAGCGATGAGCGCTCGCGAGGTTGCGCCGGACGTGGCGCTCGCGCCCGAGGACGAGGGTCGTCTGCAGTTCTACGCGCTGCTGGCGCGCTTGTTCGCCGCGGGGCCGGACGACGGGCTGCTTCGCGCGCTGGCGCAGTCGGCCGGCGGCATCGAGGGTGATGGCGAACTGGCGCGGGCGTGGAATGACCTCGCCGCCGCTGCTGCGAATACATCCGCACGGGACGCGACGCTGGAGTTCGACGCGACGTTCATCGGGGTCGGCAAGGCGCCGGTCAGTACGTACCTGTCGCACTACCTCCCTGTCACGCGCAAGGAGGTGGTGCTGGTCGAGTTGCGCGACACGCTGGGTCAACTCGGGCTCGCGCGCACGGCCGTTTCGGCCGAGCCGGAAGACAACCTGACTGCGGTGCTGGAGGTCATGCGTCACCTCGTGGCCGCCGGATCCGATGCGCAGTCGCTGGAACTCCAGCGGGAATTCTTTGTCCGCTATCTGCAGCCGGCCTTCCGAGGATTTTGTGGTGCGGCGCACAAGGTCGAGCTCAGCGATTTCTACGACGCAGCGGTTCGGCTGCTCGAAGTTTTCCTGGAGTCTGACCTAGCGCAATTCGAGATGGGCTAGGCAGAGACAACGGAGTTTGGGAATTGACTGGCCATGTGCGGCCGGGCGATGATCCGGCAGCCAACGGGAATGAAGGACCGTTCATATGAAAAACGCAGAACCGAGCCGTCGCAGTTTCTTCAAGACAGTTGCTGTTGGCGGCGCCGCTGCGGCCGCTGCCGTGGCGACGACTCTCATCGGCGAGCGTAAAACGGCGACGGGCGCCTCTGTTGCCGAGGACTCGACGCGGGCCGGTTATCGCGAAACCGCGCACATCCGGAATTACTACCGCACCACCCAGGTCTAGACGGGAGACTCCCCGATGCTTACGAAGAAATCAGCGGGGGCCGCGACGGCCCAGGGCCGCCTTGCGCGCGCTGTTTCCGGCATGCGTGGCCGGACGATCGATCGACGCACGTTCCTGAAGCGCTCCGGTGTAACCGCCGGAGCTGCGGCCTTCGCGGCGCAACTGCCGTACGGTGCCATCGGCAAGGCCGAGGCTGCAACCGCGGCCGAGCCTGCGGGCAATGGCACACAGATTCGCCGCACTGTCTGCACGCACTGCTCTGTCGGGTGCGCAGTCGATGCCGTCGTGAAGAACGGTGTGTGGGTCGGCCAGGAGCCGGTGTTCGAATCGCCGCTGAACCTCGGTGCGCACTGCGCCAAGGGCGCTTCGGTGCGCGAGCACGGCATGACTGAGCATTCCCACCGACTGAAGTACCCGATGAAGCTGGTCGACGGCAAGTACCAGAAGATCGGCTGGGACCAGGCGATCGATGAGATCAGCGCGAAGATGGCCAAGATCCGCGAGGAGTCCGGGCCCGACGCTGCCTACTTCATCGGCTCGTCCAAGCAAAGCAACGAGCAGTCGTATCTGTTTCGGAAGTTCGTTTCGCTCTGGGGCACCAACAACTGTGATCACCAGGCGCGAATCTGCCACTCCACGACGGTCGCCGGTGTGGCGAATACGTGGGGGTACGGCGCGATGACGAACTCCTACAACGACATGCTCAACACGAAGGCGATGCTGTACATCGGGTCGAATGCCGCAGAGGCGCACCCGGTGTCGATGCTGTTCTCCCTGCACGCCAAGGAGACCGGCGCCAAGATGATCGTTGTCGATCCGCGTTTCACGCGGACGGCGGCCAAGGCCGATCAGTACATCCGGTTGCGTTCGGGCGGCGACATTCCGTTCCTGTACGGAATGATGTATCACATCTTCAAGAACGGCTGGGAGGACAAGGCCTACATTGCGGCCCGGGTCTATGGCATGGACAAGGTCAAGGAGGAGGCCATGAAGTGGACTCCGGACAAGGTGACCGAAGCCTGCGGAGTCCCCGAAGACCAGGTATTGCTGGCTGCCGAAACGATGGCCAAGAACCGGCCCAGCACCATCGTGTGGTGCATGGGACAGACCCAGCACACGATCGGCAACGCGATCGTGCGCGCCTCCTGCCTGCTGCAGCTGACCCTCGGCAATATCGGCGTGTCGGGCGGAGGCGCCAACATTTTCCGCGGTCATGACAATGTCCAGGGTGCAACCGACGTCGGACCGAACCCGGACTCGCTGCCCGGCTACTACGGCATTGCCGCCGGCTCGTGGGTGCATTGGGCAAAGGTATGGAACGTCGACCTCGACTGGCTGAAGAAGCGCTTCGCGTCGGACGCGATGATGACCAAGCCGGGTACGACGGTCAGTCGCTGGATCGACGCGGTGCTGGAACCCAGCGAGGCGATCGGCCAGGGGTCGAACTTGCGGGCGGTCTTCTACTGGGGCCATGCGCCCAACTCGCAGACGCGCGGTCTCGAGATGAAGCAGGCCATGGACAAGCTCGATCTTCTTGTCGTGGTCGACCCTTATCCGTCGGCAACCGCGGCGATGGCGGCGATGCCGGGGCCGGCAGGTGGCACGGTCAACCCCAACCGGGCTGTCTACCTGCTTCCCGCGTGCACGCAATTTGAAACGTCGGGTTCGGTAACTGCGTCCGGCCGTTCGATCCAGTGGCGCGAGAAGGTCATCGAGCCCTTGTTCGAGTCGCGCACGGACCACGCAATCATGCTGCGCTTCGCGGAGAAGTGGGGCTTCGCCGACCAGTTGCTGGGCAAGCGGGACGGCAAGCAGAACATCCGGACCGTCAAAGGGGCGGGCGGCTGGGAAGAGCCGGTGGTCGAGGACATCCTGGCCAACGAGATCAACCGCGGCACCTGGACGATTGGCTATACCGGGCAGAGCCCCGAGCGGCTGAAGCTGCACATGAAGCACATGGGGACCTTCGACGTTAGGTCCCTGCGTGCCAAGGGTGGACCGTGCGATGGTGACTACTTCGGTTTGCCTTGGCCTTGCTGGGGCACGCCGGAGATGAAGCACCCGGGCTCGTCGAATCTTTATGACAATTCGAAGTCGGTGATGGATGGCGGCGGCAATTTCCGCGCCAACTTCGGTGTCGAGCGGGATGGCGTCAACCTGCTGGCTGAAGCCGGCTCGCATTCAAAGGGTGCCGACATCACCACGGGGTATCCGGAGTTCGATCACGTGTTCCTGAAGAAGCTCGGCTGGTGGAGCGAGTTGACCGAGGACGAGAAGAAGGCGGCCGAGGGCAAGAACTGGAAGACCGACCTGTCGGGCGGGATCATCCGCGTGGTGATGACCAAGCACCAGTGCCATCCGTTCGGCAACGCCAAGGCCCGGGCCGTGGTCTGGAACTTCCCGGATCCCGTTCCGCTGCATCGCGAACCGCTGTTCAGCAATCGACCGGATCTTGTCGCCAAGTACCCAACGCACGCCGACCGCAAGGAATTCTGGCGCGTGCCGACGCTGTACAAGACCGTGCAGGACAAGAACATGGCCGACAAGGTCTACGAGAAGTTCCCGCTCGTGATGACCTCGGGTCGCCTGACGGAATTCGAGGGTGGTGGCGACGAGACGCGGTCGAATCCGTGGCTCGCGGAGCTGCAGCAGCACATGTTCATCGAGATCAATCCGAAGGCTGCCAACGACCGCGGCATCCGCAATGGCGAGTGGGTCTGGGTGAACACCCCGACCGGCGCGAAGCTCAAGGTCATGGCCCAAGTGACCGAGCGGGTCGGGCCGGACACCGTGTTCATGCCCTTCCACTTTGCTGGATGGTGGCAAGGCAAGGACCTGGTGGACAGCTACCCGGCCGGAGCCGCGCCGATCACCCGCGGCGAGGCGATCAACACCAGCACGACGTACGGGTATGACTCGGTGACGAACATGCAGGAAGGGACCAAGACGTCCCTTTGCCAGGTGGTCAAGCTGGCCTGAGAGGCCTCGAGAACGCGACAAGGAGACTCAAGATGGCCCGCATGAAATTCATCTGTGACGCCAACCGCTGCATCGAATGCAACGGCTGTGTCACTGCCTGCAAGAACGCGAACGAAGTCCCCTGGGGCGTGAACCGCCGGCGCGTTGTCACGCTCAATGACGGCGTACCCGGCGAGCGCTCGATCTCGGTCGCCTGCATGCACTGCTCCGACGCGCCGTGCATGGCGGTGTGTCCGGTCGACTGTTTCGTTCGCAGCGAAGACGGCGTCGTGCTGCACGACAAGGACCAGTGCATCGGTTGCGGCTACTGCCTGTATGCCTGCCCGTTCGGTGCGCCACAGTTCCCGCAGGCCGGAGCTTTCGGCGCGCGCGGCAAGATGGACAAGTGCACGTTCTGCCAGGGCGGTCCCGGCAAGGGCAGCGAGGAAGAGCAGTACGCCAAGTACGGCCAGAACCGCATCGCCGAGGGCAAGCTGCCGCTGTGTGCTGAGATGTGCTCGACCAAGGCGCTGCTCGCCGGCGACGGCGACGTCATTGCCAACATCTTTCGCGAGCGCGTCACGGTGCGTGGCAAGGGTTCCGAAGTCATCGGTTGGGCGACTGCGTACGGAGCGCCCAAGGGCGGGACGGCCCCGGCGGCGACGGAGGGCAAGAAATGATGCGCAAGTTCACCATTCCAGGTGCAGTGCTGTGTGCGCTGCTGTCCGCGACCGGACTGTCGGCCTGCGGGGACAGCAAAGTCACATCCTACGAGCCAGGCAAATACTCGGGCGCACCGGTCGCTGCGCCTTGGGACTCGCCGCAATTCGGAGGCGACCGGGCGAAATGGGAGGCGGCCCTGCAAGCGCGCACGCAGGGTCAGAACGAGTATTCACCCCAACCCGCTAGGTAGGGGAGCCGCCACATGACGAATCTCTCGTGGCGGGCCGGGTTGGCTGCGGCGGTGCTGGCATTTGCCGGCTTCGCTGTCGCACAACCCTCGGCCCCGCAGCAGGACAGCGCACGCCAGCAGGTTCAGCAGAATCTTGCCCAGCCTTACAACAATGCGCCGGTCTGGCGTGACGTGCGGTCCGGCGGACCGGGCTTCACCCAGCTTGGTGCGAGTCCGGAGCAGGGCGTGCTGATCCAGTCGCGCGGCGAAACCTGGCGGCAGGCGCGCGTGCCGGTGTCCCTGATCGGCGGGTTGCTGGTCGCGCTGGCCATGGTGTCGCTGGGCGGGTTCTACGCCATCCGCGGCTCGATTCCCGTCGGCGAAAGCGGATCGAAGACGATGATCCAGCGCTTTCGTCCCGCGGATCGCTACGCGCACTGGACTATGGCCATTGTGTGGGTCGCCCTCGCCATCACCGGACTGATCCTCACTTTCGGCAAGGTGCTGCTGCTGCCGATCATCGGCCACACGCTCTATTCGTGGGTGGCGGCGGCGGCGAAAAACGTCCACAACTTCGTCGGACCGATCCTGATCGTCGGCGTCGTGTGGATGTTTTTCCGCTACCTGCGGCACAACTGGTTCAACAAGGAAGACTTCATCTGGCTCACCAAGATCGTCGGCAACCTGACCGGGCACGAATACCCCTCGGGCAAGTTCAACGGGGGCGAGAAGATCGTCTTCTGGTTCCTGCTGGCCTTCCTCACCCCGTTGCTGATCATCTCGGGCCTGGTGCTCAACTTCCCGAACTTCGGCCAGACCCGTGAAACCATGCAGACCTTCAGCGTCATCCACATGGTGCTGGCGTACGTGGCGATTGCCATGGCCTGCGTGCACATCTACCTGGGCACGATCGGCATGAAGGGGGCTTACCGCGCGATGCGCGACGGGTACGTGACGGCCGAGTGGGCCAAGCATCACCACGAGCTCTGGTACAACGACGTCAAGGCCGGCAAGGTGCCCGAGAGTCCGATGGTGTCCGAGGCTGCCGTGCCCGAACCCATCCGTCGCTCAATCCAGCTCGCTGTCAAATAGAGTCATCGGGGGAGTCATGCTGAAGCACATCATCGTTGCGGTCTGCGGGCTGGCCTTCACCGCGGCTGGATTGGCACAGTCGCCGGCGCCCACGCCCGAGCAGCAGGCGGCGGCAGCGCTGAATGCGGCGAAGGCGGCGCACGCCGGCAAGGTCAGCGCCTACAGCCTGTGCCTGTCGCAGGCCAAGGTCGCCGACGAGTACATCAAGCAGCAGAAGGCCAAGGGCAAGGACTACACGCCCGAAGCGACGCCTGCGTGCGTGAACCCCGGTCCGTTCGTACCGCCCGCGGCGACGCCTGCGGTGGCTGCCGCCCCGCAACCGGCCACGGCGCCGAAGAAGTAGCAGTCGATCGCGTCCAGGCAAGAGCGCCCTGCGGGGCGCTTTTGTTTTGCGCCGCCTGCGTGCCTTGAAACGGTGGCGGGACTCCTGCGACTTCATGCCGCACCACGCCGTTCAGGGTTTGCCGCCGTCCCAATCCCCCAGAACCAGCGCGGCGTCATCCGAATAGCGCGAGTGCGCAGCGCGGGTCGGAGTGCCGGTCACGATCCAGCAGAGCAAGGCTTCACCCGGCGCGCAGAACGCCTGCTGCACGTCCACGTCGTTGATCGACGCGCCGCCGAGAACCTTGGCGCCATAGCCCATCAGGTGCAACGCGTTGATGAAGTTCATCAGCGCTGCTCCAGCGCACAGCCACTGGTCCCGCGCCGGCACCTCGAGCGCGCCGTCCTCGATGCGGCCGACCAGGGCGAGCAGGCACGGGCCGTTGTGGGCGCGCTCACGCGCCCGCTGCACCTCGTCCTCGTCGCAGCCGCGGCGTCGCGCGCCAAGCGCATACAGCTCGCCAAGCCTCGTGCGCTGATGCGCAGCGACATGCACGAAGCGGTACGGTCGAAGCGCCTCGTGGTCGGGTGCGCGCAGTGCCAGCGCAGCGGCGCGCATCAGCTCCGCGCGCCCGGGGGCCGGAGCGTCGAGGTGTTTCGGGCTGACCGAATAGCGTGACGCCAGGTGCATCAGGACATCGCCCGGCTCGGGCCGATCGACTGCCGGCGGACGGTTCATGGGCCGATGCTCGGTTGACTCGGTGCGGGCGTTGCGGTGTCAACCCGCGCGGCTGAATGTGGCCACGAACTCGGCGATGCCGGGCGCGTCGTCCAGGTCGAACTGCGGCAGCGCGGTGTCGAAGCGACAGTCGGCGGCGATGGCCACGATGTGCGGGTCGTGGGGATGCAGCGCGGCCTTTCCGTTGTCGCGGCGGAACACTTCCATTTTCGGGATGGCCTCCCGCTTGAAGCCTTCGACCAGCAGCAGGTCGCAGGGCGAGATCCGATCGACCAGCTGCTGCAGCGACTGCTCCGGTTCGCCGCGCAGCTCGTGCATGTGCGCCCAACGCGCGCTGGATGAGATCAACACCTCCCGGCATCCGGCACGCCGGTGACGGTCGGAATCCTTGCCCGGCACGTCGACGTCGAACTCGTGATGGGCCCGTTTGATCAGGGACACGTCGAGGCCGCGTGCGGTCAGCATGGGGATGACGCGCTCGATCAGCACCGTCTTGCCGCTGCCTGACCAGCCGGCGAATCCGAAGACATTCATGTGGGGTTGACCGCTGGCCCAGCGTGGTCGGTCCGAGTTGCGTTTGAACCCGGACTTTAGCAATGCCTACGGCAATCCGCGCTGCGGCGCTGTGCGCTGGGTGGAGTCTCCCAGTCCGACGAACGGCCGGGGCCGCCGCGGGGAACGCCAGGGCGACGAGCCCGACGGCGACCGTCGAGAGAGAGTTCCAATTTTCTGACGGTTCGAGCCATTGATCCGACCGTCCTAGCGCCTTTGGAGGGCGAATTGCGGCCTCCTCCCCCTCGGAAACGCGAAAGTCCGCCCCGTGGCTGCCGATATCTTTCGGAAAGGGGGTTGGTCCTCCGGGGAGACGGCGATGGCGAACCGCACCAAATCGCACACCGTGATTGGCGGCGAGCTCCGACTGCTCGCTGGCGTCTGGGCGCTCGTCTGCTTCGCCGTGCTGACCACCGCTGCCCTGGCTTGAAGAGTGCGTCGTCGAACGCGCGCTGAGGTTCAGCCTCCGGAATCGAGCACGGTATCGCCGTCCATGACGGCGGCACCGCTCGCGACGAGTTCCGTCACCTGCCGGCGCACGAACTCGTCGAACGACATCCGGAAGTAGCGCTCGTTGATCACGCGGAAGTAGCGGGCCCCGGCCACGTGGTCGACCAGGTCCTGCATCGCGACCTTCCGCACTTCGAGCAGGTAGAACTTCACCAGCACCTTGGCCGCGTGGCGTGCGTTGCGCTCGAGGCTGGCCGACAGCGTGTCGAGGCGGGCGTGCGCGCGCATCAGCGCGGCGCCGACATCCGTGAACGGCGCGCCGTGGCCCGGGATCACGAGCCGCGGCGCGAGGGACCCGATCAGCTCCAGGATCGCCCGCTGCTCGGCAAAGCCGGACTCGCCCTCGAGCTCCGGAAAGATCACGCCGAAACCGTTCTGCCATAGCGCGTCCGCCGAGATCAGCACGCCCGGCCCGGGCGCCCACAGCACGACCGAGTGCGGGTCGTGGCCGGACGCCGCATGGACCTGCCACGCGAAGCCGCCCATGCGGATCTCGCTGCCTGGCTCGATCAGCCCGTCGTACCTGAATCGCTCGCACTGCTGTCCGGTCGAGACGAAGGTGAGTTCATCCTCGTCCCAGCGGGCGACGGCGTCCGCGTGGCCGGGCGGGATGTGGATCGTGGCGCCGAACGCGCGCTGCAGTTCGGCGTTGCCACCGCAGTGATCCGAGTGCAGGTGCGTGTTGACGATGCGGGCGAGCGAGCGTCCCTGCAGCGCGTGCCGCACCAGTTCCCGCGTCTGCTCCCTGTGCGTGACGTAACCGGTGTCGACGAGCGTCGCGCCGCCGTCGTCGTCGAACAGCAGCACGTTGTTGGACGACAGCCAGCCGCGCTCGAACACGCGGATCGAGGGCGGGAGAGCGGCGTCCATCAAGCGCGCGTGCAGCGCACGGCAGGCACGACGGCCCTCACGCCGCCTTCAGTTGACGACGGCGGACGAGGTCCGCCCACACGGCGCGCTTCGCGGCATCATCCATCCGGCTCCAGCCCGCGATCTCGTCGATCGTGCGCTGGCAGCCATAGCACCATCCGGTGCGCGGGTCCATCCTGCACACGGAGATGCACGGCGACGGCACGGACGACTGCGCCATCTCGGGCGGGAGCGTGGGTCCGGATTGCGGTGGCATGTGCGGATTTTCGCACGCCAGGGCTGCGCTCAAGGGCACGGGCAGGCGCACGCGGAGCGGTTAAGGAGTTCTTAGGGTGGTCTTACGCATCATTTAGCAGCAAGCCTCGCAGCGCCTTCCTAAGCTTCGTTCATTCATTCACGAACCCGAGCGAGGAGCCAGCACCATGACGATCGAGCGCTACAACATCTATGCAGTGATCCACAAGGGCCTGCGCGCCTGGATGTGCGAGGTCCTGACTGCCGTGGGCCGGATGGACCCACACGATGCCGCCGACGTGGCTGCCGCCCTGGCGGGGTGCGTGCGCTGCTCACCGGCTGCGGGCGTCACCTGGAGCACGAGAACGAATACCTGCACACGGCGCTGGAGGCGCGCGCGCCGGGCAGCGCCCGCGTCACCGCCCGCGAGCACGAGCAGCACGAGCGGTCGCTCGCGCGGCTGACGAGGGCGGTGCGCGCCGTTGAAGCGACGACAGGATCGGCGCGGGCGGCCGCGGCGATGGGGCTGTATCGACTGCTGGCGCTGTTCGTCGCCGAGAACTTCGAGCACATGCACGTGGAGGAAACGCAGAACCACGCGACCCTCACCGCGCACTACAACGAGGCCGAGGTGTTCGCGATCGAGCAGGCGATCGTCGGCTCGCTGGCGCCCGACGAGGCAATGACGATGATGCGGTGGATGGCGCCGTCGGCGGCGCCGCACGAACGCGCGGCGCTGCTGTCGGGCATGAAGCAGAACGCGCCGCGGCCCGCGTTCGAAGCGGTGCTCGGGCTCATCGAGCGCCATCTCACGGCGCGCGAGTGGGCAAAGCTCGGCGCCGCCCTGGGACCGGTGCCGCCGGCAGGCGACGAGTCGACGGCGCGAAGCCGGCGCAGGACCTCGCCGCCGCCTGATTCAGCCGGCTTCGACGAGCGTCAGCGGCCGCTCCACCGCGAGGCGGAAGCGGCCACGCCCGGTCTTCTCGATGCGCATCTCGCTGCCGCGCTCCGCGAGCCGTCGCACCAGCAGGATCAGGCGCGCCTCCAGGTTGTCCGTGATGTCCGGCAGTCGGATGCGCGGGTCGAGCCGCAGCTCGCGGTTCGTGAAGTCGGTCCGGCCCTTCTCGATGAAGTCCGCGACCAGCTTGCAGAAGATCGCCCCCGCGACGCCCTTGATCAGGTAGTCGTCGCCGACGAACACGCTGTCGTCGGCGCGGTAGTGCCGCACTTCGAGCGGCTTGCCGCGTGGCTTGCGCGGGCGGGGCGCAAGCGCCGCTCGGCTCCTCTCCGCCCTCGGCCGCCTGCTGCAGCGTCGCGATCGTCATGCCGAGCTGCGACGCGACCGCGACCAGCGCGTCCTCGTCCTCCCAGTGGAAGCGGCCGTCCTCGGGGCTCTCGACGAACACGACGCCCACCGTGCGTCCGCCGACCAGCATCGGTGCGGCGAGCTGGCTGCCGGGCTTCGCCAGACCAGGGAGCGGGATCTTGGTCTCGAGCAGGGCCGCGAGGCCATCGCTCTCCGCGCTCTTGCGCAGCGCCAGGCTGTACGTGTACTCGCTCGTGCCGTGCGTGATGCGGATCGGAGTGCGTTCGCGCGCCGCGATGCCGATCAGGCCCTGTCCGTTCGGTATCTCGGAGCCCACGCCCGAGGCCGGGTAGCCGCGGCTCGCCACCGTGAACAGCCGGTCGTGCGCGGCGTCGGTCAGCAGCACCATCGCGTGCGTGATCGCCATGTCGGTGGCGAGCACCGCGAGAACGTCGTCGAGCAGCGTGCGCAGGTCGGTCGCGGTCGACAGCAGGCTCGCTACGTGGCGCAGCGCGCCGAGCAGGTTGCAGCGGGCCGGTGGCGGAGCCAATTCGGAGCCCGGCAGCTGATCGATCCGCACGACCTCGTAGACGTCGGAGCCCTGCAGCCTGAACACGCCGCTCATGCCGGTGTGCGAGGCGATGCCCGCGAGGTTCGCCTTCATCCGCTCGAACAGCGGTCCGCTCGACTCGGTGCGCAGGTAGCGCAGCGACAGTACGTAGCGCCGCGCGGTCCGCGGATCGATCACGTACACGACGGCGTTCGGGTTGACGAGGATGTTCTCGCGCGTCTTGTTGAAGAACTGGAACGACAGCGCGACGTGCGTGCGGTCGATGAAGTGCACCTGCGACACATACGTCACGTTGGGCGTGCCGTCGCGCGCGCAGGTTGCGAGCACGCTGGGGATCATGCCCTCCAGGCAGCTGCGGATGTCCTCGAGCGAAAGCGCGTTCACTGGACAGCGCTCCACGCTGCGCGCTCAGGGACGAGCGCCCCTGAGCCGCCGTGCGCGACATCGCGCGGCGTGCGAGCGCTTCGGCCGCTCACGGCTTGACCTCGCCCAGCGCGGCACCGGCGCGCGGCCCCGGAGTCTGGCCGAAGGCCGCCGACGGCGCGAAGCGCGCGGCGACCACCTGCTGCGGCGTGCACTCGCCCATCTTTCGGATCAGCGGCTCGGGGTAGCCCAGCGGGCAGATCTCGATCACGAGGTCATCGGCGTAGGCGCTGATCACCGGCCAGTCGCCTTCTTCCAGCGGCGTGATGCGCACGCCGTTGCCCTTCACCTGCAGCGACCTGTGCGTGCTCGGTTCGGTGAACACGACGGCCGCTTGCGCCGTGGCCCTCAGGTCCGCGAGCACGCGCTCGGCGTGGCGCGGGACGAAGATGGCGAACTCGCTGGCGTCGGCGCTGATGCGATAGCCGAGCGCGCGCGTCACGGACGGGATGCAGTGCTCGCTGCGCGACGCGATCGACACCGCGACCCGGCGGCCGTCGAGGAAAGCGATGACGTCACGATCGATCAAGCGGAGCCTCCCTGGCCAACGCTTCGACGCCGGACCGTGCTGCGGAAGCCTGCTGCGGACGCGCGGCCCGGTGGAGCGGCGATTCTAGAGGCGGACGGCGTCCTCTAACATGGGCGGCATGCGGCACCTCCCCAACCTGATCACCGCGCTGCGCTTCCTGCTGATTCCGGTGCTCGTGCTGCTGCTGGTCGAGCAGCGCTTCGTGGCCGCCTTCGCCGTGTTCGTCGTATCCGCCATAAGTGATCTTGCGGATGGCTGGATCGCCCGGCACTGGAACGCGCGCACGCGCCTCGGCGCCATCGCCGACCCGCTGGCGGACAAGCTGACGATGCTGGCCGTCACGCTGGTGCTCGCGTCGCAGGCACTGGTCCCGCTCTGGCTCGCGACCGCGATCGTGGTGCGCGACCTGGTCATCGTCGCCGGCGCGGTGGCGTTCCACTTCGTCGTCGGCCGCGTCGAGATGGAACCGAGCTGGCTGTCGAAGTTCAACACCGTGCTCGAGTTCAGCGTTCTCTCGGCCCTGCTGGCGAATGCCGCGCGGTTGATCGAGATCACCGCCTTCCTGCCGCCGCTGTTCGTCCTAGTGACCGCGACCATCGTCGGCTCCGGGATCCACTACGTCTGGACCTGGGGCCGCCGCGCCCTGCGGTCCCGGCGCGGAACGGCCGCCGCCGAGCCTCGTTGAACCCGACGTCCCGCGTGCCGCTCGACGCCAGCGCGTACGCGCTGATGGTCGGCTGTTGCGTCTTGTGGGGTCTGCAGCAGGTGGCCGTGAAGGTCGCGCTGCCCGACGTGTCGCCGGTGATGCAGGGCGGGATCCGCTCCATCGTGGCCACGGCGCTGCTGCTGGCGTGGGCGCGTGCGCGGTCGCTGGCGCTGTTCGAGCGCGACGGCACGCTTGGTCCCGGCCTCGTCGCGGGCGTGCTGTTCGCCGCCGAGTTCTTCTTCATCTATTTCGGCCTGCCCCACACGACCGCCTCGCGCATGGTCGTGTTCCTGTACCTCGCGCCGTGCCTGACCGCGCTCGGACTGGCGCTGTTCGTGCCCGGGGAGCGCCTGTCGGCGGTGCAGTGGGCCGGGACGCTGGTCGCGTTCGGCGGCATCGTCGTCGCCTTCGCCGACGGGTTGCTGGGCGACGGGACGGAACGGTCCTGGGCGACTTGTGCGGCATCGCAGCGGCGGTGCTCTGGGCGTCGACCACGGTCGTGATCCGCGCGACGCGGCTGGCGCAGGCGTCGGCTACCAAGACGCTCGGCTACCAGCTCGGCCTGTCCGCCTTGTTGCTGCCCCTGGTATCGCTCGCGCTCGGCGAGCCCGGCATCGTGCGGCTGACGCCATTGGCGATCGGCAGCCTCGTCTACCAGGGCGTGATCGTCGCCTTCGCCAGCTACCTGATCTGGTTCTGGCTGCTGACCCGCTATCTCGCGGGCCGGCTCGCGGTGTTCGGCTTCCTGACGCCGCTGGCCGGCGTCGCGTTCGGCGTGGTGCTGCTCGGGGAGCGCGTGTCGCCGGTGTTCGGGGTCGGCGCCGTGCTCGTCGGCGCAGGGATCGTTCTGGTCAACGCGCCGCGGGTGAAGGCGTAGCGGCCGCTGACTGGATATCGGCTGCAGCAGGCACTTCGATCTGGCCTTCGATGATCGGCCAGAACGGGTTGCTGCGCACGCGCGTCAGCGAACCCAGAGACACGGTCAGGGCGCCCGACTCACCCCGCAGCAGCAGCGAGCCGAGGCTCGGCAGGCCGTGCCGTCCGCTGCCGGGCCGGATGCCGTAGACCGGATCGTCGGGCGGGAACGGCAGCGCCACGTGGCCGAGCGAAACGAGGTCGCCGGGCCAGGCCAGCCCGGTCTGGACCGTCTCGACCGGCTGGCCCGGCGCCAGCCGGTACAGCGCGATGTCGAGCGTCTCGGGCGACACGTTCGACACCAGCTCGAGGGTGTAGCGGCGCTCGCCGCGCGCCACGCGTTCGATCAAGTCGCGGGCGCCCGGCCGCTGCACGCTGGCCAGCCTGACACTGCGATTGACGTCGAACATCACGAGACGGTGCTGCGCGCCACGCAGCTGCGCGTACAGCACGTCGACGGTCGGTTCCGAGCCGACGGTGGAGTCGACGACCGACTGCCAGGTCACGACCGGTGGCATCGAGGCGATCCGGCCGTCCGCTGCGGCCGCCGCGAGTTCGCTCTGCAGGGCATTGGTCGCGCGGTTCACCTGCCGCGAGGCGTTGACCGGAAAGGAGTTGAACTTGTACGGGTCGTACTCCGCGACGACTTCCTGCCAGCGCACCTTCTCGAGCACCGGCACGGGGATGATCGAGAAGAAGTCGATCACGTTCGCCAGCGCCGCGGCGGGCGTCAGCTTGATCGCGGGCGAGAGCAGCAGCACGCGGGTCGGTCGCCGCGCCGAGTCGTCCTTCAGGGATCGCAGCGTGTGGTGGAGCGCCAGCGAGGCGCCGGTCGAGTAGCCGCCGACGTAGTACGGCGCGCCCGGTGGCGTGCGCGCCGCGACGTCGCGCGCGGCGAGTTCGACGGCTGCCTGCCAGTCGCGCTCGTGCATCTCGGTCATCATCGACGGCAGCGTGCCGTGGCCGGGAAGGCGGAGCACGGTGACTTCGAAGCCGCTGCGGTACAGAACTTCGGCGACCGCACGCACCGAGTATGGCGAGTCCGTGAGCCCGTGCACGAGCAGCGCGCCACCGACCGGCGCCGCCGGAGTCAGCCGGAACGAGCGGTTGTACGGCGCGCCGTCGGCCAGCTTCCGCATGCTGCTGGCAGCGTTGAACCGGCTGTGGTCGAACGTCTCGCCGCGGCCGTGCCAGGTCGCCGAGACGGCCGCGGCCTCGTCGAACAGTTCCTTCTCGAGGGCCAGGTATCCGGCGAAGTCCATCCGCGCGTGCCTGAGCGCGTCGAACTCCTTGGTCAGCCGCGTGGTGTGCCACGGCTGCAGGTCGGGCAGCGCGTTGACGGCATAGAGGGTGAAGCCGAGCGCGAGGACGAGGCAGCCGGTGATGAACAGCACGACCGCGCGCACGGTCCACGCGACGGCATGGCGCGAGGCGATGGTGGTGAAGTCGAGGATGCGACGCATGGGGCGGAACGATAGCCGGAAAGAGAAACGGCGC
>CAVPRE010000004.1:0-124222 GCA_963707725.1 uncultured beta proteobacterium | reverse complement strand
GGCGATCTTCTGGAACTACCTGTCGACCGTCTTCAGCTTCATCGCCGAGACGATCGCCTGGGAGCGCTGGGAGGGCACCCTGGAGTACACGATGATGGCGCCGGTCCGGCGCGCGTCGCAGCTCCTGGGATCCACCTTCTACGCGATCCTCTACGGCCTCGTCCACACGACGGTGATCCTCGTCGTCCTGACGATGTTCTTCGAGCTCGACCTGTCGCAGGCCAACTTCGTCACGGCGGCCGGGATCATGGTCGTGGGTTCGTTCTCGATCATCGGGATCGGCGTCATGGCGGCGGTCCTGCCGTTGCTGTACGTCGAGCGCGGCGCCCAGATGACGTTCGTCATCCAGTCCTGCCTCCTCGTCGTCAGCGGCGTGTACTACTCGGTCGAGGTCCTGCCGGAGTGGATGCAGGTCCTGGCGAAGCTCTCGCCGGCGACGTACATCCTCGACGGCGTGCGCGCCGGGCTCCTCGACGGGGCGACCCTCGCGGACGTCTGGCACGACATCTGGCCCCTCGCGATCATGGGCGTCGTCCTGATCCCGTCCGGCCTCTGGCTCTTCGGGCGTGCCGAGCGGTACGCGAAGCGCACCGGCAAGCTCAAGCGAGTCGGGTGATGACGGGGATCACGAACGGGATGGCAGGCCGGACCGCCCCGGCCTCCGTCCCGGTCGGGACCGCTGATCCCGCCGACCTTCCGGGGCTTCTCCTCCGGCCAGCCCGCTGGCCGGAGGAGGCCTCGGCCCTCGTACAGGTCAACAACGCGATGCGGACGGCCGGCGGCAGCCTGGCCGTGATGACCCTCGAGGGGCTCCGGGCCTACTACGATCACCTCGAGAACAGCGACCTGGCGACCGACCTCCGGATCGGCGAGGTCGACGGCCGCCCCGTCGCCTACGTGCGCGTCGAGTGGCGCGACGAGCACCGCGGCGACCGCGTCTTCGGGACGGCGATCTTCCGGACGCCCGATGCGCCGGCCGGCACGTTCGCCACGCTGCTCGACTGGGCGCTGGCACGGCACCGGTCGAACGCCGCGACCGTCCCCGCCGACGGCCGTCCGGCGACCGTCACCGCCATCACCTGGGGCGACGACGCCGAGGGCGAGGCGGAGCTGCGCGCCCGCGGCTTCGAGAACGTCCGCTTCGGCTACGAGATGCTCCGCCCTCCCTCCACGACATCCCCGACCGGCCGCTGCCGGCCGGCCGAGGTCCGTCCCGTCGAGCCCGCTCAGCGGCGGGCGATCTTCGACGCGGAGGTAGAGGCCTTCGCCGGCCACTGGGGCGCCGGCGTCGAGGACGGCTCCGACACCCGCTGGCAGGAGTTCCAGGAGGATCCCTTCAACCGGGACACCGGGCTCTGGCAGGTGGCCTGGGCCGGTGACGAGATCATCGGCATGGTGCGGTCGTACATCAACGACGAGGAGAACGCTCGCGGCAGGGTCCGCCGCGGCTGGTGCGAGAACATCTCGACCCGGGCCGGCTGGCGCGGCAGGGGCGTCGCCTCGGCGTTGATCTGCCGGGCCCTGCGGGCCCTCCGCGAGCGGGGCATGACCGAGGCCGCCCTGGGCGTCGACGCCCAGAACGAGACGGGGGCTCTCCGTCTCTACGAGGCGATGGGCTTCCGGCCGGTGTTCCGTGAGGTCGAGTGGCGGCGTCCTCTCGACGCCGAGCCGGGGACCGGGCGATGAGCGCCGCCACGTCGCTGGCAGGGCTCGCGGCCCTCGGCTGGGATCCCGGCTGGCAGGCGGCGCTCGCGGGCATCGGGCCCGGGCTCGTCCCGGCCAGGGTCGTTGCCGCCCACCGCGGCGCCTGGGAGGTGGCGACCGGCGAGGACCCCGAGCCACTCGAGGCCCGCGTCACCGGCCGCCTCCGGTTCGAGGCTGGCCCGACCGAGCTGCCGGTCGTCGGCGATTGGGTCGCGGTCGACGCCCGGCGCGAGGAGGGCGCCGCGTCCGTTCACGTCGTCCTGCCGCGGCGCACCCAGCTGCGGCGCAAGGCACCGGCCGACTACGGCGCGCCGGTCCAGGTGCTCGCGGCCAACGTCGATGTCGTCCTCGTCGCGACATCGCTCAACCGCGACCTCAACCCTCGGCGCATCGAGCGCTACCTGGCGACTGCCTGGGAGTCGGGGGCGCGGCCGGTCGTTGTCCTGACGAAGGTCGACCTCGCCCGGGATCCGGTCGAGGTTGCCGTCGCCGAGGCACAGCTCGAGGAGGTGGCCGTCGGCGTCCCGGTCGTCGCGACGAGCGCGATCAGCGGCACGGGCCTCGACGCCGTCCGGGCCTTCCTGGGCGCAGGGAGGACCGTGGTCCTCGTCGGCTCGTCGGGCGTCGGCAAGAGCACGCTCGCCAACGCGCTCCTCGGCGAGGAGCGGCTGCTGGTCCGCGAGATCCGCGAGGACGACGCGCGGGGCCGCCACACCACCGTGGGGCGCCGAGCTCGTCGCCCTGCCCGGCGGCGACGGGCTCCTCCTCGACACGCCGGAGCTCCGTCGCGCTCGGCCTGTGGGACGACGGGACCGGCCTCGACCTCGCCTTCGCGGACGTCGCGGCGGTCGCGGAATCGTGTCGCTTCTCGGACTGCCGCCACGAGCAGGAGCCCGGGCTGCGCCGTCCGGGCGGCGGTGGAGGAAGGCGCGCTCGGGGCCGACCGGTTCGCCGGCTGGCGGAAGCTCGCCCGCGAGGAGCGCTACCGGGCGCTCGAAATGGACGCGGGGCACGAAGGGCCGAGAAGAAGCGCTGGGCCGCGATCGGCAAGGCCGGCGCCGCCCGCTCGAAGGCCAAGCGCGGGGAGTGGGGCCGATGAGCGATCGAACGACGTCTGGAGCCGGGCGCGGTGCGTATGCCCCGGCTCTGCCGCTGATTCCCGGGCTCGAGGTCCGGCCCTGGCGGGACGCCGGCGACTTCGGCCCGATGGCCGAGGCACGCAACACCGCGTTCCTCGCCGACGGGCTCGACGAGACAACGACCGGGGAGATCCTCGGCAACGAGCTCCGCAGCGACCCACGCATCGACCCTCCGCGCGACATCTCGGTCATCGATCTCGACGGCACGTGCGTCGGCTACGCGGTGCGCTGGAGGTGGGTGGAGGAGGCGTCGGGCGACGCGATCCTCTCGCACCGCTGCTACCTCGCCCCGGAGGTCCGCCGCCGGGGCGTCGGGCGGTCGATCCTTCGCGCAAGCGAGGCGTCGCTGGCGGCCGAGGCGCTGGCTCCCGTCGGCCGTGGAACCCGGCGCTTCGAGATGTGGGCCGACGACGGCGCCGTCGGAGCGCGCACGCTCCTCGCGGCCGAGGGGTACGAGCCGGCCCGCTGGTTCTTCCTCATGCTCCGGCCGTCACTCGAGGCGATCCCCGAGGTGCCCCTGCCGCCGGGGATCGAGGTTCGGCCGGTCCGCGACCGGGCGGACGCCAGGCAGGTATTGCGCGCCGACGACGAGGCGTTCCGGGACCACTGGGGCTACACGCCGACGCTGCCCGAGGACATCGGGCTACCTTGACGATCCGCGCCAGGACCTCGCGCTCTGGCAGGTGGCCTGGGACGGCGGCGAGGTGGCCGGCTCCGTCCTGCCGCTCATCGATGCTCCGGAGAACGAGCGATTCGGGCGCCGGCGCGGCTGGATCGACTCTGTACTCCGTCCGGCGGCCGTGGCGGCGGCGGGGCGTCGCCCGGGCGCTGATCGCCCGGGGCCTCGAGGCACTTCGCGAGCGCGGCCTCGACGAGGCGATCCTCGGCGTCGACGCCGACAACCCGCAGGGTGCCCTGCGACTGTACGAGTCGGTCGGGTTCCGGCTCCACCGCCGGTCGGCGGTCTACCGCAAGCCGGCGCCCCCGGCGCCCCCGGCGCCCCCGGCGTAGCCGTCGCCGCACGGGCCGTCAGAGCGGCAGGCGGCCCTCGCGTGCCACGACCTCGAGCCACGGCCGCTCGGCCGCGATCGTCGTCGGCTGCCCGTGTCCCGGCAGGACGCGCAGGGTGTCGGGCAGCGTCGCCAGGCGGCGGAGCGAGTCGACCATCGCGTCGGGATCGCCGCCGGGGAGGTCCACCCTCCCCCACCCGCCCCGGGAACAGCGTGTCGCCCGAGAAGATGACGCCGGCCTCGTGCGAGACGAGGCAGACCGAGCCCTCCGTGTGGCCGGGGGTGTGGAGGACGTCGAGGCGGACGTCGCCGAAGCGGACGACGCCGCCCTCGGCGAGCTCGGCGGCGGGCACGCAGGGCGGGATCGGGAACGGGGCGAACAGCGGCTTCGGGTCGGTGAGGCGGTACCAGTCGGCGGGGTGGGCCGCGATCTCGGCGCCGCGGGAGCGGTCCGGCCGGCGCTCGCGCCCGTCGGGCGCCACGACGACGACGCCGTGCTCGAGGGCGTGCGCGGCGAGCGGGTCGCCGGTCTCGTCGGTCGCGGTCGCCGCCACCTCGCCGGACACGCTGGCCGCAACCTCGCGCGACCAGGCCTCGAGCGCCGCGTTCTCGCCCGTGTGGTCCGAGTGCCCGTGCGTCGAGGCGATCAACAGGAGGCGCCAGCCACGGGCCGTCAGCTCGCCGATGATCCAGGGCAGGCCAGGGATCGCCGTCGACCCGCCCGCCGAAGTACCCTTGGAGCGCGCCAGCCAGGATGCCGATCAGCGTGCCGACCACGGTGAGCGCGAGCGCGAACCAGATGCTGACGCGGAAGCCGTACAGCAGCCGCGCGACCATGTCGCGGCCGTGCTGGTCCGTGCCGATCCAGTTGCTCGCCGTCGGCGGCGACGGCGAGACTTCAGGCGAGAAGTAGTCGGTCGACGTGGCGGAGTGCACGTTGAGAGTGAACAGCGCCCAGTTGCCCGGCCGCGCCAGCACGTCGGCGACGAACGGGTCCTTCCAGTCGGTCCCGGTGCCGAAGTCACCGCCGATGGCGCGCTCGCTCGGGTTGGCGAACATCGGCGCGTGCCACTGGCCGTCGATGCGTGCGACGAAGGGACGGTCGTTGCTCACGATCTCGGCGAAGGTTGCCGTGACCAGAATCGCCAGGAAGATCCACAGCGAGACGAGTCCGATCCGGTTGCGCCGGAAGCGGGCCCACGCGCGCTGGTTGGGCGACAGCGGCTTCGCCGCGGCCGCCGTGCGCAGGTCGGCGTCGGTCTGCGGTGCGCCGGCCGGAGTGACGATGGTGCTCACGATGCAATCCTGTTCATCATCGGCCCACGCTCGCGAACTGCACGCGCGGGTCCACCACCACGTACAGCAGGTCGGCGATCAGCTTGACCACCAGCGCGATCAGCGTGAAGAGATAGAGCGACCCGAGCACGACCGGGTAGTCGCGCCGCACTACCGACTCGAACGCGAGCAGCCCGAGGCCGTCGAGCGAGAACAGCGTCTCGATCAGCACGGATCCGGCGAAGAACGCGCCGATGAACGCTGCGGGAAAGCCGGTGATCAGCGGGATCAGCGCGTTGCGGAAGATGTGCTTGTAGAGCACCCGCCGGTCGGACAGTCCCTTGGCGCGCGCGACCAGCACGTACTGCTTGCGCATCTCCTCGACGAAGGTGTTCTTCGTCAGCATGGTCAGGACCGCGAAGCTGCCGATCACCAGGCAGGCGAGCGGCAGCGCGAGGTGCCAGAAGTAGTCGACGATGCGCGCGCCCCACGACAGCTCTTCCCAGTTGTCGGACGTCAGCCCGCGCAGCGGGAACCAGTCGAAGAAGGTGCCGCCGGCGAACAGCACGATCAGCAGCACGCCGAGCACGAACCCGGGGATGGCGTAGCCGAGCAGGACGAACAGCGTGGTCACCGCGTCGAAGCGCGTTCCCTCGCGCACCGCCTTGGCCACGCCGAGCGGGATCGACACGAGGTAGCTGACCAGGAACGTCCACATCCCGAGCGAGATCGAGACCGGGAGCTTCTCCTTGATCAGCTGCCAGACGTCCTTGTTCTGCATGAAGCTGCGGCCGAGGTCGAACCGGGCGAACGAGCCGAGCATCTCGAAGTAGCGCACGTGCGCCGGCTTGTCGAAGCCGTAGAGCTTCTTGAGCTCCTCGACCCGCTGCTTGTCGAGGTCGCGGCCGGCCTTGTAGCGGCCCTCGATCGCGCCGGCCCGCGCCTCGGCCATCACCTGCTCGACCGGGCCGCCGGGAACGAACTGCATGACGACGAACGTGATGGTCAGCGCCCCGATCAGCGTCGGGATCATCAGCAGCACGCGCCGCAGGACGTACGCGAGCATCAGCGCTTCCCCTCGAGCGACTTGTCCCACCAGCACCACAGCGGCCACGGACCGAACTCGGCAATGCCGGTGAAGTAGGTGTCGGCGCTGAAGAACTGCGCCTGCACCGCGGGGATGCCGAAGCGGTTCCAGAACGAGACGGGTTCCACGTTGTTGTAGAGCTCGGGGATCTGGAAGAAGCTCCAGGTCACCACGCGGTCGAGCGCGCGCGCGGCGTCGCGCAGCTGCTCCATCGTCTCGGCCCGGCCGATGGCGGCGATCAGCGCGTCGACCGCCGGGTCCCGGACTCCGCGGAAGTTGCTGTTGCCCTCTTCGTCGGCCGACTTCGAGCCGAGGATCGCGTCGAGGGTGCCGGAGTCCGGCAGCGTGAAGTCGCCACCGGCGAGCGTGATCACGTCGTAGTCGTACTTCTGCAGCCGCGAGCGGTACAGCGCGAAGTCGACCACGCGGTGCTTCATCGTGATGCCGAGCTTGCGCAGCAGCGTCTGCCACCCCAGGTCCTGGATCTCGCGCGGCGACATGTACTCGAACTCGAAGAGCTCCCCCTTGCCATTGCGCAGCAGGCCTTCCTCGTCGAGTTTCCAGCCGGCCTCCTCGAGCAGCGCGCGCGCCTTCAGCAGGTTGCGGCGCAGCCCGTTGGGCGCGTCCTTGGTGCGAGGGGCGCGGAAGGCCGGGCCGAAGACGCGGGGCGGCAGCGACTTGCGGAACGGCTCGAGCAGCGCGAGTTCGCCCGGGCCCGGCGTGCCCTGCGCGGCGAAGTCGCTGTTGTTGAACAGGCTGTCGGCCCGCTGGTACAGGCCGGTCTTGAAGGTGTTCTCGAAGTCGTAGCTGTAGACCAGCGCCTCGCGCACGCGGATGTCCTGGAACAGCGGTCGCCGCAGGTTGAGGATGTACGCCTGCATCAGCTGCCCGAAGCCGGTCACGAAGGCGCGCTTGACGATGCGGCCGTCGTCCCACTTCGCGCCCTGGTGCAGCCGCAGCCAGGAACGCGCGCCGTACTCCTTGAAGAGGTCGAACTCGCCCGCCTTGAAGGCCTCGCGCGCGACGGCGTTCTCCGAGTAGTTGCGGTAGATGATGCGATCGAAGTTGAAGTGGCCCCGACGCACGCCCAGGCCCGGCAGCGCGTCGGCCCAGTAGTTCGGGTTGCGGATGAACTCGATGCGCCGCGGCATGTCGACCTTGCCGATCACGTACGGCCCGGTGGTGATCGGGTGCTCGGAGACGATCTCCGAGAACTTCTTCCCTTCGCCCCACTTGCGGCTGAAGATCGGCAGCGTGCCGGCGACGAACAACTGGTCGCGGGTGCGCTGCCGCAACTGGAAGCGCACCGTCCGCGAGTCGACGATCTCGGCGCGCTCGATGCCCGCGAGGATGGTCTGGTACGGCGGCGCTGCCTCCTTCGAGCTCAGCGTGTCGAAGCTGTGCTTCACGTCCATGGGAGTGACCGGGTCGCCGTTCGAGAAGCGCGCCTGCGGCCGGATGCGGAACGCGACCGACGAGAAGTCGGGCGCGACGAACATCGACTCGGCGAGCAGCGCGTACATCGTCGACGGCTCGTCGGCCGACAGGTGCGCCAGGCCCTCGATCATCCAGATCGCCACGCCCGCGGGTGCGTTGCCCCGGGTCGTGAACGGGTTGAACTTGTCGAAGCTGGTGCGGCGGTCCGGGTTGCGCAGCCGCAGCGTGGTACCGCGCGGCGCGTCCGGGTTGACGTACTCGAAGTGCGCGAACCCCTCCGGGTACTTGGGCTCGCCGAACGCGGCGAACGCGTGCACCCAGCGGCCGGTGGCGGCCGTGGCGCCGGCACCAACCCCGTCAGTGCGGCCGGCGGCCAGCGCCGAGTTCATGACGCCGGCGAACGGCGATCCCGACATGGCAATGGCCAGGCGACGGCGCAGCGGGTCGACCGCGTCCAGCGGGGATGTGCTCACGTTTGATGCCGGGGCCGAAGGCCGTCCATGTTCGTTCGCCGGAAACTCGACGACGGCGGAGTCTTGTTGAAAGCGCCGCCGCGGTCAAATGCGGCCCGCCAGCCGGTGCGCGCTACTGGTTCTTGCGCTGCTGCCACTGCACGTCGGTGCCGCCCGCATGCCGGTTCAGCACGCGCGCCAGGACGAACATCAGGTCGGACAGGCGGTTCAGGTACTGCCGCGGACCGTCGTTGACCTTGTCCTGCTTGCCGAGCGCGACCAGCGCGCGCTCGGCGCGGCGGCAGGCGGTGCGGCAGACGTGGGCGAGCGCCGCCGCGCGCGAGCCGCCCGGAAGGATGAACTCCGCGAGGCGCGGCAGGTCGGCGTTGTAGTGCGCGAGCCGCGCGTCGAGGCGCGCGACCTGCGTGTCAGCGATCATCGTGTAACCCGGGATCGCCAGTTCGCCGCCGAGGTCGAACAGATCGTGCTGGATGTCGGACAGGTCGGCGCGCACTTCCGCCGGCAGGTCTTCGGTCGCGAGCAGGCCGACGAAGGAATTCAGCTCGTCGACGTCGCCGAGCGCGCAGATCCGCAGGTGGTCCTTGTCGACGCGCGTGCCGTCGCCGAGGCCGGTGGTGCCCGCATCTCCGGTGCGCGTGGCGATCTGCGAGAGTCTGTTGCCCATAGAATGACCTTCCGGTGTTGCCCTGTCGTGCTCGACGGAGTCTGATTATGAACGCGCCCCTTCCACCGCAGGCGATGCGCAGGCCGCTGCCACCGATCGTGGCCGAGAAGCTGAAGGCCCTGTTCGGCGAGCGGTTTTCAACGTCCGATGCGGTCCGCGACCACCACGGGCGCGACGAATCGCCCTACCCGCCACTGCCGCCGGACGCCGTCGTCTTCGCCCGCACGACCGAGGAGGTCGCCGATCTCGTGCGGGTCGCCGTCGACCATCGCGTGCCAGTGATCCCGTACGGCGTCGGCACGTCGCTCGAAGGCCACCTGCTCGCGCTCGAGGGCGGCATCTCGGTCGACCTGTCCCAGATGAACGCCGTGCTCGCGGTGAACGCGGAAGACCTGACCGTCACGGTGCAGGCCGGCGTCACCCGCAAGCAGCTGAACAACGAGATCAGGGCGAGCGGCTTCTTCTTCCCGATCGACCCGGGCGCCGATGCCACGCTCGGCGGCATGGCCGCCACGCGCGCGTCGGGCACCAACGCCGTGCGCTACGGCACGATGCGCGAGAACGTCCTCGGGCTGACCTTCGTGAGCGGCGAGGGTCGCATCATTCGCACGTCGAGCCGCGCCAAGAAGTCGAGCGCGGGCTACGACCTGACGCGGCTGCTCGTCGGCAGCGAAGGCACGCTCGGCATCATCACCGAGGTCACGCTGAGGCTGTACGCCCAGCCCGAGGCGATCTCGGCCGCCACCTGCAGCTTCCCCACGGTGGAAGCCGCGGTGAGGACGACGATCGAGACGATCCAGATGGGCGTGCCGATCGCGCGCTGCGAACTGCTCGACGCGCTGACGGTGAAGGCGGTGAACGCGCGCAACAAGCTCGGGCTGCCGGAGCTGCCGATGCTGCTGTTCGAGTTCCACGGCTCGCCCACCGGCGTGGCGGAGCAGGTGGAGGCCGTGCAGGCGATCGCGCGCGGGCATGGCGCCGCCGCGTTCCAGTGGGCCAACCAGCCGGAGGAGCGCTCGCGCCTCTGGGAAGCGCGCCACAACGCGTACTTCGCCTGCCTGCAGCTGAAGCCCGGATCGCGCAGCTTCACCACCGACGTCTGCGTGCCGATCTCGCGGCTCGCCGAGTGCATCACCGAGACCATCCGCGACACGTCAATGTCGCCGCTGCCCGCGCCGATCCTCGGCCACGTCGGCGACGGCAACTTCCACTGCGCGATCCTCGCCGACCCTGACCGGCCGGAGGAGATCGAGGAAGCCGAGCGGCTGAACCGGCGCATCGTCGCGCGCGCGCTCGCGATGGACGGCACCTGCACCGGCGAGCACGGCGTCGGCATGCACAAGATGGACTTCCTGCGCGACGAGCACGGCGACGACGCGCTCGAACTGATGGCGCGCATCAAGCGCAGCTTCGATCCGCAGAACATCCTGAACCCCGGCAAGGTCGTCCGGGTCTAGGCGCCCGCCAGTTCGCGCGATGAGGCGCCTTCCGCCGCTGCACTGCCTGCAGGCGATCGAGGCCGTCGCGCGCCTCGGCAGCGTGGTCGCCGCGGCGGACGAGCTGTGTGTCACCGCGAGCGCGATCAGCCACCGGCTGCGCCAGCTCGAGGTGTGGCTGGGCCAGCCGCTGATCGCCCGGCCGCAGCCCTTGACGCTCACCGCGCACGCGGTGCAGTACGCGAGCGCAGCGCGCGCCGCGCTCGCCGGCCTCGAGGCGCTGCCGGCACCGCGCTCCGATGCCAGTCGGCGGCTGCTGGTCGCCGTTCCACCCACCTTCGCGCGCAACATCCTGGTGCCGCGGCTGGCCGCGTTCACCGAGTCGCACCCGGACATCGAGCTCGAACTGCAGCTGACGATCCCGCTGCTCGACGTCAAGGCGGGCGAGGCGGATGTCGAAGTGCGCTACGGCGGCGGCCAGTACGCCGACGCCGGCGGCCCCGAACTCCTGCTGGCCGAGCCGGTCTTTGCTGTCGCGGCGCCGGCGTACATCGCGCGCACCGGACCGTTCGACACGCCGGCCGCGCTGCGCACGGCCCGGCTGCTGCGCAGCCCGCTGGAACCGTGGCGGCCGTGGTTCGCCGCGGCGGGACTCGAATGGCCCGAACCGGCGCAAGGCGTGCAGTTCAACGATCTCGGCCTGCTGATGGAGGCAGCCGTCGCTGGCCAGGGCATCGCACTCGGCCGCCGCACCATCATCCGCCACTGGCTTGCGGCCGGACTGCTCGTCCCGCTGTTCGACCTCGCCGCCGAGTCTCCGCACGCGTACTGGCTGCTCTACGACCGCGCCGATCTCCAGCGTTCCGAGGTGCGCCGATTCATTGACTGGCTGCGAGGCGCGGTGACGGAGCCGCCGCCTGCAGGCTGAGTCAACGGCAGCGCCGGCCGGGCCGGCCTCGACCGTCGGCTGAGCGGACTTCACCCCGGCGCTGAGCCGAATTCAGCGCGCGATTTCGCCGACTGACCAGAATCGGTCTCCTCAGCCGGGTGGCTGTCGAGGAGACGACGATGAACGATGCAGCGGCGAGTGTCCGGTCGACCGTGACCGAGTCCGAGTGGAACCAGCGCGTTGCCCTGGCGGCCTGCTACCGGCTCGTGGCGCTGTACGGATGGGACGATCTCATCTTCACGCACATCTCGGCGCGCGTGCCTGGGCCCGAGCACCACTTCCTGATCAACCCGTACGGCTGGCTGTTCAGCGAGATCACGGCCTCCAGCCTGGTGAAGGTCGACCTCGACGGACGCAAGGTCGAAGCGAGCCCGCACGCGGTCAATCCGGCGGGGTTCACGATCCACAGCGCGATCCATGCGGCGCGCGAGGACGCGCACTGCGTCCTGCACGTGCACTCGGTCAACGGGGTCGCCGTGTCGGCGCAGCGCGATGGCCTGCTGCCGCTGTCACAGCACGCGATGTTCGCGCTGGCCTCCCTCGCCTATCACGACTACGAAGGCGTCGCGCTCAACGAGGACGAGAAGCCGCGCCTGGTGCGCGACCTCGGGGACAGGCGCTCGCTCATCCTGCGCAACCACGGCCTGCTGACCGTCGGCCGCACAGTCGCCGAGGCCTTCGTCGCGATGTACTTCCTTGAAGCCGCCTGCATGATGCAGGTGCGCGCGCAGGCGGGTGGCGGAGCGTTGAACCGGATCGGCCAGGCCATCGTCGACGGCGCGGAGGAGCAGTGGCAGCGCGTCACCCACGGCGCCGGCGGCGGCCTCGCGTGGCCGGCGCTGCTGCGGAAACTGGACCGCGTCGATCCTTCCTACCGATCGTGACGCGGCGATGCCAGCCTCAGCTCGAGCGCGCCTTCGCGATGTAGGCGGAGAGGTCGTCGAGATCCTTCGCGGTCAGCACGCCGCGGTACTGCGCCTTGGCGCCGCGCGCGCCGGCCACGGCACCGTCGATCGACTTCTGCAGCAACGCGCGCACGAAGCGCGTGTCCTGCGGGCTGCTGCCGCGGTTCTCGAGCATTCCGCGCAATGCATCGGTGTTCGCGTGGCAAGCGACGCAGCTGCCGACCGGTTTGCCGGTCGCCGCGCCGGTGTCCGTGAAGAGCCTGCGCCCCCGCTCGATGTCCTGCGCGCCGGCGGCGCCGGCGAGGCCGGCGAACAGGCAGGCCAGCAGCATTCGATTTCCCATCGGTGTTTCCGCCGAGCTACCCGGTGTCGAGACCGTCGCAGGATAGCCCAGGGCCGTCGATTCGTGCCTGCCGGTAAAGACTGTCCAACCCGTTGCGCCGCTGTGGCGCCCGGACGACTTGTGTAACCTCCTCCGCAATGAATGCTCCCCGCACCCAGCCGCCGAAGATGCTCGGCGAGCGCATTCCCCTCGAAGGCACGGGCGCCGTCGACATCGAGCGCCAGCGCACGGTAGTGGCGATGCTGCGGACCTTCCTGCCGGACCACTGCATCCTCTGGCGCGAGGAAGACACGCGGCCCTACGAGTGCGACGGCCTGACGCTGTACCGGCAGGTGCCGATGGTGGTGGCGCTGCCGGAAACCGAGGAGCAGGTCGCCCGCATCGCGCGCGCCTGCTTCGACCTCGACGTGCCGATCGTCCCGCGCGGCGCGGGCACCGGCCTGTCGGGCGGCGCGCTGCCGCACGGCCAGGGGGTGCTGCTGTCGCTCGCCAAGTTCAACCGCATCGTCCGCATCGATCCGCTCGCGCGGACCGCGACCGTGCAGCCGGGCGTGCGCAACAGCGCGATTTCGGAAGCGGTGGCCCATCTCGGCCTGTACTACGCGCCGGATCCGTCGAGCCAGATCGCCTGCACCATTGGCGGCAACATCGCCGAGAACTCGGGCGGCGTGCACTGCCTGAAGTACGGCCTGACGCTGCAGAACGTCCTGCGCGTGCGCGGGGTAACAGTGGATGGAGAAGTGGTCGAAGTCGGATCCGAAGCGCCAGACGCGCCCGGCTACGACCTGCTGCCGCTGGTGGTCGGCTGCGAGGGCATGCTGCTCGTGATCACCGAGGCGACGGTGAAGCTGGTGCCGAAGCCGCTGAAGCAGCAGGTCATCATGGCGTCGTTCGACGACATCGAGAAAGGCGGCGACGCGGTCGCCGCCGTGATTGCCGCGGGAATCATCCCGGCCGGCATGGAGATGATGGACAAGCCGGCCACCGCGGCGGTCGAGCCGTTCGTGAAGGCGGGCTACGACCTGGACGCGGAGGCGATCCTGCTGGTCGAGTCCGACGGCACGCCGGAGGAGGTCGCCGAAGAGATCGAGCGGATGAAGGCAGTGCTCGACACCAAGGGGGCCACCCACCTCGCGGTGTCGCAGTCCGAGCCCGAGCGCCTGCGCTACTGGGCCGGCCGCAAGGCGGCCTTTCCCGCGGTCGGGCGCATCTCGCCCGACTACTACTGCATGGACGGCACGATCCCGCGCAAGCGCCTCGGCGAAGTGCTGAAGGCGATCGCGGCGATGGAAAGGAAGTACAACCTGCGCTGCGCCAACGTGTTCCACGCCGGCGACGGCAACCTGCATCCGCTGATCATGTTCGACGCCAACGACCCGGACTCCGTGGTGCGCGCCGAGGAGTTCGGCTTCGAGATCCTCGAACTGTCGATCGCCGTCGGCGGCACGGTCACCGGCGAGCACGGCGTCGGCGTCGAGAAGGTCCACCAGATGTGCCTGCAGTTCGACCCGGCCACGCTGGAGTCCTTCTTCGCGGTGAAGCGCGCGTTCGATCCGCCCGGCCTGCTGAATCCCGGCAAGGCGATCCCGACGCTCAACCGCTGCGCCGAGTACGGCAAGATGCATGTGCACGCCGGCGCGCTGAAATTCCCCGAACTTCCCCGCTTCTGACCATGGACCCGACTCTGCAGACATTGCAGGAGCGCGTGCGCGCGGCCGCGGCGGCTCGGACGCCGCTCATGGTCGTCGGCGGCGGCACCAAGGCCTTCTACGGCAACGAGCCGCGCGGCGAGGCGCTCGACGTGCGCAGCATCAGCGGCATCGTCGACTACGAACCGACCGAACTCGTCGTCACGGTGCGCGGCGGCACGCCGCTGGCGGAGCTCGAAGCGCGCCTTGCGGAGCAGAACCAGATGCTCCCGTTCGAGCCGCCGCACTTTGGCCCGACCGCAACCGTCGCTGGCGCGGTTTCTGCCGGCCTGGCCGGTCCGCGCCGCATGGCGGCCGGCGCGGTGCGCGACTTCGTGCTCGGCGCGCGCCTGCTCGACGGCCGCGGCAACGTGCTGTCGTTCGGCGGTCGCGTGATGAAGAACGTGGCCGGCTACGACGTGGCGCGCGCGCTGCCCGGCTCGCTCGGCACGCTCGGCGTGATCGTCGAAGCGTCGCTGAAGGTGCTGCCGCGGCCGGTCGCCGAGCAGACGCTGCTGTTCGAGATGAACGAGGCGGAATCGATCCGGCGCGCCAACGAGTGGGGCGGCCAGCCGCTGCCGATCTCTGCGACCGCCTGGTGTGGCGGCCAGCTCTATGTGCGCCTGTCGGGCGCCGCGGCCGGCGTGCAGGCGGCGCACGCGAAAATGGGCGGCAGCCCGGTGCCCGAGGCCGCGCTGCTGTGGGCCGAGTTGCGCGAGCAGGCGCATGGCTTCTTCCAGCCCGGCCACGGAACGCTGTGGCGCGTGGCCGTGCCGCCGACAACCGGCCCGCTCGACCTCGGGGCGACGCTGGTCGAGTGGAACGGCGGGCAGCGCTGGGTGTGGTCGGACGCGCCGGCAGACAGGATCCGCGCGCGCGTCGGGGCCGCGGGCGGCCACGCGACGCAGTTCCGCGGCGGCGACCGCCGCTCGACCTTCCATCCGCTGCCGCCCGCGCTGGCGGCGATCCACCGTCGACTGAAGGCCGAATTCGACCCGACCGGCATCTTCAACCCCGGCCGCCTCTACGCAGAGCCCTGATGCAGACCGCCCTCGCCGACTTCATTCGCAACACGCCGGAGGGCCGCGAGGCCGACGCCATCCTGCGCAAGTGCGTGCACTGCGGCTTCTGCACCGCCACCTGCCCCACCTACCAGCTGCTCGGCGACGAGCTCGACGGCCCGCGCGGCCGCATCTACCTGATGAAGCAGGTGCTCGAGGGCAAGGAGGTGACGCGCTCGACCCAGGTCCACCTCGATCGCTGCCTTACCTGCCGCAACTGCGAGACGACGTGCCCATCGGGCGTTCAGTACGGCCGCCTGGTCGACATCGGCCGCAAGATCGTCGACGATCACGTGGTGCGTCCGGCCGGCGAGCGGCTGATGCGCACCGCGCTGAAGGAAGGCCTGACCAGCGTGGCGTTCGGGCCGGCGATGGCGCTCGGCAAGATGGTGCGTCCGCTGCTGCCCGCCTCGCTGAAGGCCAAGGTGCCCGCGCCGCAGGACGCTGGCGCGTGGCCGGCGCGCACGCACGACAAGCGCGTGCTGCTGCTCGAGGGCTGCGTGCAGCCGGCGATGGCGCCGAACATCAACACCGCGACCGCGCGCGTGCTCGACGCGCTGGGCATCGAGTCGCTGCGGCCGAAGGCCGCGGGCTGCTGCGGCGCGATCCGCTACCACCTGAACGACCACGACGGCGGGCTTGCCGACGCGCGCCGCAACATCGATGCCTGGTGGCCTTACGTCAAGGACGCCGAAGCCGAAGGCGTGATCGCGATCGTCGTCAACGCCAGCGGCTGCGGCGTCCAGGTGCGCGAGTACGCGCACCTGCTCGCGCGCGATCCGGCGTATGCAAAGAAGGCCGAACGCATCAGCGCGATGGCCCAGGACCCGGCGGAACTGCTGCCCGCGCTCGCCGCGGAACTGAAGCAGGCGTTGCCGGCGCCGGCCGAGGGCCGCGTCGTGTTCCACCCGCCGTGCACGCTGCAGCACGGGCTGAAGGTGAAAGGCGCCGTCGAGTCGCTGCTGGCGTCACTCGGCGCGCAGGTGCTGCCGGTCGGCGAGTCCCACTTCTGCTGCGGCTCGGCGGGCACGTACTCGGTGCTGCAGGCGGATCTCGCCATCGAGCTGCGCGATCGCCGGCTCGGCCACCTGCAGGCACCGAAGCCGGACGTGATCCTGTCGGCCAACATCGGCTGCATCCAGCATCTCGCCAGCGGGACGAGCACCCGCGTGATGCACTGGATCGAGTGGCTCGACGAGCGGCTGCGCAGCCGCTGACCTGACCCCATGCTGCAGGCGCTCGCCACGCTGCTCGTGTTCCAGACGGTCGGCGAGGTGCTCACCTACGCGCTGGCGCTGCCGATCCCAGGCCCGGTGCTTGGGATGGCGCTGCTGCTCGCGTACCTGCTCGTCAACGAGAACGCCGTCGCGGCGCTGCGGCCCACCTGCGTCGAACTGCTGAAGCACCTGTCGCTGCTCTTCGTGCCGGCCGGCGTCGGCGTGATGCTGCATGTCGAGCGCCTCGGCGCGGAGTGGCTGCCGATCGTCGTCGCGCTGGTCGCGAGCACCGTGATGACCATCGGCGTCGACCGCCCTGGTCATGCGGGCGCTGCAGCGATGAGCGCGCCGGCCAGCGCGTTCGCCGAGATCTGGGTCTACCTGTCGGCCTCGCCGCTGCTCGGTCTCACCGTCACGCTGCTCGCCTACCAGGCCGCGTACTGGCTCTACGAGAAGGCGAGGCTGAACCCGCTGGCGAACCCGGTGGCGCTGTCGGTGGCGATGCTCGTCGCGCTGCTGTGGTTCACCGACACGCCGTACCCGACCTACTTCGACGGCGCGCAGTTCGTGCACTTCCTGCTCGGGCCGGCGACCGTCGCGCTCGCCGTGCCGCTGTACGCCAACCTGCGACACGCTCAAGCGCAACCTGCTGCCGCTCGCCGGCGCGCTGCTGGCCGGCTCGGTGACGGCGGTGATCTCCGCCGTCGGCTTCGGTTGGCTGCTCGGCGCGAGCCGCGAGACGCTGCTGTCGCTGGCGCCGAAATCGGTCACCACGCCGATCGCGATGGGCATCGCCGAAAAGCTCGGCGGACTGCCCTCGCTCACCGCGGTGCTGGTGGTGAGCACCGGCATCCTCGGCGCGGTGCTGGCGCGCGGCACGCTCAACCTGCTGCGGGTGCAGGATCACGCGGTGCGCGGCTTCGCCGTGGGCATCGCGGCGCACGGCATCGGCACCGCGCGCGCGTTTCAGGTCAGCGAGGAGATGGGCGCCTTCGCCGGCCTCGGCATGGGGCTGAACGGCATGGCGACCGCGTTCATCGCCCCCTGGCTGGCGCCGTGGCTGGTCGATCTCACGCAGTGAGCGACGGGAAGAGCCCCGGTTCCGGGCCGACCTGCGCCGGCTGCTATCGTTCTGCCCCCTGACCGACACGCCCACGTTTCCGATGCAAGCCATGCAGACTCCCGGCCCGTCGCGCGCCCTGCCGCTGCTGACCGCCGCCCTCGCCACACTGCTGCTGATCCAGCCCGCCGTCGCGCAGGACAAGTCCTCGACGAAGCCGCCTGCCAAGACCACGACCAAGGCCGCGCCGAAGAACAAGGCGAACCTGATGACGCGCGACGAACTGCGCGCGTGCATGAACGAGCAGGATCGCCTGCAGGTGATCCGGACCAGGGTCGACCAGGAGCAGGCCACGCTCGACCAGCAGAAGGCGCGCGTCCAGGCGATGGACGCCGACCGGCAGCGGCGGGCCGCGCGCGCTCGATCCGACCGACGAGGCCGGCCGCAAGGCGATCGAGGACGAAGTGGCGAAGCGCGACCAGGAAGCCGACGCCTACAACGCCCGGCTGGCCGTGCTGCGCGAGCAGGTGGCGGGGTTCGACACGAGCCGGCAGGCGTGGGTCGAGCGCTGCACGAAGAAGGACTTCGACGAGATGGACGAAGCGGCGATCAGGAAGGAGCGCGCGCAGGCCGCGCGCGCTCCGAAGAAGTAGCGGCTACTTCAGCAGGCTGCGCAGCATCCAGGCCGTCTTTTCATGCACCTGGAGCCGCTGCGTCAATAGATCCGCGGTCGACTCGTCGCCACCCTTGTCGGCGGCCTTGAAGACGTTGCGCGCGGTGCGGGCGACCGTCTCGTGGCCGCGCACCAGCAGGCGCACCATCTCCATGGCCTCCGGCACGCCCTCGGTGTCCTCGATCTTCGACAGGCGCGCGAAGTCGGCGTACGTACCCGGTGCCGGATAGCCGAGCGAGCGGATGCGCTCCGCGATCGCATCGAGCGCGTTCCACAGCTCCGTGTACTGGTCCATGAACATCAGGTGCAGCGTGTTGAACATGGGACCTTCCACGTTCCAGTGGAAGCTGTGCGTCTTGAGGTACAGCCCGTAGGTGTCCGCCAGCAGCCGCGCCAGCCCGTCCGCGATCCGTGCCCGGTCGCGCGCGGGAATGCCGATGTCGATTGCCAGCCCGCTGTCGTTGCCGTTGTCCGTGACCTTGCTCTTCGCCATGTGGCCTCCGTTGAAGTTGGGTCGATGCTAGGCGAGCGCCGCTCGCGCCGGCAAGTCGTGAATTTCAAACTGCCCGATAGGGCTGCGCTACCAGGGCTCCACCGGCGCGTCGGGCAGCATCTTCACGCCCGGCAGCGGCACCTTGAGGATCGACTGGCGCAGGGCCTCGACCGCCGCCGTGCGCGTGAACGACTTGCGCCAGGCGAGCACGACCCGGCGGTCAGGCACGGGCGGCTTGAACGGCACGTACTCGAGCAGCGCGTCGCGCGGCGGCTTCACGGGCACGGAGGTGCGCGGCAGCACGGTGACGCCAAGACCCGAGGCCACCATGTGGCGGATCGTGTCGAGCGAGGAACCTTCGAACGTCTTCTGCATGCCTTCGGCCGAGCTCGAGAAGCGCGACAGTTCGGGACACACCTCGAGCACCTGGTCGCGGAAACAGTGGCCGGTGCCAAGCAGCAGCATCGTCTCGCGCTTCAGGTCCTCGCTCGGGATCGCCTTGCGCTTGGCCCACGGGTGGGTCTTGGCCACGGCGACGATGAACTCCTCGTCGTACACGGCCTGCATCATCAATCCGCTCTCGGGCAGCGGCAGCGCCATGATGGCGACGTCGATCTCTCCCGTCTTCAGCAGTTCGAGCAGCTTGACCGTGAAGTTCTCGGTCAGCAGCAGCGGCATCTGCGGCACGTCCTTCAGCAACTGGCGCACGAGGCCCGGCAACAGGTAGGGGCCGATCGTGTAGATGACGCCCAGCTGCAGCGGTCCCGCGAGCGGGTCCTTGCCCTGGCGCGCGATCTCCTTGATCTGCGCGGCCTCGTCGAGCACGCGCTGCGCCTGGTTGACGATCCGCTCGCCGGCCGGCGTCATCGTGACGTCGTTGGTGCGGCGCTCGAAGATCTGCGTGCCGAGCTCGTCCTCCAGCTTCTTGATCGCCACCGACAGCGTCGGCTGGCTGACGAAGCAGGCTTCCGCGGCGCGGCCGAAGTGGCGCTCGCGGGCGACGGCAACGATGTACTTGAGTTCGGTGAGTGTCATGCGATCAGGAAGGCATGCCGTCCTTCGTACCAGCGCCGCACGTGGGCCGCGGCGGCGGCCGGATCCTCCGCCAGCAGTTCGGTGGCCGCTCCTCGCGCCTGCTCGACCAGCGCCGCATCGCGCTCGAGGTCGGCAAAGCGCAGCAGCGGGGCGCCGGACTGCCGCGCGCCGAGGAATTCGCCCGGCCCACGCATCATAAGGTCTCGGCGCGCCACCTCGAATCCGTCCGCCGTCTCGTAGATCACCTTCAGGCGCTCGCGCGCGACCTCGGAGAGCGCGTCGTCGTACAGCAGGATGCAGAAGCTCGCGTCGGCCCCGCGCCCGACGCGCCCGCGCAACTGGTGCAGCTGCGCCAGCCCGAAGCGCTCGGCGTGCTCGATCACCATCAGCGGTGGCGTTGGGCACGTCGACGCCGACCTCGACCACGGTGGTCGCCACCAGCACGTCGAGGTCGCCGGCGACGAACGCCTGCATCACCGCGGCCTTCTCGCCTGCGCGGCAGCGGCCGTGCAGCAGTCCGATCCGCAGGTCCGGGCCAGCAGTTCCGCGATGCGCGCTCGTGCGTCCTCGGTGGCCGCGGTCGGCCGATCACGTCGCTCGCCTCGATCAGCGGGCAGACCCAGTAGGCCTGGCGCCCGCTGCGCAGCCCTCGGCACCGGATGCGCTCCATCACTTCGTCGCGCCGCGCGCATCGAAACCAGCTTGGTCAGCCACCGGCGCGCCGGCCGGGCGGCAGCTCGTCGATCACCGAGACGTCGAGGTCGGCGTAGTAGCTCATCGCCAGCGTGCGCGGGATCGGCGTGGCCGACAGCATCAGCAGGTGCGGCAGCAGGTCGGTCCGGCCGTCGCCGCGCAGCGCGAGCCGCTGCGCCACGCCGAAGCGGTGCTGCTCGTCGACGATGGCGAGGCCCAGTCGATGGAACTCGACCGCGTCCTGGATCAGCGCGTGCGTGCCGACGACCAGCTGGGCCTCGCCGCTCGCGACCGCCTGCTGCGCGCCGCGCTTGCGCCGCGCGCCGTCAGGCGCCGCCAGCGAGCCACGCGACGTCGACGTCGAGCGGCGCCAGCCACTGGGCGATCTTGCGGTAGTGCTGCTCGGCGAGGATCTCGGTCGGCGCCATCAGCGCAACCTGGAAGCCGCACTCGATCGCGCGAGCCGCCGCGAGCGCCGCGATCACCGTCTTGCCGCTGCCGACGTCGCCCTGCACCAGCCGGTGCATCGGGCGCGCGCCCGCCAGGTCGCGCTCGACTTCGATCCACACGCGGTCCTGCGCGGCCGTGAGGCGGAACGGCAGCGCGTCGCGCAGCTTCGTCGTGAGTGCGCCCGAGCCCTGCAACGGGTGCGCGCGTCGCTGCTCGCGTGCGTCGCGCGCCGCGCGCAGCGCGATCTGCTGCGCCAGCAGTTCGTCGAACTTCAGGCGCCGCCAGGCCGGATCGGTGCGTTCGGCGAGCGCGTGCGCGTCGGCATCGGGCGGCGGGTGGTGCAGGCGCCCGATCGAGGGCTGCAGCGCCGCCAGGCCGAACCGGTCGAGCAGGCGCGCCGGCAGCACCTCGACGATGTCGACGTCGCGCAGCGCGCGGTCGATGCGCTTGCGCAGCCAGGCCTGCGGCACGCCCTCGGGCGCCGGGTAGATCGGCGTCAGCGCCGTCGGCAGCGCGACGTCCTCCACGAACGCGCGCACGCGCGGGTGGACCATTTCCGCGCCGGCCAGGCCGCCGCGCACGGCTGCCGAACGCGCGCACGCGCCGTCCGACCTCGAACTGCTTCAGCTGCGATGGATAGAAGTGAAGAAAGCGCAGCACCAGCTCGCCGCTGGCGTCACGCACGGTGACGCGCAACTGGCGCCGGCCGCGGTAGACGACGTCGGCCGAGAGCACTTCGGCCTCGACCTGCGCCTCGGTGCCGGGCACGAGCGCGGCGATCGCCGTCACGCGCGTCTCGTCCTCGTAGCGCAGCGGCAGGTGCAGGACGAAGTCCCAGTCGCGCGACAGGCCGGCGCGCGCGAGCTTCGCCGCGATGGTGTTGCGCGACGCCGCCGCGCGATCGTCGGCGGCGGGCTTCTTGCGGGCCGGTCTCGGCAATCTCTGCGATCTAGAGGACGAGGATCGCTTCGACCTCGAACTGCGCGCCCTTCGGCAGGCTGGCGACGCCGACGGTGGAGCGCGCCGGATACGGCCTGGCCACCATCTCGGTCATGATCTCGTTGACCTTCGCGAACTGCGACAGGTCGGTCAGGAACAGGGTGAACTTCACGGCGTTGGCGAGCGACCCGCCGGCGGCCTGCGCCACCGCGGCGAGGTTCGAGAACGACTGCCGCACCTGCGCCTCGAAGTCCTGGCCCACCAGTTCACCGGTCGCCGGATCGAGCCCGATCTGGCCGGACGTGAACACCACCAGCCCGGTCTTCACCGCCTGCGAGTACGGCCCGATGGCACCGGGCGCCTTCGGCGTCGAGACGATCTCCTTGTTCATGCAGGACCTCCGTGTTGACTGATCCCGCAGTCTAGTTGTGAACCCGCACATGCGCCTCGTCGGTCAGGTCCTCTTCCTCGCGAGGTCGGTCGGAGTCCTCACCTGCGGCTGGCCGGTAGTGTCCCCCACCTGCGCCTGATCGGCCGAAGTCCGCATCCGCGCCTGGTCCGCCGAAGTCCTCATCTGCGCCTGATCGGCCGTCGGCGTGCCTCGACTTCGCGGCCGTCGCGGCGGGCGTGGCCAGTCCGCCGGGCGGCGGGCCGAGCACGCCATCCGCCGGAAGGCACCCCAGACACCCACGCGCCGCCCTCGCTCCGAAAGCTGCGCGCCCGCATAAAGTGCCCTGGGCAGTGGCCGACCGCCGCCGAGTCGCGCGGAGTCGCGGTGCCCCGCAGCGCGGTCGGCGCGCAGGGGACTCCGCTGCGCGGCGCACATCGCCGAGACTTACTGAGATAGGGTGGCGCGCTGGGAACTCCGCGCCAAGTCACGCAAACCGCCAGCGCCAGCGCAGAGCGATAGGCGCGCCCGGGGACTCAACCGGGTGACCCGAGACGCGCCGCGCTACTTGAGAAGCGACCGCGCGAGGTCGACGAAGGCGGCGCCGGAAACCGGGCGACCCAGCAGGTAGCCCTGCGCTTCGTCGCAGCCGCAGGACTTGACGAAGTCCAGCTGCTCCCGCGTCTCGATGCCCTCGGCCACGACCACGAACCCCAGGTCGCACGCGAGGTGCGCGAGGGCCGCGACGATCTTCGCGTCCGCCGGTTCGCGCGGCGCGGCGCGGACGAACTGGCCGTCGATCTTGATGACGTCGACCGGGAACCGGCGCAGGTTGGACAGGCTCGAGTACCCCGTGCCGAAATTGTCGAGCGCGATCTTCACGCCCATCGCCTGCAGCCCGCGCAGGACCTGCTCGGCCTTCTCGCGTTCGCGCATCAGGCTCGCTTCGGTGATCTCCACCTGCAGCCGCCTGGCCTCGAGGCCGGAATCCGCAATCGCCTGGCCCACGATCGGCAGCAGCGAGCGGCCGCGGAACTCGCGCGGCGACAGGTTGACACTGACCGTCAGGTCGCCGAGCCCCGCCGCCGACCACTGCACGGCCGCCTCGCAGGCGGCGCGCAGCACGACCTCGCCGATCGGGAAGATGAGTCCGGTGTCCTCGGCCACGCTCATGAACGAGGCCGGTTCCTGCACGCCGAGTTCCGGATGGCGCCAGCGCACCAGCGCCTCGGCACCGACGACTTTCCCGGTAGCCACGCTGGTGCGCGGCTGGAAGTGCACCTCGAACTCGCCGTTGTCGAGCGCGCGCCGCAGGCCGGCTTCGACCTTGAGCCGGCGCAGCAGCTCTTCGTTCATCCGCGGCTCGAACATCTGCACGCGGCCCATGCCGCGCGCCTTCGCGTAAGACAGCGCGGCGTCGGCGTTGCGCAGCAGCATCTCGGAGCCCACGCCATCGCCCGGATAGCGCGCGATGCCGACGCTGGCCGTGACGTTGATTTCCTCGCCATCGATGGTGAACGGCTCGGACAGCAGCTCGGCGACCTTCGCGGCGACGCGCTCCGCGTCGTCGGTGTAGCGCAGGCGGCCGAGCACGACCGCGAACTCGTCGGCGCCGCTGCGCGCGACGAGGTCCGAGGTCCGCACCATGTCCATCATGCGCCGCGCGGCCTGCTGCAGCAGCGCGTCGCCGACGCGATGGCCGAGCGCGTCGTTGAGCTTGGTGAATTCGTCGATGTCGACCACCATCACGGCCAGGCGGTCGCCGGCCAGCTGGTGGTTGCGGATCGCTTCGTCGAGCCGTGACTCGAGCAGCCGGCGGTTCGGCAGCCCGGTCCAGTCGTCGTACAGCGCCATCCGGCGCGCGCGCTCCTCGACCTCGCTGCGCTCGTACATCTCGGCCACCAGCCGCTCGTTGGTCCACGCCAGTTCGTCGTGGGCCGCGCGCACCCGGTTTTCCAGTTCCTCGCGCGCGCGGGCGAGCTGCGCTTCGGTGGCCTTGCGGTCGGTGACGTCCTCGACCATCCACACGGTTTCGCCGGCGAGTCCCCCCGGCGTGATGCTCTTCACCAGCAGCCGGGTCCAGAAGCGCGCGCCGTCGCGACGCCGGGTCCGCCACTCCATCGAGGGCGAGCCACCGGCCGCGAGCGCGTCGCCGATCTTCGTCGCAAACGACTGGAACTCCTCCTCGGCCGCGAACACGATCGACGCCGGCCGGCCGAGCAGGTCCGCCTGCTCCCACCCGAACAGGCGGGCGGCGCAGGGGTTGCACTGCATGATCTCGCCGTCGCAGACGACGAGGATGCCGACCGAGTCGTTGGCGAGCAGCGCCTGGTACTCCTGCAGCCGGCGCGCGATGTCGCGCTGGTTGAGGGAGGCGAGAAGCTCGTCGGAAGTCTGGCTCATGGGCGTCCTTGTTCTGCGCGCACCCGGGGCGAGACCTCACTCGCGGGGACAGGCGCGATGGCGATGGCGAGTGTGGGCGGGCGACCCCTTGTCGAATCGCGGGATTACCCGCTGGCTCCCGGTCCTATTCGCGGGCCGCGGGCCCAGGGTCGGCGGTGACGCGCCGCACACGCGATGGAGGCGGCCTTGTTCCCCGCGCTCCGGACCCCAAAGTAGGCAGCCATGACTCCCTTGCCGAGGTCTGCATGCTGATCACCTGTCCGCACTGCTCGACGCGAAACCGCGTGGCCGCCGAACGCCTGTCCGAGTCGCCTGTCTGCGGCCGCTGTTCGAAGGAACTGCTGGCCGGGGCGCCCGTGGCGCTCGACACAGGGAACTTCGACGACGTGATCCGCGGCGCGCGGCCGGTGGTGGTCGACTTCTGGGCGAGCTGGTGCGGCCCCTGCCGCGCCTTCGCCCCGGTGTTCGCCGCCGAGGCGGCGAAGCATGACGACGTCGTGTTCGCGAAGGTCGACACCGACGCCAATCCGGAACTGTCCGCGCGCTACGGCATCCGCAGCATTCCCACCCTTGCCGTGTTCCAGCGCGGCGAAGTCGTGCAGCGTCTCAGTGGCGCGCTGCCGGCCGGCGAATTCGCGCGGTGGCTGCAGCAGGCGACGACCTCGGCGCGCAACTTAGGCTGAATCTTTCGCCTGGCCGCCGGCCCAGCCACGATCGGACCGCGGAGCGCGCGCCGCACCGTCTGCGGGCTCGCGCGCTTCGGTGTTTTCCCTCGTCGCGGCCGGACCCGTGCAGCGGCGATCATTCGCCATTGACGTGCGCCATGAGCGCGCGCGCCGTGCCGGGTACCCTTGCGGCGCTCCCCAGACCGTTCAATCGAGGTCGCCATGAAAATGCATCCTGGTCGCCGGCGCATCGCCGGCCTGCTCCTCGCCGCCCCGGTGGCGCTCGCGCTCCCCTTTGGCGCGCCCCGCGCGCAGGGCGCCCCGCTCGTCGAGGTCTACAAGAGCCCCACCTGCGGCTGCTGCAACGACTGGATCAAGTACTTGCAGGCCAACGGCTTCGGCAACGTGCGCGCGATCGACTCCGGCAACGCGAAGAAGCGCGCGGAGGTCGGCATGTCGCTGCGATTCGGCTCGTGCCACACCGCGCTGATCGACGGCTACGTGATCGAAGGCCACGTTCCCGTACGCGAGATCCGGCGCCTGCTGAAGGAACGGCCGAAGGCGCTCGGCCTCGCCGTGCCCGGCATGCCGCTCGGCTCTCCGGGGATGGAAGTCGACGACGGCCGCGTCGATCGCTACGACGTCCTGCTGGTGCAGAAGGACGAAACCGCGACCGTCTACGCGACGTACGAGCGCAAGGCTCCGCGCGGCTGACGCAACTGCTGTGCCGCGGTGGCGCAACGACGCGCCCGCGGCTTGTCGCGCGTGAATGCAGGGCGCGCGGCCGGTGACTAGACTCGGACGATGGCGCGGCCTCGCGCCCGCGACCGCGACCGCCATGACCTTCCCCGCACCCCAGACCCACCGCACCGCACTCGCTGCGCTGCTGTGGATCGCGGTCTACCTGCTGGCGGTGACAGTTCCGCTGTTCGCGCTGCTGCCCGGATCGGCGCCGGGCCTGGGATTCGCCTGGGACTTCTCGATGGCGCTCGGCTACGCCGGCCTCGCGATGCTCGGCGTGCAGTTCGCCCTGACCGCGCGCTTCCGGCGCGCCACCGCGCCGTTCGGCATCGACATCGTCTACTACTTCCACCGCTACCTGGCCGTGTTCGCGCTGGCCGTGATCGCCGGTCACTACGTGATGTTGCGCGTGATGCACCCCGAAGTGCTCGGAGCCGCGAATCCGGCGAGCGCGCCGGGGCACATGACCGCGGGTCGGGTGGCGCTCGTCCTGTTCGCCCTCATCGTGGGGATCGCGCTGCTGCGCAGGCGCGTTCAGCTCGAGTACGACCGCTGGCGCTTCGCGCACGCCCTGCTCGCGACGACCGCCTTCGGGCTCGCGCTGTGGCACCTGCTCGGCAGCGGGCGGTACCTCGACACCGCGTGGAAGCAGTGGCTGTGGGGCGTCTACGGCGCCTTCTGGGTCGCGCTGATCCTCTATGTCCGCGTCGTGCGGCCGGCGCACGCCACCGCGCATCCGTGGACGGTGGTCGAAGTCCGGCCCGAACACGGCCAGGTGGCGACCCTCGCGCTCGAGCCACGCTCGGGCGAGCCGCTGCGCTTCGCGCCGGGCCAGTTCGCGTGGCTCACGCTGCGCGCATCGCCGTTCGCGATGCGCGAGCACCCTTTCTCGATCGCGTCGAGCGCCGAGCGCGGGCAGCGCATCGAGGTCTCGATCAAGGCGCTGGGCGACTTCACTTCGAGGATTCCGGACATCAAGGCCGGCGAGACCGCGTGGATCGACGCGCCGTACGGCACGTTCAGCATCGACGACGCGCCCGGTGCGGCGGGCTATGCGTTCGTCGCCGGCGGCATCGGCATCGCGCCGATCCTGTCGATGCTGCGCACACTCGCCGACCGCGGCGACCGCCGGCCGCTGGTGCTGTTCTACGGCAACCGCGTGTGGGACCGCGTCGCGTTCCGCGAGGAACTCGACGCGCTGCGATCACGCCTGAACCTGCACGTCGTGCACGTGCTGCTCGAACCCCCGCCCGACTGGACCGGCGAGCGCGGGTTCGTGACCGAGGACGTGCTGATGCGCCACCTGCCGATCGAGCGCCACCGCTTCCACTGTTTCCTGTGCGGACCGACGCCGATGACCCGCAGCGTCGAGCACGCCCTCGGCGTACTCGGCATCCCGGCCGCGCAGGTGCACTCGGAAATCTTCGACTGGGTGTGAGGCGACGACGATGACCCGCCAATCCCGCGCCCGCTGGCTCGCCTTCGCCACCACCCTGCTCGTGGTGCTGCTCGTTGCGCTGTTCGCTTGGCTGCGCAACCTCCCGCCGCAGTTGCCGGCCGGCGCCGTTCGCGCGCCGCAGGCTTCAGGTCCCGGCGACGAGCCCGGCCGCGCCGCCTTCGCGCGCGCCGGCTGCAGCGGCTGCCACTCGGCCGAAGGACGTGGCAACCCCGGGCTGCCGCTCGACGGCGTCGGCGCGCGCCTCGATCGCGAGTCGCTGCGCGACGCCGCGTTCGCGCTGGGCGGCGCCGCGGAACGGTTCCCGCCCGCCGTGGCCCAGCGCAAGCGCGCGCACGCGAACGACGCCGAGGCGGACGCGCTGCTGGCCTACCTGCAGCGGCTGAAGTGACCGGCCGCCGCGCGAGCCCGCTACTTGCCGAACCAGCCGAGGAACGACTGCACCACGAGCGCGTTGGCGGTGTCGGTGAACAGCGAGGCCGCCAGCGTGATGACGAGGAAGGCCCGCGGCGCGTCGCCGTACTTCAGTGTCAGGCGCTTCATCGCCGACAGCCCCACCGGCATCGCCCCAAGCCCGAAGCCGACGAAGCCGGCGGCGCCGACCGCGCCATCGCGGCCCTTCATGCCCGGATAGAGGAGCAGCACCGCCAGCAGCGTGACGATGACGACCTGCGCGAGGGCCGCGGCCACGATCATGCCGACCGAGTCGCCGACCGCCGCCAGCTGCAGTCCGAGCATCGCGATCGCGAGGAAGACGCGCAGCGCCAGGGTTCCGATGAGGTCGGCACCGACCAGGTCGATGCGCCAGCGCGCCAGGTCGGCGACATTGGTGACCACCACCGCCGCCAGCAGCACCGCGAGGAACGTCGGCACGGTGGCGCCGAGGGCGGTGTTGACGACCGGCCGTGCGGCAAGCCCCAGCCCGACGCTGACCGCCAGCCACAGCAGGACCGTGATCCACCGGTCGGAGTCGAGCGCGCCTTGCGGCCACTCGGACTCGGGCGGCTCGGCCACGGCGACCGTGCTCGGCGCGCGCTCGGCGTGCTCGGCCAGCTTGGTGCCGACGACGCCGGACACGATCGCGCCCGCGACCAGCCCGAGCGTGGCGCACACCATGCCGATCTCGAGGGCATAGGGCAGGTGTGCCGCCGGTTCCGACTCGGCCCAGGCCACGGTCGTGCCGTGGCCGCCGAGGAACGCGACGCTGCCGAGGAACACGCCAAGCGCGGCCGGCTTGCCGAACGCGGAAGCGATCGCCACCCCCGCGGCCGACTGCGCGATGGCGAGCACCGCGATCAGCACGCACAGTCCCGCCACGGCGGTGCCGCCGGTCTTCAGCCGCCCGAACTTGGCCGTCAGCCCGAGCGCGGCGAAGAAGATCAGCAGCAGCGCGTTGCGCAAGGTCTCGCCGAACGTCAGCCGGAAGTCGAACGCCGCGCCGAGCACTGCCAGCAGCACCGCGATCGGCAGGCCGCCGCTGACCGCAGGCGGGATGCTGTACTGCGCGAGCACCAGCACCCTCCGGTTGAGCAGGACCCCGAGCAGGATCGTTGCCAGCGCCGCGACGCCGGTCCACAGCTCGTTGATTGCGATGGTCATGCGGCGTGCCCCGGTGGTGTTGTTGTTGGTTGGTCGTCCGCGGAGTGACCGCAGGCTAGCACCAAGTCGGTCGAGGGCTTGGATGCCGGTCAGGTCACGCGCGCTTCGGTAGTCCACGCGGCGCGTGGACATCGATGACCAGATCGAGGATCTGGTTCAGGCGCTACGACCGGTGTGGAGGCGAAGCGCGCGGTTCCCGGGCGTGGACGCCCCCACGCCAGCCGCGCTCGCGGTCGGGCCCCTGGTCGATTCCGCATGGCGCAAAGCGGGCGCCGCGCCGCGGCCGTTCCCGCGCGGCCCCGCCTCCGGCTGACGGGCGGTCGCACAGGAAAAGCGAATTGAAATCATCGGGTTGGCGGATACCCGCCGGACGCCTCGATTAGTACCCCGCCTCGACACGGCTCACGCCGCACGGGCATGCGCCGTACCATGAACCGCGATTCTCTCCCGCGGTCCCACCACTCCCATGCGTCCCGCAGCCATTTCAGCCCCCGCCCGGTCACCAGGTCTCCGGTTGCCGGTCGCGCTGCCGCGCGCGGCCGTGCCGGCGCCACCCGAAGCGGCGTTCCCGCTGCGCATGACCGTCGGGCCGTTCCGGCTCGCGGTCGTCCACGTGCATCGGGACGAAATGCGCACGCGGCGCAGGCTGGTCGACATCGAACTCAGCCAGGGCATGGTCTGGCTGCACGAGTCGCTCGCCGGCGAACGCCTGGCGTCCCACTTCCTGGGCGTCATGGTCCGGCTCATCCACAAAGCGGCGGGGTGCCAGACCGGCTGCGTCGAGGAAGTGTTCACGCAGAGCTTCGCTGCGGGCCTCGTGTCGTTCGCGCAGCAGAACCCGGAGGTCTGGCTCTGGTTCAACCGGCTGCTGGCCACATCCGTGAAACCCGGTGCGCGCTTCGAGCAGATGGCCTCCGGCGCGTCGCAGCGCAGCTTGTGCATTCCGAAGACGGTCCTGGTCGATCACAACGTCGTGCGCTTCAGGCCGCTGCGACACCACACCGCGGTGCGCCACTGCGTCGACGGCTACTTCAGCTCGACGAAGCACGAGCACGTGGTCGAGCTGTACGAACACCTGCAGGGCCCGCAGCGCGCGGTGGTGTTCGTCCACGAAGTGACGCACGCGATCCACAGCGCCGCGCGACTGCGCAATCGCGACACGCGCACGCGCTTCGTCGCGGCGCAGGTCGCCGGGTGGCTCCGATTCGTCCGGCACAACCCGGGCGCGTGGATGTGGCTGCTGGCCACGATCCGCGAGCAGGCGGAGTTCGAGCCGCTCGCGGCGAGGAACTGAACGGGTCCGGTGCCGCGGGCCCGCGGCCCTCAGAACCGCGCGACGAACAACGCGCCGAACAGCGGCGCCGGGTCGAGGTCATCCTGGCGCAACCGTCCGCCCGTGGAATCCTCGACGCGCAACTGGCCATTGATCACGACGCCGCCGTACAGGTGCAGCGCCGACTGCTGGCCGACGCGGTGCGTCAGCCGGAGGAACACCGGCACGCCGCGCTCCTCCCCGATGCCGTTGGGCACCGGCCCGGAATCGCTCAGGCGAAACCGCAGGACGCGCCAGGCGACGCCGATGCCCGCCGTCCAGCCGCCGTCGAACTCGTAGTCGAGTTCCAGCCCGGCCGGCCCGGTGGGCCCCGCCGCGAGCGGGTTGACCAGGCGCCAGCGGTCACCGAGGCGCCAGTCGACCACCACGAACGGGAACACGGTCGTCTCCTCGATGCTGTCGAACACGCCCACCCCGAGCCCGAGCATGTTGCCGTCCGCGAACCGTCGGCTGCCTGAGAACGTGGCGCCCCAGGTGAACGCATCGCCGCTATCGGCGCCGTCTTCCCTGAACCATTCGAACGCCGGCGTCACCCCCAGCGTCCAGCCGCCGCCGGCATCGAACGACAGCGGAGCCGCAACGCCGTAGCGCTGCACCATCTCCCACGGAGCCCCGGCGCTAAAGGCCCTCGGGCTCGAGAAGGAGTAGTCGAGGTAGTCGTAGACCAGCGTGATCCCGGCACGGGTGCCGCCGCCGAAGTCCTGGATGAAACCGCCACGCAGGGACACGCCGCCGAACTTGACGTCGCCGCCGGCATCGAGATCGGCGCGGCCCTGGAAGATGGGCGTGATCGATACGAAGCTGCGCGGCGCCCCGGCCGCGCCGGCCGGCGCCGAGTCGACCGGCCCGGGATCGAGGCTCGTCGCGTGGGCGGTCGCGGCCAGCGCGAGGACAGCCGCCGCCGCGACCTGTGTGAGGCGGACCGCAAGTCGGTTTGTTCCAGAGTTCACACCAAGCTCCCGTAAAGTCACAGCGTTTGTGGTTCTTCCAATGGCAGCTCGCGCTGCGCAACCTGGAGAGGAGATACGCGGCCCGCTCAAGGCCAGCGGATTGTAGCCATGCCCACGATCCATCCGACCGGCTGGCGTGAACTCGAAGTCACCGGCCAGGCGGTGCGCGAGATCGAGACGCTGCGCCTGCTCGCCGACCAGTTGCCCGACGCCCTCGCCGTGTTCCACGGCGTGCACTGGACGCGCATCGAGCACGGGTTCAGCGTCATCGGCGAGATCGACTTCGTCATCGTCGGGCCGAGCGGCCGCCTGCTGCTGATCGAGCAGAAGTCGGGCTTCCTGAAGGAAGGCCCCGAGGGACTCCTGAAGTCGTACCAGGGCAGGGAGAAGAACGTGGCGGCGCAGCTGAAGCGCACGCTCGAGGCTCTGTCGACGCGGCTGGCCGGCGTGCTGCAGGGCCAGCCGCTGCGGATGGACTACCTGCTCTATTGCCCCGACTACGTCGTGCGCTCCCCGGCAACCGCGGGGCTGCCGCCGGAGCGCATCGTCGACGCCAACCGGCGCGGCGAGCTTGCCCGGCGCATCGTCGCGGCATTCCCGGACGAAGACGGGAACGACGCGCTCGCGCAACGCCTGCGGCGCTTCTTCGGCGACGAGCTGAAGCTCGAGCCGGACGTCTCGGCGCTGGTCGGCCGCGCCGAGCAGCTGGTCACGCGCATCAGCGGCGGCCTCGCGACGTGGGCGCGCCGGCTGGAGCTCGAGCCCTTCCGCCTGCGCGTGATCGGCACCGCGGGGTCGGGCAAGACGCAGCTCGCGCTCAAGCTGCTTGACGATGCGGCCGCGAAGGGACGGCGCGCGCTCTACGTCTGCTACAACCGGCCGCTCGCCGACCGCATCGCGCAGCTCGCGCCGGGCAGCGCGGAAGTGGCGACCTTCCACCAGCTGTGCGAGCGGCGCGTGCGCGCCGAAGGCGAGCCGGTCGATTTCCGGCAGCCCGGCGTGTTCGAGCACCTCGCCGAGCGCATGGCCGCGCTTCCGGTGCGGCCCGGCGACGAGGTCGATGAACTGGTGGTCGACGAAGGACAGGACTTCGACCAGGCGTGGGTCGCGCCCCTGCTGGCCCGCCTGCGCGGCGGCGGGCGCGCCTGGTGGCTCGAGGATCCCATGCAGAACCTCTACGGGCGGCCCGCGGTGTCACTGCCCGGCTGGGCCGTGCTGCACGCGAACACCAACTACCGCAACCCGCGCGGGATCGTCGACACGGTCCAGAAGCTGGCGCAGCCCGCCGAGCGACCGGAAGCGGCCAGCCCGTTCGCGGAAGGCGTCGAGGACTTCCTCGTCTACACGGATACCAAGGCGCTGCTCGACGCGACCACGCGCGCGATCACGCTGGCGCTGAAGGCCGGGTTCAGGCGCGAGGAGATCGCGATCGTCACGTTCACCGGACGCGAGCGCTCGGCGCTGCGCGCGTTCGACCGGATCGGCCCGCACACGCTGCGCCGGGCAACGGGCCGCTACGACCTGACCGGCGGGCCGGAATACTCCGACGGCGACTTCCTGCTCGAAACCGTCTACCGCTTCAAGGGCCAGTCGGCGCCCTGCGTGATCTTCACCGAGATCGACTTCGAACACTGGGACGAGTTGGTCGGCCGCAAGCTTTTCGTCGGCATGACGCGCGCATCGATGTGCCTGTTTCCGGTGCTGTCGGAGCGATCGGCTGGGTTGTTGATGCAGCGGTTGAGCTAGCCGTGGCGCGTTCAGCGCTCGCGCTGAACGGCACGCCGGGATGCCTTGTGCCGCCAAGCGGCGCGGGCGTGCGTGCCGGCCGGCGCGACGCCGCCGCTAACCGCCGCTCAGCGTCAGGTACGCATCGAGGGCCGGCGCCCACAGTGACGGCTCGTTGATGATCAGGTGGCCGCTCAGCCCCGGCGCACGCGTGTACACATGCAGCGCACCCTTGCCTCCCGCGCCGACGAAGGCATCGAAGTTCGCGCGGCTGTGCTCGAGGCTGTAGAAGGGATCGTTCTCGCCGTAGAGCCAGATCGTTGCGCCCGCGAACGTGCTCGCGCTGGCGAATGTCGAGCGGTTGACCGCGACTGCATCGACGCAACCTTCGCCGATCCAGCCGCCGACGAAGTTCACCGCGCCGCGGAAGGCTCCCGGACGGCGCGCCGCATGCGCAAGCGCCAGGATGCCGCCGCGCGAGAAGCCGGCGGCGAGAACGCGCGTGCTGTCGACATCGGGGTGCGACCGCAGGTAGTCGAACGCCGCGTCCGCATCCTGCAGCGCACGTTCGATGCCAGCGAGCGCCGGCGCCTGCAGGCACGAGTAGCGCGACCGATCTGGCACGAAGCCCTCGTCGTACAGGCCACCGGAGGCACCACGGCCCCGGCGCTGAGGAAACGCCACCATCCAGCCGCGTTCGGCGAAGAAGCGCGCGATGCCTTCATGCGTATAGGTGAGCTTGAAGAGCGACGGATCGTCGCCGTTGCCCGTCGAACCGTGGTTGAACATCACGAGCGGGAACGGCCCGGCGCCGAGCGGCTTGTAGATCACGACTTCGAGCGACACCGGCTGGCCGTCCTCGATGAAAGGCGTCGGCGCGCGGGCGTCCGCCCGCCTCGCAAACGCGAGACACCGGGCGCCGTCCCACGCCGAGGCCGAGGCACAGGTACCCGCGACGGACTTCTCGTCGAGCCGGACCGCGCCGTCGAGCAGCGTGACAACCGCCGCAGCCGTGCCGAGCGTGGTCGATGCGGTTCCTGCCGTCGTGGTCGCGAGCGTCACGCCTCCGACCAGCACCCTCGGCGCTGCGGCACCGGCGGAGGTCCAGCTGATCGTCGCCTGGCACGACGATGCGTCCGCGGCAATCACGCAGCCGGTGACGCTGAGGCTGCCGGTCGGTGTCGGCGGCGTCGGCGGCGCGTCCGAACCGCCGCCACAGGCGAAGAGCAACGCGGCCACCCCGAGACCGATGATGGTCGACACTCTCGGTGCAGCTGAAGTCGTCCGCATCGGCGGCTCCCTTACCGCACCGGAAGATCGATCTCGCGCAGGATCAGGCGGCTGTAGGTCTCCTGCGCGCCCGCCGCGCCCCGCAGCGTCTCGGTCACGCGCACGAGATCGTCACGATCCGCGCACGCGACGCGAACCGCGTAGTCGTACGAACCGGTCATCAACGTCGCACCGGTCACCTGCGGCAACTTGCGCAGCGCTGCCTCGAATTGCGCGGCGCTGGTGTCGGGCCGCAGCTTGACGTCGATCTGCACCTCCAGCGGCCGGCCGATCGCCGCCGGACTCACGCTGGCACGCACGTGCTTGATGACGCCGCTCGCCACCAGCCGCCGGTAACGCTCGCCAGCGGCGTTGGAACTGAGCTTCACCGCGTCGCCCAGTTCGCGAAACGAGAGCCGGCCGTCCCTGCAGAGAAGACCGATCATTTTCATGTCAATTTTATCCATTGCATGAATTATCAACACCGTATTGTTGTTTTGTCTACTTTATTAATTTAATGATCGTGATCTGCAGGCTGATCGTCGGCTGATACGCGCCAACCTCCCCGACTGGAAGGCACAACGCCGGCCGGTCCGGTGCGACGAACGAATCGCGTAAAGTCGACGGTCACTTGAACCGCCCCCGCTCCGCGGTGGCCGAACTTTCGATGTTCGCCCTTCGCATCGACTCACGCAGCATCCATCTATCCGCGAGCGACGACACGCGCGCCATGAAGGCCCCGTCATAGTGCAGTCCCCGGATCAGCCCGTCCTCCGTGACATCGTCCTGATCGGCGGCGGTCACAGCCACGTCGGCGTGCTCAGGAGCTTCGGCATGCAACCCGTGCCCGGCGTGCGGCTGACGGTCATCTGCCGCGACACCGAGCACGCCGTACTCCGGCATGCTGCCCGGCTACGTCGCCGGTCACTACAGCTTCGACGAGGTCCACATCGACCTGCGCCGCCTGGCGAACTTCGCCGGCGCGCGCTTCTATCGCGACGAGGTGATCGGGCTCGACCGCGAAGCGCGCAAGGTCCTGTGCGCGAACCGGCCGCCGGTGTCCTACGATCTGCTGTCGATCAACATCGGCTCGACGCCCCGGATGGACAACGTCGCGGGCGCCGCTGAGTTCGCCGTTCCGGTCAAGCCGATCTCCGCCTTCAACGAACGCTGGCTGGCGCTGCCGAGCGCGTCCGCAAGCGCGCCGGCACGACCCGCATCGCCGTGGTCGGCGGCGGCGCGGGCGGCGTCGAACTGACGCTGGCGATGCAGTACCGACTGCGCAACGAATTGAGCGAGGCCGGTCGCGAATCCGGACGAACTCGTCGTTCATCTGCTGAGCGCGGAGTCCGACATCCTGCCGACGCACAACGCCCGCGTGCGCAAGGCGTTTTCGCGGGTGCTGGCCGAACGAGGCGTCACGGTCCACCGCGGCTCGGAGGTCACCGAGGTGGCGCCGGGGCGGCTGCGGGTGGCCGACGGCGCCACGCTCGAGGCCGACGACATGGTCTGGGTCACCCAGGCGAGCGGCGCGGCCTGGCTGCGCGGAACCGGCCTTGCGCTGGACGAGAGCGGCTTCATTCGCGTCACCGAGACGCTGCAGACCGTCACCGACCCGATGTGTTCGCAGCCGGCGACATCGCCAGCATCGTCGGACACTCGCTGGAGAAGGCCGGCGTGTTCGCCGTCCGCAAGGGCCGGCCGCTGGCCGAGAACCTGCGCCGCGCCGTGCAGGGACAGCCCCTCGCGGTCTACCGTCCGCAGAAGCGCTGGCTGGCGCTGATCAGCACCGGCGACCAGTATGCGGTCGCCTCGCGCGGCGCGCTCGGCTTCCAGGGCCGGTGGGTCTGGCGCTGGAAGGACTGGATCGACCGTCGCTTCATGGCCAGGTTCAGCGAGTTGCCGGCGATGCCCGAGGCACCCCGCGCGCAGCCGCCGTCCATACGACTCGGCGAGGACGAGGCCGCGCAGGCGATCTCGGCGATCGCGATGCGCTGCGGCGGCTGCGGCGCGAAGGTGGGGGCCTCGGTGCTCAGCCGCGCGCTCGGCGGCCTGCGTCCGATCGAGCGCGACGACGTGCTGATCGGCCTGCACGCGCCGGACGACGCGGCGGTGGTGCGCGTGCCGCCCGGCAAGGCGGTGGTGCACTCGGTCGACTTCTTCCGCGCCTTCATCGACGACCCGTATGTCTTCGGCATGGTGGCGGCCAACCACGCGCTCGGCGACATCTTCGCGATGGGAGCCGAGGCGCAGTCGGCGACCGCGATCGTCACCGTGCCGCCGGGCCTCGAAGCCAAGGTCGAGGACGACCTGTTCCAGATGATGTCCGGCGCCATCGCGGTGCTGAACGAGGCCGGCTGCGCGCTGGTCGGCGGCCACACCGGCGAGGGCCGGGAACTGGCGCTCGGTTTCGCGGTCAACGGCCTGATCGACGAGGATCTCGCGCAGGTGATGCGCAAGGGCGGCATGCGCGCGGGCGACGTGCTGATCCTCACCAAGCCGATCGGCACCGGGACGCTGTTCGCCGCGCACGCGCGACAGCTCGCGCGCGGCGCGCTGGATCGATGCGGCGCTCGAGTCCATGTGCCAGTCGAACCGGCTCGCGGCCCGCTGCCTGTTCGACCATGGCGCGACCGCCTGCACCGACCTGACCGGCTTCGGCCTGCTCGGCCACCTGGTCGAGATGACCCGGCCTTCCGGCGTCGACGCGGAACTCGACCTGGCCGCCCTGCCCGTGCTCGAAGGCGCCGAGGAATCCAGCGCCGCCGGCATCCTCAGTTCACTGCAGCCGGCCAACGTGCGGCTGCGCCGCGCCTGCGCAACCAGGCCGAGGTCCATCGGCATCCGCGGCTATCCGCTGATCTTCGACCCGCAGACCGCCGGCGGCCTGCTCGCCAGCGTCCCCGGTGACCGCGCGGCAGCCTGCGTGGCCGCCCTGCGCGCGCTGGGCTACGCGCAGGCGTCCGCGATCGGTCGCGTCCTGCCGCAGGGCGATGCGCTGGCGCCGATCATCCTGAACGCGGGATGACGGACACGCCGGCAGGCACTGCCGTTCAGGCCTCGCCACGCGCCGGGTAGTCGTTCTTCAGGACGAAGTCGATCGCGGGCAGGATGTCAGCAAAGTGCGGCCGGGCGAACGGCATCGTCTGCACGGTGCCGAAGTAGAGCGTCCCGTCCGGCCGAACAAGAAACAGGCCGGGCTCGGCAAACAGCGCGGGCTCCTCGAAGCCGGACGAGGTCTTGCCGCGGCTGCTCGAGACATACAGGCCCCACTTTCGCGCATCCTCGATGGACAGGCCGTAGCCAACCCGGATCGCATCGAGCTTCCAGTGCTGAGCGGCCTGCGCGGCGCGCTCGGCGTCGTCGGAACTGAGGGCGATCACCTCGACACCGCGCTTCTCGAACTCGGCGGCCAGACGATTCAGTTCGCCCAGATACGGCCGGCAAATGGGGCAGTGCAGGCCACGGTAGACGACGACAAGCGTGAAGTTCGGCGGCTTGCTGTCGGCCAGTGTCCAGCGGCCGTGGGCGACCGTCTCCACGCTCAGCGCGGGAACGGGTTGGCGGGGCATCAGGTGCATGGGGACTCCGGAGTTGAGACGGGACGAGACGACCCGCGAAACGAACCTGGAAACCTATGGTCGGGCCGGGAGCGGGTTTCTTACAGATCCGACGAAAGCCAAGGCCATCGATCAGGCAGTTGAGTGTTCGATACGTTTCGCAGGCGTCCGGGGCCGACCGGAGCCACACGGTCTGCGAGCCGCGATTCGCCACCGAGCTGCCGCTTCGGCGCGAAATGGCCTTCCGCTCCGTGCGAGTAAGGTCGGGGCCTGTGCACCGACTACTCCGGGTCACGAACCCCGCAGCGAATTTCTGCGCGCGATGCGCGAGGACAGTTAATGGACAGGAAGCGCCTGGCAGTGCTGGCTGTTGTCGCCGCGGCGATCGCCGCCTTCTTCATCCTCGACCTGAAGCAGTACCTCAGTCTCGAGTTCTTCCAGGCCAGCCGCGAACGGATCGATGCCTTCTACGCGACGCATCCGTGGCAGACCGCCGGAGCCTTCCTCGTGATCTACATCGCGGTCACCGCGCTATCGCTGCCCGGGGCCGCGATCATGACGCTGGTCGGCGGCGCTCTGTTCGGCGTGGTCGCCGGAACGATCCTGGTGTCGTTCGCCTCGTCGATCGGCGCCACGCTCGCATTCCTCGCTGCGCGCTTCCTGCTGCGCGACTGGGTGCGGTCGCGATTCGGCGAACGGATGAAGCCCCTCAACGACGGCGTGGCCAGGGAAGGCGCGTTCTACCTGTTCGCGCTGCGGCTGGTGCCCATCTTCCCGTTCTGGCTGATCAACCTGGCCATGGGCCTGACCGTCATCCGGACCTGGACCTTCTACTGGGTAAGCCAGGTCGGGATGCTGGCGGGCACGATTGTCTTCGTGTACGCGGGAACCCAGCTCGGCCAGTTCCGCATTTCCGGCGGCTTGATCTTCGCGTTCGTGCTGCTCGGGCTCTTTCCTCTTCTGTCCAAGAGGGCGCTCGATGCCGTCAAGGCGCGCAAGGTGTACGCCAAATGGCAGGACCGCCGCCCCGCGCGCTTCGACTACAACATGGTCGTGATCGGCGGGGGCAGCGCCGGGCTGGTCTCGGCCTACATCGCCGCCGCGACGAAGGCCAAGGTGGCGCTGGTCGAGAAGCACCGCCTGGGCGGCGACTGCCTCAACACCGGCTGCGTGCCCTCGAAGGCGCTGATCCGCTCCGCGAAGCTGCTGAGCCACATCGCCCGCTCCAAGGAATTCGGCATCGAGCAGGCCAGCGCGACCTTCGACTTCGCCGACGTGATGGAGCGCGTCGCCCGCGTCGTGCGAACCGTCGAACCCCACGATTCCGTCGAGCGCTACACGGGCCTGGGCGTCGAGGTGATCGAAGGCACCGCGAGGATCACCTCGCCGTGGACCGTGGAGGTGCTGACCACGGCCGGCCCGAAGACCCTGGCGACGAAGAACATCGTGATCGCCGCCGGCGCGCGGCCGTTCGTGCCGCCGATCCCGGGCCTGGCCGAGGTCGGCTACCTGACGTCCGACACCGTGTGGAACCTGCGTTCATTGCCGAAGCGGCTGGTCGTGCTCGGCGGCGGGCCGATCGGATCCGAACTCACGCAGGCATTCGCCCGCTTCGGCGCGCAGGTCACGCAGGTCGAGATGCTGCCGCGCCTGCTCGTGCGCGAGGACGCCGAGGTGTCGGCGCTGGTGCAGGGCCGCTTCGAGGCCGAGGGCATCCGCGTGCTGGTCAACCACCGCGCCAAGCAGTTCCTCCGCGAGGGTGACGAGAAGATCATGGTGGTCGAGCACGAAGGCAAGGACATCCGGGTCCCGTTCGACGAGGTGCTGGTCGCCGTCGGCCGGATCGCGAACACGAGCGGCTACGGGCTGGAAGAGCTCGGCATCGGCACCACCAAGGCGCGGACCGTCGAAACCGACGAGTACCTGCAGACGATCTTCCCGAACATCTTCGCCTGCGGCGACGTGGCCGGACCGTTCCAGTTCACGCACACGGCGGCGCATCAGGCCTGGTACGCGGCGGTCAATGCGCTGTTCGGCCGCTTTCGCCGCTTCAAGGCCGACTACCGCGTGATCCCGTGGACGACTTTCACCGAGCCGGAGGTGGCGCGGGTCGGACTCAACGAGCAGGAAGCACGGGACAAGGGCGTTCCTCATGCCGTGACTGTCTACGGGATGGACGATCTCGACCGGGCCATCGCCGACGAGGAAGCCCACGGCTTCGTCAAGGTGCTCACGGCGCCCGGTACCGATCGCATCCTCGGCGTGACGATCGTGGGCGAACACGCCGGCGACCTGCTCGCGGAGTACGTGCTGGCGATGAAGCACGGGCTGGGCCTGAACAAGATCCTCGGCACCATCCACACCTATCCGACCCTGGCCGAGGCCAACAAGTACGCGGCGGGCGCGTGGAAGCGGTCCACCGTGACGCAGGGCCAGTGGGCATTCCTGGCTGCCTTCCAGGCCTGGCAGCGCGGCGAGCATGGAATCGGCGCCGTGCTCGGGCGCGTGCGTGCGCTGCTCACCGACAAACGAAAGGCGTACGCCGCCAGCACGCACTGACGCGAATTCAGCCGGGATGCCGTTCGATCACCGGCCAGGCAGCGTGACCTCGACGACCTTGCCTCCATATCCGAACTTCTGGTCCCGCGCCTGGACCCGTACCGTTTTCACTCCCGGCGGAATCCGGACGCCGTAGAGGTCCCGCGTGAATGGCTGCTCGTCCTGGTGATCGTGGAGCAGCTTTCTTTCTCCGAGCACCTCATTGGCGCGCGTCTGGACACGAAAGCCATCGGCGTACCGTCGCGGCGTGTCGTACGGAGACGAGACGGTGACGTCGAAGTCGAACAGGTCCGGCCCGGACGCCCTGACCTTGACCGCGACGACATCGGGGAAGCGCTGCTCGCCGCCACCGCCCGCTTGCGCCCAGGCGAAGCCGGTTGCGAACGCCATCAGAAGCAGGACCACGCGACGACGTGCCGTTCCGCTCTCTCTCATCCCGACCACCCTCACGTTTGGCCACACGGCGGTGCGCCATTCTTGACCGGCCCTGCGGAAGCCGCAATCGATGGTCGGCGGGATCATCGCTCACGGGCCGGCCGCCGCCACTCGCGCGACGGCGATGGAGCCATCGGATCTGCGGGTCACCACCGGGCCGGCGAGCCGTCCCTCGCGCGCTCGCCTGATAGCATCGATTCGATATGAAAGCCCGATTTCACAAGGTTGCCGTGGTGGGTGCCGGCGCGGTCGGCAGCTTCTACGGCGCGATGCTCGCGCGCGCCGGCCAGCGCGTGGTCCTGATCGGTCGCCCACCGCATGTGGCGGCGATCGAGCGGGATGGCCTCAAGCTCGACATGGCCGGACAGATCGAGACGATCCGTGCCGAAGCGAGTACGACACTCGACGCCGTGCGCGGCGCGGACCTGGTCCTCTTCTGCGTCAAGTCCACGGACACCGACACGGTCGCGCGCTCTCTGGCGCCGTTGCTGGAGCCGCACGCCGTCGTGCTCAGCCTGCAGAACGGCGTGGAGAACGCGGCGACGATCGCGCGGGCCGTGCGGCAGACCGTCGTGCCCGCGGTGGTGTACGTCGCCACCGCGCTGGGCGGTCCGGGCACCGTCAGGCACCTGGGCCGCGGCGAACTCGTCATCGGCGCGCTGAAGCGCGACGCGAGCGGCGAGCCGGCGCTCGCTGGCGTGCTGCAGGACCTGGTCGCGCTGTTCGGCACGGCCGGCGTGCAGGTGACGATCTCGAACGACGTCATCGCCGAGTTGTGGTCCAAGCTGCTGGTCAATTGCGCATTCAACGCGATCTCGGCGCTCGCACAGGCGCCGTACGCGCGCCTCGCGGCCCTGCCCGAGATCCGCGAACTCCAGGAGTCGATCGTGCGCGAAGTGGTCGCGCTCGCGCAGGCGGAGGGCATCGCCCTGCAGGTCGAACCATCGCTGCAGGCGGTGGAACGCATCGCCCGGACCATGCCCGCGCAGCTCTCGTCGACCGCACAGGACGTGGCGCGCAGGAAGCCTTCGGAGATCGATCACCTGAACGGGTTCATCGCCCGCCGCGGCCGCGAGCTTGGCGTGGCGGTTCCCGTCAACCAGACGCTCGCCGCGCTGGTCAAGCTCGTGGAAGCCGGCTATGAGCACCGCGACTGAGGTCGAAGTCCCGCCCGAGTTCGCGCAGGCGTTGCGCGAGCTGGGCCTCGCCGGAGCGGGCACCGTCACCGGCACGCCGCTGACCGGCGGCGTCTCGTCCGACATCTGGCGCATCGACACGCCGAGAAGGCCCGGTGTGCGCCAAGCGCGCGCTCGCCAGGCTCCGCGTGGCGGCCGAGTGGCGGGCGCCGATCGAACGCAACCTGTACGAAGCGCGCTGGATGCGCGTGGCCAACGACGCCCACGCGGGCTGCGCGCCGCGCGTGCTCGGGCAGCATCCCGGCCTCGGCGTCCTCGTGATGAGCTACCTGCCGCCGTCCGGGTACGCCCTCTGGAAGCAGCAGTTGCGCGACGGTCACGCCGAGGCCGCCACCGCGCGCGAAGTCGGACAAGTCCTCGGACAGATCCACAGCCACTCGGCGCGGCGACCGGAACTCGCGGCCGAGTTCGACACCGACCGGATCTTCTTCGACATCCGCCTCGAGCCCTACCTGCTCGCCACCGCGCGGCGGCACCCGGACCTCGCGTCCCGGCTCGAGCAGCTCGTCGACACCACGCGCTCGCGCCGCGTCGCACTCGTGCATGGCGACGTCAGCCCGAAGAACATCCTCATCGGCGCAACGGGACCCGTGTTCCTCGACGCCGAGTGCGCCTGGTGGGGCGATCCGGCCTTCGACCTCGCCTTCTGCCTGAACCACCTGCTGCTGAAGTGCCTGTGGACGCCCGCGGCGACGCCGGCGTTCCTCGCCTGCTTCGACGCCCTGGCCGGGGCCTACCTGCAGGCGGTGGACTGGGAGCCGCCGGACGAGATCGAGCGGCGCGCCGCCGCGTTGCTGCCGGGCCTGTTCCTGGCGCGCGTCGACGGCAAGTCGCCGGTCGAGTACGTGACCGAAGCAGCGGCAACGCGACGCAGGTGCGGCGCGTCGCGCGCGCGCTGCTGAAGCATCCGGTGGCCAGCCTGCGGTCGGTGCGTGCCGCGTGGCGCGGAGGAACTCGAACGATGACCAACGACGATCCGCTCGATCCACGCACGGCGCGTCTGGGACAGCCGCGGCCGGCCGACCGTCGAGGCCGAGGTGACGCTGCAGCGACGGCGCGACGGGCCGCGCGATCGTTCCCGCCGGGCGCATCGACCGGCACGCGCGAGGCGCTCGACCTGCGCGACGGCGGCGGCGCGCTTCGGCGGTCTCGACGTGCAGCGCGCGGTGGCCGACGTCAACGAGCGAGATCGCGCCGCGCGCTGCGTCGGCGCCGCCGCCGACGACCAGGCGGCGCTCGACGCGCGCCTGATCGCGCTCGACGGCACGCCGCGAAGAGCCGCCTGGGCGCCAACGCGACGCTCGCGGTCTCGATGGCCGCGGCGCACGCCGCCGCGGCGTCGCGCGGCGTGCCGCTCTGGCGATATCCTCGGCGGCACCGGCGCCACGTTGATGCCGATGCCGCAGATCCAGATCTTCGGCGGCGGCGCGCACGCCGGCCGGCGCGTCGACATCCAGGACTTCATGATCGTCTGTCCCGGCGCCGCGAACTTCGCCGCAGGCGCTGGAATGGACCGCGGAGGTCTATCGCTGCGCCGGCGAGCTGCTGGCAGTCCCGCGGCGCGCGCTACGGCGTCGCCGACGAAGGCGGCTGGTGGCCGGCGTTCGCGACCAACGAGGAAGCGCTCGAGGCGCTGGTCGCCGCCATCGAGCGCGCCGGCTTCGTGCCCGGAGCGAGCAGGTGGCCATCGCGCTCGACATCGCGGCCTCCGACTTCGGCCGCGCCGGTCGCTACCGGCTCGGCCTCGAAGGCCGCGAACTCGACACGCGACGGCCTGATCGAACTGCTGCTGCGACTGGACGGAGCGCTATCCGATCGCATCGATCGAGGACCCGCTGGCCGAGGACGATCCGGAGGGCTTCGCGCGCTTCACGCAGGCCGCGGGGCACCGCGTGCAGGTCGTCGGTGACGACTTCCTGGTGTCGCACGCGCCGCTGGTCGAGCAGGCCGCCGCCGTCGGCGCGGCGAACGCGGTGCTGCTCAAGCCCAACCAGCGCGGCACGCTGACCGAGACGCTGCAGGCGTGGCAGGCCGCGCAGGCGGCGGGCTACGCCGGCATCGTGTCGGCGCGCTCGGGCGAGACCGAGGACACGACCATCGTGCACCTCGCGATCGGCTGGCAGGCCGGCCAGCTGAAGGTCGGCTCGTTCGCGCGCAGCGAGCGCATGGCGAAGTGGAACGAGGCGCTGCGCATCGAGGAGCGCCTCGGCGGACAGGCGCGGTTTGCCGGGCCCGGCACGTTCGGCAGGAACGCCCGGACCTGAGCAGGCTCCACCTTGCCAGGACCCGCATCCTGCCCCGCCGATGCACAGGCCGACGCCTTCGGCAGTGACAAGCACTGCCGGGCGATCAACGACGACAGCCGGCCCGCCAGCGCGTCATCTCGCAGCGCGGGCTGGCGACCCGGTCACTTCGCCTGCAGCCGGTTCAGGTAGTCCGTGAGGGCGAGGATGCGCGTGCGCGTGTACAGCTCGGGGTCGTACCGGCCCATCATGTAGTTCTCGTCACGGTACGCCTCGCGGGCCTGCCGCACGTAGTCCTTGCCCCAGACCGGCATGTCGCGCGGGCCGTGCACTTCCACCTGCTGCGTGCCGTCGATCTGCTCGTACACCTGCTGGAACGGGAACGAGCCGCCGTTGCGCTTGGCGATCAGCGTCAGGTTGCTCTTGCCCGTGCCCTTGTAGGCGATGAAGCCCATGTACGGGCCCGTGCCCTTTGCATCGGCGCCGTGGCAGACGGCGCAGTTCGACTCGAATTCACGCTTGCCGAGATCGAACGGCTGCTGCGCGCTGGCGAGCAGCGGTGTCAGCACGATCATGGCCCCGGCCAGCGCGGCCAGGCTGCTTGTGCGTTTCATGGTGACCTCCCGGAACACTCTCTTCCACATTGCGCCTTGAACGTCGGCGCCCGGCGAGGTCGAGCCAGGTACTGCAGGCTTCGAAAAGAACACCCCGCCGCTTTCCAACCTAGGTGTCGACGGGGGGCTAACGTTGTCTTACATCATGTTGCGTTGAGCTCTGCGGAAGAGATTCACGCCTGGCGAGCACCCCCGCGGCGTCGCCGCGTCGTCCGCGGTCCACCGTAGTGTCGGTCCGCGCTCGCCTCGCCCGCAACGCCGGCAACTGCCCGCAGGTCGACGCCGCCCGAATGCCTCGGCCTCGGTGTTCACCTATCGCACTTGATGCCCGTCAAGCTTGTACCGAGGGTGCCTGTGCGCCGCTTCGCGGTGGCTAGCATGAAAACGCAGGTTTGCATTTGTGCGGGGAGGACACCATGAAACGCTTGACCAGCTGCATTCTGATGGGCGCGGCCCTCGCGCTGTCGGTGACCGGTGCGTTTGCGCAAGGCAAGATCGATCTCGGCAAGCGCGAGTACGACGCGAACTGCGCCAGCTGCCACGGCGTCGCCGGGCGCGGTGACGGCCCGAACCGGCCGTACCTGAACGTCAGTCCGACGGACCTGACGGGCCTGGCGAAGGCCAACGGCGGCGTGCTGCCGATCAACCGGCTGTACGCGTCGATCGACGGCGAGCAATTGCCGCGGGGCCATGGCTCTCGCGACATGCCGACGTGGGGATACGACTATCGCTTGAAGGCCGCGGAGTACTACCGTGAAGTGGATTACGACCCAAGCACGTTCGTCCGCACGCGGATACTGGCGCTGATCGAGTACATCTCGCGGCTGCAGGCCAAGTGACCGAGCCTACGCAGTAACACGAGCGGCGTTCGCGCTTCGGCGCGGCCGCCGCCGATGGGCTCTACTTCGAAATCGTAACCGGCACGCCAACGTCCTCGATGTCGCCGACCGTGGTCTGGAAGAGGACGTTGAGCATCAGGAACGAGGCCCGGTCCCACAGCGCGTCGTTGACGGCGAAGTACTTGCCCCCGTAGCGGACCGACGGCGGACCTGCGTTCGGCTCGTCATTGGTGACGTTGATCGCCAGCGTAGACCGCGGACCCGGCTGGACCTGGCCGGTACGCGGGTCGGGCGACACCTCGAACTCCGGCACCTGGCGGATGCCCTGAGCCAGGAAGGCCATTATCTGCAGCATGCTGCGCAGCTTGATCGCGCCCTGGATCGGCAGGTCGCCGCCGGGCCCGCCGGGGCGGATGTCGAGGTGGACGAAACCCTTGGGGTTCTTGCGAATCCTCTCGTTCAGTTCGAAGCGCTCCGCATCCGACATCGCCATCGGGTCGTAGTTGGCGACGATGACCCGCCCCGAGGCGGGCCGCGTCAGTTCGAAGTTGCCGTTCGGCTTCTGCCGCCAGCGCAAACCCTTGTCGAAGCCGTTGTTGATGTCCTCGGCGCGCAGCGGTCCCTTGAAGTCCGCGACCAGCATCTCGTCGAACACCAGGCTGCGGACGAAAAGCTGGCGCGCGTCGTTCAGCCATTGCAGGTGCAACGCGATGCGCCGGAATTCCTCGTACTCCTGTCGCCGCCGCGGGTCGTTCTCGACGAAACGCACGAAGCTGCCGCGGCCCGTCTGCACCTCGATGCCGGCCGCCATCAGGCGCGTCACCTGGTTGATCTTGCCGCCCTGGAACACGAGGAACTCGAATGCTTCGTCGCCGAACGGCGTGACGACGCGACGGGTGAACTCCTCGCCGGAAACCGGCAGGATGCTGAACGTCGGATTCTCCGAGGCGCTGACGCCGAGGTTCAGGTCGAGGTAGTCCATCTCCGACCCGCTGTTCAGCCGGCCGCCGACACCGACGGTCGTCGTCCAGTCGAAGGTCGCGGCGATGCTCGAGGTGGAAGTGAAGTGAACCGACTCGCCGCCTTGGACGCGGGCGATGTTCAGCAGCAGCAGTTTCTCGTCGAGGTTCTTGGCGACTTCGTCGTAGCCCAGCACCTGCTCACCCAGCACGGGCGGCCCGGCACACCCGCCCAGCGCAAGCACCGCCGCGAGAGTGCCGCAGACAGCGGTGAGCCTGGGCAGCAGGAACGCGCGAACCCGGGTGGCGTGCGAGGCAGGGTCCATGACGCGACCGACGATGACTGAACGAGTGGAGGGTTCCCGGGCCGGATAGCCCCGGCCCGAACGCCCTTCGAGAATGCGCGCGCGGGGCGCCACCGAAAATCGGGGGAAGCCCGTACGGGACAGCGCGTTGCGGGACCGGGCAGTGGCGTGCCCGCAAGTGCAGCTTCGTGCGCGCCGTGCGCCGCGTCCGCGCCGCCTGCGGTGCGCTCCGCAAGCTTGACCTGGACTTTCGTGGAGCTTGTTATGGTGGAGAAGAGGAGGATCGAACTCCCGACCTCTGCATTGCGAACGCAGCGCTCTCCCAGCTGAGCTACTTCCCCATTCCGCTCGCCGCCGCGGGCAGCGACGAAGGAGCGCGATTATACGGTTCCGCGCGCGGTCGTTCAAACGGGCCATCGGTGAGGCTGGCTACACTGCCGGCAGGAGGGGAACATGGCTTCGACCGCTGGCTCGGACGTCGAACGGATGGAGCGCGAGTACAACGCGCGCGCGGCCATCCCCGACCATCCGCAGATCTTCGCCCGCTGGGCCGAGCAGGGGGCGCAGGTCCGTCGCCGGCGCGCCGGGCTGATCGACATGCCGTACGGCGACGACGACGGCGAGCGGCTCGACGTCTTCCCGACCGTGCATCGCACTTCACCGCTGCTGGTGTTCATCCACGGCGGCTACTGGCGGTCGCTCGACAAGTCGGACTTCTCGTGGATCGCTCCGCCCTTCCTCGATGCAGGCGTGGCGGTCGCGTTCCTGAACTACGGGCTGGCGCCGCGCGTGGCGGTGGAGGACATCGTGCGCCAGCAGCTGAGGGCGATCGCGTGGCTGCACGCACGGGCGGAGGAACTCGGGTTCGACCGGCAGCGGATCGTCGTCGGCGGGCACTCCGCCGGCGGACACCTGACGGCCATGCTGATGGCGGCGCTTTGGCCGGAAGTGGACCCCGCCCTGCCGGCCGACCTCGTCAAGGGCGGCCTCGCGATCAGCGGCCTGTACGACCTCGAACCGCTGGTGCCGCTGCCGTTCATCAACGCGGACCTGCGGCTCGACGCGGCGGCCGCGCGCAGGCTGTCGCCGGTTCACTTCCCCGCTGCCACCCTCGCCCCGCTGGTGACGGCCGTGGGCGCGCTCGAGTCCGGCGAATTCAAGCGGCAGACGCAGCTGATCCGGGCCGCGTGGCCGCGCAACGCGCGCGCCGACATCGCGGTGGAGGGCGCCAACCACCTCACGGTCTGCGACGTCCTGGCCGATCCGGAGTCGGCGCTGTTCCGCGCCGCCCTGGACCTGATCCGTTCGGCCTGACGCGCTCGAACCGATCCGCGGGCAACGGACCGCGGCGGCGCTCAGCCGCCCTGGCCGTTGGTCGCTTCGAGCACCTTGAGCAGCGCGCTCGTGTCCTGCGTGCCCCAGCCGTTGCTCATCAGCGCGTTGAGCTGCTGGGCGACGAGCGCAACGGCCGGCATCGCGAGCTGGGACTCGCGCGCCATGTCGACGATCAGTCCGTAGTCCTTGTGGTGCAGGCGCGCCTCGATGCCGGCCGCGAAGTCGCGCCCCGCCATCTTCGGCCCCATCAGGTCGAGCATCTTGCTGCCGGCGAAGCCGGCCGAGATGGCGGCGAGCATCGTCGCCGGCTCGACTCCGTTGCCGCGCGCGAACAGCATCGCTTCGGCGATGCCCTGGATGTTCACGACCTGCACGATCTGGTTGCACGCCTTCACGACCTGGCCGGCGCCGTGGCCGCCGCAGTGCGTGATCGTCTTGCCGAGCAACTGCAGCAGCGGCCGGACGCGCTCGAGCACCTCGGGCCTGCCGCCGACCATCAACGACAGCGTCGCCGCCTGCGCGCCCTTCACGCCGCCGGAGACCGGGCAGTCGAGCATGTCGATGCCCTGCTCCGCCAGCCGCGCGGCGAAGCCACGCGTCGCCGCGGCGGAGATCGTCCCGTGGTCGATCACGATCGTGCCGGGCTCAGCGCCCTCGGCCACGCCGCCCGGCCCGAACAGCACCTGCTCGACGTCGGCGGTGGTGGTCACGTTGGTGAACACCACCGCCGCGCCGCGCGCCACCTCGGCCGGCGAGCCGCACGCCGTTGCGCCGCGCGCGACGAAGGGCTGCATCGCTTCCGCCCGTCGCGCGTAGACGCGCAGCGCATGACCGCCCGCCATCAGGTGGTCGACCATCGCGCGTCCCATGTTGCCCAGTCCGACGAATCCGATCGTCTGGCCGCTCATCCCGTTCCCCTCGTGTCTGCTGCTTCGGTTCAGTCGATGCCCAGCGCCTTCGCCCGGGCGTGCGCCAGTGCGTGCACATGCCGCACGGTCGGCACGTCGATGCCGACGTGCCCCGCCAGCTCGATGACGCTCGCGACGATGGCGCCCAGTTCCATTCGCCGGCGCTGCTCGAGGTCCTGCAGCATCGAGATCTTCGCCGCGCCGAGCTGCCGCGCGAGGTCGATGCGCTGGTCGGGCGTCATGCCGACGCGGATGCCGACGCGTTCGGCCACCTGCATGCCCTCGGCCATCATCGCGCGGATCACGTCGAGGACCTGCTCGTCGTCCACGATCTGGTTCATCAGGTAGCCGGTCAGGGCCGCGATCGGATTGAACGAGAGGTTGCCGATCAGCTTGGTCCAGACGTCGAGCCGGATGTTCGTCGACCGCACCGTCTCGAACCCCGCGGTGTCGAGCGCGTCGCAGACCGCGTGCAGGCGGTCGCTCGGCGCGTTGTCGAGTTCGCCGAGGATCAGCCGCCGGCCGCCCGTGTGGTGCACCTCGCCCGGCGCGCGCACTTCGGCCGCGACGTGGACCACACAGCCCAGGATGTGCGATGCGTCGAGCGCCGCGGGCATCGTGCCCTCGGGATCGAGCGAGCGCAGCGTCAGGCCATCGAGCGATCCGCCGGCGCCCTGGAAGTACCACCACGGAAGCCCGTTGATCGCGGGGACCACCACGCTGCCTTCGCCGACGAGCGGCTTCATCCGGGGCAGCATCGCGGGAATCGCGTGCGCCTTGAGCCCGATGACGACGAGGTCCTGGACGCCGAACTCGGCCGGCTCGTCGCTCGCCGGCAGGCGATAGGTGCCGGACGCGGCGTCGACGTGGTCGACCAGCGCCAGGCCCCGCTCGCGCAACGCGTCGAGGTGGGCGCCGCGCGCGACGAGCACCACCTCGTGGCCGGACGCGGCGAGCTTGCCGCCGAGCACGGCGCCGATGGAGCCGGCGCCGACGATCGCTACGCGCATCTCAGCGCGGGGCGTCGCCGGAGCGCGCGGCGCGCTCGGCCACTTCCGGGCGGTCGTTGCTGCTGCGGTTTCAGTATGGAACTGCCGCCGCCGGCGGCGCGCTCGCGCCGCCACTCGGCCTTGCGGCGCGTCCACTCGGCGAGCCGGCCATGCGCGTGCCTGCTCTCCTCCAGCATCTGCATCTCGGAGGCGAGCTGCGCGGACAACTCGATCCGGATGCCGTTCGGATCGAAGAAGTAGATCGACTTGAATATGTGGTGATCGGTCACGCCGACCACGTCGACGCCGTTGGCCTCCAGCCGCGCCTTGACCTGCTCGAGCTCGCCAACGCTGTCGACGCGGAACGCGATGTGGTTCACCCAGTTCGGCGTGTTCGGCGACGGCTCGCAGGCGATGTCGTCGCCGAGGTCGAAGAAGGCGATGCACGACCCGTCCGTCATGCGGAAGAAGATGTGCGTGTAAGGGCAGTATTCGCCGGTCGACGGCACGTAGTCGCTCTGGATGATGTGGAACAGCGGCAGCCCCAGGATGTCCTCGTAGAAGCGCCGTGTCTCTTCCGCATCCTTGCAGCGGTACGCGTAGTGATGCAGGCCGCGGATCGGGACGCTGCCGGGGACGGTGCTCATGGGTGGCCTCTCGTTGGACGGCGTGACGCTTCGAACTGTTCGGACAGCGCTTCGAAAGACGACCAAGTCTAGCCGCGGAACGCTTCCTCGACCCGGCGCTTGTCCCAGCCCGGCACCAGCAGCTCGATGAACGAGTACACGAAGCCGCGCAGGTACGTGCCCTCCTTGACCGCGAGCCGCGTCACGTTGCGGCCGAACAGGTGGCCGCACGGCAGCACGACGAGCCCGTCGCGCTGCGCATCGGCCGCCACGCCGGCGACGATGCCCACGCCCATGCCGATCTGGACGTAGGTCTTGATGACGTCGGCGTCGATCGCCTCCAGCACGATCGCGGGCTCGATCTGGACGGCGGCGAACGCCTGGTCGATCTTCGACCGTCCGGCGAACTGGTGCTCGTACGTGATCAGCGGGTGGCGGCCCAGGTCCTTCAGCGTCAGCTTGCCAGGCGTTGTCGCGAACTTCGCCAGCGGATGGTCGGGCTTGACGATGGCAACATGCTGCCAGTCATAGACCGGAATCGACAGCAGCCCCGGGAAGTCGGCCAGCGACTCGGTCGCGACACCGAGGTCGGCCTCGCCGTGGACCAGCATCGAGGCGATCTGCGGCGGATTGGCCTGCAGCAGCTTCAGCCGCACCTGCGGGAACTTCAGGGCGAACGCCTGCACCACTTCGGGCAGGATGTATCGGGCCTGCGTATGCGTAGTTGCCACACGCAGCGTGCCCTCCGGGCTGCCGGCGTAGTCACGCGCCAGCTTCTTCAGGTTGTCGACGTCCCGCATGATCCGCTCGGCCGCCTCCAGGACCTGCTGGCCGGGCGCGGTCAGTCCCTTCACGCGCTTGCCGTGGCGCGCCAGGATCGGCACGCCGAGCTCTTCCTCGAGGTCGATGATCGCCTTGGAGATGCCGGGCTGCGAGGTGTGCAGCGCCCGCGCCGCCTCGGTCAGGCTGAACTTGTGCCGGGCCGCCTCGCGAAGGAAACGAAACTGCTGCAGGTTCATGGCGAACTCGCGGGCGGTGGTTATAAGGGAGGCGAATTTAATACGTCGGGCTCATATGCGCTAACGCAAATCCCCGTGCATCGGCCCGCGCACGATTTACCTCCATTGCGCCGGTCGCGCGCTTCTTCGCTGCCTATAATCGTTCGATCTCTCGGCCTCAGAAAAAAATGCGGACGCCTGAAACACGGCGCCGCGCGGCAGGAACTTCCCAGGAAACCCGATGAAACTAGACAAGGCCCAGCTCCTCCTCGACGAACAGCCCATCTCCATCGACGTCCTGCTGGAGAAGTACGCGAAGGGCGATGAGAAGACCGTCGACGAGGTGCGGCGCCGGGTGGCGCGCGGCCTGGCGCACGTGGAGAAGCCCGAACTGCGCGAGGCCTGGGAGAAGAAGTTCTACGACGCGATGGTCGACGGCTTCATCCCGGGCGGCCGCGTCAACTCCGCCGCGGGCACCGGCATCGCCGCCACGCTGATCAACTGCTTCGTGCAGCCGGTCGGCGACGCCATCAGCGGCGTGCGCGACAACGTGCCGTCGATCTATCTCGCCCTGCAGCAGGCGGCCGAGACGATGCGGCGCGGCGGCGGCGTCGGCTACGACTTCTCGCCGATCCGCCCGCGCGGCGCGCTGGTGCACGGCACGCACTCGCGCGCGAGCGGGCCCCTGTCCTACATGCGCGTGTTCGACAAGAGCTGCGAGACGCTCGAGTCGGCCGGCAGCCGGCGCGGCGCGCAGATGGGCATGATGCGCTGCGATCACCCGGACGTGGAGGAGTTCATCCACGCCAAGCGCGACGGCTCGCTCACCAACTTCAACATGTCGGTCGCGGTCACCGACGCGTTCATGCAGGCCGTGGAACAGGACGGCGACGTCGAGTTGTGGCACGCCGCCGAGCCGTTCGACAAGACGAACGCCTACCAGCGCGCCGACGGCACGTGGGTCTACCGGACGGCGAAGGCGCGCGAGTTGTTCGACCAGATCATGACGTCGACGTACAGCCACGCCGAGCCGGGCGTGATCTTCGTCGACCGCGTGAACGGCGACAACAACCTGTCGTACTGCGAGACGATCGCAGCCACCAATCCCTGCGTGACGGCGAACACCAGGCTCCATACGCAGCACGGCATGGTGCGCATCGGCGATCTGTACACGACGCAGGCGGCGGTGAGTGCGACCGTCGATTGCCGCACGTTGGACGGTCTTCGCGCGACGACGGTTCGCTCCGCGACGCCGGCCTTCATGACAGCTGGTTCGGCGGACGTTTACCGCGTCGAGTCGACCGACGGCTTCCAAATCGATGCGACGGCCTGGCACGACTTCTACACGCGCCGCGGCAAGGTAAAGTTGTCGGACCTGCGCCCCGGCGACGAGTTGCTAGTGCAGTGCGACAAGGGGCAGTTCGGGGCCGAAGGCAGTGCCGAGCTCGGACGGCTAATCGGTCTTATCGCTGGCGACGGGCACTTCACCGAGCGCGGCAAGGGCGGCGAGCAAGCCGCGATACTGAACTTCTGGGGTTCCGACCGGTCGCTCGCGCCGGCCGCAGCGGCGTTCGTGAACTCGCTCATCGCCGAAGTTGCCATCACGCCACGGCACTACAGTGTCAAGCCGATTGCGGTGCCGGAGCGCAATCATGTGTTCATCCGCTCGGTACTGCTGGCTCGGGTGCTAGCCCACTACGGATTCACCGCGGCGACGAAGTACGCTGTGCCCGAGGTTGTATGGCGCGGCAATGAGGCCTGCGTGCGCGGTTACCTGCAGGCGCTGTTCCAGACCGACGGATGCGTCAACATATCCGGCGGCAGCCAGACCTGCTCCGTTCGGCTGGCGTCCAGCGAGCCAGGCCTCCTGAAGGACGTGCAGATGCTGCTCGCGAACTTCGGAGTGTTCGCGCGCATCCATGAGCGCCGCGCCGCCGGTCAGCGGATGTTGCCGGACGGCAAGGGGGGTCGACGCTTCTATCCCTGCCGCGCAGACCATGAACTGATCGTCGACGGCGAGTCGCGCGACCGTTTCATGCGGGAGATCGGCTTCCTCGGCGAGGAGAAGAACGCCAAGTACCTCCGCTGGGTCAATGGCAAGGCCCTGCTCAAGACGCAGCGGTTCGCAACGCGCGTCAAGTCGATTTCGCATGTCGGTCGCGAAGCCGTGTACGACGTCACGCAGCCAGATCAGCACAGCGTGATCTTCAACGGCCTAGTCACGGGGCAATGCGGCGAACAACCGCTTCCGCCCTACGGCTGCTGCTGCCTCGGCTCGATCAACCTGACGCGCTTCGTCAACGACCCGTTCAGCGAGACGGCGAGCTTCGACTGGGACAAGTTCCGCGCCGTCACGAAGGTCTCGATCCGCGCGCTCGACAACGTGCTCGACGCCACCCTGTGGCCGCTGCCCGAGCAGGCCCGGGAAGCGGCCAACAAGCGCCGCATCGGGCTCGGCTTCACCGGACTCGGCAACACGCTGACGATGCTCAACCTGCGTTACGACAGCGAGCCGGCACGCCGCATGGCGTCCGACATCTCGCGCACGATGCGCGATGCCGCCTACGAAGCGTCGGTCGACAGCGCGAAGGAGAAAGGCGCCTTCCCGCTGTTCGACGCCGACAAGTTCCTGGCCGAGCCGCACTGCGCATCGCGCCTCACCGACAAGCTGAAGGACGAGATCCGGGTGAACGGCATCCGCAACTCGCATCTGCTGTCGATCGCGCCCACCGGCACCATCTCGCTCGCCTTCGCCGCCAACGCGTCCGGCGGCATCGAGCCGACGTTCTCGTGGACCTACGTCCGCAAGAAGCGCATGCCGGACGGCACCAAGCAGGAGTACGCGGTCGAGGACTACGCCTACCGCCTGTACAAGCGCATGGGCGGCGACGAGGCGCAGTTGCCACCGGCCTTCGTGAGCGCGCTCGAGATGTCGGCGCACGACCACATGCAGATGATCGCCGCCGTGCAGCCGTACGTCGACGCCGCGATCAGCAAGACGGTGAACGTGCCGGAGGACTATCCGTTCGAGGAGTTCAAGAACCTCTACCTGCAGGCGTGGCACGCCGGCCTCAAGGGCATCACCACCTACCGGCCGAACAACGTCATCGGCTCGGTGCTCGAGGTCAAGAAGGAAACAGCGCAGTCGCACAACGCCGCGCCGCAGGACCTCAAGGACGATCCCGACCGTCGCGTCCGCCTCGCGTCGGCGCCGCAGCCGGCGCTGGCCAGCCTCAAGTGGCCCGGGCGTCCGGACCTCGCCGAAGGCAACATGGCCTGGACCTACATGGTCGAGATTCCGGAGCGCAAGGAGAGCTTCGCGATCTTCATCGGGCAGGTCGAGAACAACGGCCACGGCCCGATGCCCTTCGAGGTGTGGGTCAACGGCGCCGAGCAGCCGCGCGGCCTGGGCGCCATCGCCAAGGCCCTGTCGATGGACATGCGCAGCGAAGACCGCGCGTGGCTGAAGATGAAGCTCGAGTCGCTCGCCAAGGCGCGCGACGAGCAGGGCTTCCCGATCGCGATGCCGCCGACCGGCGAGCGCGTCTACCAGAATGGCGTGGTGGCGGCGTTCGCCAACATCGTCAGCTGGCGCTGCGAGCAGCTCGGCGCGTTCCGGGACATCGACCAGCAGCCGACGCCGGTGCTGAACGCGCTGTTCTCGAAGAAGGAACCGAAGGCCGGCCCGCTCGGCACGATGAGCTGGACGGTCGACATCTCCAACGCCAACACCGGCGACGACTTCGTCCTCGGCGTGAAGGAGCTGCACCTGCCCGACGGCAGCCGCCGGCCGTACTCGATCTGGCTGGCCGGCGAGTATCCGAAGGTGCTCGACGGCCTGTGCAAGCTGATCTCGCTCGACATGCGCGTGGTCGACGCCAACTGGATCGGCCTGAAGCTGCGCAAGCTGCTGAACTTCGGCGAGCAGAACGGCGAGTTCTGGGCGCCGGTGCCGGGCGAGGACCGCTCCTCGCTGTACCCGAGCACCGTGGCCTACATCGCGACGCTGCTGCTGCACCGCTACAAGGTGCTCGGCATCCTCGACGACGATGGCCGCGCGATCCAGTCCGCCGGCATCCTCGCGCTGCCCGACGCGGTGAAGATCATCGAGCACGAGACCGCGCCGGTGAAGGGCAAGGTGTGCCCGAGCTGCGGCGCGGCCGCGATGATCAAGCGCGACGGCTGCGAGTTCTGCACGGCGTGCGGGCACACGGGGCAGTGCAGCTGACGGCGGCGTACCGGTTCGGGCGTTTTCCCTAGGGCCCGCGAGGCCGAATCGCGTTGACAGCGCCTGCCCGCGCTGGTGCAATGCGCCCCGCTTCGGATGGGGAGTAGCTTCCCGGTGCGGCTTGCGGGCCGCAGCCATTGCGATGTCGTCAATACGGCGGATCTGGTGCAGCAACCGCCCGGCGTCGCGGACCAGGACCTTGTCCCGGTCTAGCCAGACCACCCCAGCGCTTTCACACTCGACCGCGGGCGCGCCAGCGCGGGCCAACCATCCGGAAGCGCATCCATGGAATCCATCGGCAGTCCCCTGATGTGGTCGCTGTTCGCGGCCTTCGTCGTCGTCGCGCTGCTCGTCGACTTCTTCGCGATGAGCAAACAGGGGGCGCACCGCGTCTCGATCAAGGAGGCTGCGGTCTGGTCCCTGGTCTGGGTGGCCGTCTCCTTCGTGTTCCTCGGGTGGCTCTGGTGGCACCTCGACGCCAGCACATCGCGCGAGATCGCCAACACCAAGGCACTCGAGTACCTGACGGGCTATCTCGTCGAGAAGGCGCTCGCGGTCGACAACATCTTCGTGTTCCTGATGGTGTTCACGTACTTCGCGGTGCCCGCCGAGTTCCAGAAGCGCGTGCTGATGATCGGCATCCTCGGCGCGCTCGTGCTGCGCGCGGGCATGATCCTGATCGGCGCCTGGCTGATCCAGCAGTTCCACTGGGTCCTCTACATCTTCGGCGCGTTCCTCGTGTTCACCGGCGTGAAGATGTGGTGGGCGGCCGGCCAGGAACCCGACCTGGAGGCCAACCCGGCGCTGAAGTGGGTGCGCCGCCACCTGCGCATTTCGCCGGACTACGACGGCGAGCGCTTCACCACCGTGATCGACGGAGTGCGGCACTTCACCCCGCTGTTCGTCGTCATCGCGCTGATCGGCATCGTCGACGTCATCTTCGCGGTCGACTCGATCCCGGCGATCTTCGCGATCACCACCGACCCGTTCATCGTGCTGACCTCCAACGTGTTCGCGATCCTCGGCCTGCGCGCGATGTACTTCCTGCTGGCCGGCATGCACGAGCGCTTCCACCTCCTGTCGTACGGCCTCGCGATCGTGCTGGTGTTCATCGGCGCCAAGATGCTGCTGATCGACGTCTACAAGATCCCGGTGGCGTGGTCGCTCGGCGTCACGGTCACCGTGCTGGCGGCCACGATGCTGCTGTCGCTGAGGATCCCGGCGAAGCCGGGAGCCGGCGGCGGCGCGTATCCGTTCGGAAGCAAGAAGAAGCGGCCCGCCAGTGGCGAAGGTCGCTGAAGCGTGCCAACTCGCCGGCGCAGTGGCATCACTGCACGGTCGCGCGACCGCGACGGTTCGGACGGCGGTGGCGCGGCGGCGGCCTGCGGCGGCGGTCGGCTGCGCCGACTCCGCTGCGCTGCTCAGCCGGAGGTCGCGCCGCGGAACTCGCTCTGCGCGCTGCGCGCGCGCCGCTCAAACATGCCGCGGCGAGTTAGAAACGAGGCGCTTCGCGCCGACCTCCGGCCTCCGCTGCTCGCCGCCCCCGAAAGGCCGCCGCCGCGCCACCGCCGTCCGAACCCCCCGGGGCTTCGGCGTGGTAATCGTTAGCGCCGCTCGATCCAGTAAAGCGCACTCATCGCCAGCGCCAGCACCACGAGGCTCGGCAAGGCCGCCACGAAGATCGGCGGCCAGGTGTTCAGCATGCCGAGGTGGGCGAACAGCTTGTTCAGCCCGTAGAACCCCACCCCGATCATCACGCCGGTGAAGATCTTCAGGCTGAGCCCGCCCGCGCGCACGTGCAGGTACGCGAACGGCAGCGCGAGCGCCATCATCACCAGCACCGCCCAGGGGTAGAAGAGCTTGCTCCAGAAGGCGATCTCGTAGACCCCGGTCTGCTGGCGGTTCTCGGCCAGGTGCCGGATGTACTGCGCGAGGTCCAGGCCGGCCATGCGCTCGGGCTGCACCATCAGCACGCCGAAGATGTCGGGCCGCAGTTCCGAGCGCCACGTGCGCGTCTCGTCTCGGATCACCCGCGTGCCCTCGCTCGTCGGCTCTGCCGCTCCCGGGGCGAGCTGCGGCAGCCTTGTCTCGACCACATTCGTCAGCGTCCATCCCGCGCCCTCGGCGTACGCGCCCGACTCCGCGGTCGTGATCGACCGCAGCCGGTACTCGCGGTCGAACTCGAAGATCCGCCAGTCGCGCGTCGTGCCGGCGTCGGGCGACACCTTCATCACGTTGATGAAGCGGAAGGCCTCGACGCCGCCACCCGGATCCTTCAGGACATCCCGCACCCACACGCCGGAACGGAAGTCGCGCACGCTGATCTGCGAGCCGGTCGCCTTCAGCCGGACCCGCTGCGCCAGCTGCTCGGCCGGAGGCGACAGGAACTCGCCGAGCACGTAGGTCAGCGCGACGAGGGCGAGCCCGATGATCAGCACGCTGTTCAGCAGCGCGCCGGTGCTCATGCCGGACACCCGCATGATCGTGAACTCGGAGTTCGCGGCCAGCTTGGACAGGGCGTAGATGGTCCCGATCAGGGCGGCGATCGGCATCAGTTCGTAGGTACGCGACGGCAGCGTGAGCGCGACATACGAGAAGGCGTGATGGAGCTGGAAGCCGCGCCGCCCGATCTCGTCGAGCTGCTGCACCATGTCGAAGAACAGGAAGAGCGACAGCAGCGCGAAGAGCACGAACACCGTGGCCACCACGATCTCGCTCCAGAGGTAGCGGCGCAGCGTCCTCACTTCGCGCCCTCCCGGCGCCGGCCGAACGGCCGGAGCGGACTCCAGCCGTGGAGGAACAGCCGGCGCGCGAACAGCACGACGATCAAGGCCAGCACCGCGCCGTGCACCACCCAGACGCCGAGGCCGAAACTCAGGCGGTCCTGCTGAACGTACGCCTGCACCGTGTTGAGCACGTTGACGTACACGGCGAATGCGAGCACGGCGATGATCAGGTTGATCGACCGGCCGACGCGCGGGTTCGTGTACGACAGCGGGATGGCGAGCAGCGTGACCAGCAGCGCCATCACCGGCGCGCCGATGCGCCAGAGGATCTCGCCCAGGTTGGTCGCCGTCGGCTGCGTGACCAGCTGGAAGGTCGGCAGCGCCTTCGCGCGCCGCTCCCCGATGGGACGGTCGGGACGGCTCTCGATCCGGATCGAATAGCTGTCGAACTCAAGGGTCCGGTACTCGAGCTGGCCGGACGTGCCCTCGTAGCGCCGGCCCTTCTTCAGCACGATGTAGCGGTCGCCGTTGGGCGCGACCTCGATGATCCCGTTCTCCGCCACGACCAGCGTCTCGCGCCCACGGCTCCTGGCGCTGACGAACACGTTCCTCACCTCGCCACCCTCGAAGTCGACGGACTCGACGAAGAACACGCGCTCGGCACCGCCCGACTCGATGAAGCGGCCCGGAGCGACGCGGCTGACATCGTCGCGCTGCGCGAAGCGCGTGCGGGCATCCTCGATCTGCGCCTGCGACCATGGCGTGACGAAGAACGCGAGCAGGCCGATCGCGATCACGATCGGCCACGCGAAGCGCAGCACCGGTCCGACCCACGCCAGCAGGCTCTGCCCGGCTGCGAACCACACCACCATCTCGGAATCCCGGTAAGCGCGCGACAGCGTCATCAGCACCGCGATGAACAGCGTAAGCGTCAGGATGACCGGCAGCCACGTGAGCGCGGTCAGCGCGACCAGTTGCACCACCGCCTCGTTGTCGACGCGGCCGCCCGCCGCCTGGCCGAGGATGCGCACCAGGCCGACCGAGAAGAGGATCGAGAAGAGCACGGTGAACACGGCGCTCGCCGTGCTCGTGAGTTCCGCGATGATGGAGCGACGGAAGATCATCCGCCGGGGCGCGCGATGCAGGGGGAAACAGTCAGGGAAAGGCGAGCCGCGCTATATACTTCCCGCCGGCTCGCGGAGCCATGCACGGACGCCAGGAGCAACTGACGAGAGTGACCCTCACGCCGCGCATTCCTTGAACGCCTCGCCGATGGGACGAAAGCACGCATCGCGCGACTTTTCAGAGGGAAATCCTCGATGGAATTTAGCACAAAGGTCGGTCGCCCCGAGACCGTGAAGGCCGATGCCGTCGTCGTCGGCGTGCATGCCGACGGCGAGCTGACCGCAACGGCCAAGGCGCTCGACACGGCCGCCGGCGGCGCGCTGAAGGCCGCCGTGAAGAGCGGCGACATGGCCGGCAAGCGCGGCTCCCAGCTGCTGCTGCGCGGCCTGAAAGGGGTGGCCGCGCCGCGTGTGCTGCTGGTCGGCCTCGGCGGCAAGGACGACTTCAACGAGAAGGCCTACGCCGAAGCGGTTCGTGCGAGCGTCAAGGCGTTCGGGACCGCCGTGAAGGACGTCGCGCTGGCCGCGGCCGACTGGAAGGTGAAGGGCCGCGACCTCGAATGGCAGGCGCGCGCGCTCGCAATCGCCGCGCGCGAGACTGCGTTCCGCAGCGACGAGCTGAAGAGCAAGCGCGAGCCCGACGGCAACGGCGTCGACCACGTCGGCCTGCTGCTGGGCGGCCGCGACGCAGCGGCGGAGCGCGGACTGCACCACGGCACCGCGATCGCCAACGGCATGGAAGTCACGAAGCGGCTCGGCAACCTGCCGCCGAACATCTGCACGCCGTCCTACCTCGGGGAGCAGGCGCGCAAGATCGCACGCCAGTGGAAGCTCGGCGTCGAGGTGCTCGAGGCCAAGCAGATCGAAGCGCTGAAGATGGGATCCTTCCTCGCGGTCGCCAAAGGCTCGTCGCAGCCCCCGCGGCTCATCGTCATGAAGTACAAGCGGCGCCGGAGCCAAGGCGGCCCCGGTCGTGCTCGTCGGCAAGGGCATCACGTTCGATTCCGGCGGCATCTCGCTGAAGCCGGGCGCGGCGATGGACGAGATGAAGTACGACATGTGCGGCGCCGCCAGCGTCCTCGGCACGATGCGCGCGCTCGCGGAGCTGAAGCTGAAGCTCAACGTCGTCGGCGTCGTCGCCGCGTGCGAGAACATGCCGGCGGGCAACGCCACAAAGCCGGGCGACATCGTGACGTCCATGTCCGGCCAGACGATCGAGATCCTGAACACCGACGCCGAAGGCCGGCTGATCCTGTGCGACGCCCTCACCTACGCCGAGCGCTTCAAGCCGGCCGTGGTGGTCGACATGGCCACGCTGACCGGCGCCTGTGTCGTGGCGCTCGGCAACGTGAACTCGGGCCTGTTCGCGAACAACGAGGACCTCGCCGGCGAGCTGCTGGCGGCGAGCAAGTCCGCGGGCGATGCCGCGTGGCGCATGCCGCTCGACGAGGACTACCAGGAGCAGCTGAAGTCGAACTTCGCAGACATGGCGAACATCGGCACCCCGGGCAACGCCGGCGCCGTGACCGCGGCCTGCTTCCTGTCGCGCTTCACGAAGAACTACGCGTGGGCGCACATCGACATCGCCGGCACCGCGTGGAAGGGCGGCGCCGCGAAGGGCGCCACCGGCCGTCCGGTGCCGCTGCTGGCGCAGTTCCTGATCAACCGGGCGGACTGAGCGCTGGCGTGACGCGCATCGACTTCCACTTCAACGTCGATCACCGCGTCCACTACGCGTGCCGCGTGACGCGCAAGGCGCGTGCGGCCGGCAAGCGGCTCGTCGTCTACGCGCGCAGCGCCGAGCGCCTTGCGCAGTACGACGCCACGCTCTGGACCTTTTCCGCGCTCGACTTCGTGCCGCACGTGTACGTGAACTCACCGCTGGCGGCGGCCACGCCGGTGCTGCTCGCGCTCGACCATTCGGCGGCCCCGGCGAGCGACGTGCTGCTGACGCTGGACGACGACGCGCCGCCGGACTTTCCGTTGCTCTTCGGGCGCTACGAGCGCGTGATCGAAGTGGTGTCGCGCGACGAGACCGACCGGGCCCGCGCGCGTTCACGCTTCAAGGCGTACAAGGACCACGGCTTCCGGCCGGTCGCGCACGAAGGGCAGGCGTGAGCGGCGGCCGCGGAATCACCGACCTCGAGCGGCTGACCCGGCCCGGCGGCAAGGTGCTGCCCGACGACGAGACGATCCCGGTGCTGACCGAGCGGCTGGTGCTGCCGTCGCTCGAGATCGACACCTCGTTGCCTGCGCTGGCCAGGACGGACACCATCGTGCCGGATGTGACTACGGCCGAGGCGACCGGCGCGGACAGTGCCCCGATCGGGGGGACGGCGCCCGACGACGAGGTCGCGAACACCGCCTTTCCGATGCCGGCCCCCGCTGCGGTCGACGTCGAGGCCATGCTGCCACTGTCCGGCGCGCCGTTCGTGGCCGCGACGCCACCGGCGCCGGTCGCACACGAGGCCGTGCCCGAGCCCGAGGCGGCGCCAGAGCCCGAGGCAACGGTCGCGCCCGCGGGCAGCAGCGACCCCGAGATGGCCCTCGAGGCCGAGGCCATCGTCGAGCCCGAACCGATCATCGAACGCGAGGCGAGCGTCGAGCCGGATCTGATCATCGAGCCCGACTCCATCGTCGAGCCGGAGCCGACCATCGAACGCGAGGCGATCGCCGCACCGGATCTGATCATCGAGCCCGATTCGATCGTCGAACCCGGGCCCATCACCGAGCGCACGCCGAACGTCCCGCCTGAGGCCGCGCTCGAGCCCGCGACGTTGGCCACGCCCACGGCGACGGGCGCTCCCGAAACGACCGTCGCAACCGGGATGACCCTCGCCACGGCAGCGACGATCGACTGGGCGGAAGTCGAGGAGAGCGCGCGCGACGCGCTGCTGCGCGAACTTCAGCTGCGACTCGCGTCCGAGCTCGATCGCCATCTGCGCGAACGCCTGCAGCCGACCCTCGTGCGGATGCTGCTCGCGACAGTCACCGAACTGCGGCCGTCGATCGAGGCCGCTGTCCGCGAAGCCGTGACGCGCGCCGTGGCCGCCGAGATCGCGCGCCAGCGCCCCCGCGATTAGTCCCTGCGAATGCCTGGCGCGCGGCATGCGCCGGGTCCAACGGGACCCGTTCCCCTAGAATTGCCGTTTCCCCACGCCGCCTGCGGCGCTTCCTTCATGACGACCACGAACGCTGCCGCCGGCCCCGAACTCGCCAAGAGCTTTGAACCCGCTGCCATCGAGGCGCGGTGGGCGCCGGTGTGGGAATCGCGCGGCTATTTCGACGCCGGGGCCGACCCGTCCAGGCCGTCGTTCTCGATCCAGCTGCCGCCGCCGAACGTCACCGGCCTGCTGCACATGGGTCATGGCTTCAATCACACCATCATGGACGCGCTGACGCGCTACCACCGGATGGCGGGCTTCAACACGCTGTGGCTGCCGGGCACCGACCATGCGGGCATCGCCACGCAGATCGTCGTCGAGCGCCAGCTCGAGGCGCAGGGCACGAGCCGCGCGACGATCGGCCGTGACGCGTTCAACGCAAAGGTCTGGGAGTGGAAGGAGTTCTCCGGCGGCACCATCCTGCGGCAGATGCGCCGGCTGGGCGACTCGGTCGACTGGAGCCGCACGTACTTCACGATGGACGAGAAGCTGTCCGGCGTGGTGGTAGAGACCTTCGTGCAACTGTACGAACAGGGCCTGATCTACCGCGGCAAGCGGCTCGTCAACTGGGACCCGAAGCTGCAGACGGCGGTGTCGGACCTCGAGGTCGAGACCGAGGAGGAAGACGGCCGGCTGTGGGAGATCCGCTATCCGGCAGCCGATGGCGCTCATGATCCGCATTCAGGTGTCGTGGTCGCGACCACGCGTCCCGAGACCCTGCTGGGCGACGTCGCGGTGGCGGTCCACCCCGAGGACGAGCGCTACGCCGCGCTCGTCGGCCAGCAGGTCATGCTGCCGCTGACCGGACGGACGATTCCCGTGATCGCCGACACGATGGTCGACCGCGAGTTCGGCACGGGTTGCGTGAAGATCACGCCGGCGCACGACTTCAACGACTTCGAGGTCGGCAAGCGCCACAACCTCGAGCCGATCCCGATCTTCACGCTGACCGCGACGGTCAACGACAACGCGCCGGCGAAGTACCGCGGGCTCGACCGCTACGTCGCGCGCAAGCGCGTGCTCGAGGACCTGCGCGCCGCCGGCCTCGTCGTCTCGGAGAAGCCGCACAAGATGATGGTGCCCCGCTGCGGCCGCACCGGCGAAGTCGTCGAGCCGACGCTGTCGGAGCAGTGGTACATGGCGATGAGCAAGCCGGCGCCGGCCGGCACGCTGCATCCGGGCCAGTCGATCGCGCAGGTCGCGCTCGACGCCGTCGCGCGCGGCGACGTGAGGATATTTCCCGAGCAGTGGCTCGCGGTCTACAACCAGTGGCTCGGGAACATCCAGGACTGGTGCATCTCGCGCCAGCTGTGGTGGGGCCACCAGATCCCGGCGTGGTACGACGAGCATGGCAACGTGTTCGTCGCGCGCAACGAAGCCGCGGCGGCGGCGCAAGCGAAGACCGCGGGCAGCACCGGCCCGCTGACGCGCGATGCGGACGTGCTCGACACCTGGTACTCGTCGGCGATGGTCCCCTTCTCCACGCTCGGCTGGCCCAGCCCGCAGGACGCGGACAAGGTCGCGTACGACCTCTACCTGCCATCGACCGTGCTCGTCACCGGCTACGACATCATCTTCTTCTGGGTCGCCCGGATGATCATGATGACGACGCACTTCACCGGGCGCGTGCCGTTCCGGGACGTCTACATCCACGGCATCGTGCGCGACGCCGAGGGCCGGAAGATGTCGAAGAGCGAAGGCAACACGCTCGACCCGATCGACATCATCGACGGCATCGACCTCGACGCGCTGGTGAAGAAGAACACGACGGGCCTGCGGCGCCCCGAGGACGCGCCGAAGGTCGCCGCCAAGGTGAAGAAGCACTTCCCGGCGGGCATCGCGCCGTACGGCGCCGACGCGCTGCGCTTCACGATGGCCGCCTACGCCACGCTCGGCCGCAACATCAACTTCGACCTCAAGCGCTGCGAGGGCTACCGCAACTTCTGCAACAAGCTGTGGAACGCCACCCGCTTCGTGCTGATGAACACCGAGGGTCGCGACTGCGGGCTCGACCCCGCCGCGCCCGTGGAACTGTCGGCGGTCGACCGCTGGATCATCGGCGAGCTGCAGCGCGTCGAGGCCGCGGTCGCGGAAGGCTTCGCCGAGTACCGGCTCGACAACGTCGCCAGCGCGATCTACTCGTTCGCGTGGAACGAGTACTGCGACTGGTACGTCGAGCTGGCGAAGGTGCAGCTCGCCGAAGGGAACAGCGCGGGCAACGAGGCCGCGCAGCGCGGCACGCGCCGCACGCTGGTGCGCGTGCTCGAGGTGCTGCTGCGGCTGGCGCACCCGGTCATCCCGTTCATCACCGAGGAACTGTGGCAGAAGGTCTCGGTGCTCGCCGGCAAGCGCAAGGAGGGCGAGGAGACGTCGATCATGGTGCAGCCGTTCCCGCGGCCGGAGCCGGCGAAGATCGATCCGCAGGCCGACGCCGAGGTCGCGCTGATGAAGCGCGCGATCGACGCCCTGCGCAACCTGCGCAGCGAGATGAACCTGTCGCCCGCGCAGAAGGTGCCGCTGGTTTCATCAGGCGACGCGCAGGCGCTCGCGGCCTACGCGCCGTACATGCAGGCGCTGGCGCGGCTGTCCGAGGTGCAGGTCGTCGCCGACGTCAATGCAGCGTCCGGCGGAGCGGCCGCGCCGATCAAGGTCGTCGACGACCTGCGCCTGATGCTGAAGATCGAGGTCGACGTCGCGGCCGAGCGCGAGCGGCTGGGCAAGGAAGTCGAGCGGCTCGAGAATGAAATCCGCAAGGCCGAGGTCAAGCTGGGCAACGCGAGCTTCGTCGAGCGCGCGCCAGCGGCAGTCGTGGCGCAGGAGAAGGAGCGCCTTGCCGGCTTCGGCGCGACGCTCGCGAAGGTGCGGGACCAGCTGGGCCGCCTGCCGGCGGCGTGACGCCCGCCGCGACGGCCTGACACGCGCCGCTACTTCGTGATCGTCGGTGCCGGTGCCGGTGCCGGTGCCGGTGTGCCGGTGCCGGTGTGGGTGCCGGTGTGGGTGCCGGCGCTGGTACGGGCGCGGGCGTTGATGCGGGTGCCGGCGATGGCGCGGGCGCCGATGCGGGCGCCGGCGCGGGTCCGGGTGCCGCCGGCAGCGGCGTTGCGGGAGCGGACGCCGGCGCCTGCGGCGCCGGAGCCGCGGTTCCGTTCGCGGGCGGCACGGGCACCATCACTCCCGGCGAGATCGGGATCTCGGGCACCACGCTGATGCCGGTGACCCAGTGGCGCGTCTCGCCGAAGCAGGTCGTCGGCAGTCCCACCTTCTCGTCGTAGTGCAGCGATACGCGGCGTCCCATCGCGGCGTTGATGTCCGCCGCGACCTTGTCGTCCCACACGGTGAAGTAGAACTTCTCGGGCGTCGCGCCGGGCATCGAGATCATCGAGAGCTCGCCCTCCCAGGTCTTGCAGAGCCAGCCCTTCTTCGAGAACTTCTGCACCCAGCCCGCGCGCTCGCCGGTCGAGTAGTTCCACTTCAGCACGGCGACGAAGTACAGCGCGACCAGCACCGCCGGCACGACAAGCAGCCAGAAGAAGAGCTTGAGCCGCGACGGACCGCGGCGTGGGGCAGCAGGTGCGTTCATCGGCGCTTCAGGAAGTGGATGTAGTCCTTGCCGACGTTCTGCTGCTCAAGCAGTTGATTGCCGGTCTGCTTGCAGAACGCCTGGAAGTCCCGGTTGGAACCGGGGTCCGTCGAGACGACCTTCAGCACCTGGCCCTGCAGCATGTCTGCGAGGGCCTTCTTGGCGCGCAGGATCGGCAACGGGCAATTGAGTCCCCGCGTGTCGATCTCCTTGTCGGCCGCGATGTTCGACGGCGGTGTCGGCTGCATGGATTGGCGGCTCGCCCTCAGGCCTGGGTGAAGGCGCGATTCTAGCCTCGGGGCATCCCTGGATACCGCATCCCGGCTAAGACGCGGCCGAAGGCAGCCCGCGCGATCTCGCCTACGCTGCGGGTCCGGTTCATTGAAGGCGAAGGAAGTGCGATGAAGTGGATCAATGCCGCTCTGGTCGCCGGCGCCGCGCTCGCGGCAGCAGGCAGCGCGCAGGCCGCGGGCGTGGGAGTGCGCGCCGGCACGACCGGCGTGGGCGCGGACGTCGGCTTCCGACTGGTGCCCACGCTGTCCGCGCGCCTCGGCTACTCGGGGCTCTCGTTCAGCCGCGACATCGACGTGACCGACATCGAGTACGACGGCACGCTGCGGCTGTCGAACATCAACCTGCTGCTCGACTTCAGCCCGTTGCCCGGACCCTTCCGCATCACCGGCGGGTTCATCTTCAACGACAACAAGATCGACGTCACGGGACGTCCCACCGGAGGCACGTACACGCTGAACGGACAGGCCTACCCGGCCGCCGCGATCGGCAGCCTGTCCGGGACCGTCAAGTCCGGCAACAGCGCGGCGCCTTACCTGGGCATCGGCTACGGAAACGTCGCCGGCCTCGGCGTGAACTTCTACTTCGACCTCGGCGTGATGTTCCAGGGCACGCCGGGCGCGAGCCTGACCGCCACGTGCGGTTCGGCGGTGCCGGCCAGCGTCTGTTCGCAGATCCAGAGGGACGTCGCCGCGGAGCAGTCCCGGCTGCAGGACCAGATCAGCGGCTTCAAGTACTACCCGGTCGCCAACATCGGCGTGACGATCGGCTTCTAGGCCGCCTCCGTCTGATCTCGCCCCGGCAGCGGCGCGAACTCCACGGCTAGGCCCCTGCCCCGCATCCAGTCCGCGACCGCGAGCCCCGTGCCGAGCGGCCATGGCCTGACGCGCGCGGGTTCGAGCAGCCGGTACTCGGCGAGTTCCTCGCCCAGCGCGATCGTTCCCTCGGCCGGCGTGTGGAAGGCGATGATCACCTCGTTGCGCCGCCGGAACTCGTAGACGCCGATCAGGTGCGCGGCGGTGACGACGAGGCCGGTCTCCTCGCGCACTTCGCGTGCCACTGCCTGCTGCGGCGTCTCGTCGCGCTCGAGGAAGCCGGCGACGAGCGCGAACATCTTCTCGGGCCATCCGACGTTGCGCGCGAGCAGCACCTTGCCTTCGTATTCGATGACGGCCGCGACGACCGGCAGCGGGTTGTCCCAGTGCACCCAGCCGCACGCCGGGCAGTGCGCCCGCTCGCGGCCGGCCTGCGGACCGAGCGCCAGCGCGGTCGCGCAGCGCGGGCAGTAGCGGAGATCGGCGTCGCTCACGTGGCCGGACCGGAGCCCGGCAGGCGCGGCGGATGCGGATGCAGGCGCGCCATCGCGTACGTGTCGGCGTACTCGCCGTCGCGCAGCGAGTACGCGCGGTGCGTGCCCTCGATCTCGAATCCGAAGTTGCGGTACAGGCGCAGCGCGTGCTCGTTGCCGACGTACACGGTCAGTTCGATGCGCAGCGCGCCGAGCCAGTGGTCGGCGAGGTCGATCAGCGCCTCCATCAGCCGCGTGCCGACGCGCCGGTTGTGCCAGTCGTCGCGCACCGCCATGCCGAGGTGCCACGCATGCGCGCGGCGCGGGTTCTCGACGCCGTGCAATCCGGCGTGGCCGACGATCTGCGCCCCGGCCACCGCCACGAGCACGTAGTTTCGCGCCGGATCGTTGGACCTGAGCCGCTCGGTCCACTGCGCGATCGACGGATACGGGTTCTGCAGCGTTCCCAGCGACGCCCCGCGCGAGCGGAACGTCGCCGCGATGCCTTCCGCGTCCGACGGCTCCGCCCGGCGGATGACGATGTCGGTCACAGGCGCTGTTCGGCCCAGGCCTGCACGCTGGCGAGCGCGGCAGGGAGTGTCGACGGATCGGTGCCACCGGCCATCGCCATGTCGGGACGCCCGCCGCCCTTGCCGCCCACCTGCTGCGCAACGTAGTTCACGAGATCGCCGGCCTTGACCCGGGCCGTCGCGTCGGCGGTCACGCCGGCGGCGAGCTGGACCCGGCCGCCCTCGACCGCGCCGAGCACGATGACCGCGCTCTTGAGCTTGTCCTTCAGCTTGTCCATCGTCTCGCGCAGCGTCTTGGCGTCGGCGCCTTCGAGCGACGCGGCGAGCACCTTGACTCCGCGCACGTCGATCGCCCGCGCGGCGAGGTCGTCGCCCTGGCTCGACGCGAGCTTGCTCTTCAGCCGCGCGAGTTCCTTCTCGAGCGACTTCACGGTGTCCTGCACCTGCGCGATCTTCTGGCCGATCTCCGCCGGCGGCGCCTTCAGCAGGGAGGCCGCGTGGTGCAGTTCGCGGTCGAGAGCCTGCACGAATTCGAGCGCGCCGCGGCCGGTCACGGCCTCGACGCGGCGCACGCCGGCAGCGATGCCGGTCTCGCCGACGATCTTGAAGAAGCCGATGTCCCCGGTGCGCGCGACGTGCGTGCCGCCGCACAGCTCGGTCGAGTGATCGCCCATCGCGAGCACGCGCACCTCGTCGCCGTACTTGTCGCCGAAGAACGCCAGCGCGCCTGCCTTGATGGCGTCGTCGTACTTCATCACGTTGGCGCTGACCTGGGCGTTGGAACGGATTGCCTCGTTGACCATCTCCTCGACCTGCCGGAGCTCGTCCGCGGTCATCGCCTTGTCGTGCGAGAAGTCGAAGCGCGTGCGCTCGGGGTCGACCAGCGAACCCTTCTGCTGCACATGCCTGCCGAGCACCTTGCGCAGCGCCGCGTGCATCAGGTGCGTGGCCGAGTGGTTGTTGCGGGTGCGCTCGCGCAGCGCCGCGTCGACCCGCGCCTGCACGACGTCGCCGACGGCGAGCGTGCCGGACTCGAGCGTGCCGTGATGGCCGAAGACGTCGGCCTGGATCTTCTGCGTGTCGACGACGGTGAAGCGCACGACGTGATGATCGCTGATCGCCTCCAGAACGCCCTTGTCGCCGACCTGGCCACCGGACTCCGCATAGAACGGAGTGCTGTTCAGCACCACGATGCCGCTGTCGCCCGCGTTCAGCCGCTGCACCGCCGTGCCGTCGAGGTAGAGCGCGACGACCTTGGCGTCGTCGACCAGCGACGCGTAGCCGGTGAAGCGCGTCTTGTCACCGACGTACTCGACGCCCGCGGTCATGCGGAACTTGCCGGCGGCACGGGCCTGCTCGCGCTGGCGTTCCATCGCCGCGTTGAAGCCCGCGTGGTCGATCGACACGCCGCGCTCGCGGCAGATGTCGCCGGTGAGGTCGACCGGGAAGCCGTAGGTGTCGTACAGCACGAAGACGGTCTCGCCATCGAGCATCTTCGGGTCGCCCGCGGAGAACTTGCCGAGCGACGCCTCGAGGATCCGCATGCCGTTGTCGAGCGTCTCGCCGAAGCGTTCCTCCTCCTGCTTCAGCACCGCCTCGATGCGCGCCTGCTGCTCGACCAGTTCCGGATACGCGGCGCCCATTTCCTTCACGAGGTCGGCCACGACCCGGTGGAAGAACGGCTTGGTCTGCCCCAGCTTGTAGCCGTGGCGCAGCGCGCGGCGGACGATCCGGCGCAGCACGTAGCCGCGTCCTTCGTTGCCCGGGATGACGCCGTCGGCGATCAGGAACGCGCAGGCCCGGATGTGATCGGCGATGACCTTGAGCGAGTTGCTCGCGAGGTCCGTGGTGCCGGTCTCGCGCGCCGCCGCCTTGATCAGGCTCTGGAACAGGTCGATCTCGTAGTTCGAGTGGACGTGCTGCTGCACGGCCGCCAGCCGCTCGAGGCCCATGCCGGTGTCGACGCACGGCTTCGGCAGCGGCGTCAGCTTGCCGGCCTCGTCGCGGTCGAACTGCATGAACACCAGGTTCCAGATCTCGATGTAGCGATCGCCTTCGGCGTCCGGCGATCCGGGCGGGCCGCCCGCGACCTCGGGGCCGTGGTCATAGAAGATCTCGGAGCACGGTCCGCACGGACCGGTGTCCGCCATCTGCCAGAAGTTGTCGGAGACGTACTTGGGCTGGCCCGGCTTGTCGCCGATACGGATGCAGCGCTCGGCCGGGACGCCGATCTCCTTGGTCCAGATGTCGTAGGCCTCGTCGTCGTCGACGTAGACCGTGGTCCAGAGCTTGTCGCTGGGCAGCTTGTAGACCTCGGTCAGCAGTTCCCACGCGTAGCGGATCGCGTCGCGCTTGAAGTAGTCGCCGAAGCTGAAGTTGCCGAGCATCTCGAAGAACGTGTGGTGCCGGGCCGTGTAGCCCACGTTCTCGAGGTCGTTGTGCTTGCCGCCGGCGCGCAGCGACTTCTGGGCCGTCGTGGCGCGCGTGTACGGGCGCTGCTCGCGGCCGGTGAACACGTCCTTGAACTGCACCATGCCCGAGTTCACGAACAGCAGCGTCGGATCGTTGGTCGGCACGAGGCTCGAGGCGCGCACGATCGTGTGGCCCTTGGACTCGAAGTACTTCAGGAACTTCTCGCGGATCTCTGCGCTTTTCATGACAGCCGGGTGGCGCGGACGACCGCGCGCTCGAAGGGAAATCCCCGGAATGATACTTGCGCGGACCCGCCCGACCGGCCGTTCAGGCTCGGACCGGCGCTCCGCCACGCGCCGCAGCGGTGGTCAGCGCGCCGGATCGGTGTGGCAGATGGAGGACAGCGCGTTGATCATCGGCGACTGGTGGCCGGCCACGCGCGCCGCGCGGGCCAGCCCGGACACGCCGAAGACGATCACGACCACGCCGGCGACGACCTTCAGCCACGCATGGCCGGCGACCAGCGACCCGGACGCCGACAGCCGGGACGCCGCGAAGTCGACGACGCTGAGCGCCGGCAGCGTGCCGACGCCGAACGCCACCATCACGACGACGCCTTGCCAGGCGCCGCCGGCGACGAAGGCGAGCGGCAGCACGCCGTAGACCAGGCCGCAGGGGATCCACCCCCACGCGAGGCCGGCGAGGTAAGCCTGGCCGCGCGTGCGCGGCGGGTAGACCTTGCGCGCGTACGGCCCGATGAGCTTCCACACGCCCTGCCCGACGCCTTCCAGACGTCGCATCCAGCGGTTGCCCGTCAGCATGGAGATTCCGAGCACGAGCAGGATCAGCCCGCCTGCGGTGAGCAGCGCCACCTGAACCGGCACCACGTTCTGCGTGAAGACCGCGCCGCCGAGGGCGCCGAGCAGCGCGCCGGCCGCCGAGTAGCTGCTGATGCGGCCGGCGTGATAGCCGATGGCCAGCGTCCGCGCGGAAACGCCCGCGGGGCGGTTCAGCTGGAACGCGCTGACGAACCCGCCGCACATGCCGGCGCAGTGCAGCCCGCCGACCAGCGCGGTGGTGAAAGCGGCGAAGACCTGCGCCCAGAGCAGATCGAACATGGAGGTCCAGCGGAGCCGGCGCGGGTCAGCGCGCCGGGCGGTTGGTCATCAGGCGATCTTCGAATAGCGGCGCTGGCGTTCGTCGGAGCGCAGGTAGCGGTCGAACTGCATCGCGATCGCGCGCACCAGCAGCTTGCCGCGCGGCGTGACGCTGACCCACTCGGCGGAGTTCTCGGCCAGCCCTTCGTCCTCGAACTGCTTCAGCGCGGCGAGTTCGGTCCTGAAGTACTCGTCGAACTTGATCATGTACGTGGTCTCGATCGCCTCCTTCGAGACCTCGAAGTGACACATCAGCGCCATGATCACCGCGCGCCGCAGGATGTCGTCGCGGTCGAGCACGATCCCGCGCACCGTCGGCAGCATGCCCTGCTTCAGCATGTCGTAGTACTCCTCCAGCGTGCGCACGTTCTGCGAGTACGTCGGGCCGATCTTGCTGATCGACGACACGCCGAGGCCGACGAGGTCGCAGTCTGCCCGCGTGCTGTAGCCCTGGAAGTTGCGGTGCAGGCGGCCCTGGCGCTGCGCCTTGGCCAGGTCGTCGGTCGCCTTGGCGAAGTGGTCCATGCCGATGTACTGGTAGCCGGCCGCGGTGAGGCGCTTGATGGCGTCCAGCATGATCTTCATCTTCTCGGCGGACGACGGCACGTCTTCCGAGTTGATGCGGCGCTGCGGCTTGAAGCGGTCCGGCAGGTGCGCGTAGTGGTAGAGCGCGATGCGTTCGGGGCTCAGCACCATCACCTTGTCGAGCGTCTCCGCGAAGGTCTCGCGGTTCTGCTTCGGCAGGCCGTAGATCAGGTCGAGGTTGATCGACTTGAAGCCGTTCGCGCGCGCGGCGTCGACGGTCGCCTGCGTCATCTCGAAGCTCTGCAGGCGATTGACGGCCTTCTGCACGTCGGGGTTGAAGTCCTGCACGCCCACCGACATCCGGTTGAAGCCGAGGCGACCCAGCACCTCGACCTTGTCAGGCGGCGTCGTGCGCGGATCGACCTCGATCGAGAACTCGCCGCGCTCCTCGAGCGGGAAGCGCTGCGTCAGCACCTCCATCAGCTGCTCGAGTTCCTCGTTCGACATGAACGTGGGCGTGCCGCCTCCGAAGTGCAGCTGCTCGATCTTGCGGCTGCCGGTCAGGTGCTCGAGGACGAGATCGGCCTCGCGCGCGACGTAACCGGCGTACTCCGCGGACTTGCTGCGGTCCTTGGTGATGACCTTGTTGCAGCCGCAGTAGTAGCAGACGGTGTTGCAGAACGGCAGGTGCACGTACAGCGACAGCGCGCTGTTCGCCACGCCCGTGGCGCGCGCGTGCAGCGCTTCGGCGAACGCGTTGCGGTCGAACGCCTCGACAAAACGGTCGGCCGTCGGATAGGAGGTGTATCGCGGGCCGGGAATATCGAAGCGCTTGATTGTCCCCTCGTCGGGGAGGGCCACTTCGCTTCGCGTGGACATCAGCATGTTGGCAATCCTTGTGCAGGGCGCATTACGGCATTGGAGTATTATTTCCGCCAAGGTCCGCCCAGCCTTGACCGCGGTCAACCGTGCCGGAACGCGCGTTTGATCCCGCAGTCTGACAGAAGAAATTCAATCAAGAACGACCAGATCGACCGCGTACGGCGAGGCGGCAGCCCGCCTTGCCGACAAGTGGGGCACAACCTAGAGCACCGCTCACATGAACGCGCCAACCGTCAACATTGCCAATCTCCGCGTCGCCTGCTCGAGCTGCAACCTGCGGGAGCTCTGCCTGCCGGTGGGGTTATCGCTGAACGACATCGAAAAGCTCGAGGAGCTTGTTGCGACGCGCAAGAAGGTCAAGCGGGGTGACTCGCTGTTCCGGGCGGGCGATCGCTTCGAGTCCCTCTATGCGGTGCGGCTCGGTTTCCTGAAGAGCACCGTGATGTCGCAGGACGGGCGTGAGCAGGTCACCGGATTCCACATGGCCGGCGAACTCGTCGGGCTCGACGGCATCAGCAGCGAGCTTCACTCGTGCGACACCGTCGCGCTCGAGGACACCGAAGTGTGCGTGATCCCGTACGAGCGCCTGGAGGAAGTCGCGACCGCGATGCCGGTGCTGCGCAACCATTTCCACAAGGTGATGAGCCGCGAGATCGTGCGCGAGCACGGCGTGATGCTGCTGCTGGGCAGCATGCACGCGGAAGAACGCCTCGCCGCTTTCCTGCTCAACCTGTCGCAGCGCTTCGAGGCGCGCGGCTACTCCCGCACCGAGTTCGTGCTGCGGATGACGCGTGCCGAGATCGGCAGCTTCCTCGGCCTGAAGCTCGAGACGGTCAGCCGCGTGTTGTCGCGTTTCGCCCAGGACGGACTGATCGAGGTGAACCAGAAGCACGTCCGGATCGTCGATCCGGACGGCCTGCGGGCGATCGTTTCGGGCCAGTCCGGCGGCCCCGCCTGACGCGGCGCGGGCCCGCGTCCAGCCCCTTCGGCTACTACGCGCGCTCGACGCGCGCTTCCGGCTCGTCCACGCAGCGCCTGGGACAGCCGGGCGGACGCTCGTTCGGCTCCAGCGAGCAGCGGTTGGCTTCGAACGGCGACTGCGCCAGGAAGACCGTGAGCGCGCTCGATGCGGCACCGATGATCCAGAAGGCGAAGAAGCCGATCGTGTAGACCGGCATGCGCTCGGCCTCGACCGGCACGCCGAACAGGTGCAGGTCGGCGGGATCGAACAGCGCGAAGAAGGCGAGTTCGGCGACGCAGGCCATGAGGAACGATGGCCACAGCACCCACCCGAGTCGTTGCGCCAGCGAGTTGGACATCGTTTCCTCCGTGTCGTGTTTCAGCGCGCGCGCAACGAGAACTCGCCGGCCCCGCCGGCGCTGAAGCCGTCGTCGATGCGCCACAGCTGCGTCTCGAGCATGACCTGCCATGCGACCGGGCGCTGCGCCAGCTTCGGATCGGCTTCTCCCACCTGCCACTCGCCGGCGTACACCGCAGAGCGGGCGTCCGCCGCGACGTCGATGCGCGAGAGCACCGCCAGCCGGTCGGCGTCGCGCTTGCCCGGATGCACGAGCCGCAGGCGCAGCGCCGTTTCGGGCGGCAGCGGCTGCTCCGACCGCAGCTCGATGCGCACGCGCTCACCGACCGTGAGACCGCTGAGTTTCACCGTCGCGCTGACGCCCAGTTCGCTCGCCAGGGTGGACCGGGAGAGTTCCTCGTTGATCGCGAGTCCCTGCTTGTAATAGTCCTGTGCCACCGGGCCATCCCAATCCCTGGCGGCGAGGTAGAAGGTGAACGATCCGGCGATCACGGCCGTCGCCGGCAGCGAGATCAGGAACCAGGGCCAGGCCTGGCGGTACCACGGGGTCACGGGCGCTGTCATCGATGTCATCCGCTTGTTCACCTTCCCAGGCCAAGAAAGACTGCCTTCTCATCCACCTTCAGCGACGGATCGTCGACCGCGGCGACGCTGATCGTGATCTTGTTCGAACCGGGCTTCAACGCTTCCGGGGATGCCTGCAGGCGCACCAGGACCGATTGCGTCGTCGCTCCGTTGACTTCGAATCCGGTGTCCGACGCCACCTGCAGACCGTCCAGCCCCGTGGCGGAGACGACGTAGCGCCGCGGCTGCTCGCTGGTGTTCATCACCTGCAGCCGGTACGTGTTCTCGATGCGTCCATCCTCGACCTCGCGCGCGAGCGCGCCGCGGTCGCGGATCACGTCCACCTTCAGCGGGATCCGGATCGCCACCGCGACGAACAGCGCGACCGTGACCGTCGCCAGGATGCCCGCATAGACGAAGACGCGCGGCCGGAAAACGTGGCGCCAGATGCCGGCGCCAGCGTAGCGCTCCTGCAGCGCGTGCTGCGTCGAGTAGCGGACCAGCCCCTTCGGCAGGCCCGCCTTCGCCATCACGTGGTCGCACGCGTCGATGCAGGCGGCGCAGCCGATGCACTCGTACTGCAGCCCGTTGCGGATGTCGATGCCGGTCGGGCACACCTGCACGCACAGGTTGCAGTCGAGGCAGTCGCCCAGCCCGAGCTCCGCGCGTCCGGATTTCTTGCTTCCGGCGCCGCGCGGCTCGCCGCGCTCGCCGTCGTACGTGACGATCAGCGTGTCCGGGTCGAACATCGCGCTCTGGAAACGCGCGTACGGGCACATGTACTTGCACACCTGCTCGCGCATCCAGCCGGCGTTGCCGTAGGTCGCGAAGCCGTAGAAGAGGATCCAGAACAGCGACCAGCCGGTCACGGACAGCGTGACGAACTCGAGCAGGAGCGGACGGATCGGCGTGAAGTAGCCGACGAACGTGAAGCCCGTCCACAGCGCCACGGCGATCCAGGCGCCGTGCTTCGCCGCCTTCAGCGCGAACTTGCGCGCCGACATGGGCTCCTGGTCCAGCCGCATGCGCCGGACGCGATCGCCCTCGATGACCTTCTCGATCCACATGAAGATCTCGGTGTAGACGGTCTGCGGACACGCATAGCCGCACCACAGGCGCCCGCCGACGGCGGTGAACAGGAACAGCGACAGCGCCGCGATGATCAGGATCGCGGTCAGGTAGATGATGTCCTGCGGCCACAGCACCAGGCCGAACAGGTAGAACTTGCGCGACGCGAGGTCGAACAGCAGCGCCTGGCGGTCGTTCCACTGCAGCCACGGCAGGCCGTAGAAGACGACCTGCGTGGCCCACACCAGCAGCCAGCGCCACTTCTGGAACCGGCCCAGCGCGTCGCCGATCCGCTGGCGCGGATAGATCTCCTTGCGCTTCGCGTAGAGCTGGATCTCGACTTCGCGCAAGGGCGCCGCCGGCTCGCCGGCGGCTTCGCTGGCCTGTGCAACGCGCGCGGTCGGATCGTCGCTGCGTTTCACTTCGACCGCTTCGCTCATGGGGTTACTGCCTTCTCAAAGTAAAAACGCGGCGCGCCGTCACCGGCCGCCGCGTTTCCCGGTGTGCTGCTCGACTACTTCGCCGGCGCGGGAGCCGGTGCCGCGGGCGCGGCAGCGGGCGGCGTGGCGCCCGGCTTGTTCGTCAATGACCAGACATACGCCGCCACGAGGTGGACCTCGGGCTCGGTCAGGATGCTGCCGTGCTTCGGCATCATATTGTTGCGCCCGTTGGTGATCGTCTCAGTGATGGCCGCCACCGTGCCGCCATACAGCCAGATCTTGTTCGTCAGGTCAGGCGCCCCGAGCGCCGGATTGCCCTTGGCTTCCGGCCCGTGGCAGGCCGCGCACGCCGCGAACTTCTCCTTGCCGCGCGCCGCGCGCACGCTGTCGTGCGCCGAATCCGACAGCGACAGGACATAGTTGGCGACGTCGAGCACGCCTTCCTTGTCGCCCAGCGCCGCCGCCATCGGCGGCATCACGCCGTTGCGGCCGTTGACGATCGTGGCCTTGATCGCGTCCGGCGTGGCGCCGTACATCCACTCGCCATCGGTCAGGTTCGGGAAGCCGCGCGAGCCGCGTGCATCCGACCCGTGGCACTGCGCGCAGTTGTTGAGGAAGATCCGCTCGCCGATCTGCCTCGCCTTCGGATCGAACGCGATCTTCTCGACGGGCTCCTTCGCGAACGCCGCGAAGATCGGGCCGAAGCGCGCGTCGGCGTCCTTGACCTCGCCCTGGTACTGGCCGAGTTGCGTCCAGTTGAGCACGCCCCGCCACTGCGTCCCGAGGCCGGGGTACAGCACCAGGTAGAGGATGGAGTACACGACGGTGATGTAGAAGAGCAGGATCCACCACCGCGGCATCGGGTTGTGGAACTCCTGCAGGTCGCCGTCCCACACGTGCCCGGTGGTTTGCGGCTCGCCCTGCGCGTTGAGCTTGACCTTGACGGTCCGCTTGCTCTGCATCCAGAGGAACACGCCGCATCCGACCACCGAGACGATCGAGATGATCGCGATGTAGTAGTCCCAGAAAACGCTGTAGAAATCGCTCATCGATCGCCTCTCTCAGTGCCGGCCCGGCGTTTCGTCGTCGAACGGCAGCGCCGCGGCCTCCTCGAAGCCCCTGCGGGCACGACCGCTGTACGCCCAGACAGCGATGCCGCAGAAGCCCAGGAAACCCGCCAGCGTCAGCACCGCGCGAATGTCGTTGATGTCCATGACCGCTCCTCAGCGCACGTTGCGCAGTTCGACGCCCAGGCCCTGCAGGTAGGCGATCATGGCGTCCAGTTCCGTCTTGCCCTTGAGGGCTTCCGGCGCCTTCGCGATTTCCTCGTCCGTGTACGGCACGCCGATCGACTTCAGGGACTTCATGCGGCGCTGCACGTCCTCACCCTCGACGCTCGTCTTCGCGAGCCACGGATACGCGGGCATGTTCGACTCGGGCACGACGTCACGCGGGTTGTTGAAGTGAACGCGGTGCCACTCGTCGGAGTAGCGCGCGCCGACGCGCGCCAGGTCGGGACCGGTGCGCTTGCTGCCCCACTGGAACGGATGGTCGTAGACGAACTCGCCGGCCACCGAGTAGTGGCCATAGCGCAGCGTCTCGGCGCGGAACGGCCGGATCATCTGCGAGTGGCAGTTGTAGCAGCCCTCGCGGATGTAGATGTCGCGGCCGACCAGTCGCAGCGGCTCGTAGGGCTTGATGCCCTTGACCGCCTCGGTGACCGAGCGCTGGAAGTACAGCGGCACGATCTCCACCAGGCCGCCGATGGCGACGACGAGGATGACGAGCACGATCAGCAGCGTCGGCGTCGTCTCGATCTTGTCGTGGGTGATTTTCATTGCGTTTCCTCGGTCTCGTGTGCGGTCAGGCGTGGGCGACGGCAGCCGGGATCGGCGCCTCGACAGCCTTGCCCAGTCCGATCGTCTTCACCATGTTCCAGGCCATCAGGAACATGCCGGCGAGATAGAGAACCCCGCCGACCAGGCGGATCACGTAGAACGGATAGGTCGACTTCACGCTCTCGATGAACGTGTAGGTCAGCGTGCCGTCCTCGTTGACCGCGCGCCACATCAGGCCCTGCATCACGCCGGCGATCCACATCGCGGCGATGTAGACGACGATGCCGATGGTGGCGACCCAGAAGTGCGTCGTCACCAGGCGCATGCTCGCCATCTCGGTGCGGCCATACAGCCGCGGCAGCAGGTAGTAGATCGCGCCGATCGAGATCAGGCCGACCCAGCCCAGCGCGCCCGAGTGCACGTGGCCGATGGTCCAGTCCGTGTAGTGGCTGAGCGCATTGACCGTCTTGATGGACATCATCGGCCCCTCGAAGGTCGACATGCCGTAGAACGACAGCGAGACGATCAGGAACTTCAGGATCGGGTCGTCGCGCAGTTTGTGCCACGCGCCCGACAGCGTCATGATGCCGTTGATCATTCCGCCCCACGACGGCGCCAGCAGGATCAGCGAGAAGACCATGCCGAGCGACTGCGCCCAGTCGGGCAGCGCCGTGTAGTGCAGGTGGTGCGGGCCGGCCCACATGTAGGTGAAGATCAGCGCCCAGAAGTGCACGACCGACAGCCGGTACGAGTAGATCGGGCGTCCCGCCGCCTTCGGCACGAAGTAGTACATCATCCCGAGGAAGCCTGCGGTCAGGAAGAAGCCGACCGCGTTGTGGCCGTACCACCACTGCACCATCGCGTCCTGCGCGCCCGGATAGATGGAATACGACTTGAAGAGCCCCGCCGGCACCGCCATGCTGTTGACGACGTGCAGCAGCGCCACGGTGAGGATGTAGGCGCCGAAGAACCAGTTGGCGACGTAGATGTGGCTCACCTTGCGCTTGAAGATGGTTCCGAAGAACACGACCGCGTAGGCCACCCACACCAGCGTGATCAGGATGTCGATGGGCCACTCGAGTTCCGCGTATTCCTTGCCGCTGGTCATGCCGAGCGGCAGCGTGACGGCGGCGAGCACGATGACGGCCTGCCAGCCCCAGAACGTGAACGCGGCCAGGCCGTCGGAGAACAGGCGCACCTGCGAGGTGCGCTGCACGACGTAGTAGCTGGTGGCGAACAGCGCGCAGCCACCGAACGCGAAGATCACCGCGTTCGTATGCAGCGGCCGCAGGCGCCCGAACGACAGCCAGGAGACTCCGAAGTTGAGCTCGGGCCAGGCCATCTGGGCGGCGATGATCACGCCGACCAGCATGCCGACGATGCCCCAGATCACCGTCATCACGGCGAACTGCCGTACGACCTTGTAGTTATAAGTGCCGTCTGTAGTCACAGTTGGGCTCATCGATTCCTCGTGCAGGAGAACGTGCGGCAGGGCGTTGGCGCGGGGCCTTGGCGGGTTGTCGAAGCGGAGACCGGGATCGCGGACCCGCCTGCAGCCCGCTCGCTCCGCTCACCGGAAGAGAAATTCTCCTCGTCCGGCAGCGGATGCTAGGGTTCATACGTATCTTGCGATTGACACAGGTCAAGCGCCGGAAAGCGCATGCAGGTGAGCGCCATCACTGAAAAACCTTGCGCGCCGGAGTGGTGCAGCGCCGTCAGCCGTGGCCGGCCCGGTCGTCCTCGTCGAGCACCTTCCTGCCGACGTCGTCGAGTTCCTCGAACTGACCCGACATCACGGCCCACACGAGGATCCCGCCGATCAGTAGTGCCAGAACGACGGACAGCGGGATCAGGAGATAGAGCGATTCCATGCGGGCCTCAGGCCTTCGGCAGGCGCTTGGCACGCAGCGCGTTGCCGACGACGAGCAGTGAACTCGCCGCCATCCCGGCCGCGGCGACGGCCGGCGACACATAGCCGAACGCGGCCAGCGGAATGATCAGGACGTTGTAGCCGAACGCCCACGCCAGGTTCTGCCGGACGATCCGCATCGCGCGACGCGCAATGGCGAACGCGAAGTCGACGTCGCCGAGCTGCGACGACAGGACGATCAGGTCGGCGCGCGCCTGCGCCAGCGTCGAGCCGCTGGCCAGCGCGATTGACACGTCGGCCTGCGCGATCACCGGCGCGTCGTTCATGCCGTCGCCCAGCATCGCGACGATGTGGCCCGCGCGCTGCTGCCCGGCCACCCATGAACGCTTGCTGTCCGGCGTCTGGTGCGCAAGGGCCCGCTCGATCCCGAGCGATGCCGCCACCGCCTGCACCGGTTCCCGCCGGTCGCCGGAAAGCACCACCACGTCGACGGCGCGTTCGACCGCACGGTCCGCCAGCGTCGCGGCGTCCTCGCGCAGCCGCTCGCCGAAGACGAAGACCGCCATCGCGCCCCGCTCGTCGGCGAGCACGACGTAGCTCGCGGCGCCAAGGCTTTCCTTCTGCACGATGGCCGCGATGTCGGGACGGTGCGAGGCCAGCCTGTCCGGCAGCGCGAACTCCAGCTTGCCAAGACGATGCCGCCGACCGCCGACCACGCCCTCGATGCCGGCCGAAGGCTCGACACGTCCGTCGACGACGCTCGGCAACGACCTGCGCAGGGACTGCGCCGCCGCGATCAGCGCCCGTGCATACGGGTGCGTGGACATCGTCTCCAGCGCCGCTGCGACCGCGAGCATCTCTTCGGGATCGCCTTCGCGCACGACGAGCTGGCGCAGCAGCGCCGGCTCGCCGGTGGTCAGCGTCCCCGTCTTGTCGCAGGCCAGCACGTCGACCCGCGCCATCGTCTCGATGGCGACGGTGCGCGCCAGCAGGATGCGCCTTTGCGCGAGGGCCGATTGCGCCGCCGCGATCGCCGCCGGAGCCGCCAGCGACAGCGCGCACGGACAGGTGGCGACGAGCACCGCGATGGCGTTGGGCAGCGCCTGCGACGGATCGACGAACCACCAGCCGACCACCGTGGCGACCGTGATGCCGAGTACGACCCACAGGAACCAGCCGGCGATCCGGTTGGCGCTCTCGACGATGAGCGGCCGCTCCCGTCCCGCCTCGTCGACCAGACGCTGCAGGGCGGCGAGCGAGGTCGACGCGCCGATCCGGGTCACCTCGACAACCAGCGGCTGGTCGAGATTGATCGAGCCGGCGAGGACCGGCGCCCCGCTGGTCTTGTCGACCGGGGTCGACTCGCCGGTGAGCCAGGCCTGCGAGCAGCTCGAGCGTCCATGCACGACGACGCCGTCCGCGGGCACTGTCTCGCCCGGCGGCACCAGCACGCGGTCGCCGATCTTCAGTTGCTCCGCATGGACCGCCTCGGTCGCCAGCGACGACGGGAAGGCGACCAGCCGCAGCGCCGAGATCGTCGAGTGCCGGCGCGCCGCGTCGATGTGCTCGCGTGCCGATGCGAGTCCGCGCGCGAGCACCCAGCGCGACGCCAGCACGAAGGCGACGAACATCGTCACGGAGTCGAAGTACACGGCGCCGCGCGAGGCCATGGTGGCCCCGGTGCTGGCGACGAAGGCCGCGGTGATGCCGAGCACGACCGGCAGGTCCATCCCGATCGACCCCATCCGCAGCTGGCTCCACGCCGCGCGATACAGAGGCTGCGCCGAGAACAGGATCACCGGCAGCGTCAGCACGAGACTGGCGATGCGCATCAGCTGCTCGATGTCGGCCGGCACATCGCCCGGGGCCGCGAAATACAGCGGCACCGCCAGCATCATCACCTGCATCATGCCGAGCCAGGCGATGGCGACACGCAGCAGCTCGACACGGCGCACGCGGCGCTCGTCGACAGGGACGCGCCCGGCATCGTAGCCGGCGCGCTCGATCGAGCGCTGCAGCTCGACGCGCGTGAGCAGGCGCGGATCGAAGGTGACATAGGCGATCTGCGCGCCGAAGTCGACGTTGGCGCGCCCGACTCCGGGCTGCTTCCGGAGCGTGTGCTCGATCAGCAGGGCGCAGGCGCTGCACACCATGCCGCGAATCGGCAGCTGCACCTGCGCGTAGCCGCCGCCCGGGACGACCGTCGCCTCGTCCGGGCCGGCATTGACGATCGACGCCAGCGCCTCGCGGTCCTTGCTGCCGGCCTGCGCCAGGAACAACTGCTCGGCGATGAACGAGCAGCCGTTGCAGCAGAACGACTTCATCGCCGGGCCCAGCGGCCGGCGCACCACGCGCAACCCCGCCAGCGAGTCGCCGCAGTGATCGCACACGCCCGCGGAGTCGTCGGCAGGCGCGCCCGCCAACGCAGACACCTTGGCCTTGCGTATCAGGTCAGAAGACATGCGAAAGGGAAAATGCGGCGGCCGCAAAACGCATCGGAACCGCGCCAGCGTACCCGAAGCGCCCCTCCCTTGCGCCGCCGCACAAAGAGGAACATGCGGAAATCAGACTACGTAAACACGGCAGCGGGCCGTTGACCTTGGTCAACGGCGCTCCAACGCGCATGCGAGGAAGCGATCGCTTGCGCGTGTGACCGCGCGCACACGTCGAAGGCGCTGCGCGTGGGCGCACGATGCGCCCAAATCCATGGCTCCGCGACGACGCGCGCGCACCAGCTGCCGTTCGTCGGACTCCGTCGTCGCCAACCGCGCCTTCACGACGCGAATTCGAGTAACCGTCGCATGCCGCCCGCGCCTCGCCGCGCTCTTGCACAATCGCGCCTGCCGATCCCGGAGTGAAGACATGACCGCACGACGCCGCCTCTTCGCATGCGCGATCGCTTCGGCAGCGGTGCTGTCCGGGTGCGGCGGCGGAGGCGATGCCACGGCGCCCACACCAGCGCCCGCCCCCGTTCCCGTCCCCGCGCCGCCGCCGGTCGCCCTGCCTGCCCTGGTCGCCGACGCGCCGGTGCGCGTCTCGACGGCGACGCCGTTCGACGCAACGTGCACCGGTGCGGTCTCGGGCGACGTCGTGTACCTGAACGCTGAAGTCGAGCCGTTCGTGACCGTGAACCCGCGTAACCCGGACAACTGGGTCGCCACCTGGCAGCAGGACCGCTGGTCGGGCGGCTCGGCGAACGGATTGATCACCGCCACCACCGTCGATGGCGGCGCAACGTGGACGCGGACGGCGATTCCGTTCTCGCGTTGCGCCGGCGGGAACGCGGGCAACGGCGGGGATTACCAGCGCGCAACCGACCCGTGGGTCACCTTCGCGCCCGATGGCGCGGTGTTCCAGATGGCGCTCGCCTCGAGCGGTGGCTCGTTCACCGCCGGATCGGCGAACGCGATGCTGGTCAGCCGCTCGATCGACGGCGGCCGCACGTGGGGACCGGTCTCGACGCTGATCCGCGACGAGAGCCAGTTCTTCAACGACAAGAATTCCATCACCGCCGACCCGACCGACCCGCGCTACGTCTACGCGGTCTGGGATCGACTCGGCGCGACCGGCGGCGGGCCGGCGATGCTCGCACGCTCAACCGACGGCGGCGCGACGTGGGAAGGCGCGCGTGCCATCCATGACCCGGGCCAGCGCAGCCAGACCATCGGCAATGTGATCGCGGTCCTGCCGAACGGCACGGTGGTCGATGTCTTCACGCAGATCGACTACGCCGTCAACGCGCCGGCACGCGCGACACTCAACGCGCTGGTTTCGGTCGACAAGGGCGGCAGTTGGAGCGGGCCGTTCCGGATCGCCGACGCACTTGCCGTCGGCGCGCGCGATCCGGACACCGGTTCGTCGATTCGCGACGGCGCCAACCTGCCGCAGGTCGCCGTCGCGCCGAACGGCCACCTGTGGGTCGCGTGGCAGGACGCACGTTTCTCCGGCGGCGCGCACGACGGCATCGCGCTCGCGCGCTCGTCGGACGGCGGTCAGACCTGGAGTGCCCCACTGCAGGTGAACTCGGCGCCATCCGCGCAGGCCTTCACGCCGAGCGTTCACGTGACGGCGAACGGCACGATCGGCGTCACGTACTACGACCTGCGCAGCAATACCGCCGACACGTCGACGCTGCCGACCGAATTGATCCTCGCGCGCTCGCTCGATGGCGCGCGCTGGACCGAACACCGCGTCAGTGCACCGTTCGACCTGGCGACCGCCCCGGTCGCGCGCGGCTACTTCCTCGGCGACTACCAGGGCCTCGCGAGCGCCGACAACGTGTTCATCCCCGTGTACGTGCGGACGAACAGCGGCGACACCGCCAACCGGACCGACGTGTTCGCCGTGGCGACGCGGTCGCTCGCCGCGCCGGCCTCGAGCGCGAGCGCAGCGCGCGCAACGCGCGCTGCGCCGGTGGCGCTCGCGCCGGGCGCCGCGTTCCGCCAGCGCGTGCACGACAACATCGTCCGCACGATGGAAGGCCGGGTGCCCGGCTGGTCCGCCCGAATCTCCGCTTCGCCGAGGTAAACCCCATCCCGCCTGCGCGGCCGCGGCGCCCGCCGCGGGTCGCGCGTCTCGCCTACACTCGTTGCCTGAACGTCTCCGCCGCACCCTTCCCGCCATGGACATCCTCGACGCCCGCCGCGCCGGCATTCGCTCCCGCATCGAATCGATCCGACAGGCGCTCGCCTCGCGCGGCTGCGCCGCCCTCGTCGTGCCGTCGAGCGATCCTCACCTGTCCGAGTACCTGCCGGACCACTGGAAGGGCCGCGAGCACTTCTCCGGCTTCACGGGCTCGGTCGGAACGCTGATCGTCGCCGCGGACTTCGCGGGGGTATGGGTCGACAGCCGCTACTGGACGCAGGCCGAAGGGCAACTGGCCGGCACCGGCATCGAACTGATGAAGCTCGCCGGCGCCGGCGCGACGGCGCACGTCGAGTGGCTGGCGACGCACCTGAAGAGCGGCGACGCGGTGGTGGTCGACGGCAACGTGCTCGGGCTCGCCGCGGCGCGGCAGCTGCAGTCGGCGCTGGCGGCGCGTGGAATCGATCTCGTCACGGATCACGACCTGCTGAACGATGTCTGGACCGAGCGCCCGGCGCTGCCGATGGCCGCCGTGTTCGAGCACATGGCACCCTTCGCGCCGACGCCGCGCGCGGCCAAGCTCGCCGCGGTGCGCGCCGAGATGAAGGCGCTCGGCGCGACGCATCACTTCGTGTCGACGCTCGACGACATCGCGTGGCTGACCAACCTGCGCGGCGCCGATGTCCAGTACAACCCCGTGTTCCTCGCGCACCTGCTGATCGAGGCGGAACGGGCGACGCTGTTCATCGGCGACGACAAGATCGGCGCGCCATTGAAATCACGGCTCGAGGCCGACGGCATCCTGCTCGCGCCGTACGCGAAGGCCGCCGCCGCGCTCGCCGGCCTGCCCTCGGGCGCCACGTTGCTGATCGACCCGCGCCGCATCACGCACGGCCTGCGGCAGTCGGTGGCGAGCGACGTGAGCGTGGTCGAGGCGATCAACCCGTCGACCCTTGCGAAGAGCCGCAAGACCGAGGCCGAGGCGCACCACATCCGACTGGCCATGGAGCAGGACGGCGCCGCGCTCGCCGAGTTCTTCGCGTGGTTCGAAGGCGCGCTCGGGCACGAGACGATCACCGAACTGACGATCGACGAGCACGTCACGGCGGCGCGGGCGCGCCGTCCAGGCTACGTCTGCCCGAGCTTCTCGACGATCGCCGGGTTCAACGCCAACGGCGCGCTGCCGCACTACCGCGCGACCGAGGAGTCGCACGCCACGATCTGCATGCGCGGCACGGTCGGCGACGGCCTGCTGCTGATCGACTCCGGCGGCCAGTACGAATACGGCACGACGGACATCACGCGCGTGGTTCCGGTGGGCCACCCCACGGCCGAGCAGCGCCGCGACTTCACGCTCGTGCTGAAGGGCATGATCGCGCTGTCGCGCGCCAAGTTCCCACGCGGCACGAAAAGCCCGCTGCTCGACACGATCGCGCGCGCGCCCATCTGGGCCGAGTACGCGGACTTCGGCCACGGCACCGGCCACGGCGTCGGCTACTTCCTGAACGTGCATGAAGGCCCGCACGGCATCACGCCGCACCTTCCACCCGAGCCGCAGACGGCGATGGAACCCGGGATGGTGACGTCGAACGAGCCGGGTCTCTACCGTCCCGGCAAGTGGGGCGTGCGGATCGAGAACCTGGTGCTCAACGTGCCTGCGATCACCACCGAGTTCGGCGAGTTCCTGCAGTTCGAAACGCTGACGCTGTGCCCGATCGACACGCGCCTCGTCGACACGTCGCTGATGACCACTGACGAGTTGCAGTGGCTCGACGACTACCATGCCGAGGTGCGGCGCCGCGTCGGCCCGCACGTGAGCGGTGCCGCGCTTGCCTGGCTGGAGGCGCGGACGCAGCCGATCGCGCGCTAGGCCGCGAGCGCCAGCGCGTGCGTGCGCACGCGCCGCGTGACGAACTGCACCGCGCTGTCCACCACGTGGCGGTCGCGCAGGATGCGCGTGTGCCCGAGTCCCTGGGTCGCGAGCAGCCGCGCGCCGGTGCCCATCGTGTACGCGTAGCCGTGCGCGATCGGTACGTCGCGGTCGTCGACGTCGTGCGCCACAAGCAGCGGCGTGCGGATGCGCCGCGCGATCCAGGGCCGCATCGCGAGGCGATCGAACGCGACGCCCGCCGCCTGCTCCGCCCGCTCCTGGATCGCCGGCAGCAGGCGCTCCGGCGCTCCGAGCAGGCGCGCCATGCCGAGCAGGTAAGGACGAGGATCCGATGGCGGCGCAATCAGCACGGCGCCGGCCAGCGAGCGGCGCGTCGACGCCAGCACGGAGGCGAGCGCGCCGGCGCCGAGCGAGTGCGCGATCGCCCCCACCACGTTCGGAGTCTCCTCGAGCACGCGCTCGGTCGAGCGGATCATCGCCGGCAGCGAGGTCGACCCGCCGTCGCTGAGGCCGTGCGCGACATGGTCGAACGCGAGCACGGCGAAGCCGCGGTCGACCAGCGGCGCGACGAAGGCTTCCATCTGCTGCGCCCAGCCGTTCCAGCCGTGCGTCAGCAGCACGGTGGGCACGGTGCCGACGTCGCCCCAGCGGTAGGTCGTCACCTTGCCGTCGGGCGCGGCGAGCACGCCGACCTGCGGCCTGGCGCCGCGGAACGCCAGCCGCTCGAGCGGCGGCCGCGCCGTCGTGAAGAAGCGGCGCGCGATGGACTGCGACGTGCGGACCGGCGCGACCACCGAGCCGGCGCGCACGGCGGCGCGCAGCGATGCGAGCTTTAGCGACCGTTCGGTCGCTTTTAAGGCGTGGGAGAGTGTCATGGCGATTCCTTCGATCAGTCAGGGAGGGGCGCTACGGGGTGAACAGGAGGTCGAACGCTCGCTCCGACTCGCGGATGGCGTGGCGGTCGCCGAGCAGCCGCAGCATGCTGTCGCACGCCGCGGCGAGCCCGATCACCACCATGACGACCTGCCTGGGGGAAAGATCGGTCTTGAACTGCTTCAGTTCGATGGCCCTGGCGGCCTGGCGCTCAAGGTAGGCGAGCCAGTCGTTCCAGCCGGCTACAAGTGCCTCGCGCACCTCGCCGGGCTGGTCGTCGAACTCGAGCCGGGCCGCGTTGAGGGGGCAGCCGCCCTCGAGTCCGGTGTCGGCGATCCAGCCGAGCCAGTGGCGGAAGATCGAACGCAGGCGTGGCAGCCCGGCCGGCGACGACAGCGCCGGCAGCAGCACGCGCTCGCGGAACAGTTCGGTGGTCCGGTGCACGACCGCGAGTTGCAGCGATTCCTTGTTCGGGAAGTGGCGCAGCAGGCCGCCCTTCGACCACCCGGCCTTCTCGGCAACCGGTGCGAGCGTGAGCGCCGCCAGGCCGATCCGGCTGGCCTCGCGCATGGCTGCGTCGATCAATGCGAGTCTGGCTTCGTCACCGCGTTGCATGGTCCGGACTTTAGCGACCGATCGGTCGCTTGTCAAGTCTCATCGCGGCCGCGGCCGGGCCTCGTTCAGCGCACGGCGATGGCTTCGTAGAGCGCGTGCCGCAGCGCGACGTCGCGCGGGTCGCCCCGCAGCGCGCCGCCCATCTTGCTGGTGACGTACGCGTAGCCGATGCCCGCCGCAGGATCCGCGAAACCCATCGAGCCGCCGGCGCCGAGCGATCCGTACGAGCCCTCGCCCCCGAATGGCCAGAAGCTGCTGGGCTTGGTGAATCCGAGCGAGTAGCGCACGTCGTCGGCGAGCAGGCAGTCGTCATGGAAGCCGTTGGCCGAGGGGATCGCCGGCGCCGCCAGCGCGCGCAGCGTCTCGGGCCGCAGCTTCAGCTCGCGGCCGCCGGTCGCGAACACGCTGTACGCGCGAGCGATGGCGCGCGCGGTGCCGACGCCGCCGCCGGCCGGCACCTCGAGCTCGCGTGCGTAGATGCGCTGCGGGTCGCGCACCACCTCGGAGCCGGGGTTCACGGCGAGCGCGCGGTAGATGTTCGAGTGGTGGCTGAACATCACCAGCAGCAGCCGCATCGGGAAGCCCGTGCGGCCGAAGACCGCGGTCGCGTCCGGATGGCGCAGCGTCGCGAGCCGCGCGTCCGGGAGCGACTCAGGCACCCGGATGTACATCTCGAGCCCCAGCGGGCCGGCGATCTCGTCCTCGAAGAACCGGCCAAGGGTCCGGTGACGCGGATCGATCCGCCGCAGCAGCTCGCCCTCGTAGAACCCGAGGGTGAGTCCGTGGTAGCCCTGCCGCGCGCCGGGAGTCCAGGCCGGCCGCTGCCGTGCCATCACCGTCGCGAGGCGATCCGGGTCCGCGACCACGCTGCGGTCGACCGGCTCGTCGAACGCGAACAGGCCGGCCTGGTGCGCCAGCAGCTGGCGCACCGTGATCGCTTCCTTGCCCTGCTGCGCGAACTCGGGCCAGTACCTGCAGACGCGCTCGTCGTAGTCGAGCCAGCCGCGCGAGTGCGCGAGCGCCAGCGTCATCGCCGACAGCCCCTTGGTGGTCGAGTACACGAGGACCATCGTGTCCTCTTCCCACGCCGCGCCGGTGACGTCGTTGCGGATCCCGCCCCACAGGTCGACGACCTTCTCGCCTCGATGAAACGCGCAGCACGCGCCGCCCAACTCGCGCCGGCGCGCGAAGTTCTCGGCGAACGCGACGCGCACGCCCTCGAACCCCCGGGCGACGGAACCGAAGACCTCGATGGGTTCGCCGTGTCTCATCGCGACGCCAAGGAACACCCGACACCCACGCGCCACCCCCGGAATCCGTTGCCTCCTAGATAGCCCGCTGCCGCGCAGCCGGCCTTGCGGCGCCTCAAGCCCGCTACGATCAATCCAATGCACTCCGCCGGTTTCCGACGCGTCTTCGCGGCCGACGTGGTCTCGACGTTCGGCTCGCTGATGAGCCGGCTCGCGATTCCATGGCTCGCGGTGCTCGTGCTCGACGCGGGGCCGGGCGCGATGGCGCTGCTCGCGGTGGCCGACGTCGCGGCCGCCGCGCTGGCGGCGCTCCTGCTCGGTGTGCTCGTGGACCGGCTGCCGAAACGCCGCACGATGATCGCGTGCGACCTCTTACGCGCGGGCGCGCTGTTGGCCCTTCCAGTGCTCGCGTGGCTTGGTCACCTGTCGATCGGCGCGCTGATCGCCGTCGTCGCGTTCAACGGCGCGCTGACCGTCGCCTTCGAGCTCGCGCAGTCGGCCTGGATTGCCCGACACACCAGGGCCGACGACCTCGCGGGCCGCAATTCGGCGCTGGCCGCGGGCAACGCGGTGACCGAAGCGGCGTCGTTCGGTCTCACGGGGTGGCTGTTCCAGTGGCTCGGCGCCGCGGTCGCCCTGGTCACCGACGCACTGACCTATGTCGCCTCGGCACTGCTGCTGGTGCGGGTCGAGGAGACCCCGTCCCCTCCAGAGGACGAGGCCGCGAACCGCACCGTGCGCGGCGTCGTTCGCGCTTTTGCCGCTGAAGTGCGCGATGGCCTGCGCACCGTCGGCGCGCAACCCACGCTGCAGGCACTCGCGCTCGTCGCCGCGCTCTCCGCCTTCGGTTCCAGCTTTGCCGCGACGACCTACATGATCTACGTGTCGCGCGACCTCGGCTTTCCCACCGGGACGCTCGGGATGATCTTCGCGCTGGGCGGTTTCGGCTCGCTCGCCGGCGCCTGGATCGTCGCAAGACTGTCGCCGCGCATTCCAGTGCATCGCCTGCTGGTCGCCGGGCTGTTCGTGTGGGCGATCGGCAGCGCGGCCGCGCCGCTGGCCGCGTCCGCCACGCTCGCCGGCGTGCTGCTGCTCTGCACTCAACAGCTCGTGGGCGACGCGGGCGGCATCGCGGTGCAGATCGCCGATCGCACGCTGCGCCAGTCTCACACGCCCCAGACGCACCTCGCGCGTGTCGACGCATCGATCCGCACGCTCTCCCACGGGTTCACGCTCGCAGGCGCGCTGCTGAGCGGCGTGCTGGCCGAAGCGTTCGGCGCGCGGCCGCTGCTGTTCGCGTCGTCGGCGCTGATCGGCGCGGCCGGCGTCGCGGCCCTCGTCGGCCTGCGCGCGCACGAGGCGGTGGCGACGACGGCGTAGTGGAGAAAGAGGACAATTCCGCCTCCCCACCCGCGAGCCTCACCGATGATCACCGTCCACCACCTGAACAACTCGCGCTCGCAGCGCGTGCTCTGGCTGCTCGAAGAGCTCGGCGTCCCGTACGAGATCCAGAAGCTACGAGCGCGACCCGCAAGACGATGCTCGCGCCGCCCGAGCTGCGCGAGGTGCATCCGCTCGGCAAGTCGCCGGTGATCACCGACGGCGACGTCACCGTGGCCGAGTCGGGCGCGATCCTCGAGTACCTCGTCGAGCGCTACGACGACGGACGCCTGGCGCCGGCGCGCGGCACGCCCGAGCGGCTGCGCTAGACCTACTGGATGCACTACGCCGAAGGCTCCGCGATGCCGCCGCTGCTGATCAAGCTCGTCTTCGACAAGGTCGAGCAGGCGCCGATGCCGTTCTTCGCGAAACCGATCGCGCGCATGATCTCCGCGAAGGTGAAGGCGATGATGGTCGAGCCGAACCTCAAGCGCCAGCTGGACTTCATGGAAGCCGAGCTCGCGCAGCACAAGTGGTTCGCCGGCCGCGAGTTCAGCGCGGCGGACATCCAGATGAGCTTTCCGCTCGAAGCCGCGTCGCAGCGCGCCGGTCTCGACGCGTCCCGGCCGAAGCTGATGGGCTTCCTCAAGCGGATTCACGCACGGCCCGCCTACAAGAGAGCGCTCGAGCGCGGCGGCCCGTACAGCTTCGCCGACGACTGATTCCATCCCTGCGCGGACCGCGCTGCCTCCGCGTCGTCGCTCGCTCCCGCTTCTTACAACGCGTTCGTCATGAGGACGTGACGAACGCGTCTTCCATCCGATGTCATGCGACAGGGGTCTGGTCGACCAATCCGTCGTGCGCGACGTGCACCTCCGCAAGCCGGCACGAAACCTCAACAGGAGATGACCATGACGACCCGTACCCTCGCAGCAGCCCTGGCCCTGACCGCCCTCGCCCCATTCGCCGCCCATGCGGACGCGCCATCGGGTGAGTTCTTCACGGTGTACGCCAATCAGCCGGCGTCGGCCCAGCCGGCGCCCTCAAGCCGCGGTGAGAACCGCGCATTACGTCGAGTTCACGATCGACGAGCTGATCCGCACCACGGCCGGCGCGACCGTCACGGTCGAAGAGGTCCGCCGGGCGCTGGCCACGATGCCCACGCTGCCCGTCGGCGCATGAGTTCCACCGGCTTTTGCCAGCGGGGCGCCACGCGGCGCCCCGTTTTTCGTTGTTCGCGCGCACCAGATCAATGCTGCCGTGCTGCGACGCAGCGTCCGCTGGCTACAATCGATGACACGACGATTACCAGGTCAGCGAACCCATCATGGACAAGGCCGCCGGCAAGGGCGACGCCGGCAAGGGCAAAGGCAGGGACGCGGGCAAGGACAGGACGCCTGCGCCCGCGACCAATTTCATCCGCAACATCATCGCGGCGGACCTCGCGCGCGGCACCTACGAGCCGCGCCACTGGACCGGACACCCGGGCACCTACGACGTCCACGAGAAGGCGCCGACCGATCCAGCGAAGATCCGCACCCGCTTCCCGCCCGAGCCCAACGGCTACCTGCACATCGGCCATGCCAAGAGCATCTGCCTGAACTTCGGCCTGGCACGCGACTTCGGCGGGCGCTGCCACATGCGCTTCGACGACACCAACCCGGTCAAGGAAGACCAGGAGTTCGTCGACGGCATCCTCGACGCCGTGCGCTGGCTCGGCTTCAGCTGGGAACACGGCGGGGAGCACGGCCAGGAGTCGAACCTCTACCACGCGAGCGACTACTTCGAGGACATGTACCGCTTCGCGGAGCACCTGATCCAGACCGGGTACGCGTTCGTCGACGAGCAGACCGCCGACGCGATGCGCGAGACGCGCGGCACCCTGACCGAACCCGGCCGGAACTCGCCGTACCGCGACCGGCCGACCGAGGAGTCGCTGCGCCTGTTCCGCGAGATGCGCGCGGGCCGGCATCCCGAAGGCAGCATGATCCTGCGCGCGCGGATCGACATGGGCTCGCCCAACATCAACATGCGCGACCCGGCGATCTACCGCATCCGCTTCGCCGAGCACCACATGACGGGCGACGCGTGGAAGGTCTACCCGATGTACTCGTACGCGCACCCGATCGAGGACGCGCTGGAGAACATCACCCACTCGATCTGCACGCTCGAGTTCGAGGACCAGCGGCCGTTCTACGACTGGGTGCTGGAGCGCGTCGTGCCGCTGCTGCGGCGGCCTCAGTTCGAGGCCGCGAAGCAGATGCTCGACGAGATCCACGGCGCCGGCATCGAGAGCCGTCGCGAGTTCGCGCTCCACTGCCGCAACGTGGCCGCCGAACGTCCCGACAAGCTCGGCGCGAGCCGCTACGAGCGCCGCGCGGAGACGATGTTCGCGAGCTGGTCGAAGAACCCGGACCTCGCGGCGCACGACGCCGACGAGTTCTTCAAGCTTCTCCAACAGCACACGCAGCACTTCACGCCGCTGCTGCAGCACGCGCTCGACGAGCGCCGGCCGAATCCCTTCCTGCTGCCCCACCAGTACGAGTTCAACCGGCTGGCGGTGAGCTACGTGGTGACCAGCAAGCGCAAGCTCGCGCAACTCGTCAACGAGAAGATCGTCGACGGCTGGGACGACCCGCGCATGCCGACCATCGTGGGCCTGCGCCGGCGCGGCTACACGCCGCAGTCGCTGCAGCTGTTCGCCGAGCGCACCGGCGTCTCCAAGAGCCCGCAGTGGATCGACTACGCGCTGCTCGAGCAGGCGCTTCGCGACGACCTCGACGCCCGCGCGCCGCGCGCGGTGGCGGTGCTGAAGCCGATCAGGCTCGTGCTGACCAACTTCCCCGCCGACCAGAGCGAGGACACGCACCCGCCCGTGCACCCGCACATGCCGGAACTCGGCGTCCGGACGATCCCGCTGAAGCGCGAGCTGTGGATCGAGGCCGACGACTTCATGGACAACGCGCCGGCCGACTTCTACCGCCTGGCGCTCGGTCCGGACGGCTCACCGGGACAGCCGGTGCGGCTGCGCTACGGCTACGTGATCCGTGCGACCGGCGTGGTGAAGAACAGCGCCGGCGAAGTCACCGAGGTCCACGCGGAATACCTGCCGGAGACGAAGAGCGGCACGCCGGGCGCCAACAGCGTCAAGACCAAGACCGCGATCCACTGGCTGCCGGTGGCCGACAGCATCCCGGCCGAGATCCGCGTGTTCGACCGCCTGTTCACCGATGCGCAGCCGGACGCGAGCGGCGACTTCCTTTCGGTGGTCAACCGCGACAGCAAGACCGTCCTGCGCGCGGTCGTCGAGCCGTCGCTGGCCAACGCGGAACCGGACGACAAGTTCCAGTTCGAGACGAAACGGGTACTTCGTCGCGGACCTGAAGGACCACACGCGGGAGCGGCCGGTGTTCAACCTGGCGGTGTCGCTGAGGGACGCGTGGGCCGCGGGAAAGTAGTCCGCGGCGGGTGACGGCTTCAGTGGACGCAGCGCGGGCGCACGCCGGCCCGAGCCAGCCCGTCCGATGGCCTCGCTGCTGACGAGCGCGCCGTGAAAGCTACTTGCCGGCGGCGCCGGCGACGTAGCGCGCCACGGCCTCGATCTGCGCCGGCGACAGCACGTGTCCGAACGCCGGCATGTTCTCGAACCCCTTCTGCACCGCGCGGCGACACGCGCCGCGTCGGGCTTCAACTCGTCGAGGTCGGGCCCGATGTTGCCGGTCGCGCTGGCATCGCGCAGCGAGTGGCAGACCGCGCACGAGGGCGTCGTCCCGCCGGTGAAGAGCCGGCGGCCCTCGCTCGTGGCGCCGGCGCCTGCGCTCGGCGCCGCCGCCTTCACCTCGGTGACCTGCGTGCCGTCGCAGCAGCCCCGAAAGCAAGCAGCGCGATCAGGAGCCGCCGATTGCGCTGCGCTTCATCAGCCGACGGTGATGGTGAGGGCGTGGTCGCGCCAGCTGTTGTTGGAGTAGCCCGGCTGGTTCTCCACGCGCTGCTCCGGTTGCGCCTTGCCGTTCATGTCGGTGGCGCGCGATGCGATCGTGTACGTGCCGGGCCGCAGCCGCACCGGCAGGACGAACTGGCGCCAGGCGTAGCGCCCGAGGTCCGGGCCGACGAAGTGCGCGGGCATCCACGTCCTGCCGCCGTCGAGCGAGACCTCGACGGCCTTGGCGGCCGTCATCCCGCCGAAGGCGACGCCCTCGATCAGCACCGACCCCGCGGCCACTTTCCCGATCTCCGGATCGGGCTTCGTGATCCACGACTTCACGTCCATCTCCCACACCGACGGATGGCTCGCATTGGCCTTCTGGCCGAGCGGAACCATGCGGTAGCGCGACGCCTGGATGCGAGCGTCGGTCGGCTCGGGCGTCAGCGCAATCCGCTTGACGTACTTGACGTTGTTGACGCCGGTGTAGCCGGGAATGATCAGCCGCAGCGGTCCGCCATGCGCGAGCGAGACCGGATTGCCGTTCAGGTTCCAGGCCAGCATCGCATCCTGCAGCGCCGCGAGCGGCACCGAGCGTTCGACGATCACGCTCTTCGGATCGACTCCCGCCGCGATCTCTTCTCCGCCCGTCCCCGTGATGAAGCGCGCGCCCGCGGCCGGTCCGCCAAGCTGCTCGATGACGGTGCGCAGCGGCACGCCCGTCCACGTGACGTTGCCGGCGGCGCCCACGCTCCACTTCGTTCCACTCGGCTTGTGCGGGAAGTACGCGCGCCCGTTGCCCGAACACTGCAGCACCATCGTGAGGTCGCGGCCGCCCATCTTCTTCAGGTCGCCCACGCGCAGCGTGCGCGGCGAGCGCACGCCCTCGAACGCCACCTGCCAGGCGTCGCGGTCGGCGACGATCCGGTCGCTGGGCGGCGGCAGGTTGTTGCGGATGTACAGGTCGACCTCGGGCGTGATCAGGTTCGCGGCGAGGGCGTGGCGCCTGGTCTCGAGCGTGGTCGGGGAATGGACGATCAGGTTCTCCGGGATCTTCCATGCGACGTATTGCGGCAACGGCTTGGGTTGCGCCCAGGCCGGATGGACGAAGCTGCCGAGGGCGGAAGCGGTGAACAGGCCCGCGCCACCGGCGAGCAGCCGGCGCCGTCTGGGGTCGAGTGCTGAGAGGTTTCGCGAGTCGTCCATGTCTGACCTCCGGCCAAAGGGAAGTTAGATGGTGACAGCGCGGCTGCGGGTTTTGGGCATCCGCGTCCTCGGAATTTCCACTAAGTAGATCATCGACCTTGCCCGTTCGTCGCTCTCGCGAACGACGCCGTCGAGGTGGTCGGGGTTCGCGTGTACGACGGCCGGTTCAGCGATGCACAGCCGGATGCGGCACATCGCTTCAGGCGTTCGGCGAAACGCGACCTCCGGGTAGAGGCCACGAAGGTGCGGATGCGTTCGGTGTCTGCCAGACTCGCAGCATGCAACTTATCTCGACAATCACCTGTCCCCGGTGCGGCGTGGCATCGGCGGAGACGATGCCTACGGACGCCTGCCAGTGGTTCTACGAGTGCCCGTCGTGTCACGCCCTGCTGAAGCCGCGCCCCGGCGACTGCTGCGTGTTCTGCTCCTACGGCACCGTGAAGTGCCCGCCGGTGCAGCAGGGAAGCGGCTGCTGCGGATAACCGCGGTCACCGGCGTCGCCACCTTGAACAGGCCAGGGACATCGTGATCGATCGGCGCGCAACTCCGGCGCTGCGGGGCGGTCTGCTCGCGCTGCTGGCGGCCACGCTGTTCGGTGTCAGCACGCCGCTGGTGCAGCGGTTCGGCGTCGGGCTCGGCGCGTTCAGCACGGCGGCGCTGCTCTATGCCGGCGCCGCGCTGGCGGGGGCACTGCTGCGCCAGCCTGTCGAGCTCGAGGCACGACTTCGGCGCGCCGACACCACTCGCCTGCTGGCGATGGCGGCGTTCGGCGCCGCCATCGGGCCCGTCGCGCTGGCCTGGGGACTGCAGCACACGAGCGGCACCAGCGCTTCGCTGATGCTGACACTCGAAGCGCTGTTCACCGCGCTGCTCGCATGGCTCCTCTACCGCGAGACGATGGACGGCCGGGTGTGGACGGCGATGCTCCTGCTGGTCGCGGGCGGGTTCGTGCTGGTCCTCGACCAGGGCCGGGGTGGCGAGGCGCAGGCGTGGGGACTGCTGGCCGTCCTGCTCGCGACGGCCGCGTGGGGCGTGGACAACACCTTGTCGCGGGCGCTCGCCGAGCGTGATCCGGGTCAGGTCGTGCTCGCCAAGGCGGCGATCGGTGCGGCGGCGACGACCGTCCTCGCCGTGACCTTCGGCGAGACCTTGCCCACAGTTGCGCAGGCGTTGGCCCTGCTGGCCGTCGGCGCGACCGGTTACGGCCTGAGCCTGCGCTTCTACCTGCTCGCGCAGCGCGCCTTCGGCGCCGCACGCACGGGTTCCGTGTTCGCGTTCGCGCCGTTCATCGGCGCCGCATTCGCCATCGCGCTCGGCGACCGTTCGGCCAGCCTACTGATGGCCGCGGGCAGTGTCCTGATGCTGGCCGGCGTCGTGCTGCACCTGTCCGAATCGCACGGCCACGACCACGAACATGACGCGATCGAGCACGAGCACGCGCATCGACACGACGACGGCCATCACGACCACGTCCACGCACCGACGCCGGAGGGCACGCACAGTCACCGGCATCGTCACGCGCCGGTCCGACACGCGCATCCCCACGTGCCCGACGCTCACCACATCCACCGCCACTGACGGGCACCGGGCGGAAACGGTTTGCGGTGTGTACTGGGCGGATGCGGGTCCCGGCCCGTCGTGGCGATCCCCTCGTGGCAGCCCGCGCGTGGCCGCCAGCGCCTGGGTCTCGCGCGGAAGGGGGTCGCCGGCACGCCCAAAGACGGCGGCGACCGCTCATCGCTTGCTGTGGACGGCCCCTGACCTTTCCGGCATCGTTCGCGGCCCGGTCCGTCACCACGAGTCGACAAAAGACCCGCCAACTAGGCACACGGCGGACCGTCCATCCTGCGGAGGAACCAATGAAGGCAACACGTGGAATCGTGGGGGCCGTGCTCGCCGCCGGCACCCTCGCCGCCTGCGGCGGCGGCAGCCCCGAGACGGACACATCGGCGACAGCCCAGGCCCAGGGCCGGGCTTCATTCACGGTGGCGCCTAACATCGCGCCGCCGTGGCTCGGCACGGTGAGCAGCAAGACCTATGACGGCGACACCGATGACCTGCTGACCGGGGGCTTTGGCAAGTCGGGGCTTGCAGCCATCGCGCCGCCCTTCAACCCGCCGATCGCCGGCACGCCGAACGCTGCGCAGCTGCGCCGTTGGGCCATCCACACCAACTACCGCGCCATCGTCGACACGACCGCCAACGGCGGCTACGGCACGCTGTACGGGCCGAACGTCGCGCCGGACGGCACGATCGGCACCGGCGAAGGCAAGATCGCCGGCACGGAGCACATCGCCTACGCGGGTCTCGGCAACGCCCGCGAGAACGTGACGCTGATGGTCCAGGTGCCGGAGACCTTCGATCCGGCGAAGGCTTGCATCGTGACCGGCACGTCGAGCGGATCGCGCGGTGTTTACGGCGCGATCGGCTCGTCCGGCGAGTGGGGCCTGAAGCGCGGCTGTGTCGTGGCCTACGCCGACAAGGGCACGGGCATGGGCGTCCACAACCTGATGGACGACACCGTCAACCTGATCGACGGGACACGCACGACAGCGGACCTGGCGGGCGATGCTTCCAACTTCACGGCGAAGCTCGTCGCTCAGAAGCGGCAGGACTTCAACGCCGATACGCCCAACCGCCTCGCGGTGAAGCACGCGCACTCGGAGCAGAACCCGGAGAAGGACTGGGGTCGCGACACGTTGCGCGCGGTCGAGTTCGCGCTGTACGTGCTGAACGAGCAGTACGGCGCGACGCTGCCGTCGGGCAAGAAGTCGCGCGTGATCACGCCGGAGAACACGATCGTGATCGCGTCGTCCGTGTCCAACGGCGGTGGAGCGGCGCTGGCCGCCGCCGAGGAAGACAAGTTCGGCCTGATCGACGGCGTCGCCGTCACCGAGCCGAACATCCAGATCAGCCCGCGCACGGCGCCCGTGATCAAGCGCGGCAGCCTGACGTACACGGGCGGGTCGAAACCGCTGTACGACTTCTTCACGTACGCGAACCTGTACCAGCCGTGCGCGGCGCTGTCGCCGCGTGCCGCGGGCATCGCCACCGGCGCCATCAACGTCGCCCTCGCAACAGCCCGTTGCACCTCGCTCGCCGAGAAAGGGCTGCTGACGACCGCCACCACGGCGCTGCAGGCGGAGGAGGCGCTCGACAAGCTGCTCGCGTACGGCTGGGAGCCTGAGTCGAACGTGCTGCAGCCGTCGCACTACTCGTTCGCGACGACGTCGATCACGATGACGTACAGCAACACGTACGGTCGCTTCTCGGTGCTCGACAACCTGTGCGGCCTGAGCTTCGCGTACACATCGGCGGCGTTCGTTCCCACCACGGCGCCGGCCTCGCTGGCGTCGATCTTCAGCACCGGCAACGGCGTGCCGCCGATGGGCGGAATCAACATCGTCAATAACAACAGCGTCGGTGGACCGTTCCTCGACGTCCTGTCGATCTCGCCCTCAACCCTCCGGCAGGACTACAACATCGACGGCGCGCTGTGCCAGCGCGAACTGTTGACCGGCAACACACCCAACGCGAACCGCGTTCAACTCGGCATCAAGCAGGTGCAGAAGTCGGCGAACCTGCAGGGCAAGCCGGCGATCATCGTGCATGGCCGCAGCGACACGCTGGTGCCGACCAACTTCTCATCGCGCCCGTACTACGCGCAGAACAAGGTGGTCGAAGGGTCGGCGAGCAAGTTGCGCTATATCGAAGTCACCAACGCGCAGCACTTCGATGCCTTCCTGCCATTCCCGGGCTTCAACGAGCGCTTCGTCCCGCTGCACGTGTACTTCAACCGGGCGCTCGACGCGATGTATGCGCACCTCACCACCGGCGCGGCGCTGCCGCCGTCCCAGGTGGTGAAGACGGAGCCGCGCGGTGCAGGAGCGCCGCCGATCACGTCCGCCAACGTGCCGCCGATCTCGGCCACGCCAGGCAGCAACGCGATCATGTTCGACGGCACGACGTTGACCATCCCGGACTGATCCGGACTTCAGCGCTCCGATGAAGAGGCCCGCGCAAGCGGGCCTCTTCCTTTTGTGCGCCCGCGCGGATCGCCTCGTCGGTGTGCGGGCCGCGCACCGTGATGCGCAGGCGTGAACCCGCCGCGTCCTACGCCGTCGCCTTCGCCTTCAGTGGCGGCGTCCCCTCGTGCATCGCGCCCATGATCTCCTTCCGGAACTCCGGCGTGTCCTGGTGGCCGTGCACCGCCACCGCGTGCTGCACGGCGGCCTCGATCAGTTCCTTGTCGGTGTCGGCCGAGATCGCGACCGTGCAGTTCATGTCGCTGGGGACTTCCCGGCAGTCGATGTACTTGCGAGCCATGCTGTTCTCCTTGGTTCCGCGCCCGCGCGCTGGTCAGGAGGAGTGTCGGCGCCCACGCGCGTTGGCGCGGGCTCGAACGCGGTGGCGCCGCAGTCCGGGCTGCGTCGACTCGACTACAGCAGGACGGGCGCCGAGGGAAGGATCTGCGTGGCCGTCCCGACGGGTCGAGCTTCGTTCCCGAAGAGTGGATGCCGACTGTAGCGCCGAGACCGCCGATGGGAATCCCGTGAACGGCAGTCGCAGTACTACGGATGACCGCGGCGCGGCCTGCATTGCCTATCGAACGCGCCGCGCGCTTCGCCGCCCGCCGCCCTCTACGTGCCGTCCCGCAGCCACACCTCCAGTTGCCGGTAAACCTCCGGACGGCTGAGCAGTTCGAGGTGCCCCATCGGCGAGCCGATCCACTGGCGGCTCTTCGGGAGGCCGAGACCGTGCGCGGGATCCTTGTGCAGCCCGAGCGCGCTGTCCAGCGGCACCAGTCCGTCGCCAACCAGCCGCTCCGCAACGACGCCACGGTGTTCCCCCAGCATCGCGCCTGCCGCGTAGCAGGCGACGTGCGCCGGCAGCGGCACCGGCCGGTGCTTGCCGCGAATGACGGTGCCGTGCCGCAGGTCGCGGATGCCCGCGCTGCGGGACCGGCCGAGCCGGGTGAGCGGCGCCGAGTACGGGCTGAGGCTCATCAGGTAGTCGAGCCCATGGCCGCCGCGCTCGAGCGGCGAACCGTGGTGCGGCGTGCCGAGGAACACCAGCTTGCGCAGGCGCTCGAGCCACGCGTGCCGCCGCGCTTCACCGTGGTGACAGGCGCTGCGCGCCACGAGGCCGCCCATGCTGTGGCCGAGGATCGTGACTTGCTCCACCGGACACGGCCACGCGGCGACGAGCTGCTCCAGCGTTTCCGCGAACTCCGCGCCGTTGTCGGCCACGCGCAGGCCGCTGTTGTAGCGCAGGTAGAGCGGCGTGCAACCGAGCGCTTCGGCCAGCGCTTCACCGTGGTCGTGTCCGTCGCGCCGCCATTGCAAGTCGTTCATGCACAGGCCGTGCACGAGGACCAGCAGGCGACCGGTAGGCGCGGGTCCGCCGGCCGCGCGCAGCGAGCCGCCCGGATCGGCGAGGTCGAGCGGCTGGCCGCGAAAGCGCACGGACATCGGGATCGCCAGCGGGTTGCCGGTCCGGGCGAGGTAGTCGCCGTACACGCCGTTGATCGCGGCAAGCAGCGCATCCCGGCGCGGGCCGGCCGCGCCTTCCGGCATCAGCTCGACCACCGGCGCGAGCGAAGCGTCGATGCCGCGACCGATCAGGCGCACGCTGCCGCGCACGGTGCGGTAGACGAAGCCGGTGATGCCCCGCGTCGATCCCGTCTTCGGCTTCCCCAGCGGCCAGGGCCGCCGCTGGATCGTGTGATGCATCCGCTCGACCACATCGACGAGCCCGGCGGTCGCCTCGAACGCGAGGCGCGCCACACCGTGCAGGTCGGCGGCGTGCGTCCGGTTCAGTTTTGCCATGGTGAAGCTTTCCTCATGCGGTCAGGGCCTTGACGACCTCGACCGGGTTGTTGCGGATGGCACGCAGCAACGCGCGGGCCGGGCCCGTGGGCGACCGGCGCCCCTGCTCCCAGTTGCGCAGCGTGGCGAGTTCGATGCCGAGCAGTTCCGCGAACTTGGCCTGGCTGAGTCCGGTGAGCGCGCGCACCGCGCGCACGTCCACCGCGTGCTCGGCCGCGCGCGGTGCCCTGACGCGACCCGTCGCGCCGATCAACCGCGCCAGCCGTCGCTGATGCTCGCGCCGCACCGCCCTGGAAACCTCGAGCAAGGCCTCGAAGACTTCGCTGCCCATGCGCCATCCGTCCGTGGTTTGACCGATCGGAGCACCATACGCCGCTGGCGTACCTACGTCAATGGCGTACCGCTGGCAAGCCTTGCATTGAAGCATTTCTCGACAGGAGCGTTGAGCGTCATCAACGCGAGCCGTCCTCGAGCCCCTAGACATAGAACATGTCAGCCGCATGGGCCGGGTCGGGTCCGTGGTTCAGCGCTGGCTCACCTAGGCTTCCTTCATGGAGCGATGCATGGACTACGCAGCGGACATCAAGAAGTACACGAACGAGATCAACGCAGGCGCGCTGGCGGCGATCGAGAAGTTCCTCGGTATCGCCATGCGCAATCCAGATTCCGCGCTCGTCTCGACGTCAGACCCGAAGGAACTGGCGACCGTGCGCGACGGCTTCGCCGCCAAGAAACTCGGACTGTCGCCGGAGGCCGCCGAGGCCGGACTGAAGGTCGTGGCCGGGAAGATGAAGGGCGAACAGCGCAAGAACCGGGTCGTCTTCTACTACCTGCTCGCCGAGGCGACCGGAACGCTGGACAAGCTCGCCTGACGCACTCGGCGGCGGCGATCGCGGCAGCGCAAGGAACGCGATCGCGCAATTACAGCGCGCGGAGCGCCGGTCCCCCGCCGGCGATCACTCAACTGCGACCGCAGCAGGGTTGATCTGCGATTGCCGGCGATGCACGGCAGCCGTATCGTGCGCGTGTCCGCGCTTCGCGCCGTGGCTCTCTTTCGCGCACGGCGCCACCTTCGGCGGCCGGTCGTCCGGCGAATGGACGGACCGTCGCGACCCGTCGATCGCCAACTTGAGGAGCACCCGCATGCAGATCACTGACCTACTCGCCCAGGTGGGCGGACTCCAGTCGATGGCGCGCGAACTGAACGTCCCAGAGTCGCAGGTGGCGAGCGGTGCCGAGGCGCTGCTGCCCGCCCTCCTGGGCGGACTCAAGAAGCAGGCGCAGGCCCGGCCCGCGGGCCTCGATGAGCTTGGCGGCCTGCTCGGGCAACTCGGTGGCGGTGGCCTGCTCGATCAGGTGCTCGCGCCGCAGCCGACCGACGTGAGCCAGGGCAACGACGTGCTCGGCCAGATCTTCGGTTCGAAGGACGTGAGCCGCACCGTCGCACAGAACGCGGCCGCGCAGTCCGGGCTCGACCCGAGCCTGCTCAAGCAGATGCTGCCGCTGCTGGCGATGCTGGTCACGGGCTTCATGGCGAAGCAGCAGGACGCAAGCGCAGTCGCGCCGTCCTCGATGCCATCGATGCCTTCGATGCCATCGATGCCGGCGGGCGGTGGACTCGGCGACCTGATGGGCGGCCTGCTGGGCGGAGGCGGGGCCGCGAGTGCCGGCGGCGCGATGTCACGCAACGCCGCTCCGGGTCTCGGCTCGCTGCTCGACCTGAACGGCGACGGCAACGCGCTCGACGACATCCTGCGGATGGCCGGCAAGGCCTTGCGCTGACCGCACCGCGCGCACCGGCGCGCGGGCGGGTGGGTCAACTATCGGAGGGACACGCACATGGGCTGGATCATCACCTTGATCATCGGCGGCATCGTCGGGTGGCTGGCGAGCATCGTCATGAAGACCAACGCGCAGATGGGGCTGATCGCCAACGTGCTGGTCGGCGTCGTCGGCTCCTCGCTCGGCTTCTGGATCGCCGGCCTGCTGGGCATGGAGCCGACGGGAGGCATCCTGCGGTTCATCGTGGCCATCGCAGGCGCCGCGCTGCTCATCTTCATCCTCGGCAAGCTCGGCATCTTCCGCAAGGACTGAGGCACACCCGCGCGTGCGCCCCGCGAGTCCGGGCGCGCGCGCATCGCACGGAGGAGCACCGCATGAAGCGAGTCCTTGTCCTGGCTGCCGGGGCGCTGTTCGCGTGCCTGGCCTCGGCCCAGATGCCCAGCGTCGACGACCTCATGAAGGGCGTCCGTTCGCTGCCCAAGGCGCCCACCAGCGGGACGAGCGTCGGCGCTGCCGACGAGAAGACCAACGCCGCGGGGATCAAGGAAGCGCTCGCGGTGGGCACCGAACGCGCAGTCAAGAGCCTCTCGCAGGTCGACGGCTACTTCGGCAACGCGGCCGTCAAGATCCTGATGCCTTCGAGCATCCAGAAGGTCGCCGAGGTGGCGCGCATGGCGGGTTACCAGAAGCAGGTCGACGAATTCATCCTGAGCATGAACCGCGCGGCCGAGGCCGCCGCACCGCAGGCCGCGCGCTACTTCGGAGACGCGATCCGCGACATGACGCTGGACGACGTGCGCGGCATCCTCACCGGAGGCGACACCGCAGCCACCGAGTTCTTCCGCCGCAAGACGCACGACAAGCTCTACGCGGCGTTCAAGCCGATCGTGTCGAAGAAGGTCGGCGAGGTCGGTGCGACCCGCGCCTACAAGGACATGATGGGTCGCTACACGAGCGTGCCGATGATGAGCAAGCAGTCGCTCGACCTCGACGACTACGTGACGAACAAGTCGCTCGACGGCCTGTTCCACATGGTCGGCGAGGAAGAGAAGAAGATCCGCACCAACCCGGCGGCGCGCACGACCGACCTGCTGAAGGCGGTGTTCGGGAAGTAGGCGCTGGAAGCAAGCGCTGCTTTCGCGCGCGAAGCACTTCGCCGCGCCCGTCGCCGTTGCGCGGTTCGGGCCGGTTTGACCCGCCTACCCCTCCCGCGCGACACTGTTCCCCCTTGTGCCGGACACCCTCCACGCATCCGGCCGGTAGGCACAACAACGCTCCTGGAGGAGACAACGATGCAAGTTCCTGAAACAGCCCGTTCCGGGCTGAAACTCGTCGCCGGCGCGGTCCTGGCCGGCCTGCTCGCCGTGACCGGCCCGGCGCTCGCCGGCAAGAAGGACGACACGATCCGCTTCGCCTACGACCAGGCGCCGGAGAGCGTCGACCCGTTCTTCAACAACGTCCGCATCGGCGTGATCATCGGCGCCAACGTGTGGGACACGCTGATCACGCGCGACCCGAATACGAACGAGTACACGGGCAATCTCGCCAAGAGCTGGAAGCAGATCGACGACAAGACGATCGAATTCGAACTGCGCCAGGGCGTCAAGTTCCACAACGGCGAGGAGTTCGACGCCGACTCCGTGGTCTACACGCTGAACTTCGTCGCCGACCCCGCCAACAAGGTCACGACGCAGGCCAACGTCAACTGGATCGACAAGGCCACCAAGATCGACAAGTACAAGGTGCGCCTGACCACCAAGCAGGTGTTCCCGGCGGCCATCGAATACCTCGCCGGGCCGGTGGTGATCCACCCGGCCAAGTACTACGCCGAGGTCGGACCGAAGGGCCAGAACGCCAAGCCGGTCGGCAGCGGCCCGTACCGCGTGGCCAGCTACGCGCCGGGCAAGTCGATCACGCTCGAGAAGAATCCGAACTACTTCAAGGACGGCCCGAAGGGCATGGCGAAGATCGACAAGGTCGAGATCCGGTTCATCCCGGACCGCCAGACCCAGATGGCCGAGACGCTGTCCGGCGGCGCCGACCTGATCATGCACGTGCCGAAGGACCAGGCCGACCAGGCGGCGAAGGTGCCGCACCTGCAGGTGCTGAGTGGCGAGACGATGCGCATTGCATTCATGCAGCTCAACCAGCTGGACAACGCGCCGACGCCGGCGTTGAAGGACGCGCGCGTGCGCAAGGCGATCCTCCACGCGATCGACCGCGAGTCGATCGTGAAGAACATCGTCGGCGCCGGCTCGCGCGTGCTGCACACCCAGTGCTTCCCGTCGCAGTTCGGCTGCACCGACCAGGGCGCCGCGCGCTACGCGTACGACCCGGCGCTGGCGAAGAAGCTGCTGGCCGAGGCGGGCTTCCCGAACGGCTTCGAGACGGAGATCTTCGCGTACCGCGAGCGCAACCAGACCGAGGCGATCATCAACAACCTGCAGCAGGTCGGCATCAAGGCCAAGCTCAATTTCTCGCAGTACGCCGCCATGCGCGACGCGAACCGCAGCGGCAAGGCCTCGATGACGCACCAGACCTGGGGCTCGTTCTCGGTCAACGACGTGTCGGCCTCCGTTCCGGTGTGGTTCGGCGGCGAGGCCGACGACGTCACGCGCGACAAGGAAGTGCAGGACCTGCTCAAGAAGGGCAACAACTCGGTCGACCCGAAGGTGCGCCAGCAGGCGTATCAGCGAGGCGCTGAAGAAGATCGCCGACAACGCGTACTCGGTGCCGCTGTGGTCGCTGCCGGTGTACTACGTGGCGAGCAAGGAACTCAACTTCAAGGCCTACCCGGACGAGATGGTCCGCCTGTGGGAGATGACCTGGAAGTGATGGGTCGGTGAAGTAGGCAGCGGGCCGGGCAGGCGCGGAGGTGGGCGGGTACATCCTGAAACGGCTGGGGCTGGCGATCGCCGTCGCCCTCGCCGTCTCGATGATCGCCTTCCTGCTGCTGCGCCTGTCGGGCGACCCTGCCATCGCGATCGCGGGCGAAGGCGCGCGGTCCGAAGACATCGAACTGATCCGCCAGACCTACGGCTTCGACCGGCCGCTGCCGGTGCAGTACGTCGAATGGCTCGGCAAGACGCTGCGCGGCGATTTCGGCGAATCGATCTACTTCAAGACGGCGGCCGCGCCGCTGATCTTCGCGAAGCTCGAGACGACGATGGTGCTGGGCCTGCTCGCGCTCGCCTTCGCGCTCGCGATCTCGATTCCGCTGGGGGTGATGGCCGCGGTCTACCGCAACAGCTGGATCGACCGGCTGTGCCTCGCGCTCGCGGTGCTCGGGCAGGCGCTGCCGAACTTCTTCTTCGCGCTGCTGCTGATCATGCTGTTCTCGATCTCGCTGCGCTGGCTGCCGGTGTCCGGCAGCGGCACCTGGCAGCACTTCGTGATGCCGACGATCGCGCTCGGCTACTACGCGGCGCCGGCGTTCATGCGGCTGATCCGCGCCGGCATGATCGAGGTGCTGGAGGCCGACTACATCCGCACCGCGCGCGCCAAGGGGCTGCCCGCCGGCAAGGTGATCTTCAAGCACGCGCTGCGCAACGCGGTGGTGCCGGTGGTGGCGCTCGCCGCCGTGCAGCTGGGCTTCCTGCTCGGCGGCTCGGTGGTGATCGAGACGATCTTCGCGCTCGACGGCCTCGGCTATCTCGCCTACCAGAGCATCACGTTCAAGGACTTCCCGGTGATGCAGAGCATCGTGCTGCTGCTGTCGGTGATCTACGTGGTGCTGACGCTCGCCTCCGACCTCGCCAACGCGTGGCTCGATCCGCGCATCCGGGTGGCGTAGCGATGTCCAGCACGATCAGCACGGAAGCGGCGGCCGCGGGCGTCGAGCCCGGCGGCACGGTCATCGCCACGCCCGGCCTGTGGCGCCGCGTGTGGAAGAACAAGGCGGTCGTGGTCGGCGGCGCGCTGCTTCTGCTGATCGTGTTCCTCGCGCTCGCCGCGCCGTGGATCGCGCCGTACGACCCGTACGCGCAGGACCTCGCCAACCGCAACGTGCCGCCGTTCTGGTACGAGCAGGGCTCGTGGCTGCACCCGCTCGGCACCGATCCGCTCGGGCGCGACTACATGTCGCGGCTGTTCTACGGTGCGCGCATCTCGCTGCTGATCGGCGTCTCGGTGGCGATCATCTCGGGGCTGATCGGCACCACGATGGGCGATGCTCGCCGGCTACTTCGGCGGCAGGACCGACATGCTGGTGAGCTTCATGGTCACCACGCGGCTGTCGATGCCGGTGATCCTCGTCGCGCTCGCCACCGTGGCGCTGGTCGGCGGTTCGCTGTGGGTCGTGATCATGGTGCTTGGGCTGCTGAAGTGGGACCGCTTCGCGGTCGTGATGCGCAGCGCCACGCAGCAGGTGCGCATCGCTCGACTACGTCGCCGCCGCGCAGGCAGCCGGCGCGTCGACCGCGCGCGTGCTGCTCGGCGAAGTGCTGCCCAACGTGATGCCGCACCTGATCGTGGTCGCCACGCTGGAGGCGGCGAGCGCGATCCTGCTCGAAGCGGCCCTCTCCTTCCTCGGCCTCGGCGTGCAGCCGCCGCTGCCGTCGTGGGGGCTGATGATCTCCGAGGCCAAGTCGTACATGTTCTTCTCGTTCTGGCTGATCGCCATGCCCGGCGGCGCGCTGGCGACGCTGATCTTCGCGATCAACCTCGCGGGCGATGGCCTGCGCGACCTGCTGGCGCCAGAGGGGCGCGCATGATCGCGCCGGGCCGCCCCAAGCGATCATCCCTCGCGCGCAGCGCGACGGTGAGCCCGATGCTCGCGCCGGGCCGCCCCAAGCGATCATCCCTTGCGCGCAGCGCGAGGTCTGCCGAATGAGCGCGGTGGCGAAGCCGAGTTACGCGGACGCGGTTCTCGAGGTCGAGGGCCTCGGCGTCGACATCGCCACGCCGCGCGGCCCGCTGCGCGCGGTGCGCGACGTGTCGTTCCAGGTGAAGCGCGGCGAGACGTTGTGCATCGTCGGCGAATCCGGCTGCGGCAAGTCCATCACATCGCTGGCGGTGATGAGCCTGCTGCCGGCGGCGGCGAAGCGGCGGGCGACGACACTGACGCTTGCTTGGCGAAGATCTGCTGCAGGCGTCGGGCAAGCGCGTCAACGCGCTGCGCGGCGACCGCATGGCGATGATCTTCCAGGAGCCGATGACCGCGCTGAACCCGGCCTACACCATCGGCAACCAGTTGATGGAGGCGCATCTGCTCCACCGCGGCGGCGGCGCGGCGAAGGCGCGCGAGCGCGCGATCGAGCTGCTTGGCAAGGTCGGTATCGCCTCGGCGGCGGAGCGGCTGGCGCAGTACCCGCACCAGCTCTCCGGGCGGACTGCGCCAGCGCGTGATGATCGCGATGGCGCTGATGTGCGGCCCCGAACTGCTGATCGCCGACGAGCCGACGCACCGCGCTCGACGTCACGATCCAGGCGCAGATCCTGCGGCTGCTGGCCGACCTGCAGAAGGACCTCGGCATCGCGATGGTGCTGATCACGCACGACCTCGGTGTCGTCGCGCGCATCGCCGCACCGCGTGGCCGTGATGTACGCCGGCGAGATCGTCGAGGAAGCGCACGGCCGAACGCGTGTTCGCCGTCGCCGCGCCATCCGTACACGCGCGGCCTGCTCAGCTGCGTCCCGGTGCCGGGCCGCACCGAGCGCGGCGAGCCGGCTCGGCACGATCCCCGGCGTGGTGCCGTCGCTGATCGGCGAGATTCGCGGGCTGCGGCTTCCGCGAGCGCTGCGCCTACGCGCGAGCCCGAGCTGCGCCGGCGCGGTGCCGCTGCCGCACGCCGGCGGTGGGCATCGACGGCGCTGCTGCGTGCCACGAGCCCGAGCTGCCGACGTGAGCAGCGCGCGGCATGAGCGGCGCCGCTGCGATCGAGGCGCGCGGCGCTGACGCGCGACCTTCTCGCGTCGGCGCGGCCTGTTCGCGCAAGGGCCGCACGCTGCACGCCGTCAACGGCGTCGATCTCGCGATCCGGCGCGGCGACGTGCTGGGCATCGTCGGCGAGTCCGGCTGCGGCAAGTCGACGCTGGCGCGGATGCTGCTCGGACTGCTCGCGCCGACCAGCGGCCGCATCGCGCTCGATGGCGAGGACGTGACCGCGCTCGGCCGCAAGGCGGTCGCGCGGCGCGTGCAGCCGGTGTTCCAGGACCCGTACTCGTCGCTGAACCCGCGCCGCGGCATCGCTTCGATCGTCGCGCTGCCGCTCGACGTGCACGGCATCGGCACGGCGGCCGAGCGGCGCGCCAAGGCGATCGCGATGCTCGAGCGCGTCGGCCTGCCGGCGCGCTATGCCGACAACACGCCGGGCGCAGCTGTCCGGCGGGCAGCGACAGCGCGTCGCGATCGCGCGCGCGCTGGTGATGCAGCCCGAGATCGTCATCTGCGACGAGCCGACCTCGGCGCTCGACGTCTCGGTGCAGGCGCAGATCCTGAACCTGCTGATGGACCTGCGGCGCGACTTCGGCCTGACCTACGTCTTCATCAGCCACAACCTCGCGGTGGTCGAGCACATCGCGACGCAGGTCGCGGTGATGTACCTCGGCCGCGTCGTCGAGCAGGCCGACACCGAGACGCTGTTCCGCGCGCCGCGCCACCCGTACACGCAGGCGCTGCTCGCGTCGGTGCTGACGCCGGAGCCGGGGCTCGGCGTGCCGGACATCGGGCTCGGGCTGGCGTTTCCCGATCCGCTCAACCCGCCGCCCGGCTGCCCGTTCCATCCGCGCTGCGCGCGGCGGATGAGCCACTGCAGCGCACAGGTGCCCGCACTGATCCGTGGGCCGGAGGGCGCGGTCGCGTGTCACCTCTATTCGGCCGCGGAGCAGGCGCATGCGGCCTGAAACGAAGAGTCGGAGATGCTTCCGTGCCCCAGATGACGGGGTTTCCTATCGTACCTATTTTCGGTATCTTTGTACCTGAAAAAGGTACGATGATGCCCATGTCGATTTCCGACGCTCTCTTCGGCAAGACGCAGCAGGCGGTGCTCGGTCTCCTCTTCGGCCAGCCCGAGCGCCGTTTTTACCTACGGGAACTCGTGGCCGCTTCGGGCGGAAGCGTCAGCCAGGTGCAGAAGGAACTCGCGCGCCTGACCGAGGCCGGACTGGCGGTGCGCGAGCCGAGCGGACGCCAGGTGTGGTTCCACGCCAACCCCCACAGCCCAGTATTCGGTGAGTTGAAGTCCCTGATGGCGAAGACGGCCGGAATCGCCGACGCGCTGCGGGCCGCTCTCGAACCGTTTGCAAGTCGGATACGGATCGCGTTCGTCTATGGGTCCGTGGCGCGGGGTGAGCACGACGCAGCGAGCGATGTGGACGTGCTCGTCGTGGGTACAGTGCGGCCCTCGGCCCTGGCGCAGGCGAAGATCGCACTCGGCACCCGTCTCGGCAGGCCGGTTCAGTTCGTCGTGTTGTCACACGACGAAGTGAAGAAGAGACTCGTGGAACGCGATCACTTCACCATGAGCCTGATGCGACAACCGAAGATCTGGCTCGTTGGCTCGGAGTCCGACCTTGACCTTCCCAATGACCCGGGAACTCGACAACCTCGTCGCCACACGCCAGCTCAAGGCTGAGCCGACTTCCGCTTCAGAGGTGGCGACGCTGTTGCAGCGCGCGGCCACTCTGCTGTCCGATGCCGGAAACACCTCGCTGGCGCCCGCGAGCCGCTTCAACCTGGCGTACGACGCGGCCTTTGCGCTGGCGACCGCCGCGCTGCGACTGCGTGGCTATCGCCCAGATGACGCACGCGGCCATCGCGCGATCGTGTTCCAGTCGCTGCCACATGCCATCGGCGCACCGGTAGAGCTGTGGTCCGCGCTTTCGGCCTCTCACGACCGTCGCAATGCGCTCGCGTACAGCGCCGCGATGTCCCCCTCCCAAGCCGAGGTTGTCGACCTGCTCGCGCACACTCGCGCACTCGACCGTCTCGTGCGCAAGGCATCGAGCCACTCTCGCTAGATGCCCCGAGTGATCCCGCACTTACAGGAGCCATCATGACCCGCACCGCCGCCATCACCCGCTCAGAGAAACAGTTCGACTCGGGCGAGTTCAGGGACCTGCTCGCGCGCCGGATCGCGATCCCGACCGAGAGCCAGAACCCGGACCGCGCGCCGGTGCTGTCGCAGTACCTGCACGACGAACTGCAGCCGGCGTTCGAGGCGATGGGCTTCGAGTGCCGCACTCTGACGAGCCCGAAGGCGAAGGCGCCGTTCCTGTACGCGCAGCGCATCGAGGATCCGAAGCTGCCGACCGTGTTCGGCTACGGCCACGGCGACGTGATCCGCGGGCTCGAGCCCGAGTGGCTCGAGGGCCTGTCGCCATGGACCCTGACCGAGCGCGCGGGCCGCTGGTATGGCCGCGGCATCGCCGACAACAAGGGCCAGCACTCGGTGAACATGCAGGCGATGGCCAACGTCCTCGCCGAACGCGGCCGCCTCGGCTTCAACTCGAAGTTCCTCGTCGAGATGGGCGAGGAAACCGGCTCGCCCGGCCTGCGTGACGTCTGCGAGGCGAACCGGGAACTCTTCAAGGCGGACCTGCTGATCGCCTCCGACGGTCCGCGCCTGCGGGCCGACCGGCCCACGATCTTCCTCGGGTCGCGCGGCAGCTTCAACTTCGACCTGACGATCGAGGCGCGCAAGGGCGGGCATCACTCGGGCAACTGGGGCGGACTGATCTCCAACCCCGGCCTGCAGCTCGCGCACGCAATCGCCAGCATCGCCGGGCCGACCGGCCAGATCCGCGTGCCCGAGTGGGTGCCCAGCGAGTTGCCGGCGTCCGTGCGCCGATCGCTCGCCGACTGCGAAGTCGACGGCGGCGCCGACGGACCGACGATCGAGCCGTGGTGGGGCGAGCCCGGCCTGTCTCCCGCCGAGCGCGTGTTCGGCTGGTGCTCGTTCGAAGTGCTCGCGTACAAGACCGGCAACCCGGAAACGCCGGTCAACGCGATCCCGCCGCGGGCGTGGGCGCGCTGCCAGCTGCGCTTCGTCGTCGGCATCGACGAGCAGCAGATCCTGCCGGCGCTGCGCCGTCACCTCGACCGCCAGGGCTTCCCGATGGTGAAGATCGCGGCGACGCGCGAGGAGATGTTCCACGCGACGCGCATCGATCCCGAGGACCCGTGGGTGCAGTGGGCGATGGAGTCGCTCGCGCGCACCAGCGGCAAGAAACCCGCGCTGCTGCCGAACCTGGGCGGCTCGCTGCCCAACGACATCTTCACCGATGTGCTCGGCCTGCGCACGGTGTGGGTGCCGCACTCGTACCCGGGCTGCTCGCAGCACGCGCCGAACGAGCACCTGCCGCCCGAAGTGCTGCGCGAGGCGCTCTCGGTGATGACCGGGCTGTACTGGGATCTCGGCGCGGGCAATACGCCGAAGAACGCGTCGTAGCGTCCGCCCCGAGTCACTCGCGGTACCCGGCCTCGCGCTGGTGCCGGATAGTCAGGATCTCCACCCGGGCCGCGCCGCCCCGCAACCGATAGAGCGCGACGTACCCGGTGCGGCCGGAGGAGATCACGAGCTCGCGGATGTCGCCCCGCACCGGGCGCCCGATCAACGGGTGATCGCGCAGGATCCGAGTGGCATCGACGATGGCGTGCGCCGCGCGGTCAGCGGCGCCGGGATCGTGTTCCGCGAGGAAGTCGAACAGGCGGTCGAGGTCAGTCAGCGCGCGCGCGGTGAAGCTCACGCTCGCCATGGTGCGTCAGGCGCTGCCGCGCGTGGATCGCGTCCTGGCCGCGACCCTGCCCGCGACCTTGCCCGCGGCCTTTGCCGCAGCCTTGGCCGACCCGCGCGGCAGCGCCTTTGGACGCGCGACGGACCGCTTGCCGGCGGCGCGCGCGAACAGATACGACGCGACGTCTTCCGCGGCATACAGGGCTCCGCCCGCGTCCACCTCCGCCGCGGACGCCTCGGCATCCTGGATGAACGCTTCGCGAGCTTCGGCGAGAGCGGCCTGGCGCTCAAGGGCCTCGACCATCCACGCGTGAGGCGACTTTCCGGCCGCGTCGGCGAGCGGCGCGATGCGTTCCTTCAATTCGTCGGGCAGCTTGATCGTGGTCGGAGTGGTCATTGAGTACTCCCGGATCGGTAATACCAAGGTAACACTGCCCTACCCGTGCGGTCAACGCAGGCTTGCGGGATACTGCCGACCTGCCGCCGGAGAACCCTGAATGAACGCCCGCTACACCCCGCACTGCCAGCTCACCGACCTGCTCGACGCCGCCGAGTCGCTGCGCGAAACCCGCCACCAGCTGCACCGCAATCCGGAGCTGTCGTTCCGCGAGTCGGCGACCTCGGAACTCGTCGCCGCGCGCCTCGAAGGCTGGGGCTGGAACGTCACGCGCCACGTCGGCGGCTACGGCGTCGTCGGCACGTTGAAGGTCGGCGACGGCCCGCGCGCGGTCGCGATCCGCGCCGACATCGACGCGCTGCCGATCATCGAGGAAAGCGGCAAGCCGTGGGCGAGCTGCGTTCCCGGCGTCATGCACGCGTGCGGGCACGACGGCCACACCACGATGCTGCTCGGCGCCGCGCAGCGGATCGCGGCCACGCGCAACTTCTCCGGCACCGTGCACCTCGTGTTCCAGCCCGCGGAGGAAGCCGGCAAGGACAGCGGCGCGCAGCAGATGATCGCCGACGGCCTGTTCGAGCGCTTCCCGTGCGACGCCATCTTCGGCATGCACAACCACCCGGGCGTGGCGACCGGCACGTTCCTGTTCGGCGCCGGCCCGTTCATGTCGGCCTCGGACACCGCGAAGATCACGATCCGCGGCCGCGGCGGCCACGCGGCGCGCCCGCACCTGGCGGTCGATCCGGTCGTGATCGCAGGCAGCGTGATCATGGCGCTGCAGACGGTCGTGTCGCGCAACATCGACCCGACCCAGACGGCGATCGTCACGATCGGCACGGTGCACGCCGGCACCGCGGCCAACGTGATCCCGGAGTCCGCGACGCTCGAACTCAGCATCCGCTCGTTCGACGAAGGCGTCCGGGCACGGCTCGAGCAGCGCATCACCGAGATCGTCAACGCGCAGGTGATGTGCTACGGCGGCAGCGCCGAGATCGAGTACGAGCGCGGCTATCCGGTCCTCGTCAACGCGGCCGCCGAGACCGAGTTCGCGCGGCAGGTGGCCGAGGAACTCGTCGGCCCGCAGCGCGTGGTCTTCCCGTGGGGCCCGACCACCGGCAGCGAGGACTTCGCCTACTACCTGCAGCACAAGCCGGGCTGCTTCCTGCGGCTGGGCAACGGCGAGCACAGCCCGATGGTGCACAACGCGAAGTACGACTTCGACGACGCCAACCTGACGGTCGGCGCGGCGTACTGGACGCGGCTGGTGGAGCGGTTCCTGGCACGAGAGGCGGCTTAGCGCCAGCGGTCCTCGTCGGCGGTGATGGAGTCGCTGCTCGATCGCTTCGTTCCCGACCCCGACGTCAGGGAACGGTTCGAGACCACGGTGCGCGCGCCCGCCGGCGTCGTGATGGAGGTCGCGACCCGGTTCGACATGCAGTCGCCACCGCTCGTCAAGGCGATCTTCCGGCTGCGCGAGACGCTGCTGCGCGTCGACGCCTCAGTCGCCGCGCGTGCCGCGAGGAATCCTGGACGAGACGACTCGATTGGGCTGGGATGTTCTTTCGGAAGAGCCCGGCCGGTGGGTCGCCTGCGGCGCGCGATGCCAGCCGTGGCTCGCCGACGTGAAGTTCGTCGCGATCCCTCCGGAGACGTTTGCCGCCTACGCGGAGCCCGGCCAAGTGAAGATCGCGTGGTCGCTGGAGGCTGTCGAGACCGCGCCGAACGTCACACGGTTCGCGCAGGAAACCCGCGCCGTCGCGACCGATGCCGCGGCCCGCGCGAAGTTCCTGCGCTACTGGCGCTGGGCCCGCTTCGGGATTGTCGCCATTCGCCTCTTGATGCTGCCCGCGGTGAAGCGCGAGGCCGAGCGACGCTGGGCGGCAGAGCGCGGCTCGATCACGCGCAGTTGATGTCGAAGCGCCCCGCCTTCGAGTTCCTCAGCTCTTTGCCTGCGATTCCGGCAACGGCACCATCACCGCCTGCCCCGCCGTGCTGCATCCCTGGTCGCAGCAGCGCCCCGGCTGCCGGTTGCGCGTGATCGGCCGCTGGCCGTCCTGCGCGAGCACGCCGCGGTCGAGCAGGCGCTCGACCAGATCGACCTTGTTGCCGAGCGGATAGTTGCGCCAGATCTCCTGCTTCATCGCCGCCGGCGAACCGCCGCCATGCAGGCTGATCACGGAGTACCACCCGCCCTGGTACGACGCGGTCAGGTCCTCGACGAAGCGCGCGACCTCGATGCGCTTGTCGTACGGCACCGTCGGGCTCGCGCGCAGCACCTCGGCCAGCGTCCCGGCGGTCGCCGGGTTGTGGTCTTCGTCCGGGCCCGGCAGCGCGACGATCAGCCCGCCCGACACCTCGTGCGCCAGCCGGTGCATGTCGTAGATCTGCGTGGCGAGCAGCAGCTTGCCGATGTTGGCGAACACCGGGTCGGGCATGAACGTGCCGCTCAAGGGGTCCTGCGTCCCGTACACGCTCGCCGCCACGCCGCACGCGTAGAAGCCTTCGACGATCTTGATCAGCTCGACCATCGGCTCGCGCAGCGCGGACTTCGCGCCGGGATCGAAGCCGTTCGCCTCGCACATCAGCGCGCCGGCGCCGATCAGCAGGTCGCCGAACCCGGCGCGCGCCGCGATGCAGGTGTGGCGGTGATGAGTCGCGTAGTCGTAGGTCAGCGCCGACGAGTGCTCCCACTCGCCTGCGTAGAACACGCGCTCCCACGGCACCAGCACGCGGTCGAAGATCACGACGCCGGTCGACTGCCCGTAGCGGTGCGAGAACAGCGGTGCGCCGTGCTCCACCTTCTCGCCTGGACGGCCTGCCGGCCGCGCGACGATCGTGATGCCCGCAGCGTCGACCGGCACCGCGCAGCAGACCGCGAAGTCGGCGTCGTCCTCGCCCATGTTGCGGCAGGGCATGACCAGGAACTCGTGCATGTACGGCGCGCCAGTGACGATCGCCTTGGTGCCGGAGATGACGACTGCCCTTCGCCGTGCGCTCGACGATGTGCACGTACGTGTCCGGATTGGCCTGCTGGTGCGGCTTGCGCGAGCGGTCGCCCTTGGCGTCGGTCATCGCGATGCCGAGAGCGAGGTCGTTTGCCTGCACGTGCGCGAGGTACGCGGCGAAGCGCGCGCGGTGCTCGGTCGTGCCGCGCGCGTCGTCGATGCGCGCGCACACCTGCGCGAGCGCGGTGAGCGCGTCGTGCGCCAGGTAGCGCTGCGCGCAGCCGGTCTCCTGGCACAGCACGCGCACGGCCTCGAGCTTGTTCAGCAGGTCGCCGGCCGATTCGTCGACGGCGAGCATCCGCGGCACGACCTGGCCGTCCTGTGTCGCCAGCATCAGCGGCGCGAGCGCGGGATCGAGCGCGTAGTCGTAGCTCACGCCGAGCGCCTGCACGCCGGGTGCGAACGCCGGCTCGTCGGCGACCGATTCGACGCGGCGGCCGTCGACGTAGACCACCGGGTGGAGGCGCCGCAGCGAGTCGCGATAGTCCCGGCCCGTCATCAGGTGCGATGGTGCGCGCGGGGACGGCTTCATCGGCTCGGGTGCGTTCATGGCGGCCTCCGGTGCGAAAGGACCGATTGAAGCACCGTTTGCAGCCGCCGGGCAGCCCGTTCCGGCCACGGCGGTGCCGGACCGAGCGACGACGCTGACTGCAGCGCGAGTTCGCGGCCGGCGACGCCCGCATCGTCGGCGCGCTGGCACCGCTAAGCTGGCGCCATCGTCCCACGAAAGCCCGCTCCCATGGCCGACTCCAACGCGTGCGTCTTTTGCCAGATCATCGCGGGCAAGCTGCCGGCGCGAACCGTCTACGAGGACGCCGACCGCATCGCGTTCTTCCCGCTCGAGCACATCAACCCGGGCCACCTCGTGCTGATCCCGAAGCGGCACACTGACTACCTGTTCGACCTCGATTCCGCGGCGTACCAGGCGCTCTGGGCGACCACGGCCCGCATAGCCGGACCGCTCCGGGATGTGATGGCGGCGAAGCGCGTCGGCGTCGCGGTCGAAGGCTTCTCGGTGCCGCACGCACATATCCACATCGTCCCGCTGTACGCGTTCGACGACCTCGATCCGTCGCGTGCCCGCGCGCTTGATGCGGCGGAGGCCGATCGGCTGCAAGCGCTGATTCGCGGGGCGCTGGCCGGCACCGCGGCCGGGACCTGATCGGGCCGTTGTCGCCGCAGGCCAGTGCGGCGCGCCCGGCATTGGTGGCGACTACTGGCGCGCAGTTGCGGGCGAGCCGGCCGCTGATGTTTCGACGGCCACGCTTTCCGTCGTGCCAGGTCCGCGCAACTCATCAAGCTGCGCGATCAGCCGCCGCGCATGCGCGGCGAACTCGGCGCGGCGCGCACTCGGCACCGGATCGCCCGGCAGGAATTTCTCGCTCAGCGGATTGACGAAGCGGCCATTGACCGACACGCGATAGTCGAGGTGTGGTCCGGTCGAGAGCCCGGTCGACCCCACGTAGCCGATCACCGCCTTCTGGCGCACGCGCGCACCGTGGCGAACGCCGCGCGCGACACGCGAAAGATGGTTGTAGTAGGTCCTGTACCCGCCGCGATGCCGCAGCAGCACCTGGATTCCGTTGCCTCCCTTGCGCCCTGCGAACTCGACGGTGGCGTCCGCCACGGCCCACACCGGCGTTCCGGTCGGCGCGGCGTAGTCGATCGCCAGATGCGGACGGACCCCGCCGAGGACCGGATGGGGCCGCCGATGCGTGAAGCCGGAACTGATGCGCGTGAACTGAAGCGGCGAGCGCAGGAACGTCTTCTTCAGCGACTCGCCTTTCGGGCTGTAGTAGTTCAGTCGCCCGTCGACATCGAAGCCCACGCCGACGAGGTCCTTCTCCGCGGACCGGTACCGCGCTGCGAGGATGCGGCCGATCTCGACGAACTTCCCGCCGCCGTAACGTGATTCGACCAGCAGTTCGAACCGATCGCCGGGCTGGGCGTCGCTGGCGAAGTCGAAGTCGGACTCGAAGATGCCGACGAGGTCGAGGATCGTCTGGGCGTCGACCGCACCGCTGTCGACGGCGTCCCACAGCGAATTCGCGATGACCCCTTCGCGCACCTCGATCCGCACTTCGGGTTCCACGTCGATGCGCTCGGCCAGCCACGCGCCATCCGCGAACTCTGCCTCGAAGCGCCGCCACGCGGTCGGCGCGTACATCAAGGCGACGAGTTCGCCAGCGGCATCACGCTCGAGTTCGAGACGATCGCGCGCCCGTATCGCCCGCGGATTGATGCCAGCGGCCCGGAGCCGCTCGACCAGCGCGTACGCACCGGGGGCATCGAGGCCGAGCCGACGCAGCAGTGCCATCAGCGTTTCGCGTGGCTGCACCTGGATCGTCTCCCGGGTGCGCGCGGGCGGGGCAGGCTCGGCGGTGCGCTCGATCGCCGCCGCGGGGTCCGGGGACGGTGGAGCTTCGGGAGTCAGGCTGCGCTGGTGGACGAACCAGGCAGATAGAGCGATCGAGGCAAGGACAACGGACAGGACCAGCGGGAAACGACGCATCGAGCGACGATAGTGGAGTCGTCGACGCGGGAATAGACGCAATATCCCTTACGGCCAGAACGCGCCTGTGGTCCTGCGCCGCTTTCGCGATCGCTTCGATGCCCGACGGATGCGCTGCGCGCGAGTTGCGTGCGGGCCTGCCCTTTCGATTGCGGTCGAACGTGCGCTTGGCCAGAATTGCACCCGTCGCATCGCATGCCGCAACAGCACCGGAGACACGTCCCATGAACGACGCATCAATGAAGTGGAAGTTCGACGGCGTGCGCGTCGTGCACGGGCACGAGCTCGACGTCAACACTCCGCAGACGCCCGGCATGAACCGCGCGGCCGCGATCACCAACGCGCGGACCGGCGTAGACGCCCTCGATGGGGAGCGACCCCACCTCGGTTCGACCGCTGACCGCAAGCTCCTCGACTTCCTGAAACCCTTCCTTTTCAAACAAGAGACCGCTGCCGGCCGGCACGATCGAGCCGTGTCCGGGGATTCAGAACGCGCAGCGACGGCATGTGCAGATGATCCCAGTGGAGGTGCGAGATCAGGACCGCATCGATCTGCTCAAAAAACTCGGGCTCGAGATCCAGCGATCTGCGCTGCAAGTGCAGGATGCGTCTACGCAGGATCGGATCTGTAAGCAGACGAACGCCATTGCTTTCGATCAGTGTTGTGGCGTGGCCGACATAGGTGATCTTCAAAATGCACTTTTCACGGTGTGGTATCTGGGCCAATACGGAACAGTGTTTATTCACGAAGGACCACGAATTTCCACGAATGTTCACAAAGGGCGGTTTACTTCGTGCTTCTTCGTGCCGCTTCGTGGATCACTATTTCTTTGGATTCCCCCTGCGACAACGATGCGGGCATCTGCATCTTATCTGATCTCTTTTCATGTCGCAATCCCTGCTTTAGCGATACAAGCGCTCAGATCCAGCAGATCAAGTTCGCCGGCAACATAGCCCATGACGGCCGATTCCAGTTCGACCGGGTAGCCGAAGTGATGGCGTAACGCGATCTGAGGCCCGTGCTGCTGCACGATGGCGGCCAGCCGCAGATGACACACGGCCATCGAGCGGCGGGAGAGACCGTCAAACGTGAGTGCGTTCTCGATGGTCGTCCTGTGTGCCGGCGGGCAGAAACGCGTTGAGCTTCTTGACGCCGGCATCGCGCTCGATCTTGTAGCCATCGACCAGGATATCGGCCAACAGGCGTATTTCGATGGCCAGCCCCATCTGCGAGACAATCAGCTCATCACGGCCGAGAACGCTGGGCAGCAGAGCGATACAGCGCCAGAACTCGCGGATCTGTGCGTCCAGCGCAGCCGACTTGTCGGCCCGTTCTGAATCGGAAGCCGTTTCCGAAAACTGGAACGAGCCCGGCTTTGGCGTGGAGGAGGTGCACTTTGTCCGCATCGCGGACCGCAATTTCGTCCTCATGCAGCCAGATATCGATGCGCAGGCCGTCGCTACGTGAGCGCATTGATCATCTGACGGTCGAAGAGCCAACTGAACAGCACCAGCGACCGGATCGACGACAGCCATCCTTCAGCCCCATCCCGAAACGCGGTTGACGCGCTCGGCTCAATCAGAATGTGCAGATCGACGTCAGAGTAGCGGTCAGCCTCATCGCGGCCGTAGCTCCCCTCGAGCCAGGCCGCGCGTATGCGGGCGTCGTCGGCCAACGCCGGCTCAAGCGCAGCGAAAAATGCATCCTGTCGTTGGGATATTTCAGGCGGCAGCATCGAACAGGCTCCTGTTTGGGTTCGTCGGCGGTGTAAGCAGTTGATTCATCGGTAAAAATCGATCCACGAAAATACGAACACGTCGGTTGGGTTGTCGACAAAATTGGCCGGCGGCGTGACGTCGAAAATAGCCGCCCTCCAGCGGGATCGAGGATGCGGATTGACCGTCTGACGTTCCTCGGCTCGATCGTGAGCCGGAATGGACTCTCCGCCGTGATCGGCTGCTGCGCTCCGTCGTCTCCGACAAGCATCTGGCTGATCTGATGATCGCCGCTGCTGGAGATGACGCCACGATCTCGGTTCGTATCGTAGGCAAATCTGAACTCTTCCAACCCGTTCAAATGCAGACGCAGTGAGATAGGCGTTTGGCTGTCGTTGCTCCCAGGTCACGTCCGCGGTGCCGATGCCGGATTCGCTGGTCACGTCCAGGCGAAACCCAACATCCATGGGCACAACGTCGACCTGCGAGCGGGCGTCGGTTGTCACGTTGATGTGGCCGACCGCCTCTCGATCATGCGCCGGGGCGACAGGCGTCGCCGTGGGCAGCGGTGCACACGCTGTCGCCAACAGCGTCACTGCACCAATCAGCAGACCCGGAATCCATCTTGGCATTGCGTTGTCCTTCAATTTCAGTCATTTACGAGGGTGTGTTCAAAACGGGTTGAGCGTTTGGGCAGGCTCAGCCTGCGCTTTTTCTCAACTGATTTTGAACACACCCATTTCGAATCGTGATTTATCCGCCAGATCCGCGGTCTATCGGCCTGCTTCGACAAACTGCTAGCAGCCTGTCGGAGAGTCAGAATCAACTGGATTGAGCGAATATGGCGGAAAAAGACCGGATTGTCCTGATTTATCCGCGAATATCAGCCCGATCCGCATAATCCGCGGTCTATCGGCCTTCTCTCCGACAAGCTGCTAGGCCGGCTGTTTGAGTCGATCTGCGTACTGTTTGCGGAACTTCAACACCTTTGGTTCGATCACCACACGACAGTACATCTGCTGCGCTGTTGTTCTGATAGTAATCCTGGTGATAATCTTCTGCCGCGTAGAAGTCGGCAATGGGCGTGACTTCGGTGACGATTGGATTGCTCCAGATGCCGGCGCTTTCGATCTCTGCGATCACTTCCTCGGTCGTCTGCTTCTGTTGCGGCGAATGATAGAAGACGGCCGATCGGTATTGGGGACCGACATCGTTGCCTTGCCGGTTGAGCGTCGTCGGATCGTGGAACGTGAAGAAGACTCGCAACAGCCTGACGACGGCCGTTCATTAAGTGAGCGTTGCTCGTGCCAAGCGATACAAGTCGCATCAGATCTGGATTATCTGTCATTCTGTCTCGAGGCTTTAGGTTGTGAGACAGCAATTGTTGGTCAATCCTTTGTGCATGACAGTCACAAGTATGACACACCCAGTTCTAGGGAGTTTTTATGGCGGTTGCAGCGCGTGATTTTTGCTGGCGCATCTTTCTCGAGTCTAGGCGGGTTCGCCATTGTTGGAATTTCCAACGGGACAAAGTTAGAAGGTGTAAGTTCCATCAAAACTGCTTGGGCAGAAGCACACTGGCAGGATTTTTTTCTCGAATGCTATGTTTATTTTATGTAATACAGTACTCGTACACAATAGAGGAGACAATCCTGCTGCACTTTTCTTGGGAGACAATCTATCTGAAACCCCAGAAGATCTGAAACTCCAGGGAGCTTAAATAAGTGTGACATCACCATCACAATAAAGGGTTCAGAAACATAGCCGTTAGTCCGGCCAATGTTAAAAGGCAACTTGAAAGAACACATCTCAAATAAGCCCGTAAATGCTACTCTAGTAGGAGTAGGCTTTGCGCATAGTGATGAAAGTGGATTTAGTTTTAGGCTACAGTTTAGTAGAGCAAAGTTAGCAATACTCTACCGATGTCCAGTACAAGTGCAGTAGACTAGAAGAGAAAGAGATGCTTTGTTAGGCGCTCTTAGACAGGTCAATAATCGCGTGCTCGGCTTGCACAAAAATCATGGCTTTGTTTTCATCCATACATATATAAATAGCGGAAAGGCAACCGTCTACTTGGTCCCTGGCAAGAATTACGTAGCCGTAGAATCTTTTGCTTTTTGTACCAAATTTGAACGAAGATGGCCTCGTGGAACAGAATGTGAGTGGTGGTTTGAAGTTGGAGTCCTAAGTATTTCACTGGTTGTTTTGTCGCGTTCTTGCTGATTTCTACGACGTCTACAGGAAATGGGAGAAAACGAGTTGGGATGGACGACTTCCTGCCAGGGTTACGCGAAATCCACAGCGTGTACGCGGGATACTATCTTTTGAAATTTTGAACGTGGAGCTGGACATTTTTTGGCGGTACTCATGGAACTGGGATAGCGGGGAACCATGTTGGGCTGTTCGAATCGAAATCTACCGACGAATTCAATTCTAGAATGGAATAGGTCGGATGGTGCTGATGGAACTGGGATAGCGAGGAACAATGTTGGGCTGTTGGAGTAAAATGGAACATGAAGAGGGCGCTTGGGTTTGTGATGTTGATGGATTTGTGTCAATGTGATTGCACGGGGAGCGGCGATTCTCCCTACGGTCGAATCGTATTTTTGATGTTTGCCTTGACACCTCGCTTGATGGGTTGTCGCTGGGTTATTGATTTGTTGGTTTTTGGTTGCGTTGTTGACCGTGCATAAAATCTGTTGCGAACCGCTTTTCCTTTTCAGGCTGTGAAAGCACCAATAGGCTTTGAAAACTTT
>CAVPRE010000003.1:0-222448 GCA_963707725.1 uncultured beta proteobacterium | reverse complement strand
GCTCTGCAATCGCCTCGACCTGGCGAACGCGATCAACCTCGACGGCGGCGGATCGACGACGATGGTTGTGAAGGGGGAGGTCGTGAACAAGCCGTCGGACGCCGCCGGGCCACGCCCAATAAGCGACGCCATTCTCGTGAAGGCACGTTGACAACTAACAACTAACAACTAACAACTGACAACTGACAGCTGACAACTAGCAACGAACAACGAGGCGCTACCCCCCGCCCTTGAGCGCGGCGAGTTCGCGATCGATTTGCGCCTGGATGTTCCGCATTTCCTTCTCGCCGCGCGCACGGCGGAGCGCGGTCAGACCCTTCGTGAGCGCGGCCATCCCGAAATACGTGACGGCCGCGGACGTCAGCAGTTCCGCCGGGTTGATGCCTGAGGTGCCGTACATGTCCCTGGGCGTCACCATGCCCACGAATTCCTGATGACTCATCGCATTGCTGGTGCGCCCGGTTGGTCCGTTCATCAGGTCGTAACCCTTCGTCGCTTCCGCGAAGTTCGGCCATGGCGCGACGATCCGGACGTAGATCTGGCGCTGGCCATTCTCGATCTTGATTGCGGCGGGGCGGTTGACGGCCTCGCGAATGCGGTCGAGGTTATCGGGAGGGGGCGGCGTCTGGGTCTGGCTCGCGGCGGGCGGCGGGGCCTGCTGGGCGCTCACAGGCGTGCCGACCAGCGCCAGGGACAGGCACATGGGGAGCACCAGCAGCAACCTGACAGGCTTCATATCAATTCAGACGTCGGTCCGCCTCCCAGAGACTGATCAGCAAATCAGGTGCCACGGGCCGGCACCAGGTCCGTCAACCCGCGCTGTCCAGGGCCGCGTCGAGTTCCGCCCACGTGTCCCCATCCAGGGTCACCAAAGTCCGCAGGTAGAGGTCGGCGTCGGCGGCCGGGAACGCGGACCGGAGTTTCGCGATCGCCCGAACAACTGGTCGCGGGTCGGCGGCGTCACCGATTCTTCGCCAATCAGCCCGTTCTCGTGGGCAATGCCGAGGGCGTCCAGGAAGGCGGCCATCAGGTCTCGCTTTGCCGTGAAGTGATACGAGATGAGCGCGCGCGTGGCCACCGCGTCGGAGATATCGGGAAGCGCGCGAGGAACCTGGCCCGTCGCTCCACCGGAAGCGCCTGCACGCTGTTTGGCCCTGAAGTTCAGCCGTTTCGCAATCGACAGGATCGCGTCGGCGTGCTGGACCTGGACGTCCGCCTGATCCTCACGCCAGAAAGCGTCGGCGGCCGCGAGGCGTTGTTCGGCGGACATGCCTTTCCACAGACGGGACGGTCGCTCCAGCATGGACCGATCTTAACAGCGCCGGGCCGTCCGGGCGCCATCGGGCCTGTGACTATACTCAGGGGTCCATGCCCGATCGTCTGGCCACGCCGCGCTTCCTGATCATGTGCGCGTACAGCTTCACGGTGTTCGTTTCGCGTGTTCCAGTTGCTGCCGATCGCGCCCTATCACGTGCTGGATCTGGGCGGCGGCACGGTCGCCGCGGGCCTGTTTCTGGGCTTGCTGACCTACGCGTCGGCCTTGTCGGCGCCGTTCACCGGCGCCATCGGCGATCGCCTGGGCCAGCGCCGCGTGCTGATCGCGGTCAGCGTCGTGCTGGCCGGCATCACCGCAAGCTACGCGATCATCCAGGACCACCGCCTGCTCCTGGGAGTGGTCGTCATCCACGGCGTGTTCTGGTCCGCGTTGCTGGCGGCCTCGGGCGCCTACATGACCTCGACGATTCCGCCGTCACGACGGGCCAGGGGCTGGGCTACTGGGGTCTGGCGTCCGTGCTGGCGGTTGGCACCGCGCCGGCGATGGGGTTCTGGATGTACCGCCATGGCTGGGTGGCGTTGTGCCTCGAACTCACTGCGCTGAACCTGATCATGGCGGCAATCGCGGCGAGCCTGCCCGACGACCATCACGGCGCGCACGGCCATGACCCGGCAGCGGCGGCCGTCGTGCACGTGCCGGCGCAGGTGATCGAGTGGCGCGTGCTGGTGTTGTCGGCCGGACTCGCGTTGATCTCGTTCGGCTATGGCGGCCTGACGAGCTTCTCCGCGCTCTACGCCAATCAACTGGGCATTCGCCCGCGGAGCCTGTTCCTGTCGGCGATGGCCGTGTCGATGCTGGTCGCGCGCGTGGCGCTGGGCCGGTCGCTGGACCGCTGGGGCCACCGGCGCGTGCTGACGAGATGCCTGCTGGTCCCGCCGGCCGGCCTGGCGCTGCTGGCCGTCGCCAGCGGCGGCGTCTCGTTTGGGGTCGCCGCGCTGATCTTCGGCGCCGGGTTTGGATTGATGCACCCGGCCTACACGGCCTACGTCATGACGCACGTGCCGTTCGCGCGCCGCGGCGCCGCGTTCGGCGCCATGCTCGCGGCGTTCGACACGGGCATCGGCAGCGGGTCGTCGGCGATGGGATGGGTGATCGACCAGGTCGGGTTTCGGTCCGCGTTTGGCTTGACCGCGCTGGTCGCGGCGGCGGCGCTCCCCGTGTTCCTGTTTGCCGAGCGCCGCCTCGGGTTTGCGAAAACCGACCCCAAGGGTCGGTTTCGCCGATAATTGTCCCCATAGGCAGCCTTCACCTTCTTGTCGCCAGCTTGGTCGGCGCCGTTGCGATGGGCGTCACCGTGACCAGTCAAAGCGTGCCGCAGGTGGCGCCGGCCGATCTCGTGCTTCGCGGCGGCCGGATCGTCACCCTCGATTCGCGAACGCCACGGCGCAGGCGCTGGCCTCACATCCTGGCCGGCGCGATCATGAATGCATCGGGCATCTCGCAGCGCCTGATCGCCTTCGCGTCGGCCATCTTCGGCTGGATCCGCGGCGGGCTGGCTCACGTGTCGATCGGCGCGTCGCTGTTCTTCGCCGAGATCTCGGGCTCGGCCGTCGCCGACGTCGCGGCGCTGGGCTCGATCATGATTCCGGGCATGAAGGCGAAGGGCTACCCCGCCCCGCTCGCCGCCGCGGTGATGTCGTCATCCGCCACGCTGGCGGTGATCATCCCGCCGTCGATCCCGATGATCCTCTACGCCGTGATGGCGGAGACGTCGGTCGTCCAGCTGTTCGTCGCGGGCATCGTGCCCGGCATCATCGGCGGACTGGGCCTGATGGGCATGGCGTACTACTTCGCGCGCCGCTACAACCTGCCGCGCGAGGAGCGCTTCTCGTGGGCGCGCGTGGCGAAGACCGGGCGCGAGGCGCTCTGGGCCTTCCTGCTGCCGATCATCATCCTCGGCGGCATCTTTGGCGGCGTGGTGACGGCCACCGAGGGCGCGGCGCTGGCGGTCGTGGCAGCCCTCTTCGTCGGCCTCGTGATCTACCGCGAGCTGAACCTGGCGGAACTGCGCAAGGCGGTCCTCGAAGGCGGCATGCAGACCGCGGTCGTGATGCTGCTCGTCGCGACCAGCTCCCTGCTCGGCACCTACCTCACCGAGGTGCAGGCGCCGCAGGAACTGGCGCGCGCGGTCTCCGACTTCACGAAGGACCCGATGGTGGTGCTGATGCTGCTGAACGTCCTGTTCCTGTTCCTCGGAATGTTCCTGCACTCGGCCGCCGCGATCATCCTCGTGGTGCCGGTCGTCATGCCCCTCGTCAAGGCAGTCGGCATCGATCCGGTGCACTTCGGCCTGATCGTCACGATCAACCTCGGCATCGGCCAGCAGACGCCGCCGGTGGCCAGCGTGCTGATGGTGGCGAGCTCGATCGCGAAGGAATCGGTGTGGGCGGTGAGCCGGACCAACATCTACTTCATCGGGGTGCTCGTGGCCGTGCTGATGCTCGTGACCTACGTGCCCTTCGTCGGCCTCGGCCTCGTCGAATACTTCTACCGCTGAGCATGTCGGACCTGATCCTCACCGAGCGCGACGGTGCCATCGCCACCGTCGTGCTGAACCGCCCCCACAAGCTGAACGCCCTCACGCGCGCGATGTGGGGCGAGCTCGGCGACACCGTGTGGAGCCTGTCGCAGGAATCGGGCGTGCGCTGCATCATCCTGCGCGGAGCCGGCGAGAAGGCGTTCTCGCCCGGCAACGACATCGCCGAGTTCGAAACGCAGCGTTCCAGCAAGGCACAGGCGATCGAGTACGGCAAGGTGATGCACGCCACTGCCGAAAAGCTCGCGAACTGCCTCACGCCGATCGTCGTGCAGATCCATGGCATCTGCGTCGGCGGCGGGCTCGAGATCGCTGCGCTGGCCGACCTGCGCATCTGCGGGCAGTCGAGCCGCTTCGGCGCGCCGATCAAGAACCTCGGCCTGGTGATGGCCTACGCCGAGATGGCGCCGCTGGTGCGGCTGGTCGGCAAGAGCGTCGCGCTCGAGATCCTGCTCGAGGGCCGCGTGTTCGATGCGGCCGAAGCGAAGGACAAGGGCCTCGTCACCCGCGTCGTGCCGGACGACCAGGTCGCCGCCGAGGCGCGCGCCGCCGCCGAGCGCATCGCCGATGGCGCGCCGCTCGTGGCGCGCTGGCACAAGAAGTTCGCGAAGCGGCTCGCGGAAGGCGGCCCGCTCACTGCGCAGGAAATCGACGAGTGCTTCGACTGCTTCGACACCGAGGACTTCCGCATCGGCTACTCGGCCTTCCTCGCCAAGAAGCAAGCCCGGCTTCGTCGGACGCTGAAGCGATGACCGCGGAGCACCCGGCGCCGGAGCGCCCTTCGCACCCCGGCCCGCTCGCGGGCCTGCGCGTGCTCGAGCTCGCGCAGATCATGGCCGGCCCGACCACCGGACTGATGCTCGCCGACATGGGCGCCGACGTCATCAAGGTCGAGAAGCTGCCCGGCGGCGACGACTCGCGCGGCTACCGCGAGCCGCGCATCAACGGCGTGTCGGCGCCGTTCCTGATGATGAACCGCAACAAGCGCGGCATCGCGCTGAACCTGAAGCACCCGCAGGGCAAGGAAATCCTGCTGCGGATGGTGCGCGACGCCGACGTGCTGACGGAGAACTACCGCACCGGCACGATGGAGAAGCTGGGGCTCGGCTACGACGTGCTCTCCAAGGCCAACCCCGGCCTCATCTACTGCTCGATCACCGGCTTCGGCCGCGACGGACCCTGGGCCGACAAGGGCGGCTTCGACCTGATCGCGCAGGGCTTCGGCGGTCTGATGTCGATCACCGGCGAGCCCGGCGGCGCACCGGCGAAGACCGGCAATCCGGTCTCCGACATCAGCGCCGGCAACCTCGCCGTCATCGGCATCCTCGCGGCCTACGTGCACCGGCTGAAGACCGGCCGCGGCCAGGTCGTCGACACGTCGCTGATGGAAGCGGCGCTGCAGCAGACCTACTGGCACGCGGCGATCTTCTTCCCGACCGGCAACTCGCCGGGACCGACCGGCTCCGCGCACGTCCTCAGCGCGCCGTACCAGGCGTTCCACGCGCGCGACGGGTGGATCACCCTCGGCGGCGCCAACCAGGCCAACTGGGAGCGGATCGCCGAAGTGATCGGGCACCCCGAGTGGCGCGACGATCCGCGCTTCCGCACCAACACCGACCGCATGGCAAACCTCGAAGAGCTCGTACGGCTGATGAACACCGTGCTGTTCACGCGCACGCGCGCCGAGTGGGTCGAACTGTTCGACGCGGCCGGCGTTCCGGTCGGCCCGGTGCACTCGATCGGCGAGGCGATGACGCACCCGCAGACGCTGGCGCGCGGCATGGTGGTCGAGACGCAGCATCCCGCCGCGGGAACGACGAAGGCGATCGGCTGCCCCGTGCACTTCTCCGAGACGCCGACGGCGGTCACGCGGCCGGCCCCGGTGCTCGGGGAGCACACGCGCGAAGTGCTGCGCGGCCACGGCTACAGCGACGTCGAGATCGACGGTTTCGTCGCCGCCGGGGTCGTGGAGACCGCGGGCTGAGTCACTCGCGGCAGGCGCCGTCAGGCATCCCGCGACAGCAGCCGGCGCCAGCCTTCGAAACCCAGCCGGCGCAGGGTCTCGATGTTCCGCTCGTAAATGGACGCCGCCTCCGGAAAGGCGGCCACCGCCGCGTCGATGCTGGCCTCGCGCAACAGATGCAACGTGGGATGGGGCGAGCGATTGCTGAGGTTCTCCGCGTCGTGCGGCGCGGTGCCGGCGAACTGGTAGGCGGGATGGAAGCTCGCGACCTGGAGGACGCCGGCCAGCCCGAGCGACTCGACGGCCGCATCGGCGACATCGAGAAAGTCGTTGTAGTCGAGGAAGTCCGTGAGAGCGTGCGGGTGGACCAGCAGCGTCGTTTCCACCTGCTCCGGGTCGGCGGCGGCGAGAAACCGCAGTTCGCGCACGAGATCCTCGAGCAGTTGCTCCGGATCTTCGGCCGTGCTCTCGACCCAGCGGATCTGCTCCTTCACATGCACGGCCTTCGCGAACGGGCAGAGGTTGAGCCCGATGACGGCACGCTCCAGCCAGTGGCGGGTGTCCTCGATGGCGTTCATGGCGGCTCCATTCTGGCCGAAAGCCGCGGCGCGCGCCGTCGTCGCCAGCCCTGCGTGCCTCGTGGCGCGGCGGAATGAGATCATCACGCCATGCCGCTGACACCGGAAGAACTCGAGGACGTCGCCGCGCGCACGCTCGCGCACTACGATGCGGCCGCACGCGACTTCTGGGAAGGCACGCGCGACCACGACGTCAGCCAGAACATCGCGGCGCTGCTCGATCACATCCAGGCGAGTCCGCCGTTCGAGCTCCTCGACTTCGGATGCGGTCCCGGGCGCGACCTCATGACATTCAGGCGCCTCGGCCATCGCGCGACCGGGCTGGAAGGCTCCCGCGAACTCGCCGCCATGGCGCGCGCTCACAGCGGCTGCGAAGTGCTCGGGCAGAACTTCCTCCAGCTCGACCTGCCCGCCGAACGCTTCGACGGCGTGTTCGCGAACGCGGTGCTGTTCCACGTTCCCGTGCAGGAGCTGCCTCGCATCCTGCGCCAGCTGCACGCTGCGCTGAAGCCGGGCGGCGTCCTGTTCAGCTCCAATCCGCGCGGCGAGGGCCAGGAGGGATGGAACGGCAACCGCTATGGCGCGTTCCACGACTGGGAGTCGTGGCGCGCCCACATGACGGCCGCCGGGTTCCTGGAACTCACCCACTACTACCGGCCGCCGGGCTTGCCGCGGGACCAGCAGCCGTGGCTGGCCAGCGTCTGGCGCAAGCCGGCCGCGTGAGCGATGGCTGGGCTTCCCTTTTGTCTCGCTTGCGACGGACCTCCGCCCGGCGGGCCGGTGTCGCGGCGAGTTACAGCGCCCCGAGATCCGCGAGGAGCTGCCTGACCTCGGCACGCCCCGCCTCCGACAAGGGCGTCTGCGGCGCCAGCGGCTCGCCGACGTCGTAGCCCTGCATCTGCAGTGCGCCCTTGATGCAGGCCGCCAGGTTGTACTTCGCGAACGCGCGGTTGATGCGCCACAGCCCGCGCTGCAGCGTCATCGCCTCCTGCCACTGCTCCGCGCGGCACAGTTCGTAGAGCTGCACGCTCTGCCGCGGCACCACGCACGCGGGGCCGGCCATCCAGCCGAGGCCGCCGATCAGCATCACGCACGCGGGGATGTGGGCCGATGCGCTGAAGATGCGGATGCGATCGCCGACCGCGTTCATGATGGAGAGCAGCCGCCCCGTGTCCGACGACGCGTCCTTCAGGTAGCGGATCGTGTCGACCTGCGCCAGCCGCTCGAGCGCGGGAATCGTCAGGTCGCTGCGCTGGAACTGCGGATTGGTGTAGAGCACGACCGGCAGCGGCGTCGCCCGCCCGATCGCGGAGAAGTAGGACACGACGCCGTCCTCGTTGACCGGGAAGTACGCCTCGAGCACGGCGAGGATGCCGTCGGCGCCGATCTGCTCGTAGGCCTTCGCCTGTGCGACCGCGTCGGCCGTCGTCGTCGAGGCGACGCCGGCCACCACCGGCACGCGCCCGCGCGCCGCACGCACGACGACTTCGACAATGCGCCGGCGCTGGTCGCGATTCAGATAGGCGAACTCGCCGGTGGACCCCAGCGGCGTCAGTCCGTGCACGCCGGCGGCGATGAGGTCGTCGACCAGGCGGGCCAGCACCACTTCGTTGACGCTGCCATCGGGATCGATCGGCGACACAAGATATGGAAACACGCCGTGGAAGTCATTCGTCACCGTCTTCTCCTGATGGTCGGTTCAACCGCTGCCGGATCGTACGTTGGCGCAGGCGCGCGGCGGCCCGTTGATCGAAGGCAACGAGCGGGCGGCGGATGCTCGTACGGTGAAGGCTTCCGAGGATCGGCCACGCACCCGCCATGCACGTTTCCCTGCGGCGACGAACCCTGCTCCAGGCCGCGGCGACAGCCGCACTGCTGCCGCTGTCGGTGCCGGTCCGGCCGCAGGCACGGCCGCGTGTCGTGATCGTCGCGACATCGCACGGCGACGCCCCCGGTGGGCGACAGACCGGCGCCTGGCTGCCGGAGGTGACCGGACCGTACTGGATCCTTCGCGACGCCGGCTGCGCGGTCGACATCGGAACGATCCGCGGCGAGGCGCCGCCGATCGACCCGCGCTCGGGCTCCGAGCGGGCGCTGCCGGGTCTTCTGCGCAACGACGAAGCGGCCCTGAAGGCGTTTCACGAGGCCGTCTGCCTCGACTGCGTCGACGGCCGACGCTATGACGCCGTGTTCCTCGCTGGCGGCCGTGGCGCGCTGTGGGACTTTCCGACGAGCACGTCGCTGCGCGCGCTACTCGAGCACGCCGCCCTGGCAGGCAAGCCGATCGGGGCCGTCAGCCACGGTCCGGCGGGCCTGCTCGGCGCGCAGGTCGAGGGCCGCCCGCTCGCCGCGGGCCGCCGCATCGCCTGTTTCACCGACGACGAGGAAGCCCGCGCCCACTGGATCGACCACCTGCCCTTCTCGCTCGAGCGGCGGCTGAAGGCCGAAGGCGCGACGGTGCAGGCGGGCGGCGCGAACCAGCCCCATGTGGTGCGCGACGGCCGGATCGTGACGGGACAGAACCCCGCGTCGGCAGTGGCCGCGGCGCGGCGGTTGCTCGAGACGCTGAAAGGCGCCTGAGCATGGCCGCGTGCGCTACGGTTTGCGCAGGCGCTCGACCTCCTCGCGCAGCCGTTCCACGGATTTCTGCAGCGCGTCGAGCTTCGCGACGATCACCGCCAGCAGGCCGATCGCCACCAGGCCAAAGAATGTCGACATGCCCATCGCTCCCCTCCCCGTCACGGTCCGCGCCGATGCGCGGCGCTACATCAGCACGTTGACGATCGCATTGCCGATCCCCATCAGCGCCGCGCCGGAAATGAGCCCGGCGCAGATCGGCTCGCAGGCCCTCGACCCAGTAGGTGTGGCCCTTCGAGCCCGGCGACTTGTGCCGCCGCCCCATCACCCAGAACAGCAGCGCGCCGACGAACATCGCGAACGTGGCCTCGGGCGGCAGCACCACGCCCAGCCCGATCGACACGGCCGACAGGCCGAAGCGGCCCTTGGTCGCCATCCGCGCGACCTCGATCGCCGCGGCCGCGACCGCGGCGACGATCATCGAGACGACCGCCGAGGTGCGGCAGCGCGGTGATTCCCCTGGCGATGATGTCGGCCACGCCCTTCCACTGCAGCGCGGCCGGGAACGCGAACTGGTCCGACACCATGTTCGCGACCGAGCGCACGCCGCTGGCGTCGGGTGGCAGGAACAGCAGGAAGAACAGCGGCACGCATGCGAGCGCGCCCGCGAAGATGCCGATCACGTGGCCGATCGCCTGCTGGCGCGGCTTGCCGCCCAGCATGTAGCCGGGCTTGATGTCCGACAGCAGGTTGGCGGAGTTCGCGGCGATCTCGGCGGTCATCGCCGCCGGGATCAGGTTGCTCGCCGGGTTGGTGCGGTCGATCGCGCCCATCGTGAACTGCGTGATCTTCGACATCGAGCCGGTCGGCGTCCACGAGGTGAGCGCCATCGAATTGGTGCAGATCACCGACAGCACGAAGATCAGCGGCAGCGAGATGAAGGCGAGCAGCCACGGCACGCCGAAGAACGCGTGCGTCACCCAGGCGCCGAGCCCGCTGAACAGCGGCACGCCGACCCACGACATCCACAGAGGCAGCTCGATGTGCTTCAGCACGTCGCTGCCGTCACCGCCGCGGCTGCGCCTGAACAGGCCCTTGAAGATCTCGGGGCGGCCGAACAGGCTGACGAGCGAGCCGACGACCATCATCGTCACGCCCCACCACAGCGACCACTGGTTGACGATCTCGGCGCGCGAGATCGGGACCGTCGCGCCATCCGGACCGACGCGCGCGACGATGTCGCCCGCCTGGATCATGATCGGCGCCAGCACGACGAAGTTGACGAAGGCGCCGAGCATGCAGCTGGTCGCCACCGCGATGCCCATCAGGCCGCCGACGCCGATCATCGCGAGGTCCAGCGTCAGCCGCAGGCCGAGCTGGCGGATGTCGATGCCGAGAATCGTCGGGATCCAGCCGTTCACCTTGGTCGCGGCGGCGTAGTAGTAGGTGTCGAGCCGCTCGTGGAAGACCCACGGCTCCTTCAGGCCGGCCCACCGGTCCATCCGCAGCAGCTTGAACTGCACGAGCTTCATCCAGCCGTCGCTGATCATCGCCTGGTAGAGGCCCGTGAAGAGCGCGGTCAGCCCGAGCAGGCGCGCCTTGAACATGCCCTCGTGCGCCGCGCCGGTGTAGAGCGCGTCGAGCACCACCCCGCTCGCGCGGCCCTCGGGAAACGGCAGCTGCTCCTCGTTGATGAACCGCCGCTTCATGGGGAACGCGAGCAGCACGCCGATGATCGAGACGACGCACATCCAGACGATCATGTGCCACCACGGGAATGATCCGGCCGGTCACGAGCATGTAGGCCGCGAGGCTCGAGATCATCGGGCTGATCATGTAGCCGGCCGCGGTTGCGATCGACTGCGTGCAGTTGTTCTCGAGAATCGTGAAGTCCTTCGCGAGCCCGGAGCTGGCCATGATCCGGTACAGCGCGAACGCGAGGATCACCGAGGTCAGCCCGACGCCGATGCTGATGCCGGTCTTGGCGCCGATGTACATGGCGGTGGCCGCGAGCACGCCGCCGAGCACGAAGCCCGTCAGCCCGGAGCGCAGCGTCAGCTGCGGCATGTCGCCGCGATAGACGTTCTCCAGCCACCACGCGTCCTTCTGCTCGCGGGTCCAGGTGCGGACCTGTTCCTCGGTGAGTTGCAGCAGCGCCATCCAGGCGTTTCCCCGTTGTTCTTGTCGGCAGCGGGCGCAATCTTCGCAGCACGCGGTGCGCGATTGAGACGCTGACGTTGTGCCGGGTCAGGCTGTCAGGTTTTCCGCGCCCGAATGGCCTTCGCCAAGGCGTCGCCGGATCAAGGCCGCGAACGCGCATCGGGATGCGCCAGCCACTTCATCTCCGGGTGTCCGGTTGACCTGACGGGAACTTGAATGAAGCGTACCGGACCACGAGGGTCGCGATGGCAAGCAGGAGAATCGCGCCCGAGATCAGGATGACCCCCATGTCGGGGCGATGGTGCGCCTGGACGTCCGAGATGAGAAGCCGCGTCAGCGCGGTGATCGCCACATAGATCAGGAAGCGCACTGGCATGTGATTGGTCTTGAAGTAGATGCCGACCATCGCGCCAAGCTCGAGATAGATGAACAGCAGCAGGATGTCGTCGATCGAAGCGTGACCTTTCCCGGCCATGCCGATGAACGCGACCGCGGCTGACCAGACGGTCGCAGCCCCTATCGCGAACAGCGCCAGGTAGTGGAACCCGTCGACGAGGATCCGGCCGATCCTGTCTGCGATCGTATTCAGTCCTTGATGGGCAGTCTCGGCCCACTGCAGCTTCATTCCCGTTCCCCCTCTACAGCGCACGGTTTCAAACTTCGCACGGGGCCGGCGAAGATCGAAGGAAAGCGCGGCCTCGCGCACCATGTGCAGGCGTCGTCGAGACGCGACGCCTGCGCAAGCCGATGCGGTGAACTACAGGCCCAATTGCTTGAAGAAGTCGTTTCCCTTGTCGTCCACCAGGATGAACGCCGGGAAATTCTCGACCTCGATCTTCCAGACCGCTTCCATCCCCAGTTCCGGGAAGTCGATGCACTCGACCTTCTTGATGTTCTCTTCCGCCAGCACCGCGGCAGGGCCGCCGATCGAGCCGAGGTAGAACCCCCCGTACTTCTTGCAGGCATCGGTCACCTGCTGCGACCGATTGCCCTTGGCGATCATGATCATGCTGGCACCTTTGCTCTGCAGCAGGTCGACATAGGAATCCATCCGTCCGGCGGTGGTCGGACCGAAGGAGCCGGACGCCTTCCCTTGCGGGGTCTTGGCCGGCCCGGCGTAGTAGATCGGATGCCTGAGCAGGTACTCCGGCACTGGCTTGCCGGCGTCGATGAGTTCCTTGAACTTCGCGTGCGCAATGTCACGTCCGACGATGATGGTGCCGTTGAGCAGCAGCGGAGTCGAGACCGGGTGCTTCGAAAGCTCGGCCAGGATGGCCTTCATCGGCTGGTTCAGGTCGATGCTCACGCCAACGGGCTGCTTGCCGCGGTACTCGTCCGGAATCAGGCGACCGGGATTGCGGTCCAGATCTTCGACGAACAGGCCGTCGCGGGTGATCTTCGCCTTGACGTTGCGGTCGGCCGAACACGAGACGCCGATTCCCACCGGGCACGAGGCGCCATGTCGCGGGAGGCGGACGACGCGGACGTCGTGAGCGAAGTACTTCCCGCCGAACTGGGCGCCGATCCCCAGCTTGTACGCCTCTTCGAGCAACTTCTGCTCCAGTTCCAGGTCGCGGAACGCCCGGCCGTGCTCGTTGCCTTCGGTGGGCAGATCGTCGAGGTACTTGGTGGAGGCGAGCTTGACCGTCTTCAGGCAGGCGTCGGCGCTGGTGCCGCCGACGACGACGGCAATGTGATACGGCGGGCACGCGGCGGTGCCGAGGTGCCTCATCTTGCCAACCAGGAACTTCAGGAGGCGTGTCCGGGGACAGCAGCGCCTTGGTCTCCTGGAACAGGGCCGCCTTGTTGGCCGAGCCGCCGCCCTTTGCGATGAAGAGGAACTTGTAGGCTTCACCGTCCACCGCCTGGATGTCGATCTGGGCCGGCAGATTGGTGCCGGTGTTGACCTCCCGGTACATGTCGAGCGCGACGGTCTGCGAGTAGCGGAGATTCTCTTCCGTGTAGGTCTTGTAGACCCCCCTGGAGAGGGCTTCCTCGTCCCCGCCCCCGGTCCAGACCTGCTGGCCTTTCTTGGCGACGATCAACGCCGTGCCGGTGTCCTGGCAGACCGGGAGTTCGAATTCGGCGGAGATCTGGGCGTTGCGCAGGAACGCCACGGCCACGCCCTTGTCGTTCTGGGAGGCCTCCGGGTCGCGCAGGATCCGGCCGACGGACTCGTTGTGCTCCCCGCGAAGCAGGAAGGAGACGTCACGCATCGCCTCGTTGGCGAGGACGGTCAGCGCTTCGGGAGCGACCTTGAGGACGTCCTTGCCTTCGAAGGAAGCGACGGAGACGTATTGCTCCGAGCCCTCCACCCTCCTGTACCTGGTCTTGTCCGCGCCGAGGGGGTAAGGATCCTGATAGACGAACGGTTTGGCGGCCATTGGGCGAGCTCCATGATTGCGCGGCGACTCGGGCAACGCCGGCTCACGCGTGCCGGCTGCCGTCGGGAGCCGTTGCGCGGGTCAGCCTCGTGTGCCCGGTGCAGCAAGTTCGCGGCGGACTCTTCGAGCCCGCTCCCGACGGACTCTATTCGTCTGCGGCGTCGATTCATTCATCTAGGTCACAAGGCAGGTTCGGGATCGGGGCCAGACCTTGGTGCGTGAGCCGCCGCACGGACTGGTCCGGCGCCTGGCAGTGGGTACAAGACTTGAGCTAGATTAATCGACACACGGGCCGATGTGACGCAAGCTTTGCCTTGTCTGCGGCCCTTTCCGTGGCACCTCCGATGCAGCACACGACACAGCTCACCAAGCAGGCGTTCGCCATCGTGCTGGCCGGCGGCCGCGGCAGCCGGCTCATGCAACTCACGGACCGCCGCTCCAAGCCGGCGGTCTACTTTGGCGGCAAGTTCCGCATCATCGACTTCACGCTGTCCAACTGCCTGAACTCGGGCATCCGGCGCATCAGTGTCGCCACGCAGTACAAGTCGCACAGCCTGCTCAGGCACCTGCAGCGCGGCTGGTCGTTCCTGAAGAGCGAGATGAACGAGTTCATCGACCTGCTACCCGCCCAGCAGCGGCTCGACGAGAACTCGTGGTACCGGGGCACGGCCGACGCCGTTTTCCAGAACCTGGACATCGTTCAGTCCTACGCGCCGGAGTACATCGTCGTCCTGGCCGGCGATCACGTCTACAAGATGGACTACGGCCGCATGCTCGCTGACCACGTGTCGCGCGGCTTCGGCTGCACCGTCGGCTGCATCGAAGTGCCGCTGTCCGAGGCGCACGCCTTCGGCGTCATGGACGTGGATGCCGACCGCCGGATCGCGCGCTTCATCGAGAAGTCGCCCAGTCCGCCGTCCATGCCAGGCAAGCCGGATCGTGCGCTCGCCAGCATGGGCATCTACATCTTCACCGCCCGCTACCTGTACGAGACCCTGCACCGGGACAGCGCCAATGCGTCGTCCAGTCGTGACTTCGGCAAGGACATCATTCCCCTGGCCGTGCGGGACGGGCAAGCCTGTGCGCACCCGTTTGGCGAGAGCTGCGTGATGAGCGGCGGCGAGTCGGAGCCGTACTGGCGCGACGTGGGCACCGTCGACGCCTACTGGGAGGCGAACATCGACCTCACGGCCACCAACCCCAAGCTCGACATGTACGACCGCGCCTGGCCGATCCTGACCTACCAGGAACAGCTGCCGCCGGCGAAGTTCGTGCACAACGAGCCTGACCGGCGCGGCATGGCGGTGGAATCGATCGTCTCGGGCGGCTGCATCATTTCTGGCGCGCTGTACCGTTCGCTCCTGTTCTCCAACTGCCGCGTGCACTCCTACACGACGGTGAACTGGTCGGTCTTGCTGCCCAACGTGCAGGTCGATCGGCACGCACGACTTACCAAGGTGATCGTAGACCGCGGCTGCAAGATTCCCGAAGGCATGGTGATCGGCGAGGACCCGGCCGAGGACGCGCGTCGCTTCGAGCGCACCGACAGCGGCGTTGTCCTCGTCACGCGCGAGATGCTCGCAAGGGTCTGCTGAACGTGCGGCGTTCCAGCCCGTTGCGCGTCCTGCACGTCGCAGCCGAGATGTATCCGTGGGTCAAGACGGGCGGGCTGGCCGATGTCCTCGGCGCCCTGCCCGCGAGCCTCGCCCGCGCCGGCGCCGATGCGCGCGTCCTTCTGCCCGGGCTGACGGCGTTCAAGCAGGCGCTGGTCGATGCACAGCCCGTCAGCACGCTGGAGCGGCGCTTCGGCAGCGACGGCGTGACAGTGCTGCGCGGCGCGCTGCCCCTGCATGGCAAGCAGCGCCTGATGGCCTACCTGATCGAGTCGCCAGCGCTCTATGAACGGCCCGGCTCGCCCTACGGCGGACCGGATGGCGCGGACTGGCCTGACAATCATCGTCGCTTCGCGTTGCTCGGATGGGTCGCGGCGCAACTGGCAAGTGGTCAGCTCGATGCCGGGTGGTCCGCGGACGTCCTGCACGCGCATGACTGGCATGCCGGGCTGGCACCGGTGTACCTGCGGCAAGTCTCGGGCGCGCCCAGCGTCGCAACGGTCTTCACGATTCACAACCTCGCCTTCCAGGGTCTGTTCCCGGCGCATGTGCTGCGCGAACTCGCGTTGCCGCCGTCCGCGTTCACGATCGAGGGCCTGGAGTTCCACGGCCAGGTCTCCTTCATGAAGGCTGGCATCCAGTACGCCGACCGCGTCACAACCGTGAGCCCGAGCTACGCGCGTGAGATCCAGACCCCCGAGCAAGGCTGCGGGCTCGATGGCCTGCTGCGGCATCGCAGCGCCGTGGTCGATGGCGTGCTCAATGGAGTCGACCCCGTGGTCTGGAACCCGGCCAGGGATCCGTACCTCGAGGACAGCTATTCGACGCGCAGCCTGGCAGGCAAGGGGCGGCTGAAGGCGGCCTTGCAGCGCGAACTCGGTCTGGCCGAGCAGCCCGGGGCCCTCGTGTTTGGCGTGGTCAGCCGCCTCACCGCGCAGAAAGGGCTCGATCTGCTGCTGCAGGCGCTGCCGGCGGTGGCCCACGTCGGCGGGCAACTGGCGCTGCTGGGCAATGGCGATCCGGAGCTCGAGGGTGCGTTCGAGGCCGCGGCCCTGGCACAGCCGACGCGCTGCGCCGTGCGGCGCGGCTACGATGAGGCACTCGCGCATCGGATCATCGCAGGCGCCGACGTGATCGCCGTGCCCTCGCGCTTCGAGCCCTGTGGCCTCACGCAACTCTACGGCCTGCGCTATGGCACGCTGCCGCTCGTGCGACGCGTCGGGGGACTGGCGGACACCGTGGTGGATGCGACGCCGCAGACGATCGACGAGCAGCGCGGCACGGGGTTCGTGTTCCTCGAGCCCACCTCCGCCGCACTGTCCGACGCGATCGAGCGTGCCGGCGCGCTCTGGCAGCAACGCAAGACCTGGACCCAGCTGATGCGAACGGCCATGCGCCAGGACTTCTCCTGGGACGCGGCGGCCGCGCGCTATGCCGAGATGTACCGCACGCTGGTGACTTGACCCGAACTCGACTCGTCAAATTGCGGCACGCCGAACCTCGAGACGCCGGACCGACCCCGTCGTGCGGGCCGAGGAAAGAGCACGACGGTAGCGGCCGCTGGAGCGACCACTGACGATTGCAGCCGCGGCCGCCCGACGGCTGTTCGCTGCCGCGCTCAGTCGAGTTCGACTTTCTCCGGCAACCGATGGATCCAGTAAGCGATGGGGATCAGGCCAAGCTCCAGGACCGTATAGAACACAAGAAGCGGAGCGGGCTGACCATCTGCGAAGAAACTGACCAGCCTGCCGATGACAAGGCCTCCGGCAAAGACAATGCAGGTGAGGACTGCTGTACTTCTGTGCCGGTCGCTGAAGGCTGAATAGAACCAGAAGGCACCAAGGGCAAGGTAAAGGCACATCACCGCCCTGAGTATGTGGGCGACATTCAGGTTCAAGTCAGGCATGCCCAGGAATGCCCGCGCGAACCATCGGGGCGAAACTCCGTATAGGAGCGCGATGGCGGAAACAGCAACAGCGGCAAACACCAGGAAGTATTGTTTTATCTTCATGAGAACTCCTGCGGCCTGCGTCGATCGACCAATTGGTGGCGGCGCCGGCAACGGACCGCCCACTGGGCTCGGGCTCCGCGGTCAGCTGTCATGCAGGAAGGCTGCGCTCCATCCACCGCAGGCCTCTTTCAATCTTCCAGTCGGTCCAGCCCCGCTTGCGATAGAAGCCGTAAGCGCGCAGCGTGGTGTCGAGATCCGTCGTGAGCCACGCTCGCCTGCAGCCCGATGCCGCGAGCCATTCCTCGGCCAGGGCCATCAGCCTGCCGCCGACGCCCTTGCCCTCGTACTCCGGAAGTACGGCGATGACCAGGAACTCCCCCGTCGCGCGATCGGCCATGGAGAACGCGACGACGCGGCCGGAGTCGTCGCACACCCAGCCCTTGGTGGACTGGCCGAGGCTTTCCGTGACGCTCTGCGGGTCGATGCCGAGCCGCTGCAGTTCCTCGAGCGTCATCGCGTTCTCACGCGTTCTCGGGCGAACGTGGAACAGCGCTGGCACGTCGGCCGCAGTGATCTCGCGGAACGTCGCGCCGCTCATCCGGGCTGGTCAAGTGACAGTTGAAGAATCACCGCGAGCAAGAACTTCGACTTCATTTCTGGACGCCTCCTTTCTCCGACCGCGGGCGAGGCGGGCTGGCCGGCGCCGACGCCGACGCCGCGCGATCATGCCCTTCAACCCTCGCCAGGCGCAACGAAGATGGAGCGAAACCGATTCTTCTCGGCCCGCGGGAAGATCGCTTCTGGCTGGAGAGCGCCCTTACCTGGCGAACTCGGCTCCCATGGCGTGGATTGGCGGCGCGTGATGCGGCTGCTGCGTGCTTGCCCCTCTCGTCCTCGTGCGGTACATACGCCGATGAGCCGAGCTCGCGCGAGCGTCACGCGAGGGTCCGGAGCATCACGCGCGATGAACCGTGCTGTTCAAGGGAAAGCGATGACCGTCGATTTCGAGGAACTGTCCCACCGGGAAACGCCGTTCGGCGAATTGATCCTGCGTCGACGAACAGAACCGAAGCTTGGCGTCGAGCTCTACGAGGTGAAGCTCGGCGACGAGTTCCTGATGTCCAGCCTCTTCACAGGGAGCGAGGTTGCCCTTGCGCGACTCGCCCTGGACAGGCTCGCGGCGCCCTACCCGGACGTCGTCGTCGGCGGGCTCGGCCTCGGGTACACCGCAAAGGCGGTGCTGGACCACGAACGTGTTCGCTCGCTGCTCGTCGTCGAGGCGCTGAGGGACGTCATCGACTGGCATCGGGCGAACCTGGTGCCGCTCGGGGCAGAACTGACGTCGGATCCGCGGTGTCGTTTCGTCAACGCCGACTTCTTCGCACTCGTCGACTCCGAGGACATGGACTCGACGTCGCCGGGTCGCCGTTTCGACGCGATCCTGGTCGACATCGATCACTCTCCGCGGCACCTGCTGAATCCGCGGCACGCGATCCTCTACACGCACGACGGGCTCGTTCGCGTTGCCCGCCACCTGCGTCCCGGTGGAGTGTTCGGGCTGTGGTCGAACGACCCGCCGGACGCCGGGTTCCAGGCCGAACTCGATCGTGTCTTCGACGGTTCGGAAGCGTGCGTGGTGAAGTTTCCGAATCCCCTCCTCGGAACGGAGGCAGCTTGCACGGTCTACATCGGCATGAGTTCGCTGAAGGCGGCGGCTGCATGACCATCGAGTCGTCCGATGGCGGGGGGCACGCGTCGATCTCCGTGCTGTCGCCGATGAGCTTGCACATCTGAGGCCGGGAGTGCAGCGCATGGGCAACCCATTCGACGCCATCGGCGGCCTGTTCAAGGCGGCGGCCGTGAACTGGATGAAGGACTACGCACAGAGCATGGGCGCGGCGCTCGCCTTCTACACGATCTTCTCGATCGCGCCGCTGCTGCTCATCGTCATCGCCATTGCCGGTGCCGTGTTCGGCGAGGAGGCCGCGCGCGGCGAGATCTACGGCCAGTTGCAGGGCATGCTTGGCTCGCATGGCGCCGCCGCCGTGCAGGGCCTGCTGGAGAGTGTCGGCCAGCGCAGCGAGAGCGTGCCTGCGGCGGCGTTCGGCGTGGTGGTGCTGTTCATCGGGGCCACGTCCGTCTTCGCCGAGCTGCAGGACGCCCTCGACCGCATCTGGCGCGCACCGCAGCGGCCCAGGAGCGCTGGCCTGTGGAGCCTGGTGCGCGCCCGGCTGCTGTCCTTCGGCATGATCCTGGGCATCACCTTCCTGCTCATCGTCTCGCTCGCCTTCAGCGCCGCGCTGCGGGCGCTGACTCGGTGGTGGGACCCGGAGTCGACCGGCTGGATCACCTTCACCGGCCTGACCGAGCTGTCGCTGAACGTCGTGCTGCTGACGGCCGTGTTCGCGATGATCTACAAGACCATGCCACGCGCGTCCATCGCCTGGCGCGATGTCTGGGTGGGTGCGGCAGTGACTTCGGTGCTGTTCATCACCGGCAAGTCGCTGATTGGCCTGTACATCGGCGGCAGCGGCATCACCACGCTCTTCGGCGCGGCGGCATCGTTGATCGTCGTGCTGCTGTGGGTGTACTACTCGGCGCAGATCTTCCTGTTCGGCGCCGAGTTCACCTGGGTCTATTCCCACCGGTACGGCTCGAATCGAGGGCAACCGCAGTCGGTGCCTTGGTCCGGCGCAGCCGGGCCGGCGTGAGCGACGCGGCGCTCATGCGCCCCTGGCGCCGTCACCCTTCCCCAGCACCAGCTGGATCGCCTGCTCCTCCGAGAGGCTCGCACCCTCGGCCATCAGCGTCTGCCGCTGCGCCGCGGCGACCTGCGGCGCGAGCTCGGCATCGGACAGGCCGACACGGGGGCGGAGACCGACCGAACTCCAGAAACCGAGCGTGTATCCGACGACCTTCAGCGCCGCGTGGTGGTCGCCACGACCAGCCGCAATCCGCGCCAGCAGTGGCAGGAGCGATGCGTGGTCCCCTTCCCGTCGCAGTAACGCATAGGCGCGCCGGGCCATCGCCAGCGCCTGCTCGACATCCCCGAGGGCCAGCAGCGCCGCCGCCAGGTTCATCGTGGCGTGTCCGGCCGCGTGGCCGACCCCGATGCGGTCCAGTTCCGCGATCACGGCGCGCAGTTGCCGGGCCGCCGCTTCCGGCTGGCCGCCGTACACGTCGGATACCGCGACATTCCCCAGGGCCACCTGCTCGCCGCGCGCGTCGCCGCTCGCACGATAGAGATCCGCCTGCCGCATGGCATGCTCGCGTGCATCCTCGTAGCGGCCTTCGTGCAGGGCCAGGATCCACTCAGCGAAGGCCCGCAACGCGCGTCGACGCGGGATCCACGCCGGGTCCTCGATCCGGCCGGCCTCCGTCACCGCCGCGTGGGCTGCCGCAAACTCGTTGCGCCTCGCTCCGAGCCCCGCGCGGAAGAGCAACGCTTCATACAGCGTGTCGGTATCTCCGAGGGCCCGTGCAAGGTCGGCCGCGCGCTGCGCTGCGTCGAAGCAGTCGCCGCGCGTCGAGAACAGCCCAAGCTCGGCGTACGTCAGCCAGAAACGCGCGGCCAGCGACGGCGGCGTCGTCGGGCCCAGGATCCGGACGGCCGCCGCCGCGCGGTTCAAGCCCTCATCCGTGCCTGCCGTCGACCACCACACGGGAAACGAGTACGCCACCAACTCGACCGCGCATGCCGGGTCGCCCTCCTCGCTCAGCGCCCAGTCGATCGCCGCTCGCGTGTTCTCCAGTTCGAGCGCCAGCTTCGGGTCGAAGTTGTTCAAGTCACGATCGCTGGCTCGTTCCATGAGCATGTCGAGCACCGCCAGCGCGTGCCGCCTCGTCCACTCCGCCGTCTCGCCCGCTGCCGCCAGTTGCTCCAGCGCGTAGGCGCGGGGTGTTTCCAGCAGCCTATAGCGCGGCTCGTCGCCACCGTCTGCAACGACGAGCGACTTGTCCACCAGCGTTCCAAGTGCCGACAGCACGGACCATGGATCGAGCGTGTCGTCGGCTGCAGCCGCCTGTGCCATCGCCAGCGAAGTCCCGCCGGAAAAGATGCCCAACCGGCGAAAGACCGCCTTTTCGTCGGCCGACAACAGGCCGTGACTCCACTCGAGCGTCGCGCGCAAGGTCTGATGGCGTCGCAGCACGCTCCGCGCGCCGGCCGTCAGCACGCGAAAGCGCTGATCGAGTCGCTGCCGCAGTCCCTCCGCACCGATCAGCGGCACGCGCACGGCGGCGAGTTCGATCGCCAGCGGAATCCCGTCCAGCCGACGGCAGATCTCGGCGACCGCATCCACGTTCGACGTCCCCAGTTCGAAGCGCCGCTCGGCGGCCCTGGCGCGCTCGACGAACAGGCGGACTGCGGCGAAGCGCAACGCGTCTTCGGGGCCCGGCCGTTCGTCCGGCCCCGGCGTCGCCAGCGAATCCAGCCGGAACACGTGCTCGTACGGGGTGCGCAGCGGCTCCTGGGAAGTCACCACCACGCGCATCGTCGGCACCTGGACGAGCAGCGCATCGACCAGCGCCGTGACCGCTGCGGTAAGGTGCTCGCAGTTGTCGAGCGCGATCAGCGCGGTCATCCCGCCAAGTGCGGAGGCAAGCGCCAGGGCTGGAGGACGGTGTGCCGCGAGGCTCACTCCGATCGCGCGGGCCACCGTCTCCGCGACCAGGTCGCCGTCGGTCAGCGCGGCCAGTTCCACCCACCAGACGCCGTCGGCGAAGTCGTTGCGCAATGCATCGGCGAGCGCCGTTGCGACCGTCGACTTTCCGATGCCTCCCGGACCGACGATCGACACCAGCCGGAACCGATCGACCAGGGAGCGCAAGGCGGCCAGTTCCGCCTCGCGGCCGATGGGTGGTTCAACGAGCCTGGGAACGTTCCCGCCAGCGTCCGCGGACGGCGCATGGGCCTTTGCGCTATCAGGCGTCGGCGCTGCGCTGCCGCCCGAAGTCGCTTCGCCGCGCAGCGTGAACCGGTATCCGCGCCCCGGAATCGTCGCGATGGCGTCCCGTCCAAGGACCTTGCGCAGGGCGCTGACCTGCACCTGCAAGTTGTTCTCCTCGACGACCGCTCCCGGCCAGACAAGATCCAGCAGCTCGTCCTTGCTCACGACGCGATCCCGGCGGGAGAACAGCGCCTCCAGCAGGTCGAAGGCACGGGCGCCGATCTCGGCCGGGTGCCCGTCGATCAAGAGTTGCCGCTCTTGGGGTCGTATCTCGACGCGATCGGGTGGCTGAGCGCTCATGGGCGACCGTGTTGAACTCGATCGTGAAGGGACGCCAAATCTGCGCGGCCGGCCGCCTCACGTCAACCGTATAAACACGGGCGGTCAGGTCGACGAGCGCATCTTCCCCAGGATTTCCTGCGAGCCGGCCGCGAGGATCCGCGCGTCGGAGCTCACGGTCACGAACTGGAAGCCCTTGCCGATGCGGCCGAGCGCCGCTTCGGGTGACCCGTTGTGGATGCCCGCGACGACGTTGTGCACCTTCGTGCGCGCCAGGATGTGTTCGACGGCCTGGGCGGCCGCGGGCGCGAGTTCATCGAACGCCGGCTTGCACCCGAGCGAGATCGACAGGTCCGAAGGGCCGATGTAGACCGCGTCGAGCCCCTCGACCGACAGGATCGCGTCGAGGTTATCGAGTGCCTGCGCGGTCTCGATCATCGCGAAGGTGACGATGGCGTCGTTGGCGTGCTCGAAGTAGTCGGCGCCGCCGTAGAGACTGGCGCGCACCGGGCCGAAGCTGCGCGTGCCGCGCGGCGCGTAGTGCGTGTATGCCACCAGACGCTGCGCGTCCTCGCGCGTGTTCACCATCGGGCAGATCACGGCGTAGGCGCCGGCGTCGAGCGCCTTCATCAGGATGCCGGGCTCGAGCCACGGCACGCGCACGACCGGCACCGTCGGCGTCGTGCTGATCGCCTGCAGCATCGTCACCATCGCCGCGTAGTCGACCGCGCCGTGCTGCAGGTCGATGGTCAGCGTGTCCCAGCCCTCGTGCGCCATCGTCTCGGCCGCGAAGCTGTCCGGGATACGTCAGCCAGCCGTTCACGGCGGCGCGGCCGCTCTTCCAGATCGAACGCAACCGGTTCTCGCGCATCGTGTTCCTCGTTCCTGTCGGACCAGGCCGGGGCGCTTCGGGGCGAAGCTCCAGCCTCGGGTAAGGTACTGCATCGCGACCGCGCCGTCGCGCGCGCCCGGCCCGCGCTTCAGGTCGAGCGCGTGCGCCCTGCCGAGATCGGCCAGGTCGAGTTCGGCACCGCGGCCGCGTAAGCTTGCGGGCTCAATGGCCGCCCCATCCCCGCCGCCCGCCGCCACCCTGGCCCGTTCCGCCGCGCTCGCGTCCACCCGACGCATCGTCTTCGCGCTCGCGCTCGCGAGCTTCGTGCTGTCCTTCTTCCACCGCACGGCGCCCGCGGCGATCGCCGGCGAACTGACGCAGGCGTTCTCCATCGGCGCGGCCGTGCTGGGCACGCTCGCGGCGACCTACTTCTACGTGTACACGGTGCTGCAGATTCCGGTGGGCGTGCTGGCCGACACGCTCGGCCCGCGCAAGCTGCTGGCGGGCGGCTCGGCGATCGCGGCGATCGGTTCGCTGCTGTTCGCGCTGGCGCCCGCGTGGGAACTGGCGGCGGTCGGTCGCACGCTGGTCGGCATCGGCGTGTCGGTCGCCTTCATCTCGATCCTCAAGGTGTCGGCCGTCTGGTTCCCGGCCAACCGCTTCGCCACGCTCGCCGGCCTGACGATGTTCGCCGGCAACCTCGGCGCGGTGATCGCCGGGGCGCCACTCGCGTGGCTGGTCACGCAGGCCTCGTGGCGCTCGGTGTTCGTCGGGCTGGCGGCGCTGTCGGCGCTGCTCGTCGGTCTTCAGCTGGTGGCGCGTGCGCGACCGGCCCGAGGACTGCGGGCTGCCGGCGGTCAATCGCCGCCGCGCCGTCGGCGCAGCGCGTGCCGTGGATGCACGCGGTCGCGCGCGTCCTCGCCAACCGCGTGACCTGGCCGGCGTTCTTCGTGAACGTCGGCGTCGGCGGCAGTTTCCTGGCGTTCGCCGGGCTCTGGGCCGTGCCCTTCCTGCAGCAGACGCGCGGCATGTCGCGCGTCGACGCCGCGCAGCACTCCGAGCCTGCTGCTGCTCGGCGTCGCCGTTCGGCTCGCTGCTGATCGGCCTGATCTCCGACCGGCTGCAGAGCCGGCGCGGCGTGATGCGCGCGTTCGTGGTGCTCTACCTGCTGTCCTGGGCGCCGTGGGTGCTGCACGTCGACTGGCCGCTCGCGGCCACCCTCGGCTGGTTCCTGCTGATGGGGCTGCTGATCCCCGGGCTTCACCCTGTCGTGGACGATCGCGAAGGAAGCGAACCCGATCGAATTCTCCGGGATCGCGACTTCGGTCGTGAACGTCGGCATCTTCCTCGGCACCGGCGTGCTGCAGCCGCTGGTCGGCTGGGTGCTGGACCGTGGCCGCGAGGCGGGCGACGTGGCCGGCGCGTGGGACCGCGGCATCCTCGTCCTCGCCGGGGCGGCAGCGCTCGGCGCGGCGGCGAGCTTCCTCGTCGGCGCGCGCGCGCCGGCGCCAACCGCACGCGCTGGCTGAGCCCAGGCCAGGGTTCGATCGGTCCGCAGGACTGGTCGAGAGGCGTCCCGGCGGCGGCGCCGTCCGACGGCGCGCTCGTACTGGAGCAGAGTTACGCGGGCCGCGCGAGGCGCCGCCAGGTCTCCACCACGGTGTCCGGATTGAGCGAGATCGACTCGATGCCCTGCTCCATCAGCCACTCGGCGAAGTCCGCGTGGTCCGACGGACCCTGGCCGCAGATGCCGATGTACTTGCCGCGCCGGCGGCAGGCGGAGATCGCCTGCGACAACAGCGCCTTGACCGCCGGATCGCGCTCGTCGAAGCCGGCCGCGACCAGGCCCGAGTCGCGGTCGAGGCCGAGCGTGAGCTGCGTCAGGTCGTTGGAGCCGATCGAGAAGCCGTCGAAGTAGTCGAGGAACGCGTCGGCGAGCACGGCGTTCGACGGCACCTCGCACATCATGATGAGGCGCAGGCCGCCCGAGCCGTCCGGCGCGCCGCCGTCGCCGCGCTTCAGGCCGTGCGCGGCGAGCAGCTCGGTCACCGCCTTCGCTTCGGTCAGCGTGCGCACGAACGGGATCATGATCTCCACGTTCGTCAGGCCCATGTCGTTGCGCACTTTCTTCAGCGCGGCCGCCTCGAGGCGGAAGCACTCGCGGAACGAGTCGGCGATGTAGCGCGCCGCGCCGCGGAACCCGAGCATCGGGTTCTCCTCATCGGGCTCGTAGCGCGAGCCGCCGATCAGTTTCTTGTACTCGTTGCTCTTGAAGTCGGACATCCGCACGATCACCGGCTTCGGCCAGAACGCCGCGCCGATGGTCGCGATGCCTTCGGCGAGCTTGGACTCGAAGAACGCGCGCGGATTCGCGTAGCCCGCGGACAGCCGTTCGACCGCGTGCTTCAGTTCCGGGTCCAGGTTCGGGTAGTCGAGCACCGCCTTCGGGTGCACGCCGATGTTGTTGTTGATGATGAACTCGAGGCGGGCGAGGCCCACGCCGGCGTTCGGCAGCGACTGGAAGTCGAACGCGAGTTGCGGATTGCCGACGTTCATCATGATCTTCACGGGAATCGTCGGCAGCGCGCCCTGGCTGACGGTCTCCACCTCCATTTCGAGGCGGCCCGACGTAGATGTTGCCCGTGTCGCCTTCGGCGCACGACACCGTCACCTCGCGCCCTCCTGCAGCAGTGCGGTCGCGTCGCCGCAGCCGACGACCGCCGGGATGCCGAGTTCGCGCGCGATGATCGCCGCGTGGCAGGTCCGGCCGCCGCGGTTGGTCACGATGGCCGCGGCCCGCTTCATCACCGGCTCCCAGTTCGGGTCCGTCATGTCGGTCACGAGCACGTCGCCGGGCTGCACGCGGTCCATCTCGCGGATGTCCTCGATGATCCGCACGTGGCCGACGCCGATCTTCTGGCCGATCGCGCGCCCGGTGACGAGGACCGAGCCCGTTGCCCTTCAGCCGGAAGCGCTGCTGCGCTTCGCCGCTGGCCCTGCGACTTCACCGTCTCCGGGCGCGCCTGCAGGATGTAGATCTTGCCGTCGTCGCCGTCCTTGCCCCACTCGATGTCCATCGGGCGGCCGTAGTGCTTCTCGATGATCACGGCGTAGCGGGCCAGCTCGAGCACGTCGGCGTCCGTCAGCGAGAAGCGGTGACGCTCGGCCTCGGGCACGTCGACCGTGCGCACGCTGCGGCCCGGTTGCGCCACTCTGGTCGAACTCCATCTTGATCAGCTTCGACCCGAGCGAGCGGCGGATCAGCGGGAACTTGCCTGCCTGCAGCATCGCCTTGTGCACGTAGAACTCGTCCGGGTTGACCGCGCCCTGCACCACGGTCTCGCCCAGCCCGTAGCTCGACGTGATGAACACCACGCCGTCGAAGCCGGACTCGGTGTCCATCGTGAACATCACGCCGGACGCACCGCGGTCGCTGCGGACCATGCGCTGCACGCCGGCCGACAGCGCGACGTCGGCGTGCGCGAAACCCTTGTGGACGCGGTAGGCGATGGCGCGGTCGTTGTAGAGCGATGCGAAGACGTGGTGGATGCGGTCGAGCACGGCGTCGATGCCGGCGACGTTCAGGAAGGTCTCCTGCTGCCCAGCGAACGAGGCGTCGGGCAGGTCCTCGGCGGTCGCGCTGGAGCGCACCGCGAATGTCATTTCACTTGAGGAAGATCCAGCAAGCTTTTGAAAAATAGCGCGAATTTCCTGTTCGAGCGCGGCTGGCAGCGGCGTGTCGACCATCCACGAGCGGATCTCCTGCCCCGCCTCGGCCAGGGCGCGCACGTCGTCGACGTCGAGCGTGTCGAGGCGCGCGTCGATGCGCTGGCGCAGGCCGCCGGCGTCGAGGAACAGCCGGAACGCCTCGGCCGTCGTCGCGAATCCGTCGGGCACCCGCAGCCCGGCCGCCGACAGCTGGCTGAGCATCTCGCCCAAGGACGCGTTCTTGCCGCCCACCGACTCGACGTCGGTCATGCGGAGTTGTGAGAACGGGACGACATACTGGCCGCGTTGCATGCGCACTCCAGGAAAGCCAGGGAAGGAAGGGAAGATCGCTGTGACAGAATCGGCACGATTTTACCGGTCGCGCCGCTGGTATCGTGCGCCGCATCAAAGAGCCCCCATGCCCGATCGCCCACTCACCACCTACGACCGCACCGTCTTCTTCGTGTCCGACGGCACCGGCATCACCGCCGAGACCCTCGGGCACAGCGTCCTGACCCAGTTCGAACAGCTGCGCTACCGGCCCCAGCGCCTTCCGTTCATCGACTCGCCCGACAAGGCGCGCGAGGCCGGAGCCCGCATCAACGAGGCGGGCGAGCGCGACGGCAAGCAAGCCGATCGTGTTCTCCACGCTCGTGAACCCGGCCGTCGCGGCGACGCTGAAGACGAGCGCCGCGGGCTTCTTCGTCGAGATGTTCGAGACCTTCGTCGAGCCGCTCGAGCGCGAGCTCGGCCTGAAGAGCACGCACACCATCGGCCGCTCGCACAACATCTCGGTGAACTCCGAGGACTACAAGAACCGGATCGAGGCGATCAACTTCGCCCTGGCGCACGACGACGGCCAGTCGGCGAAGGGGCTCGCCACGGCCGACGTGATCCTGGTCGGCGTATCGCGCTCGGGCAAGACCCCGACCAGCCTGTACCTCGCCATGCAGTACGGCGTGAAGGCGGCCAACTATCCGCTGATCCCCGAGGACTTCGAGCGCGGCCAGTTGCCGAGCGCCCTGCCCCAGCACAAGTCCAAGATCTTCGGCCTGTCCATCGCGCCGGAGCGCCTGACCGAGGTGCGCAACGAGCGCCGCCCCAACAGCCGCTATGCGTCGCTCGAGAACTGCCGCTACGAGGTGGACGCGGCCGAGCGGATGATGAAGCGCGAGAGCATCCGCTGGCTTTCCTCGACCACCAAATCGATCGAGGAAATCGCCGCGACCATCATGCAGGAGATCCGGCTGGAGCGGCGGTCCTACTAGGGAGCGCCGCTGCGGCCGGCGCGCCGCCGGCGCGCCTGTTCGAACAGGCACACCGCCGCTGCAGCGGCGACGTTGAGCGATTCCACCCCGGTTGCCAGCGGAATCCGCAGGCGCCGCTGCGCGACGGCCGCGGCATCGGGGCTCAGCCCCTGTCCCTCGGACCCGAACAGCCACAGCGTCGGCGCGCGCCCCCACTCCGCGGCGTAGAGGTCCTCGCCGCCGACATCGGCCGCGAGGACGGTCCCTTCGAATCCCCTGGCCGCATCCGCGGCGGCAACGCCCTCCGCGATGTGGAGGACGAAGTGCGCCCCCATCGCGGCCCGCATCACCTTGGGCGACCACGCGTACGCGGTTCCGGGCCCGACGATGACACGCCGCACCCCCGCCGCGGCGGCCGTCCGCAGCAGGGTGCCGACATTGCCCGGATCCTGCACGCCGTCGAGGTACACGGCATCGACTGACAGGGCGGTCCAGTCAGGCGCCGGCGGAATCTCGATCTCGGCCAGCACGCCGGCGCCGTGCTCGACCGGAGAGAGCGCGTCGTAGAGCGCCGGCGCGAGTTCGACGCGCTTGACCCGGCCGTCCGAATCGGCGGCCTCCAGGCGCGCGACGAGCGGCTTCCACCGCCGGCGACACTCCGCCCCGCAGCACGAGCGTGACGATCGGCGACCCCGGCGTCGAGCGCGGCCTCGATCACGTGCACGCCTTCGGCCAGCGTGCGACCGGCGTCGCGGCAGGCCCGCGCCGACTCGGCGAGCCGACGCAGACGCCGCACGAGCGGGTTATCGGGCGAGGTGATGCGCATTCGACGGCGTGCCGAGGAGTCCGCGCACGGGCGCGAAACTGCGCCGGTGCAGCGGGCACGGCCCGAGGCGCTGCAGGCAATCAAGGTGCTCCGGCGTGCCGTATCCCATGTGCCGCGCGAAACCGTAGCCGGGATGCAGTGCGTCGAAGGCGCGCATCAGCGCGTCGCGCGCGGTCTTTGCGAGGATCGATGCCGCCGAGATGGCCGGTTCGACCGCATCGCCGGACACGATCGCGCGGCCGGGGATCGCCAGTCGAGGCATCTGGTTGCCGTCGACCAGTGCGTAGTCGGGCGCGACCGGCAGGGCGTCCACGGCGCGGCGCATCGCCAGCAGGCTCGCTTGCAGGATGTTCAGCCCGTCGATCTCCTCGACGGTCGCTTCGGCGACCGCGAACGCGATGCAGCGCTCGCGGATGCGCTCCGACAGTTCCTCGCGGCGTGCGGGAGACAGGACCTTCGAATCGCGCAGGCCTTCGATGCGGCGGGCCGGATCGAGGATCACCGCGGCCGCGACCACCGGCCCCGCCAGCGGCCCGCGCCCCGCCTCGTCGATGCCGCAGACGCGGCCGCCCGCGAGGGCCGCCTGCTCGAACAGGTCGGGACCGGAGCGCCGGGCGCCGCCTCACCGGGAGGCCTCGGCAAGTATGGCGTCGGCGGCGAGGCGCGGCGTGTCGCGCTTCAGCGCATGGTGCATCTCGGTGAAACGGGCGGCGAGGCGCTCGCGTCGCTCGCCGTCGGCCACGAGGTCGAGCACCGCGCGCGCCAGCGCCGCGGGCGTGGCCGCCTCCTGCAGCAGTTCCGGCACGATGAATTCGCCGGCCATGATGTTCGGCAGTCCGACGTAGGGGATGTAGCCCTTGCGTCGCATGATCCACGCCGACAGCCACGGCATCCGGTAGGAGATGACCATGGGCCGCTTGTACAGCGCCGCTTCGAGTGTCGCGGTCCCGCTCGCGACGAGCACCACGTCACAGGCCTCGAGGCAATCGTGCGAGCGGCCGGTCGTCAGCGTCACCGACCCGCCAGCCGCGGATGCTGCCTGCAGTGTTGCCTCGATCGTCGGGCGCAACGACGCGTCGGCCACCGGCAGAACGAACGACAACGCCGGCGATTCGCCCTTCATGTTCGCCATCGCGGCCACGAACGTCGGCGCGAGATAGCTGACCTCGTCCGGGCGGCGAGCCCGGCAGCACGGCCACGAGGACGCCTGCCTCGCCCAGCCCGAGGCGCCGACGCGCGGCGGTCGCGTCGGGCACGAGCGGGATCATCGGCCGCGAGCGGGTGCCCCACGTAGGTGGCCGGAACGCCGGCCTCGTCGTACAGCGCCTGCTCGAAAGGAAAGACGAGCAGCATCCGGTCCACCGAACGCCGGACCTGCTCCATCCGCTCGCGCCGCCACGCCCAGATCGACGGGCTCACCAGGTGCACGGCGCGGATTCCGCTGCGCGCGCAGCCGCTCCTCGAGACCGAGGTTGAAGTCCGGCGCGTCGACGCCGACGAACGGCGCGCGGCCGCAGGTCGACGATCCGGCGGAACAGGTCGCTGCGCAGGCGCAGGAACCGCGGCAGATGGCGGATCACTTCGACGTAGCCGCGGACCGAGAGCTCGCGCACGTGCTCCCAGGCGTCGAAGCCGGCCTCGATCATCCGGTCACCGCCAACGCCGGCACGGCATCGAGGCCGGCTCGCGGCGCTTCAGTTCCGTCAGTACCCCGCCGCCAGCAGGTCGCCCGACGCCTCGCCGGCGACGAAGGCGATGCTGGACGGCGCGCGCATCAGCGGATGATGCCCCTCTGCGAATCGCGGACGAAGTCGCGCAGCACAGCGACGGCGGCGGCCGACGCGGGCGCCTCGGCCGCCAGTCGCGTCGAGCGCGGCAACCGCCTCGGCGACCGTCTTGCCGTCCCGGTACATCACCTTGTAGGCGCGGCGCAGCAGATTGATCGTGTCGCCGTCGAAGCCGCGCCGCTTCAGTCCCTCGCTGTTGATGCCGTGCGGCGCGCAGGGTTGCCGTTGCAGATCACGTAGGGCGGGACGTCCCGCAGGATGACCGGAGGCCCCGCCCGCCATCGCATGTGCGCCCATGCTGCAGAACTGGTGCACGCCGGAAAGGCCGCCGATGATGACCCAGTCGCCGAGCGTCACGTGACCGGCCAGCGTGGCGTTGTTGGCGAGGATCGTGTGATCGCCCACGTGGCAGTCGTGCGCGATGTGCACCGACTGGCCATGATCCAGTTGTCGGAACCGATCCGGGTGACGCCGCCGCCCTGCGCCGTGCCGAGGCTGAAGGTGCAGTGACTCGCGGATCGTGTTGTCGTCGCCGATGACGAGCTCGGTGTCCTCGCCGCCGTACTTCTTGTCCTGCGGCACTCCGCCGATGGCAGCAGAACGGAAAGAAGCGGTTGCGGCGCCCGATCGTGGTGCGGCCCGCCGACGACGCACGTGCGACGTCGAGGACCGTCCCCTCGCCGATCTTGACCTTCGGCGCCGACGACGCAGTACGGGCCGATCTCGACGTCGGCAGCGAGTTCCGCGCCCGATCGACGAGGGCGGTCGGGTGGATCCGCGCCATCAGCGCGGCCTCGCTGGTGTTGCGCATCGCGCACATCATCTCGGCTCTCGGCCACGATGTTGCCGTCGACGATGCGCCCGCCCGGTGAACTTCCCCACTCCCGCGCTTGCACGCGTCCCATTTCGTGCCCTCGAGCCGCAGCTGGTCGCCCGGCATCGACCGGACGCTTGAACCGCGCCGCGTCGATGCCGGCGAAGTAGAACAGCTTGCCGTCGCCCTCCTTCGGCTGCAGCGTCACGAAGGTCGAGGATCGCGCAGGCCTGCGCCATCGCCTCGACGATCAGCACGCCGGGCATCACCGGATGGCCCGGGAAAGTGGCCCATGAAGAAAGGCTCGTTGATCGTGACGTTCTTCAGTGCGACGATGCGCTCGCCCGGAACGACCTCGAGGACGCGGTCGACCAGGATGAACGGGTATCGATGCGGCAAGCTTCCGCAGGATCTCTTGGATGTCCATTTTCATGATTTCTTTCCTTGCCGCTGCAGAGATTCCAGCTGTCGCAGGCGATCGCGCAGGTCGTCGAGGTTGCGAATGATGGCCGCCGCGCGCTCCCAGTCGCGGTTCTTCATCAGCGGGAAGAAGCCGGTGTAGTGGCCCGGCTCCGTCAGCGAACTGGCCACCAGCGTCCCGGGGCCGATTGCGCAGCCGTCGGCGATCGTGATGTGGCCGGCGATCATCGCCGCGCCGCCGATCTGGCAGCCGCGGCCGATGCGCGCGCTGCCGGCGATGCCGACGCAGCCGGCGATCACCGTGTGCGCGCCGATGACGGCAGTTGTGCGCGACCTGGATCTGGTTGTCGAGCTTCACGCCGTCCTCGATCACGGTGTCGCCCATCGTGCCGCGATCGACCGTCGTGTTGGCGCCGATCTCGACGTCGTCGCCGATGACGACGGCGCCGACCTGCGGGATCTTGACCCAGCGGCCGTCGAGCGGCGCGAAGCCGAACCCGTCGGCGCCGATGACGGCGCCGCTGTGCACGATGCAGCGCTCGCCCAGCCGGCAGCCGTCGAGCACGACCGCGCGCGGATGAAGGCGCGTACCCGCGCCGATGACGGCGTCCGCGCCGACCACCGCGCCCGCTCCGATGCGCGCCCCCGCGCCGATCGAGGCGCCCGCGCCGACGAACGCACCCGCCTCGACGCAGGCCCCTCGGTCCAACCGGGCCGACGGATCGACCGGTCGCGGTGGGCGCCACGCCTGGTGGCACCGGCTCGGCCGGGTGCAGCAACTGCGCCGCGTACGCGAACCACGCGTACGGCTGGTCGACGATGACGAGCACGGGCCGTGGCTGCCGCCGGCGGCCGATAGCTGCCGCGCGCTCGCGGCGACAGCACGACGGCCGCGGCGCGCGTCGTCAACGCGTCATGGCCGATAGCGCGGATTGGCGAGAAACGCGAGATTGGTCGGCACCCGCGGCCGCGACGCGGTGCGAGTCCGTCGACACAGATATCCGCAGAACCCTGGATGGTGGCTGCCAGGCGGCCGCCGCTGGCGCGGCCGATGGCGGCATTCAGGTCGGCCAGCGACTGGGCGGTCGCCGCCATGGCGCCTACTTCGCGCCGTTGTTCAAGCGCCCGCAGGACCTTCTCGGTGATGTCGATGCGGGGGTTGAAGTAGACCGCTTCCTGGACGATCAGGTCGTACTTGTCCTGCTCGGCCATCTGCCGAATGATGCGGTTGGTGCGCTCGATGATCGACTGCAACTCCTCGTTGCGTCGCTGGTTGAAGTCCTCGCGGAACTCGCGCTGCTTGCGCTGGAACTCGCGGTCCAGCTCGGCCAGTTCGCGCTGGCGGCGCACCCGATCCGTCTCGGTCATCACCGGGGCGTCCTTCTCGAAACGCTCGGCTCCGGTCTTGAGGCGGGCGCCCATGTCCTGCAGTTCGCGATCCCGCTTCGAGAACTCCGCTTCGAGCTTCTGCTCGTGCCGCCTTGGCCGCCGTCGAATCCCGCAGGATGCGTTCAAGGACGACGACCCCGATCTTCGCTTCCTGAGCGAACGCGAGCGTCGTCGAGGCCATCAGCACGACGGCGACCAGCGCCGCAACCCCTTGTTTCGTCATCGTCCTGACTCCTTCGAACCGCTGGATTCTGCCATATCAGAACCCCGTTCCAATCTGGAACTGGAAGCGCTGCAGTCGGTCGCCCGGCTTGTCGTTGACCGGATAGGCGTACGACAGCTTCAGCGGACCGAGCGGGGAAATCCACGCGATACCGATGCCGACCGAGTACCGCAGGTCGCCGAGGTCGATCTTCTGGTTCCGGTAGATCGGATTGCCGGTGGTCGGGCAGACAACGGACGTCGTCGGGGAGACACCGGCGCTCGAACCGTCGGGGCACAGAACACCGACTGGCCCCAGACCTGGCCGACGTCGAAGAACGCCAGGGCGCGCAGCGTGCGGTCGGCGCCCGGCAGCGGCATCAGCGCCTCGAACGAGGCGTTGAACCGGCGGTTGCCGCCGAGCGGATTGCCGTCGAGATCGCGTCGGGCCGAGGCTGCCGCCTTCGTAGCCACGCACGCTGCCGATGCCGCCGACGTAGAAGTTCTTGAAGAACGGGTAAGGGTCGCCCGGGTAGCCGTCGCCGTAGCCGATCTCGGTATTAACGCCAGCGTCGACCGGCTGAACAGCGGCCAGTAATTCTGGAACTGGTAACTCAGCCGGTAGTACTGCAGGTCGAGTGCGGGCAGACCGACCTCGGCGAAGGCGCGCTGGTAGTTCCACGCTGCGGCACGAGCAGGTTGTCGCGATTGTCCCGCGACCAGCCGGTGGTCAACGCAAGCGTGTCCGACGTCTCGCCGAACTGGTTCACGTACTCGACGTACCGGATCGGCGAAAACGGCGTGAGGTCGATCGTCGTGCCTCTCCCAGCGCAGGCCGAAGTAGATGCGGTCGAACTCGGTGAACGGCACGCCGTACACAGGCCCACGCCGCGCGTCGAGTACCCGACGCTCGACAGTCCGAGCTCGCGCCAGGTCCGACTGGCGGTCGAACACCTCGACCGAGCGGCTGATGCCCTCCGTGGTGACGTACGGGATCGGTGTGCACGAGCGAGATGACCCGGTTGGCCTTGCTCGTGTTGATCTCGAGCGCCAGCGCGTTGCCGCTGCCGAACAGGTTCTGCTGCGAAAGGCCGGCGTTGATGACGATGCCTTCCGTGCTGGAGTAACCGGCGCCGAGCGGATGTTGCCGGTGGCTCGCTCCTTGACGGTCACGTTGACGTCGACCTGGTCGGGCGCGCGTCGGACACCGGCGGCGTCTCGACGTTCACCGACTCGAAGAAACCGAGCCGGTCGATGCGGTCGCGCGACAGGCGCACCTTGTCCGAATCGAACCATGCCGACTCGTACTGGCGCACTTCCCGCCGGATCGACCTCGTCCTTCGTGCGCGTGTTGCCGGCGACGTTGACCCGGCGCACGTACACGCGCCGGCCCGGGTCGACGACGATCGTGAACGCGACCGTCCGCTTCTCCTTGTCGGCCTCGGGCAGGGGGTTCGCCGTCGCGAACGCATAGCCCAGCGTGCTCATGCGATCGGTGATTCGCTTGCCGATCGGCGTTGAGTCGCTCGGCGTTGAAGACTTCGCCCGGCATCACGTCGATCAGAGCGTTGAGTTCCTCGTCGAGGCCGAGCAGTTCGCCCGATAGCTTGATCGCCGGAGACCGTGTAGCGGTCCCCCTCGAAGATGTTGATGTTGATGTAGATGTCGTTCTTGTCCGGGCTGATCGACACCTGCGTCGACTCGAGGCGGAAATCGAGGAAGCCGCGGTTCAGGTAGAACGAGCGGAGCGACTCGAGGTCGGCGCCGAGCTTCTGGCGCGAGTACTGGTCGCGCTTCGAGTACCACGACAGCCAGTTGGGCGTCGTCAGTTCCATCGCGTCGCGCAGCGTCGAGTCGCTGAAGACGTTATTGCCCGTGAACGTGATCGACCGGATGCGCGACGACTGTCGCCCTCGTTCACGACCATCGAGACATTGACGCGATTTCGCTCGATCGGCGTCACCGTCGTCTTGACCTCGACGCCGTACAGGCCGCGCGACAGGTACTGGCGCCGCAGTTCCTGCTCGGACCGCTCGAGCAGCGAGCGATCGAAGATGCGGCCTTCCGCGAGGCCGACATCGCGCAGCGACTTGACGACCTGGTCCTTGTCGAACTCCTTGACGCCGGCGAGTTCGACGGCGGCGACGCGCCGGACGCTCCTCGACCACGACGACCAGCACGTCGCCGTCGACCTCGAGCTGCACGTCCTTGAAGAGTCCGCTGCGCATACAGAGCGCGGATGGCCTGCGATGCCCCGCTCCGGATCGAAGCGGTCGCCGACGCGCATCGGCAGGTAACTGAAGACGGTTCCCGGCCTCAGTGCGCTGCACGCCCTCGACACGGATGTCGCGGACCGTGAACTCCTGCGCGATGGCGTTGACGCAGAACGCGGTCAGCACCGCGGCGGCAACACGGCGCAGGGCTACAGGCACGCGGCGCCGAGTAGACACGCGACGATTCAACTTCCGGCTTCCAGTGCGAGGACGTGGGTGCAGATCAGGAGAGCAGCCGTATCAAGTCGTTGTAGAGCGCCAGCACCGTCAACAGTCCGAGCAACGCAACCCCGGCGCGCTGGCCCCACTCGACGATCCACTCTGCCGGCGGGCTGCCCTTGAGAATCTCGATCAAATAATACAGTAAGTGCCCTCCATCGAGCATCGGAATGGGCAGCAGGTTGAGCACCGCGAGGCTGATCGACACCAGCGCGAGGAAAGCTCAGGAACGCGATGCGAGGCCGATGCGCGCTGTCTGTCCCGCGTAGTCGGCGATCGTGACCGGTCCGGACAGGTTCTTCCAGGACGCCTCTCCCGTCACCATCTTGCCCAGCATCTTCAGCGAGAACACCGCAGTGTCCGCCGTCTTCTCGACGGCAAGACCGACGCTCTCGAAGCGGGCCGTACTGGACCTTGACGAGCGGCGGACGGTCGCTCAGTTCGGCGCCCATCCGGCCGAACGACGTACGCCGATTCGTCGGTCACGCGCGCTCGGCGTCACGTTCACCCGAACGGCGCGCCCGTCGCGTTCGACTCGTCAATTCGAGCGGACGTTCTGCGGAGCCGCGCACGCGTTCGATCAGCGCGCGCGCCGAATCGAGCGGATGGCCGCTCGGCGGCCACGATCCGGTCGCCTGCCTGCAGGCCGGCACGCGCCGCCGCGCCGCCTTCGGTCACCCGGCCCACGCGCGGCGGACCGCTGTATGGAACGACGCCGAGCCGCCCGATCACGTCCCCGTCGAGTTCACCGGACGCGATGCTGGCGGGTCCAGCGTGAGCACCCGCCGCGAGGCGTCCGTCCGCTCCGACCGCGAGCGAGATCGGCCTGCCGCCCACAGCGCGCTGCAGCAGGATCCAGCGCAGTTCGTTCCAGGAGCGAACCGGCTCGCCTTCGACCTCGACGACCCGGTCGCCGGCCGCGATGCCCGCGTCCGCTGCCGCAGTGGCCGCCGCGGGCTGTCCGAGGATCGCCTGGGGCTCCATCACGCCGATCACGTTCAGCACCCAGTAGACCGCGATCGCGAGCAGCAGGTTGGCAGCCGGGCCCGCCAGCACGATCGCAATCCGCTTGGACACGGACTGCCGGTTGAAGCTGCGCGGCAGGTCGGCCGGCAGCGATCGGCGCGCAGTCGGGGTCGCGTTCGTCGAGCATGCGCACGTAGCCGCCGAGCGGCATGGTGGCGACGACCCACTCGGTCCGGTCGGCGCCGCGCACCCAGCGCTGCGAGCGGCCGTCCGAAGCCGATCGAGAACCGGAGCACCTTGACGCCGCTCCGGCGCGCGACCCAGTAATGGCCGTACTCGTGCACCACGATCAGGATGCCGAGCGTCACGAGGAATGCAGCGATGGTCGTCAGTAGCGTCATTGAGCCTCAGGCCCTCAGTCGCCAGCGCGCCGGCCGCGTGCCCGCGCGCGCGTCGATCGATCTCCAGTACCTCGTCGATCCCGGCCGGTTCGCGGCGGATCGTAGGACTCGAGAACCCGTTCAATCGTGGGCGCGATGTCGGTGAACCGCAAGCGCCCGTCCAGAAAGGCTTGGACCGCAACTTCGTTGGCAGCGTTCAGAACGGCGCTTGCGCCCCGTCCATGGCGCAGTGCGTCGAATGCGAATCCCAGGCACGGAAAACGCCGGTGGTCCGGTGCCTCGAACGTCAACCCGCCAAGCCGGGCGAAGTCCAGCCGCTGCGCACCGCTGGCGATCCGCTCCGGCCAGGCGAGCGCGTAGGCGAGCGGAGTCCGCATGTCTGGCGTGCCCATCTGGGCCAGCACCGAGCCGTCGGGAAACTCGACCATCGAATGGACCACGCTCTGCGGGTGGATCACCACCTCGATGCGCTCGACCGGGATCCCGAACAGCCAGCTGGCCTCGATTACCTCGAGCCCCTTGTTCATCAACGTCGCGGAGTCGACCGAGATCTTGCGACCCATCACCCAGTTCGGATGGGCACAGGCCTCCTGCGGCGTCACGCTGTCGAGGTCGCGACGGTCGCGGAAGGGCCCACCCGAGGCCGTGAGCACGAGCCGCGCGCCATCGCGCTCGACCGCCCGCACACCTGCCAGGCACTGGTGGATGGCGTTGTGCTCGCTGTCCACGGGCAGCAGCGTGGCCCCGCCCCGCCTCACGGCCGCCATCAGCAGGGCACCGGCGCAGACCACCGCTTCCTTGTTCGCCAGCATCAGGCGTTTGCCCGCTTCCGCGGCCGCAAGCGTCGGCATCAGGCCCGCCGCCCCGACGATCGCGGCAAGGACCGCGTCGGCTTCGGGCGCGCCGGCGACTTCCACCAGCGCCCGGGCGCCCGCGGCCACTTCCGCTCGCGCACCCCGAGCACGCATCGCCGAACGCAACCGGTCTTCCAGGGCGGGATCTCCGATGACGACCACATCCGGCCGGATCCGCTGCGCGAGATCCGCCAGCGCCTCGACATTGGAATGCGCCGTCAGCGCGTGCACTCGATAGCGGTCCGGGTGCCGCTCGATCACATCGAGCGCGCTCGTCCCGATGGAGCCGGTCGCCCCGAGGATCGTCACCGCCTGCGTCACCGGGCCGCCCATTCGAGCAGCGCCGCCAGCGGCAGGGTCGGAAGCAGCGCATCGACGCGGTCGTAGACCCCACCGTGGCCGGGCAGGAGGTGGCTGCTGTCCTTCACTCCGGCCTGCCGCTTCAGCAGGCTCTCGAACAGGTCACCGACGACGGACAGGAGCACCAGGCAGCCCAGCAGGAGCGCTCCGGCCGCGCCTAGTCCCCCAAGCAGGAGGTTGGACAGCAGTTCGGTCTGCGGAGCCACGCGTTGGGCAATCAGGGCAGCGACGATGACGGCAGCCACCGCGCCCACCACTCCCGCCCACGTCTTGCCGGGGCTGATGTGGGGTGCGAGCTTGGTCTTGCCGAAGGCGCGCCCCGAGAAATACGCGGCCGTATCCGCCAGCCAGACGATCACGAGCACCGACAGCAGCACTGCCACGCCTTCGAGCAGGAAGTGCACCAGCGCGACCCATGCCGCCACGGTCAGCAGGACGGCCAGGCCGGTGGACGCGCCGCGCGGAATCCGTCGGGACAACGCATCCGGCCGCAGCAGCAGGATCGTCAACCCCGCCCATACGAGCGAGCTGACGAGCGACAGCGGAAGCAGTGCGCGTTCAATGGCGGCCGGCGCGGCGAGCGCCACCGTGAGCAGGAGGGCGCCGAGCAGAATGGCCGCTCCGAACGCGCCAGCGCGGGGCCAGCCGACGAGGTGCAGCCACTCACCCAGCGCCGCGGCGACGATCGCCGTCGCCAGCAGTTCGAACGCGACCGTCGACCAGGCCAGCGCGCCGACCAGGACGGCGAGCATGACGACGGCGGTAGCGACGCGTTGCTTCAGCACGCGTCAGACCACGTTCGCGACGGCCGTCGCTCCGCCGATCTGCTCGCCCGTCATGCCGAAGCGCCTCTGCCGTGTGGCATACCAGGCGAGCGCGCGGTCGAGCTCGGCGGCGTCGAATGCCGGCCACAGCACGTCGCTGAAGTGCAGTTCCGCGTAGGCCAGCTGCCAGAGCAGGAAGTTGCTGATGCGGCGCTCTCCGCCGGTGCGGATCAGGAGGTCCGGGTCCGGCGCGAACGACAGCGCAAGGTTGCGCGCGATCTCGTCCTCGGAAACCGCGACCGCCTCGCCGTGGCGGCGCGCGCTCGCCGCGCGGCTGGCCGCCTGCGCGATGTCCCAGCGCCCGCCGTAGTTCGCACAGATCGTCAGGTTCAGCCGGCGGTTGGCCGCGGTTCGCTGTTCGGACTCGAGGATCACGCGGCGCAGTTCAGGATCGAACGCCGACAGGTCGCCGACGACGCGCATGCGGATGCCCAGCTCGACCAGCTTGTCGACCTCGCGCCGCAGCGCCGTCATGAAGAGCTTCATCAGGGTCGACACTTCGTCGGCGGGACGACGCCAGTTCTCCGACGAGAAGGCGAACAGCGTGAGGTATTCAATGCCGCGTTCCCCGCACGCCTGCAGGGTGGCACGCACGGCGTCGACGCCCCGCGTGTGCCCGAAGACCCGCGGCTCGCCCCTGCGCCTGGGCCCAGCGTCCGTTGCCGTCCATGATGATGGCGACGTGGCGCGGCACACGCGGCCCCTGCGCGCTATCCACGGAAGAAGTGTTGCGAGGCATGACAGTGTCGGGCCGGCGGCTCTAGACCGTCATCACTTCCTTTTCCTTCTCGGCGATCAGCTTGTCGATCTCGCCCACGTAGCGATCGGTCAGCTTCTGGATCGTCTCCTCCGCGCGCCGGTCCTCGTCCTCGGAGACCTGCTTGGCCTTGAGCAGTTCCTTGACATGGTGGTTGGCGTCGCGGCGCAGGTTGCGCACGGCGACCTTGGCGTTCTCGCCCTCGTGGCGCACCACCTTCACCAGTTCCTTGCGGCGCTGCTCCGTCAGCGGCGGCATCGGCACGCGCACGACATCCCCGCTCGTCGCCGGGTTCAGTCCGAGGTCGGAGTCGCGGATCGCCTTCTCGACCACCGGAACCATCTTCTTCTCCCACGGCTGCACGGTGATCGTGCGGGCGTCGCCGAGCCCGACCTGCGCGACCTGCGACAGCGGCACCATGGTGCCGTAGTAGTCCACCTGGATGTGGTCGAGCAGCCCGGTGTGCGCGCGGCCCGTACGCACCTTGGCGTAGTCGTGCTTCAACGCCTCGAGCGATTTCTGCATCTTCTGCTCGGTCGATTTCTGGATTTCTGCGATGCTCATTTCCGTCTCCTCGATGGCGAGACCTATACGTGGACGAGTGTGCCTTCGTCCTCGCCCATCACCACGCGCTTCAACGCGCCCGGCTTCGTGATGTTGAACACCTTGATCGGCAGCCGCTGGTCACGGCACAGGGCGAACGCGGTCGCATCCATGATCTGCAGGTTGCGCGCGAGCGCCTCGTCGAAGGTGATCGTGGAGTAGCGGGTCGCCTTCGGGTCCTTGCGCGGGTCGGCCGAATACACACCGTCGACCTTGGTCGCCTTCAGCACGATCTCGACTCCCATTTCGGAGCCGCGCAGCGCGGCAGCGGTGTCGGTGGTGAAGAAGGGATTTCCCGTGCCGGCAGCGAAGATCACGACCCGCCCCTCTTCCAGGTAACGCAGCGCCTTGGGTCGTATGTACGGCTCGACCACCTGCTCGATGTTGAGCGCGGACTGGACGCGCGCCTCGACGCCCGCCCGGCGCATCGCGTCCTGCAGCGCCATCGCGTTCATGATGGTGGCCATCATGCCCATGTAGTCCGCGGTCGCGCGGTCCATGCCCGCCGCGCCGAGCGCGACCCCGCGGAAGATGTTGCCGCCGCCGATCACGATGGCGACTTCGACCCCGAGCCCCACCACGTCGCCGATGTCGGCCACCATCGACTCGACCGTGGCGCGGTTGATGCCGAAGGCGTCATCGCCCATCAGCGACTCGCCCGACAGCTTCAGCAGGATCCGTCGATACGCGGCACCGCTCGCTGCACTCATCCGCTCTCCTCGGCTGGCGGCCGGTGTCCTCAGGCGCGGGTGGCGGCGGCTGCGGCCACTTCCGCGGCGAAATCGCTCTGCTTCTTCTCGATGCCCTCGCCCACCACGTACAGGACGAATGCGTTGACGCTCGCGCCCCTGGCCTTGAGCAGCTGCTCGATCGTCTGCTTGCCGTCCTCGGCCTTGACGAACACCTGCCCGAGCAGCGTCACTTCCTTCAGGTACTTCTGCACCGTGCCCTCGGCGATCTTGTCGAGCATCGCCTCGGGCTTGCCGGCCTCGCGCGCCTTCTCGACGGCGATGCGCCGCTCGGTGTCGAGCAGGTCCGCAGGCACGCCGGAGGCATCGAGCGCCTTCGGCTTCGAGGCGGCGATGTGCATCGCGACGTCGCGACCCAGTTCGGGGGTGCCGCCGGTGAAGTCGACCAGCACGCCGATCTTGCTGCCGCCGTGGACGTAGCTGGCCAGCGTGCCCTTCGCCTGCAGCCGCGCGAAGCGGCGCACGGCGATGTTCTCGCCGATGCTGGCCGATCAGCGCCGTGCGGGTCGCTCTCGACGGTCCCGTCGCCCATCGGCAGCGCGGCCAGCGCCGCCACGTCGGCCGGGCTCTTCCCGATCACCAGTTCGGCCAGGTCCTTGGCGAACCGGATGAAATCGTCGTTCTTCGCGACGAAGTCGGTCTCGGAGTTGACCTCGACGATCGCGCCGGTCGTGCCGGCGGCGCCGATGCTGATCGCCACCACGCCCTCGGCCGCGATCCGCGACGCCGCCTTCGTCGCCTTGTTGCCGAGCTTGACGCGCAGGATCTCCTCGGCCTTCGCCATGTCGCCGCCGGCCTCGGCCAGCGCCTTCTTGCACTCCATCATCGGCGCGTCGGTCTTGTCGCGCAGTTCCTTCACCATCGAAGCGGTGATTTCCGCCATTGACTGCTCCTGCTGTTCCGTTGATCTCTACCCTTCGATCGCGCTTCGCAAAAAAGGGGCTTGCGCCCCTTCCTTGCAGTGCGACGCGTCGACGCGGGGCGTTACTCCTGGCCTTCGCTGACCTCGACGAATTCCTCGTCGCCGCCGGTGACAGCCTGGACCACGCCCGCGAGCGCCGCGGCCTTTCCCTCGAGCACGGCATCGGCGATGCCGCGGGCGTACAGCCGGACGGCGCGGCTGGAGTCGTCGTTGCCCGGAATGACGTAGGCGATGTTCTCGGGAGAGTGGTTGGTGTCGACGACTGCGACCACGGGGATGCCGAGCTTGGCGGCTTCCTGGATCGCGATCTTGTGGTAGCCGACGTCGATCACGAACAGCGCGTCGGGAAGCGCGTTCATGTCCTTGATGCCGCCGATCGACTTGTTGAGCTTCTCCACTTCGCGATGGAAGTCGAGCGCTTCCTTCTTCGTCATGCGCTCGGTGCCGTTGTCGGCCAGGATCTGCTCCATCTCCTTCAGGCGCTTGATCGAGAGCTTGACCGTCTTGAAGTTGGTCAGCATGCCGCCGAGCCAGCGCTGGTCGACGTACGGCATGCCGCAGCGCTTCGCTTCCTCGACGATCGTCTCGCGCGCCTGGCGCTTGGTGCCGACGAAGAGGATCGTGCCGCTGTTGGAAGTCAGCTGGCGCACGAACTTCGTCGCCTCCTGGAACTGGTCCAGCGTGCTTTCGAGGTTGATGATGTGGATCTTGTTGCGATGACCGAAGATGAACGGCGCCATCTTCGGGTTCCAGAAACGGGTCTGGTGGCCGAAATGAACACCGGCCTCCAGCATCTGACGCATGGTCACGGACATGACTTTCCTCTCCAAGGTTGGGTCCTGCGCATGCGCCGAGGCGAAAGCCGCTGGTTCGTCCCGTGCCGGGATGGTCCATCCGACTGCCGCACCTTGGTGGCGCTGCGCGCGATTTCTGCCTCGACCTGACGGCGTGAAGGTACCGATCCGGCGACGCGGAACCAGCCCGCCGGCGCGCCCGGTCCGCACCCGGTCCGGTTTCCCGGCCAAGTGCTTGATTTTCAAGCCGCCGAGACAGCCCGATATCATAGCCACCTTCGCGCGCCGCCGCTCAACTGCGAGGCTCCGGCCCCGCATCATGCCCATCGTCATCAAAACTCCCGAGGACATCGAGGGCATGCGCCTGGCCGGCCGCCTGGCGGCCGAAGTGCTCGACTTCATCACTCCCCACGTCCGGGCCGGAATCACCACCGGCGAGCTCGACCAGCCTGTGCCACGACTACATGGTCGACGTGCAGGGAACCGTTCCGGCCCCGCTGAACTACGCGCCGCCGGGCTACCGGCCGTTCCCGAAGTCGATCTGCACCTCGGTCAACCACCAGGTCTGCCATGGCATCCCGGGCGACCGGGTGCTGAAGAACGGCGACGTCGCTGAACATCGACATCACCGTCATCAAGGACGGCTACCACGGCGACACCAGCCGCATGTTCTTCGTCGGCGACGCCGTCGATCGGCGCGCGCCGGCTGTCCGAGGTCACCTACGAGTGCATGTGGCTTGGCATCCGCCAGGTGCGTCCGGGCGCCACGATCGGCGACATCGGCGCACGCGATCCAGACGCACGCCGAGAAGCACGGCTTCAGCGTCGTGCGCGAATTCTGCGGCCACGGCATCGGCCGCAAGTTCCACGAGGAGCCGCAGATCCTGCACTACGGCAAGCCCGGCACGCTGGAGAAGCTGGTCGCCGGGCATGATCTTCACGGTCGAGCCGATGATCAACGCCGGCCGCCGCGACGATCCAGGAACTGGCCGACGGCTGGACCATCGTCACCAAGGACCACAGCCTGTCGGCGCAGTGGGAGCACACGGTCCTGGTCACCGCCGACCGGCTCACGAGGTGCTGACGGTGTCGGCCGGCTCCCCGCCGCCGCCTGCGTTCATCGCACGCGCGTCGTCCAGCCGGCGACCACCGACCCCGAGCGCTCGCCGCCGCCCGACGCCTGCGCGAACCAATCGTCAGCGGGCCCCGATGAACGATCGCGCGTTCAAGCTGCGCGACCGGCTGCGGCAGGAACGCGATGCGCTGGTCGCGACGCTTCACTGCGGCGGCTCGGTCGACGCGCCTGCTGCACGGGCTGGCCGCGCTCGGTCGACCACCTGCTGCGCGAAGTCGCGGAAGCAAGCGGCATCACCCGCCGCGCCTCGCTGATCGCCGTCGGCGGCTACGGCCGCGGCGAACTGTTCCCGCACTCCGACGTCGACATCCTGATCCTGCTGAAGCAGGCGCCCAGACGAAGCCGACCGCGCCACGATCGAGCGCCTGGTGGGGCTGCTGTGGGACCTCGGGCTCGCGCCCGGGCCACAGCGTGCGCACGCTCGAGGAGTGCCGCGAGGAAGCGGCGCGCGACGTGACCGTGCTGACGTCGATGCTCGAGTCCCGCCTGATCGCCGGCTCGCGGCGCCAGTTCGAGGCGTTCTCGCGCGCGGTGGTCGACGTCGTGGACCGCGAGGCCTACTTCCAGGCCAAGCTGCTCGAGCAGCAGCAGCGCCACGTCGAAGTACAACGAGACGCCGTACAGCCTCGAGCCCAACGTCAAGGAAAGCCCCGGCGGCCTGCGCGACCTGCACGTCGTGCTGTGGATCGCGCGCGCCGCCGGCTACGGCACGCGCTGGACCGAACTGGCGCGCCGCGGCCTGCTGACCGCGGCCGAGGCGAAGCATCATCCGGCTGTCCGAACGCCGCGTGAAGGAGATCCGCGCCCGCCTGCATCTGGTCAGCGGGCGCCGCGAGGACCGCCTCGTGTTCGACGTGCAGAACGCGGTCGCGCAGCAGGCGGGCTTCGAGGCGACGGCCGGCCAAGCGCGCGAGCGAACTGCTGATGCAGCACTACTACCGCGCTGCCAAGGTGATCACGCAGATGAACACCGCGGTGCTGCTCGAACATCGAGCAGCGGCTGCTCTCCGGCGAGCGCCGAAGCACGGCGTCGCCATCGACGCGACGTTCGTCGCCCGCGGCGAGCTGCTCGACATCGAGGACGAGGCGGCGCTCGAGCGCGACCCGAACGGCGATCCTGCGGGCCTTCCTCCTGAAGGCGCAGCACCAGCGAGCTCAAGGGAATGTCCCCGCGCCTGATGCGGGCGCTGTGGCACGCGCGGGTCAGCGATCAACGGCGCCTACCGGCGGGACCCGCGCAACCGCGCGACGTTCCTGGAACTGCTGCAGCAGCCCAAGGGCGTGCTGCACGAACTGCGGCGCATGAACCAGCTGTCGGTGCTGGGCCGCTACCTGCCGGTGTTCCGGCGCATCGTCGGCCAGATGCAGCACGACCTGTTCCACGTCTACACGGTCGACCAGCACATCCTGCAGGTGCTGCGCAACCTGCGCCGCTTCTCGCTGGCGGAGCACGCGCACGAGTACCCGCTGTGCAGCCAGCTGATCGCCGATTTCGACAAGCCCTGGCTGCTGTACATCGCCGCCCTGTTCCACGACATCGCCAAGGGCCGCGGCGGCGACCACAGCGACCTGGGCGCGCGCGACGCACGCCGCTTCTGCCGGGAGCACGGGCTGGAGCGTGACGACGCCGATCTCGTCGCGTTCCTGGTCGAGCATCACCTGACGATGTCCACGGTCGCGCAGAAACAGGACCTCGCCGACGAGAGCGGTCATCCACCGCTTCGCCGAACGTCGTCAAGTCGGAGCGCGCCTGATCGCGCTGTACCTGCTGACCGTCGCCGACATCCGCGGCACCAGCCCGAAGGTCTGGAACGCGTGGAAGGGAAAGCTGCTCGAGGACCTGTTCCGCTCGACGCGGCGCCTGCTCGGCGGCGGCACGGTCGTCGGCCGTCGGCGGTGCTCGAGGGGCGCAAGCAGGAGGCGCTGCACATCCTGCGCCTGTACGGCCTGTCGGACGATGCGCGCAAGGAACTGTGGGAGCAGCTCGACGTCGTCTACTTCCTGCGCCACGGCGCGCAGGACATCGCCTGGCACACGCGCTCCCTGTTCTACCGCGTCAACACCGACGAAGCCGGTGGTGCGCGCGCCGGCTCGCGCGCATCGGCGAAGGCGCCGAGGTGCTGATCTACGTGAAGGACCAGAAGGACCTGTTCGCGCGCGTCTGCGGCTATTTCGACAGCCGCAACCTGCAGCATCCTCGACGCCCGCATCCACACCACGCGCCATGGCTACGCGCTCGACACCTTCCTCGATCACCGACCACGGCCGCGGCCATCACTACCGCGAGCTGCTGAGCCAGGTCGAGCACGAACTCGCGGACTGGATCGGCGTGCAGCACGAACTGCCGATCCCGGTGAAGGGCCGCATGTCGCGACAGTCGCGTCACTTCCCGGTCGCGCCCGGCGTGCACCTGCTGCCGGACGAGCGCGGATCGCACTACCTGCTGACGGTCACGGCGACCGACCGGATCGGCCTTCTGTACTCGATCGCGCGCGTGCTGGCCCGGCACACCCTCAACGTCCACACCGCCAAGGTGCTGACGCTCGGCGAACGCGCCGAGGACGTGTTCCTGATCTCGGGCGCGAAACTCTGCGACGCCAAGACGCAACTGGAAATCGAAGGCGACCTGCTCGAAGCGATCGCGCCGTGACGCGGCGGCCGCGGTCCGGTCCGCAGTTCCCGCACTGCGCGGCGCGCCGGCCGTGGCGCCGAGTCGCAGTGCCCCGCTGCGCTGTCGAAGCGCAGAGGACTACGCTGCACGCAAGACCCGCACGACCTCTCCAGCTAGTCCTCCGCCTGCCCTGCGAATTCGGGGAACAGCACGTCGGTGAAGCCGAACCGCGAGAAGATCCCGGCATGCGCATCGGGTAGAGGATGCCGTCGAGGTGGTCGCACTCGTGCTGCACGACGCGCGCGTGGAAGCCCTCGGCGACCCGTTCGATGCGCCGGCCAGCGAGGTCGTAGCCGGAGTAGCGCAGCTTCGCGACCCGCGGCACCACCCCGCGCAGTCCCGGCACCGACAGGCAGCCCTCCCAGCCGTCCTCGATCGTCGTCGGTCAGCGGCTCGAGCACCGGGTTGACCAGGATGGTCTGCGGCACCGGGTCGGCGTCCGGATAGCGCGGATTGCGCGCGACGAATCCGCGTAGCCGAAGATCACCACGCGCAGCGGCACGCCGATCTGGGGCGCCGCGAGCCCGGCGCCGCTCGCCGCGTGCATCGTTTCGAACATGTCGTCCACCAGTGTGCGCAATTCCGGGCGCGCCGAAGTCGCGCACTGGCTCCGATACGCGCAGCAGGCGCGGGTCGCCCATGCGCAGGATGTCGCGGATCACGCGTCGGCGCTCCGCCGAAGAAGGCCAACAGGATGCGCACTGCGCGCGTCACCGTCTCGTTCAGCACCCGGTCGAGTTCCTCGAGCAGGATCGCTCCCTGCTGGTGCCGCGCCCGGCGGCGTGATTCGACGACCACGCCGAGCGTCGCGTACGCCAGGCCGGCCTCGCGCGCGAGCACGGCCTCCGGCATGCCGGTCATTCCGACCATGTCGCCGCCGTCGCGCGCGATGCGCTCGATCTCGGCCGCGGTCTCGAGGCGCGGGACCCTGCGTGCACGCCATAGACGCCGCCGTCGATCAGCGGCTCGCCGCAGCGGCGCGGCCGCGGCCAGCAGCGCCGCACGCAGTGGCGTCGCAGTACGGGAGCGTGAAGTCGACGTGGATCACCGGCGTTCTCGGAGCCCTCGAAGAAGGTCGCCTTGCGGCTGTGCGTGTAGTCGATGATCTGGTCCGGCAGCGCGAGCACGCCCGGGCCGAGGTCGGCGCGGATGCCGCCGACGGTGCGCGACCGAGACGACGCCCTCGACCTTCAGCTCCTTCAGCGCCCAGATGTTCGCGCGGTAGTTGATCTCGTGCGGGGCGAGCGTGTGGCCGTAGCCGTGGCGCGCGAGGAAGACGACGTCGGCGCCGGCCGAGGCGGCCGAACGTCAGCGCTCCCGAGGGCTCGCCGTAGGGAGTGCGCATGACCTGCCGCCGCGGTGCCTCGAGCACCGTGCAGCTTCGCCAGTCCGCTACCGCCGATGATTGCGTACACCTAGGCCTCCAGAAGCCGCCTCAGTTGATGCCTCGTCGATGATCGCCACGCCGAGCTCACGCGCCTTGTCGAGCTTGCCACCCGCCGCATCACCAGCCACCACGTAGTCGGTCTGGCCGGACACCGATCCCGCGACCTTGCCGCCCGGCCTCCTCGATCCGGCCCTTCGCCTCGTCGCGCGTCCAGTTCGGCAGCGTACCGGTCAGCACGAACGTCTTGCCGGCGAGCGGACCGGCGGCCGCGCGCTGCGGCAGCGCCGTTCGGTCCAGCTCGACGCCCCGGCTTGCGCAGCTGCGCGATCACCTCGCGGTTGTGCGGCTCGGCGAAGAAGCGCGCCATGGACGACGCCACCACCGGGCCGACGTCGGGCACGGCTCGAGCAGTTCCGCCTCCGACGCCGCCTCCAGCGCGTTCGAGGGCGCCGAAGTGGCGCGCCAGGTCGCGCGCCGTCGATTCGCCGACGTGGCGGACGCCGAGCGCGTAGACGAAGCGTTCGAGCGTCGTGTGACGCGCGCGTTCGAGCGCCTGCAGCAGGTTCTCAGCCGACTTGCGGCCCATGCGCTCGAGCTGCTCGAGCGTGGCCAGGTCGAGGCGGAACAGGTCGGCCGGCGTGCGGACCAGGTCCGCATCGACCAGCTGCTCGACCAGCTTGTCGCCGAGGCCTTCGATGTCCATCGCCCGGCGTCCGGCGAAGTGCAGCAGCGCCTGCTTGCGCTGCGCCGGGCAGAAGAGTCCGCCGCGTGCAGCGCAGGTCCTTCTCCTCGCGCGTCGCGCGCCACGCCGGAGCCGCACACCGGGCACGCCGTCGGCATCGCGAACGCGCGTGCGTCGGCGCGGCCGACGCTCGCGGCAGCACGGCGACGACCTGCGGGATGACGTCGCCAGCGCGCCGCACCGTCACCGTGTCGCCGATCATCAGGTCGAGCGCCGGATGTAGTCCTCGTTGTGCAGGGTCGCATTGCTGACCGTGACGCCGCCGACGAAGACCGGCGCGAGCCGCGCGACCGGGGTGAGCTTCCCGGTGCGGCCCACCTGCACGTCGATGCCCAGCACCTGCGTCACCTCCTCCTGCGGCGGATACTTGTGGGCCACGGCCCAGCGCGGCTCGCGCGAGACGAAGCCGAGCTCGCGCTGCAGTTCGAGCGAGTTGACCTTGTAGACGACGCCGTCGATGTCGAACGGCAAGCGGTCGCGCCGCGCCGCGACCGCCGCGTGGAACGCGATCAGCTCGTCGGCGCCGCGCGCCACCGTGCGATCGTCGCGCGACCGGGCAATCCCATCGACGTCAGCGCATCCAGCACGGCGCTGTGCGTCGGCGGCACGTTCCAGCCGTCGATCTCGCCGAGCCCGTAGCAGTAGAAGGACAGCTTGCGCGACGCCGTGACGCGCGAATCGAGCTGCCGCAGGAACCCGGCCGCCGCGTTGCGCGGGTTCACGAAGACCTTCTCGTCGGCGGCGCGGCGGCGTTCGTTCAGGCGTTCGAACTCGTCGCGCCGCATGAAGACCTCGCCGCGCACCTCGAGCACGGCGGCGGCGTCACGCCTCGCAGTCGCAGCGGGATCGAGCGGATCGTGCGCACGTTCGGCGTCACGTCCTCTCCCGACTTCACCGTCGCCGCGCGTCGCGGCGCGCACCAGAACACCGTGCCTCGTACGCGCAGGCTGACCGCGAGCCCGTCGAACTTCAGTTCGGCCGAGTACTCGACGGCGGGGTCGTCCGGTCCGAGCTTCAGCTCGCGGCGGATGCGCGCGTCGAACGCGCGTGCGCCGTCCGGCCCGGAGTCGGTCTCGGTGCGGATCGACAGCATCGGCACGCGGTGCCGAACCTCGGGCAGGTCGTCGCGCGGCCGTGCCGCCGACCCGCTGTGTCGGCGAATCCGGCGTCGCGCAGGTCGGGGTGCGCGGCTTCGAGCTCCTGCAGGCGCCGGAACAGCCGGTCGTACTCCGCATCCGGCATCACGGGCGCGTCGAGCACGTAGTAGGCGTGGTTGCGCGCGCTCGATCGCGGCGCGCAGCAGGCGCGCCTCGTCGGCCGGCGTGCGGCGATGAGGGCTTGGCGCCCACCATCGTCAGGCGACGGCGTAGAGGCGCTGCGCGCGCGGTCCGCCCGGCTCGATGCCGGCGGCGCGCATCTCGTCGTACAGCTTCTCGAGTTCGGCGCCGATCGTGTCCTGCGCGTTCACCTCGACCGGACGTCCGTTGTCGTCGACGATGCGCGCGTTCAGCCGCGCGGCAAGCTGGTGCGCTGCGGTGAAGAGCGCGCCCAGCGACTCACGGTCGCCCGGAGCGAGCGGGACATCGAGCGTCAGCGCGACCCGGTCGGCCAGCAGCGACGTGGTCGCTCAGCGTCGACAGCAGGCGCCCCTGGCCGTCGCGCTTCAGCCACCGCCCGGGCGGCGCCGCGACGAACCCGGCGTCCTGCGGCCGCGGCGTTGATGGCCGCGCTGTCCATCGGTCCGTCCTGGGCCTCGAGCGTCAGGGTGATCTGCACGTCGAACTGCGGCGCACAAGGCGTCGAGCTCGGCCGCCTGTGCCACCAGCCGGCCCATCTCCGGCGCATCGAAGTCGGCGTCGATCGCCAGCGCGATCTGCTGCACGGCCGACACGAACCGCGATGCCTCGATTTCGCTCAGGGCCTGTCGCCGCGTCGCCATCTGCACCGACGCCAGCAGTTCCGAGTAGAAGCCGAAGCGGTCGGGCGCGGTCCAGTGCTGCGCCTTCGGGTCCCACACCGCGAGGTGCGTCGGCAGCGGCAGCGCGAGCCGATCGAGCTGCGCGCGCGCCTCGAGCGCGGCCACGCCGTCGAACGCGTGGTTGCAGCGCAGCTCGAGCACGAAGTCGAGAAGCGGGTCCTCCGTCCAGCCGTCGACGTGCGGCGCGCCGGGCGGAGCCGACGAGGTCGCCGGGCTCCTGCACCCTGCGCGGAGTCCCGCGGATCGTGCGCCTGCCCATGCCCACTATCGCCGACGTCGAGCCGCGGCTCGATGCGTGACGTCCCGCGCCGGGCGGGCGCCGCTTCACCGAGCAGCGCGTCGCCGACGCCTTCGCGCATGGTCGCGTCGAGGCGCTTGAGCGCCTGTCGCTCCTGCCACTTGTTGTAGGCGAACAGCGCCACCAGCAGCGCGGCGCCGACGCGCCAGCAGCACGAGGTGGAGGTTGTTCATCGCGTCCCGGGCGTCCTAGGCGGCCTCGGCCGTCAACCGGACGGCACTGTCGATGTCGACCGCCACGATGCGCGACACGCCCTGCTCCTGCATCGTGACGCCGATCAGCTGCTGCGCCATCTCCATCGCGATCTTGTTGTGCGTGATGAAGAGGAACTGCGTGTTGTCGGTCATGGACTTCACCAGCTGGCAGAAGCGCTCGGTGTTGGCGTCGTCGAGCGGCGCGTCGACCTCGTCGAGCAGGCAGAACGGGCGCGGGATTGAGCTTGAACAGCGCGAACACCAGCGCCATGGCGGTCAGCGCCTTCTCGCCGCCGGACAGCAGGTGGATCGTGCTGTTGTGCTTGCCCGGCGGCTGCGCCATGACCTGCACGCCGGCGTCGAGGATCTCCTCGCCGGTCATGATCAGCCGCGCCTCGCCGCCGCCGAAGAGCTGCGGGAACAGCTGGCCGAAGTGCGTGTTGACCTGGTCGAAGGTCTGCTGCAGCAGCTCGCGCGTCTCGCGGTCGATCTTGCGGATCGCGTCCTCCAGCGTGGTGATCGCCGCGGTCAGGTCGGTCGACTGCGCATCGAGGAAGGTCTTGCGCTCGCGCGACGTGGTCAGCTCTTCGAGCGCGGCGAGGTTGACCGCGCCGAGCGTGGCGATCTCGTCGGCCAGCCGCGTGATCTCGGCCTGCAGCGCATTGCCCTTCATCTGCGGGGTCAGCCTGGCCTCGAGTGCGGCCTCGTCGGCCTTCACCTCGGCCAGCTGCTGCGCGAACTGCTCGGCGGCCAGGCGCGCGGCCTGCTCCTTCAGTTGCAGCTCCATGAGCTTGTCGCGGCGCGGCTGGACCTCGCGCTCGAGCGTCATCCGCTGCTCGTCGGTCGCCTTCAGTTGCTGCGCCAGCTCGTCCATGCGGCTGCGTGCCTCGCGCAGGCCAGCGTCCGCGCTCGCACGTTGCGCGAGCCAGGTGTCGAGGCCGGCGCGGGCGGCGCTGTCGTCCAGGCGGGCCAGTTCCGCGGTGGCGGCAGCGACGTCGGCCTCGAGGCGCCCGGCTTCGCTGCCGGCCGTCGCGGCGGCCTGCTCGACGTCGCGCTGCCGCTCGCGATTCGACGTCAGCGCGAACTCCAGCTGCTGCCGTGCCGACTCGAGGGCGCGCTGGTCGTCGCGCGCGCCGCGCAGCGCCTGGTCGGCCTGCTCGTAGGCGACCCGGGCGCCTTCCACCCTCTCCTGGTGCGTTGCCAGCTCGGCGTCGAGCTGCTCGAAGCGCGTGTCCGCGTCGCCGCGATGGCTGCGCAGTTCGCGGTCCTGCGCCTCGATCTCGGCCAGCTCGCCTTCGATCTGGCCGCTGCGGTGGCGCACCCGGTCGATCAGCTCGCCCAGTCGCACGGCTTCGATCTGCGCCGCGTGCGCCTGGCTGCGCAGCCGCTCCACCTCGCGCCGGGACACCTGCTGGGCGTCCTGCGCCTGGCGCAGCGCGGACTCGGCCCGCGCCACGGTGGCGGTCGCCTCCTCGACGATCAACCGCTGCGCGCGGATCTCCTTGTCGAGGTTCTCGATCTCGAGCCGACGGGCCAGCAGGCCGGACTTCGGGTTGTCGGAGGCGAAGAAGCGCACGCCGTAGCGCGACACCACGTGGCCCGCCTTCAGCACGAACTGTCCGCCCGGCGGCAACTGTTCGCGCGCAGCCAGCGCCGTGGCGAGGTCCGGGGCGACGAAGGCATTCGCGAGCCAGTCCGACAACACCGCGGACAAGGCAGCGTCGTGCCCGCGGACAAGGTCGCTGAGGCGCCCGAATCCCGGCAGGTGTCCGCTGTCGCGCACCACGGCCGCGTTCGTGGAGTAGAACGCCACGCGCGCCGGCGGGGTGTTGGCGGCGAAACCGCCGACGACATCGAGGCGGCCGACCTCGACGCTCTCCACGCGTTCACGCAGCAGGCTTTCGAACGCCGTTTCCCAGCCAGCTTCGACGGCGAGCTTGCGGAACAGGCGCGGCAGTCCTTCGAGGCCCTGGCCGCGCAGCCAGGGATCGAGCTTCTCGTTGGCCTCGACGTTCGCCTGCACCTGCCTCAACGCGGTCAGCCGCGCTTCCAGGCGCGTCAGCGTGTCGGCCTGCTTCACGCGCGCATCAATCACGCGCGCGCGCTCGTCGGTGCCGCTGGCAACTTGCTGTTCGGCACGCTGCTGCGCTTCGGTGGCAGCGGCGAGTTCGGCGTCCAGCCGGGCCACCTGCGCCTTCAGGTCGGCCAGCCGCGCTTCGTCGGGGCTGCCGATCGAGGCCTTCTCCTCGTTCAGCCGATCGCGGCGCTGCGCGAGCGCGGACAGTTGTCGGTCGAGGTTGCGCTGCTCGGACGCCGCCGCCTCGATCGCCTGCTCGGCCTGGGCCGCGACCGCGCGCGCCGCGGTCATCGCTTCGCGCGCGTTGCTGTAGGTGGACTCGAACTGCGGCAGGCGTCCCTCGTGCTCGGACACGCGCCCGCGCGCCTCCTCGAGCCGCTGCGTCGTGTCGGCAATCGAAAGGGTGAGTTCCTCGACCCGCGCAAGGTGATCGGCGCGTTCCTGCAGGCGCCGCTCGCGCGTGGCCTTCAGCGTCTCGATCTGCGTCGCCAGCCGGGTGCGGCCGTCGACGATCATGCGGATCTCGGACTCGAGCCGCGACACTTCCGCGTTGACCTGGAACAGCCTGCCCTGTGCTTCGTGGACCGCATCGCTCGAGGCGAAGTGCGCGGCACGCACCTCCTCGAGCGCGCGCTCGGCGCCACGCAACTCGGCCACGTGCGCCTCGAGCGCGTTGGTGCGCGCCTCGATGTCGCGCGCGACCTTCTGCTGCTCGGCCTCGGCTTCGCGCCTGCGCGTCAGCCACAGGAGCTGCTGCTGTTCATCGTGCTGCGCCTGCAGCGTGCGGTATTTCTGCGCAACCTCGGCCTGCTGCTCGAGCTTGCCGATCTGGCCGTCGAGCTCGCGCAGGATGTCTTCGACGCGCGTCAGGTTGTCACGCGTGTCGGCCAGCCGGTTCTCGGTCTCTCGCCGGCGCTCCTTGTACTTGGAGATGCCGGCGGCTTCCTCGAGGAACACCCGCAACTCCTCCGGACGCGCCTCGACGATCCGGGAGATCATGCCCTGCCCGATGATCGCGTACGCGCGCGGACCGAGGCCGGTGCCGAGGAACATGTCGTGCACGTCGCGGCGCCGCACGTTCTGGTTGTTGATGTAGTAGCTCGAGTTCCCGTCGCGCGACAGCACGCGCTTCACCGAGATCTCGGAGTACTGCCCCCAGGCGCCGCCGATGCGTCCCTCGTGGTTGTCGAACACGAGCTCGACGCTGGCGCGGCCGCCCGGCTTGCGGTTGACCGAGCCGTTGAAGATCACGTCCTGCATCGACTCGCCGCGCAGCTCGGCGGCCTTGCTTTCGCCGAGCACCCAGCGGACCGCATCGATCACGTTCGACTTGCCGCAGCCGTTGGGTCCGACCACGCCGACAAGGCTGCCGGGCACGTCGATCTGGGTGGGGTCGACGAATGACTTGAACCCGGCGAGCTTGATCTGCCGAAGACGCACGTGAGTAGCGGGAGTCCGAAGGTTGCAACGGCCCTGTTGGACGAACGGCGCGGACCGGGATCGTTTGTCGCGCGTTCGACAGGGAGCGGCTTGATGCGTTCGTATAATACCAGCGCACTCCTGCTCTCCTCGCGCCGCCCACCGTCGGCGAGTCGCCATTTCATGCCATCCCGACCCAGCTCGTCGCTCGAGACGTTCCCCAATCCTGCGCCCGCGCGCGACTACCTCGTCCACATCGAGGTGCCTGAGTTCACCTGCCTCTGCCCGCTGACCGGGCAGCCGGACTTCGCGACGCTGGTGTTCGACTACATCCCGGACAAGCGCAACGTCGAGCTGAAGAGCCTCAAGCTCTACGTCTGGTCGTTCCGCGACCAGGGTGTGTTCCACGAGGCCGTGACGAACCGCATCCTCGACGACCTCGTCAGGGCGCTGGCGCCGCGCTTCATGCGGCTGACGGCGCGCTGGTACGTGCGCGGCGGACTCTTCACGACGGTGGTCGCCGAGCACCGCAAGAAGGGCTGGAAGCCCGCGCCCCACATCGAACTCGGCCGCACGACGGTCGAGGGCGGCCCGACGCGGGGCTGAGCGCAGGGGCCGAGGCATCCCGATGAATCCCGACCTGCAGCGGCTGCAGCCGTACCCCTTCGAGCGCTTGCGCGCGCTGTTCGCCGGGGTGACGCCGCCCGCGCATCTCGCGCCGATCAACCTGTCGATCGGCGAGCCGAAGCATCCGACGCCACCCTTCATCCTCGAGGCGCTGGCCCGGGCGCTGCCGGGCATCGCGAGCTATCCGCTGACCGCCGGCCAGCCGGAACTGCGCGAGGCGATCGCGGCCTGGGCCTGCCGGCGCTACGGCCTGCCGACGCTCGACCCGGCCACCCAGGTGCTGCCGGTCGCGGGCTCGCGCGAGGCGCTGTTCGCGTTCGCGCAGACCGTCGTCGATCGCACGCGGGACGCGATCGTCGTGTCGCCGAATCCCTTCTATCAGATCTACGAAGGCGCGACGCTGCTCGCCGGCGCCCGGCCGCTGTTCCTGCCGACGACGGCGGCCAACGGCTACCGCATGGAGTTCGAGCGGCTGAGCCCTGCCGAGTGGCCGAAGGTCCAGCTCGTGTACGTCTGCTCGCCGGGCAACCCGACCGGCCGCGTGATGACGCTGCCCGAGTGGAAGCAGTTGTTCGAACTGTCGGACCGGCACGGCTTCGTGATCGCGTCGGACGAGTGCTACTCCGAGATCTACTTCGACGAAGGCGCGGCGCCGCTGGGCGGGCTGCAGGCGGCGGCGCTGCTCGGCCGCGACCGCTTCGAGCGGCTCGTCGTGTTCTCGAGCCTGTCGAAGCGCTCGAACGTGCCCGGCCTGCGCTCCGGCTTCGTCGCCGGCGACGCCGGCGTGCTGAAGCATTTCCTGCTCTACCGCACCTACCACGGCTGCGCGCTGAGCCCGGCGGTCCAGGCGGCCAGCGTCGCCGCGTGGAGCGACGAGGCGCACGTGGTCGAGAACCGCACGCTGTACGCGGCCAAGTTCGGCCAGGCCACGCCGGTCATCCAGCGCGCGCTGCGGTGCGAGCGGCCCGACGCGGCCTTCTACCTGTGGGCCGCGACGCCGATCGACGACGCCGAGTACGCGCGGCGCCTCTACGCCAGCGACGCACGTCACCGTGCTGCCCGGCAGCTACCTGTCGCGCAGCGTCGACGGCGCCAGTCCGGGCGCCGGCCACGTCCGCATCGCGCTCGTCGCGTCGCCCGCCGAGGTGGCGGACGCGGCGCGGACGCATCGCCTCCTTCACCGCCTGACCACCACGAGAACTTCATGAGCCTCGAATCGATCATCAGCGAAGCCTGGGAACACCGCGCGAGCCTCAGCCCGACCGCCGCGCCGCAGGAACTGCGCCGCGCCGTCGACGACGTCATCGACCGGCTCGACGCGGGCGACCTGCGCGTCGCCGAGAAGCGCGACGGCCAGTGGGTCGTGCACCAGTGGGTGAAGAAGGCCGTGCTGCTGTCGTTCCGCCTGAACGACAACGCCCCGATGCCGGCCGGCGGCTTCGCGCAGTTCTACGACAAGGTGCCGACCAAGTTCGCCGGGTGGGACGCGGCGCGCTTCGCCCGCGCCGGCGTGCGCGTGGTGCCGCCCGCCGTCGCGCGCCGCGGCAGCTACATCGCCCGCAACGTGGTGCTGATGCCGTCATACGTCAACATCGGCGCCTACGTCGACGAGGGCACCATGGTCGACACCTGGGCAACCGTCGGTTCGTGCGCGCAGATCGGCCGCAACGTGCACCTGTCGGGCGGCGTCGGGATCGGCGGCGTGCTCGAGCCGCTGCAGGCGAATCCCACGATCATCGAGGACAACTGCTTCATCGGCGCGCGCTCCGAGGTCGTCGAGGGCGTGATCGTCGAGGAGAACTCGGTGATCTCGATGGGCGTGTACATCGGCCAGAGCACGAAGATCTACGACCGCGCCACCGGCGAAGTCAGCTACGGGCGCATCCCCGCCGGTTCCGTCGTCGTGTCCGGCAACCTGCCGTCGTCCGACGGGAAATACAGCCTGTACTGCGCCGTGATCGTCAAGAAGGTCGACGCCCAGACTCGCGCAAAGACCAGCATCAACGACCTCCTGCGGGCCTGATCGCGTTGCAGCCGTCGCGTCGGACGCGCAGTCATGGGGCCAGGAAGACCGAAGGGGCGATAAGGGCCACAAAAGGCAGTAAGGGCTGGGGCACGGGGCGTAGACCGCCCTTTTCGCCCGTTTGAAGGTATTCGCAAGCCCGGGCGACGCGCCTATTCTCTGTCGCTGTCACCGAGAGAAGGATCGCCGCGCCATGTCGGGATCGCCGATGTCACTGGACCGCCTGTTCAACCTGATGGCCGAGAAGTCGGCGTCCGACCTGTTCCTCTCGGTCGGATCCCCGATCACGATCAAGATCAACGGCGTGTGCGTGCCGATCAACCAGGACCGGCTGGCGCCGCAGGCGATCGTGTCGCTTCTGGCCGAGCGCGTCACGGACACCCAGTTCCGCGAGCTCGAGGACTCGCGCGAACTGAACATCGCGCTACCGATCCAGGGCGTGGGCAGCTTCCGCCTCAGCGCCTTCCTGCAGCGCGGCTCGGTGTCGGCAGTGATCCGCTTCATTCCGCACGACGTGCCGCGGCTCGACGAACTGCACCTGCCCGAGGTCCTGAAGGACCTCGTGATGGAGCGCCGCGGGCTGATCCTTGTCGTCGGCGCGGCGGGCTCTGGCAAATCGACGACCATCGCGTCGATGCTCGACCACCGCAACGAGCTCGTCACCGGGCACATGCTGACGTTCGAGGACCCGATCGAGTTCCTGTTCCGCAACAAGAAGTCGATCATCAACCAGCGCGAGATCGGTTCCGACGCGAAGACGCTGTACGCCGCGCTGCGCAGCGCGATGCGCCAGGCCCCCGACGTCATCTTCATCGGCGAGATCCGCGACCGCGAGACGATGACCGCGGCGATCGCCTACGCGATGTCCGGCCACCTCGTGGTAGCCACCCTGCACGCGACCAACAGCTCGCACGCCCTCAACCGCGTGATCAGCTTCTACCCGCCAGAAACGCGGCAGGCGCTGTTCCAGGACATGTCGGTCGCGGTGAAGGCCATCGTTTCGCAGCGGCTGGTGCGGTCGAAGCGGGGCGGCCGCGTTCCCGCGGTCGAAGTGCTGCTCAACACCCGCCACATCGCCGACCTGATCGAACACGGCGACGTGCCGGCGATCAAGGAAGCGATGGAGCAGAGCCTCGCCCCGGAGAGCATTTCGTTCGAGCAAAGCCTGTACGCATTGATCCAGTCGGACCACGTCACGCGCGAGGACGCGCTGGCCGCGGCTGATTCGCAGAACAACCTGCTCTGGTTCATCAACAACGCCGGCAAGCCGAAGTCGCAGCCGGCGCGCGAGCCGCGGATGGAAGCGGGCTCCGACGCCTCGTTTTCCGAGTTCACGCTGAACATCTGAGCAGGCGCGGGCAGCGGAGCCGCTGCCTTACAATCGCCGCGCCTTCCGTGAGGCTCTACAGCCTCGCGCGGACACGCGATGAACGCCACGCTCGAGCTCACCCAGCACCTGATCCGCCGCCGGTCCGTCACGCCGGAGGACGACGGCTGCCAGGCGCTCGTCGCCGCGCGCCTCGCGCCGCTTGGCTTCCAGCCCGAGACCATCGCGTCCGGGGGCGTCACCAACCTCTGGCTGCGGCGCGGCCAGGCCGCGCCGGTGCTCGTGTTCGCCGGCCACACCGACGTCGTGCCGCCCGGGCCGCTGGACCAGTGGCACTCGGACCCGTTCACGCCGACCGTGCGTGACGGCGCGCTGCATGGCCGCGGCGCGTCCGACATGAAGAGCTCGGTCGCCGCCTTCGTGGTCGCCGCCGAGGAATTCGTGCGCGCGCACCCGGAGCACCGCGGGCTCGATCGCGCTGCTCCTGACGTCCGACGAGGAAGGCCCGGCGACCGACGGCACGGTCAAGGTGGTCGACGCGCTGCGCGCCCGCGCCGAGTCGATCGACTACTGCATCGTCGGCGAACCCACCTCGGTCGACGTGCTCGGCGACACCATCAAGAACGGGCGCCGCGGATCGCTCTCCGGCCGCCTGGTGGTGCGCGGCATCCAGGGGCACGTCGCCTATCCGCACCTCGCGCGCAACCCGGTGCATCAGCTGGCGCCGGCGCTCGCCGAACTCGCGGCCGAGCGGTGGGACGACGGCGATGCCTCGTTCCCCGCGACCACGTTCCAGGTCTCCAACGTCCACGCGGGCACCGGCGCGACGAACGTCATCCCCGGGTCCTGCGAAGTCGACTTCAACCTGCGCTTCGCGCCCGTCTCGTCGGCCGCGAGCCTGATGCAGCGGATCGAGGCGATCCTGCGGCGGCACGGGCTCGAATACGAGCTGGCCTGGACCGTCGGCGCACAGCCGTTCAGCACGGCTCCCGGCGCCCTCTCCGCGGCCATGACGGCGGCGATCCGGGAGGTCACGGGCCGCGACACGCAGTTGTCGACCACCGGCGGAACCTCCGACGGCCGCTTCATCGCGACGATCTGCCGCCAGGTGGTCGAATTCGGGCCACCCAACGCGTCGGTGCACAAGATCGACGAACACATCGCCGTGGCGGACCTCGAACCGCTGAAGGACATCTACCGCGGCGCCCTCGAACGGCTGCTGACGTAAGGGACGATTACCCATGAGCATCGACGCCATCGCCAACCTGCGGACCCTGCGCGACGTGCTGCGCTACGCCGTCACCCGCTTCAACGAGGCGAACCTGTCGTACGGCCACGGCCAGGCCAACGCGTTCGAGGAGGCGTCGTTCATCATCCTGCGCGCGCTGAAGCTGCCGCTCGACAAGCTCGACTTCTTCGCCGATGCCTACCTGACGCACGCCGAGATGAATGCATTGCTGCAACTGATCGAGCGCCGCGTGAAGAAGCGGGCGCCGGCGGCCTACCTGCTGAACGAGGCCTGGCTGATGGGTTACCAGTTCTACGTCGACGAGAGCGTGATCGTGCCGCGCTCGTTCATCGCCGAACTGCTGCGCGACGACCTGGCGCCATGGGTCGAGGATCCCGACGCCGTCACCGACATCCTCGACCTGTGCACCGGATCGGGCTGCCTCGCCGTGATGGCCGCCGATGCCTTCCCGAACGCGAAGGTCGACGCGGTCGACGTCTCGCCCGACGCGCTGCGGGTCGCCCGCCGCAACGTCGACGACTATCACTTCGAGGACCGCGTCACGCTGGTCCAGTCGGATCTCTTCGAGGCGCTGGACACCAAGCGCTACGACATCATCCTGTGCAATCCGCCGTACGTCACCGACGAAGCGATGGCGAAGCTGCCGAAGGAGTACCAGCACGAGCCGATGCTCGCGCTCGCCGGCGGCGCCGACGGCATGACCGTCGTGAAGAAGCTGGCGCGGCAGGCGCGCGGCCACCTGAAGCGCGGCGGCCTGCTCTTCGTCGAGGTCGGCGACGGCCGCCGCGAGGTCGAGCGCGTGCTCGCCGACGTCCCGCTGACATGGCTCACGACCAGCGCCGGCGACGACATGGTGTTCATGGCGCGCCAGGAGGAGCTGCCGTAGCGCATCCTCCAGCCAGGCGGCGCGGACCGCCCAGGACAGCCCCGCGATGCTCCGGCTGATCGACGTCGCCATCGCGCGCGGCGCACGCACGCTGTACCGCAACGTGTCGCTGATCGCGCCACCCGGCGAGCGCATCGGCCTGGTCGGCGCCAACGGCAGCGGCAAGTCGTCGCTCTTCTCCGCCATCCTTGGCGAACTGCCGATCGACGCCGGCGAACTGGAGGCGCCGGCCGCCGCCCGCATCGCCCACGTGGCTCAGGACATCGAAGGGGCGGACCTCGCCGCGATCGACTACGTGCTGGCCGGTCATGCGCCACTCACGGCGGCGCGCGCGGAGCTCGCCGCGGCCGAGCAGTCGCACGACGACCTGCGGCTCGCGCACGCCGTGTCCGCCCTCGCGGAGCTGAACGAGGGCGCGATCACGGCGGAAGCCCGCGCGGTGCTGCACGGACTCGGCTTCGCGGAGTCCGACGCGACGCGCCCTGTCGCGTCGTTCTCGGGCGGCTGGCGCAACCGGCTGGCGCTTGCGCGCGCCCTGCTGCGGCCCGCCGACCTGCTGCTGCTCGACGAGCCGACCAACCACCTCGACCTCGACTCCGTGGTGTGGCTGGAGGCGTGGCTGAAGCGGCAGCCGGCCACCGTGATCCTGATCTCGCACGACCGCGAGTTCCTCGACCGGGCGGCGCAGACGATCTGGAACGTCGCCGACGGCGCGATCCGGCGCTTCGCAGGCAACTACAGCGCCTTCGAGACCGCGTACTTCGAGCAGCTGCGGCAGCAGGACGCCGCGGCCCGGCAGTACGAGCGCACGGCCGCCCACCTGCAGAAATTCGTGGACCGCTTCCGCGCGCAGGCCACCAAGGCACGGCAGGCGCAGAGCCGGCTGAAGATGCTCGAGCGGCTGACCGCCATCGAGCCGGCGCGCGCGAAGCGCGAGTGGCGCTTCGAGTTCCCCGAACCGGTCAAGCTGCCCGAGCGGCTGCTCGACGCCGACCGCCTCGCCCTCGGTTACGGCGAACGCCGGATCCTGTCCGACATCCGCTTCGCCGTGCGCTCGGGCGATCGCATCGGCATCCTCGGGGTCAACGGCGCCGGCAAGTCGACGCTGGTGAAGGCGATCTCCGGCGACCTTGAGCCGCAGGCCGGCGAGTTGCTGCGCGGGCAGGGGCTGGCCATCGGCTACTTCGCGCAGCACCAGCTCGACCAGTTGCGCGCCGACGAGACGCCGCTCGCGCACCTGCGGCGCCTCGCGCCGGAAACACGCGAACAGGAACTGCGCGACTTTCTCGGCACCTACCGCTTCTCCGGCGAGATGGCGACGTCGCTGATCGGCCCGATGTCGGGCGGCGAGAAGGCGCGCTGCGCGCTCGCGCTGATCGCCTGGAAGCGGCCCAACGTGCTGGTGCTCGACGAGCCGACCAACCACCTCGACATGGAGACGCGCGAAGCGCTGACGGTCGCGCTGTCGTCGTACGAAGGCGCGCTGATCCTCGTTTCGCACGACCGCCACCTGCTGCGCGCCACGGTGAACCAGCTCTGGCTGGTGCACGACGGCCGGGTCGGCCCGTTCGACGGCGACCTCGACGACTACACCGCGCTCGTGCTCGCGAGCCGGCGGGAGCGCGCCGACACAGACGGGCGCTCCGTCGGCACGCGGCGCGAGCAGCGCCAGCAGGAGGCCGCTGAACGGCAGCGGCTCGCGTCGGCCCGCAAGCCCCTGCAGAACAAGCTCGCGAAGACCGAGGCGGAACTGGCGAAGGTCAGCGACGAATTGCGTGAACTCGACGCGCGCCTTGCCGACCCGGCCTTCTATCACGCCGGGGGCGAGGACGAAGTGGCTAAGGTCCTGAAGCGGCGCGGCGAACTCGCGCCGCAGGTCGAGTCGCTCGAAGCACGCTGGCTGAAGCTGCAGGAAGAACTGGAGGCGCTCACATGAGCGCGCAGCAAGAGGGTAGTTCCGTGAGCCAGCCCGGCGGTCGCGCAACGGCGCACCGACGCTGCGCCGCGAAGGACGCGCCATGAACGCTCCGCTCGCCGGCCTGATGGTGCTCGACCTGACGCGCCTGCTGCCCGGCCCGGCCGCCACGATGCACCTCGCCGATCTCGGCGCCGACGTGATCAAGGTCGAGGACACCGGAGACGGCGACTACATGCGCGCCTTCCCGCCGGCCGTGCGCAACGCCGCCGGGACGCGGGTGAACCCATCGTACGAAGCGGTGAACCGCGGCAAGCGCTCGATCGCCATCGACCTGAAGCGGCCCGAGGGGCGCGAGGTCCTGCTTCAGCTGGTGCGCCGCGCCGACGCGCTGATCGAGGGGTTCCGGCCCGGCGTCCTCCAGCGTCTCGGACTGGGCTGGGAAGCGCTGCATGCGGAGAATCCGAAGCTCGTGGTGTGCTCGCTGTCGGGCTACGGCCAGACCGGTCCGCTGGCGCAGCGCGCCGGCCATGACCTGAACTACATCGCCATGACCGGCGTGCTCGACCAGGCGCGCGTCGACGGCGAGCCGGCCATCCCGAACCTGCAGATGGGCGACCTGCTCGGCGGCACGCTGTCGGCCCTGAGCATGCTGCTCGCGGCGCTGCTCGCCGCGCAGCGGACCGGTGAAGGCCGCTATGTCGACGTCGCCATGACCGACGGGCTGCTCGCGCACCACTTCTTCCCGCACGCCGACCTCGACGCGGGCACGCGTCCGATCGCGCAGCGCACGCTGCTGACCGGCGGAGTGGCCTGCTACCGCGTCTACCGCACGGCCGACGGCCGCCACCTCGCCGTCGGCGCACTCGAGTTCAAGTTCTGGCAGGCGTTCTGCGACGCGGCCGGGCTGCCGGAACTCGTCGACCGCCACTGGACGCACGGCGAGGCGCCCGGCTCGGACGCGGCGGAGGAAACGATCGCGCGCGTGGCGCAACGGATGGCGCAGGTAACCGCCGCCGACTGGGAACGGGTGTTCGCGCGAGTCGACTGCTGCGTGACGCCCGTGCTCACCCCCGCCGAGGCGCTGGCGCATCCACATCACAACGCGCGCGGCCTGGTGCGCCGCCAGGGCGACGTGACCGAGATCGGCCCGCTGGCGCAGATCTCCGGGCACCGATGGACGACCGCGCCCGCCCCCGGCCAGGGCGAACACACGCGAGCGATCCTCGCGGAGTGCGGACTCGATGGCCAGGCCATCGACGCGCTCGTGCAGTCCGGCATCGTCAGGGAGGTCTGATGCACGTCGAGCGTCGACGCATCCTTCTGATGCGCCACGGCGCCGTCGAGTACTTCGACGACGCGGGGCGCCCGTACCCGCCCGACGACGTGCCGCTCACGCCGCGCGGCGTGGAGCAGGCGCGCGCGATGGGCGCGGCGATCGCCGCCTCGGGCGTGAAGATCGACCGCGCGGTCACCAGCGGGCTGGCGCGCACGCGCAGCACCGCCGAGCACGTGCTCGCCGCCGCCGGCGCGAACCCGCCGCTGGAGCACCGCAGCGAACTGCAGGAGATCCGCGGCGGCGCGCTGTCGAGCATCCCGGACGCGGAACTGCGCTCCGCCTTCATCGCCGCCTTCGAGGGCCCGGTGCCTCTCGAAACGCGGTTCCTGAACGGCGAGACGATCGGCACCCTGCTCGACCGCACCTTGCCGTCGATCCAGCGCCTGCTCGCGGACGACGACTGGGACACGCTGCTGCTCGTCCTGCACGGCGGCGTGAACCGCGCGATCCTGTCGTGGTTCCTGACGGGCCAGCCGGTGTTCCTCGGCGGGCTGGCGCAGGACCCGGCCTGCCTCAACGTGATCGACGTCGGCCCCAGCGTGGCGACCAGCATCGTGCGCGTCGTCAACTTCTGCGCGCTCGACACGTTGCAGACGGCCTCGCGCCTGTCCACCATGGAGCACCTGCTCGGCCAGTACATGAAGCTGCGCTCGGCGCGCGGCGCGGGAGACATTGCATGACCCAGCTCGGCGAAGTGACCGCACGGCACCGTTTCGATCTGGAACGGCTCGCGGCGCACCTCGAACAGCATCTGCCGGCGTTCCGCGGACCGCTCACCGTCCAGCAGTTCCAGGGCGGCCAGTCGAACCCGACCTACCTGCTGACGACGCCGACCGGGCGCTACGTCATGCGCAGCAAGCCGGGTCCGGCGGCGAAGCTGCTGCCCTCGGCGCACGCGATCGAACGCGAATTCCACGTGATGCGCGCGCTGGCGTCGCAGGGCATCCCCGTGCCGTGGACGCTGCTGCTCGTCGAGGACGAGAGCGTGATCGGGCGCGCCTTCTACCTGATGGAGCACGTCGAAGGCCGCATCTTCTGGGAGCAGTCGCTGCCCGGCGCGTCGGTCGCCGAGCGCGCCGCGATCTACGACGAGATGAACCGCATCATCGCGCGGCTGCACACGGTGGACATCGAGCGCGCCGGACTCGCCGACTACGGCAAGACCGGCAACTACTTCGCGCGGCAGATCGGACGCTGGAGCAGGCAGTACCGCGCTTCCGAGACCGCGCAGGTCGACGCGATGGACCGGCTGATCGACTGGCTGCCGGAGCACATCCCGGCGAGCGACGAGACCACGGTGGTGCACGGCGACTACCGAATGGACAACCTCGTGTTCCACCCCACCGAGCCCCGCATCGTCGCGATCCTCGACTGGGAACTGTCGACCCTCGGGCACCCGCTGGCCGACTTCTCGTATCACTGCATGAGCTGGCACATCGCGCCGGGCGCCTTCCGGGGGATTGCGGGACTCGACCACGCCGCCCTCGGCATCCCGGAGGAGGCCGAGTACATCCGCCGCTACTCGGAGCGCACCGGGCGCGGTCCGATCGACCACTGGAACTTCTACCTCGCCTACAACCTGTTCCGGATCGCCGCGATCCTGCAGGGCGTCTACAAGCGCGCGACCGAGGGCATCGCCTCCTCGGACAACGCCCTCAAGTCGGGCGAGAACGCGAAGGCGCTGGCCGAACTGGGCTGGCGTTACGCGCAACGCGCGTGACGCCAGGCGCGGGCCGGGGCACGCTTCGGCCGCGGCCGCGTCGCCCGACCTGCCTGCCGGTCACTTCTTCGGCGTGATCTTGCGCATCTGCTCGAGCCACGCGGTCCAGTCGATCGGGCCGGTCTCGAAGCGCTTCTTCAGGTTGCCGAGCACGTTGCCCCAGGCGCGATCGAAGTAGGCGAACGCCTGGTCCCACTCGCCGCCGTCGCCCCAGCCGGTGTGGTGCAGCGTGACGCGCGTCTCGCGCTCGTTGACCGGATGGATGCGGACGACGACGACGGTGCGCTGCTGCCGCGCCTCGGGCAGGTGCGGCGGCGCGTTCCAGGTGAACGAGAGCATGCGCGGTGGCTGCAGCGCAAGGAACCGCATGTCGTCCGCCCCCTTCATGCCGGGCTCCGCATAGGGATTGATGTAGACCTCGAAGGCGCCGCCGGGGCGCGGCTCGATCCTGGCATCGGGCGCGAAGAAGCTGGTGATGCCTTCGCGCGTGGTCCAGGCCTGCCACGCCTGCTCGGGCGTCGCCGCCACCATCACCTCCTTGTCGATCGAGCGCTCCGCGGCGCGCGCCGGCGACGACGCCACGACGAGGGCACCGAAAAAGGCAAGCAAGGGTCGGACGAACGATTGCATGGGCACTCCGAGGAACTGGATCAAGGAACGACGACGAGCTTGCCAACCGCCTGGCGGTCGAGCAGCGAGCGCAGCGCTGCCGCCACCTCCTGCAATCCGAACGTCTTCGACACATGGGGCCGGAGCTTGCCCTCGGCGAGCCAGCCGAAGAGCTCCGCCAGCATCGCGCCGTTGGCCTTCGGCTCGCGCCGCGCGAAGTCCCCCCAGAAAACGCCGACCGCCGAAGTTCCCTTGATCAGCAGCAGGTTGGCCGGAATCTGCGGGATCTCGCCCTGCGCGAAACCGATCACAAGCAGCCGTCCGCGCCACGCCAGCGAGCGCACGGCGGCCTCCGTCAGCGGACCGCCGACCGGGTCGTAGACCACGTCGGCGCCCTTGCCGTCCGTAGCGGCCTTCACCGCTTCGCGCAGGTCCTGCCGGCTGTAGTCGATCAGCACGTCGGCGCCATGCTCGTGGGCCGCCTGCAGCTTCTCGCCGCTCGACGCCGCCGCCACCACCCGGGCGCCGGCAAGCTTGCCGAGCTCGACCGCCGCGAGGCCGACGCCGCCGCCCGCCCCCAGCACGAGCAGCGTCTCGCCGCTCTTCAACTGGCCGCGGTCGAAGAGCGCGTGGTGCGACGTCGCATACGTGAGGGTAAACGCCGCGGCCACGGTGTCGCTGACGCCGGGCGGCACCGGCGCGACCAGCGCCGCCGGCGCGCAGGCGTACTCGGCGAAGCCGCCGAGGCCGACGAACGCGATCACGCGGTCGCCCGCGCGCACGTGCTTCACGCCGTCGCCGACCTTGTCCACCGTGCCGGCCACCTCGGTGCCGGGCGTGAACGGCAGCGGCGGCTGCACCTGGTACTTCTTCTGCACGATCAGAGCGTCCGGGAAGTTGATGCCGGCCGCGGCGACGCGGACACGCACCTCGCCCGGCTTCGGCTCGGGCACTTCGACGTCCGCGACCACGAGCTTCTCGGGCGGACCCCACTCGACACATCGAACGGCGCGCATGACTCCTCCTCGTGCGACTGTAGCGCGGCGCCGCGGGACGTCCAAGGTCGCTGCGCTATCCTCCTCGCACGAGGAGGCACACGATGCATTTCGACTTCACTCCGAAGGTCCAGGACCTGCGCGCCCGCGTCGACGGGTTCATGCAGGAACGCGTCTACCCGAACGAGCGGCGCTTCTACGACGAGATCGAGGAGAACACGCGCAAGGGCGCGCGCTGGACTCCGACCCGCATCGTCGAGGAACTGAAGCTCGAGGCGAAGGCGGCGGGGCTGTGGAACCTCTTCCTGCCTGAGTCTCCGCGCGGCGCCGGGCTGAAGAACATCGAGTACGCGCCGCTCGCCGAGATCATGGGCCGCGTGCCGTGGGCGAGCGAGGTCTTCAACTGCAGCGCGCCGGACACCGGCAACATGGAGACGATCGAGCGCTACGGCACGCCGGAACAGAAGAAGCAGTGGCTGGAGCCGCTGCTCGCGGGCGACATCCGCTCCGGCTTCGCGATGACCGAGCCGGCGGTCGCCTCGTCGGACGCGACCAACATCCAGACCGAGATCCGGCGCGACGGCGACGACTACGTGATCAACGGCCGCAAGTGGTGGACGTCGGGCGCCGGCGACCCGCGCTGCAAGGTCTACATCGTGATGGGCAAGACCGATCCGACGGCCGCGAAGCACCAGCAGCAGTCGATGATCCTCGTGCCGTCGGACACGCCCGGCGTCAAGGTGCTGCGGCCGCTGAACGTGTTCGGCTACGACGATGCGCCGCACGGCCACATGGAGACCGAGTTCCGCGACGTGCGCGTGCCCGCGTCGAGCATCCTGCTCGGCGAAGGGCGCGGCTTCGAGATCGCCCAGGGCCGCCTCGGGCCCGGCCGCATCCACCATTGCATGCGTTGCCTCGGGCTGGCGGAGCGCGCGCTCGAACTGATGTGCAAGCGCCTGGCCACGCGCGTCGCCTTCGGCGGCCCGATCGCGCGCCAGACGGTCTGGCAGGAGCGCATCGCCGACGCCCGCTGCATGATCGACCAGGCGCGCCTGCTGACGCTGAAGGCCGCGTACATGATGGACACGGTCGGCAACAAGGCCGCGAAGGCGGAGATCGCGATGATCAAGGTCGTCGCGCCCAACGTGGCGTGCACCGTGCTCGACTGGTCGATCCAGGCCCACGGCGGCGCCGGCGTCAGCGATGACTTCCCGGTCGCCTATGCCTACGCGCTGGCGCGGACGCTGCGGCTGGCCGACGGCCCGGACGAAGTCCACCGCAACGCGATCGCCAAGGTGGAGATCGCCAAGCACGTACCCATGCCACCGCGCGAAGGAGCCCCTCGATGATCGAGCTCTACACCTGGCCGACACCCAACGGCCACAAGGTCCACATCATGCTGGAGGAGTGCGCGCTGGCGTACAACGTGCACGCCGTCGACATCGGCGCCGGCGACCAGTTCAAGCCGGACTTCCTGAAGATCAGCCCGAACAACAAGATCCCGGCGATCGTCGATTCCGATGGCCCCGACGGCAAGCCGATTTCCCTCTTCGAGTCCGGCGCGATCCTGATCTACCTCGCCGGCAAGACCGGCCGCTTCCTGCCGCGCGACGTGCGCGGCAAGTACGTCGCGCTGCAGTGGCTGATGTTCCAGATGGGCGGCCTCGGCCCGATGCTGGGCCAGGCGCACCACTTCCGCCTCTACGCGCCGGAGAAGGTCGAGTACGCGATCAACCGCTACACGAACGAAGCGAAGCGGCTGTACGGCGTGATGGACCGCCGGCTGGGTGAAGCGGACTACTTCGCCGGCGAGTATTCGATCGCCGACATGGCGATCTTCCCGTGGACGCGCTCGCACGCGAACCAGGGCATCGATCTGGCCGACTATCCGAACGTGAAGCGCTGGTATGGCGCGGTCGAGGCGCGGCCGGCCGTGCAGCGCGGGGTCACGGTGCTCGCGGACCGGCGCAAGCCGCAGATGAGCGACAAGGACAAGGAGACCCTGTTCGGGTCGAAGCAGTACGCGAAGCGGTAGGGCCGGTCGCCGGGAGGCGCCGCTAGTTCAGCGAGTTCTTCACCAGGTCGGCGAAGGGCACCGCCATCACGTCGATGCCCTCGTCTTCCAGGGCATCCGCTTCGTCCTTCGACGCGACGCCGCGGATCGAGCGCCGCGGCGCTTCCTCGTAGTGGATGCGGCGCGCTTCCTCGGGGAAGCGCTCGCCGACGTCCTCCGCGTTCGCGATGATGTGACGGGCCATCTGGGCGAGCATGGCCCGCATCGCGGCTTCGTTCGGCATCGCGACCGGCTCCTTCACGGCGCGCGTGGGCTCCTGCGCACCGCTGATGTTCAGCCGCGGCGCGGACAGCATCTTCTGCACGGCACGGCTGCCGCACACCGGGCAGTCGACCAGGCCGTCCGCAAGTTGCCGGTCGAACTCCTCGTGCGAGGCAAACCAGCCCTCGAACGAGTGGTCCATGTCGCAGGTCAGGTCGAAAACCTTCATCGGGTGCCTCGGTGCAGCGGCCGGATCCGGATCCGGCGTCGTCGCTCATCAGTGTTCAATGCAGTGTCAGGTTACTCCTCGGCCCGGTCCGGTGCCGGACCGTTCGTCACTCGCGCGCCTCTCCGGAAAGGCGGCACGACCGCTTCGGTGCCGGGCGCGCAGCACGCTGAACGCGGAGTGCGCGCCGGAAATCCGCGCGGGTAAGATGGCCACAGCCCGGCCCGGGTGACGAAACTGGTAGACGTAGCGGACTTAAAATTCGCAGCCGCAAGGCGTACGGGTTCGAGTCCCGTCCTGGGCACCACGCTCCACCCCCTCGCTTCGCCGGCCACGCACGCGCGTGCCGGCAACCCGCGCCCCGCCGACGGCACGCCCAACCGAAGTGATCCAATCGGCCGCGATAATCCGCCGATGCACTGGGATCTGTTCTGTCGCGTCGTCGACAACTTCGGCGACGTCGGCGTGTGCTGGCGCCTGGCGGCCGACCTCGGCTCCCGCGGCGACGCCGTGCGCCTGTGGTGCGACGATGCCAGCGCGCTCGCGTGGATGGCACCCGGCGGCGCGCCGGGCGTCGAGGTGCGCGCGTGGCCGACCGAGGGCGAGACGGGCAATGAGCCGGGCGAGGCGGTCATCGAGGCTTTCGGTTGCCACTTGCCGGACGGCTTCGTGCGCCGGATGGCCGCACGGCAGCCACGCCCGACGTGGATCAACCTCGAGTACCTGAGCGCCGAGGATTACGTGGAACGCAACCACGGCCTGCTCTCGCCACAGTCAGCCGGTCCGGCGCGAGGCCTGGACAAGTGGTTCTTCTATCCGGGCTTCAGTGCGGGCACCGGGGGCCTGCTGCGCGAACCAGACCTGGCCCGACGGCAGGCGGCCTTCGACGCGCACGCCTGGATGCGCAGCCGCGGCATCGTCCCGGCCGCCGGCGAGCGCCTCGTGAGCCTCTTCTGCTACGCCAACCCGGCCGTGCCGGCGCTGCTCGAAGCGCTCGCCAGCGCGCCCACCCTCCTGCTCGTGACCCCGGGCCTCGCCGCGCAGCAGGTGCGGGCGCTGCCCGCGACATCGAACCGGGAGGCGCTGCGGGTCCACTACTTGCCGGCACTCACGCAACCCGACTACGACCACCTGCTCTGGTCCTGCGACCTGAACCTGGTCCGGGGCGAAGACTCCTTCGTCCGCGCGCAGTGGGCCGGCAAGCCGTTCCTGTGGCAGATCTATCCCCAGGACGACGGTGCGCACGTCGGGAAACTGGCCGCGTTCCACCGACGCTTCCTGTCCGGCGCGGCGCCCGATCTCGCCACGGCAGTCCTCGGCGCCGCCGAGGGCTGGAACGGGATTGCGGGCGCATCCGCGCGGCCCTCCAGCGTGACCGGGATCACGCTGCCACCGCCACGCCTCTGGCCGGACTGGCGGGACCACTGCCTCGCCTGGCGGGCCGGGCTGGAGACCTTGCCGGACCTGACATCGTCGCTGCGCGCATTTGTCCTGGAACGCCGGTAAAATCGCGGGCTTTGCTCCACCCGGCCCCGCTTTCCCGGCCGCACCCCAATCGCGTCATGCGGCCGCCAGGCTGCGGACGCCCATCCGTCGCGGTGAACCCGACGGATCCACGCAAGAGAACCGAAGATGAAGATCGCTCAGGAAATCCGCGCAGGCAACGTGATCATGCACGGCAAGGACCCGATGGTCGTGCTGCGCGCCGAGTACAGCCGCGGCGGCCGCAACTCCGCCACCGTGCGCATGAAGCTGAAGAGCCTGCTCAGCAACTCCGGCACGGAAGTCGTGTTCAAGGCCGACGACAAGATCGACCAGGTGATCCTCGACAAGAAGGACTGCACCTACTCGTACTTCGCCGATCCGATGTACGCGTTCATGGACAGCGACTACAACCAGTTCGAGGTCGAGGCCGAGAACATGGGCGACGCGCTGAGCTATCTCGAGGACAACATGCCGGTCTCGGTGGTGTTCTACGAGGGACGCGCGATATCCGTCGAACTTCCGACCAGCGTGGTGCGCGAAGTCGTGCAGACCGAGCCCGCCGTCAAGGGCGACACCTCGGGCAAGGTGATGAAGAGCGCCAAGCTCGCCACCGGCTTCGAGATCATGGTCCCGCTGTTCGTGCAGACCGGCGACAAGATCGAGATCGACACGCGCGAACACGTGTACCGGAAGCGCGTCTGAGCGGACGGGCGCGGCGACCCACCGAGGGGCGGACTCCGCCCCGCCCCGCCTTGCCCTCGTGATCCGGCGCCGCTAGGCCTGCAGCAGCAGGACGAGCACTCCCACAGCCGCACCCGCGCCCGCAAGGAGTTCGCCCTTGGCCCGCGCGATCTCGCCCTGGGTCTCGTCGTCGAGGCGGACCCAGACGCCGACCGAGACCATCGTCAGGAAGCCCGCGATGAGGGCAAGTACAGCCAGCGCATCCCCTTGCATGTCAGCTCCCTCCTGGTCGATCGGCCACCGGGGAATTGTTGCTCCGGCGTCGTCCGGTGATTCGCGCAAATGCGGGTGAAATCGCCTTCACACCGCGCGCACGACAACACCCGTTGCTACGCCGGAGCCCGGCGCCCATCCGACCAGCGGCCCAGCGCCGCTTAGCTCACGGCGTTCGCGATGAACGCGAGGACGAACACGAGTGCCACGAGGCTCGTCGGCATCACGACGATCCAGAACGCGTTGTTCCTCCAGAACGCCCGTTTCGCTGGCGCGCGCTTTCCACTTCCTTCAAACGTACTCATTCCAAGTGCCTCCCCAGACTCTTGTCGAGCACTTCAGAAGCTACTGAAACTCGAGGCCAGGAGTTTGAGCAATGTCGTGGCGGTTTCCGAAAGACAAGGCGCGGCGACGAAGATCACACAAGATCACGTCGTTGGTGCCGCATTGCGATGAGCGTTTCCGCAATGCGCTCAAACCCCGCGCGTATCGCCTCGAACTGCGCATCGCGAGTGTTGCGACCTTCGGACACGCTCGGTGCTGCCGACAGTTCGAACCCGCGTCCACTCCGCACGCGCCGGATTCGCGAACAACACCGTTGAGCAATGTCAGTCAGGCCGAGTCGCCGCACCTCCATCATGCAGCGGAACCACTCTTCGCCGGCAACCGCGAGACCTCGCGTGCCGCTTGCCCCGTCGATCACGACGCCCCGCCTCGAAGCCACCCACCCAGCCGTCGATAACTCATGCACATCGTTGTTTGCGTCAAGCAGGTGCCCGACAGCGCCCAGATCCGGGTCCATCCGGTGACCAACCGGATCATGCGTCAGGGTGTGCCGGCGATCATCAATCCGTTCGACCTCTTCGCGCTCGAGGAGGCACTGCGAATCAAGGACCGCACCGGCGCGCGCGTCACGGTGATCTCGATGGGCCCGCCCGCCGCCGAGGCCGCATTGAAGAAGTGCGTGTCGTTCGGTGCCGACGAGGCGATCCTGCTGACCGACATGGCGTTTGCCGGTGCCGACACGCTGGCGACGACCTTCGTGCTGATGTCGGCGATCCGCCAGATCGCCAAGGCGCATCCGGTGGACATCGTCTTCACCGGCAAGCAGACGATCGACGGCGACACCGCGCAGGTGGGTCCCGGCATTGCGATCCGGCTGGGCTGGGAGTTGCTGACCTACGTCTCGAAGATCCGGTCGATCGACACGGACACGAAGCGGATCGCCATCGAGCGGCGCGCCGAGGGCGGCGTGCAGGTGCTCGAATCGCGGCTGCCGTGCGTGATCACGCTGCTGGAGGGCATCAACGAGATGCGGTTTGCGGACATGGCCGGCATGTTCCGCGCCGCGCGCTACGACGTGCCGCACTGGGGCGTGGCAGGCGCCGGCATCGAGGACACCAGCCAGGCGGGCATGAAGGGCTCGCCCACCGCCGTCGCGCAGGTGTTCGCACCGAAACCCAAGGAGGTCAAGGCGCTGGTGATCGCCGGCGACACGCCGCAGGCGAAGGCCGAGGCGCTGCTCGACCGGATGTTCGCGGACTTGCCGAAGCTCGAAAAGTCGCTGCTCGATCACCTTGACGCCCAGGGAGCCCGGCAATGAGCGACGCCGAAGCGAAGAAGCCCACTCTCAAGAAGCGCAAGACCGCGCTCGGCGAGCGCTACCTCGGCAACCGCGGCGTGTGGGTGTTCGTCGAGCACGAGCACGGCCGGGTGCATCCGGTCTCCTGGGAACTGATGGGCAAAGGCAGGCAACTGGCCGACAAGCTCGAAACGGAACTGGCGGCCGTGGTCATCGGCGGCACGCAGTCGCAGGTCCGCGCGCTCTGCGACGAAGCCGCGCAGTTCGGCGCCGATCTCGGCTACCTGATGCAGGACGAGGTGCTGCTGCACTACCGCAGCCAGCCCTACACCAAGGGATTGTCGGATCTCGTCGAGAAGTTCCGCCCGGAGGTGCTGCTGCTCGGCGCCACCACGCTCGGACGCGACCTGGCGGGAGCGGCGGCGACGACGCTGATGACGGGACTGACCGCGGACTGCACGAGCCTGGACATCGACACCTCGGACCGCTCGCTGCTGTCGACCCGGCCGACATTCGGCGGCACCTTGATGGCCACGATCGTCAACGTCGCCACCCGGCCGCAGATGGCGACCGTGCGCCCGCGGGTCTTTCCGCTGCCCGAGCGCGACCCGACCCGTACCGGCCGCATCGTCGAGCATCCGCTGGGACTGGCGGAGGATGAGGTCGTCACGAAGGTGATCGACTTCATTCCCGATGCGCGCGCCGACCAGCCGCAACTGGCGTTTGCGGACTTCGTCGTCGCCGGCGGCCGCGGGCTGCGCCGGCCGGAGAGCTTCGAGATGATGTTCGACCTCGCCAAGGTGCTGGGCGCCGAAGTCGGCGCCACGCGGGCGGCGGTGCACGCGAACTGGGTCGATCCGAGCCGGCAGGTGGGCCAGTCGGGCAAGACCGTGCGGCCGAAGCTGTACATCGCGGCGGGCATCTCGGGAGCGATCCAGCACCGCGTCGGCATGGAAGGATCGGACGTGATCGTCGCGATCAACACGGACGAGAAGGCCACGATCATGGACTTCTCCAACTACGCGCTGATCGGCAATGCCGCGGAACTCGTGCCGGCGCTGACCGAGGCGTTCCGCAGGCGCATCGCCGCGGCGCGGGCGAGGCACGGAGCCGGGCAATGAGCGAGAAGTTCGACGTCATCGTGGTGGGCGCCGGCCCGGCGGGCAACGCCGCTTCCTACACCCTGGCCAAGGCCGGCGTGTCCGTCCTGCAGATCGAGCGCGGCGAGACGCCCGGCACGAAGAACGTGCAGGGAGCGATCCTGTACGCGCACGCGCTCGAGGACGTCATCCCGGACTTCCGCGCCCGCGCCCCGCTGGAGCGGCAGGTGATCGAGCAACGCATGTGGCTGATGGACGAGGGGCAGGCCTGCACCGGGGTGAGCTACCGCGACGACGGATTCGCGCAGACACCGGGCAACCGCTACACGATCATCCGCTCGCGCTTCGACCGCTGGTTCTCCGAGGAAGTCGAGAAGGCCGGCGCGATGGTGATCAAGGAGACCACCGTGACCGGCCTGCTGAAGGACGCGGCGGGCAAGGTGGTCGGCGTGAAGACCGAGCGCGCGGGCGGCGAGATCCACGCCGACGCCGTGATCCTCGCCGACGGAGTCAACTCGCTGGTCGGCCAGCGCGCCGGACTGCGCAAGGACATCAAGCTTGAGCACGCCGCGCTGGCGGTCAAGGAGACGCTGTTCCTGTCGAAGGAAATCATCGACGAGCGCTTCGGCGTCACCGCCGACCAGGGGGTGGTCGTCGAGATCGCCGGGCGGATCACCCACGGCATGGTCGGCACCGGATTCCTGTACACGAACAAGGACTCGATCGCGATCGGCATCGGCTGCATGCTGGGCGACCTGGCGCAGCACGCGATCACGCCCTACCAGCTGCTCGAGGGGATGAAGCGCCATCCCAAGGTCAAGCCGCTGATCGCCGGCGCGGAGATGAAGGAATACGCCGCGCACCTGATCCCGGAGGGCGGCTACAAGGCGGTGCCGAAGCTGTACGGCGACGGCTGGATGATGGTCGGCGACTCGGCCGGGCTGGTCAACGGCGTGCACCGCGAAGGCTCGAACCTGGCGATGACCTCGGGACGGCTCGCCGCGCAGACCCTGATCGAGCTGAAGGACCGCGGCGCGAAGTTCGATGCCAGGGGGCTCGCCGGCTACAAGGCCAGGCTCGACGACAGCTACGTGATGAAGGACATGAAGAAGTACGCCGACGTGCCGGACTTCATGCATGGCAACGCGCACGTGCTCGACGCGTACCCGTCGCTGCTGAACAAGGCGGCGCGCGAGATGCTGCTCGTCGACGGCGTGGACAAGCGCACCAAGCAGAAGCGGATCCTCGCGCAGGTGCGCGAGAAGCGCTCGCTGCTGGGGCTGATGGGCGACGCCTATCGTTTCTGGAGGGCATTCAGGTGACGGACGTCCGGCTGCCGACGGTCAACGTCGAGGAGAAACTGTTCCAGAACCGCTACCGCGTCGACGCGGACCGCGCGCACATCCGCATCCGCGAACCGGCCACTTGCGGGCAGTGCGCGGCGAAACCCTGCATCGTCTGCTGTCCTGCCGGCTGCTGGCAGCTGGAGGAAGGCAAGGTCGACGTGGTCGTCGACGGCTGCCTCGAGTGCGGCACCTGCCGCCTGGTCTGCGCGTCGGGCAACGTGGACTGGGACTATCCGCGCGGCGGCTACGGCATCCTCTTCAAGTTCGGATGATGAACAGCGTACAAGCCTTCCTCGCGCACGCGATTCGCCTCGAGTCGGCGGCAGCGCAGCGTTCGGACGAACTGGCCGACGCGATGCAGACCTGGGGCAACCGGGAAGTCGAGGCGTTCTTCCGAAAGATGGCGGAGTACTCGCGGCTGCACCTGAAAGAGGCGATGGCGCGCGCCGGCTTTCGCCAGATGGCGGAACTGCCCGCCGACGGCTACGACTGGCCCGACGACGTGGAACCGGAGTCGCCCGACTGGTGGGGCGTGGACGGACTGATGGGCATCGAGCAGGCCATCGAGAATGCGCTCGCAGGCGAGCAGCGCGGGCTGGACTACTACGAGAGCGTCGCGGCCGGCACGTCGAACATGAAGCTGAAGGCGCTCGCCGAGGAATTCGCGGCCGAGGAACGCGAGCACGTCGCTGAACTCGAGCAGGTCCTGCAAAGCCATCGGGCAGGCACCTGAGGCCGCTCGCGACCGCCGGCCGCTGGATTTCGAGACGCCGGGCGCTGCTTCAAGGAGTTGGAGGCGGGGGTCGGAATCGAACCGGCGTACACGGATTTGCAGTCCGCTGCATGGCCACTCTGCCACCCCGCCGCCGCGGCATCGCGCTGACACTCAAGGCGATGCCGATGAAACCGTGGAAACTTCTCAAACCAAAAGGGGAAGCACGGTGGCTCCCCCTGGAAATCTGGAGCGGGCGAAGAGTCTCGAACTCTCGACCTCAACCTTGGCAAGGTTGCGCTCTACCAACTGAGCTACGCCCGCACGGCGAGCCGCGGATTATAGCGGGCGAAGAAGGAGTGTCAAACCGATGCGCAGCGCGCAGCAGCCACGTGCGCGCCTTCAGGCGTCGTCGTTGAGGTGCGGCCACGCCATCCGCAGGTAGATCAGCATCGAGTAGACCGTGAGCACCGCGGCGACGTAGATCAGCAGCGTGCCGAGCAGGCGCACGTCGATCACGCCGAACAGCGGGTCGTGGAACAGCAGCAGCGGGATCGCGACCATTTGTGCAATGGTCTTGATCTTGCCGAGGGAACTGACTGCCACGCTGCCCGACTTCCCGAGCTGCGCCATCCACTCGCGCAGCGCCGACACGGCGATCTCGCGGCCGATGATCACGAGCGCGACGAATTCGTCGACGCGACCCAGCGACAGCAGCATCACCAGTGCCGCGCTGACCATCAGCTTGTCCGCGACCGGGTCGAGGAAGGCGCCGAGCGGGCTCGTCATCCCGTAGCGGCGCGCGATGTAGCCGTCGAACGCGTCGGTGACGGCCGCGAGCACGAACAGCCAGCACGCCGTCGCGTTCTTCCAGTGCGCCGGGAACCAGGTGTCCGGCACGTAGAAGATGCCGATGACGAGCGGAATCATCGCGATGCGCGCCCAGGTGAGCCACATCGGCACGTTGACGCTGAGACGGGAGCTATTCGGTGGGCTGGCCATGCAACTGGGCGTAGATCCGCTCCGCCAGCTTACGCGAAACGCCTTCGACGGTTGCGATGTCGTCGATCGAGGCGGATGCCAGCCCGCGCATCCCGCCGAAGCGCGCGAGCAGCTTCTGCCGCCGCTTCGGCCCGATGCCTTCCATGCCTTCGAGGTGCGAGGTGTTGCGCGCCTTCGCGCGCCGCGCACGCATGCCGGTGATCGCGAACCGGTGCGCCTCGTCGCGGATCTGCGCCACCAGCATCAGCGCCTGCGACTCGCGCCCGAGCACCAGCGCGGGACGGTCGTCCGGGAACACCAGTTCCTCGAGCCCGACCTTGCGATCCTCCCCTTTCGCGACGCCGACGAGCACTCCGGTGTCGAGCCCGAGTTCCTCGAATACCTGCCGCGCCACGGTGACCTGCCCCTTGCCGCCGTCGATCAGCACGAGGTGCGGCAACGCGCTCTCGCCGCGCGCCACCGGCGCGAAGCGCCGCGTCAGCACCTGCCTCATCGCGGCGTAGTCGTCGCCCGGCTCGATGCCTTCGATGTTGAAGCGCCGGTACTCGGCCGGACGCATCTGGTGGCTGGCGAATACCACGCACGATGCCTGCGTCGCCTCGCCGGCCGTGTGGCTGATGTCGAAGCACTCGACGCGCAGCTTGTCCGCGTCGTCGTCGCCGAGCTCGATGTTCAGCGTCTCGATCAGCGCGCGCGTGCGCGCGATCTGGGAGCCCTCCTCCGCGAGGCGCCGCGCGAGTGCCAGCTTCGCGTTGGACTCGGCCATCTCCAGCCAGCGCCGTCGCTGGTCGTGCGGGTGGCGCACGATCTGCACCCGGCGGCCGGAGGAGTCCGACAGCATCACCGCAAGCTCCTCCGCGTCGACCTCGGCGTTGACGACGAGCGTCGGCGGACACGGCTGGATCACGTAGTGCTGCGAGATGAACGCCTCGAGGACTTCGGCGGCGTCGGCGGACTCGCCGACCCGCGACGGGAAGTTTGGCCGGTCGCCCAGGTGGCGGCCACCGCGCACCATCGCGAGATTCACGCAGGCGTGGCCGCCGTCGATGATCGCCGCCAGCACGTCGACGTCGGCGTCGGAACCGGTCGTGTCCACCGCCTGCTGGTGCAGCACACGCGCCAGCGCGCCGATCTGGTCGCGCACGGCGGCCGCCTCCTCGAACTTCAGCTCCGACGCGAGCTGCTGCATCCGCGCGTCCAGTTCGCGCATCACGTCGTCGCTCTGCCCGCGCAGGAACCGGACCGCGCGGTCGACGTCCTGCGCGTACGCGGCCGGCTCGATCAGGCCCACGCAGGGCGCGGTGCAGCGCTGGATCTGGTGCAGCAGGCAGGGGCGCGAGCGGTTGGCGAACACGCTGTCCTCGCAGGTGCGCAGCCGGAACACCTTCTGCAGCAGCTGGATGCTGTCCTTGACCGCCCCGGCGTTCGGGTACGGGCCCGAAGTACTGCGCTGCCCTTGTCGCACGCCCGCGGTAGTACGCCACCCGCGGGAAGGCGTGCGCCGGTGAACTTGATGTACGGGTAGGACTTGTCGTCGCGGAACAGGATGTTGTAGCGCGGCGCGAGCGACTTGATCAGGTTGTTTTCGAGCAGCAGCGCCTCCGCCTCGACTGCGCGTCACCGTGGTCTCGATCGCGTTCACCTTGCCGAGCATCAGGCGCGTGCGCGGCCCGACGTCCTTCTTGAAGTACGACGAAACGCGCTTCTTCAGGTCGCGCGCCTTGCCGACGTAGAGCACGGCGCCGTCGGCCGCCAGCATGCGGTACACGCCCGGCAGGCGCGGCAGCCCGTCGATGATCGGGCGTGGATCGAACGCAGGGGGAGCGGAAGACATGACCGGAAAGGTCGGCCCGCTTCGCGTGATCGCGGGCCTGCAGGAGTCCAGTGCGAAAGGTTCAGGCAGCGGGCCGCTGCATTGTAAGTGGCCGCCGCGGGCCGCCGCGGCCGCCTCGGCCTTCCGGCGCGCGAGCGCAAGCCCGAACGAAGCACGTCCGACGCGCGACGGTTCCACGATCGAACGATTTACCCGTTCAGCGGCGGTTCACATCATTCGCCTCCCACCACACGAAGGAGAGAGCCGAATGAACCGCGACTTCCTTTCTCAGCCCGCGCCGCCGGGGCTCCCGCTGGCGCAGAACGGCGCCCCCGTCCACGCGACCCGGCCGCCCATCCACCTGACGCCGCGTGAACTGGACGTCATCCGGCACGTGATGCTGGGCGAATCGAACAAGCAGATCGCGCGGCGGCTCGGCATCAGCAACTACACGGTCCGCGACCACGTCTCCAACCTGCTGAAGAAGGCCGGCGTGACATCCCGCTCGCGGCTGGCCCTCGTGATCTCCGCCCCGGTCGCGCATGCCGTGCACGAGCCGGCAACGCTCGAGCGCCCGGAACCGCTGTTCACCGCCACGGGACCAACCCGGCCGCTGGCCGCACCCGAAGCTCCGCGGGCCATCGGAGCGCTCTGGAGGGCACCACGATGACACTGATCGAAGATCGCGACCTGGACCAGGTCGCCGGCGCGAACACGCAGCAGGACCTGTTCGACTTCGTCGAGCGTGTACTGCGCGACCTGCAACGGATGTGGGACCAGCCGGCCGAGCCGGCGGGCTTCTGAACGGCGGAGAGCGCCGACCTCGCGCGGCGCTCTCCACGCTCGGGCGCCGCGACCGCGAACAGCGATGGACCCTCGGCCAGCGGCCTGGCAGTCGCGCATGTCGTTCTCGCTTCGGCGGCGCCTGCCGGTCCAACTGCAGGCGGAGGCGGCCGAATGCGGGCTTGCGTGCCTGGCGATGATCGCCTGCTGGCACGGCCACGAGACCGACATCGCCGGGCTCCGCCGGCGCTTCTCGACATCCGCGCAGGGGACGACGCTCAGGCACCTGATCGCCATCGCGGGGCGCCTGCACTTCACCTGCCGCCCGCTTCGCCTGGAGCTCGACGAGCTCGCCGCGCTGCGCCTGCCCTGCATCCTGCACTGGAACCTGAACCACTACGTCGTGCTGACGCGCGCCACGGCCCGCGAAGTCACCATCGCCGATCCCGCACGCGGGGAGCGACGCCTGTCGCTCGCCGAAGCCGGACGGCACTTCACCGGCGTGGCGCTCGAACTGCAGCCGCGCCCCTCCTTCGCACCGCGGCGCCGGCCACCGACGCTGTCGCTCGCTGCGCTGGTCGCCGGCCCGCGCGGCCTGCGGGTGAGCCTCGCCCAGGTCCTGGTCCTCGCCCTTGCGCTCGAAGCGCTCGTGCTGGCGTCGCCCTTCTTCATGCAGTGGGTCGTCGATGGCGCCATCGTCTCGGGCGACCGCGACCTCCTGCTCCTGCTGGCGCTGGGCTTTGGCGTGCTGCTGCTGATCCAGACCGCGATCTCCGGCGCGCGGTCGCTGGTCATCCTCCACGCCTCGACGCACCTGTCGCTGCAGTGGAACGCGAGCCTGTTCGCTCACCTGCTGCACCTGCCCGTTGCGTGGTTCGAGCGGCGCCACGTCGGCGACGTCGTGTCGCGCTTCGGTTCGCTGGCGACCCTGCAGCGGACCCTGACGACGGGCTTCATCGAGTCGATGCTCGATGGCCTGATGGCATCGGCAACGCTGACGCTGATGCTCCTGTACAGCGCGCCGCTCGCGGCCATCGCGGTGGCGGCCGCCCTCCTCTACGCACTGATCCGCGGGGCCGCGTACCGGCCGCTGAGGGCGGCGACGGAGGAGCAGGTGGTCTTCGCGGCGCGGGCGGAGTCGATGTTCATCGAGAGCGTGCGGGCCGTTGCCTCGATCAAGCTCTTCGACCACGCGGACGCGCGGCAGGCGCTGTGGATGAACGCCACGGTCGACGCCACCAACCGCGCGACCGCCGCGGAGCGGATGACGATCGCCCTCCGCGGCGCGCACTCGCTGCTGGCGGGCGGCGAGCACCTGCTGATCGTCTATCTCGGCGCGCTGGCCGTCATCGACAGGCAACTTTCGGTGGGCATGCTGCTCGCGTTCGTCGCGTATCGCGCCGCCTTCTCGAGTCGCGTCGGCGCGCTCGCCGACAAGTGGATCCAGTTCCGCATGCTCGACCTGCACCGCTCGCGGCTGGCCGACATCGCGCTCGAGCCGCGCGAGGAAGCAGCCGCAGCCCCGTCATGTCGGCCCGACGGCGGCGAAGGCGGCAGCGCAGCGATCGAAGCGGTCGGTGTCTCGTTCCGCTATGGCGACGACGGGCCCTGGGTGCTGCGCGACGTGCACCTGCGGATCGCCGCCGGCGAGTGCGTGGCGATCACCGGCGCCTCGGGAGGCGGCAAGACCACCCTGCTGAAGATCCTGATGGGCCTGCTGCCGCCCACGGCCGGCGAAGTGCGCCTCGAGGGCGTCCCCGTCGCGCATATCGGAGTGCAGGAGTACCGCCGCCGCGTCGCCGCGGTGCTGCAGGACGACCAGCTCCTGGCGGGCTCGATCGAGGCCAACATCGCGTTCTTCGAGCCGGGACCGGACCGGTCGCGCGTCGAGGCGTGCGCCCGCCTCGCCGCCGTCCACGACGAGATCGCCGCGATGCCGATGGGCTACGAAACGCTCGTCGGGGACATGGGCTCGTCGCTTTCGGGTGGCCAGAAGCAGCGTGTCCTGCTGGCCCGCGCGCTGTACAAGCAACCGGACGCGCTATTCCTCGACGAGGCCACCAGCCACCTCGACGTCCGCCGGGAAGGCCTGATCAACGAGTCGGTCCGACGGCTGCGCCTCACCCGCGTCATCGTCGCGCACCGGCCGCAGACGATCGCCAGCGCCGACCGCGTGGTCGTGCTCGAAGGCGGCGCGATCACTCAGGACCTGTGTGCTGCGACGGCCCGCGCCGGTTCGCGTCCGCGCGACGCCGGCGCGTAGCGCGGACCGACGCTCAGCCGACCCTGGCCGTGGCATCCATCGCCAGCGCGCCGGCTGGATTCTCGGCCCACAGTTGCACCGTCCCGCCGTCGGCCGGCCTGCCGCACACGTGGAACGGCGCCATGTCGAACAACGGGCTGACCGCGCGGAACGAGAACTCGACGCACCTGCGCATCGGGCTGCTCGCGGTCGAGCAGGTCGAGCAGCAGCGTCGCGATCAGCGGCCCGTGCACGATCAATCCCGGATAGCCCTCGACCGCGGTCACGTACGGCTGGTCGTAGTGAATGCGGTGGCCGTTGAACGTCAGCGCGGAATAGCGAAACAGCATCACCGGGTCGGGCGTGACCCGACGGCGCCAGGCCGCGCCGCCCGGTGCGGGCCGCGGCGGGCGGCGGCGCGCCCGGGCGCCGGCGCCGCGCGGTACACGATGTCGTGTTCGTCGGTGAGGTCCGCGCCCCGCGTCGCCCGTGATGTGATGGTCGACCGTCACGAACACCAGCGTTCCGGTCTTGCCCTCCGTGATCTTCACGTCCTTGATCGAGAGCGACGCGTGATCCGCTCACCGATCGCCGGCGTCCGGTCGAACTGCATCCGGCTGCCCGCCCACATGCGCCGCGGCAACGGCACGGGTGGCAGGAACCCGCCGCGCTTCGGATGACCGTCGGGCCCGAGATCGGACTGCGGCGCGAGCGGATGGAAGTGAAGCCAGTGAATCAGGCGCGGCACCACGAGCCGCCGTCATGCGATCCGCGCGGTCGAGCGTCGCGTACAGGCCAAGGACGAAGTCGCGTCGCACGACGTCGTCCGTCACTTCCTCGCGACCGATCCAGTCGCGCAGGTTGTCGAGCGGTTGCGTCATTTCGAGGAGTCCTCCATTTCGATGCGGGCCGCACGTGTGATGATGCCACCGTGCCGCCAGCGCACCGTCCCGACGTGTCCGCCGTCGCGCGAAACGGCGGCGGCGTGTGTCCGCACGCCGCCGCCGCTGCGCGCTCTCGTTCACGCGGCGCTTCAGGCTGCGATCGGCAGCGTCGACGAGTCGCGCAGATGGCGTCGATCCTGGCGATTCACGTCCTCCGGATGCGTGACCGGTCCCATGTGGCCGAGGCCGGAAAGCACTGCGCCCTGCAACCGCGTCGAGCGACTCCAGGCACCGGCAGACCGCCCGCGCCGGCGCCGGGGACCGGTCGCCCTGCAGCACCAGGAGTCGGCACTTTCGATCGACGCGGATGCGCTGCACGGCAGCGGATCCGTCGAACAGTGCCTCGAAGTGCGCCGCGACCGCAACGATCCGCGCGCGACGCGGTGCGCTGTTCCGTACTCAATGCACGCCACGAGCCCGGCCCGTTCCAGTAGTCGATGAACGTGGCCGCAGCCGCTGCCAGCCGGCCGGCGCGCGCGCTGCGCACGATCGCCAAGCCCACTGCCGTGATCTCGCGCGAATTCGTCCGAGGCCGGATCGAGCAGCGCGAACAGCACCGGTTCGTACACGCACACGGAAGCGACGCGATCCGGAAAGCGCGACGGCAAGGTCGAGCGCCACCGCGCCGCCGTAGGAGTGGCCGACCAGGTGGACCGGGCCGGCGACCGATGCCAGGGCGTTCCACACGGCATCCGCCTCGCGCTGCAGTGTGTAGTGCGCGCCGGCGTAGCCGGGCACTGCGCCCGTGACCGAAGAAGTCGACAGGCGATGAAGCGATAGGCGCCCTGCTGCGCCTCCATCAGGCGCTTCCACTGCGATGCCGAACTGCCGCTCGAGTGCAGGCAGACGACGATGGGGCGGTCCACGCTTGCGGCGCGGTGCAAGGCGGAGGGCGAGGCAACGCTGGGCGACATGGAGTTCTCCCTCGGGCGCCGGCGGCCGCCGGGCCGCCGGCTGTCTAGTCACTTAGTTGAACAACGGCGCGAGAGCGGCCTGCGATGCGCTCGCCCTGCGCGGGCGTGATCAGCGAGCCGAGCACCTCGACGAAGCGCGGCTCCTGCACGCCCGACACGATGTACTGCCACCGGTAGGCACGCAGGAAGGTCGCCCTGATCAGCTCGCCGCCTCCTCGCTGGTGAAGGCAGCGCCCGGCCGCCAGCAGGAAGTAGTCGGCGTCGGCTTTCGACTGGGCCTGCAGGATGCCGTCCACCGCGCCGACCAGCCCGATCAGGTCGTCGACGGCCGCGTCGCGCTGTTCGCGGCGTCAGCTTCGCGTCCTCGCGCATCCACTCCATCTCGTCCATGATGGCGTGCTGCGACTCCTCCTTCCAGTGGAACAGGAAGACGTCCTTCCACAGCTCGGACAGGTCCGTATCGGGATCGATGCTCTCGCGGTAGTGCAGCTGCGTGAACAGCTCGATGTCGAGCGTGAGTCCCAGCACCGCCCAGGTGGACGCGCCAAGCACGGCCGCCGCGACCTCGTTGGGCTGCGGCAGGAACCGGTAGCCCGCCGGCATGCCCTCGCCGGCCATTCTTCTCCACCCGCCGGAACAGCTCCTGGTGCTTCAGTTCCTCGTCGGTGAAGCGCACCAGCGCCTCGAGCGCAACCTGGTCGCCGAGCCAGTGCTCGCGGCTCACCTCGAGGACCTTGGCCCCGATGAAGCGCTCGACGAGGCCGAAGATGTTGGCGTAGGTGCGCCCCTGGATCTGCGAGAAGAACCGCTTCTCGCTCGGGCGTCAGGAACGGCGAGCTCGCCGACCTTCGACAGCCCGTCGGGCAGGAACTTCTTGCCGAAGTCGAAGCTGCGGCCGCGGACGACGTCCTTGTCGATGTCCCAGCGGACGCGCTTCGAGATCTCGACGCACTTGGCGTAGCGGTTGGTATCGACCACATGGTTCCGGACATGCATGGTTTTCTCCTTTGAGTACGAGGGAATGACGGGTTAGAGGACTCGAATCGACCGAGCGCACGCGAAAGCGCGCGGACGCGGAATGCCAGACATCGAGATCGATGCGACGGCGGGTGGCGGCCGCGCGGCCGTCGAGTTCGGACGACGACGGAGGCCACTTCGCTCGCGGCTGAGGCCCAGGTCGCGCAGCGTGGCCGCTGTCGAGACGACCCAGGTCGTCGAACCGGCGAAGCGACCGACTGACGACGCGCGACGAGGCGCGCGATTGCGCGCAACCGTCTGGTGCAGCCGGTGCAACGCGGTGGCGGGACCGACCGACTCGAACGCGCTTGAGACCGGCCGTGTACTGGGCAGTGCGGATTGGCGTTCATTGTGCCTCTCCGGTTCGCCTCGGCAACCGTGCCGCGACACGGGACGCACGTAGGAGTCGCGAGTAACCGCTTGCCTTTCGATCGAGCGCGGTTTTGTATCCGTGTGTAATCGTCAGGCGTTCCCTGGAATCACGCCCGATCCAGACATCTGCGAACCGTCCAGGCAACGACGATGACAAGCGGCAAGGTCCTGATCGTCGACGACGACGCCGAGATACGCGGCGTGCTGACCGACTACCTGGGCAGCCACGACTACGAAGCGCGTGCCGTCGACAGCGGCGCGGCGATGCGGCGGCCCTCGAGACCTTCGTGCCGGACGTGGTGCTGCTCGATCTCGCGCTTCCCGGCGAGGACGGCCTGTCGCTCGCCCGCTATCTGCGCGAGCGCCACAGCGTCGGAATCATCATGATCACCGGCGCCAGCGAGACCGTGGACCGGATCATCGGCCTCGAGGTCGGCGCCGACGACTACATCGGCAAGCCCTTCGATCCCGCGCGAGCTGCGCGCGCGCATCCGCAGCGTGATGCGGCGCCTTCAGCCGCGGAGGCGGGAACGGGCGCGCGACGGCCAGATCCGCGGTCGCCGATCGGCCGCTGCTCGCTCGACGTCGCGGCGCGCCAGTTGTTCGACCGCGACGGCGCGGAGATCGAGCCTGACGGCCATGGAGTTCGACCTGCTGAAGGCGTTCCTCGACCATCCGAACCAGGTGCTCAGCCGCGACCGCCTGCTCACGCTGACGCGCAACCGCGAGTGGGAGCCGTTCGATCGCTCGATCGACATCCGCATCACCCGGCTGCGGCGCAAGATCGAGGACGACCCGGAGAGCCCGCGGACCATCCGCACCGTGCGGGGCGCCGGCTACATGTACGTTCCGCCCCGCCGCGCCACCGGGCACGGGCCGCGAAGACAGCGTGTAACCGCCGTGTATCAATGGGTAATCGCAGCGTAAAAGCCGGCGACAGCGCGCCTCGCCCTTCCTAGACTCGGCGCCTCGTTCGAAGCCCGCGACGCTGCGACGATCGCGCAGGACGCGGCTTCGATCCGACGAACCCGGTGGCGACCGCCTGCGGCGGGCGCCCGCAACCCAGGAGATTCCGATGATCCGTGACGCCCGGGATGTCACCCATTCGACGACATCAGACCTTGCCATCCAGCACTACGAGACCGCCGTCGCCCAGTACCAGTCCTATCGCGGCGACGCGCTCGCGACGCTCGATGCGGCGCTCGCTGCCGATCCGTCGTTCGTGTCGGCGCACCTGTTCAAGGCGTTCCTGCTCTACACGCTGACGGAGAAGAAGTACGTCCCGGACGCGGCGGCCGCCCTCGGCGCCGCGCGCGCACGCCGCGATCATGACGCCACGTGAAAAAATGCTGCTGGCCGCCGGCGACCAGCTCGTGCGCTACGAGTGGGATGGCGCCTGCCGGACCTTCGACGCGGTGCTGGTCGACCACCCGCGCGATGCCGTCGCGCTGCAGACCGCGCACCTGACGGACTTCCTGCGTGGCGATGCGCTGAACCTGCGCAACCGGATCGCGCGCGTGCTGCCGCACTGGAGCGCGTCGGTGCCGGGCTACTCGTACGTACTCGGCATGCAGGCGTTCGGCCTGGAGGAGTGCAACCAGTACCCGGAGGCGGAACGCACGGCTCGCCAGGCCCTCGACATCGAGCCGAAGGACGGCTGGGCGGTGCACGCGGTGGCGCACGTGATGGAGATGCAGGGCCGGATCGACGACGGCATCGACTGGCTGCAGTCGCGCGAGCAGGACTGGGCGCCCGACAACGCCTTCGCCTTCCACAACTGGTGGCACCTGGCGCTGTTCCATCTCGACCAGGGCAACATCGACCGCGTGCTCCACCTGTACGACACCGCCGTGCACCGGAGCCCGCGGTGTTCGCCCTGTCGCTGGTCGACGCGACCGCCATGCTGTGGCGCCTCACGCTCGAGGGCGTCGACGTCGGCGACCGCTGGGATGCCGTGGCGGCCAACTGGGAGTCGCGCCTCGACGTGGAACGCGGCCACTACGCGTTCAACGACCTGCACGCGATGCTGTCGTTCGCCGCATCCGGCCGCGCCGCCGCCGCTGGCCGACTGCAGCTCGAGTTGCAGGCCACCGCCCTCGAAGGCCCCGCGAGCGCCGGCCTGATGGCCCGCGAGGTCGGCCTGCCGCTGGCGCTCGGCGTCCGCGCGTATGCCCGGCAGGACTTCGACACTGCCGTCGAGCAGATCCAGGCGACGCGCGACCACGCCCATCGGTTCGGCGGCAGCCACGCGCAGCGCGACCTGCTGTCGCTCACGCTGATCGAGGCTGCCCGACGCGGTGGCCGCCCGCGGCTAGCGCGGCACATCCTCGCCGAGCGCCAGACGATGAAGCCGACCGCCTGGTCCGACCGGATCGCCCGGCGCATCGCGGGCGAGGACGCCGGTCGCGCCGAGCCAGCCGCGGCCTAAGGCGATCGTGCACCCCGGCGACGCGATGCCAACGGCCGCTTCGGAAGCGACGCGGCTGGAACGGACACTGGCCAAGACCACCGCGGCCGCGCTCGCCGTCTCGCGCAACGACGGCGGCGACGTCTTCGGAGGACTGGCGGCCAGCCTCGCCCGGATCCTCGATGTCGATGCGGCGATGATCGCGCGCTTCGACCAGGATGAACCCCGCCGCGTGATCTCGCTGGCCACCTGGCTCGACGGCCACCTCCTGCGTCCGTTCGACTACGACATCGAGGGCACGCCGTGCCGCGCGATGGTGGGCCGCGACTCGCGCTTCGTCGCCGCCGGGGTGCACGACGAGTTCACCCCCGGCTCCCTGTTCCACGCCCAGCGCTTCGACAGCTATGCCGCGCACTCGATGAGCGACGCCAGCGGCCGGCAGGTCGGCCTGATCGTCGCGCTCCATCGCCAGCCGCTGCACGACCGCGCCCTCACCGAGGCGCTGCTGAAGATCTTCGCCGCGCGCGCCGCCGCCGAACTCGAGCGTCAGCGCGCCGACGCGATCGCGCGCGCCTCCGAGGCCAGCTACCGCTCGATCTTCGAGGCCGCCGAGGACGCCATCTTCGTGCACGACTTCGACACCGGCCGCGTCGTCGACGTGAACCCGCGGGCCTGCCGCAGCTTCGGCTATACGCACGACGAGCTGCTCGCCGTGCGGATCGCGCGACGTCAGCTCGAACGTTGCGCCGTACACCGAGGTCGAGGCGGCCCGCCACCTCGAGCGGGCGCGCAGCGGCGAGCCGGTGCGGTTCGAGTGGCACCGCGCGGAACAAGGACGGCAGCCTGCACTGGGACGAGGTGGTCCTGAAGCGCGCCACGATCGGCGGGAAGGAGCGGATCCTGGCGTTCATCCGCGAGATCACGGACCGCAAGGCCGACCACGAGGCGCTGCGGCTGCGCGAGGAGCAGTACCGGGCGATCTTCGAGGGCTCGGCCGATGCGCTGGTGCTGTGGAGCCGCGACATCCGCATCGTCGACGTCAACGAGGCGTTCACCGCCCTGTACGGCTACACGCGCGATGAAATCGTCGGCTCGACCTTCGGCGACCGCCTGCCGACGCTCGACGTCGCGCGGCGGATCAAGATGATGCAGCGCGCGATCGAGGGCGAGACCGGGCAGCTCGAGACGCGCACGATCCGGAAGGACGGCGAAGCCTTCGACGTCGAGATCCGCTACCTGCCGATCCGGCACCGCGGCGAACCGCATGTGCTCGCGATCGCGCGCGACATCACGGAGCGCCGCGCCGCCGAGGCCGCGCTGCGCGCGAGCGAGGAGCAGTACCGCGCGATCTTCAACGCCTCGGCCGACGCTCTCGTTCTGTGGGACAGCCAGTATCGCCGGGTCGACGTCAACCTAGCCTATCAAAGGATGTACGGCTGGGAACGCGACGAGGTCATCGGCTGCGGCTATGAGCACCCACGGTTCTCGCCCGAGTACGCGCGGCCGCGCCTCGAGCTGGTGCGGCGTGCGCTGGCTGGCGAAAGTTGCCACGCTGAGCTCGAGGCCATCCGCCGCGACGGCACCAGGGTTCTGACCGAAGTGCACGCGATCCCGTTCCGCCACCGCGGCGAGCCCCACGTGCTGGCGATCGCGCGCGACATCACCGAACGACGTCGTGCCGAGGCGGCGCTGCGGGCGAGCGAGGAGCGATACCGCCTGCTGTTCGAGCTGGAATCGGCCGCCGTCGTGCTGGTGGACTCCGAGACCCTGCAACTGGTGGACGTCAACATCGCCGCGGTGCAGATGTACGGCTACTCCCGCGAGGAACTGCTGCAGCTGGCCGCCACCGACCTGTCGAACGAGCCGGAGTCGACCGCGCCCTCGATCCGCGACGGCCAGGGGACGCTCAACATTCCCCTGCGCTGGCACCGTCGCAAGGACGGGTCGGTCTTTCCGGTCGAGATCACGGCCAACCGGCTCGAGCTCGATGGTCGCCAGATCGTCCTGGCCACGATCCGCGACATCACCGAGCGCATGCGCGCCGAGCAGGCGCTGCGCGACAGCGAGGAGCAGTACCGCGCCATCTTCAACGCCTCGGCCGACGCGCTGGTGCTGCGCGACGCCGACTTCCGCATCGTCGACGTCAACGCAACCTACGAGGCGATGAGTGGCTATCCGCGCGACACGGTCGTCGGAAACGACCGCGTGTTCGCGAATCCGCCCGCCGACGCGGAGGCGATCCGGTCGCTCCACGCACGCGCGCTCGCGGGCGAGCCGATCGTGTTCGAGACCACGCTGCTGCGCCGGGACGGCGCGCGCTACGACCTGGAATTGCGCGGCGTGCCGATCCAGCACCGCGGCGCGCCGCACGTGCTGTACATGGGCCGCGACGTCACGGACGCGCACGCAGGCCGAGGCCACGGCGCCGCGAGCTCGAGTCGCAGCTGCAGCAGGCCCAGAAGATGGAGGCCATCGGCCACCTGACCGGCGGCATCGCGCACGACTTCAACAACATCCTGACGAGCGTGATGGGCTACATCGTCCTCGCCTCGGAGCGCCCGGCGGCTCGCGCGGACCGAAGCTGCAGGCCTACCTGAACCAGGCCGAGCAGTCGTGCCAGCGCGCGCGCGACCTGATCCAGCAGATGCTGGCCTTCAGCCGCGGCCAGCGCAGCGAACCGCGGGCGGTCGCGCTGCGGTCGCTGCGTCAGCGAGTCGACCCGGATGCTGCGCGCGACGCTGCCCGCCTCGCTGGAACTGCGCTCGCACGTCGACGGCGATCCGGTGGCCCTGGTCGACCCGGTGCAGGCGCACCAGGTCCTGCTGAACCTGTGCATCAACGCGCGCGACGCCATGGACGAGAGCGGACGCATCGTGGTCAACGCGCAGTCCGTGCACGTGCCCGAGATGACGTGCGCGAGTTGCCGCCACCGCTTCTCCGGCGACGTTCATCGGAACTGTCGGTCGCGGACTCCGGCCCGGGCATTCCGCCGGGCGTGCTGGACCGCATGTTCGATCCGTTCTTCTCGACCAAGGACATCGGCCAGGGCACCGGCATGGGCCTGTCGATCGTGCACGGCGTGGTGCACGAGCACGGCGGCCATGTCCTCGTCGAGTCGCAGCGCGGCAGCGGCACCACGTTCCGGGTGCTGCTGCCCGTGGCCGCGCGCGAGGGCACGCCGCCCGATGGCGCGCCCGAGGAAGCGGGACGCGACGACGCCGCGCTGCACGGCCGCATCCTGCTCGTCGAGGACGAGCCGTCGGTGCTGGGCTTCATGCGCGAATTGCTGCAGGGCTGGGGGCTTGAAGTGGTGGCGGCGAGCGATCCCGCCGACGCGCTGCGCTGGTTCTCGCTCGAGCCCGAGCAGTTCGATGTCGTGCTGACCGATCACACGATGCCGGGGATGACGGGAATGGAACTGACGCGTGCGCTCGTCGCCCGGCGCGCCGGCGTGCCCGTGGTGCTGTACAGCGGGCGCAGCGAACTGCTCGATGCCGACATGGTGAGCTCGGCCGGTATCCGCGCGCTGCTGGCCAAGCCCGTCGACTCGGCCGCGCTCCGTGCCGCGCTGCAGGACGCCCTCGCCGCGAAAGAGGGGTAGCCTCGCGCTCCCTTGCCGCAGGGCTCGTCTGGGCGCTTGTCCTCGGCGGCCTTCACTTCACGGCCCGGCGCGACGCCCGAGCCGCCTTCGTCATCGGGGCGCTGGTCGTCAGTCACTGGCTGCTGGACGCCGTCGTGCACGTTCCGGACCTTCCGATCGCGCCCGGGGGCGCCGTGGTCGGCGCCGGACTGTGGAACCACACGGTGGCGGCACTGGTGTTCGAACTCGGCCTGCTCGGCGTCGGCGCCGCGATCTACCTTCGTTCGACCTCGGCGCAGGACCGCATCGGCCGTTGGGCGCCGGCGGCCTTCCTCGCGTTCCTCGTCGTCGTCCAGATCGGCAACACGTTTGGCGAGGCGCCACCGAGCGTGACCGCGATCGCCTGGGTCGGCCAGCTGCAATGGGTGCTGGTTGCGTGGGCGCTGTGGATGGATCACCACCGCGCGCCGCACACCCCGACGCGGATCTCAGAGGCGGCTGCCTAACCGGCGCGCCATCTCCTGCCCGAGGGCCTGCAGTCCGGACGCCGGCCGCACCATCACCTCGAACTCGGTGATCAGGCCGCTGTCGTCGAAATGGATCAGGTCGATGCCCTTCAACTCCGTCGCGCCGATGCGCGCCGAGAACTCGAGGGCGATGTCGTTGCCGTCGGCGAACTGGCGGTGGTACCTGAAGTCCTCGAAAACCGCGGCTGCGGCGGCGAGGACGAGTGCCGTGCGTTCCGCGCCGTGGTACGGCTGATGGGCAACCGGCGAACGGAACACGCAGTCGGGCGCGAGCAGCGAGCGCAGGCGAGCGGTGTCGCCGCTCGCGATGATCTCGTGCCAGCATTTCAGGGAGGACTCGATGGCCGGGGTCATGGGGTGCAGTCTGCCAGAGCCGGCGGATCGACCGCAGGAACGGACGTGTTGCCCGGAAAGGGCAGGTGGGGCCGCCGGCCGGCTCTGCGGGTTGAATACGGACCGGGTTGGCCCGCATGCGGCCCGGTCCCATTCGATACCTATAATCCCGCGTTAACCAGAATGCCCGCCGGCTGAACGGCGAGCCCACACCAGAGGAGACTTGCAATGCAGACATCGGGCCGCGCCCTGCTCCGCTCCGTCGTCGTCGGCCTGGCACTGCCGGGCTCGCCGCCGGGGCCTCGGCGCAACAGAAGTTCGTCAACATCCTGACCGGCGGCCAGAGTGGCGTGTACTACCCGCTCGGCGTCGCGCTCGGCCAGATCTACGGCAAGGCCATGCCGGACGCCAAGACCAGCGTGCAGTCGACCAAGGCCTCCGTCGAGAACCTGAACCTGCTGCAGGCCGGCCGCGGCGAGATCGCCTTCACGCTCGGCGACGCCCTGTCGGATGCCTGGAAGGGCAACGAGGACGCCGGCTTCAAGGCGCCGCTGAACAAGCTGCGCACGGTGGCCGGCATCTACCCCAACTACATCCAGATCGTCGCCAACGCGGATTCGGGCATCAAGACTCTGGCCGACCTGAAGGGCAAGCGCATCTCGGTGGGCGCCCCGCGCTCCGGCACCGAGCTGAACGCACGCCAATCCTCAAGGCCGCGGGCCTGTCGTACAGCGACTTCGCCAAGGTCGAGTACCTGCCGTTCGGCGAATCGGTCGAACTGATCAAGAATCGCCAGCTCGACGTCACGCTGCAGTCCGCCGGCCTCGGCGTGGCCTCGATCCGCGACCTCGCCACGTCGATCAAGGTCACCGTCGTGACGCATCCCGGCCGATGTCGTCGCCAAGATCGGCGACCCCGCCTACCAGCCGGCCACGATCCCCGCCAACACCTACACCGGCCAGACCGACGCGATGCCGACGGTCGGCGATCAAGAACTTCCTGGTCTCGCACACCGGCGTGCCCGACGACACGGTCTACGCGATGACGAAGGCGCTGTTCACCAACCTCGACCAGATGGTCGCGGCGCACGCGGCGGCGAAGGGCATCATCGCGGCAGAGGCCTCGAAGGCTCCTCCGGCGCCCCTGCACCCCGGCGCCGGAGGCTACTACCGCGAGGCCGGACTGCTAAAGTAGTCCGCAGCCCGCGCAGTTCCGATCGAAAATGGCACAGCTCTGGCTGTGCCATTTTTCTTTGCGAGCCATGCGATGACCCAACCGGTTTCCGACGCCGACGCCGACCTGCAGCACGGGACGTTCCGCTTTCCGCCGGCGGTCTTCGCGGTTGCGATCGCCTTCTCCACCTTCCAGGTCGTCACCGCGGCGTTCAGCCCGATCTCGAGCACGGTGGTGCGCGCGGTCCACGTCGGCTTCCTGCTGCTGATGACCTTCCTGCTGATGCCTCCGGTCGGGCGCCGCTGGCTCGGCTGGATCGTCGGCGGCATCGGCTTCGTCTTCAGTTTCTATCACTGGATCTTCGAAGCCGACCTGATCCAGCGCGCCGGCGAACTGACCGACTGGGACATGGTGATCGGCATCGTCACCATCGCGCTCGTCTTCGAGGCGGCGCGCCGCGTGATGGGGATCGCGCTGCCGCTCATCTGCGCGAGCCTTCCTGCTGTACGGCTTGTTCGGCCAGTACCTGCCCGGCTCGCTCGCGCATCGCGGCTACGGCTTCGACCAGATCGTCGGCCAGCTCGGGTTCGGCACCGAGGGCATCTACGGCACGCCCACCTACGTGTCGTCGTCCTACATCTTCCTGTTCATCCTGTTCGGCTCCTTCCTCGAGCAGGCCGGCATGATCAAGCTGTTCACCGACTTCGCGCTCGGCCTGTTCGGCCACCGGCGCGGCGGTCCGGCCAAGGTGGCCGTGGTGTCCTCCGCGCTGATGGGCACGATCAACGGCTCGGGCGTGGCCAACGTCGTGACCACCGGCCAGTTCACGATCCCGCTGATGAAGCGGTTCGGCTACAAGGCGGCGTTCGCGGGAGGGGTCGAGGCGACCTCGAGCATGGGCGGCCAGATCATGCCGCCGGTGATGGGCGCGGTCGCCTTCATCATGTCGGAGACGATCAATGTCCCGTACGTCGACATCTGCGTCGCGGCGACGATCCCGGCGCTGCTCTACTTCTTCACCGCCTTCGTCATGGTGCACCTCGAGGCCGGCCGCGCCGGGCTGCACGGCATGCCCAAGGAGGAGTGCCCCGAACCCGTGGCGCCGCGGTGCGCGAGCGCTGGTACCTGGTGCTGCCGCTGATGATGCTGGTCTTCCTGCTGTTCTCCGGCTACACGCCGCTGTTCTCCGGCATGGTCGTCGCTCGCGCTGACGGTCGTGCTGATCTTCGGCTTCGTGCTGGCCGCGCGCTTCGGCGCCGATCGGCATGCGGATCCTGTTCTGGATCGTGATCGGCATGGCGTGCTCGGCCTTCTTCAGGTTCGGCATCGGCGCCGTCTGGCCGTCATCGCCGTGATGGCGCTCGTCGCTGCTCTTCGTGCGCGGCGGCCGCCAGACGCTGCGCGACGCGATCGAGGCGATGGCCAACGGCGCGCGCCATGCGCTGCCGGTCGGCGTTGCCTGCGCGCTGGTCGGCGTGATCATCGGCGTGCTGACGCTGACCGGCGCCGCCACGAACTTCGCCGGCTACATCATCCAGCTCGGCGAGAAGAGCATGTTCCTCAGCCTGGCTGCTGACGATGCTGGTCTGCCTCGTGCTGGGCATGGGCATCCCGACGATCCCGAACTACATCATCACCAGCTCGCTGGCCGCGCCGGCGCTGCTGGAGATGGGCGTGCCGCTGATCGTCTCGCACATGTTCGTCTTCTACTTCGGCATCATGGCCGACCTGACGCCGCCGGTGGCGCTGGCGGCGTTCGCTGCGGCGCCGATCGCGCGCGTGTCGGGGATGAAGATCGGCGTGCAGGCGATGCGGATCGCGCTGGCCGGATTCATCATTCCCTACATGGCCGTCTACTCGCCGGCGCTGATGCTGCAGGGCGGCACGTGGCTCGACACGGGCTACGTCGTCTTCAAGGCGGTCGTCGCCATCCTGCTGTGGGGTGGCGCCGCCATCGGCTACTGGTTCGCGCCGCTGAACTGGATCGAGCGCCTGTGGGCGTTCGTCGCGGCGGCCTTCCTCGTGGTCGCGTTGCCGCTCACCGACGAGATCGGGCTGGGCCTCGGATTCGCGCTGGCGGCCTGGCACCTGGTGCGCCATCGCGGCCGGCAACGCGCGCAGGCGGCGCCGAGCCCCGGCCCATGATTGCCTCGGCGCTGTGCATCGTCGTCGGCACGGCGCTGGTCCAGGTTCCCGCGCAGCGCTTCACGCTGCGCTGGCAGCACACCGTCGAGAAGATCCTGTGGGAAGAGGACTACGTCATCGCCGGCGACGTGGCTGTACCTCAGCGGGGCGCGCGTGCGGGGATCGGGCGCGGGCATGGAACCGCCGCCGGACGCCGTCAAGGTCGGCGACGCGTGGCACTACCGCCCGCCGCAGCGCTGGCACCGCGAACTGAAGCTCGCGCGTTCGGAGTTCGGATCCGACTACGAGTTGTGCGTCGATGGCGACTGCCGGCCGATGTCCGGCTGGATCCCGGGTGCGCCGGCAGCGACAACGCTGGCGCCCTGCCCCGGCTCCGCCGCACGCGCGCGACAGGACCCGAGGCAGACTCCTTGAAGGACCACCACCCGGCGGCGGCTGGCCGCTACTTCTCTACCGGATAGCCCTTGGTGATCGAGCCGTTGATGGCCTCTAGGGTCAACGCGGTCGGCGGCGCCGGACTCCACGCCATGTAGCCCCACTTCATCGCGTAAGCCTTGTAGCCCATCATCCGCAACGCGGCGACGGCCTTGTTCTGCTGCTGGCCCGTGTCGCAGTGAACGAAGATGTCCTTGTCCTTCGGCAGCTTCGCGAGCGTCTCAGGCTTCGCCACGTCGTAGACCGCGGCGAACATCGCACCGGGCAGGTGCCCCTTGTCGAACTTCTTGTCCTTCGGCACGCGCACGTCGACGATCATGTAGTCCGGCTTGCCGGCCTTGATGCGCGCCATCACCTCCTCGGCAGTGACATCGTAGTACGCGTTCTTCTCCAGTCCGCTCAGGAACTGGTCGGCTGCGCGCTGTACGGCGGCCTGCTCGGCCGGGGTCGGTGCCTGCGCCATCACTGCGGCAGATACGCCCATGAGGACTGCGAGGGTCAGAAGCCTGGTGCGTGTCATTGTTGCTCTCTCTTCGGCGACTCACGGTCGCTGCTATGGAAAAAACTCCGCGTTCAACCTAGCTGCGAAGCGCCAGGCTGCCTTGAGCCGAGTCAACTCTTCGCGGCCGCGGCTTGTGCTGGAACGGAACAGGTGTGATGACGCAAGTAGGGCGCGCGGCTCTCGCGGCTGCATGGGCATCCCCGGCCTTCGTCTGACCGTGCCGGCACGCGCCGGAAAACGCCTAAGTGCACGATCGTTCGCTTTTTCGCGCAGAGATCCGTGACAACCATCACAGTCTGGCGACGCCGTGCGGCGCCTAGTGCGCTGCATCAATCCACTTTGTAACGGGAGGCGTGCAATTCGCCCTGCGTAGCGCGGCATTAGGAAACCGAGTGCCGCACTCCACTAACAGGACACAGATGAACGCACTCTCACGCCGGAGATTCCTGAAGATCTCCGCAGCGACGTTCGGTGCCGGCGCCGCTGCCACCCAGATTCCACCCCTCACCCACCTCGCCCACGCCGCCGCTGCACCCGGCGAGGTCACGACCGTTCCAACCTTCTGCGAGATGTGCTTCTGGCGCTGCGCCGGCATCGCCTCGGTGCGCGACGGCAAGGTGTGGAAGTTCGAGGGCAATCCCCTCGACCCGCAGAGCCGCGGACGGCTGTGCCCGCGCGGCACCGGCGCACCCGGCGCGATCAACGACCCCGACCGCCTGCGCACGCCGCTGATCCGGACCGGCGAACGCGGCAAGGAAGCGTGGAAGGCGGTGACGTGGGACGAGGCGCTGACCTACGTCGCCGATCGCATGCAGAAGATCAAGGGCGAGCACGGACCGGAGTCGATCGCCATGCTGTACCACGGCATCGGCGTGCGCTTCATCCAGCACGTGCTGAAGAGCTACGGGTGCATCAACATGGCAGGCGCCTCGTTCGCGCAGTGCCGCGGCCCGCGCGACGTCGGCTTCACGCTGACCTACGGCCAGGGCCTCGGTTCGCCCGAGCCGACCGACATCGAGAACACCGACTGCCTCGTGCTGATCGGCTCGCACCTCGGCGAGAACATGCACAACCTGCAGGTGCAGGAGTTCGCGAACGCGGTGGCGCGCCGGATCCCGATCATCGTGGTCGACCCGCGCTACTCGGTGGCCGCGAGCAAGGCGAAGTACTGGCTGCCGATCAAGCCGGGCACCGACCTCGCGCTGCTGCTGGCGTGGATGAACGTCCTCGTCACCGAAGGCTGGTACGACCGGACCTTCGTCGCGCAGCACGGGACACGGCTTCGACAAGTTCGTCGAGGAGATCAAGTCGGCCACGCCCGAGTGGGCCGCCGGCGAGACCGGCCTCGACCCGGCGCTGATCCGCAAGACCGCGCGCGAAGTTGTCGCTGCGCCGGCCGGCCTCGCTCGATCCATCCGGGACGCCGCGTCAACTGGTACGGCGACGACGCGCAGCGCAGCCGCGCCATTGCGCTGCTGAACGCGCTGCTCGGCAACTGGGGCCGGCGCGGCGGCATCTACATGCAGAACGGCATCAAGGTCGCGGGCTACCCGTTGCCGAAGTATCCGGAGAGCAGCAAGCCGCTACGCCGACAACCCGAACGGCGAGAAGTATCCGTTCGCCGACGAACAGGTCACGACCGGCATTCGCGAAGCCACCGATCACGGGCCAGCCGTATCCGATCAAGGGCTGGTTCGTCTACTCGTCGAACATCATCCAGGCGCTGCCGAACCGCGCCGAGACCCTCAAGGCGATCGACAACCTCGACCTGCTGGTCGTCGTCGACACCGTGCCGAGCGAGATCGCCGGCTACGCCGACGTCGTGCTGCCGGAGACGATGTTCCTCGAGCGCCACGACGAGCTGCAGATCGGCTGGGGCCGGCGCGGCTGGGTGTCGCTGCGGCAGCCGGTCGTCGCGCCGCCGCACGACCAGAAGCCCGGGCTGGTGGATCGCGAAGCAGCTCGCCGACAAGCTCGGCATGCGCCGAGTCATACCGTTCAACGACATCGAGGAGTACCTGAAGGCGCGCATCGAGAAGTCGGGCTGGGACTGGGCCAAGTTGAAGACCGAAGGCGTGATCCTCGGCGAGAAGAAGCCCACGACCGTCGAGGAAGGCGTGCAGCTCGCGTTCGACACGCCGTCGGGCAAGGTCGAGTTCTGGTCGCAGCAGCTGAAGGACAAGGGCTTCGATCCGGTGCCGAAGTACACGAAGCACGAGCAGCCGCCCGGCGGGCTCCTTCCGCCTGATCACGGGCCGCGCGCCGGTGCACACGTTCAGCCGCACGCAGACCAACACGCTTGCTCGGCGACCTGATGCGCGAGAACGAGGTCTGGGTCAACACGGCCACCGCCGCGCAGATCGGCCTGAAGAACGGCGCCTACGTGCAAGCTGAAGAACCAGGACGGCATCGTCAGCAACCGGGTGCGGGTGAAGGCGACGCAGCGCATCCGGCCCGACACCGTCTACATGGTGTACGGCTTCGGCCACACCAACCCGGCGCTGAAGAGCGCCTACCAGCGAGGGCGCCAGCGTCGCCCAGCTGACCACGAGGTACAAGACCGATCCGCTGATGGGTGGCACCAGCATCCACGGCAACTTCGTCACGTTCATGGTGGAGGCCTGAGATGGCACGCTTCGGAATGGTCATCGACACCGCCAAGTGTGTCGGCTGCATGGACTGCGTGGTGGCCTGCCAGACGGAGAACGACGTTCCGGCACGGCTATCTGCCGCGACTGGATCACGACGGAAGTGCGGGGCACGCTTCCCCACGCTGGCGATGGAAATCCGCTCGGAGCGCTGCAACCACTGCGACAACCCGCCGTGCGTGCAGTGCTGCCCGACCGGCGCGAGCCACGTCGAGCCGTTCGGCAAGACCGTGCAGGTGACGGCCAGTCGCTGCATCGGCTGCAAGGCCTGCATCGCGTCGTGCCCGTACGACGCGCGCTATCGTGCATCCGAAGGGCTACGTCGACAAGTGCACGTTCTGCCTGCACCGGACCAAGGACGGCAAGGATCCCGCGTGCGTGTCGGTCTGCCCGACCCACTGCATGTCACTTCGGCGACCTCGACGATCCGAAGAGCACGGTCAGCCAGCTGCTGGCCGCGCGCAAGTGGCACACCCTGTTGCCCGAGGCCGGCACGCGGCCACGGGTCTACTATCTCACGTGAGGAGCGCGCCATGCTCGAACTGACAACGACGCGCCACAACCCGCTGATCGACCCGTCGCTCCACGTGTGGGGCTGGGAGATTCCCGTCTACCTGTTCCTCGGCGGCATGGTCGCCGGGATGATGGTGTTCGCCGGCCTGGCGATGCTGAAGCACGGCGAAGGGCGAGGACACCCGGAACTTCTTCTCGCTGCAGACGCCGCTGCTCGCCTTCGTGCTGCTCAACCTCGGCATGCTGGCGCTGCTGCTCGACCTCGCGCACCCGCTGTACGTGTGGGCGATCTACATCACGTTCAGCCGGCCTCGCCGATGGCGTGGGGCTCGTGGGTGCTGCTGGTCGTGTACGCGATCCTGCTGGTGTCGGCGCTGATCCGCCTGCCGGAAGCGTGGCCCTGGATCGGCCGCACCCTGCCCGTCACACGGAAGGCGCTCGGACTGGTTCGTGACCAGCCCGGCCCGCATGCGCGCGCTGGCGTGGATCAACATCGTGTTCGGCATCGCCGTCGGCGTGTACACGGGCATCCTGCTCAACACGATGGTCGCTCGGCCGCTGTGGAACACGTCGGTGCTGCCGGTGCTGTTCCTCGTGTCCGGCCTGTCGGCCGCCGCCGCCGCGCTGCACCTCGCGGCCCGGGTGTTCGGCAAGCGCCCCGCGCCGCAGGGCATGATCAGCGGCGCCCTCGCGGCGCTCGGACAGCCGCTCGGTCCGCAACCGCCGGCGCCGCACACGACCGAATCGCTGCAGCGCGCCGACATCGGCCTGCTCGCCGTCGAACTCGTGCTGATCTTCCTGCTGCTGATCGGCCTCGTGACTTCGTCGACGTCGCACGGCGCCGCCGCCAACCTGCTCTTCAGCGGCAAGTACGCCGTGATGTTCTGGGTCGGAGTGGTGGCCATCGGCATCGTCATTCCGCTGGTCATGCAACTGCTCGAGATGTCGCACCGCCTTCGCCACACGATCGTGCCGGCGGTGCTCGTGCTCGCCGGCGGCTTCGCGCTGCGCTGGGTCCTCGTGAACGCCGGCCAGGCAAGCGCGATCGTCAGCGCGGCCAGTGGCCAGTAGCGGAGACCGATCGACCGGACTTCGACTTCCGATCCAAATTTTCCTGTTCCACGACTTCCTAATCGACAAGGGGGAATGAAGATGAGAACTCCATGGGTTTTGACCACCGTACTGGCGGCCCTCGCGGTCGGACCGGTGGCCGCGGGCAGGCGCCGGCGCCGAAGGCGATGTCGCCGAAGGTCTGCATGAACTGCCACCAGCCGATGGCCGGCTCGATCCGGGGCAATTTCGACAACGTGGCATTCAAGTCGACGTCGATCCAGCTCTCGATCGACGACGTCAAGGAGATCGTCCGCTTCGATCCGAAGACGCTGAAGGTCACCGACGGCGACGTCAAGAAACCGGCCGAGGCGCTGCGCGAGGCCCGCAAGGGACACGAGACGCGCATCGCGTACGTCGAGAAGGATGGCCAGAAGTGGGCCACCGAAGTCATCCTCAAGGGACCGGTCAAGGTCGCCAAGGAAGACCTGGTCGACTTCGAGTTCGTCCGCAGGCAGGTCGAGAAGCCCGACGCCAACGTCGTGCTGATCGACTCGCGGCCGCTGCCCCGCTTCCAGCAGGGCACGATCCCGGGCGCCATCAACGTCCCGTATCCGGCGTGGGACAAGGTCGCGGCGAAACTGCTGCCGGCCGACAAGTCGAAGCAGCTCGTGTTCTTCTGCCAGGGCGTGACCTGCCAGATGAGCCCGCTGTCGCAGCGCAAGGCCGTCGGCATGGGCTACAAGAACACGAAGGTCTATCACGAGGGAGTGCCCGAGTGGCAGACGAAGGACTTCCTCGTCACGCGGCCCGAGTTCGTCAAGGCGGCCTACGTCGACAAGGACATCCCGGCGATCATCCTCGACGTCCGTTCGCCTGAGGAAGCGGCGGGTGGTCGCATCAAGGGCGCGGTCAGCATGCCGGCAGCCAGCGTGAAGAGCCAGCTCAAGTCGTTCCCGGCGCCGAAACTGCAGGCGCCGATCATCGTCTACGACGGACGCGGCGGCGCGGACGCCATCGCGGCGGCGCGCGCGCTGATCAAGGGCGGCCAGCAGAACGTCCAGGTCGTCAGCGGCGGGCTGCTCGGATGGCAGACCCTGGGCTATGCGACCGAGCAGGGCACGCCAGCGGCCACCAAGGTCGCCTACGCGCCGAAGCCGCGTCCCGGGCTCGATCGCGATCGACGAGTTCAGCAAGCTCGCGCAGGCCACGCCGGCCGACGTCCTGATCCTCGACGTGCGCAACGTCGACGAAGCGAACGCCGGCATGATCAAGGGCGCCATGCTGATCCCGGAAGAAGACCTGGCGGCCCGCATCGCCGAACTGCCCAAGGGCAAGCGGATCATCATCCACTGCAGCACGGGCATCCGCGCCGAGATGGCGTACCACAAGCTGAAGGACGCGGGCTACAAGGCCGGCTTCCTGAACGCCGAGATCGACATCGACAAGCAGGGCAAGATCAAGATCACGTCGAAAGCCTGACAGTCCAACCCCCGGGCCGGACGTCCGTCCGGCCCACTTCAAGGGCGCGCGCCGCAGTGGCCGCGCCCTTTTTTCGCGCGCGGCGCGCGGTGCCATGTGGACCGCTGTCGCAGGTCAAGCCGCGGCGACCGGCCGCGGCTTGAATGAAGCCATCGTCAGCCCGTCCTGGAGCGCGTCGTGGCAGGCGTATCGAGTTCGTGCCGTCCCTGGTCCGGCCCGTCGGTGCAGCTTGCCGCGCTGGGCTGCCTTGCCCTTGCGACCGGGACACTGGTCTACCTGACGGACCGCGACCCGTCGCGTGCGGCGCTCATCCCAGCCATTCCGGTGCTCGCTGGCCTCGGCCTGTTCGGTGGACCGGGCGCGTGGCTGCCGAGCTTGGTGCATCCGTTCGCGTTCAGCCTCCTCACGGCGGCGCTCAGGAAACCGGGCAAGTCACCCGCCTACTGGGCATGCGCCATGTGGTGGGGCATCGACGTGGGCTTCGAACTGGCGCAAACGCCCTTGCTCGGCGCACCCCTGGCAAGCGGCCTGGGTTACCCGCTCTGGCCGGCCTGGTTGGTGGACAGCGTTTCGAACTACGCGACGCGCGGGACTTTCGACGTGGCCGATCTGATCGCCGCTACGGCAGGCGCGATCGCCGCCGCCGTGGTTCTACGTTTCAATCATCGCAGGGGGGCCAGCCATGCCCGGTGAGCCCGTCTTCTCTCGCGCCCTGCGGCGCCTAGCGCACGCCGTTGTTATCGGACTCGGGATCGTTGCGATCGTCGGCAGCGGCGGCGGCGCACTCGGCATCCCGGATGTAGACATCGGCGCCGGCCTCCCGCCCCTTACTTTCTATCCAAGCGTCAGCATCCGTCCGTCGGCACCCACAGTTCAGGCGGGATCGATCGTCCGATTCGAGGCCGCCGTGGGCAACGTGACCGCTCCGGTCACCTACAAGTGGCGCCGGAGTGGCGTCGATATCGTCGGGGCGACGGAGCAGAGTTACCAGCTGGGCGGAGCTCAACTCGGGGATGACGGCGCAGTGTTCGAGGTGATCGTGAACGCCGCCAACGGCACGGCCCGCGCGGCGGTGACGCTCAGGGTTTCACCGTTGGCGCCCGTGGTGTTCGAAGACAGCGACTTCCCCGTGTCGAACTGGACGGTGGTGACCTCGACGGCGGTCCCATCGCCGAACGGACCGACACATGCGGAGTCGCAGGCAACGACCGGCGGCAACCCGGGGGCCTGCCGTCTCGTCGACAACCAGATGACGGCGGGAACGAGTTCGCTGGAGATCGTCCACTCTTTCACTCCGGCAGTCTATGAACCCGCCACGCAAGGAGCGATCTACACGATCGACCTCGTCGCGGACTGCACGGTCGTGAACCGCTCTCGCGGCGTCGCCCCCAACGACCCGGTCCTCCGTCTGACGTTCGAGCAAGCAGGCCGGACGTACCAGCCGCGAACGTCGTCGGCTTTCTGCGGCACGACGACCACGTCGACCTGGTCGCAGCACCGCTATTGGAGCGTGACCGAGAGCACCTTCAGCATCCTTTCCGGTCCTCCCTGCAACGCAGGCGAGCGCTGCCCCGACTTCTCGGGCAGCGCGGCGCCGCTTCGATTCAGGCTCGTCACGCAACTCACTGTCGCATCCGGCTCGCTCCCCGGTTCGGTGGTGCTCGGCATCGACAACTGGAAGGCGACGGTCTGGAGGCGATAGACGTCGACATCGCATCGACAGGCACCGGCTCCACCCCGCCGGGGTGACAGCCGTCACATTACCCATACCCCTACGGGTATACAGTCGACGCCCATGCGAAACGACCCCTGTCCCGCTCGCCGTGGCACCTGGCCATGGCCTTCCTCGCCGTGCTCGCCGCCGCCCTGCCCGCCGCCCACGCCGACAACGGCAGCCCGCTGCCGACCGTGCGCGTCGAAACCCGCGAACTCGACGAGGTGTACGCGGCCGACGCCATCATCGAGGCCGTCCAGCAGGCCACGCTCGCCGCGCAGATCAACGGCAGCGTCACGGCGTATCTCGTCGATGCCGGCGACCGCGTGAAGCGCGGCCAGGTCCTGGCGCGGCTCGACGCCCGCGACACCGACGCGCAGGTCGCCGCGGGACGCGCGGGCATCGCGCAGGCCGAGGCCGCGCTGGCCGTCGCGAAGTCGAACTACGAGCGCAACAAGAGCCTCGTCGAGCAGAAATTCATCAGCCAGGCCGCGCTCGACAAGGCCGAGTCCGAATACAAGGTCGCGCTCGCCAACCTGGAGACGGCGCGCGCCGGCTCCGTGCAGGCGAACACGGCGCGCGGCTTCGCGGAGATCCGCGCGCCGTTCGACGGCATCGTCACGCGCCGGCTGATGGAGATCGGCGAGTTCGCGAGCCCCGGGCGTGCCGTCATCGCCGTCCACGATCCGGCCGCGCTGCGCGCCGTCGGCAGCCTGCCGCAGTTCATGCTGCCGGTGACGGCGCGGGTGGACCGCGCCACGATCGAGATCCCCTCGGTCGGCAAGGCCTACGCGGCGAAGAGCGTCACCGTGCTGCCGGCGGCCGATCCGCGCCTGCTGTCGACCCAGGTGCGCGCGGAGTTGCCTTCCGTGTCCGTGCCTGGAATCGCCCCCGGAGTGGCTGCCAAGGTGCTGATCCCGATCGGCAAGGCCATGCAAACGCGTCATCCCCGAGTCGGCGTTGATCCGGCGCGGCGAACTGGTCGCCGTCAACGTCGCGACCGCCCAGGGCCAGCCGCAACTGCGCCAGGTACGCATCGGCCCGAGCGTGCGCACCGCGGACGGGAAGCTGTTCGTCGAGGTGCTCGCCGGCCTGACCGACGGCGAACAGGTGTTGCTCAACCCGCTGGCGAAGTGACGATGGACGCCGGCCACACCACGCCACGCCTCGGGCTTTCGGGGCGCATCGCCCACGCCTTCCTGCGCTCGCAGATCACGCCGCTGCTGGCGCTGGTCGGCTTCCTGCTCGGGCGTCTTCGCGGTCTTCGTGACGCCGAAGGAAGAGGAGCCGCAGATCAACGTCACGATGGCGAACGTGATGATCGCGTTCCCCGGCGCGTCGAGCGAGGACGTGCACAACCTCGTGACCGTGCCGGCCGAACAGGTCGTGTCGCAGATCACGGGCATCGAGCACGTGTACTCGGTGACCCAGCCCGGCCTCGCCGTGCTGACGGTCCAGTTCAAGGTCGGGCAGCCGCGCATCGACTCGCTGGTCAAGCTGCACGACACGCTGCTGTCCAACCGCGACTGGCTGCCGACGAGCCTCGGCGTGATGGATCCCATCGTGAAGCCCAAGGGCATCGACGACGTCCCGATCGTCGCGCTCACGCTGACGAGCACGCGCGACGACATGGGCGCCGCCGACCTGCAGAAGGTGGCGCACGCGCTGGAGATCGAACTGAAGCGCGTGCCGGGCACGCGCGAAGTGAACACGCTCGGCGGCCCCGACGAAGTCGTGCGCGTCACGCTCGATCCGGAGCGGATGAACGCGCACCGCATCACCGCCACCGACATCGAGCGCGCGCTGCGGGCGACCAACGCCTCGATGCCGGCCGGCGACCTGACGCGCGACAACCGCACGGTCGAGGTTCGCACCGGCCAGTTCCTGGCCGACGCGCGCGACGTCGGGCAACTGATCGTCGGCGTCACCGAGCGCCGCCCGGTCATGCTCGCCGACGTGGCGAAGGTGACAGCCGGCGCTGACACGCCGACCCGCTACGTCTGGCACGGCGCGGCCGAGACCGGTTCCGACGGCCTGCGCAGCGCGATCGAGCGTCCTGCCGTGACGATCCAGGTGTCGAAGAAGCAGGGCGAGAACGCGCCCACCGTGGCCGACGCGGTCATGGCGCGCGTCGGCCAGCTGAAGGGCCAGCTGATTCCGGAGGACGTGCAGGTCGTCGAGACGCGCAACTACGGCGCCACCGCGAACGACAAGGCCAACCAGCTGATCAAGAAGCTGATCTTCGCGACGCTGTCCGTAGTGATCCTGGTGTGGGCCACGCTGGGCCGCCGCGAGGCAGTGATCGTCGGCCTCGCGGTCGTGCTCACGCTCGCCACGACGCTGTTCGCCTCGTGGGCGTGGGGCTTCACGCTGAACCGGGTGTCGCTGTTCGCGCTCATCTTCTCCATCGGCATCCTGGTCGACGACGCGATCGTGGTGGTCGAGAACATCCACCGACGCGCGCAGATCGACCACGCGCCGCTCGCCTCGGTGATCCCGGGCGCGGTGGACGAGGTCGGCGGACCGACCATCCTCGCCACGCTGACCGTGATCGCCGCGCTGCTGCCGATGGCCTTCGTCACCGGGCTGATGGGGCCGTACATGGCGCCGATCCCGATCAACTCGTCGATGGGCATGCTGCTGTCGCTCGCGATCGCTTTCACGGTCACGCCGTGGCTGGCGCTGCGCCTGCTGCCCGCCGCGCACGACGTCGCCGTCCTCGGGCGACAAGCTGGCGGCGCGCCTCGCGACGTTCTTCCAGCGCGTGATGACGCCCTTCCTCAACGCCGAGCGCGGCCGTCGCAACCGGCTGAAGCTGTGGGCCGCGATCGCGGTCGGCGATCCTGCTGTCGGTGCTGCTGGTGCCGCTGAAGGCCGTCGTGATGAAGATGCTGCCGTTCGACAACAAGTCCGAATTCCAGGTGGTGGTCGACATGCCGACCGGCACTCCGGTCGAGGACACCGCCGCGCTGCTGCGCGAACTGGCCGCCGAAGTCGCCAAGCAGCCGGAGGTGACGAGCTACCAGGCCTACGCCGGGCTGGCGGCGCCGATCAGCTTCAACGGCCTGGTGCGCCAGTACTACCTGCGCACCGGCGGCGAAGTCGGCGACCTGCAGGTCAACCTGGTCGACAAGTCGCACCGGCACCGCAAGAGCCACGAGATCGCGCAGGCCGTGCGGCCGGCGCTGGAGAAGATCGCCAAGGCGCGCGGCGCCGACATCAAGGTGGTGGAGGTGCCGCCGGGTCCGCCGGTGCTGTCGCCGATCGTGGCGGAGATCTACGGCCCCGACTACGAGGCCCAGTCGAAGCTCGCCAAGCAGGTGCGCGCCGTGTTCGAGGCGACGCCCGACCTGACCGCGATCGACGACACGGTGCTCGACCCGGCGCAGCGCATCGTGCTGCGGGTCGACGTCGCCAAGGCCGCGCTCAACGGCATCCCGGTCGCCGAAGTCGCGCGCATCGCCCGCCTGGCGCTGGCCGGCGAGGACATCACGCCGATCCACGACGGCCACAGCAAGTACACGGTGCCGGTGCGCGTCGGCCTGCCGGCCTCGGCGCGCGGCTCGCTCGACGCGATGCTCAAGCTCAAGGTGCGCGGACAGGACGAAAAGGGCCAGACGTACGAAGTGGCGCTCGCCGAACTCGTCGTGCCGCAGACGCTGCCGCGCGAGCGCGTGATCCACCGCAAGGACCTGCAGCCGGTCGTCTACGTGATGGGCGACGTCGCCGGCGGGCCCGGCAAGACCGACTCGCCGCTGTACGGCGTGTTCGACACGCGCGCCGCGCTCGCCAAGCTCGACGCGCCCGGCCACCTGCCGCTGGAAGAGCGCTGGATCTCGCGCGCCGTCGGACCGCTTCTCGAAGTTCTCGCTGAAGTGGGACGGCGAATGGCAGATCACGTACGAGACGTTCCGCGACATGGGCATCGCCTACGGCGTGGGCCTGATCCTGATCTACCTGCTGGTGGTCGCGCAGTTCCGCTCGTACCTGACGCCGCTGATCATCATGGCGCCGATTCCGCTGACGATCATCGGCGTGATGCCCGGCCATGCGCTGCTCGGCGCGCAGTTCACCGCGACGTCGATGATCGGCATGATCGCGCTCGCCGGCATCATCGTGCGCAACTCGATCCTGCTGGTCGACTTCATCCACCAGCAGCTCGACGCCGGCGTCGAGCTTCCAGCAGTCGGTGATCGACGCCGCCGCCACGCGTGCCAAGCCGATCGTGCTGACCGCGGTCGCCGCGATGCTCGGCGCCGTGTTCATCCTCGACGACCCGATCTTCAACGGGCTCGCGATCGCGCTGCTGTTCGGCATCTTCGTGTCGACGGTGCTGACGCTGCTCGTGATCCCGGTGCTGTACTACGCCGCCAACTACCGCAGGATCGCGCTGCCCGCGCCGCCGCCGTGCAGCCCGCCTCGACCCGTTCTGATCCACTCTCAACCAAGGAGCCTCTCCATGACCATCGACCGCCTGATCCGCATCTTTGCCGGCACCTTCATCCTGCTGTCCCTCGCGCTCGGCGTCGAGGCGAGCCCGCTCTTCGTTTCGGAGTGGTGGCTCGCCTTCACCGCCTTCGTCGGCCTCAACCTGCTCCAGTACGGCTTCACCAACGTGTGCCCGCTCGGCTGGATCCTGAAGAAGGCTGGGCGTGCCGGAGTCGAACGTTGCCTGCGCGTAAGCCAGGTGGCAGCCCGACACGCCGACCGCCGGCGTGCCGATGCGCGGCGCGAGCTGGTGCTGCGCCTGAAGCGCATCGAAGGCCAGTTGCGCGCCGTGCAGCGCATGATCGAGGAAGGCAACGACTGCGAGCCGATCGCGCAGCAACTCGCCGCCGCGCGCAAGGCGCTCGACAAGACCTTCTTCGAGCTGATGGCGTGCGCCATCGAGCACCCGGAGTTCTCGAGCGCACCGAGGACGAGGCGCGCGTGCAGCGGCTGACGCGGACGCTGGCGAAGCTGGCGTAGCCCAGCGCTACGGCGCGGCCGCCGATGCCCTGTTGAGGTCATTTCCAGCCCTTCGTGTTGGGAATAAGGTCGTCTGCCTCACACGCTGACTGGGAGCTGACCATGGCCACCTATATCGTTCTCTCGACCTTCACGGAACAGGGCGTCCGCAGCATCAAGGAAACGACGAAGCGGGCCGACGCGGTGAAGGAAGCGCCCGGAAGTTCGGGGTCACGGCGAAGGAGTTCTACTGGACCCTCGGCGCCTACGATGTGGTGGTCGTATTCGAGGCGCCTGACGACGCGTCGATGACAGCCCTCGGTCTGGCGATCGCCGCGCTCGGCAACGTCCGGACGCAGACGATGCGGGCGTTCTCCCGCGATGAAATGAACGGGATTCTCGCCAAGCTGGGCTGACGGCCGTCCGCGACGGCAACGGCACGCCGGCCGCGGCGCGCCGCAAGTCGCGCGCCGATCACCGCGGCAGCGTCACCGCCGCCTTGCGCTCCGCCCGCGCCACGGCCGTCGACAGCTCGCGGTGCCGCTCGCTGCCCGGCGTGAGGTCGGCCAGCAGTGCGTTCCAGTAGCGCGCCGCGTCGGCGTAGCGGCCCTCCTCGTACGCAACGCTGCCGGCCATCTCGAGCGCGGCCGGATGGGCCGGATTGATCGACAGCGCCTTCGCGACCAGTTCGGCCGGCCGCCCTGCCAGGCTCCCGCCCTGCGTCATGCCGAGCGCGTCCGCGTACTCGCACAGCACGCCCGGATCCTTCGCCACCCGCTCCGACACCGTCAGCGCCTTCTGGTAGGCGTCCGGCGGCCGCCTTGAACTCGGTGCGATCGGCCTGCGCGCGCGCGAGCAGCACCCACCCGCGGCCGTCGCGGGGCTGCCGCGACAGGTGCGACTGCAGCTGCTCGATGTAATCGCCCTTGGCCGCCTCGCCGACCGGCGCCGGCGGAACATCGGTCAATGCATCGGGCTTGCCGACGGTGAAGTACAGGACCACGGCGACCACCGGCAGCGCCACCGCGACGAACAGCGCTGCCGTGCGCGCCCGTGGCGTCGACGCCGGCGAAGCGCCCGCGTCCCGCGTGTCGTCCATCAACCGCCGGTGAATTTCCTGCCGCATCGACTGCGCCTCGCCCGCCGGAAGCTCGCCGCGCGCCACTTCCTGCTGCAACTCGTCGACCTCCTGCCGGTAGATCGCGGCATTGATGGTCGCGCGCGACGTCTCGTCGCCTCGCGCGCGTGCCTTCAGCAGCGTGGGGAGGACGAACGCCAGCGCGGCGGCCAACAGCGCCACGGCGATCAGGACGAAGAGGAGCACGGAGGACATGGACACCGGATTATCCCGCCACGACGGTCGAGTGGCGGTTCCCCACGAGAAACGAGGGGGCGGAGACCGCCCCCTCGTTCGGTCAGACAAGCGCTACTTGGACGCGGCTGCCGGTGCTGGCGCCGGCGCCGCTGCCGTGGTCGTCATGGCCTTGCGCTTCGCGGCCATCGCCTCGTCGAGCAGCTTGATGCCTTCCTGCGACACGGTCATCGACTTGTTCAGCGACTCGGTGGCCTGGTCCGGGTTGTGGAAGTGCGAGCCGTTGGAGGCCGTCCACCACTCCCAGTTCACGTGCGCGTCATAGTGCTTGCCGCGCGCCGCCTCGAGCGCCTTGGGATCGACGCCGAGGTTCTGCGCTTCCTCGAACTTGTCGACGAACCGGGTCAGCCAGAACTCGGCCTTGCGGACCTTGCCGGCGAAGCGGTTCTTCAGCGAGTCGATCGCGTACACGGCCTGCTTCTCGCTCCACGCCTTGTGGCACGTCAGGCACGTTTCCTTGACGTAGTGCTTCGGCGAGGTCTGCCAGTGCGACGTGAAGGTCTTGCCGGTCTTCGGATCCTTCACCTTCGGCATGTGGCACTGCGAGCACTCGACACCCGCCTTCTGGTGCTTCGAGCCGTAGAACGTCTCGACGTCCGGATGCTGCGCCTTCCACAGCATCGCGCCCGTGATCCCGTGCTTGAAGTCGCGGAACTTGATGTCGGTGTAGTGCTGGCCGATCTCGGTGACGGGCTTGAACGGGAAGTGGTTGGTGCGCTGGTCGGCCATGCCGATCGGCTTGCCCGTCGTCGGGTCGGTGCCCGGGTTGCAGTTGTACTCGACGTGGCACTGGCCGCACTGCAGATTGGTGTCGTAGCGCGACAGCGTCGCGATCTTGCGCGTGAAGCCGCGCACGCCGAGATCCTTGACCTCGATCTTGGCGCCGCGCGGATCGTTGTGCCACAGCGTGTCCTTCTCCGGCCGCGTCAGCGCCTGGATCAGGCCGTCGCGGATGACGCGCGGCTTGGCCGAGTGCGGGTCGTGGCAGAAGTTGCAGTTCAGCGAGTGGTTCACGTCCTTGACGAACTCGTTGACCTTCGACGTGCGGCTCCACTTCGCGCCCGGCGTCGGGTCGCCCATGTAGGCCCAGTCGAGGATGTGGTCCGAGGACTTGCACGACATGCAGACCGGATTGGCCGCTGCCGCCGTGCCGGGCTTGAACGCCTTGTGGTCCTGGCCGGGGTACTGGTCCTCGAGGTAATCCCAGATCCGGAAGTTGCCGCCGTCCTTGCCGAGGAACTGCCAGCCTTCCTTGTTCTGGAAGCGGCCGCCGAATGCGCGGTCGACCACGACCTGGTCATACAGCGCGAACGCGTGCGAGCGCGGCTCGTTGTGCTCCTTCGTGAAGCCGTGCGGCATCATCAGCTTGTCGAACGCGGGGTTGGGCGACGGACCGGTGGCCTGCACCTTCTCCTTGCGCGCGGTCTTCTCCCAGTTCATGTTGTACATCGTCCTGAACTGGTTCTGGTGGCACGTGCCGCAGTTGGCCGGATCCATGATGGTCTTCGGCCGCGCCGACGGATTGCCGACGTGCGCCTCGATGCCGGTGTGGCAACTCGTGCAGGCCAGCCCCTTGTGCTTGCCGGCGTCGTGGAATTCCTTGACCGGCGCGTGGCAGCCGAAGCAGCCGCTGGCGTCGAAGCTCGCCTGCTTCTTGGCGGGCGTGGCCGCCTTGGCGGCGGGTGCCGACTGCGCGTACGCGAGCGGCATCGTGAAAGCGAGCAGCGCGGCAACGCGCACGGCTCCGCGGAATATTCGCTTCAGCATTGAACCTCCCTTGTTGGGCTTCTTGAAAACTGCGCGCAGGCTATCAGCGCGCGTTCGGGTCTTCCCGTGCTTCAAAAAGCGCGATTGACTACGGTCAACCGCTTACCCCCAAGGGAGTAGAAGCAAAACGGCCCGCTGTTACGCGGGCCGTTTCAGCGAAACCGTGCGGCGTCGTCAGGGCAGGACGCGGTCGATCGTCACGGCGAGCCCGCTCGATCCGACCTTCACGGGCTTGGTGAGGCCTTCAAGGTCGCCGCTCGCGGGCATCGCGCTGCCGGACTTCGACACGCGCGCGGCGACGACCACTTCCTGGAAGCCGGAGATCTTGATGTCCTTCGACATCGACGTGCTGTCGTCGAGCGTGAACTTCAGAGGCAGGTCCTTCACCTGCGCTCGCGTGATGGCGATCGGCATCTTGCTGCCATCGGCCGGGCGCGCGAACACGTACACCGCATCGTTCGGGCCCGCCTTGGCCTTCAACTCGGCGGACAGCGTCACGGTGCCCGAGACGTTCGTTCCTGCGCCCGCGGCCGCCGCGGCGGGCGACGCCTTCGCGGTGGCCGACGGAGCCGGCGTGCCCTTGGCCGCGGCCACCGGAGCGGTGCCTGCGTCCGGCGACGGCGGCAGTCCCCCAAGGCGACGCGCCTCGTCGATGCTGCCCTGGATCTGCTGGGCGATCGGCTCGCCGGCGGAGGAGGCCTTCAGGCGCTCCCAGTACTCGACGGCACCCTTGAAGTCCTTGCGGTCGAACGCCTCGGTGCCCGCCATCGCGAGCGCCTTCCACTGGTTCGGATCGAGCTCGAGCGCCTTGTTCACGAGCTCCAGCGGCTTGCCGGCGATCTTGCGTCCCTGCGCCATCGCGAGCGCGTCGGCATAGTCCGCATACAGCGCCGGCTCGCCCGGCAGCAGCCCGGTGAGCTTCTCATACGCCCGGGCGGCCTCCTCGAACCGGCGCTGGGAGTAGTAGGTCCGCGCGAGCATCACCCAGCCGTCGACGTTGTCCGGCTCCTTCTCGAGCCGCGCCGCCAGCTTCGCCGTCATCTCCTCGACCTGCGCGCCCGTCATCTGGTGCTGGTCCTGCATCGCGGTTGCGAGCGGCGAGAACGCGTCGGGGGCGCCGAGCTGCGCGTACAGCAGGCCGGCGACGATCGGGATCGCCCCGGCGAGCACGAGCGCCGTCTTGAAGCGGGCCGCCGGCGCGGGAGCCTGCACTCTCGTCTCGGCACGCGCCTCGTCGAGCATGCGGCGCTCGAGCTCGGCCCTGGCCTCGCCGTACTGGTCCTGCGAGATGCTGCCGCGCCTGAGGTCGGCGTCGAGGTCGGCGAACTGGTCCTTGAAGACGGTCAGGTTCGCCGCGCGCTGCTCGATCAACTTGCGGCTCGACGGGCGCAGCAGCGGCCAGAGAACCCACGCGAGAGCGGCCGCCACCATCAGGATGGCGACGATGATGAAGGTGGTCACTTGTTTACCTTTGTTCCTTGGAGACCTGCGCGAGCAGGCGCTCGGCTTCGGCGCGCTCGGCGTCGGTCAGCGGGCGCTCGACGATGGCCCGGTTGCGCGCGCGCAGCGTGCGCACGAAGGCGACGACAGCCAGCAGGCCGAGCGCCAGCGGGCCCACCCACAGCAGCAGCGTCGTCATGTTGAAAGGCGGCTTGTAGAGCACGAAGTCGCCGTAGCGGTCGACCATGAAGTCGACGATCTCGCGGTCGGTCTTGCCCGCCTTGATCTGCTCGTTCACCTGGCGGCGCAGGTCGACCGCGAGTTCCGCGTTCGACTCGGCGATCGACTGGTTCTGGCAGACGAGGCAGCGCAGCTGCGCGGAGATGTCGACCGCGCGCTTGGCGGCCACGGGGTCGAGGTCGGTCGGCGTGGCGTCGGCGGCGAAGACAGCCAGCGGCAGCGCCAGCATCAGGATGGCCAGGAGTCGCTTCATGACCGGCGCAGCTCCTCGATCAACGGCTGCATCTTCTTCGTCCATACCTCTTCGGTGATCGGGCCGATCTGCTTGAAGCGGATGACGCCGTTCTTGTCGATCAGGAACGTCTCGGGCACGCCGTACACGCCGTATTCGATGCCGACGCGGCCGTCGAGGTCCTTGACCGACAGGTCGTAGGGATCGCCCCACTGCGCGAGCCAGCCCTTCGCGGCGTCGGGCTTGTCCTTGTAGTTCAGGCCGACGATCGGCACCGCCTTGCGCCTGGCGAGTTCCACCAGCAGCGGGTGCTCCTGCCGGCAGGCGACGCACCACGAGGCCCACACGTTCAGCAGCCACACCTGGCCCTGCATCTGCTGCGGAGCGAAGCTCTGGTCGGGCTGCGCGAGCTGGGCCAGCGAGAACTGCGGCGCGGGCTTGCCGATGAACGGCGACGGCACCTCGCGCGGATTGAGGAACAGGCCCCTGAACAGGAAACCCGCCAGCACGACGAAGATCGCCAGCGGGATCAGGTACCGCAGCTTGGACTTCGGTTCCGCCGCTGGCGGAACGCCGTCCGGGTTCAATGCTTCGCTCATGTCGCTTGCCTCATGCTCTGCACCGGGGACCTGCCCGCGGGGCACCTGTTCGGGCTCATGTAGTTGCCGTCCTGCCGGCGAGTGCCGCCTCGTCGCGCCGCGCCAGCAGCCGGTAGCGGCGATCCGAGAGCGCGAACAGGCCGCCGATGGCCATCAGCACGCAGCCGCCCCAGATCCACGTGACGAAGGGCTTGTAGTAGACGCGGATGACCCACGCATTGCCGCCCACCGGCTCGCCGAGCGACACGTAGATGTCGCCCAGGATGCCGCTGTCGATGGCCGCCTCGGTCATCGGCATCTGCTGCACGTTGTAGATGCGCTTCTCCGGATACAGCTTCTCGACGAACTTGCCGTTCTTCGTGACGTCGATCGTGCCGCGCGCGCCGCTGTAGTTCGGGCCCGCCATCTCGCGGGTGCCCTCGAACGTGAACACGTAGTTGCGGACCTCGACGGTGTCGCCGACGTTCATCCGCACGTCGCGCTCGACTTCGAAGCCCTTCACCAGCGTCACGCCGATGATGAACACGGCGATGCCGAGGTGCGCGAACTGCATCCCCCAGTAGGCCCGGCCCTGCGTCGCGAGCCGGTGCCACAGCCCGCCCTTGATGAAGCGGACGCGTTCCACGACGCCGGTGACGATCGAAGCGATCAGCCAGAACGCGAGGAACAGGCCGAACGCGATCATCGGGGTCCAGTTGCCGGCGAGGTACGGTGCGACCATCGCCGCCACCAGGCTCACGCCGAGCGCCCACTTGAGCCGGCTCGCGAGATCGGGCAGTTCCGCCTTCTTCCAGCGCGCGATCGGGCCGATGCCCATCAGGAACACCAGCGGCGCCATGATCGGCACGAACACCGCGTTGAAGTACGGCGGCCCGACCGACAGCTTGCCGAGGCCGAGCGCGTCGATGAACAGCGGATACAGCGTGCCGAGCAGCACCGCCGCGCAGGCCACCGCGAGCAGCACGTTGTTCATCAGCAGCGCGGACTCGCGCGAGACGGTGTCGAACTTGCCGCCGAGACCCACCTTCGGCGCGCGCCACGCGAACAGCGCGAGCGATCACGCCGATCACCACCACGAGGAAGGCGAGGATGAACACGCCGCGCCGCGGGTCGGTGGCGAAGGCGTGCACCGACGTCAGCACGCCCGAGCGGACCAGGAAGGTGCCGAGCAGCGACAGCGAGAACGACGAGATCGCCAGCAGCACGGTCCAGCTCTTGAAGCTGCCGCGCTTCTCGGTGACCGCCAGCGAGTGGATCAGCGCGGTGCCGACCAGCCACGGCATGAACGAGGCGTTCTCGACCGGATCCCAGAACCACCAGCCGCCCCAGCCGAGTTCGTAGTACGCCCACCAGCTGCCGAGCGCGATGCCGAGCGTGAGGAAGATCCAGGCCACCGTGGTCCACGGCCGCGACCAGCGCGCCCACGCGGCGTCGAGCCGGCCGCCGAGCAGCGCGGCGATCGCGAACGAGAACGCCACCGAGAACCCGACGTAGCCCATGTAGAGCAGCGGCGGGTGGAACACCATGCCCGGGTCCTGCAGCAGCGGATTGAGGTCGCGGCCGTCGGCGGCCGCCGGGAACAGGCGGTCGAACGGGTTGGACGTGGTCAGCATGAACAGCAGGAAGCCGAACGAGACCAGGCCCATGCACGCCGATGCACGCGCGCCACCATCTCTTCCGGCAGGTGCTGCGAGAGGACCGACACCGCGAAGGTCCACCACGCGAGCATCAGCACCCACAGCAGCAGCGAGCCTTCGTGGGAGCCCCAGCTGGCCGCGAACTTGTACTCGACCGGCAGCTGCGAGTTCGAGTTCTGCGCCACGTTCAGGACCGAGAAGTCGTTGGTGACGAAGGAGTACACGAGGCACAGCCACGCGAACGTCACGAAGAACGCCTGCCCCTGGGCCGCCGGCCGGGCGACCGCCATCCACACGCGGTCGCCGCGCGCCGCGCCAGCGATGGGCAGCACGCCCTGGATCAGCGTGATCAGCAGCGCGAGGATCAGCGCGAAGTGACCGATCTCCGGGATCATGGGCTCACCTTCACGGTCGCGCCGGCCTTGTGCGCCTGCTCGACGGCGTGCGCTGCTTCGGGCGGCATGTAGTTCTCGTCGTGCTTGGCGAGCACTTCATGCGCCGTGAAGGTGCCGTCGGGACCGAGCCTGCCCTGCGCGACGACGCCCTTGCCTTCCTTGAAGAGGTCGGGAAGGATGCCCTTATAGGCCACCGGGATCACCTTCGCGGTGTCGGTCACCCGGAACATCACCGTGACGCCGTCGGCCTGCCGCTGGACGCTGCCCTCCTCGACCAGGCCGCCGATGCGGAAGGCCTTGCCCTGCGGCGCCTCGTTGTTTGCGACCTGCGACGGGCTGTAAAAGAACACGAGGTTCTCCTGGAACGCCGACAGCACGAGCCACGACGCGACGCCGAGCGTGGCGAGTCCGCCGAGGATCAGGACGAGTCTCTTCTGACGCGGTTTCATCAAGCACTCCTTCGCGTCGCTTCGCGCTGCAGTTCGGTGACTGCACGGCGGCGCCGCACCTTCAGTTGCCAGACCTCGATGGCGACGATCGCCACCGCCATTCCGTACGATCCCCAGACGAAGAAGCCGTAGCCCCCCATCCGCAGGAAATTGTCCCAGCTTCCCCAGTTCACTTGATCTTGCCTTCCCTAAGGAGTTCCCTAACCCACTCGGTCCGCCGTTCCCGCTCGAGGATGATGCTGCGCACGCGCGATGCAGCGCCACCGCGATGCTGTACATCCAGAATGCGAGCGCCATGATGAGCATTCCCCACAGCATCGTCGTGGCCATCGACGGCGCGCGCGTGATGCTGACCGACGCGCCCTGATGCAGCGTGTTCCACCACTGCACCGAGAAGTAGATGATCGGCACGTTCACCACGCCGACCAGCGCCAGCACGCGCGCCCGCCTTGTCGGCGCGGCGCGGATCGTCGATCGCCGCCTGCAGCGCCATGAAGCCGAGATACAGGAAGAGCAGGATCAGTTCCGAGGTCAGGCGTGCATCCCACACCCACCACGCGCCCCACGTCGGCTTGCCCCAGAACGCGCCGGTCCAGAGCGCGAGGAACGTCATCAGCGCGCCGGTCGGCGCGATGGCGCGTGGCCATCATCGAAGACAGCCGCGTGTTGAAGACGAGCCCGACGGCCGCCCAGAACGCCATCACGACGTACAGGAACATCGACATCCAGGCCGCCGGCACGTGGATGAAGATGATGCGGTAGGACTCGCCCTGCTGTCGCGTCGGTGGGCGCGACGAAGAAGCCGATGTACAGGCCCACGAGCGCCGAGCACGACCGCGAGCAGGGCGAACAGCGGGACCATCTTGCCGGCCAGCGGGAAGAACGTCTGCGGCGAGGCGAACCAGAAAAGGCCCACGCGCGGCGAGGCGGCAGTGTTCATCGAACCCTCGGGAACGGTTTCAGCATCAGCGGAGTCATGGGGCAGTCCTATTCAACGGAGATCCTCAGCGCCAGGGCGACGGCCCAGGGCGTGAGCACCGATGCGAACAGCAGGAAGGCGCCCAGCAGGAGGAGGTACGCGGCGTAAGAAACGCCGGAAGCCGCTGCTCCGACCGCGCCGGATCCGAAGATCAGCACCGGGATGTAGAGCGGCAGTACCAGCAGCGATGTTAGCACTCCGCCCCCTCTCAACCCGAGCGTGAGCGCGGCTCCGACCGCCCCGATCAGCGACAGCACGGGCGTGCCGAGCAGCAGCGAAGCGACCAGCACGCCGGTCTCCTGCAGCGCCGAGGTCGAAGACCACGCCGAACACGATCGACATGACCGTCAGCGGCAGTCCGGTGACCAGCCAGTGCGCGGCAGCCTTTCCGAGCACGATCAGCGGCAGGGGCTCTGACGACAGCAGCATCTGTTCGAGCGTGCCGTCGGCGTAATCGTTGGCGAACAGGCGCGCGAGCGACAGGATCGCGGCCAGCAGCGCGGCGACCCAGACGACGCCCGGCGCGATCGCGCGCAGCAGGTTGGGTTCGGGGCCGATGCCCAGCGGCACCATCGTGACCACGACGACGAAGAAGAACAGCGTGTTCAGTACGTCGGCCTTCTGCCGCACCGCCAGCAGCAGGTCGCGCCGGATCACCTGCAGCAGGACCCTCAGCACGTCGCCTCCTCCTCGACCGAACTGGTGGCTCCGCTCGCGCCGCCGGCGAACTCGACCCGCTGGCGCCGCGGCGCGTCGATCGGGACTTCCTGGTGGGTCACGAGCGCCACGGTGTTGCCGTTGCGCACGTGCTGGCCGACCAGCGCCGACAGGCCGGCGACACCCTTCACATCGAGCGCGGTGAACGGCTCGTCGAGGATCCACAGCGGCGCGGTCTCGCTGACGTACAGGCGCGCGAGCGCGATGCGGCGGCGCTGCCCCTGCGACAGGAAGCGCGCCATGCGGTCCTCGAAGCCGGTGAGGCCGACGCGGGCGAGCGCATCGGCCAGCCGGTCCGGCGACGCCGGACGGCCCGCGACCTCGGCGTTGACGCGCAGGTTCTCGCGCACCGTGAGGTCGTCCTTCACGCCGTTCATGTGACCGACGTAGACGAGATCCTTCCAGTATTCCTCGCGCAGCTTGCGGACGTTGCGGCCGTGCCAGCGCACCTCGCCGGACACCGGTTCGAGCAGGCCGCACAGGATCCGCAGGAGGCTGGTCTTGCCGGTGCCGTTGGGGCCGGCGATGCGCAGGAGGGTGCCGGAAGGCGCCGCGAAATTCAGGCCGGAAAACAGGCTGCGTTCGCCGCGTTCACACGTCAGGTCAACGACTTCCAGCATTCGGAGGAGCAAGGGTGGCGGCATGCCGCCACGATCTATTTGTGCTTGTTGGCAGGGCGCCCGAAGGGTACGGGAGCCCCCAAATCGTTACAAGCGGCGTTACAGCCGGCTCTGGCTTAGATCAAGCGGTTACGGGTAAGCCCCTGTGGGACAAAGGGCGTCAGCACGTCACGCAGCGTGCAACTCTTCCCGGAGAATCCTGCGTAACGCCGCGGCAGTCAGCGGCTTCTCGTCGGAAGCCTTTCCTTTCGTCCTTGAGACTGCCTCGCGCAGGGCGGCGTTGATCATCGTCTGATAGCCGACTCCCTCCGCCTCGGCGCGAGAACGAAAGTGCTCGAGGATGTCGTCGTCGAGCATGATCGTGATCCTGGTCTTGCCCTTTGAAGGAACAACGGCACCGCGCCGCCCCTTGCTGAAGTCGTACTCCTTACGCATGGTATTGCTCCACTTCGCCCTTGCTGGCCTTCCTTGCCGAGATGAGGCGCACCCGATCGCCTAGCGTGCATATTGTATGCATATAGTCAAGCCGGGCGGCCTCACCCCGACTCGGGCCGGTGAAAGCGCCGGATCGGCAAGAAAGAGAGGCCACGTCGTGCGTGGCCTCTTCAGGTCGTGCCGGAACCCGGCCGGCGACTACTTCCAGGAGTAGATGTAGCTGACGCCCAGGTAGCCGACGTTCTGGTCGGGCTGCAGGTACACGGTGGTGTTGTCGCTGTACAGGAACGGCGTGCCTCCGTACGCGAAGCCCCAGTCCTCGTACGTCAGGCGCTGGTAGGCGGCGTCGAAGCGCACCGCCGAGCGGTCCGTCAGGCTGTAGTTGCCGAACAGCCTGAACTCGGTGCGGCGGTATACGACGTCCGGCAGCCCGCCGGTGGCGGCGAGCAGTTCCGCGTTGCCCGGCGCCGGATTGGCGTCGAGACCCTGCGAGTAGCTGTCGGTGTTGCTTACGAAGGACAGCATGCCGCCGAGCTTCAGCTTTTCCGTCACCTTGCCGTTGACGCCAATGCCGGCATTCAGCGACTTGTCGTCGAACGCCAGCACGTAGCCGCCCGGCCGCGCCTGGTGCAGCTTCTGCGTGCCTGTCGAGATATAGCCGTTCATGTTCCAGGCCTCCGACAGCACGTAGTTCACGTCGAGCGTGTAGAGGTCGAACTTCGACTCCTGCACCGCGTACTGCGTCGGCATCGTGTACTCGTCGCGGCCGACGTCGGCGGCGAACTGCAGCGACAGGGCGTCGGTGGCCGCCCACGTGAGCAGCAGCCGCAGCTTGGTGCGGTCGCGGTCGGCCAGGGTCGGCATGTAGATCGCATTGGCGCCGAGCTGGGTCGTATCCGGGACCGGAACGAGGCCGACACCGCCCGTCGCCGGGGCGAGCCAGTTGGACCCGTCGCGCTTGCTGGACGAGTACTTGAGCAGGCCGCTGACGGTCTCGGTCATGTTGCGCCGGACCTGCAGGAACCAGGTGGTCTCGTCGGTCTCCTCGCGCAGCGCGCTGACGCCCGAGTACGACGCCGTCGGCGTGAAGGAACCGCGGTCGATCGACTCGAAGTTCCAGCCCGCCGAGCCCTGGATCGCGTACGGGAACCGGTACGTCGCCTCGATCCGGCCGAAGTCGACCTCGCGGTGCACCCGGTAGTTGGTGTACTGCACGGCGCCGGTCTGGCTGAACGGCACGATTGATGTGTCGTCCTCCTGGTTGGTGTAGCGGTACTCGCCGACCAGCGACAGCTTGGCGATCGGGTTCGCGATCACGCGCACCTGCGCCAGCGTGTTGTTCACTTCGCCGTCCAGGCTGCTGACGCCCGCCGGCGCGCCGGTGAGTCCCATCTCGCTGAACTCATGGTCCTGCGTCGCGCGGCCGTACGACAGCTTGAAGTTGCTGCGGATCGTCGGCGAGAAGACGTAGTTGCCCGTCAGGTCGAACTGGTGGAACGAGTTGTCCGGCGACAGCGCGACCGGCTGGCCGATGTAGTTCTGCACGCCCGGCCCGGCCGGCAGCGGCTGGCCGACGGCGTTGTTCAGGATGCCCGGCACGCCCGGCGTCATCGCCCCGTTGTCGTTCGAGAAGAACGAGCCGTAGTAGCCCCCGCTCAGCTGCAGCGCCGAGCCCGCGTAGTTGATGCGGGCCTCGGCCTGCGTGTGGTTGTAGTCGATCGGCTTCGGGGCGTAGAGAATGCCGAAGCCGGCCGTCGAGCCCGGCGTGAAGCTGCAGCCGGCGGCCGCGCCACCCGGGCAGCTGTTGCCGACGCCGAACAGCTCGCTCCCGCTCTTGTTCTCGCTGTTGACACTGCCTTCGAGCATCCACGTGGGGCCGAACGACTTCGAGCCGCCGAGCACGATCGAGCGGCGCTTCGTATTCGGGTTGGTGTCGCCGCCGCTGCCCGGGCCGCCCGTCAGGTAGTTGGCCTGCGGTGCGGTCTCGGATCCGCTCACGCCGGTGTTCACCGTGTACGGGTTCACGCGCCACAGTTCGCCGTAGTTCGCATTGAGCTTCCACTCGCCCTGGCGGGTCCAGAACACGCCAAGTTCGCGGGTCTGCAGCCCGAGGTTGCTGCCGTAGACGTCGAGCCACGTGCCGTTCGAGGTGTCGCGACGGCTGTAGTCGAAGTTGGCGATGCCGTACACGTCCTTGTTGCGCATGCCGTTGTACTGGCCCCAGAACGCGCGGTCGGCCGGGTCGCCGCTGACGTAGGCGGCGCCGCCCTCGAGCGTGATCTCGGTCTCGACCGGGTTCTTCTTCTCTTCCTCTTTCTTGTCCTGCGCCTGCACGCCGGCGCAGGCGGCAAACACGGCCAGGGCCAGCGCCGTGCGGCTGAACTCGCGGACTCGTTGTTGCTGCGTCATGACGTCACTCCGATGCTCAGCGGAACAGGTTCGACGGCGCAGGCGACCGCGGCGACGGATTGTTCGAGCCGTGGACCTGCGTGTGGCAGTTCAGGCAGCTGCGGCCCTGCCAGATGTTCACCGTGTTGATTCCGCCGGACAGCGGCGTGACCGCGGACCGCGCCTGCGGCGGCACCGCCGGCGGCAGCACGCCCGGCTGTCCGCCGACCGCGCCGATCCCGCCGGCCGTGTGCGGCACGTGGCACTGGTTGCAGAGGATCGGGTCGCGCGCCGTCAGCATCGCGGCAACGTTGCTGCCGTGCGGGTTGTGGCAGCTTGCGCAGTTGTCCTGCACCGGCTGGTGGTTGTGCACGTACGGGCCGCGCTTCTCGGCGTGGCACTGGTAGCAGGTCGCGTTGATGGTGTCGCGCTTGGCGAGCGCCGGTCCGGCCGAGCCGTGCGGCGCGTGGCAGTCCGAGCAGCTCATCTTCCCTTCCTGGATCGGATGGCGCCACGGCTTGTTCATCGCCACGCGCGTGTCCTTGTGGCAGGCGAAGCAGACGTCGGCCTGCGCGGCCTTGTTGAAGACCGGGTCCTTGTTGACGTGCACGGTGTGGCAGCTGGTGCATCCCACGTCGGCCTGCGGATGCGTGCTGCCGGCCCACAGCAGCAGCTTCTTGTTGTTCTGCCCTTCGTGACAGACCATGCAGACCGCGCTCGCTTCGGAGGCACTCAACGCGCCCTTGCCCTTGAAGCGCTGGTCGGGCTTGGCCTCGGCCGGGTTGTCGGCGTGCTTCTCGCTCATGCCGTGGCAGCCGACGCAGCCGAAGTTGCGTGAGTCGGCCGTGACCGCATGCGGGTGCTTCGCCATCTTCTCGTGGTCGGCGCCGTGGCACATCATGCACTTCGCCGACGGCCCGTCGTCCTGCGCCTGCGCCGGCGCGGCCAGGCCGAGCAAGGCGAAGCAGGCGGACCACAGCGCGCTTCTGATTCCCATTCGAACCCCCATCACGAACTCCTCCCGAACGTCGCGCCGCGCGCGGCTGTTCCGTTACTTGTGCACGACATCGACGCCCAGCGGCCGGCCCGCCGCGTGGCAGTCGACGCAGCTCTCCTGGGTCTGGAACGACGCTGCCTGGGTCGCCGTGCCGAACGCGGCGCCGCCGACTCCAACCACGTGGCTGATCGCCTTCTCGGAGTCATGGCACGACGTGCATGTCGCGGCCTTCGGCGTGATCACGACCCAGTCGAGCGGATTCGTGCCGGCCTTCAGCGTCACCTGGTCGATCGGCTTGGCGACGACGGAGCCCACCGTGCCGGAGTCGCGTTGCCACGAATTGTTGACGTGGCAGCCATTGCAGTTCAGGCCCACGGCCGGATAGGCGACCTCGGCGGCGTAGTTCTCGACCGACGAGCCCGTCGTCCCGAGCAACGTGCCGGCCGGCACGACGACGCCGGTCGAGAACGGCTGGAACAGCGTGCCCGCAGGCGCCGAGACGGAGCTGGACGTGCTGGCCGCGATGAGACCGTCCATCGTCAGCAGGAAGGTCGAGCGGTCGAAGGCGCCGATCACGTTGTTGCCGTGCGTGAACGGATACTGGCGCTTCGAGTTGCCGTGGATGCCGTGGATCATGCGCTTGAACGAGTAGTTCTCGCTCAGCGCGCGGCCGTTGGTCATCACGGTCGACGAGTAACGGTTCTGGTCATGGCACAGCGCGCAGGCCTCGACCGTGTTGCGCGCGCCGCCGTGGAAGGCGTTCGCGAGCGTGTTCGAGCCCGACGTGGTCCCGAGCGCGCCGTGGCAGACGTTGCACTTGTCGTTCGACACCACTTCGCGCCGCGGATTGAGAGCGCCGCTGATCGCGAAGTCCTTGAACGTGTGCTGCACGACGACGCTGACGTACTCGGTCGGCGACACCGGGCGGCCGCGGATCGGTCGCCGACGCCACCTCGAGCTTCGGTTCCTTGACCTGGCCGATGCCGACGATGCGGGCGGTACCCGCCGCCACGGCCGTGGCGGTGTCCGCCGGCAGCGTGATGTCGACCGTGTAGGTGTTGGACCCGTCGTTGGTGCCGCGGTACAGCAGCGCGTTGGCGCTGCTGCCGCCGTTGTTGTAGGCGCTGAACTCGGTGACGGCCGTCGGCTGGCCGACCAGGTTCTGGTAGGCGACGTAGAAGCGCAGGTTGCCGAACTGCGTGTTGTTCGTCCCGCTCGGCGGCGTGCAGACGTTGGGCGCCGGGTACGTGCAGTCGGGCGTCACGAGGTTGTACTTCGCGTTGCCGTTCGTCGGATCCGACACGGAGTAGCGGACCGACACCTTGCGCGTGGCCGGGTCGTACAGGGCGCTGTCGATGTTGACCTTGTACTTCGCCGCGTTCTCCTCGTTCTGGTTCCAGTGGACGCGGTCGGGGCCGTACGTCAAGCCCTGCGCGTGGCAGATCACGCACTGGGCGTTGGGGATCTCGGCCGCCGTCGCGAACGGCGGACGCAGCGTGGCCGCGATGGCGGTGTGCGACACCTCCCAACTCGAACCGGCTTCGCTGGAGTGGCACGTCAGGCAGGACTCCTTGCTCGCCCGCGACTTCCAGTTGTCGCCCTGCGGCGTGGCCGGATTGGCCGCCGTGTGGCAGACGGTGCAGTTGCGCAGGTCCTGCGGGAAGCCGACGTGCGAGTAGTCGTGCTCGCTGTCGCGGTAGCCCCAGATCACGTACTGCAGGCCCCCGGCCGCCAGCAGGCGGCCCGCGTGGATCTTGTGGACCATCGTCTGCATCGTCAGCACGTTGCCGCTGTTGGCGTCGGTGGTGCCGGGGTTGTGGCACATCACGCAGTACTGGACGTCGACCCGACCGCCGCCGTGGATGGCCAGCCGGTCGTGGCAGCCGTTGCACGAGCTGACGTCGGCCATCACGCGCGTCTGGTTCGGGTCGGTCACCTGGACCGAGCGGCCATTGGCGTCGAAGGTGACGTCGAAGTACGGGTTGACGCGGACCGTCTCGCCCGCCGCGTTGACGTAGCTGAGCTGGATCGCGATGCGATGCGTGCGGTTCGGCTCGAACACCGCGCCCATGGTCTGCGCCGGGTCCGTGATGTTCGTGCTGAACGTGTAGGTGTAGTAGCCCTCGGGGTTGAGGACGAGCTGGTTCGCCTGGCTCGCCGGCTTGGGATCGGTCGTCGCCTGCTTCGCGCTCGCCAGCACCGGCGCGCCGCCGGGCCCGACGGTCGGAGTCGCGACCTCGGTCCGGTTGACGTAGCTGACCCACTGGTCGATCTCGCCGTTGGTGCCGGGCACCAGCTTGGCGATGGCGAAGCTGACGTCGGCGAGCTTGACGCCGGTCACCAGGCGACCGTCGGAGAACACCGCGAAATTGACCTTGGGTGCGCCGGTCACGACGACCGCCGGCACGCCGTTGTCCTGCAGCACCTGCGAAGGCCGACGACGAATTGGTCGCGGTGTCGTTCGCCGGCACCGCGGCGGCCGCGGTGAGCTTCTCGCCGAGCGCGCCCGAGACCGGCGGCGGCGCCGGTGGGGCCGGCAGCGAACTGCCGCCGTCGTTGCCGCCACCGCACGCCACGAGCGCGGCAGCCGCCAGGACCATCGCACCCCACTTCATCGTCGAACGAGTCATACGCTGCTCCATCACTTCCTGGGATTCGGTTCGCCGGTCTTCGTGGCGATGATCCGCCTGTGTCTCACTGACAAGCTTTGCGCCGTTGCGGCGTCGGGGCCACTGTCCATCAAAGAGCGTGAAAAATCAACACAAGCCGGACGCGGGCTCGACGCTATGTTTCACACAAGCTACGCGACGGCCTGCGGCTGCGTCGGTCCGCGGCCGACGATTGACGGGCGGCAACGCCGCGAGTACGGAAAACTTGACACCCGGGGAGAGAGCAGTGGCTGCCGCAAGGGACCGATCGTCGCAGTGACCTCCCACCTCGCAGCGACGACGCCGCTGCTCGGCTTGCTCCAACACGTCCCGCGGGCCGAGCCGCACGGCCCGGCCCGTGCCTCACTACTTCTTCGTCTTCGCCTTCGGATCGGCGGGAGGCACGGCGACGAAGTGATCCTTGATCTTGTAGTAGTCCTCCTGGCTGTAGATGCCTTTCGTCACGAGGTAGGCACGCGTCGGGTACGGCCGGTTCTGGACGATCTTCGCGGCCAGCGCGTCGTCCACGCCCGGCACCTTCGTCAATTGCTCAGCCGTCGCGCTGTTGATGTCGACCGGCTTCGGCTTCTTCGCCGGAGCAGTCGCCTTTGACGGTGCTTTCGCAGGCTGCGCGGCGGCGGGCTTGGCCGCCGGCTTGGCTTCGTCCGCGGCTTGTGCGAGCGGGCTGCCGAGCAGCAGCGCGCCGGCCAGGGACATTGAAATCCATCGGTACTTCATGGGTACGTCTCCAAGGCAAAAAATAACCCGGAGGGTTCGCCTCCGGGTCGCTGAGAAATCAGGAGAGGAGAGACGAGCTCCCCTCCCCTTGGAACAGGACTACTTGTGAACCGCGGCGGCATCCCACTCCGAACCCGGCCCGTGGCAGACCTGGCAGGACTCGGCGATCGTGCCAACGCTGTTGCGGTTGACGTTGAGCCTCGCACCGTTCTGCTGCATGTGCGCCTGTGCCGACGGATGGTCGTGGCAGGCCGCGCAAGCTGAGCCAAACGGCGTCTGGACGGTGTCCTGCGGGTTGGCCGTTGCCAGCGACGTGCCAGCCAGCGCTGTCGTCGGGGTTGCGACGTAGGCGTCGTTCCGCGACTCGAACACCGACACCAGGGCGTTCGCTGGAACCGTGCTGTACGTACCCGCGATGTGGCAGCCTTCGCAGTTGCTCAGCACGCCCGGGAAGTCCATGCGTCGGAAGTCGAGCAGGACCTTCACCGTGTTGCGGTCACGCGCGTTCTGGAACGGCACGACGCGATCGCGTCCCGCGTGGATCCCGTGGATCATTTCCTTGAAGTTGTTCGTCACCACGGGCAGGCTGAGCGCGATGTTCGTCGTCGGGATGAACGCGTTGCTCGAATCCATCACGCCCCACTCGCGCAGGATGAACTTGTCGGCGTCGGTCCACGCGTACGTCGTCATGCTGTTCGCGCCCGTGTCCGGAATGCGGCGGCCACTGGTCGCCAGACCCGGAACGTGGCACACAACGCATACCAGTTCGCCGTTGCCAGTTTCCCTGCCGATCACGCGGTTGCCGCCGTGCCCTTCGAACCACTCGTGGCAGTTCGCGCACTTCGTGGCATCGACGACTTTGCGGCGGACCGCGTCACCCGTCACGCTCTTGACGACCGAGATCGTGTGACGCGCGGCAGCCGGGGAGACCTGCGTCCAGTATCCCTGCATTGCGACGGAGCGCATCGTCGAACCGACCGGGAAGGCCGCCGGAATCGTCGCCGTGAAATAGCCCGGCTTGGTAGGTGACGCCACGATCCCAGCGATGCTGGACAGGGCGACACTGCGCGGCTGCGCTTGAGAGCGACCCAGGTTGTTGTAGTCCGCTGGCGTCGCAATCCCGTCCTGCGATTGCGCGTAGGCCAACAGGAAGCTCGGCCCACCGGTGAAGTTGGAACTGAGCGGCAGGTTGGCAAACGTCTTCGTCGTGCTCGGCGCCGTCTGTTGCTGGATTGCGAAGACAATCGTCGCGTCGCCAGCAGCGTTGACCGTGCCGAGTCGATCAGGTACGTGAACGACACCAGCCCGTCCGTGATGGCCGGATTGTTCTTCGTCAGGTTCACGGTGCGGTGATCAACCCTGGTCGTGGCTTCCTGGTGGCAGGCTGCGCACAGCGAGTCGTCCGCTTGCCCGCGACCGATGTGACCACCGGTGTCGCCACCGATCGTCGTGCCGGCGCCCGTCGTCCAGTCGATGCCGTCGTGGCACGCACCGCACGCCCGGCGGCTCGGATCCGAGAACGCCTGGCTCGCCTTCGTCGCAAGCGCCGGGTCGTGGCAGACCGTGCACATGCGCTGGCCATCGTCCAGCATCGAGAAGGTCTTCTTGTTGAACGCGACGTTCGCGTAGTTGTAGTTCTGCTTTTGCAGACGGTTGCCGTTGTGGATCTTGTGGATGAAGACGTTGAAGTGGCCAATGACCTCGCCATCGGCTACGTAGGTATTCGGCGAATACGAGTAGCTCGTGATCCCCGTCGTGGCGTTCACGGTCTTCGTTTCCGTCAGTGCCGGGAACGCAAGGTTGGTCGACGTGACACGGGCCTGTCCGAACGCACGCTGCGCCGTGTGGCACGTCGTGCAGTACTGGACGTCGACGCGGCCGCCGCCGTGGAAGGCAAGCGCCTGGTGGCACCCGTTGCAGGCCTTGATGTCGACCAGGTCCTTCTTCAGGTCGGCCGGCGGAATCGTCGCGCCGGTGGCCGGGATGAAGTCGTGGACGACGTTGGCGGGGCTCTCCAGGTTCAAGCCGCCGCTCGCAATGTGCGCGCCGCTGATCTGGATGATCAGGCGAGTCTGGGCGTTCGGGTCGAACGTCAGGTCACCGAGGTCGGCCTTGTTCGACGTCGACGGCACCGTCGCCGCCGCGACCTGGTCCTTGACCTTCGGGAATGTCGCGCGCGAACGTGTACACGTACGTGCCGTCACCGTTGTCGACCAGCGTGCCGTTCTGATCCGTGGTCGGACGGGTCGGCACGCCGGCGTTGTCCTGGACGATGTAGCTGATCCACTCGTCCGGGCTGCCTGCCGTTCCAGCGACCAGTTTCGCCAGTTCGAAGCGGATATTCGAGTAGGACGTCACGCCGCCACTGGTCGATGTTCTATTGCCGATGCCGACGATCGGCCGGCCGCTCGCGTCAGCCAGCGAGAAGCTGACGACCGTCGGGCTCGCGATGCTTGCGCTCGTGACCTTGCCGGTGATCGTCAGCGCGGCCCACTCCTCGGCCGTCAATTTCGCGACGATTGACCGTCGCCCCTGCCGCCGGTCCCGGAGGTCCCGCCGGTCCCGCCGAGCTCCGGTCGCGCCCGGTGCGCCCGGTGCGCCCGGCGCACCCGCTGCACCGTCGTCACCACTACAGCCGCCAAGCAAAGCGCCGGCCAACAACGCCGTGCTCAAAATCCTTAGCCAGTTCTTCATCGCCTCTCCTCGCGATCGGACCGCAATCGCCACTTCGTTTTGAGAACCTTGCGCGTTCGCGACCTTGCGGCCGTGGGCGCGTTCGGAACCGCCCTCTTCCCTTACCTCTAGCTACCTCGGTGCGGATGCCCTGCTTCGATGCGGCCGCGCTGCCCTGCGGTCTACCTACCTAGGGTTACCCCACCTGTGGGACGCATTGTTCCAATGTGAGGCGGATCACGGATTGACCCGGCGCAAACGCGGACGGGGTTTTCCCGGCTCGCTGCGACTTTTTTTCGATCGGCTGCTGCTGATGCGACGCGCCAAAACCCTGTCGACGTCAGTGCCACACGGCTGATCCTGGATGTGCGCTGTGACTCATGGCGGCGACTTCGACGCCCGTCGATCGCAGAGTGGTGGTGCTGCTCATAGAGGCGAAATTCACGGGGGCTGGCACGAGACCGGCAACTCCGCGTACGATCCCCCGAGCGGCACCGCCGGGCAGGCTTGGTGCCTGCGATCGCCCCGCCCTTGCGCGACGTCAAATCATGTGTCGTTGCGCAGGGTTACAAGCCAAAGCCATCAGCGTCCCGAAGCGGGCGCAATGAACAACCCTGAGAGGAGACATGCAATGCGCAACATCGATCTGAAACGACGCGAGATGATGATCGCCGCCGGCGCCGTCGCAGGCGTGGCGGCCCTGCCACTCAAGGCGTCGGCCCAGGCGCCGATCGTCGTCAAGTTCAGCCACGTGGTCGCCGAGAAGACGCCCAAGGGCCAGGGCGCGCTGAAATTCAAGGAACTGGCCGAGAAGAAGCTGCCCGGCAAGGTCGAGGTGCAGGTTTTCCCGAGCTCGCAGCTGTTCGGCGACGCCAAGGAACTCGAGGCGCTGCTGCTGGGCGACGTGCAGTTCATCGCGCCGTCGCTGTCGAAGTTCGATCGCTACACGAAGAAGACCCAGGTCTTCGACCTGCCCTTCCTGTTCGACGACATCGCGGCGGTCGACCGCTTCCAGTCGAGCCCGAAAGGCCAGGAACTGCTGAACTCGATGAAGAACCGCGGCCTGGTCGGCGTGGCGCTACTGGCACAACGGCATGAAGCAGATGTCGACCAACAGCGACCAGCTGACGCGGCCGGAGCGACGTCAAGGGGCTGAAGTTCCGGATCCAGGCGTCCGACGTGCTCGAGGCGCAGTTCCGCGCGCTCGGCGCGCAACCCGCAGAAGATGGCCTTCAGCGAGGTCTACCAGGCGCTGCAGACGGGTGTGGTCGACGGCCAGGAGAACACCTGGTCGAACATCTACTCGCAGAAGTTCCACGAGGTGCAGAAGTCCATCGGCGAGACCAACCATGGCCTGATCGACTACATGGTCGTGACCAACGCCAAGTGGTGGGACGGCCTGCCGGCCGACGTCCGCAAGGGCCTGTCGGAAGCGATGGCCGAAGCCACCAAGTTCGGCAACAAGCTCGCCTACGACATCAACGATGCGAGACAAGGTCAAGATCGCCGAGGCCGGCAAGGCCAAGATCCAGAAGCTGTCGAAGGACGACACTGGCCGCCTGGCGCAAGGCCATGGAGCCGGTGTGGAAGAAATTCGAGGGCGAGATCGGGCGTGACCTGATCGATGCCGCCCTGAAGTCCAACAGCTGACCTGACAGGGAGGGCCCGCCGCCGAAGCGGGCCCTTTTTTTATCCATGCGCTGGCTCAAGCACTTCGAGGAAGTCCTGATCATCGTCCTGATGGCGGCGATGACGGTCGTCACCTTCATGCAGGTGGTCGCGCGCTACGTCTTCAACTACAGCTTCGTCTGGGCCCTGGAGCTCACCGGGGTGATCTTCGCGTGGCTGATCTTCGTCGGCATGTCCTACGGCGTGCGCGTCGGCGCCCACATCGGCGTCGACGCGGTGGTCCGGATCGCTGCCGTCGCGCACCGCGCGCATCGTCGCCGTCGTCGCGGCGCGCTGTGCCTGGTCTACGCGGGCATCGTGACCGTCGGCGGCTTCCAGTACGTGAGGAAGATGTACGACGTCGGCATCCTGATGCAGGACATGCCGATCGCAGCGTGGATCCCGCGCGCGATCCTGCCGATCGGCTTCGCGCTGCTGGCGTTCCGCTTCCTGCAGGTCCTGATCAACGTCGCTACCGGCAAGGAAGCGCACCTGCTCGGCGACGAAGCCAAGGAGGCCCTCAAGCTGAAGGTCGACGACACGGACGGAGGCGGCCATGACCACCGCGTTCCTGTTCCTGCTGCTGTTCGTCTTCATGCTGATCGGCATGCCGGTGGCGGTCGGCGCTCGGGCCTGTCGTCGCCTGCTGACGATCCTGTTCTTCGCGCAGGACTCGCTGGCATCGCTGTCGCTCAAGCTGTTCGAGACCAGTCCGAGCACTACACGCTGCTGGCGATCCCGTTCTTCATCCTGGCCGGCGCCTTCATGACCACGGGCGGCGTGGCCAAGCGCATGATCCGCTTCGCCAATCGCCGCAGTCGGGCACCTGCGCGGCGGCCTCGCCATGGCCTCGCGTGCTGGCCTGCATGCTGTTCGCGGCGGTGTCGGGCTCGTCGCCCGGCGACCGTGGTCGCGATCGGATCGATCGTGATCGCCGGCATGGTGCAGGCCGGCTATCCGCAGCCGTTCGCCGCCGGCGTGATCTGCAACGCCGGCACGCTCGGGCATCCTGATCCCGCCGTCGATCGTGATGGTGGTCTACGGCGCGGTGACCGAAACGTCGGTGGGCAAGCTGTTCATGGCCGGCGTCATCCCCGGCGCCTGCTCGGGTTGATGCTGATGGTCGCGATCTACGTGCGCGCCCGCATGATCGGCATGCCGAAGCAGCCGCGCGCGCCGCTGACGGAGGTCCTGCAGTCCGGCCGCGACTCCATGTGGGGCCTGCTGCTGGTCATCATCATCCTCGGCGGCATCTACGGCGGCGTGTTCACGCCGACCGAGGCGGCGGCCGTGGCGGCGGTCTACGCGTTCTTCATCGCGGTGTTCGTGTACCGCGACATCGGTCCGCGCCAGGTGCCGCACGTGCTGCTCGAAGCGGGCAAGGTCACCGTGATGCTGATGTTCATCGTCGCCAACGCGCTGCTGTTCGCGCACGTGCTGACGACCGAGCGCATCCCGCAGGCGATCGCCGAGGCGATCCTGGGCTGGGGCATGGCGGACTGGCAGTTCCTGGTCGTCGTCAACATCCTGCTGCTGGTCGCCGGCATGTTCATGGAGCCGACGGGGATCATCCTGATCCTGGCGCCGATCCTGTTCCCGATCGCGATCGAACTCGGCATCGACCCGATGCACCTCGGGCATCATCATGGTCGTGAACCTGGAGATCGGCATGATCACGCCGCCGATCGGGCTCAACCTGTTCGTGACGGCGGGCATCACCAAGATGTCGATCATGCAGGTGGTGCGCGCGGCGCTGCCCTGGACGATGGTCCTGCTGCTGTTCCTCGTGATGATCACCTACATCCCGGCGATCACGCTGTTCCTGCCGAACCTGCTGTTCTAGCCAGGCGACGACGGGCCCGGCGCGTGCCGGGCCCGTTTCCAATCCCCGAGGCGCGCATCACGCGCCTCTTCGTGCCCTTCCGGTCCATTCGGCTCCGCGCCTCCGCCTCGGACTCGGCATCGGGCGTCCGCCGGCGAGACAGCCGCGCTCAAACCAGCATCGTCAGCACGAATCCCGCATAGAGCAGCAGCAACAGCGCCCCGCGCGAGCGGTGGATGGTGCCATCGGGCGCCGGCAGCGTCAGGGCCACGGCGACAGTCCCGAACGCCAGCACCGTGAACACCTGGCGGGTTTCGATCACGATCGGATGGATCATCGCCGCGACGGCGACGATGAACAGCCCGTTGAACAGGTTGCTGCCGAGAATGGTCCCGAGGCCGACCTCGTCGTGGCCGCGCAGCTTCGCGGTGACCGCCGTGGCGAGTTCGGGAACGCTCGTGCCGACGGCGACCACGGTGGCGCCGATCAGGAATTCGTCCAGGCCGTAGGACAGCGCGATGCCGCGGGCGCCGTCGACCACGAGCGTGCCCGCCACCGCGAGCAGGCCGAGTCCGGCGACGGACTCGATCAGCATGCGCCGAGGCCGCGGCCAGGGCGCCGGGTCGACCGCGGCGCGACGCTGGCGCAGCGCTTCCCGCACCGCCAGCGTCATCCAGCCGACGAAGCCGGCGAAGAGCGCGGCCCCCTCGAGCCGCGACAGCACGCCGTCGTACACGAGCAGCGCTGTCACCAGGGGGACGGCAATCGCGACCGGGAAGTCGCGCCGCACAGTGTCGCGCGGACTGCGGATGGGCGCGATCGCCAGCGTCACGCCGAGGATCAGCGCGACGTTGACGACGTTCGAGCCCAGCGCGTCACCCAGGGAAATGTCAGGCGTCCCGGCCAGCGCGGAGTTGATCGCAATGGACAGTTCAGGGCTCGACGTGGCGAAGGCAGCCACCGTCACCGCGACGAGGCCGGGGGAAATTCGCGCCCAGCGCGCGATGCCCAACGCCCCGCGCACGAAGAACTCGCCGCCCAGCGCCGCGCAGGCGATGCCGACCAGCAGGGTGACGTAGCTTTGCATTCCAGCAGCTTAGCCGGCGCGTTCGACGCCTCCGGCGCCGCTCCGCGAGCCGGCGCCGGGGCGCGGCGCTCGAATGCCGCAGGGGCCTACGCCGCCGACTTCCTGTCCTTGTTGGGACAACCCGAGCAGGAGATCTTCTCGCCGTCCGGGCCAATCACGGCCGGCCCGCCGCACGACCCGCGCAGGCAGGGTCGACGGAACAGGACACCGACCGCCATCGCGAGCACGGCCGCGCCGATCAGCACGGCCGCGAGCACGAAGACGGTGGCGAGTGTCGACACCGTCACGCGGCCGTCCGTGCGCCGAGCGCGGCGAAGGCCGCGGTGCCGCGGTCCCGATACTGCCCCGGCGCGGTCCGCTCGATGAACAGCGCCGCGATGCCCTCGGCCTCGGCCAGCGCCAGGCCGCGCCGCGGACCCATCACGATCAGCGCCGTGGCGAGCGCATCGGCCCGCATGCAGTCGTCGGCCACCACCGTCACCGAGCACAGCGCGTGGGCGATCGGGGCGCCGGTGACCGGGTCGATCTCGTGCGAGAAGCGCCGCCCATCCTGCTCGAAGTAGTTGCGGTAGTCGCCGGACGTCGCCATGGCGAGGCCCGTCAGCGGAACTACGTGGCGCGCGCGCTGCGGCAGCGCGTCGGGCTCCTCGATGCCGATCTGCCACGGCGCACCGCTGCCGTTGGCGCCCCGCGTGCGCACCTCGCCACCCACTTCGATCATGTAGTGGCCGACGCCGAGCGCGTCCAGCGTCGCTGCCACCCGGTCCACGCCGTAGCCCTTGGCGATGCCGCCGAGGTCGGCCTGCACGTCCCGCCGGTCCTTGACGACCGTGCGGGTGGCTTCGTCCAGGTGCAGGCTCTGCCATCCGAGCCGGGCACGCGCCTCGACCAGCGCGGTGGTCGACGGAACGCGGCGGGTCGGCGACGTGCCGAAGCCCCAGCGCTCGACCAGCGGCGCCACGGTCATGTCGAAGGCCCCGTCGGTCTGGCGGCTGACGGCGAGCGCCGCCGCGAACACGCGATGCATCTCGTCGGACAGCGCGAACGGCTCGCCGCTCCGCGCGCGATTGAACGCTGCCAGTTCCGAGTCCGCGCGGAACAGCGACATGCGCCAGTCCACCGCGTCGAGGGCGCCCTGCACCGCGCTGCGCACGGCGGCCAGGTCCTGGTCCGGCGCGACCAGCTTGACCGTGTAGGCGCCGCCCATCGTCGTGCCGCTGATGCGTGCCACGTCGGGCGCGCCGGCCTCGAAACGCTGGCAACCTGCCAGGCCGATGCCGGCCGCCGCGCCGAGCAGCACCTGCCGGCGCCGCGGAGAGATGACGGCGTCCACCGCCGGGGTCTGCGTGTTCATTTCTTCTCCTCCACCGCTTCGCGCACGGCGGCCTCGAAACGTCCCTCGCCGTGCTCGATCAGCAGCCGCACCAGGTCGCCGATGGAGATCAGCCCATACAGCCGCGCGCCGTCGATCACCAGCAGGTGCCGGTGCCGGTTCACGTGCATCAGGCTCAGCGCCGCCTCGACCGTGGTGCCCGGCGTCACGAAGCGGACGTCGCGCGTCATCACCATCGAGATCGGCGTCGTCTTCGCATCGCGCTCGGCGTGCACCACGCGCACCAGCACGTCGCGCTCGGTGAAGATGCCGTCCGCCAGCCCGTCCTCGTTCTTGATGACGACCGCGCCCACGCGGCGCTGGGCCATCACCGCCACCGCCTCGGCCACCGTCGCCGACGCCTCCACCGTGACCAGCTCGCTCGACGCCTTCTGCGCGAGGACCTCTTCGACCAGCGTTCGCATACGCGCTCCTCAGAATCCGAAATCGTCCAGCATGACGTTCTCGCGATCGACGCCAAGATCCAGGCACATCTTGATCACCGCCTTGTTCATCACATCCGGCCCGCACAGGTAGTACTCGATGTCCTCCGGCGCCGGATGCTTGTCCAGGTACGCCTTGCGCAGCACGTTGTGCCGCACCAGGCCGACCGGCCCGGTCCAGTTGTCCTCGGGCCGCGGCTCCGACAGCACGAGGTGCCACGTGAAGTTGGGATTCTCGGCCGCCAGCTTGTCGAACTCCTCGACGTAGAACGCTTCCTTCATGTTGCGCGCGGAGTACCAGAAGGTCATCTTGCGCTTGCTCTTCAGCCGCAGCAGCTGGTCGAAGATGTGCGAGCGCATCGGTGCCATGCCGGCGCCGGCGGCGACGAAGCACATCTCGTTGTTGGTGTCGCGCGCGAAGAACTCGCCGTACGGGCCCGACACCGTCACCATGTCATCGGGCTTCAGGTTGAACAGCCACGAACTCATCTTGCCCGGGGGGATGTCCTCGCGATAGTCGGGCGCGAATGCGATGCGGATCGTGAACAGCAGCATGCCCTTCTCGAGCGGGTAGTTCGCCATCGAGTAGGCGCGCTCCACCGGCTCGTCGACGACGGACTTGAAGCGCCACAGGTCGAACTTGTCCCACTCCTCGCGGAACTCGGGCTCGATGTCGAACTCCTTGAACGACAGCGAATACGGCGGCGCCTCGATCTGCATGTAGCCACCGGCCCGGAACTGCACGTCCTCGCCTTCCGGCAGCGCCAGCTTCAGCTCCTTGATGAAAGTCGACACGTTGCGGTTGGAGATCACCCGGCACTGCCACTTGCGCACGCTGAAGACCTCGGGCGACAGCTCGATCTTCATGTCGCGCTTGACCTTCAGCTGGCACGCGAGCCGGTAGCCGTGGCGCGCCTCCTTGGGCGAGATGAAGCCGGTCTCGGTCGGCAGGATCTCGCCGCCGCCTTCCTTCACCACGACGTCGCAGACGCCGCACGAGCCCTTGCCGCCGCATGCCGACGGAATGAAGATCTTCTCGGCCGCGAGCGCGTTCAGCAGCGTCGTGCCGGGTGCGACCGTGAGCGCCTTCGATGGATCGTCATTGATCACGATCGACAGGTCGCCGGCCGGGACCAGCTTGTTCCGGGCAACCATCAGCACGGCGACGAGCAGCAGGATCACTCCCGTGAACATCGCGATGGCGAGCAGGATTTCGGTCACGGTCGGTCCCTACAGCTGGATTCCGGAGAACATCATGAACGCGAGCGACATCAGGCCGGCGGTGATGAACGTGATGCCGAGCCCGCGCAGCCCGGCGGGCACATCCGAATAGACCATGCGCTCGCGGATCGCCGCCAGCGCGATGATGGCGATGGCGAACCCGATCCCGGAGCCGAGGCCGAAGACGACGCTCTCGGCGAACGAGTAGTCGCGCTCCTGCATGAAGAGCGAGCCGCCGAGGATGACGCAGTTGACGGCGATCAGCGGCAGGAACACGCCAAGCGTCGTGTACAGGGCCGGGGCATAGCGGTCGACCGTCATCTCGACGACCTGCACCGCGGCGGCGATGGTGCCGATGAACAGGATGAATGACAGGAAGCTCAGGTTGACCGTCGCCAGCGCCGGGCTGATCCAGGTCGAGGCTGCCTTCGCCCAGCAGGTAGCGCAGCATCAGGTTGTTCAGCGGCACCGTGAGGGTCTGCACGAACACCACCGCGACGCCGAGCCCGATCGCCGTCTCGACCTTGCGCGAGCACGCCAGGAACGAGCACATGCCGAGAAAATAGGCGAGCGCCATGTTCTCGAGGAAGATCGAGCGGATGCCGAGGTTCAGGAAGTGTTCCATCAATCTTTTTCCTGCAGCTTCGGGTTCCACGTGCGCAGCGCCCACACCAGCAGCCCGATGATGAACAGCGCCGACGGCGCCAGCAGCATCAGGCCGTTGCCGACGTACCAGCCGCCGTCCTTTTCGAGCGGCAGCACGGTGACCCCGAACACCTTGCCGGCGCCGAGCAGCTCGCGGATCAGCGCCACCAGCACCAGCACCAGCGCGAAGCCGATGCCGTTGCCCAGGGCGTCGAGCACCGAGCGGCGCGGCCCGTTCTGCATCGCGAATCCCTCGGTACGTCCGAGCACGATGCAGTTGGTGATGATGAGTCCGACGAACACCGACAGCTCGAGCGAGATCTCGTACAGCGTCGCCTTCAGCACCTGGTCGAACACGATCACCAGCGAGGCCACGATCGACAGCTGCACGATGATCCGGATGGTGGAAGGCGTGTGGTTGCGGACCAGGCTGACGGCCAGCGAGGCCAGCACCATGACCGCGATCACGCCGAGCCCCAGCACGATCGCCTTGTCGAGCCGCGTGGTGACCGCCAGCGCCGAGCAGATGCCGAGCACCTGCACGCCGATCGGGTTGTTGTTGAAGATCGGCTCGGAAAGGATCTTCCTTTCCTGCGCGCTGAGCGGCAGCGCTGCGCTCATTGGACTACCCTCGACGCTGCGCGCTCGGGGATGAGCGCTTCGGAGCGGCCGTGCGCGCTCATGTCATCACTCCCTCACGGATCTTCTCCAGGAACCTGCCGTAGCCCTTGTCGGACAGCCAGAACTGCATCAGCCGCGTGACCGCGTTGCCCGTGATGGTGGCGCCCGACAGCCCGTCGACGTGCAGCGGGTCGGCGTCCGGTGGACCGGCCTGCCCCTTGATGACGGCGATGCGCGGCTGCCATTTGTCGTCGTAGCCCTTGCGGCCCTGCCACAGCTGCAGCCAGACCGGGTTGCTGATCTCGCCGCCCAGGCCCGGCGTCTCCTTGTGTTCGTAGTACGTCAGGCCGCGCACGGTGTTCGCATCCCGGTCGAGCGACAGGAAGCCGTAGATCGTGCCCCACATGCCGAGGCCCTCGACCGCGATGATGACCTGGTCGACTTCGTCGTCCTTCATCACGAAGTAGGCGACGCCGTACTTGGGCATGCGGCCGATGCCGGCCGCGTTCGGCGGGCGCGACGCGGCTGGCGCCCGGATCGTTGCGCGCCTTGCGCTGGTCGTAGCCGCGGGCGTCCATCTGCCCTTCGGGGACCAGTTCACCCGTCTCGAAGTCGACCAGGCGCGCCTTGATGCGCGTCGCGAAGAACTCGTCGAGCTGCTGCACGGAGACGTCCTGCCCCGGCTGCACCAGGCCGGCCGCGACGAGGATGTTCTTCTCCATGTAGAGCCGAGCGTTGGCGGCCTGCCGGGGCTGCAGGCTGACGGCCGCCACGGAGACGAACAGCGCGCACACCACGCACACGACGGTGGCGAACATCACCGTGTAGCGTGTCGACTCAAGCCTGCGCACGGCGCCTCCTGCGCTTGATGTTGGCGGCAGATGAACGCGTGGTCGATGACCGGCGCCATCACGTTCATGAACAGGATCACCAGCATCGCGGACTCCGGATAGGCCGGGTTCACTACGCGGATCAGCACGATCAGCGCGCCGATCATGAAACCGTAGATCCACTTGCCTTTGTTCGCGAACGGCGCGGTCACGGGGTCGGTCGCCATGAACGCCACGCCGAAGGCCCAGCCGCCGAGCACCATGTGCCACCAGAACGGCACGGCGTACCACGGGTTGGTGGACGAGCCGATGGCGTTGAACAGCAGCGCCATCGCCACCGTGCCGAGCACGGCGCCGACCATGATCCGCCACGATCCGACCTTGGTGACGCCGATGATGACCGCGCCGATCAGGCAGGCCAGCGCCGACGTCTCACCGAGCGACCCGGGCTCCAGCCCGATGAACGACTGCCACCACGAGAAGCCGACGCTCTCGAAGGGCTCGGTGAGGATGCGCAGCTGGCTGAGCACCGTCGCGCCCGAGAAGCCGTCCACCGCGGCGCCCTGCGGCACGGCCGTCCAGACGCGGTCGCCCGACATGGCCGCCGGGTAGGCGAAGAACAGGAAGGCGCGGGCCGCGAGCGCGGGGTTGATGAAGTTCATCCCGGTGCCGCCGAACACCTCTTTCGCGATCACGACGCCGAAGCTGATGCCGAGCGCCGCCTGCCACAGCGGCGTGGACGGCGGCAGGATCAGCGGGAACAGCAGGCCGGTGACGAAGAAGCCTTCGTTGACTTCCATCTTGCGCACGATGGCGAACAGGACTTCCCACGTGAGCCCGACCACCATCGTCACGATGTAAAGCGGCAGGAAGTAGAGTGCGCCGTGCGTGATGTTGGCCAGCGCGCTGGCCGGCGAATAGCCGACCCCCAGCATCTGGATCACGACGTGCCGCCAGCCGTCGAGCGTCGCGGCCTTCGCGGGGTCGATCGCGAGGTTGGCCTGCAGGCCCGTGTTGTACATCGCCATGAACACGCACGGCAGCGCGGCGATGACCACGGTCATCATGATCCGCTTCAGGTCGACCGCGTCGCGCACGTGCGAGCCCGTGCGCGTCACCGACCCCGGCGAGTACAGGAAGGTGTCCACGGCCTCCCACAGGGGATGCCATCGGTGCAGGCGCCCGCCGCGCTCGAAGTTGGGCGCGATGCGGTCCAGCCGGTCCCTGAGCCAGCGCACTAGGCCTCCTTCTCGATGCGATCGAGCGCGGCGCGCAGCAGCGGGCCGTAGTCGAACTTGCCCGCGCACACGTAGGTGCACAGGGCGATGTCGTCCTCGTCGAGTTCGAGCGCGCCGAGCGCGGCCGCCCGCACGTCGTCCTTGGTGATCAGCGCCCGCAGCAGCATGGTGGGAAGCATGTCGAACGGCATCACGCGCTCGTAGGACTCGATCGGGTACATCGCGCGCGGCGAACCGTTGGTCGACGTACTGAGCTCAAACCGGTGTGCCCCGCGCCAGGCGCCCAGCACCGTGTTGGTGGCGGAGAACTTCTCCGCGCCCGGCGCGATGTAGCCGAACATCTCGCGCTCGCCGGCCTCCGGCAGGACCGCGATCTGGGTGTGATGACGGCCGAGGAAGGCGTCGGCCGGCCCGGTGACGGCACGGCCATCGAGCACCGACCCGGAGATGATCCGATGGGTGCCCGGCCGCAGTTCGCCGGCGGTCAGTTCCTCCAGCGAGGCCCCGATGCGGGTGCGCAGCAGGCGCGGATTCTTCACCGCGGGGCCCGCGAGCGACACGACCCGCGTGACGTCCAGGTCGCCCGTCGCAAAAAGGTGGCCGATCGCGGCCACGTCCTGGTAGCCGATGGTCCACACGATGCGGTCGACCGCGACCGGCATCAGGCGGTGGATGTGCCAGCCGGCGTTGCCGCTGGGGTGCGGTCCCGCGAACGCAACGGACGTCACGCCGGCCGGCACGTCGAACTGCGCGCCGGCGGCGTGGCACAGGAACACCGGCGCCTCCCGCAGCCGAGCCAGCACCGCGAGCCCGGTCCGGAAGTCGTCCAGGCGGTCCGCCAGGACCAGCGCCGGCGCGGGTGCGTGCGGACGCGTGTCGGCGGCCGTTACGAAGATGGCGGCCGGCCGGGCATCGGCGGCCGGCACATGGCTGAACGGACGGGTGCGCAACGCGCTCCAGAGTCCCGACTCCATCAGCAGCGCCTGCACATCGCCGGGCGACAGCGACTCCGGCGCCTGGCCCCGGTAAGCGTCGAAACTCGCGCGTTCACCGGCCCGCTCATCGACCTCGATCACGATCGATACGAGCGCGCGCCGTTCGCCGCGATGCAGTTCGACCACGCGGCCGGAAGCCGGCGCGGTGAAGCGCACGCCTTCGTTCTTCTTGTCCTGGAAGAGCGGCTGTCCGCGGCGGACCGTGTCGCCGGGCGCGACCAGCAGCGCCGGCTTCAGCCCGTGGGTGTCGATGCCGAGAACGGCCACGTGCCCGACAGCCGACGCCGCCTCGATGCGCGGCGCCGGCTCTCCGGCGAGCGGAAGATCAAGCCCTTTGGAGCTTTTGTGAAGGCGCGCTGGCCCTCTTTCTTGGTGTCTCCCTACCGCGTCCACTCGCCTGGCCTTTGCGTTCCCTCTACGCAGTACCGGACGCGATGCGCGCAACCGTATGCCCCTCGCTCAGGCATGGATTGACGCGTATCAACGCCCCCCCTGTCGCTGCTGTGCTGTGTCCCCCACTTGGGCGCGGGCGGCGGTGACGCCTGCCGCCGTGCCCTGACTTGCGCGCGCTCGCCTGAGCGCGCCTAAAGCGGCAAGCTAACCGCGCCATTGTCCGGCGCGCTTGACCGCCGTCAACGATGGTCGGCCGAAGGGAATACCCCTAGAGCATGAACCCGTGCGCGCGGCGCTGTCGATCGTTCAGTGCAACCGCTCGTACTTCGCCTGCAGTTCTTCCGGCGTTTCCTTGTTGTTCGGATCGGGAATGATGCAATCGGCCGGGCACACGTCGACGCATTGCGGCTCGTCGTGCGCGCCGACGCACTCGGTGCACTTCGCGGGGTCGATCACGTAGATCGGGTCGCCGACGGCGATCGCTTCGTTCGGGCAGACGGGCTTGCACGCATCGCACGCGGTGCAGTCGTCGACGATCAACAGTGCCATGGAGTTCTCCTGGAGGAACGTTTCGAAAGATTGTCGTCGGGTCGTTCTTCTACGCGAATTCGCTCGTGTACGACTTGAGTGCCTTCATGTAGTTGGCGCGCTCGAACGCATCGGGGTCCGGGCACGCCTGCTGGCTCAGCGAACCCTTCATCTGCTCGACCGAATCGTAGCCGCGCTCGGCGAGCCACGCTTCGACGCCGCGCACCAGCACCCCGATCTGCGCCGGGCCCTTCTTCAGCAGGCTGCTCGCAATCATGACGCAATCGGCGCCGGCCAGCAGCAGTTTCAGGGCGTCGTCGGCCGTGTGCACGCCGCCGGTCGCGGCGAAGCTCGTCGCGACCCGCCCGCGCAGGATCGCGATCCAGCGCAGCGCCAGCCGCACTTCGTCCGAGGTCGACAGCACGAGGTTGGGCGCGACCTGGAGATCGTCCAGTTCGATGTCGGGCTGCAGGAAACGGTTGAACAGCACCAGCCCCGATGCGCCGGCGCCGGCGAGCCGATCGGCCATGTTGGCCATCGCGCTGAAGAACGGCGCCACCTTCACGGCCACCGGGATCTTCACCTGGCCGGCGACCGACTTCACGAGGTCGATGTAGCGCGTCTCGACGGACTCGCTGCTGTCGTCGAGGCCGGTGGCGAGGAAGTAGACGTTCAGTTCGATCGCGTCGGCACCGGCCTGCTCGAACTTCTTCGCCATGCTGGTCCAGCCGCCCGGCGTGTAGCCGTTCAGGCTGGCGATCACCGGCACGCCCAGCGCCTTCTTGGCGTCGCCGATCAGGCTGAGGTAGCGGTCCGGGCCGGTGCTGTAGTTCTGCTGCTCCGGGAAGAACCCGCTCGCCTCGGGCGACAGTTCCGAGCCGTACAGCATCATGTTGTGGGTCGCCATCTCCTCGTGTTCGATCTGTTCCTCGAACAGCGAAGGCAGCACGACGGCCGCGATGCCCGCGTCCTCGAGCCGCTTCAGGCTGTCGATCGAGGCCGTCAGCGGCGAGGACGAAGCGACGATCGGGTGCTTGAGCGCCAGCCCGAGATAGCGGGTGCTGAGGTCGATGCGATTCATTGCGCCTCCTGGGTCTGCGCCTTGGGAGCTTCACCGTCGCCGGCATCCGCAGACGCCGCCTTGTCGGCGGCCTCGGCTTCGGCCACCACGCGATGCACGCCGGCCACCTGCTCGTAGAACTGCCAGCGCGCCTCCGCTTCCGCCTGCGCCTGGCGGCCCAGCGTCTTGGCGCGCGCCGGATCGGCCTGCGCGAGCATGGCGAAGCGGCCCTCCTTCATCGTGAACTGCTCGAGCGGAATCGTCGGTTTGCGCGAGTCGAGCTTGAGCGGCTGGTCGGCGCCGCCCATGCCGAGCCGCGGGTCGTAGTGGTAGAGCGTCAGGTAGCCGCTCTTCACCGCATCCCGCTGGTGGCTGAACCCGGTCGTCATGTCGATGCCGTGCGCGATGCAGTGGCTGTACGCGATGATCAGCGACGGCCCGTTCCACGCCTCGGCTTCCTGGAAGGTGCGCACCGTCTGCACGGGGTTCGCGCCCATCGCGACCTGCGCGACGTACACGTTGCCGTACGCCATCGCGATCATGCCGAGGTCCTTCTTGCCGATCGACTTGCCGGCCGCCGCGAACTTCGCCACCGCGCCGCGCTGCGTCGACTTCGACGCCTGGCCGCCGGTGTTGCTGTAGACCTCGGTGTCGAGCACGAGGATGTTGACGTTGCGGCCGGACGCGAGGACGTGGTCGAGGCCGCCGTAGCCGATGTCGTAGGCCCAGCCGTCGCCGCCGACGATCCAGACGCTGCGGATCACGAGGCTGTCGGCCACTGCCAGCAGACGCGCCGCTTCGGGCGTGCCGAGCTTGGGCAGGATGGCCTTCAGCTGCCTGACCCGCGCGCGCTGCGCCTTGATCTGATCATCGTTGTCCTGCGGCGCGCCGAGCAGCGCATCCGCCAGCTCCGGACCGATCTTCTCGCGCAACTGCGAGACCAGCATCTGCGCCAGGCCCTGCTGCGCGTCGAGCGCGAGCCGCATGCCGAGGCCGAACTCGGCGTTGTCCTCGAACAGGCTGTTGGCCCAGGTCGGCCCCTGCCCGTCGGCGTTCTTCGAGTACGGGGTCGTCGGCAGGTTGCCGCCGTAGATCGACGAGCAGCCGGTCGCGTTGGCGATCACGAGATGGTCGCCGTACAGCTGCGACAGCAGCTTCAGGTACGGCGTCTCGCCGCAGCCCGAGCACGCGCCCGAGTACTCGAACAGTGGCTGGCGCAGCTGCGAGCCGCGCAGGCCGTCGATGGTGTCGAACGACGGCCGCACCTCCTCGAGGCTCAGGAAGAACTCGTAGTTGGCGCGCTCGGCCTCGAGGTGCTCGAGCTTGGGCGCCATGTTGATCGCCTTGTGCTTGACCACCTGCTTGCTGCGCGTCGGGCAGACGTCGACGCAGGCGCCGCAGCCGGTGCAGTCCTCGGGCGCCACCTGCAGCGAGTACAGCATGCCCTCGAGGCTGTCCTTGCGGGTCCACGGCACCGCCTTGAAGGTCGACGGCGCGCGCTTCATCTCCTCGGGCGAGAACACGGTCATGCGGATCGCGGCGTGCGGGCAGACCAGCGGGCAGATCGCGCACTGCGTGCAGATCGTCTCGTCCCAGATCGGGATTTCCTGCGCGATGCTGCGCTTCTCCCACTGGGTGGTGCCGGTCGGGAACGTGCCGTCGACCGGCATCGCCGACACCGGCAGCAGGTCGCCCTTGCCGTCCAGCATCATCGCCGTCACGCGCTGCACGAAGTCCGGCGCGGCCTTCGGGACGATCGGCCGGCGCGACCACAGCGAGTCCGCCCGCTCCGGGACCTTGACCTCGGCCATCGCCGCCAGCGAGCCGTCGACCGCGGCGAAGTTGCGCGCCAGGACGGTCTCGCCACGCTTGCCGTAGGTCTTGCGGATCGCCTCCTTGATCTTGTCGATCGCCTCGTCGCGCGGCAGGATCCCGGAGATGGCGAAGAAGCAGGCCTGCGTCACCGTGTTGATGCGGCCGGCGAGGCCCGCCGTCTTGGCGACCGCCAGCGCATCGACCACGAAGAAGCGCAGCTTGCGCTCGATGATCGTCTGCTGCGCCTCGCGCGGCAGCTTGCCCCACACCTCGTCGGGCCCGTACGGGCTGTTCAGCAGGAAGGTCGCGCCGGGGCGGGCGAGCTCGAGCACGTCGAGCTTCTCCATGAACTCGAACTGGTGGCAGGCGACGAAGTCCGCCTTGCCGATCAGGTACGTCGACTCGATCGGCTCCGGTCCGAAGCGCAGGTGCGACACGGTGATCGCGCCCGACTTCTTGCTGTCGTAGACGAAGTAGCCCTGGGCGTGCAGCGGCGTGCTCTCGCCGATGATCTTGACCGTGTTCTTGGTCGCGCCGACGGTGCCGTCGGCGCCGAGGCCGTAGAACACCGCGCGCGTCACGCCCGCCGCCTCGGTGTCGAAGTCCGGGTCCCACTTCAGCGACAGGCCCGTGACGTCGTCGAGGATGCCGACGGTGAAGTGCCGCTTCGGCTTCGCCTGCTTCAGCTCGTCGAAGACCGCCTTCGCCATCGCCGGCGTGTACTCCTTCGACGAAAGCCCGTACCGCCCGCCGATGACGCGCGGCAGGCGCCATGTCGTTCGGCCAGCCTTCGGCAAGCGCGGCGACGACGTCCTGGTAGAGCGGCTCGCCGACGGCGCCCGGCTCCTTCGTCCGGTCGAGCACGGCGATCGACTTCACGGTCTTCGGCAGCGCGGCGACGAACGCCTCCACGTCGAACGGCCGGTAGAGCCGCACGGTGACGAGGCCCACCTTCTCGCCGGCGGCCACCAGCCTGGCCACCGCCTCGCGCGTGGCGCCCACGCCCGAGCCCATCTGCACGATCACGCGCTCGGCATCGGGCGCGCCGTGGTACCAGAACAGGCTGTACCTGCGCCCGGTCACCTTCGCGAAACGCTCCATCGACTCGGTGACGATGCCCGGCACCGCGGCGTAGTACGGGTTGCACGCCTCGCGTGCCTGGAAGAAGACGTCCGGGTTCTGCGCCGTGCCGCGGATGACCGGCGCGTCCGGGTTCAGCGCGCGCGCGCGGTGCGCCTCGATCAGCTCGTCGTCGATCATCTGGCGCGCGTCGTCTTCCATCAGCAGGTCGATCTTGTTGACCTCGTGGCTGGTGCGGAAGCCGTCGAAGAAGTGCAGGAACGGCACCCGCGACTTCAGCGTCGCCATGTGGGCGATCATCGCCATGTCCTGCGCTTCCTGCACGCTCGACGACGCCAGCAGCGCGAAGCCGGTGGTGCGGGCGCTCATCACGTCGCTGTGGTCGCCGAAGATCGAAAGCGCGTGCGTGGCGAGCGTCCGGGCCGCGACGTGGAACACCGCCGGCGTCAGCTCGCCGGCGATCTTGAACATGTTGGGCAGCATCAGCAGCAGGCCCTGCGACGCCGTGAAGGTCGTGGTCAGCGCGCCGGCCTGCAGCGAGCCGTGCACCGCGCCGGCCGCGCCCGCCTCGCTCTGCATCTCGACCACTTCGGGGACCTGGCCCCAGAGGTTCGTCTTGCCGGCGGCCGACCAGGCGTCGGACAGCTCGCCCATGTTCGACGACGGCGTGATCGGGTAGATCGCGATCACCTCGCTCAGCATGTGAGCGATGCGGGCGGCGGCTTCGTTGCCGTCGAGCACGTACGAATGTTTCATCTTGGTTCTCTCTGCTACAGGATGCCGGCCTTGCCAGCCTCCCAGCGGCGGAATTCGGTGGTCAGCAATGCGACGTGCTCGCGCTCCTCGGCGGCCAGTTCGCGGTACAGGTCGCGCTCGACCGAACCGGCGGGCGCCAGCTCTCCTTCGCGCGTGAAGAAGTCGACCGCGCGCTCCTCGAACGCGATCGCGATGCGGAACAGGTTGGCCGGGTCCTCCGGCTTGCGGTCGATGCCGGCGAAGATCGCGGCGCGGTCGACCTGGTAGTCGTCCGAGGGCTCCGGCAGCTCGGCGTGGTAGCGCTTCGACAGCGTCTCCATGTGTTCCTGCTCCATCTCCGCGAAGCGTGCGAACAGGTCCTGCAGCACGGGATCCTTCGCGTCGCGCGAGGCGCGCTGGTAGAAGGCGTGGCCGCCGAGCTCGATCTCGAAGGCCTTGCGCACCGCCTCGAGCGCGCGGTCGCCCTCGATCGCGCCGCGGTCGAGCATCTCGAGCTTGCCCTTGCAGTACGGGCACAGCCCGTACGGGAACGCGAAGCCCTCGGCCACCTTGTGGCACTCGGTGCAGCGCCAGCGCAGCTCCATGCCGGCACAGCAGATGTACGACTCGTCGCCTTCCAGTGGACGGTGGCAGCGCGGGCAGATGTTCATTGCTTGACCTCGCCGGTGGCGGGTTCGGTGGACAGGGAAACCGGGGGTTCGGCGCCGATCGGCAGCGGCGGCACGAAGGCGTCCGCGTCGGCCTGCGTGATCGGCCACCTGGTCTTGCCACTCTCGAGATAGGCGCCGATCGCGCGGGCGGCGCGGCGGCCGGCCCCCATCGCGAGGATCACGGTCGCGCCGCCGGTCACGATGTCGCCGCCGGCGAACACGCCCGGCACGCTCGTGGCCTGCGTGTACTCGTCGGCGACGATGTAGCCCCACTTGTTGAGGTTCAGGCCCGGCGTCGACTTGGTGATGATCGGGTTGGCCTGCGTGCCGAGCGCGTAGATCACCGTGTCGCACTCGAGCTCGACGAACTCGCCGAGCGGCATCGGCTTGCGGCGCCCCTTCTCGTCCGGCTCGCCGAGCATCATCTTCTCGACCTTCATCCCGCGCACCGTGCCTTCGCCGTCGACCAGGATCTCGACCGGCGCGTGCAGGAAGAAGAACTCGATGCCCTCCTCCTTGGCGTGCCGCAGTTCCTCGATGCGCGCCGGCGCCTCGGCCTCCGATCGCCGGTACACGCAGCGCACGGTCGGCGTGCCGAGCCGCTTGGCCACGCGCAGGCAGTCCATCGCGGTATTGCCCGCGCCGATCACCACGACGCTCTTGCCGATCGTGATCGGCGTGTCGAGGTACGGGAACTTGTCCCCGCCCATCAGGTTCACGCGCGTCAGGAACTCGTTGGCCGAATAGACCTGGCCGGCGAACTCGCCCGGGATGCCGAGGAACGACGGCGCGCCGGCGCCCGCCCCCACGAACACCGCGTCGAAGCCCCTCTCCTGCATCAGCTGCGGGATCGAGAAGGTCTTGCCGACCACCTTGTTGGTCTCGAACTGGACGCCGAGCTCCTTCAGGCTGTCGACCTCGCGCGCGATGATCTCGCGCGGCAGGCGGAACGAGGGGATGCCGTACTGCAGGACCCCGCCGACCACGTGCAGCGCCTCGAACACGGTCGCCTCGCAGCCGAACTTGGCGAGGTCCGCGGCCACGGCGAGTCCCGACGGCCCGGAGCCGACGATGGCGACCTTGCCGAGCTTGCGCTGGAGCTGGGGTGGCGAGTTCTTCCTGCCGTGCGCGTTGTCGCCGACGAAGCGCTCGAGTCGCCCGATCGCGACCGACTCCATCGGCGTCTTCTTGTTGCGCCCGACCTGGCACTGCGCCTCGCACTGCGATTCCTGCGGGCAGACGCGGCCGCAGACCGACGGGAACAGGTTCGACTCGTTGATGACGCCGAGCGCGCCGTCGAGGTCGCGCACCAGCAGGTGGCGGATGAAGCGCGGGATGTCGATGCCGACCGGGCAGCCTTCGATGCAGGTCGGCTTGGTGCACATGATGCAGCGCTCGGCCTCGGCCAGCGCGTCGGCCATCGTGTAGCCGAGGTTCACTTCCTTGAAGTTGCGCGAGCGCTCCAGCGGGTCGCGCTCGGGCATCCTGACCGCGTGCGGCGGCAGGTCCTTGAACTTCTTGTAGTTGCGCTTGCCTCTCGGCGAACAGCTGCTTGTCGACTTCGCAGACGTGCGCGTAGTCGGTGTTGGCCGCCGACTCCTCGCCCTTGAAGCGCTTCTGGCGCAGCATCAGTTCCTTGAAGTCGACCTTGTGGCCGTCGAAGTCGGGCCCGTCGACGCAGGCGAACTTGATCTCGCTGCCCACCGTGACGCGGCACGATCCGCACATGCCCGTGCCGTCGACCATGATCGCGTTCAGCGACACCATCGTCTTCACGCCGAACGGCCGCGTGGTCTCGACGCACGCGTTCATCATGGGCAGCGGGCCGATCGCGACGACCAGATCGGGCTTGTCCCGCTCGAGCACTTCCTGCAGCGCCGCGGTGACGAAGCCCGGCTTGCCGTAGCTGCCGTCGTCGGTGCAGACGATCAGGTTGTCGCACTGCGCGCCGAACTTCTCCTCCCAGAAGACGAGGTCCTTGTTGCGGAACCCGATGATGCCGGTGGTGCGGTTGCCGGCCTCCTTGAACGCGCGCAGCTGCGGGAACACCGGCGCCACGCCGAGGCCGCCGCCGACGAGCACCACGTGGCCGAACTTGCCGACGTGCTGCGGCAGGCCGAGCGGACCGACGAAGTCGGTGAACGTGTCGCCCTCCTTGTAGCGGTCGCGCATCTCGAGCGTCGTCTTGCCGAGCGCCTGCACGACGAGCGTGACGGTGCCCGCCTCGCGGTCGTAGTCGGCCACCGTCAGCGGTATCCGCTCGCTGCCCTCGTGCAGCCGCAGCATCACGAAGTGGCCGGGCTCGGCCGACTTCGCGACGTCGGGCGCCATCACGTCCCACAGAAAGGTGGTGTCCGAAAAGGATTCGCGTCGGGCAATCGTGTACATGGGGGATCTCGGTGGTCGAGGCGGCGGCGCCTCTCTTCTCCGGGTGGATGCTCCCACCCGGGTCCAGCGCGCCGTTGATCCCGGTCAACCGGTTCAGGATGCGCGACGGGATTCCGCGTTGCGAGATGGGTCATTACAGGCTCACCCTTCGCGACGCGTGGTTCCCCGGATTGATAACCGTCAATCCGATCCCGCGATGCGGTACGACACTGCGGGGCAGATTCAACCGCGGCGCGCCTCGCGCGAACTCACCAATGAACGCACAAGCCAACCCCGCAGTCGCGATGGGAGGAGTCCCGCGCGTGCGCAAGAGCCGGTGGCCGGCCAAACTCGACTTCACCCAGAGCGCGACGGGACTGATCCTGGGACTCTTCATGTGGGGGCACATGTTCTTCGTGTCCACGATCCTGATCAGCCAGGACGCCATGTGGACGGTCACGAAGTTCTTCGAGGGCTACTTCTTCTTCGGCAAGGCGTACCCGATCCTCGTGTCCTTCGTCGTCGCGGGCGTCTTCTTCCTGTTCATCGTGCACGCCGCGCTCGCGCTGCGGAAGTTCCCGGTCAACTATCGCCAGTACCGCGAGTACCGCGACCACATGGGGATGATGCGGCACGAGGACACGACCCTGTGGTACTGGCAGGTCGTCACCGGCTTCGCGATGTTCTTCCTCGCGTCGGTGCACCTGTACCAGATGATGATGCACCCCGGGGCGATCGGTCCCTGGCAGTCCGCCGACCGCGTGTGGAGCGGCCTGTGGTGGCCGCTGTATCTCGTCCTGCTGTTCGCGGTCGAGCTGCACGGCGGCATCGGCCTGTACCGCCTGTGCGTGAAGTGGGGCTGGTTCGAAGGCAAGGACCCGGCCGCCACGCGCAAGAACCTGAAGCTGATCAAGTGGGTGCTGTCGGCCTTCTTCATCGTCCTCGGCCTCGTCACCCTGGCCGCCTACATCAGGATCGGCATGGGCCGCGACGCCCGCATCGGCAAGGAATTCGTTCCCAGCTGGCAGCGCTCCTCCCTGCCGGCCCAACCGAGCGCGACAGCCGCCATCACCCCACCGGCGGCGCCGGCCACGGAGGGCAGCAAATGAACGTCATCTACACGGATGTGCTCGTCATCGGCGGCGGACTCGCCGGCCTGCGGATGGCGGTCGCCGCCAAGCGGCGCGGCCACGACGCGATCATCCTGTCGCTCGTCCCGCCCAAGCGCTCGCACTCCAAGGCCGCGCAGGGCGGCATGCAGGCCAGCCTCGGCAACGTGATCAAGGGCCAGGGCGACAACGAGGACGTGCACTTCGAGGACACGGTCCGCGGCTCCGACTGGGGCGCCGACCAGGACGTCGTGCGCATGTTCGTCAACACGGCGCCCAAGGCCGTGCGCGAGCTGGCCGCCTGGGGCGTGCCGTGGAGCCGCGTGCGCAAGGGCGACCGGACGGTCGTCATCAACGGCCAGAAGGTCACCATCACCGAGCGTGACGAAGCGCACGGGCTGGTGGCGCAGCGCGACTTCGGCGGCACCAAGAAGTGGCGCACGTGCTACGTGGCGGACGCGACCGGCCACGCGATGCTGCAGGCGGTGGGCGACCAGGTGATCGCCAGCTCGATCCCGGTGCACGAGCGCACCGAGGCGCTGGCGCTGATCCACGAAGGCGGCCGCTGCTACGGCGCGGTCGTGCGCGACCTGATCACCGGCGAGCTGACCGCGTACGTCGCCAAGGCGACCGCCCTCGCCACCGGCGGCGCCGGCCGGCTCTACCAGGTCACCACCAACGCCGTGATCTGCGAAGGCATCGGCATGGCGATCGCGCTGGAAACCGGCATCGCCACGCTGGGCAACATGGAGGCGGTGCAGTTCCACCCGACGCCGATCTTCCCGGCCGGCATTCTGCTGACCGAGGGCTGCCGCGGCGACGGCGGCCTGCTGCTCGACGTCGACCAGCACCGCTTCATGCCCGACTACGAGCCCGAGAAGAAGGAACTCGCCTCGCGCGACGTCGTGTCGCGCCGGATGGAGGAGCACATCAAGAAGGGCAAGGGCGCGAAGTCGCGCTTCGGCGAGCACATCTGGCTGGACATCCGGCTGCTCGGCGAGCACCACATCAAGCACAACCTGCGCGAAGTCTGGGACATCTGCCACTACTTCCTCGGCCTCGATCCGGTGAAGGACCTGATCCCCGTGCGCCCGGCCCAGCACTACACGATGGGCGGCGTGCGCACCAACCACACGGGCGAGAGCCCCACGCTGAAGGGCCTGTTCGCCGCGGGCGAAGCGGCCTGCTGGGACATGCACGGATTCAACCGGCTGGGCGGAAACTCGGTCGCCGAGACCGTCGTCGCCGGCATGATCGTGGGCGAGTTCATCGCGGACTACTGCGACAAGACCGAGAACGACATCTCGATCCCGACCGGCGTGCTGCGCGACTTCGTGAACGAGGAGAAGGCCAAGCTGCAGGGCCTCATCACCAGCCGCGGCACGGAAGACGCGAGCGCGCTGAAGGCGCGGATGCAGGCCATCATGAGCGACAAGGTCGGCATCTTCCGCACCGGCAAGGAACTGGAGGAAGCGGTCGACGAACTGCAGAAGCTCCTCGTCAAGAGCCGCAGCATCGGGCTGAAGTCCAGCTCGCCCGGCCCGAACCCAGAGCTTGTGACGGCCTACCGGGTCCAGAAGATGCTGAAGCTCGCGCTGTGCGTGGCCTACGGCGCGCTGACGCGCACCGAGAGCCGCGGCGCGCACTTCCGCTCGGACTATCCCAATCGCAACGACGCCAAGTGGCTGAGCCGCACGCTCGCCACCTGGAAGGGCGACTCGACACTGCCGACGTTCAACTACGAAGCGCTCGACGTCGGGAAGATGGAGCTGCCGCCCGGATGGCGCGGCTACGGCGCAAAGGACTACGTGGACCACCCGGACACGCCGGCGCGCCAGGCCGCCGTGGACGCCCTCAGGCAGCAGTACGCCGATGACCGCTTCGCGCGGCAGGCGGCGCTGATGCCGTACGAGCAGTTGCTGCCCGTACGGCTGCGCGGGAAGAACGAACGGATCGACGAGCCGATGGCGCAGGCCCCGGCGCGGAGGACAGCATGAGCAACCAGGCCAGCGGAAAAGTGATCAGCGTGGTGCCCGTCCAGGCCAGCGCGCCGGCCGCGTCGGCTGCCGCGAACGGCACGGCGGCGGTCAAGGCGGGCGTGCAGACGGGCCAGATGCTGAAGATCAGCGTGATGCGCTACAACCCGGCCGACCCGGCGAGCGTCCCGCACATCCAGACCTACGAGATCGAGCAGAGCGACGGCATGACGCTGTTCATGGCGTTGATGGAGATCCGCGAGCGGCTCGACCCTTCGCTGCAGTTCGATTTCGTGTGCCGCGCCGGCATCTGCGGCAGCTGCGCGATGGTCGTCAACGGCCGCCCGACGCTCGCCTGTCGCACGCTGACGCGCGACATCGGGCCGGATATCACGCTGGCGCCCCTGCCCTTCTTCGAGCTGATCGGCGACCTCTCGGTCAACACCGGCAAGTGGATGCGCGCGCTGTCCGAGCGCCTCGAGGCGTGGTGCCACACGAAGCAGCAGGAGGTCGACCTGACGCGGCTCGAGGAGCGGATGGAGCCGGAACTGGCCGAGGAGATCTTCGAGCTCGACCGCTGCATCGAGTGCGGCTGCTGCCTCGCCGGCTGCGGCACGGCGCGCATGCGCAAGGACTTCGTCGGCGCGGTCGGCATCAACAAGATCGCCCGCTTCCGCCTCGACCCGCGCGACGTGCGGACCGACGCGGACTATTACGAACTGATCGGCGACGACGACGGCGTATTCGGCTGCATGTCGCTGCTGGGCTGTCACGACGTCTGCCCGAAGGAACTGCCGCTGCAGACGCAGATCGCGTTCATTCGCAGGAAGATGGTCAAGGAAGGCATGTCGTAGGAGACGACCACCGGGCCTGCGATCACCGTGAAGGGAATCGCAATGGCACGCATCGAGAAGGACTTTCTAGGCGAGAAAGAGCTTCCGGACACCGCGTACTACGGCGTGCAGACGCTGCGCGGCAAGGAGAATTTCCACATCACCGGCATCCCGATGTCGACGGAGCCCTACTTCGTCAAGGCACTCGGGTACGTCAAGAAGGCGGCAGCGCTCGCCAACCGCGACCTCGGCGTCCTTGACGCGCAGGTCGCCGACGCGATCGTCGGCGCCTGTGACCGGCTGATCGCGGGCGACATGCGCGACCAGTTCATCACCGACTTCATCCAGGGCGGCGCCGGCACCTCGACGAACATGAACGCGAACGAGGTGATCGCGAATCTCGCGCTCGAGAGCCTCGGCAGGAAGAAGGGCGAGTACGCGGTCGTCAACCCCAATGACCACGTCAACTTCGGCCAGTCGACCAACGACGTCTACCCGACCGCGTTCCGCCTCGCGCTGATCCTGCGCCTTGGCAGCTACATGGAGGCGCTGACGAAACTGCAGGAGGCCTTCTTCGCCAAGGGCAAGGAGTTCGACAAGGTCCTGAAGATGGGCCGCACGCACCTGCAGGACGCCGTGCCGATGTCGCTCGGGCAGGAGTTCCACGGCTGGGGCACGACGATCGGCGAGGAAGTGCAGCGCATCGCCGAGGTCCGCGAACTGCTGAAGGAGATCAACCTCGGGGCGACCGCGATCGGCACCACCGTGACCGCGCACCCTGGCTATCCGCCGCTGGCGACGCAGTACCTGTCCGACCTGACCGGCTTCAAGTTCATCCTGGCTGGCGACCTGATCGAGGCCACCTCGGACACCGGCGCCTACGTGCTGCTGTCCGGCGTGCTGAAGCGCACGTCGGCCAAGCTGACGAAGATCTGCAACGACATCCGACTGCTGGCGAGCGGGCCGCGCTGCGGCTTCAACGAGATCAACCTGCCGCAGATGCAGCCCGGTTCGTCGATCATGCCGGGCAAGGTCAACCCGGTGATTCCCGAGGTCGTCAACCAGACGAGCTTCCTGGTGATCGGGCTGGACCTGACCGTCACGCTCGCCGCGTCGGCCGGCCAGTTGCAGCTGAACGTGATGGAGCCGGTGATCACCTTCGCGCTCTTCACGTCGATCTCGACGATGGAGAACGCCGTCGACAGCCTGCGCGTGCACTGCATCAACGGCATCACCGCCAACGCCGACCGCACGCTGCAGATGGTGCTGAACTCGCTCGGCATCGTGACCGCGCTCAAGACGACGCTCGGCTACAAGCAGTGCGCCGAGATCGCGCGCGAGGGCTACGAAACGGGCAAGTCGCTGCACGAGATCGTGGTCAAGGAGCGCAGGCTCCTCACGCAGGAGAAGTGGGACGAGGTCTTCTCGTTCGAGAACCTGGTCAACCCGAAGTTCGAACAATGACCTGACGGGTCCGCCGCGGACTCGCCGCGGCGACGGGAAGCAAATGACACTCACTATCGTGTTGCAGTTCGTGGTCGTCCTGGCCGCGATCTGGATGGGCGCGCGCTACAGCGGCGTCGGCCTCGGCCTGTGGGGCGCGGTCGGCCTGCTGGTGCTGGTGGTGGCGTTCGGCGTCAGCCCGACGTCGCCGCCGATCGACGTGATGCTGATCATCCTGGCGGTCATCATGGCCGCCTCGGTGATGGATGCGGCGGGCGGGATCGATTTCCTGGTGCGCATCGCCGAACGCATCATCCGCGCGAACCCGAAGTACGTGACCATCGTGGCACCGCTGACGACGTGGAGCTTCACGTTCGTCGCCGGCACCGGCCACATCGTCTATCCGCTGCTGCCCGTGATCTACGAGACGGCGCACGGCAGCGGCATCCGGCCCGAGCGGCCGATGGCGATCGCCACGATCGCCTCGCAGCAGGCGATCACGGCGAGCCCCGTGGCCGCGGCAACGGCCGCGATGATCGGACTGTTCAGCGAGAAGGGCCTGACGCAGTGGGGCCTGCCCGAGATCCTGATGGTGTGCGTGCCCGCCACGCTGACCGGCGTGCTCGCGGCGGCCATCGTCTCGATGTTCATCGGCAAGGACCTGAAGGACGACCCGGAGTACCAGGCACGCCTGAAGGCCGGGCTGATCCCGGCGCCCAAGGCGCTCGACGAGAAGGCGCCGCTGAAGGCCTCGGCGAAGCCCGCGGCCTTCCTGTTCCTGGCCGGCGTGGCGCTGGTCGTGCTGTTCGGCTTCTTTCCGAGCCTGCGCACCCTCCCCGGCGCGAAGAGCGCGCTCGGCATGCCGATCGTGATCGAGATCGTGATGATGTCGGTCGCGGCGCTCATGCTGCTCGTCACCAAGGTCGCGGTCGACGAGGTGCCGAAGACCGCGACGCTGCGCGCCGGCGTGGTCGCGGTGATCGGCATCTTCGGGCTCGCGTGGCTGGGCGACAGCTTCATCGCCGCGCACAAGGACGTCATCGTTCCTGCGATCGGCGAGATGGCCAAGGCGGCCCCGTGGACCTTCGCGCTCGGCCTGTTCTTCGCTTCGGTGCTGCTGTACAGCCAGGCGGCGACCACCCGCGCGCTGATGCCGCTGGGCGTGGCACTCGGCATCCCGCCGCAGTTCCTGATCGCGATGTTCCCGTCGGTCAACGGCTACTTCTTCATCCCGACCTACGGTTCGCTGATCGCCGCGATCAACTTCGACCTGTCGGGCACGACGAAGATCGGCAAGTACGTCCTGAACCACTCGTTCATGATCCCGGGCATCGTCGCGACAGCGGTCGCGGTGACGACCGGCCTGTTCCTCGCGAAGATCATGTTCTGAGCATCGCGACGGCCCTGCCGGGACGCCGCCTGAATCGCGCGAGGCCATGGTCCGCGAGCCCGCGGCCCGCCCGTAGGCCACCGACGATGAGCAGCAGTGCGGCCCCCGCAGTGGCACCCGCTCGATGCCAGAGGGTCCGGCGCATCGGCCTCGTGGCCGGTCCGCTGCTCGCCGTGGCGCTCTTCTGGGCTGCTCCCGACCGAGTACCGGGCGGCGGACGGCGACGGTCGTGGTGTTCAGCGAGGCCGGCCGCGCCACGCTGGCGGCGATGGGGTGGATGGCGACGTGGTGGATGACCGAGGCGGTCGACATCGAGGTCACCGCGCTCCTGCCCATCGCGCTCTTTCCGCTCGCTCGGCATCAGCCCGATCGCGAAGGACGACCGCGAACTACGGCTCCGAAGTGATCTACCTCTTCATGGGCGGCTTCGTCCTCGGCGCTCGCCATCGCCCGCTGGGGGCTGGACCGGCGCATCGCGTTCTTCACGCTGCGCCTCGTCGGGCACGCGCCCGAAGGCGATCGTCGCCGGGACGATGGGCGCCACCGCGTTCCTGAGCATGTGGGTCTCGAACACCGCCTGCGCCGCGATGATGGTGCCCATCGTGCTGTGCGCGTGGTCGATGTCGTGCTGCGCAGTCGCCGCGGCAAGGCGCTCGCGGAACTGGGCGGCATCCCGCAGGACGACCGCGACCTGCGCAAGTTCGCCCTGCGGCGCTGCTCGGCGTGGCGTATGCCGCGTCGATCGGCGGCCTCGGCACCATCATCGGCTCGCCGCCCAACGGGATCCTGGTGCGCTTCGTCGAGCAGTCGGGCGGCGTGCGCGTGACCTTCCTCGACTGGATGCTCCTCGGCGTGCCGGTCATGGTCGACGTTCCTGCCGCTGGCGTGGTTCCTGAACACGCGCGTGATGTTCCCGTCGCGTGAGCGAGATCGAGGGCGGGCGCGACTACGTTCGCCGCGAGTAGGCGAAGCTCGGGCCGCTGGGCGCTGGCGAGCGCGTGACGCTCGCCGTGTTCGCGATCACCGTCGCGCTGTGGATCGACGGCGCCGCTGCTCGCGCAGATCCGCATCGGCGACCTCGCTCCGCTGAAGGGGCTGTCGGACGCCGGCATCGCGATCGGCGCGGCGCTCGCGCTGTTCCTGATCCCGGTCGACGGGCGCGAACGGCAGGCTGATGGACTGGGCGACCGCGACGAAGCTGCCATGGGGCGTGCTGATCCTCTTCGGCGGCGGGCTCGCGCTCGCCTCGGCCACCGAGGTCAACGGCGTGCCGGGCTACATCGGCAGTCTCGCCGCCGGTTTCGCAGGCTGGCCGTTCTGGGCCGTACTGCTCGCGATCGTTGCGATCATGGTGTTCATGTCCGAGCTGACGTCGAACACGGCGCAGGTCGCGACCATGCTGCCGATCCTGGCCGCGCTGGCGCCGGTGCTCGGCATTCCGGCGGGCGTGCTGCTGGTGCCCGCCACCGTCGCCGCGAGTTGCGCGTTCATGATGCCGGTCGGCACGCCGCCGAACGCGATCGTCTTCGGGACGGGCCTCGTGCGCATGCCGGACATGATGAAGGCCGGGCTCTGGCTGAACATCGCAGGCATCCTGCTGATCTTCGTGCTGACCTACGCCGTGTTCATTCCGGCGCTGGGCCTGCTGCGCTGACCTGAATTCCATCTCGCGAAGCGCCGAGCCGGCTCGCGAAAGAATCGGCGCGATTAGAGGAACTTCACGGCCACTCGGCTCTGTTCCGTCGACGCGTCTTGAGAAATGTCACGACGGCAATTGTCGTCGTGACGACACTGGTTCCATTAGCGGACCGGTTTGGCGACCTCCCGGCTGCCCCTCCGGCCCGCGATTAACCAGGGAACGGAGGATTTCATGTCAGTTGCGGCCAGCCCAGGCACCGGCAACGTGCCCGCCGCAGTACAAGCGCCCGCCGCGAAAGGCGGGCATTCATTCCCGTGGAAGGCGGCCCTGCCGATCGCGGTCGCGATCGTGCTTGCGCTCATTCCACCCCCCGAAGGCCTCGCGCAGCACGCTTGGTACTTCTTCGCGATCTTCGCCGGCGTGATCGTCGGCCTGATGCTCGAGCCGCTGCCCGGCGCGGCCATCGGCCTGATCGGCGTGGCGCTGGTGACGATCCTCGCCCCTTACGTCCTGTTCAGCCCGGCCGAACTGGCCAAGGACGGATTCAAGCCCGCCAACGCCGGCCTCACCTGGGCGCTGTCGGGCTTCTCGAACGCGACCGTGTGGCTGATCTTCGCGGCCTTCATGTTCGCGCTCGGCTACGAGAAAACGGGCCTCGGCCGCCGGATCTCGCTCGGGCTCGTGAAGGTGATGGGCAAGCGGACGCTGACGCTCGGCTACGCCGTCGCCATCGCCGACCTGCTGCTCGCGCCGTTCACGCCGTCCAACACCGCGCGCAGCGGCGGCACGGTGTACCCGGTGATCCGCAACCTGCCGGCGCTGTACGACAGCAAGCCCAATGACCCGTCGTCGCGTCGCATCGGCGGCTACCTGATGTGGACCGCCATCGCCACGACCTGCGTGACCAGCTCGATGTTCATCACCGCGCTGGCGCCCAACCTGCTGGCGATCGAGCTGATCAACAAGACCGCCAAGGTCACGTTCACCTGGACCGAGTGGTTCATCGCGTTCGCGCCGGTCGGCATCCTGCTGCTGCTCGCCGTGCCGCTGCTGACCTACGTCCTGTATCCGCCGCAGGTCAAGAGCGGCGACCAAGTCCCGGCGTGGGCCGCGAAGGAACTGAAGTCGATGGGCGGCCTCACGCGCCGCGAGATCGAACTGGCCGCCCTCGTGCTGCTGGCGCTGGCGCTGTGGATCTTCGCGGGCGCCGTCATCAACGCGACCACCGTCGCCATCGCCGTCATCGCGCTGATGGTGATCGGCCGCGTGGTGACGTGGGACGACATCCTGGCGAACAAGTCGGCGTGGAACACGCTGGTGTGGTTCGCCACGCTCGTCGCGCTGGCCGGCGGCCTGGCCAAGGTCGGCTTCGTGAAGTGGTTCGCCGAGACGATCGGCGCGCAGATGGTCGGCGTGAGCCCGATGATCGCCATGCTCGGCCTGGTCACCGTGTTCTTCTTCACGCACTACCTGTTCGCCAGCATCACCGCGCACGTCACGGCGATGCTGCCGGTGGTGCTCGCCGTCGGGCTGGGCATCCCCGAAATGGACATGCGGACACTCGCGCTGCTGCTGTCGCTGACGCTCGGCATCATGGGCATCCTGACGCCGTACGCGACCGGACCGAGCCCGGTGTACTACGGCAGCGGCTACATCCCGGCCAAGGACTTCTGGCGCCTCGGAGCGATCTTCGGCGTCATCTTCTTCGCCGCCCTGCTGCTGATCGGAGTTCCCTGGATGGCGATGATCGGCTGATCAACGCCTGAAGACGGAGAGGACGCCCGCGCAAGCCGGCGTCCTTTCTGTTTGTGCCGCTCGGGCAAGTCGGCATCGCCTGCCCGGACGGGCGCCGTTCCGCCGCCACCGCGGGACGCGCTGCGCTACGTGACCAGCATGATCCACCCCGTCCCGATGGTCAGGAACACGGCCATGAAGAACAGCGTCATCAGCAACCCCAGCAGGTAGAGCTCGCGCTGGGTCAGGTAGCCGGCACCGACGAAGATCACGTTCTGGCTGCCGGCCTGCGGCGTGATCACCGAGAAGTAGCTGCTGGCGAACAGCAGCGCGAAGGCCATCAGCGGCGCCGGCACGCCGCCGCGGATGCCGACGTCCAGGAACACGCCGAGCAGCGCCAGCACCTGCGACGACTGGCTGACGAACATGTAGTGGATCGCCACGTAGATGACGATCAGCAGCACGTAGGTGACCGGCCACGACAGTCCGCCGATCTGCGCGGCGAGCAATTGCCCCGCATATCCCATGAAGCCGAGTTCGTTGAGTTGCCCGCTCAGCGCGAACAGCACGGCCAGCCACAGGAACGTCGACAGCGTGTCGCCCTGCGTGGCGATGTCGGCCAGCGTGAGCACGCGCATCATCAGGAGCACGCCCAACCCGGCGAACGCGATGCTCGTCACGTTGAGCTTCAGCGCGTCGGCGAAGATCCACCCGCCGACCATCACCAGGAAGACGACCGCGGTGATCCACTCGTCGCGCGCGAGCGGTCCCAGTTCGGACAGCGCCTTGCGCGCCGCCAGCGGCGCTTCGGGCGTGCGCCCGACCCGCGGCGGGAAGATCTTCGCCACGACGACAGGCAGCGCGAGGATCGCCGCGAGCGCGGGCACGCACGCCACGAGGAACCACTTGCCGAAGCCGATCTCGATGCCGAACTCCTTTACGACCTGCAGTCCGATCGGGTTCGCCGAGGTCGCGGTCATCCACAGCGCCGACGACACGGCCAGGCTCGCCATGGCGCAGAACATCAGGTAGGCGCCGAGCCGCCTTCCCTCCGGGTCGTCGGGTCGCGACCCCGATCCCTGCGCGACGGACAGCACGATCGGGAACAGCACGCCGCCGCGCGCCGTGTTGCTCGGGAAAGCCGGCGCGATGGCCGCATCGGTCAGCACGATGCTGTAGGCCAGTCCGAGCGACGAGCCGCCGAAGCGGCCCACCATGAACAGGCTGATGCGGCGCCCGAGCCCCGACTTCACGACGGCCTGCGCCACCAGGAACGCGATCACGACCAGCAGCACGCTCGGATTGGCGAAGCCGCCGAAGGCTTTCGCCGCCGGGATGGTGTCGGTCATCACGACCGCCGCCACGGCAAGCATGGTCGAGGTCAGCAGCGGGAACGCGCCGACCAGCACGGCGGCGATGGAGGCGACGAAGATCGCGAAGAGATGCCACGCCGGAGCGGTCAGACCGGCCGGCACCGGCACGAGCCAGACGCCGAAGGCGATGGCAAACGGCAGCAGCCGCCGCGGCAGCATCTTCCATTCGACAATCATCGCCGGCCTCCTTCCGCGCCGCCGCGGACGCGGCCCTTCAGTCCGACGGACTGGCCCTGCACGGTGCCGTCCTCCGTTTCCAGAACGAATCGCCAGGAGAACTCGTAGTCGCCGGTCACCCCGGCATAACGCCCCGTCCCGGCGATGAACGTGCCGACGACCCGGTTGCCGGTCGCTGTACCTTCGCCGCGCAGTTCGCTCCACGCCTGGTCGCCGCGCTCGTCGGTCCACACCGCGCGGCCCACCATGCCGGTCGCGCTGTCGTTGAGAACGATCGCCTCAGCGCGGAAGCCAACCGCCGGGCGCGAGGCGCCGGACAGCAGCAGCGAGCCACGCAGCACCGACACCGAGGCCTTGCGATCGGCGCCGAGCGCAATCGACTGCCGGCTGCCGGCCGCGGTCCACGTTCCATCGAACTCGCGCCACTCGGCTCCAACCGCCGGCGCGCTGGCCGTCTGCGGTGCCGGACTGCAACTCACGACGGCAATCGCCACGAACGCGGCGACGGCTCGGAGCGGGACAACCGATCGAAGACTGCGTGGACGATCCGCGAACCCGTTTTGCGAACGCATGGCGCCTCCTGTCGACGACCGACTGACCGTGTTTCGATGCTCGGCCGAGGGTAATCCAGCGTCCTAGCAAATCACGACATCACCGTCCCGGATCGCATGCGAAGCTATTACCTTCGACCGCGTGACGGATCGAATGAACCGGTACTCGCTCAACAACCTGCGGCTCGGCCTTCCGGCGACGTTCGCGCCCGCTGCCGCAGGCACGACGGCCAGGCGCGGCGCCATCGTGATGATGCGGATCGCCACGGTCGCCGCGGCGCTCGTCGCGTCGTCCGCAATCGCCGCCGAGTTCGGCACGCCCGGCGGGCCCGAGCCGGACAACGTCGACGCGATCATCGAGACGCTGCGCAAGGACCCCTACGACCTCGAACTCCTCATCAGCTTCGGCACGTCGAAAGGCGGCTCGGCCGGGCACCTTGCCCTCGGCGTGCGCGACGGGGTGCCGGGCGACGACCTCGTGTATTCGGCCAACTTCCACGCCGACCGGTCGAAGGAGCACGCCACCGGCTTCTACACCGACAACCTGATGGCGATGATCCCGAAGAAGGAGTATCTGTTCGGCACGCTGTCGTCCCTGGGTGCAGCGGCGTCATTCGGGCTGGACTTCGGGGAGGTCTACAAGCGTTCGGTGATCGGCATCCGGGTCTTCGCCGTGCCGGCGAGCGAGAAGCAGGCGGTGGTCGACTACTTCCATCGCATCAACGACGACTACCACCGGCAGGCACGGGACACCGAGTACCACGACGGCGAAGTCAGGTACGACTACCTGCGGCTCAACTGCGCCAAGACGATCGGATCCGCCTTCCGCTACGGCGCGGGCTACAAGGACCTAGAGATTGCCCGCCCGCGAATCCTCCCCGGTCGTCGTCCCGTCGTCGCGGCCGCCAACGCCAACGTCCCGACCGAGATGGCGCTGAAGCTGCTGCGCGAATGGAACGCGCGCGGCTATGGCCTCGACGTCATCCTGTATCGCAAGTACCCGAACTCGACCTACGTCGATCCGCACGAGGACGAGAAGGTCATGTTCAGGGATCTCCCGGACCGCTTCCCGTCGGTGCTGTCGCGCGACTTCCGTCGCGAGCAGGGCCAGTATGAGGATCCCGACAACCTGTTCGCCCTGTACCTCCTCTACAACCTCGGCCGGTACCGCGTATGGATCGACGAGCAGACGCGGCGGCTGGAACTGTCGGAGCGCGGGGCGCCGCTGCCGTACGCGGAGGCCGAGGAAAGCGCGGCGGAGGCCGCCACGTACGACAGCGACCGGTACGGCAGCACCTCGAAGTTCATTCCGAAGGGAACCCGGATCGGGGACGATCCGGCGACGAGCGGCTACCGGCCCTGAGGCAGGCCCTGGAAGCAAGGCGCCCGTCGGAGACAGGCGCCCCGCTCGATGCGGCCCCTTCTAGAAGGTGTGCCGCAGCCCGACGCCGAACTGCAGCCGGTCGCGATTCCGGTACGCGTCGATCTGCGACGTCGTGTAGCCCTCGCGGACGATCCGCCCGCCGCTGACGAGTTGCGCCGTCGGCGCATCGTCCGCGCTGGTGTCGGACACGAATGTGTAGAGGTTCGTGCGCCGCGAGAACGGATACGTGAAGCCGACCCCCCAGACGTCGAGGTTGGCGTTCCAGTCGTCGTCGCGTCCCTGGTAGGCGGCCAGCAGTTCGCCGCCGACCAGCTTCACCTTGACGCCGAGCTCGTAGGCGTGGACCTTCTTCGCGGGCGTCACGGCGAAGAAGTTGAACTGATTCTCCTCGAGCGCCCACATGCCGTAGAGGCGGAACGCGGAGATCTGGTAGGAGCCGGCAACCTGCCAGTGCGACTGGTCATCCCTGGACGTCGCATTGCAGGTGTTGAACGTCGTGCCCGTCGCCGTGTTGGGACAGTTGAAGTTCTCGTACGACACGGCGAAGTACCCGTCGCGGGTGCGGTACCGCGCTCCGGCCGTCCACACCGACGTGTTGTTCCCCGTTCCGGCCACCTCGGTGCCATTCGCATTGAAGGAGTAGCCGACGGCACCCGACAGCCCGCCGAAGTCGCCGGTTCTGAGCATCACGACGTTGTCGAGGATCAGGCGCCCCGAGGCCGACGAGAACACGCTGCCCGTGCCGGCATCGCGGAACGTGGTGCCGAACGGCGACGTATCGGACAGGAAGTACTCGTAGCCGAGGCCGTACTGCCGGCCCAGGCGGAACTCGCCCGTGCGAGCGAGCAGCGAAACCCACGCCTGCCGCCCGAACAGGCGCCCGGACTGCTGCGACATGCCGGTGTCGGCGCTGATGCCGCCTTCCAGCATGAATGCGGCGTTGATGTCGGGCGTGAGTCGCTCGACACCGCGAATGCCGAAGCGCGACTGCGACTGGATGCCGTCCGCGAGTTCGTTGGTGCTCGAACCGTTCGCCGGGTTCGTGTACAGGTAGCCGAGGTCGACGATCCCGTACAGGGTGACATGCGATTGCGCGCTGGCGGACATGGCGGCGGCAGCGGCGACAACGGCGACCGCGATTCTCGATAGTTTCATGGAGCCTCCCTCCGTTCCGGCGCACGGACGTGCACACTCATGAAGTCACGATAGCGGCTGCGCGGTGAGTCGACCACCGGGAGTCGGGGGTCCATGACACCGGTCAAATGACCGGGGCAACTCCCAGGACGCACGCGCGCGCCGCCTCGAAGGCGAGGCAGGCCAGGAAGCATTCGTGCGACGCGGTCGCACGGGAGTCCCTACTCCGAGGGGGTCAGCGTCAGCTCCAGATGCACGACCCCGCCTTCGCTGTGCTTGCGCATCGGCAGGCCCGTGCGCTCGAACACCCGCAGCATCGACGGGTTCCCCGACAGCACGTCGGCCTCGAAGATGGTGATGCCCCGCTGGCGCGCCAGATCGACGAGCGCCGCGAACAGGCGCCCGGCGAGACCCTGTCCCTGGTAGTCCTCTTCGACGGTGAACGCGATCTCGGCGCGGCCCTCGCCGGTGACGATGTACCGGCCGCCGCCGATGATTGCTTCGTCCGCGCCGCGGCCCGTGGCGGCCACGATCACGACTTCGCGCTCGTCATCGACGCGCATGGCGCGGTCGAGTCCGGCCTCCGTCAGTTCCTTGCGGTGCGAGAAGAGCCGGGTGTAGATCGTCTGCGCATCGAGTCCTCGTATCGCCGCCGCCACGCGCTGGCGGTCGTCGGCGCGCAGCGGGCGCAACGTCACCACGATGCCGTTCTTCAACGTGGCCGCGGCCGGGAGAGTGTTCGTGTGTTCCATGCGAACCGGTGTCCCCCGATCACCGACCCATGCGCCGGTTGTAGCTCCCGCTGATCCGGTCGACCAGCCCCGGATCGGACGACGTGCCGGTGGCGTTGAACTCGACCTGCACCCGGCCGTCCGGTCGCGTGCGGACGACGGCGGTGACGCCTGCCGCTCCGCGGTTGCCGCGCAGCACCCCGCTGGCGCGATCCTGCTCGTTGATCGTGACGCCCTGGTCCTGCATCGCCCCGATCGCTGCGGCCCAGGCGCGGTCATAGGTCGACGCGGCCTGGTGCGGCGCCGGTTCGTAGACGACGCAGGCGGCAAGCGCCAGCGACCCGACGACGATCGACATGGCCCTCAGCAGCCACGCGCCGGCGATCGAACGAACGTGGTGCGGGGATCGATGCATGGCAGCTCCTTTGGATGCTCGGTTGTCGTGCTGGATGTGGCTACTCGTCGGCCAGCGCTTCGAGATCCCGCAGCGCCGCACGATAGACCTCCGAGGTCTCCAGCTCGCCCATGCGCGGCGCCGGGCCTCTCGGCACCAGACGCGCCACCCGTTCGGCGTGGTGCCGCCCGGCCTTCCACTTCAGGCCGTCGAGCACTTCGTCCATCGCGTCAGTCCGGTTGCACACCAGCACGAGGTCGCACCCCGCCTTCAGGGCGGCGCGCGCGCGGTCGGGCACGCCGCCCTGCCCGCTTGCACCCTCCATCAGCAGGTCGTCGCTGAACACCGCTCCGGTGAATTCCAGCGGCCCGCGCAGCAGGTCGATCCACCGCCTCGAGAACCCGGCCGGCGCGGCGTCGACGGCCTCGTACACGACGTGCGCCGGCATCACGCTGGTGAGTTGTCGCCCGAGCCAGCGGTACGGCGCGGCGTCCGCGGCGAGAATCTCCGTGCGCGGGCGCCCGTCCTTCGGAATGTCGATGTGCGAGTCTGCCTCGGCCCAGCCGTGGCCCGGGTAGTGCTTGCCGCAGTTCGCCATGCCGGCGAGTTGCAGGCCGTGCATCAGGTGCGAGGCGAGCAAGGTCACGACGCGCGGGTCGGAGTGGAACGCGCGGTCGCCGATGACGCCGCTGCGTCCGTGATCGAGGTCGAGCACCGGCGTGAACGAGAAGTCGACGCCGTGCGCGCGCAGTTCCGCCGCGAGCACGTAGCCCACCGCGGCCGCCGTGCGGCAGGCCAGCATGACGTCGCGCTCCCACAGGCGGCCCAGCGCGCCCATCGGCGGCAGCCGCGTGAATCCGCGCCTGAAGCGCTGGACGCGCCCGCCCTCGTGGTCGACCGCGATCAGCAACGGCGGATCGCGCAGTGCGTGGATCTCGGCCGTCAGCCGCTCGAGTTGCGCGGGCGACTCGTAGTTGGACGCGAACAGGATCACCATGCCGACCAGCGGATGCGACAGGCGTTCACGATCCGCGGGACCGAGCTCCGTGCCCTGCACGCCGACGACCACCGGACCGGGAATCCTCACGCCGCGCCCTCCACTTCGGCGATCGCGTATGCGGTCGCCATCAGACGTTCATCGGTCAGCGACACGTGCAGCCGCAGCCGCCGGCTCTGCATGTGGGCCTGCAGGTCGCCATGGGCGGCGGCGACCGGGCGGCCGCTCGGGTCGTTGACGATCTCGACCGCGCGCCACGTCATCGGCGTCCTCATGCCGAGCCCAAGCGCCTTGGAGATCGCCTCCTTCGCGGCGAAGCGCGTCGCCAGGTAAGCGATGCCACGCGTCTCGGAACGCGCGCGCCGCGCGTTCCACCGCTCCAGCTCACGCTCGGTGAGGATGCGGTGCGCGAAACGATCGCCGAACCGGGCGCAGGCCGCCTCGATACGGGCGATCTCGATCAGGTCGACACCGATGCCGTAGATCATCCGCCCCGCCGCATCGCCTCGGCCTTGCGGATCTCGGCGAGGTACATCCGCACGGTGGGACCGAGACCGAACTCGAGCGCATCGGCGATCAGCGCGTGGCCGATCGAGACCTCGTCGACACCCGGAACCGCCGCGAGGAACGGCGCGAGATTCGCGCGGTTGAGGTCGTGGCCGGCGTTGACGCCCAGCCCGGCCGCCAGCGCCGCCTCCGCGGCCGCCGCGTACTGCCGCAGCGATTCGTCGTGCCGCGCGGTGCCGAAGCTCTGCGCGTACGGCTCCGTGTAGAGCTCGACGCGGCCGGCGCCGAGTTCGCGGGCAAGGCGCATGGCCTCGGGCACCGGGTCCATGAAGAGGCTGACACGCACGCCGAGCCTGTTCGCGTCCTCGATCATCGGCGCGAGACGCTCGGCGTCGGCGGGCAGGCTCCAGCCGTGGTCCGACGTGAAGGCCCCGGTTTCGTCGGGCACGAACGTGCACTGGTGCGGCCGCACCTGCGCCACATACTCCATCAGCCCGTGGAAGGGATTGCCCTCGATGTTGAACTCTGCCGCCGGCCAGCGACGCAGCAACTCAGCGAGGTCGGCGACGTCGTTGGCCCGCACGTGGCGGCCGTCCGGCCGCGGGTGCACGGTGATGCCGTCGGCGCCCGCTTCCAGCGCGAGCACGGCGGCATGCGTCACGCTCGGAATGCCGATGGAACGCGTGTTGCGGACGAGGGCCACCTTGTTCAGGTTGACGCTCAGGGCAGTCATGATGGGTTGGGTCCGCGGCTAGAGCTGCTTCAGGTCCTGCAGGATGCGCCGCGTGTTGAGCGGCTTGGCTCCGAGATGGTAGCGAATCACGCGCCGCAGCACGCCCTTGGCCTCCGCCGCGACCCGCTCGTCGTCGAAGCGGCGGGCAGCCATGGCGAGCAGCGTGCGCCCCGACACCTGGCTGCCGTCGTCGGCGTCGCCGCGCTCCAGCCGCTGCGCGCCCTGACCCACGCCGAACAGGTACTGCGCGTCGGCGTCGATCGGCTCGCCGTCGGCGCAGCGGTCGAGCGGCACCGCGTAGCCGATGTCGTGCAGCAGGTCGAGTTCGAACACGCGCAGCGCCGTGGCGTGCCGCGCGTCGTGGGACAGCGCCTGCAGCAGTTCGACATAGCTGCCGAAGAGGCGCTCGTGCGGATCGAGGCGCGCGAGCAGGCGCACCAGCAGCTCGTTCGCGTAGAACGCCGCCAGCAGCGCGTCGCCGCGCAGCGGCTGCATGCCGCCCAGCCACTCCGCGCGCACCAGCATCTTGATGTCGTTGCGCCCGCTCCAGCCGACCGCGAGCGGGTTGAACGGCGACAGCAGCCCGCGGAAGTGCGAGGTCGGGCGCTTGGCGCCACGGGCGACCAGGGCCACGCGCCCGAAGTCGCGGCTGAAGAACTCGACGACGAGGCTGGTCTCGCGCCACGGATAGCCGTGCAGCACGAAGCCCGGCTGATGGTCGACGCGGACATCGGCCGCGCGCCTGCGGGTGGCGCGCTTGACCGGCGCCTCCAGCGCTTCAGTCATAGCCGAGCGTCCGCAGGGCGCGTGCATCGTCGTTCCAGCCCTTCTTCACGCGCACCCAGACCTCGAGATGGACCCGCTTGCCGAGCATCTCGGCGATGTCGGCACGCGCCAGCCGCGAGATCTCGCGCAGCTTCGCGCCCTCCTTGCCGATCACGATCGGCTTGTGCGCCTCGCGATCGACCACGAGCGTGGCGACGATCTCGGCACCGGCGTCGGTTTCGTCCCAGCGGTCGATGGTCACCGCGATCCCGTACGGCAGTTCGTCGCCCAGCAGCCGGTAGGCCTTCTCGCGCACCTGCTCCGCGGCGAGGAAGCGCGCGCTGCGGTCCGTGTACTGGTCCGCCTCGAACAGCGGCAGGCCCTCGGGCAGCAGCGAGGCGACCTCCTTCAGCAGGTCGTCGAGCTGGCGCTTCTTCTCGGCGCTGACCGGCACGATCGCGTGGAAGGGAAACCGCCCCATCGACTCGGCCAGCAGCGGCAGCAGCTTCTCGCGCTCGGCGATCGTGTCCGTCTTGTTGATCGCCAGGATCACGCGGTCGGAACCCTCGGGCAGCAGTTGCACGACCGCCTCGTCTTCCGCCCGCCAGCCAGTGGCCTCGATGACCAGCACGACCGCGTCCACGTCGGCCAGCGCACCCTTCACCTGCTCGTTCATGCGCTTGTTCAGCGCCGAGCGGTGGCGGCGCTGGAAGCCCGGGGTGTCGACGAAGATGTACTGCGCGTCCGCATCGGTCCGCACGCCGAGCACGCGGTCGCGCGTCGTCTGCGGCTTGCGGGACGTGATGCTCACGCGCTCGCCGACGAGCGCATTCACCAGGGTGGACTTGCCGACGTTCGGGCGGCCGATGACGGCCACCATGCCCACGCGCCGCGGCGCGGCCTGCTCCATCGCGCCGGCGTCAGGTGATCTGGTCGGCCGTCTGCGCCGGGGCACCCGGGGGGCCGTCGGCCGGTTCGGTCGATCCGGCCGGCCCGGTCGGTCGCTCGGAAGCCGAAGGCTCCGGCGCGTTCGACTTCTTCCGCGGGCGTCGACCCAGCAGGGCCATCGCGTGCTGGGCCGTTTCCAGGGCCTGCTTCGCCGCCGACTGCTCGGCGGCCCGGCGGCTGCGCCCGTTGCCTCGCACGCTGATCTCGAGCTTCGGGATCGAGCACTCGACCTCGAACTCCTGGTTGTGCGCGGCGCCGCGGGTTTCGACGACGGTGTACACGGGCAGCGCGATCCGCTTGCCCTGCAGGTATTCCTGCAGCAGCGTCTTGCTGTCCTTGCCGAGGGTCTTGGGGTCGACCGTCTTCAGCACCGGTTCGAAGAGCTTGGCGATCGCCTGCCGGGCGGCGTCGAAGCCGCCGTCGACAAAAATGGCGCCGAAGATGGCCTCCATCGTGTCGGCCAGGATCGACGGGCGGCGGAAACCACCGCTCTTCATCTCGCCTTCGCCCAACCGCAGGAAGTCGGACAGGACGAGTTTTTCCGCGATCTCCGCCAGGGACTGCTGCTTGACGAGATTGGAGCGCAGCCGCGACAGGTCGCCCTCGTCCAGCCGCGCGTACTTCGCGAAGAGCAGGTGGGCGATCGCGCAGTTCAGGACCGCGTCGCCGAGGAACTCGAGGCGTTCGTTGTGGACGGCGCCGTGGCTGCGGTGAGTGACGGCCTGCTCGAGCAGCGTGCGCTGAGCAAAGGTGTAGCCGAGGCGCTCTTCAAGCGCCGTCAGTTCCATCGCCCTGGGTCCGATGCCGGCCGCTCAAGGAACGGCCTTCGCTGACTGCCGGTCCCGGGTGGTGCCGGCGAAGTCGATCACGAGCGACACGTTGTCGAGGATCGGGATCTTCTTCTCGTACGCGTAGCTGATCACGATCTTGTCGCCCTCCTTGGTGATGTCGAGGTCCGCGGCCGTGATCGACGTGATGTCGTCGATCGTGCGGTGCCGCTCGAAGGCGGTTTGAATGTCACGCACGGTGGACGCTTCGTTCTTGATCTTCTGGACCGCGCGCTCGATCGCGATGTACTCGACGACCGCCGGCACGACTTTCGAGCCGAGGATCAGGAGGAACACCACGATCAGACCCACGAAGATGAGGCCGATGAGGCTCATCCCCCGCTGCCGAGTTCTCGTTCGAGTATCCATCTTCCCCAGTCTTTTCAAGAATTTAGCAATATTACTTCTAGTTAAAGCTCCCGATGCGTCCGATATTGCCAAAATTCATCCAGATAAAGAAGGCTCGGCCGACGATATTTTCTTCCGGTACGAACCCCCAGAACCGGCTGTCCTCGCTGTTGTCCCGGTTGTCCCCCATCACGAAATAGTGCCCCGGCGGGACCTGGCAGACCACTCCGCTCCCGCTGTACTGGCAGGCTCCCGGGTGGGTATTGGGGTATCCGCCGCCCAGTCCGGGCGGAATCTGGTCGGCAACGATGATGCGGTGCTCGATCGCCCCCAGCGCCTCGACGTGCTGCGTGTAGTACTGCATCCGGTCCGCGTCGTAGTACGGGTCCAGGCTCTTCATCGGCACGGGCTGGCCGTTGATCGTGAGGCGCTTGTTGACGTATTCGATCCGGTCCCCCGGCAGCCCGACGACCCGCTTGATGTAGTCCTGCGACGGGTTCAGCGGGTAGCGGAACACCATCACGTCGCCCCGCTTCGGCTGGCCGATCTCGACGACCTTCTTGTTCACCACCGGCAGGCGGATGCCGTACTGGTACTTGTTGACGAGGATGAGGTCGCCGATCTCGAGGGTCGGGATCATCGATCCCGACGGAATCCGGAACGGCTCGAACAGGAACGAGCGCAGCACGAACACCAGCAGGATCACGGGAAAGAAGCTCGCCGTGTACTCGAGCCAGGCCGGCTGGCGGATGGCGCCGTCCTCGAGCGAACGGCGCTCCTGCTCGACGATGGGCTCCTTGCGCGCCAGCGCCGCCGCGTTGCGCTGGTCGAAGTCGGCGACGAGGCGCGCGGCGCGCGCCCGGCGCTGCTTCGCGAACACGAGCTTGTCCAGCACCCACAGCACTCCGGTGAGCACCGTGAGCACGAACAGGATCAAGGCAAAGTTCATTTGTCTTCCACCTGCAGGATCGCCAGGAAGGCCTCCTGCGGAATTTCAACCGTACCCACCTGCTTCATCCGCTTCTTGCCGGCCTTCTGCTTCTCGAGCAGTTTCTTCTTGCGGGTGATGTCCCCGCCGTAGCACTTGGCCAGCACGTTCTTCCGCAGCGCCTTGACGTCCTCGCGGGCGATGATGTTCGCGCCGATCGAGGCCTGGATCGCGACGTCGTACATCTGCCGCGGGATCAGCTTGCGCATCCGGGCGGTCACCTCGCGGCCACGGTGCGTCGCATTGGCGCGATGCACGATCACCGACAGGGCGTCCACGCGATCGCCGTTGATCAGCATGTCGACCTTGACGACGTCGGCCGCCCGGTACGCCTTGAACTCGTAGTCCATCGACGCGTAGCCGCGCGACACCGACTTCAGCTTGTCGAAGAAGTCCATCACGATCTCCGCCAGCGGCAGTTCGTACTTCAGGATCACGTGCCGGCTGTGGTACGTGAGATCGGTCTGGATGCCGCGCTTGCCGATGCACAGCGTGATCACCTGGCCAACGTACTCCTGGGGGACGAAGATCGTCACGTCGACGACCGGCTCGCGGATCTCCTCGATCTTCGCCGGGTCGGGCATCTTCGACGGGTTCTCGACCGACACGACGCTGCCGTCGCGCAGCAGCACCTCGTACACCACCGACGGCGCGGTGGTGATGAGGTCCATGTCGTACTCGCGCTCGAGGCGTTCCTGGACGATGTCCATGTGGAGCAGTCCGAGGAAGCCGCAGCGGAAACCGAAGCCGAGGGCCTGGGACACCTCGGGCTCGAAGTGCAGCGACGCGTCGTTCAACTGCAGCTTGGTCAGCGCGTCGCGCAGCGCTTCGTACTGATTGGACTCGACCGGGAAGAGCCCGGCGAAGACCTGGGACTTCACTTCCTTGAAGCCCGGCAGCGGGGCGGCGGCAGGACGGCTCGCGTGGGTGACCGTGTCCCCCACGTGGGCGTCGCGCAGCTCCTTGATGCCGGAGATGACGAACCCGACTTCGCCGGCGGACAGCCGTTCCCGGGCGCGCGACTTCGGCGTGAACACGCCCACCTGCTCCACCAGGTGAGTCGCGCCAGTAGCCATCAGCAGGATCTTGTCCCTGGGCCTGAGCACGCCGTTGACCACGCGCACGAGCATCACGACGCCGACGTAGTTGTCGAACCACGAGTCGATGATCAACGCCTGCAGCGGCCCGGCCGGGTCGCCTTTCGGCGGCGGCACGCGCTCGATGATGCGCTCGAGGATCTCCTCGAGGCCCATGCCGGTCTTCGCGCTGGCCAGCACGGCATCGTGCGCGTCGATGCCGATCACGTCCTCGATCTCCGCGCGTGCGCCCTCGGCATCCGCCGACGGCAGGTCCATCTTGTTCAGGATCGGCAGGACCTCGACGCCGAGTTCGATCGCCGTGTAGCAGTTGGCGACGGTCTGGGCCTCGACGCCCTGGGAGGCATCGACGACCAGCAGCGCGCCCTCGCACGCCGACAGCGAACGGCTGACCTCGTAGCTGAAATCCACGTGCCCCGGCGTGTCGATCAGGTTGAGGTTGTACCGGGTGCCGTCGCGGGCCTCGTACTCGAGCGCGGCCGTCTGGGCCTTGATCGTGATGCCCCGCTCGCGCTCGAGGTCCATCGAATCGAGCACCTGCGCCTCCATCTCGCGGTCCGACAGTCCGCCGCAGCGCTGGATCAGGCGATCAGCGAGCGTCGACTTGCCGTGGTCGATGTGGGCGATGATGGAGAAGTTGCGGATGTGCTGCATGCATTTGCGCCGAAGCGGCCGCCATAGAGCTCCGACGGTCGAATACGCGGCGGCAGCGGCAGATCACATCGAGTGACGAGGCCGGACCGCCAAGAAGAAGGGGGTGACCGTCAGGACACCCCCTCTTCCGGTTAAGCCAGCGATTTTACCGCGATGCGGCAGTTCCCGATGCCCTAGCGGCGGATCACGATGAACCGGGAGGCTTCGCCCCGGCGCACCAGCAGGGCGACGTCCTTCTTCGGATCAAGCTTGGCCACCGCGTCGTTGAACTGGCGCGCGTTCTGGACCTCGGTGCTGTTCAGCTGGCTGATGACGTCGCCCGGACGAATGCCCGAGGCCGCCGCGAGCCCGTCGACGCCGTCGACCTGCACGCCGGCCTTGACGCCAAGCTCCTTCTGCTTGTCGGCCGGCAGGTCGGACACCACGAGGCCCAGGGCGTTGGTCGGCGCGGCGGGTTTGGGCGCCTCGCGGGTGCGCGCGGTCGCCGCCTGGTCGGGCTGCAGTTCGGCGACTGTTACCTTCAGGTCACGCTGGCCGCCCTTGCGGAACACCGTCATGTTCACCGTCGAACCGGGCTTGGTGCCGCCGACGATGCGCGGCAGGTCGGTCGAGCGCTCGATCGCCTTGCCGTCGAAGCGGACGATGACGTCGCCCGCTTCCACGCCGGCTTTCGAGGCGGGAGCGTCCTTCTCCACCGTGTTCACGAGCGCGCCGCGTGGCGTCCCGAGGCCGATGGCTTCCGCCACGTCGCGCGACACGGCTTCGATGCCGACGCCGATGCGGCCGCGGATCACGCGGCCGGACGTCCGCAGTTGCTGCTGCACGCTCATCGCTTCGTCGATCGGGATCGCGAACGAGATGCCGGCAAAGGCGCCCGACGTCGTGAAGATCTGCGAGTTGATGCCGACGACCTCGCCGCGCAGGTTGATCAGCGGCCCGCCCGAGTTGCCCGGGTTGACGGCGACGTCGGTCTGGATGAACGGCAGGTACTCACCGGTCTCGCGGCCCTTGGCGCTGACGATGCCCGCCGTGACGGTGTTCTCGAGCCCGAACGGCGATCCGATCGCGATCACCCATTCGCCGACGCGCAGCTTGTTGGAATCGCCGATGCGCACCGACGGCAGCCCGGTCGATTCGATCTTCAGCACCGCCACGTCGGTGCGCTTGTCGGCGCCCAGCAGCCTGGCCTTGAACTCGCGCTTGTCCTGCAGCGTGACCGTGATCTCGTCGGCGCCGTCGACCACGTGGGCGTTCGTCAGCAGGTAGCCGTCGGACGAGACGATGAATCCGGACCCGAGGCCGCGCGGCACGTTGCGGCGCGGACCGGGCGGCTGCTGGCGGGGCCCCTGCGGGCCCTGCTGCGGCGGATTCGGGAAGAACCGACGGAAGAACTCGTACATCGGATCGTTCTCGTCGAGATCCGGCATCGCCGGCCCGCCCTGGGGGCCGGTGCCGATGCGGGCCGTGGTGCGAATCCCGACGACCGCCGGACCCACCCGCTCGGCGAGATCGGCGAAGTCGGGCAACGACTGGGTCGGCTGGGCCGGCGTGGCCGGCTGCGCCGCCACGCCAGACGACACAAGCGGCAACGCGACCGCGAACAACGAGGCGAATAGTGCAGATACGAACTTGCGGAACATCGTGAATTCCTTCTTCTTGCCTGGGAGGGATTGCTGGATAAGGCGGCCGCGCATCAGCGCGGGCCGCGGAACTCGACGGACTGCGCCACCGCGCGCACGGTGCCCGGCGGCACTTCGCCGACCACGGTCACGAGCGCTTCACTGACGCGCCGCGAGAAGGCGGATGTCGGTCCATGGACTCGCACCGAATCGGGTGGATCGGCAAGCGCCGATCCGGGCTCGATGAACACGGAAATCGTCGCCAGTCCGTCGGCGAACACGACCTGCATCGCGTCGGCCGCATGCATGCGGCGCACGACCTCCTTGGTCCGGCGGAATCCGTCCGGCGTCGGCACGATCCAGCCCAGCTTCGCGAGGTCGGCCTGGCGGTAATCGCTGCGCACCACGGACCAGCCGTCGGTGGCCCACGGCGACTTCAGGGCGGATCGATCGATACGCTCGCCGATGCGAACATCGCTGAACGCGATCTGCTCGATCACTTCATTGCGCTCGTCCAGGGTCTGCGCGCGCAGCAGCAGACCGGTTGTGCGATCCAGCCAGAGCCGGTAGGCGTAACGGAGGTTGTCGCGCGGCTCGAGCGCCAGTGCCTGCGCCTCGAGACCGGCGACGCGTTCGACCGGCCCGAGCTTCGCCACGTAGCGCTGCAGGATCTCATCGGGTGAAGCGCTCGCCAGCGAAGGAAACGAGTCCTCGACGCTGCGCTTCTCGACGATGATCTTCTTCGCCTCCGGAATCAGGCACTGCACTTCGTCGTCGCTGCCTGAGCGCTTGCGCAGGTACTCGCGCGGCTTGCCGTCGAGCGTCTGGATGCGCTCGTGCGACTTCGAGCCATCGAACATGTGGGTGATGCGCGACGAGGTCATCTCGCCACCCGCCTGGTAGATGATGGTGCCGGTGTAGTTCACCCGCATCGCGGCAGTACGGGCCGCCTGGATCCACTGGGCTTCGCTGCGCGGCGCATCGCGCCGTGCGTCCTGGGCGGAGCCCGGAACAGGCATCCAGGCGCCCGCGGCGATGACCAGGGCGCCCATCCATCCCCACGCGGTTCGCAGGGACTGCATCGCCTCGCGCGTCAGCCCGCCGAACAGCATCAGCGCTCCCCCGCGCCGGGCCGCAGGTACGCCGCGGCGCGCGGCAGCGCAGAGCCGCCGGTGAGCTCGCGATGCGCCGCGAAATAAGGATCGAGCGCGCGCGCGTTCGCGATCGCTGCCGCCGCCTTCGCCTCCGCCTGGCTGGCGGCACGTGCAGCCGTCGACGCGACGACGGGTGCCTTCGCCGGAAGCTGCTTCTGCGCCATCATGTCAGGCGACGGCGCACGCAGCAGCGGAACGGCGACGAAGGCAATGGCCGCGACGGAAGCGGCGACCGCCAGGCCGGGCACGGAATACCGTCGCCAGGCCGGCCGGGCACGCCGCCGCGGCGCGAGAACAGTCGGTTCACTGGCCAGGGCCGCGCGCACGCGGTCGCAGAAACCGTCCACGTGACAGGCCGCAACCTCGCTGGAACGAAGCGCGTCGCCTACCAGTTGCAGGTCCGACCAGCGGCGCTGGAGTTCCGCGTCGCTGCAGAGAGCATCGAGCACCGCTGCCGCCTCCTGCGCGTCGAGTTCGCCATCGATCAGGGACGACAGGTGTTCGATGTCCACCTTGCCGATTGTCGTGATGTGTCCTGCTGCCATGTTGTTTCACCTACCAGCGCTTGTCTTTGGCCGTGTCGAGGACCGGCTTCAATTCCTGGGCAATGGCCTCGCGCGCGCGAAAGATGCGCGAACGCACGGTCCCGATCGGGCAACTCATTGACTCTGCAATCTCTTCGTAACTCAGGCCCTCGATTTCGCGCAGCACGATGGCCGTCCTCAGGTCCTCGGGCAACTGGTCGATGGCCCGATTCACCGCCTCGCCCACCTGCTTCGACAGGAGCATCGATTCGGGGGTGTTCAGGTCTCTTAGTTGGTCGCCATCGTCAAAAGTTTCCGCCTCTTCGATATCGGCCTCGGTGGTCGTCGGCGCCCGACGACCCTGGGAGACGAGATGATTCTTGGCGGTGTTGATCGCGATCCGGTAGAGCCACGTGTAGAACGCGCTGTCCCCGCGGAAGTTCGGCAGCGCGCGGTAGGCCTTGATGAACGCTTCCTGGGCGATGTCCTCAACCTCCGCCTGGTCGCGGATCAGCCTGGACAACAGGCGAAAGATCTTGCGCTGGTACTTGGCAACCAGCAGATCGAATGCGGCCTTGTCGCCCCGCTGGACGCGCTCGACGAGTTGCTGATCGATGTCGCGGTCGGTCATGCCGCCCCGCGCCGCGGCCCTGGCCGCACGGATGCCGGCCGACCGGCCACCGGGCTCTCGTTTTCTTCTTCTGATCTCATCCTGGTGGGACTGGCGCCATGACTCCCGCGCGATCCGCTGGCTGCCGGTCCGGGTTCCAGCGGATATGGACCCACAAACACCGGAATATGTTCCCGGGCACGGAATCCGGCCAGAGACGGATCCGCAGGGTGCTGCTCTCCAGCGTTATCAACCAGGGTGCGGCGAAGACGCATCGCAGGTGTTCCGTGGTCTCGTCCGCCGTGGTGAGCCGGCGGGCGGCAATGCAGCCGGAGTCGTCGATGCCGATGTCCATCGGTGCCTCCCGGGCCGGGCGACCAGCCAGCCATGCACCGGTCGCGGCCAGCAGGGCTGCCAGCGCCGCCGCCGGCTGGACCGAACCCGCCCGGAAGGCGGCGCCCACCAGGACCACCGCCGCCGCGCCTCCGAGCACCCGCGCGGCCCGCCGGAGCCCCTGCTCCCGTCGGGACGGCGACAGGGGCGTCCAGGCGACGAGCACTCAGATGCGCTTGAAGACCAGCGTTCCGTTCGTGCCGCCGAAACCGAACGAGTTCTTCAACGCGACGTCGATGCGCATCTGCCGCGCGGTGTTCGCGCAGTAGTCGAGATCGCACTCGGGATCCTGGTTGAAGATGTTGATGGTCGGGGGCGAGACCTGATGGTGCACGGCCAGCGCCGTCACCACCGACTCGACGCCACCGGCGCCGCCGAGCAGGTGCCCGGTCATCGACTTGGTCGAGTTGACGACGATCCGGCGGGCGGCGTCGCCAAGAGCCGCCTTGATCGCGTTGGTCTCGTTGATGTCGCCGAGCGGCGTGGAGGTCCCGTGCGCGTTCAGGTAGTTCACCTGGTCGGCATTGACGCCGGCGCTGCGCAGCGCCGACACCATGCAGCGACGCGCGCCGTCCATGTCCGGCGCAGTCATGTGGTAGGCATCGGCGCTCATGCCGAAGCCGACGAGTTCGCAGTAGATGCGCGCGCCGCGCCTGGTCGCGTGCTCGTAGTCCTCGAGCACCATGATGCCCGCGCCCTCTCCCATCACGAAGCCGTCGCGGTCCCTGTCCCACGGGCGGCTCGCGGTGGTCGGGTCGTCGTTGCGCGTCGACAGCGCGCGCATGGTGTCGAAGCCCCCGATTCCGAGCGGACAGATCGTGGACTCCGAACCGCCGGCGATCATCACGTCGGCATCGCCGTACTCGATCAGCCGCCCCGCCTCGCCGATCGAGTGCAGGCCGGTCGTGCACGCGGTGACGATCGCGAGGTTCGGGCCCTTGAGCCCGTACTGGATCGACAGGTTGCCGGCGATCATGTTGATGATCGACCCGGGGATCAGGAACGGCGAAACGCGGCGCGGCCCGCGGCTCAGCAGCTCGCTGTGGTTGTCCTCGATCATCGGCAGGCCGCCGATGCCCGAGCCGATCACGCAGCCGATGCGCTCGCGGTTGGCATCGGTGACCTCGATGCCGCTGTCCTTGATTGCCTGCACGGAAGCGGCGATGCCGTAATGGATGAACGTGTCCATCCGGCGCGCTTCCTTGGGCGACATGTACGCGGCGAGGTCGAAGTCCTTCACCTCGCCTGCGATGCGGCATCCGAGCCCCGACGCGTCGAAGCGCGTGATGGGGCCGATGCCGGAGCGTCCGGCGAGCAGGGCTTCCCAGGACGATGCGACGTCATTGCCGACCGGGCAGACCACACCCAGTCCGGTGACTGCAACTCGCCGTCGTCCCGTCATGCGCTGCAACCGGCCCTCAGGCCTTCTTCAGGTGGGTGTTGATGTAGTCGATCGCCTGCTGGACCGTGCGGATCTTCTCGGCCTCTTCGTCGGGGATCTCGCACTCGAACTCGTCTTCGAGGGCCATCACCAGCTCGACGGTGTCGAGCGAGTCAGCGCCCAGGTCCTCGACGAACGCGGATTCGTTCTTGATGTCCGCTTCGTTCACGCCCAGTTGCTCGGCGACGATCTTCTTGACGCGTTGTTCGATGTTTTCCATTACAGCTCTCCTCCTACCTCGGTTTTTGATCAGGACAATCCAGCCTGATGTGCTTCTCTGCGCTTCTTGCTTCGGCTTCCGAGCCCGGCCAAAAAAGCGCGCGGATTCTAACAGAGCACCCTGCCCCACTCAGTTCATGAACATGCCACCGTTGACGTGAAGCGTGGCGCCTGAAACGTAGGACCCTGCAGCGGACGCAAGAAACACGACCGCCGCAGCGACCTCCTCTGCCTGCCCGAGACGTCCCAGCGGAATCTGGCCGAGCAGCGCCTGCGTCTGCGACTCGTTGAGGCCGCGCGTCATGTCGGTGTCGATGAAGCCCGGCGCGACGCAGTTGACCGTGATGTTGCGGCTGCCGAGCTCGCGCGCGAGAGCGCGCGTCATGCCGGCGACGCCGGCCTTGGCCGCCGCGTAGTTCGCTTGCCCCGCGTTGCCGCTCGCGCCGACCACCGAGGTGATGTTGACGATGCGTCCGTGCTTCGCCTTCATCATCCCGCGCAGCACGCCGCGCGACAGGCGAAACACCGCGGACAGGTTGGTGTCGATGACCGCCGCCCAGTCGTCGTCCTTCATCCGCATCGCGAGCGTGTCGCGGGTGATCCCGGCGTTGTTCACGAGGATGGAGAGCTTGCCGTACTCCTTGCCGATCGCGTCGACCAGCGCTTCACCCGCGGCCGCGTCGACGACATCGAGCACGGCGCCGCGCCCGCGCGCGCCGAGCTCCGCGAGCCGCTGGCCGATGCCGTCGGCGCCTTCCTGCGAGGTTGCGGTGCCGATGACCGTTGCGCCCGCCCGCGCAAGCTGCTCGGCGATCGAGCGCCCGATGCCGCGCGAAGCACCGGTCACGAGCGCAACCTCGTCGGCCAGGCAGTTGGGCTGGAACACTTGCATCTCGGCTCCTAGGCAGTGAGTCGGGCCAGCGCGTCCTCGAGGCCAGCGGCGTCCGCGATGGCAATGCTCTCGAGCGACGGCTCGATTCGTTTCGTGAGGCCCGCCAGCACGCGGCCAGGACCACATTCGACCACGTGCGTCACGCCCTCGGCCGCCATCTTCCGGATCGTCTCGGCCCAGCGTACAGGGGATGCCGCCTGGCGCGCCAGCGCATCGGCGATGCGCAGCGGATCGGACTCGACCGCCACGTCGACGTTGTTCACCAGCGGAATCGCCGGCGCGCCAAGCGCAACGTCGGCAAGGCAGGCGCGCAGGCGGTCGCTGGCAGGCCGCAGCAGGGACGAGTGAAAGGGCGCCGACACCGGAAGCAGCAATGCGCGCTTGGCGCCGAGCCGCCTGGCGGCTTCGCATGCGCGCGCCACCGCCGTGGCGTGTCCGGCGATGACGACCTGCGATGGTGCATTGAAGTTGACGGCCTCGACGACTTCGCCCGCCGCGGCCTCCGCGCATGCCTGGCGCACCTGGTCGTCGGACAGGCCGAGGATGGCGGCCATGCCGCCCTGCCCGACCGGGACCGCCTCCTGCATCGCCTGCGCGCGTATGCGCACGAGTTGCACGGCTGTCGCAAGCGCGAGCGCCCCCGCGGCGGTGAGTGCCGTGTACTCGCCGAGGCTGTGGCCGGCCACGACCGACGGCTCCGCGCCGCCGGCTGCGCGCCACGCCCGATACACCGCATAGCCGGCCGTCAGCATCACGGGCTGCGTGTTCACGGTGAGACTGAGACTCTCGGCCGGGCCGTCCTTGATCAACGCCGCGAGGTCCTGGCCCAGCGCCGCCGAGGCCGTGCGCAGCACTTCTTCGACGGCCGGGTTGCCGGCGAACGAATCGAGCATGCCGACCGACTGCGACCCCTGACCTGGAAAGACGAATGCGATTTTCATGTCACCACCGAACGAGAACCGAACCCCAGGTGAACCCGCCTCCCACGCCCTGCAACAGCAGATGGTCGCCCCGCTTGATGCGACCGCCGCGCACGACATCGTCGAGCGCGAGCGGCACCGAGGCGGCGGAAGTGTTGGCGTGGCGATCCACCGTGGCCACCAGCCTCTCGTCCGGCACGCCGAGCCGCCGGGCGGTCGCGTTCAGGATGCGGACGTTGGCCTGGTGCGGAATCAGCCAGTCGAGATGCGACGCATCGAGCTTCGCCTGCGCGAGCGTCTCCACGGCGGAAATGCCCAGCACGTTGACGGCCAGCTTGAACACCGCCTGGCCATCCATGCGCAGGAAAGGATCGCCCTCGACCTTGCCATTGGCAACCCGTCCCGCGGTGCACAGCACGCCCGCGTGGCTGCCATCGGCTTTCAACTGGACCGCGAGCACGCCCGGATCGTTCGATGCCTCGAGCACGACCGCGCCGGCACCGTCGCCGAACAGCACGCACGTCGTGCGGTCGGTCCAGTCGAGGATGCGCGAGAACACCTCGGTGCCGATCACGAGCGCCCGCTTGTGCGCGCCGGTGCGGATCAGCGCGTCGGCCGTCGCGAGGCCGTAGATGAACCCGCTGCACACGGCCTGCACGTCGAACGCCGCGCAGCCGAGCGCGCCGATCCGGGCCTGGATGAGGCACGCCGTGCTGGGGAAGATCTGGTCGGCCGTGGAGGTGCCGACGACGATCAGGTCGATGTCGCTCGCGTGGAGTCCCGCGGCCTCGAGCGCGGCGAGTCCCGCTCGTGCGCCGAGCTCGGTGGTCGTCTCGCCCGGCCCGGCGATGTAGCGCTGCCGTATGCCGGTGCGCGCGACGATCCAGTCGTCCGAGGTCTCGACGCCGCGCGCGGCCAGTTCGCGCGCGAGTTCCTCGTTGCTGACGACCCGCCGGGGCAACCCCGAGCCGGTGCCGGTGATGCGCGAGTGCAGGCGGCGCACCGGCATCAGGCACTGGCGGCGGCCGAAGGCTGCGCGCGGTGGAGACGCTCCAGTTGCTCGACGTACGGCTGCATCGCGATGATCGTACGCTCGAGTACCCGGTGGCGCGCCTCCTCGTAGCCGCGCTCCAGCGCCGATTCGAACCCGATGACGTCGGCCGACCCGTGGCTCTTCAGCACGAGGCCACGCAGCCCGAGCAGGCTCGCGCCGTTGTGGCGCCGGTAGTCGACGCGTCGTCTGAAGCGGCTCATCACCGTCCACGCCGTCATCGCCTGCAGCCGGGCGAGCGGACCGCGCGTGAACTCCTCGCGGATGAAGCCGCCGAGCATCGTCGCGAGCCCTTCCGAAGCCTTCAGCGCAACGTTTCCGACGAAGCCGTCGCACACGACGATGTCCGTCGTGCCCTTGAAGATGTCGTTGCCTTCGACGTTGCCGTAGAAGTTCAGCTGGCTGCTGCGCAGCAGTTCGCCGGCCTCCTTGACGACGTCGTTGCCCTTGATCACTTCCTCGCCGATGTTCAGGAGGCCGACCGAAGGCCGTTCCTTCTCTTCGATCGCCTCGACGAGCGCGGCGCCGAGCACGGCGAACTGGAACAGGTGATCGGGACCGCAGTCGACGTTCGCGCCGAGGTCGAGCATCGTCGTGAGCCCGCCCTTCTGGTTCGGGATCACGCCGGCGATGGCCGGCCGGTCGATGCCGTCGAGCGTCTTCAGGACGAATCGCGCGATCGCCATCAGGGCGCCGGTGTTGCCCGCGCTGACGCAGACGTCCGCGCGGCCTTCCTTCAGCAGGTTGATCGCCACGCGCATCGACGAGTTGCGCTTCGTGCGCAGCGCGACCGCGACCGGATCGTGCATCTCGACGACCTCCTCCGCGTGGATGACCTCGATGGACGACGACGCGCGCGCCGGCAGCGCGCCCTTCACCTCGCGCTCGCGCCCGACCAGGAGCAGGGACGCGTCCGGGTGGCGCTTCTTGAACGCGAGGGCGGCGGGAACGGTGACCGGAACGCCGTGGTCACCGCCCATGCAATCGATGGCGACTCTGACCGTCACCGGAGGCTCGCTAGCGCCACGCGCGCAGGCCGCCGCTCAGCACTGGCGCGCGGCGGCATGACATGGGGTTCGATGGCCGAACGCGGCGTCGCGCGGTGGGCGAATCGGATCCGGGACGGCGGGTTGGCCCGGCCTTACTCGTCGTTCTTGGTCGCGACGACTTTCTTGCCGCGATAGAAGCCGTTCGGGCTGATGTGATGGCGACGATGCACTTCGCCGGTGGTCGGCTCGATCGCCGTCGGCGGATTGGTCAGGAAATCGTGCGCGCGGTGCATGCCGCGCTTCGAAGCCGACTTCTTGTTCTGTTGGACTGCCATGGCTAACCCCACGAAAAGAAACGGAAATTGTACCCGACCCGACGCCGTGGCGGAAGCTCATCCGTCGGCCGACCCGCCGCCGTGCCCGCGCTTGAGGCCGGCCAGGGCCGCGAACGGGCTCGGACGCCGCTCCGGCGCCGCTTCGCTCTCCACGTCCACGGGCAACGCGCAGTCATCGTGGCGCGGCACCAGCGGCAACGAGAGGATCGCCTCGTCCTCGATCCACGGCAGCAATGCCATGTTCGCCGATCCCACGACCTCTTCGACTTCCACATCCTCGATCGGCAGGGCGCTGAGTTCCCGCTCGTCGCCGAAGAACCGGAACGCCACCTCCCGCTCGAGCACAAACGGCATCGGTTCGTTGCAGCGCTCGCACCGCAGCTGCAGCCGCGCCGAAAGCTTCATGACGGCGCCAGGATGGCCTTCGGCGTCGACCCGGCCGACGATCTTGTAGATCACGCGCGCGGCGGGATCGAGCACCGACTGCGCCAGACGCGGCAACTGGGTCATCGTCGCTTCGCCGCGCAACGTTTCCTGGCTGCGCGCAAGTCGAAAGGCGTCGAACGTCGTGGAGTCGGACATCGCGCAAGCTCAGGGAGCGGGCCGCTAAACTGCCGCCGCGATGGACATCGTACTCGCCTCCACCTCGCCCTACCGCAGGGAACTCCTGCAGCGGCTGCGCCTCCCGTTCGAGGTCGTGGCGCCGGCGGTCGACGAGGCGCGCCGGCCCGCCGAAGCACCGCTTGCGCTGGCGCTGCGCCTGGCCGAAACCAAGGCGACCGAGGTCGCGCTGCGACGGCCCGACGCGGTGGTGATCGGCTCGGATCAGGTCGCCGAACTCGACGGCGAGCCGATCGGCAAACCCCACACGCATGCCGCCGCGCTCGCGCAACTCGAGCGGATGCAGGGACGCCGTCTCGTGTTCCACACCGCGCTGGCCGTTGCCGCGCACGGACGCGTCAAGGTCGACTCGATTCCGACGACGGTGACCTTCCGTCGCCTGGCGCACGATGCGCTCGAAGCCTATCTGCGAGCGGACCAGCCTTACGACTGCGCCGGTGCCGCGAAGATCGAGTCGCTCGGCATCGCGCTGGTCGAGCGCGTCGAATCGGACGACCCGACCGCGCTGATCGGCCTGCCGCTGATCCGGCTGACGTCGATGCTCCAGGCCGCCGGCGTCGTCGTGCTCGGCGGTCGACTCGTCGGCTGAGTTCATGCGCGGAACGCTCTACCTGCTGCCCTGCCCCATCGCGGCCGGATCGCTGGACGCATCGCTGCCGGCGGAGGTGATCGCCACCGCGCGCCGGCTCGAACACTTCCTCGTGGAGGATGCAAAGACCGCGCGCGCCTTCCTGAAGGAACTCGGGCATCCGAAGCCGATCCGCGACCTGGCCATCGACGAGATCGGCCACGCGCCACCCGCCGAGCGCATCGACGCCTGGCTGGCCCCCGTCGTTGCCGGCCGCGATGCGGCCATCGTTTCGGAAGCGGGCTGTCCGGCGATCGCCGATCCCGGCGGCACGCTGGTCGCGGCCGCGCACGCGCGCGGCATTCGCGTCCGGCCGCTGGTCGGGCCATCGTCGATCCTGCTGGCGTTGATGGCATCCGGCCTCGATGGGCAGCGCTTCCGGTTCCACGGCTACCTGCCCGTTCCCGCCGAGGAGCGGGCCGCGAGCCTGAAGACGCTCGAACGCGAGTCGAAGGCGCGCGCCGAGACACAGGTGTTCATTGAAACGCCGTACCGGAGCACGTCGATGTTCGACGCGGTCCTCGCCGCGTGTGCGCCCTCGACGCGCGTCGCGATCGCAGTCGACCTCACCGGTCCGGGTGAATTCGTTGGCATGCGGACGACGCAGCAGTGGAAGGCGGGCGAGCGGCCTTCATTGCAGCGCCAGCCCGCGGTGTTCCTGCTGCTCGCCGCCTAGCCTTCGCTGCCCGTGGCCGCCTGCGCGTAGTCGTCCGGCTCCCACGCCACGCGGCCGTCCCGCTCGAACACCTTCAGCGTCCGCAGGCCGCCGCGCCCCGCGCAGGCCCCGCCGACGCACTGGCCGGTGGCCGGGTCATAGAGCGCGCCATGCGTCGAGCACACGAGCAGTTCGGCGTCGAAATCGAAGAACTCGCCGGGCTGCCAGTCGAGTTCCATCGCCACGTGCGCACATCGATTCAGGTAGGCGCGCGCGATGCCGCCGAAGCGCACGACGAAGGCGGGCACCGCGCGGCCAGCCACGCTCACTTCGAACCGCACGCCCCGCCCGCCGTCGAGCAGGTCCTCGGACGCGCAGATGTCGATCATCCGTTCGCCTGCAGCCAGCGGCGCAGTTCGCCGACATCGCGCGCGAGCGTCAGCGGCTGGCACGCGGCAAGCTGCTCGCGCGGATGCGCGCCGTACGTGACGCCGATGCCGGACGATCGGGCGGCGGCGGCCATCTCGAGATCGTGGGTGGTGTCGCCGATCATCACGATGCGTTCGGTCACGACCGAGAGTTCCTCGGCCAGTTCCAGCAGCATCGCCGGGTGCGGCTTGGGATGCGTCTCGTCGGCGCAGCGCGACGATTCGAAGAAGGCGCCGAGTCCGGTCTGATCGAACGCGCGGGCCAGGCCGCGACGGCTCTTGCCGGTGGCCACCGCCAGCGGCACGCCGCGCCCGCCCAGTTCGACCAGCAGTTCGCGGATTCCTTCGAACAGCACGATCTCGGGCTCGCACGCGAACCAGTGATGGCGATACCGCGCCGAGAACTCCTCGATGCGTCCCGCCTGCAGTTCCGGGACCGCGCGCGCGAGCGCGTCGTGCAGGCCGAGCCCGATCACGTGGCTCGCCTGCTCCATGGTCGGCACCGTCAGCCCGAGGTCGGCCGCGGCCTTCTGGATGCAAACGGCGATCATCGACGTCGAGTCGACGATCGTGCCGTCCCAGTCGAAGACGATCAGGTCAAACCGGCGCGACATCGAGTCCTTTCAGGAACGTCGAGCACTCCGGAGGCAACGGCGCCTCGAACAGCAGCGGCTGGCCACCCACCGGATGCACGAGCCGGACCGACCCGGCGTGCAGGAACATGCGCGTGAGTCGCGGCCGTGCATCGGCCCGCGCCAGCGCCTTGTTCAGGTCGAAATCCCCGTACTTGTCGTCTCCCACGATGGGAAATCCGAGGTGCGCGAGGTGTACGCGGATCTGGTGCGTGCGCCCGGTCCGCAGTTCCGCTTCCAGCAGCGAGAACCGGCCGTAACGCTTCACCAGCGTGAAGATCGTGTGCGACGCCGCGCCCTCCGGATCGACGTTGACGCGGCGCTCGCCTTCGCGCGTCACGTACTTCGTCAGCGCCAGTCGCACGTGCTGCCGATCGTTGACCCAGTCGCCCTTGACCAGTGCGAGGTAGCGCTTGTCGACCGTGCCCTCGCGCAACTGCTCGTGCAGGCTGACGAGCGCGCGTCGCGTCTTCGCGAGCAGCAGCAGGCCCGACGTCTCGCGATCGAGGCGATGCGCGAGTTCCAGGAACGGCTGGTTGGGCCGGGCCGCCCGGACGCGTTCGATGAGGCCGTGCGCGATGCCGCTGCCGCCATGGGCCGCCAGGCCGGCCGGCTTGTCGACCACCAGCAGGTGCTCGTCCTCGTAGAGAACAGGGGGCATGTCCGCGGGGGCGAACGGCGCCGCCGCCGGACGCGCTTCGGCCACCCGCATCGGAGGCACCCGCACCTCGTCGCCGGCGACCAGCCGGTAGTCGACGGCCACGCGCCCCTTGTTCACCCGCACCTCCCCGCTGCGCACCACCCGGTACACGTGGCTCTTGGGCACGCCCTTGGCGATCCGCAACAGGAAGTTGTCGAGACGTTGTCCCTCGGACTCCGGACCGACCGTCAGGAGGGCCGCCCGGTCGGCCGCGACGGCCGAGGAGCGTCCGGAGCCGCCGGCGTCGTGCTCGAGCGCGGCAATTCCCGTTTTACGGACGGCACCCATCTTGCATATACTTGAGCGGTCGAGGTTTTTCGGCACTTCCGGAAGGTGCGGGGCAAGACGCTCCGCTTGGCGCCGTGCCAGGCGCGCCCGGATGAACGGCTCCGGCTTCGGTCGGCACCGGCCCGGAAACCCGGCAATCGCGGGGAATTGTAGCTGCGCCGAACACGCCATCCGGCGGAAGCGCAGCGAAGTTGCTGTCCTCGCATTGGCGCCGTGGTCCGCGTTTTTGCGGGCAACGGTTCGGAAGCCGATCGGGCTTCCTGGATTCGCAGTCGGGCCGCCTTGGCGGCCGTGTGGCGCAAGCCATGGACTGCGCGGGCCCGCGTTGAGCGGGAGCCGCTGAAGCGAACTGTTTGGACCCTGAGCGCGGCGCGCGGCGCCGCAAGAACAACGAGATCAATTTCGGGAACCAGCTCCACATGGTCGTTGCCCCTGTCGTGTCGCTGCACGCCGCCCCTCCCGGCGCGGCATGGCCGCGCGCGGCCGGGCCTCGCCGCGCTGTCCTCGGCCGGAAACCGGGTGCACCGCCTCGTCGGCGCGCCCGGTTGTCGGTCCACTGATCCTCGTCCGCTCGCACGTCCCTGCCGTTCGCTTCAGCCTGCTGAGCGCCCCTGAGAAGGCGCAAGGAGTGCTGAATGAAACGCATGTTGTTCAACGCCACGCACGCGGAAGAACTGCGCGTGGCCATCGTCGACGGCCAGCGGCTGGTCGACATCGACATCGAGAACGCGGGCCGCGAGCAGCGCAAATCGAACATCTACAAAGGGGTCATCACCCGCGTCGAGCCCAGCCTGGAAGCGTGCTTCGTCGACTACGGCGAAGAGCGTCACGGGTTCCTCCCGTTCAAGGAAGTGTCCCGCGTCTACTTCCGCGAAGGCGTGGACGTCCGCACCGCCAGCATCAAGGAAGCCCTGCGCGAAGGCCAGGAACTGATCGTCCAGGTCGAGAAGGAAGAGCGCGGCAACAAGGGCGCGGCCCTCACCACGTTCGTCTCGCTGGCCGGCCGCTACCTCGTGCTGATGCCCAACAACCCGCGCGGCGGCGGCGTCTCGCGCCGGATCGAGGGCGAGGAACGCCAGGAACTGCGCGACACGATGGACAAGCTCGACGTGCCGGCCGGCATGTCGATCATCGCCCGCACGGCAGGCATCGGCCGCAGCGCCGAGGAACTGCAGTGGGACCTGAACTACCTGCTGAAGCTATGGCACGCGATCGAGGATGCGTCGAAGCCGCAGTTCGAACTCGCGGTCGATGACCCGGACAATCCAGGCAAGAAGAAGGTCACGTACGTCGACAGCAGCGCCGGGGCGGACGGCCAGCGCCTGAAGCGCGCGAACCCGCCTCCGTTCCTGATCGTCGAGGAGTCCAACCTCGTCATCCGCGCGATCCGCGATTACTTCCATCCGGAGATCGGCGAGATCCTGGTCGACACCGACGACATCTACGAGCAGGCGCGCCAGTTCATGGCGCACGTGATGCCGGACAACGTCACCCGCGTGAAGCGCTACAAGGACGACGTCCCGCTGTTCTCGCGCTTCCAGATCGAGCACCAGATCGAGACGGCGTACTCGCGGCAGGTGCCGCTGCCGTCCGGCGGCTCCGTGGTCGTCGACCACACCGAGGCGCTCGTCGCCGTCGACGTCAACTCGGCGCGCGCGACCAAGGGTTCGGACATCGAGGAGACGGCGCTCCGCACCAACCTGGAAGCTGCCGATGAAGTAGCGCGCCAGCTGCGCCTGCGCGACCTCGGCGGACTGATCGTCATCGACTTCATCGACATGGAGGACGCGAAGAACCAGCGCCAGGTCGAGAACCGCTTGAAGGACGCCCTGCACTACGACCGCGCGCGGGTCCAGATGGGCAAGATCTCGCGTTTCGGCCTGATGGAGCTGTCGCGCCAGCGCCTCCGCCCCGCCCTCTCGGAAGGCAGCCACGTCACGTGCCCGCGTTGCAACGGCGTCGGCGTGATCCGCGATACCGAGAGCTCCGCGCTGCACATCCTGCGCATCCTGCAGGAAGAGGCGATGAAGGAGAGCACCGCGGCGGTTCACGCCCAGGTGCCGGTCGAGGTCGCCACCTTCCTGCTGAACGAGAAGCGCGCCGACATCGCGAAGCTCGAGGCGCGCCTGCGCGTCTCGGTGGTGCTGATCCCGAACAAGTTCATCGAGACGCCGCACTACCACATCGAGCGCCTGCGCCACGACGATCCGCGCCTGGACGAGTCGAAGGCGAGCTTCGAGCGCGCCGCCGAGCTCGCGCCGAGCATCGACACGCCGTACACCACAGGCAAGGCCGAGGCCGAACGCGAGCGGCCGAGGCAGGAAGCCGTGGTCAAGGGCATCGTCCCGGAGACGCCCGCGCCGATGGCCGTGGTTCCCGCCCTGCTGCCCGTGCCGGTGCCGGCGGCCCAGCCCGCACCAGCGCCGGCGGGCCTGTGGGGCCGCATCGTGTCGTTCTTCACCGGCGGGCCGCAGCCCGCGCCCGCCGCGGCGCCGGCCGCCATCCTGAGTCCTTCCGGCGACAGCAAGGCCTCGGAGGACCGCCGCGGCGAGCGTCGCCGCGGACGCCACGATCGCGACGGACGCCGCGATGGTCGTCGCGACGAGAAGCGCGGCGGGGGCCGCGAGGACAAACCCGAAGAGCGCCGTGACGGCAAGCGCGACGAACCGCGTCGCGAGGCCAGGCCGGACAACCGCGGACGCCGCAACGAAGGACGCACGCAGGAGCCGCGGGCCGCGGGCGAGGCAACCGAGGGACGCCGGCCGCGTGGCGAGCGCCGCCCGGAGAAGGATCGCGAAAAGGCCGCTGCGACGGCGATCGAAGTCGAAAAGATCGCGCCGGTCGCCACCGCCGCCGTCGATGTCGCCGCCGCGCCGGCCGCCGTGGCCTCGCTGGTCACGGCCGATGCGGGCACCGAAGTCCCGTCGGAAGAGCGGCGCCGCCGCCGTCGCCGCCGTCGCGGCCGCGGCGCGCGCAGCGGTGAGGAGACCGGGGCCGATGTGGCCGCCGAAGGGGCGACCGCGGCAGATCAGGAGGAAATCGAGAGCGAGGCCGCCGAGGTCGTTGAAGACGAACCGGCGATCCCCGAGGCTGTCGCCGCTGCTGCGGCACCGCCCCCGGTCGCCGCAACACCGCCCCGGTCGCCGCAACACCGGCACCGGTCGTCGTGGCACCGGCGCCCGCTGGCGTGGCACCGGCGCCGGCCGTCGTGCCACCGGCGCCGGTCGCCGTGACCGGTTTCACGACGCTGCGCACCCCGGAAATGATCACCGTGCCAGCGACCGTCGCGCTGCCCGCCGCCCAGCCCGCGCCGCTGCCGGTGGACCAGTTGCAGCCGGTGCTCGAACTCGCCGGCCTGACCCTCGTGCAGACCGAGCCCTCGAAGCACGCGGAAGCGGTGGCGCGTCTGTCTGCCGAGCCGCGCTCGAAGCGCGTGCCGCGCGAGCGTCCGATCCTGCCGCCGCTCGAGGAGACCCCGCTGGTCCAGGTCGAGACACGGCCAGCGCAGCGCCTCGACGCCTGACCGCCGGACAGCTGGGGCGGCGCGCCGCGCAACCTACGACTCAGGAGACCGGCCGCCCGCCAATGCGCGGGCGGCCATGGTGTCTAGTGCAGCAGCGCGCCCGCTGCCGCGCACGCCGCGGCGAGGATCCACACGGGCACACGGCCACTGAGCAGCGCGCCGAGAACGGCGACTGCGAGCATGCCGTCGGACGCGGACGTCAGCGCGGTGGTGGCCACCGGGGTAATCAACGCTGCCAGCAGGATTCCCACCACCCCGGCGTTCACTCCGGCCACCGCGGACCGCAGGGCGGGCCGCTGCAGGATCCCCTGCCACAGCGGCAGCGCACCCACCACGAGCAGGAACGCCGGCAGGAAGATCCCCAGCAGTGCGACGGCGGCCCCGGCCACTCCGCCGGGCAGCGGAATCACCGCGCCGAGAAAGGCGGCGACCGTGAACAGCGGTCCCGGCACGACCTGCGCCGCCGCGTAGCCGGCGAGGAACGCCTCGTTGCCGATCCAGCCCGGCGGCACGACCTGCGCCTGCAGCAGCGGCAGCACGACGTGGCCGCCGCCGAACACGAGCGCGCCGGCCCCATAGAAGACGGAGAAGAGTTCGACGACGTCGAACGACATCGCGCGCGCGAGCAACGGCAAGCCGATCAGCAGCAGCGCGAAGGCGGCGAGCGCGGCCATGGCCAGGGCGCGCGGTACGCGCGCCTGCAGCGCCGCATGACCACCTGTCGCACTGGACCGCACCACCAGCCAGCCGACGAGGCCCGCAAGCGCCATCGCCGCCAGCGGCGCCTGCGGCCAGGGCACGATCAGCAGCGCGCCCGCGACCACGATCGCGATGGCGCGTCGCGCGGCGTCCGGACAGAGCGTGCGAGCCATTCCCCAGACCGCGTGCGCGACGATCGCCACGGCGAACACCTTGAGGCCGGCGATCCAGCCTGCGTCCACCGCGCCTGATTCGAGCAGGCCCAGCGCGAACGCCGTCATCAGCACAGCCGACGGCAGCGTGAAGCCGAGCCACGCCATCAGCGCCCCCGGCAGGCCGGCGCGCAGGTAGCCCAGCCCGATCCCGACCTGGCTGCTCGCCGGGCCCGGAAGGAACTGGCAGAGCGACACCAGCTCGGCGTAGGCGTCTTCGCCGAGCCAGCGACGGCGCGCGACGAACTCCTCGCGGAAGTACGCGAGGTGCGCGATCGGACCACCGAACGACGTCAGGCCGAGCCGAAGGAAGACCGCGAGCACTTCGTGCCATGAGCCCGGGTGGTCGGGGAGCGCGCGGCCGGCGGGTGGCGGATCGGGATTCGGCAAGGTGTTCGATGGTGGCATGCGACGGCGGCGCAGGCCAATGGCCCTGCCCCGGTGTCGTTTTCGCGCTGCGATGGCCCGGTAACATCCGGTCCATGACGGATCGCGTCATTCACGTCCTCGATGAGCGCGTCTCGAGCCTCGCGCCGCAGCGGCCGCGCGCGGTCGTCCCGGCCACGGGCCGCATCGAGGACACGCGCGGCCGGCCGCTGCGCGACCTGCGCATCTCGGTCACGGATCGCTGCAACTTCCGCTGCACTTACTGCATGCCGAAGGAGATCTTTGACCAGGACTATCGATTCCTGCGCCACTCCGACCTCCTGTCGTTCGAGGAGATCACGCGCCTGACGCGCCTGTTCATCGCCCACGGCGTCGAGAAGGTGCGGCTGACCGGCGGCGAGCCGCTGCTGCGCAAGGACCTGCACAAGCTGATCGAGATGCTGGCGCCGCTGAAGACGCGCGACGGCCGGGAGCTCGATCTCGCCCTGACGACCAACGCATCGATCCTCGCCCGCAAGGCCAAGCAGCTCGCCGACGCCGGGCTGAAGCGCGTCACCGTCTCGCTCGACGGCCTCGACGACACCGTGTTCCGCCGCATGAACGACGTCGACTTCCCGGTGAAGGACGTGCTCGACGGCATCGACGCCGCCGCCGCGGCGGGCCTCGGCCCGATCAAGATCAACATGGTCGTCAAACGCGGGATCAACGACCAGGAGATCGTGCCGATGGCGCGCCACTTCAGGGGTAGCGGACACATCGTGCGTTTCATCGAATTCATGGACGTCGGCTCGTCCAACGGTTGGCGAATGGACGACGTCGTGCCCTCGGCGGAAGTCGTGCGCCGCATCGCCGAGGAGATGCCGCTGCGCCCGGTCGACCCGAACTACCCCGGCGAGGTGGCCGAGCGCTGGACCTACGAAGACGGCAGCGCGGAAATCGGCGTGATCTCGAGCGTCACCCAGGCCTTCTGCGGCAGTTGCACGCGCGCCCGGCTGTCGACCGAAGGCAGGCTTTACCTTTGCCTGTTCGCGCAGACGGGCTACGACCTGCGCGCGCCGCTGCGCGGCGACGCGACTCATCCGGCGCTCGAGGACGCGGAGCTCGAAACCGTGATCGGCGACATCTGGCGCGGCCGGTCCGATCGCTACTCGGAGATCCGCACCGAAGCGACGGCCCGCGCGCCGAAGATCGAGATGTCCTACATTGGCGGCTGAACCCATCCCGGCTCCATGGCTCGACCCGGTCGTTCCCAGTTGATGGCGCTGCGGCGCGCCACGCGGCGCGAGACACCAGACCTGTCACCCGATCGCGGGATCGACGGCCCGAAGCACTTGGCATGACCGAGCTCACGGTGGCCGAGGTCCTCGCGACGCTGCGCGCGCGCCTGACACCGCTCGTGGAGTCCGAGACCGTCGAACTCGCCGCTGGCATCAACCGCGTGCTCGCCGCCGACGTCGTGTCCACCGTCGACCTGCCGGCGTTCGACAACGCCGCAATGGACGGTTACGCGATCCGCGCCGAGGACGCCGGCGCGCCCGTCACGCTGACGATCATCGGCTGCGCGCTGGCCGGCCACGCCTACGCGGGGCGCGTAGAGCGCGGGCAGGCGGTGCGCACCATGACCGGGGCAGCGCTGCCCGCAGGCGCCGACGCCGTCGTGATGAGCGAAGACACGGAGTCGACGAACGGCGACGTGCGCGTGCTGCGCGCGGTGCATGCGGGGCAGAACGTGCGCCGCCGCAGCGAGCACGTGCGCGCCGGCGAGGCCGTGCTGCACGCCGGTCGCCGGCTCCATTCCCACGACATCGGGCTGGCCGCCAGCGTCGGCGCCGACGCGTTCGTGGTGAAACGACGGCTGCGCGTGGCGATTCTCTCGACCGGCGACGAACTCGTCGACCCGCCGGCGCCGCTCGCCGGCAGCGCCGCATACGACGCCAACCGACCGCTGCTCGCGGCACTCGTCGCGCGCGCCGGGGCCGACCTCGTCGACCTCGGCATCTCGACCGACGACGATGCCGACTTCACCGCGCGCCTCGAGCAGGCCGCACGCGCGCAAGCGGACGTCCTCCTCACCACGGGCGGCGCCGCGCAGGGTGACGCCGACGTGGTGCGCAAGCACGGCGAGACCGAGTTCCTGCCGATGAACTTCCGTCCCGGCCGCGGCCTTCTCGTCGGCAAGGTGGCGCGCTTCGGGCACGCCATGCTGCTGCTGGGGCTGCCGGGCAACGCCGTCGCCGCCTACGTGATGTACCAGCTCATCGCGCGTCCGCTGCTCGGATGGATGGCGGGCGCCGGTGAAGAAGCGCCCCTGACAGTGAAGTTGCCGATGGCGGTCGACACGTGCGGCAAGCCGGGGCGCGTCGAGTGGCGGCGCGCGCGCTTCATGCAGCGGTCTGGCGGGCTCGCGCTCGAGCCGCTGGAGGACCAGGGATCGGCGATGCTGAGGACCCTCAGCGAGGCCGACGCGCTGATCGCGGTCCCGCCGGCCGGCCTGCGGGCGGGCGATCCGATCGACGCGATGCCGCTGGCCGCGCTCGATTGAACACCCCCTAGAATCGCTTCATCAGCCGCAGGATCGTCTGCACGTACGGCTTGTACGGCGGCATGAACAGGTTCATGCCGTTGAAGCGCGACTGCTTGAACACCGGCGTCAGCTTGCTGAAGGTCTCGAAGCCCCACTCGCCGTGGTAGTGGCCCATCCCGGAGGGCCCGACCCCACCGAACGGCAGTTCCTCCTGCGCGATGTGCATCAGCGTCTCGTTCACGCACATGCCACCGGCGTGCGACTCCTTGAGCGCCCACTCGGTGCGCTGCCGGTTCTCGTCGAACCAGTACATCGCGAGCGGGCTGGGCTGCGCATTCACGAAGTCGATCGCGTCCTTCACGTCGTCGTACGGCAGCACGGGAAGCAGCGGCCCGAAGATCTCCTCGCGCATCATGGCGAGGCCCGGGCCGGGGTTGACGACGACCGCCGGACCGAGGCGGTGCTGCTCGTCGTCCTGCAGGCGGCCTTCGAACAGCGCAACGACCTCGACGCCACTGGTGCGCGCCTCCTCGACGTAGCCGACGAGGCGACCGTACTGGCGCTGGTTGATGATGCTGCAGTAATCGGCGTCGTCGAGGCCCGCCGGATACATGCGCCTCGCCTGGTGCTTCGTCGCCTCGACGAAGCCGGCCAGAGCGGCGCGGGGAACGAAGACGTAGTCGGGCGCGATGCAGGTCTGCCCCGCATTCAGCAGCTTGCCCGCGAGGATGCGCTGCGCGGCCTTCTCCAGCGGGTAACCCGGCGCGACGACCGTCGGCGACTTGCCTCCGAGTTCGAGTGTCACCGGCGTCAGGTTCTCGGCGGCGGCGCTCATCACCTTGCGTCCCACCAGCGTCGAGCCGGTGAAGAGAAGGTGATTGAACGGCAACCGCGTGAACTGCGCCGCCACGTCCGGGCCGCCGTTGACGACGACGACTTCATCGGCCGCGAACGTCTTCGCGACAAGTCGCTCGAACAGTGCCGAAAAGGCCGGCGTGTACTCGGACATCTTCAGCATCGCGCGATTGCCGGCAACCAGCGCCGCCACCAACGGACCGATGGCCATGTACAGGGGATAGTTCCACGGAACCACGATCCCGACGACGCCCAGCGGTCGCGGCTGGATGTGCGCACTCGCAGGCAGGAACCAGATCGAAACGCCCGCGCGGCGGGGCTGCATCCACTTGCGGCCCTTCCGGAGGGCCGCCTTGATCTCGCCCAGGCTCGGGAACACCTCGGCAATCTGCGTCTCGGTGCGTGGCCGGCCGCCGAAGTCGGCGTGGATCGCGTCCTCGATCGCGACCTCGTTGTCCGCCACGAGGCTGCGCAGGCGCGCAAGACGGTCCCGACGCACGTCCCAGTCGGGAAACGGCGCGGCATCGAACGAGGTGCGCTGGACCTCGAACGCGTGGAACAGATCGGCGGGGATGTCGGCAGCGTTCATCGTTGCTCCGGGCTGACGCTCATCACGAGCATGAATGCAAGCTTACTGTCGCGCGATGGAGCCTGTGCTCCAATTGCGGCGAACCGTGAGTCGAGGGGCGGATACAGGGGCCATGTACGCGCTGCAGAGCCTGTTCGGCGGATGCGTCCTGCTGGCGTTGTGCTGGGCGCTGTCCGAGGATCGCCGGCGCATTCCATGGCGGATGGTGGCGAGCGGGATCGCGCTGGCCGTCCTGCTCGCCCTGGCGCTGCTGAAGATCCCGCCCCTGGCGGCCGCGCTCGCGAGCCTGAACGGTGTGATGACGGCCCTGGAGACCGCCCTCGCGGCCGGCACCGGCTTCGTCTTCGGCCACCTCGGCGGCGGAGCCACGCCGTACGAGGTCACGAATCCCGCCGCCAGCTTCGTGCTCGCGTTCCGCGCGCTGCCGCTGGTGCTGCTCGTCGCCGCGCTGTCGGCCGTGCTGTTCCACTGGGGCGTGCTGCCGCTGATCGTGCGCGCGTTCGCGTGGGCACTGCAGCGGACGATGGGCCTCGGAGGCGCGGTCGGCGTCTCCGCCGCCGCCAACGTGTTCGTCGGCATGGTCGAGGCACCGCTGGTCATCGCGCCCTACCTCGCGCGCCTGTCCCGCGGCGAACTGTTCATCGTGATGAACTGCGGCATGGCGACGATCGCCGGCACGGTGCTCGTGCTCTATGCCAGCATCCTCGGCCCGGTCGTGCCGAACGCGCTCGGCCACCTGCTGGTCGCCTCGATCGTCGCAACGCCGGTGGCCATCGTGGTCGCCGCCCTGCTGGTGCCACCGCAGCTGACCGAAGCCTCGACCGTCGCGCTTCGAGCGCCAGGACGCCAACACGATGGTCGCGCTCACGCGCGGCACGCTCGACGGACTTCAGCTGCTGCTGAACATCGTTGCCATGCTGGTCGTGTTCATGGCGCTCGTCGCCCTGCTGAACGGCGTCCTCGGCGAGTTCCCCGCGGTGAACGGCGCGCCGCTGACGCTCGAGCGCGTGTTCGGCTGGCTCTTCGCGCCGCTCGCGTGGCTCATCGGCGTTCCGGCGAGCGAGGTCCTGGCCGCGGGCAAGCTGCTCGGCCAGAAGACCGTGCTCAACGAATTCATCGCCTACATCGCCATGGCGAAGATGGGGCCGGACCAGCTGTCGCCGCGCACGGCGCTGCTGATGACCTACGCGCTCGCCGGCTTCGCCAACTTCGGCAGTCTCGGCATCATGCTCGGCGGCCTCGACGCCCTGCTGCCGAAGGAGCGGCGCGCGGAACTTGCGACGCTCGGCCTGAAGTCCATCTTCGCCGGGCTGCTGTCGACGTGCATCACCGCCGCCCTCGTCGGTCTGCTGGCGTAACTCTCCTCCTGCCGCAGGTACCGCGAGGGCCTGTCGGCCGCCCGCTGGGGCGTGTCGGCCTCGCCCGCCTCAGCCGCCCTTCCTGGGCCGCTTGGCGCCGCCAGCGCCTGCCTTGGACTTCGGTGCCGGCTCGTCCTTCACCTGGTCGCCGATCACGCTCTTCAGCGGGCACACCTTGAACGCCGGACACTTCCTGCAACCTGCCACGATGGCGATCGGACATAGGGTCATGCGTGCCTCCCGGAAAGCGAACGAGGATACGCTGGAAGCCGTGGAGGGGCACCGACCGATGAGGACCGAGAACGATCTGGAGCGGTTCGTCGAGGCGCAGGACATGGTCTACCAGGACGTCCGGCGGGAACTCGCCGCCGGCCGCAAGGCGACGCACTGGATGTGGTTCGTCTTCCCGCAACTGCGCGGCCTCGGCCGCAGCGCGACCGCGCACTACTACGGCATCGGTTCGCCGGACGAGGCCGTGGCGTACGTGCGGCACCCCGTGCTCGGCGCGCGCCTGCGCGAGTGCGTCGACCTCGTGCTCGCAGTGGACGACTCCAGCGCGCACGCGATCTTCGGGTCGCCGGACGACCTCAAGTTCCGCTCGTCGATGACGCTGTTCGCCGCCATCGCACCGTCGGAGCCGCTGTTCCGGCGCGCGCTCGACAAGTACTTTGGCGGCGAACCGGACCCCGCGACCGCGGAACTCCTGCGATTGAAGGCGGGGTGAAGGGCGTACCCTGCAGCTTCAACCAAGGAAGCCGCATGAGCGCACTGATCGTCGACAAGGGCTGGCTGAGCGGAACCGCCGGCTCGTTCGTACAACTCAATTCCATCACCGGCCTGCGCGTCGCGCCCGCGGGGTCCGCGAGCGCCGGCTTCGACGTCGATGCGCTGGTGCAGGGCAACTGGGTCACCGTCGCCAGTTTCCCGGACGAGAAGACGGCGACCGAGCGCGCTGCGGCCGTCCTCAGGGAGCTGAAGAACCTGTTCCGGTACGGCAGCTAGGCCCAAGCGAAAACCGCGGCCTCGGCCGCGGTTTACTCGTGCGTCACGGCGCGCCCGCCACGCGGACCTGGCAGGCCGCCTACGCAATCTCCTCGTACAGCGGCAGGGTCAGGAACTCCGGATATTCCGGCGTCGCGACATCTTGTCGAAGATTTCGGCGGCCTGATCGTAGGTCGGTGTCTTCGCCCTGGGCGGCGACGGTGGCTTTCACCTTTGCCAGTTCCTCGGCGATCATCGGGCGCACCATCTCGTCGGTGACCTTGCGGCCGTCGTCGAGCATGCCCTTCGGCGAACGGATCCACTGCCACACCTGCGAGCGGGTGATCTCGGCGGTCGCCGCGTCTTCCATCAGGTTGTGGATCGGCACGCAACCATTACCGGCCAGCCAGCGACCCGAGATAGTGGATGCCGACGTTGATGTTGTTGCGCAGGCCGGCCTCGGTGATCGGCGTCTCCGGCTGGAAGTCGAGCGAGTCTGGGCCGGACGTTGACGTCGTCGCGCTGCTTGTCGAACTGGTTGCGGCGTCGCCGAGCACCTTGACGAACTCCTCCATGGCGATCGGCACCAGTCCCGGGTGGGCGACCCAGCCGCCGTCGTAGCCGTCGTTGGCGTCGCGCGTCTTGTCGTGGCGGATGCCGGCCAGCGCCTTTTCGTTGGCGACCGGATCGTTCTTGATCGGAATCAGGGCGGTCATGCCGCCCATCGCCGGCGCGCCGCGCTTGTGGCAGGCCTTCACCAGCGCCAGCGCGTAGGCGCGCATGAAGGGCACTTCCATCGTGATGGCGCCGCGATCGGCGAGGCAGAAATTCGTGTCGTCCTTGAACTTCTTGATGCACGAGAAGATGTAGTCCCAGCGGCCGGCGTTGAGGCCGGCGGAGTGCTCGCGCAGTTCGTACAGGATTTCTTCCATCTCGAAGGTGGCGAGGATGGTTTCGATCAGCACCGTGGCCTTGATGGTGCCCTGCGGCATGCCGATGTGGTCCTGCGTCGTGACGAAGATGTCGTTCCACAGGCGCGCCTCGAGGTGGCTTTCCATCTTCGGCAGGTAGAAGAACGGGCCGGCGCCGCGCGCGACCTGCTCCTTGGCGTTGTGGAAGAAAACCAGCGCGAAGTCGAAAATGCCGCCGGAGACGCGCTGGCCGTCGACCGTCACGTGCTTCTCGTCGAGGTGCCAGCCGCGCGGACGCACCTGCAGCGTGGCGATCTTGTCGTTCAGCTTGTATTCCTTGCCGCCCTCGTTCTTGCACGATCGTGCGCGCGAATCGCCTCGTACAGGTTGATCTGGCCCTGTGATCTGGTTGTCCCAGTTCGGCGAATTGGAATCCTCGAAGTCGGTCATGTAGGAATCGGCACCCGAGTTGAAGGCGTTGATGATCATCTTGCGCTCGACCGGCCCGGTGATTTCGACACGGCGGCACTGCAGGTCCGCCGGGATCGGCGCGATCTTCCAGTCGCCTTCACGGATGCCCTTCGTTTCCGGCAGGAAGTCGGGCCGTTCGCCGCGCGTCGAGCCGCTTGACCGCTCGACCCGCGCGGCCAGCAGTTCCTGGCGGCGCGCCTCGAAAGCGCGGTGCAGCTTGGCGACCAGGGCCAGCGCATCGTGGGTCAGGATGCGTTCGTACTCCGGCTTCATCGGCGCCGCGATCTGGACGCCTTGCGGCAGGTTCATGTTCAATGCTCCGTGTTGTGTCATGCGTAGTCCTTGAGGAGGAAGTCGGTCACCGTCGTCAGGTCGGCGCCGATTCGATTCGGCTGCACGCCGAGCCGCTCGAGCGGGAGGCCCGGGCGATTGATCCAGCAGGTCGTGTAGCCATACCAGGCCGCGCCGCAGGCGTCCCAGCCGTTGCTCGATACGAAGAGGATCTCGCGCGCCGGCCGCCTCAGCGCGCGCGGCCCGAGCGCGTACACGGTCGCGTCGGTCTTGAACGCGCGGACCTGGTCGGCCGACAGCACGAAGTCGAGGTGTCGGCTCAGTCCTGCGCTGACGAGCGCCGCTTCCAGCATCTCCGGGTCGCCGTTGGACAGCACGCCGAGTTCGACGCCACCCTCGAGCAGGGCTTCGAAGGCGGGAACCACATCGGGGAACGGCGTGAGGCACTTGTACTCGTCGAGCAGTGCACGGACATTCGTCACCGAAGAAGACAGCCCCAGGAGGTCGAGCGCGAACTCGAGCGCCTCGCGCGTCACCTGCGAGAACGGCACGTAGCGGCCGGACATCGTGCGCAGCCGGGAGTACTCGATCTGCTTGTCACGCCACGCGATCGCGAGCCGCGTGCCGTACCCCGGGAACAGTTCTTCGGCGCGGCGCGTCACCGAGTACACGTCGAGCAAGGTCCCGAACACATCGAACAGTGCCGCGCGAATCCGCATGCCGCCTCGTCTTGCTGGAGCCAACGAGTATATTTGAGCGCGCAGCATCGAATGAGCTGCCAGCAGCACAGCATCTTTTACCTGGCCGCATGAATCCGACGCGCGCTCGACGATGGACCCGTTCAAGGAAATCACCACGTTCGTGAACGTCGCGCAGCGTGGCAGCCTGAGCGCCGCCGCCCGCCACGAGGGCCTGGCGCCGGCGATGATCGGGCGCCGGCTCGACTCGCTCGAGTCCCGGCTGGGCGTCAAGCTGATCCAGCGCACCACGCGCCGCCTGACGCTGACGCCGGAAGGCATCGCGTTCCTGGAGGACTGCCAGCGGATCCTGCGCGAGCTCGAGGACGCCGAGAGCGCGGTCTCCGCCCGCGGCAAGCAGGCGACGGGACACCTGCGCATCACCGCGCCGGCGGGTTTCGGGCGCGCTCACGTCGCCCCGCTCGTCCCGCGCTTTGTCACCGAGCATCCCCGGCTCGCGGTCTCGCTCGAACTGTCGGACCGCATCGCCGACCTCATCGCGGAAGGGTTCGACTGCGCGATCCGCTTCGGCGAGCAGGCCGACAGTCAGCTGGTGCGAGTGAAGATCGGCGAAAGCCGGCGCGTCGTCGTCGCGCAGTCCGGATACCTGAAGCAGCACGGCACGCCGATGCGGCCGGCCGACCTCGCGCCAGCATCGTTGCCTCACCTTCGGCGAAGGTACGGCGCCGCAGCGCGGCTGGCACTTCGTCGTCAACGGCGCGCCGGTGGTCGAGCGCGTGTCCGGCCCGGTCTCCTGCAACGACGGCGCCGTACTGCACGACTGGACGCTCGCCGGCATGGGACTCGCCTGGCGCTCGTTGTGGGAAGTCGGTGACGACCTCGCCTCGGGTCGCCTCGTCACCGTGCTCGACGACTGCGAGGCCCCGCCGACCAACGTGTACTGCCTCTTCCCCGTACGCAAGCACCTGCCCCTGCGCGTGCGGCTGTTCGTCGACTTCCTCCGCGCGGAGTTCGCGCAGGAGAAGATGACACGCATCCTGAACGGTCCGGTACCCGAAGCGCCGAAGGCTCCGAAACGGATCGGACGCCCCCGAAGCTGAACCCGGTCAGAGCCCTGCAGCCAGGCGCGTGCCCTGGTCGATCGCGCGCTTGGCGTCGAGCTCCCCCGCCTCGTCCGCGCCGCCGATGAGATGCACCGCCACGCCGGCCGCCGCCAGCGGCGCCTGCAACTCGCGCAGCGGCTCCTGGCCGGCGCACAGCACGATCGTGTCGCACTCGATCAGCTGGCCGTCCCGGCGCTGTTCGCCGTAGGTGACGAACGAGTCCCTCGGGCGTGATGCGCTCGTAGTTGACGCCGCCGATCATCTCGACGTTCTTCATCAGCAGCGCGGCGCGGTGGATCCAGCCGGTGGTCTTGCCGAGCCCCTTGCCGAGCTTGCCGGCCTTGCGCTGGAGCAGGGTCACCTTGCGCGCCGGTGGCGACGGCCGCGCGCGACGACGCCGCCGCGCACCTCGGCCGGGTCGGCCACGCCCCACTCTTCCAGCCACTCCGGCAGGTTCAGCGTCGGCGAGTGGCCGGGCCGCGTGACGAGGAACTCCGCCACGTCGAAGCCGATGCCGCCCGCGCCGACGATCGCCACGCGCTCGCCGACCGGCTTGCCGTGCAGCAGCACGTCGATGTAGCTCAGCACGTGCGGGCTCGCCTGGCCCGGGATCCTCGGATCGCGCGCGGTGACGCCGGTCGCCAGGATCACGGCGTCGAACTGCCGCGCGACGAGCTCGTCGGCGCCGACGCGCGTGTTCAGGTGCAGCTGGACGCCGGTCGCCTCGATCCGGCGCGCGAAGTAGCGCAGCGTCTCGCTGAACTCCTCCTTGCCCGGGATGCGCTTCGCCATGTTGAACTGGCCGCCGATCTGCGCGGCGGCCTCGTACAGATGCACCTCGTGGCCGCGCTCGGCCAGCGTCGTGGCGGCCGCCAGCCCGGCGGGTCCGGCGCCGACGACGGCATAGCGTTTCCTCTGCGGTCGACGGCCGGATCACGCAGCACGGTCTCGCGGCCGGCCCGCGGGTTGACGAGGCAGGTCGCCAGTTCGTTCTTGAACGCGTGGTCGAGGCACGCCTGGTTGCACGCGATGCAGGTGTTGATGTCCTGCGAGCGGCCCGCCCGCGCCTTGGCGACGAAGTCGGGATCGGCCAGCAGCGGACGCGCCAGGCTGACCATGTCGGCGCAGCCGTCGGCCAGCACCTGCTCGGCCGACTTCCGGCGTGTTGATGCGGTTGCTGGTGACGAGCGGGATCGTGATGCCGGCGGCGCGAAGCTCGTCGCGCATCTTCTTCGTCACCCAGGCAAAGGCGCCGCGCGGCACGCTGGTGGCGATGGTCGGCACCCGCGCCTCGTGCCAGCCGATGCCGGTGTTGATGATGCGTCGCGCCGGCCGCGGTGATCGGCCTTGCGCGAGCGCGACCGCTTCGGGCCAGCTGCTGCCGTCCGGGATCAGGTCGAGCATCGACAGCCGGTAGATGATGATGAAGTCGCGGCCCCACCGCCTCGCGCACCCGCGACACGATCTCCACCGGCAGCCGCATGCGGTTCTCGTACGCGCCGCCCCACTCGTCCGCGCGCTGGTTGGTGTGCGTGACGAGGAACTGGTTGATGAAGTAGCCCTCGCTGCCCATCACCTCCACGCCGTCGTAGCCGGCCTCGCGCGCCAGCCTGGCGCAGCGGACGAAGGCGCGGATCTGCCGCTCGATGCCGCGCGGCGAAAGCTCGCGCGGCGTGAACGGCGTGATCGGGCTCTTGATGCGCGACGGCGCGACGCAGAACGGGTGGTAGCCGTAGCGCCCGGTGTGCAGGATCTGCAGCGCGATCTTGCCGCCTTCCGCGTGCACCGCGTCGGTGACGATGCGGTGCCGGCGCGCGCCGCGTCGACGTGGCCAGCGTGCCGGCGAACGGCTTGGTCCACCCCGCGATGTTCGGCGCGAACCCGCCGGTGACCATCAGGCCGACGCCGCCGCGCGCGCGCTCGGCGAAGTACGCGGCCATCGCGGGGAAGTGCTTGCGTCCGTCCTCCAGTCCGGTGTGCATGCTGCCCATCAGCACACGGTTCGCCAGCGTGGTGAAGCCGAGGTCCAGCGGGGCCAGCAGGTGCGGGAAAGGCGTGCTCATGGCGTTCTCGTTGTCGTTGTCGCAGCTGACCCGCGAATATAAAAAAACCGCGGGGCAAGCCCGCGGTTTTTCGTGGAGGAACGACCTCTGGATCAGGCCGCCTTCTTCTCGACCTTCTTGTCGAAGAACTGCTCGTCCTCGGTCGAACCGCGCAGGGCGGCGGTCGACGACTCCTTCTCGATCGTCGTGGTGACGGCGTCGAAGTAGCCGGTGCCGACCTCGCGCTGGTGCTTCACGTGCGGTGAAGCCCTTCTCGGCGGCGGCGAACTCCTTCTCCTGCATCTCGACGAACGCGCTCATCTGGTTGCGGGCGTAGCCGTAGGCCAGTTCGAACATCGAGTAGTTCAGCGAATGGAAGCCGGCCAGCGTGATGAACTGGAACCGGTAGCCCATCGCGCCGAGTTCCTTCTGGAACTTGGCGATCGTCGCGTCGTCGAGGTTCTTCTTCCAGTTGAACGACGGCGAGCAGTTGTAGGCGAGCATCTTGCCCGGGAACTGCTTGTGGATCGCCTCGGCGAACGCCTTCGCGTACGCGAGGTCGGGCTTGCCCGTCTCGCACCACACGAGGTCCGCATAGGGCGCGTAGGCGAGACCACGCGACACGGCCTGGCCCAGGCCGGGCTTGGTCTTGAAGAAGCCCTCGACCGTGCGCTCGCCGGTCAGGAAGGCGCGGTCGTTGCTCGTCGACGTCGGAGGTCACGAGGTCGGCCGCCTCGGCGTCGGTGCGCGCGACGAGCAGCGTCGGCACGCCCATCACGTCGGCCGCGAGACGCGCGGCGACGAGCTTGGCGACCGCCTCGCGCGTCGGCACCAGGACCTTGCCGCCCATGTGCCCGCACTTCTTCACGGACGCGAGCTGGTCCTCGAAGTGCACGCCGGCGGCACCCGCCTCGATCATCGACTTCATCAGTTCGAACGCGTTCAGCACGCCGCCGAAGCCGGCCTCGGCGTCCGCGACGATCGGCGCGAAGTAGTCGACATAGCCGGCGTCGCTCGGGTTCTTGCCTTCCATCCACTGGATCTGGTCGGCGCGCGTGAACGTGTTGTTGATGCGGCGGACGACGGCCGGCACGGAGTTGGCGGGATACAGCGACTGGTCCGGGTACATCTCGCCGGCCAGGTTCGCGTCACCGGCGACCTGCCAGCCCGACAGATAGATGGCCCGGAGGCCGGCCTTCACCTGCTGCATCGCCTGGTTGCCGGTCAGCGCGCCCAGCGCATTGACGAACGGCTCCTCGTTGATCAGCCGCCACAGCTTCTCCGCACCGCGCTTCGCGAGCGTGTGCTCGACCTGGACCGAGCCGCGCAGACGAACGACGTCTTCCGCGGTGAAGCCGCGCTTGATGCCCTTCCAACGCGGGCTCTCATTCCATTCCTTCTGCAGGCGCTGAGCCTCGAGTTCACGTGCCGTCATGCATTCCTCCAAGTTCGAAAAGTCGGTTCCAAGAGCCGTTCCGTGCGGTGCCATTGTCGTCCACGGATGGCAACCATCGTACGAGGGCTTGCGCGTCGCAGCAAGTCAATTAACTTTTATAAGACTAAATTTTTACACCATATCATTCAATAGGTTATATGTTTCGTTTCACGATACAAAGCGTCTTTTGGCAACGCGAAAGCGGTGCGTGCTGCCCTGCACGATGCGGCATTCCTCGATACGAAACGACATTGGGGGTTCTGAAAAGCAGGCGCCCGGCGCGCAAGGGCCGGTCGCAACCGGGACGGAGGGGACCTCAGGACCTGCGATGCAGGAAGCCGGGAATGACCAGCCCTCCGAGCAGGCCGCCCTTCGACGGTGCGGGCTTGTCCTTCGGCGGGAAGTGCCTCGGCTCGCCGCGCTCGACGGCGACCACGGGCGCGAGCGGCTTCACGTTGGACGGAAGAGGCTCGGGCCTCGGCTGATCGACGACAGGCGCGTCGGCGCTCTTGCCCGCAACCGCACCGGCGCCCGGCAGCGCTTCGCTCGCGTTCGCCGCGGGGCGCGCCAGGGGCCGCAGCCACTGCAGCAGAGGCTTCCAGTGAGCGAGGTCGGCCTCGATTTCCTCGAGGGGCAGGTCGAACAGCGTCAGCCCCTTGTCGATGCAGCGGACGTACGCGGAGGACTGCGGCAGCACAGCGAGGATCTGCAGTTTCTGCTCCTGGGACCAGCCCAGCAGCGCCTCCGCCGAGTCGCTGTGCGCTTCGACGCGCATGCCGATCGCACCGACGCGGCAGCGTCCGGAGGCCACACGCGGGAGCGTGCGCAACTCGGCGAGGCACGCCGCCGCCGACTCCCGGTCGAAGATCGAGGCCCCGATCGGCACCAGGAGCGCGTCCGCATACATGACTACGCGCGCCAGATCGAGGCCGGTGAGCCCGCCCGGCGTGTCGATGACGACGTGATCGATGCCCACCGGCGGGCGGACGAACGAGCGCGGATCGACGTTCCAGGCCGTGATGCGCATCGCCTCGCCGGCCAGTTGGGCCTTGCGCTGGCGCAACCAGGCCCGCGTCGACTGCTGGCGGTCGATGTCGGCGATGGCGACCGCCGCGCCCCGCAGCGCGCAGTACGCGGCGATGTGGGTGGCGAGCGTGCTCTTGCCGCTGCCGCCCTTCCGATTGACTACCGCGATGACCGACATGCCGAGGGTTCCGGATTCCGCGCGCCGTGAGGTATGAAGCGAGAGATGCTACACGCTGCAGTGCAGAGGTTGCAGCCCCCGTGTACAGGCGATAGCGGCGCGACCATCATCTCCGTCGCACTCGGACGGCCGGCTTCGTGAAAGCGCTAGACGGCCAGCGCCGTCGAACTGACCAGCACTCCATCGGCATCGGCGTAGATCCACTCGCCCGGCCGCACCGTCACGCCGAGGAACGCCACCACGACATCGCGCTGGCCTTCGCCCCGCTTCGCCGGGCGACGCGGATGCAGCGCGAGCGCGCGCACGCCGATGTCCGTCGCGTCGATCTCGCCCGAGTCGCGCGCACAGCCGTTGATGATCACGCCGGCCCAGCCATTCTTTGCGGCCGCCGCGGCGAGATTGCCGCCGAACACCGCGCAGCGCCGGCTGCCGCCGGCGTCGACGACGAGCACGCGGCCTTCGCCCGGCGCCTTCACTGCTTCGGCGACCAGCGCATTGTCCTCGAACACCTTGAGCGTCGCCGCAGGACCCGCGAACGCTGCCCGCCCGCCGAGCGCGATGAGGCCCGGTTCGAAGACACGCAGCGCGCCGGCGGCGAGCGCGTCCTCGTTCGCGTCGCACAGGTCCGTCGTCGGCATCGGCTTGTTCACGCCCTCGCCTCGCGTGGAGCGGCCTTCGCGCGCGCCGTGACGCCGACGCGCATCGCCGTGAGCAGCGACGCCGCCTGCAGGACCGCCACGGCCGTCAGCGCGGCATTGAACCGGCCGGCGTCGAGCAGCGGGCCGAAGAACAGCGGCGACAGCGCCAGGCCCGTGTCCAGCCCCGAGTAGACGAAGCCGTAGACGCGGCCAAACGACGCCTTGCCGAACTGGCTCGTCGCCGCGCGCCGCACCAGCAGGTCGCGGTTCGGTCCTGCGGTTCCCACGCCGAAGCCCATGATCGCCATCATCGGCAGCAGCAGCGACGACGACACCCAGCCGCTCGCCAGCAGCAGCGCCATCACGGCCGCGAGTCCCAGTGCCATCGCGATGACGCGCTCGTTGTGCTCGCTGCGCGCAGCGAGAAAGCCGCCGGCGATCGTCCCGACGGCGCTGCCGGCGAGATAGGCCGTCAGGCCCGCCGTGGCGAGCACCAGCGACACGCCGTACACGTTGCCGAGGATGGCGGGCGCGTAGTTCTGCAGGATCCCGAACGCGGAGGTGGTCAGGAAGAAGAACGCGAAACACAGCCACACCGCGGGCGACGCGAGGAAGGCGAGCTGGTGCGCAGGAACCGGCTTGCTCGCCTCGTGCGGCGACGCGACGACTTCAGCGGCGGCATCGTCGAGCACGCCACGGCGCCACCACAGGATGGCGAGCACGACCACGCCGACACCGGCCGCGGCGAAGCCCGCGGCGTGCCAGCCGGCCGTCGCGGCGATGCTGGCCATGAACACCGGCGCGACCGCCCAGCCGATGTTTCCGGACAGTCCGTGCACCGAAAAAGCGTGGCCGAGGCGAGGCTGGGCGACACGGCGATTCAGCAAGGTGAAGTCCGCCGGATGGAAGATGCTGTTTCCGCAGCCGGCGACCGCCGCCGCGAGCATCAGCATCGGGTACGTCGTCGCCACCCCGAGCACGATGCCCGAGAGCGCCAGCATGCCGATGCCTGCGAACAGCACCGGCCGCGCACCGATGCGGTCGACGACGAATCCGGCCACGGCCTGACCCACGCCGCTCACGACGAAGAAGACCGTCATCAGCATGCCGGCTTCCGTGTAGCTGAGCGAGAAGTCCTTCATCAGCCACGGGAACAGCGGTGGCAGCATCAGGTGGAAGAAGTGCGATGTGCCGTGCGCGAGCCCGACGAGGCCGATCACTTCGACGTCTTTGCGGACAGGAACCGGAGCGGCCGTTGAGGTCATGCGGGGCGATGCAGGGAAGGCCGGGAAATGTAGCAGAGCAGGCGGCGGCCCCGGCCATAATGCGCGCCCGAACCGGGAGAGTGCGGGAGAGTGCGGAAGAGTGGGAGAGAGTGCATGAAGCGCTGGACCAGGGCCGTCACCGTTGCCGCGATCGCCTCACTGGCGCTCGTGGTCGCGCCGGCGAGCCGATCGCAAGGCAGCGCGGTTGCCGTGCGCATCATTGCGTTCAACGATTTCCACGGCCACCTCGAAGCCGGGGAGAACGCCGTGGAGGTGCCGGACCCGTCCGACCCCTCGCGCAGGCGGCGGGTGCGCGCCGGCGGTGCGGCGCACCTGGCGACGCTCGTCGCGCGGTTGCGCGCGGAGCAGCCGCAGCACGTCGTCGTCTCGAGCGGGGACCTCGTCGGCGCCTCGCCGTTGATCTCCGGCCTCTTCCACGACGAGCCGACGATCGAGGTGATGAATGCGATCGGCATCGACCTCAACGCCGTCGGCAACCACGAGTTCGACCATGGGGTCGACGAACTGAAGCGCCTCGCGCAGGGCGGCTGCGCGCCGGCGAGCGGCACGCACCGGCAGAGCTGCCTGCGCCTGCCGCACACCGGGGCGCGTTTCCCGTTCCTCGCCGCCAACGTGCTGGACCGCGCGACCGGCCAGCCGATCCTCGCGTCCACCTTCGTCAAGTCGTTCGACGGCGTCCGCGTCGGCTTCATCGGCGTCGTCACGCGGTCCACGCCGGGCATCGTGATACCCAGCGGAGTCGCCGGCGTCCGCTTCGTCGATGAAGCCCGCGTCCTCAACGAGCAGGCAAAGGCGCTGCAGGCGCAAGGCGTGCATGCGATCGTGGCCGTCGTCCACGAAGGCGGCGACGCGGAAGGCGGCATCAACGACTGCTCCAGTCCGCGCGGCGCCATCTTCGAGATCGAACGTGAACTCGATGCCGCGATCGATGCCGTGCTGTCGGCCCACACGCATCAGGGATACAGCTGCAGCGTCGACGGCCGGCCCGTGATCCAGGGCGCCTCGTTCGGTCGGCTGGTCTCGGTCGTCGACCTCGTCGTCGACCGGACGACGGGCGATGTCGTGCGCTCGCAGACTCGCGCGCGCAATGTTCCCGTGGTGAACGGGGCCGAAGGCGATGCCAGGATCGCCGCGGACTTCCCGCCACTGCCGGCGGACCCGACGGTCGCCGCCATCGTCGCGGCCTACCGCGATGCCGCGGCGCCGCTGGCCAATCGGCCGGTGGGCCGCATCTCCGCGCCATTCGAACGTCGCCCGGGCGCGGGGGGCGACCACGCGCTCGGGCGGCTGATCGCCGACGCGCAGCTGGCCGCAACGCGCGGCAACGGCGCCGAGGTCGCGTTCACGAACCCGGGCGGCGTGCGCGCGTCGCTGCGCGCCAGCGGACGCGACGGCACGGTGACGTACGCCGATGCCTATGCCACGCAGCCCTTCGGCAACAGCCTGGTGACGCTGACGCTCACCGGCGCACAGCTGAAGACGCTGCTCGAGCAGCAGTGGAGCGTGGCCCGGCCGGAGCGCGTTCGCATCCTCCAGCCGTCGGCGGGCTTCACCTACCAATGGGACGGCCGCCGCCCGCACGGCAGCCGCGTCGAGGGCATGCGCCTGCACGGCCGGGCGGTCGACCCCACGGACGACGTGCGCGTGACGATCAACAGTTTCCTCGCGTCCGGTGGCGACAGTTTCCGCGTTCTGCACGCAGGCCGCGATCGCGTCGGCGGCCCCCTGGACATCGATGCACTCACCGAGTTCCTGAAGGCCGAGTCGGCGCTTCGACCACTGTCCCCGAAGTCGGCCGCGCGGATTCGCCGCGCCGGCTGAGGCCGGCTCTCGACGCTCCGAAGTGCGATAATCCCGCCCCCTTCCCCGCAGGAACGTCGCATGCGCCGCACCCGTGCCGGTACCCGCGCCCGCCAGTCAGCTGATGCATCCACGCTCGTCAAGATGGCCCGCCGGCTGTCCGAGTCCGGCAGCCGCATCGAGGACCAGTTGTGGCAGCGTCGCCTGATCGAACTGATCAACGAGCGACTCGCCCGCCGCAACGACGACGCGATCGAATCGGCGCTGGACGAACTGGCGAGCTCCAGCCAGCACGCGTACGACGATCTGGCCGACATGGCGGAGAGCTGCGCCGAGTCAACGCTGGTCGAGATCGACGGCCGGCCGCACGACGTCCTGCTGCTCGCGACGCCGCTGCTCGCCTGGTCGCGCTACCGGCTGCCGACGACCACGCTGTCCGCGGGCGTCGTCGAGAGCCTGTCGGCGCAGCTGTCCGGCCACCTGCTCGCGCGTGATGCCCGGGTGGCGATTTGCGACCACCTGTACTCGATCGACCAGTTGCCGGAGGCGTTCTCCGACGTGCGCCGTCTCACGGAACAACTCGGCGACGCCGCCGTCGAGCGCATTGCGCTGCATGTCGACCCGAAGAAGCTGCGCGAGCCGATCGCGATGCTGGCCGACACGCGCTACGTCCTCGCGGCCGTCGCGACGCCGGCCGGCGGTCCGCTGTTCCACTGGCAGGAGCTCGGGGTCGATCCGGACGCCAAGATCGAGGCACTCGCCACGTTCCGCGAACAAGCGGCCGGCGCACTGCAGCCGGTGATGACCGGCTGCCGCTTCCGCGTGCTGTCTCCGAGCGCGTTCCACGCCGCGCTGCGCTTCGCCGACCGCGAACTGCGCGAGTTCTCGCTCGAGGCGGCGGTGGCCTACCTGAAGCTGTCCTACGACTTTTCGCCGGGCAGCCTGTCGGCGGCCTACGGCGTGTTCGCCGACCCGAACGGCCAGTCAGGCGCCGAAGTGCGGGTCGGCCTGGCGAAGGCGGCCGATGAGGACGAAGTCGTCGAAGGCGTGGTCTGGCCCCTGCTCGGCGACGAGGAAGAGCAGACGATGGAAGAGGTCGAGAAGGCGCTGCGGGCGGTCGGCGTGGTCAAGTCGGTCGCGCACTCGCACCGCTTCCCGCTGGAGTTCTGCGACGACTGCGGCGCCCCGCTCTTTCCCACGGCGGCCGGCCATGTCGTCCACGCGGAGCCGCCGGAAGAAGCCGAGGACCGGCCGGCAACGCCGCTGCACTGAGGCGGAATCCGCGGCGCCCCGGCGCCGCGCAGGCGCGCCTCAGAGCAGCCACTCGATCGGCAGGAGCGACATCGCTCCGACGCCCAGCCGCCGCCACGCCGTCGTGCCGGGCTCGGTGGTGTACCGCTTTTCTCCCGCCGGGCTCCGCTCGATCCACTCGAGGCCATCGCCATCCGACGCCAGCCGCACTTCGTAGGCGACCTGCGGAATCGTGGAGTCAAAGGCTGCGGCCAGCGATCCGGCCAGCGACGGACTGTCGATCACCAGGCCCATCTCGGTGTTCAGGCGCGCGGAGCGGGGGTCGAAGTTGAACGAACCGACGAACACACGCGAGCCATCGACGGCGAACGTCTTCGCGTGCAACCCCGACGATGAACCGGACCCGTAGCCCATCTTGCTGTCGCGCGTCTCCTGCACGGCATTCGGCTTCAGCTCGAAGAGCCGGACGCCGGCCTTCAGCAGGTCGTGGCGGCGCTTGGCATACCCGGCATGAACAGCCGCCACGTCGGAGGCTGCCAGCGAGTTGGTGAGGATGCGCACCTTGACGCCGCGGCCGGCCAGGGCAGCCAGGGCCGCGGTCCCGTTGTCGCCCGGCACGAAGTATGGAGAGACCAGATCGAGCGACTGTTCCGGCTGGCCGAGCATCCGCACGAGTTCCGGAAACAGCAGGAGCTCGACGCGACCTTCGGCATCCAGTGTCTTGGCCGGATCATCGTGCACAAGCCGGGCTGTCGCCCATTCGAAGGCCAGCCGCCGCGCGAGGATGTCGTGCACGACGGGCGTGACGCGAACGGCATCGATGTACTCGACCGATGCCTTGTCCGCACGTGTCGCGCCGAACAGCGCGGTCAGTCGCGCCGCGGCGTCGGTCCCGGCCGGTGCGACGAAGGCCGCGGCCGGGTAGGCGGACGCGCTGTTCCAGTAGAGATCGAACTGCTTCGACACGTCGCGCACGGCCGGCCCCACTGCGGCCACGTCGAGGTCGGCGAAGACCACTCCACTGCCCGCACCGAAGTACTCGGCGCCGATGTTCCGGCCCCCGACCACGGTGATCTGGTTGTCGACCGTGAACGACTTGTTGTGCATGCGGCGGTTGAGGCGCGCGAAGTCGGTGAGGTAGCCCGCCAGCCGCGAGGCGCGCTGCACGAACGGGTTGTACAGGCGCACCTCGATGTTCCGATGGGCGTCCAGCGCCGCGATGGTCGGATCGAGGCCGACGGTGTTGTTGTCGTCCAGCAGCAGGCGCACGCGCACTCCGCGCTCGGCGGCCTGCCACAGCGCCTCGAACATCAGGACGCCGACCGCATCGCCGTGCCAGATGTAGTACTGGGCGTCGATCGACTTCTCCGCCGACGCCGCGAGGAGCACACGGGCGGCAAACGCGTCGCGCGGGTTCCGCAGCGGGAGGATCCCGGTCTTGCCCGGGTGGGCCACCACGTCGGCCTGCACGGCACGCCCCAGCCGGGTGTCCGCCGTGTCTTCCAGTGCGTGCGTGATCACGCGGCCTTCAGCGAAGGCAAGGCCGTCGCGCAGCCGCCCAGAGACGTCGCGACAACGGCGAGCCATGCCAGGCGAATTGCTTGTCGCACGAGGAGCACGTCAGTCTCCAATCATCCAGGTCAGGCAGGGGTCGAACGATCGTTCGGCCCCTGAGCGTCCGGATGCTACTTCCTCGCTTCCTCGCTTCCCCGCTGCCGCACCGCCGTCCTCCGGTCCCCGCCCGCAACGCGTCAGTGCACGATCCGCTCGAACGTGAACTCGCCCTTGCGGAAGTCGACCGGGATCACGTCCTTCGGACCGAACCGGCCTTCGAGCACCAGGCGCGCCACCGGATTCTCGATCTGCTGCTGGATCGCGCGCTTCAGCGGCCGCGCGCCGTAGAGCGGATCGAAGCCGACCTTCGCCACCTCGGCGAGCGCCGCGTCGCTGACGTCGAGTCTCATGTCCTGCGCGGCCAGCCGCTGCTCGAGGCGCTTCAGCTGGATCTTCGCGATCGCCTGGATCTGCGAGTTGTCGAGCGCGTGGAACACGACGATCTCGTCGATCCGGTTGATGAACTCCGGCCGGAAGTGCCCGCGCACCTCGCCCATCACCGTGTCCTTGATCACGTCGAGTTCCTCGCCCGCGAGGCGCTGGATCTCGTGCGAACCGAGGTTCGACGTCATCACGATCACCGTGTTCTTGAAGTCCACCGTGCGGCCCTGTCCATCCGTCATGCGGCCGTCGTCGAGCACCTGGAGCAGCACGTTGAACACATCCGGGTGCGCCTTCTCGACCTCGTCGAACAGGATCACGGCGTAGGGCTTGCGGCGCACCGCCTCGGTCAGGTAGCCGCCCTCGTCGTAGCCGACGTAGCCAGGTGGCGCGCCGATCAGCCGCGCGACCGAGTGCTTCTCCATGAACTCGCTCATGTCGATGCGGATCAGCGCTTCCTCGGTGTCGAACATGAACTCGGCGAGCGCCTTGGTCAGCTCGGTCTTGCCGACACCGGTCGGCCCGAGGAACAGGAACGAGCCATACGGGCGATTCGGGTCCGACAGGCCTGCGCGCGAGCGACGGTGCGCCGGTTCGTGGCCGAGGGGATCGCCTTCTTCCGAGGGGTCTTTCTGGCCCACTACGCCCCCAATCTGGCCGAAGTTGCAGACGAACCGGCTGATGTGCTCGAGGAATGGACCAGAGTGGCCCAGGTGCTTCCGGCCGCCGACGTTCTGAGGATGGTCGACCATCTCGCCGAGGCGCTGCTGAGGCTCCGAGAGGGTCGCGAGGAAAGACTGATGGTCGAGATCACCTTGCTGAAGCTGACCCGACCGCAGACCACGGGTGACCCCGCCTCGATGATGGCGCGAATCGAATTATTGGAACAACGAGTCCGTCGGCTCGGGGTGGTACCTCCGGTGGCAGCCAAACCGATCGCGACACCATCGAGCGACGAAACCGTACCAGACGGTGATGTAGCGGAGGTCACCGAGATTGTCCCCGCCGCGGAGGCAACGGAGCCGGCAGTGGAAGCCACGGTTGAGCCCTCTGCGCTTTGAGCCGTCCGAACCGGACGAGGTGGAGATCGTATCGCCACCAGCCGCGCCCGCTCTCGAACCCCTCTCCGACCTCACCATCGGCCAATTCGAGGCTGTTTGGCCGGCGTTGGTCGCCGGGATTCGTGACGATCTCGGTCCGCGCCGCCAAGCTCTTCCGGGAAGCAAGCCCGGGCAGCGTCGAAGGTTCGACCGTGACGCTGCTCCTGCCGGACCACCTCTCGTTTCACCTGGAGCAACTCCAGGCAGATGATCTGGTCCAACAGGTCGTCCAGGTGAGGGCAGCCGAACTTCTCGGCGGATCGATTCGAATTCAGTTCAAATCCGGAAGCATGACCGGCGAGGGGCCCCTCTCCTCCGAGCTCGAGGCAGCGGAGGGTCTACCGAATAAGCACCAACTGCAGGAAGCACCATCGGCGGCCACCGATCCGGATGCACTCGTCGAGGGCTTGCTCGGCGGCCAGGTAATCGAAGAAATCGTCGACGCCGACTGAGGGCGCCTGCGACGCCGGTGGGTTAGTTCTCGTTCGCTTCGCTCACGGTGGAAAGTGGAAGGTTCTCGTTCGCTTCGCTCACGGTGGAAAGTGGAAGGTCAAGGTCTTCCCACTTCCCACTTCCCACTTCCCACCTCCCACTTCTTAGTACCTGCCACCGGGGAACTTCCCTGACTACTCTTCCCGCCATGGGAATGCGACCACAGGACATGCGCAAGCTGATGCAGCAAGCGCAGCAGATGCAAGAACAGATGGCCCAGCACCAGGAGCAATTGGCTTCGCAGACGTTCGAGGGCACCGCCGGGGGTGGCGTCGTCAAGGCCACGGTGACGGGTAGCGGATCGCTGGTGTCGGTTGAGATCGACCCGGAGGTGATCGACCCGGAGGACGCTGAAATGCTGGGAGATTTGGTCGTGGCGGCCACCAATCAGGCTCTCGCCGCCGCCAGTGATGCGGCGCAAGCCGGAATGGGCGGAATAGCCGGGGGATTGGACCTGGGCGGGTTGTTGGGCTGATGTTCGAAGGCCCGGTTCAGCGGTTGATTGACGAGCTATCCCGCCTGCCCGGTATCGGGCAGAAGTCCGCGCAGCGCCTGGCCTTCCATCTTCTCAACGTCGAACGGGCCGACGCCACCCGCCTGGCGCAAGCCATTATCGACATGCGCGACCAGGTGAAAGCCTGCATTCGATGTTTCAACGTCACCGGGACAGATGAATGCTCGATCTGTCGCGATCTGCGCCGGGACCACTCGGTCGTGTGTGTGGTGGAGCGGGCCCAGGACATAGTTGTTGTCGAGAAGACCCAGGAATTCAGAGGGCGCTACCACGTACTCGGCGGGGCTCTCTCCCCGATCGGCGGGGTCGGTCCCGGTCAACTTCATTTCGCCGAGTTGCGGGAGCGAATCACCAACGAGGGCATCGAGGAACTAATCATCGCCACCAACCCAACCGTCGAAGGTGACGCCACTGCCATGTACCTTGCCCGCGAACTCAAACCCCTGGGTGTTCGGGTCACCCGTCTGGCCAGCGGTCTTCCGGTCGGCGGTGATCTCGACTACGCCGATGAGCTCACCCTCGGGCGAGCACTGGTCGGCCGCCGGGAGATGTAGATGAGCCGCCTCCAGGACTATTTGAACACGGATAAGGGTCTTCGGACGGCAGTTTGGTTCGGGAAGGTGGTCCCGCCCGGTCTTGCCTCGGCGGGTATCGCGGGTATCACCCGACTGGCGGCCCGGCAGCGCAAATCACGCATGGTCTCGGCGGTCAAATCCAACTTGGCGGTGGTCCTCGGCACCTCCGTCGACGACCCGGCGTTGAAAAGGCACGTCGCCAGGGTGCTGTACCACGCCGGGATCGCCAGTTTCGAGTTCTTTCACAAGGTGGCGCACGGCCGGGAAGCGTTGGGCGAGCTCGTATCCCTGCCGCCGGATCTGATGGCACTTTTCGCGAAGGCGAGGACCGACGGCCGCGGCACAGTGGCGGTGTCAGCGCACATTGGGGCACTTGACCTCGCCGGGGTGGCGTTCACCGTGACTGATTATGAGGTCCAGGTGATCTCCTATGCGGCCCCCCCACCCGGTTATCAACTGGTCAACGAACTCCGCAACAACCACGGGCTGGTCATAACGCCCGGCTCCAAGGCGGCTCTGGCCGACGCTACGGCCCGGCTCGAGTCGGCCGGTATCGTATTTACCGCAGTCGATCGGCCGGTGCCGCCGGGTCGCAAAGCCTCTCAAATGACATTCTTCGACCGACCAACGCGGTTGTGGAACGGCTACGTAACGATGGCGTTTGCCACCGGCGCTCTCCTCTTCTTCGTTTGGGTGGTCCGCAAACCGGACGGGCGCTACGAGCTTCGCTTCAACGAGCCGATCGATTGTGCCGACCCGCCCGGAGACGTCGATCATGTGACTTCTCTGATACTCGCCCAGGCGGAGGCGGCCATCCGGGCAAATCCCGATCAATGGCTGATGTTTTTCCCGCTTTGGCCCGGCGAGTCGGCAGTGGCGCAACCCGATGGTGCGTCGAAGGATGGCCTATGAGCGAGCCCCAGCCGCACGAGCGAGTCAACGACATTCTGCTCGGCCCACTCGAGCGACCTGCGCTGCAGTGGCTTGCGGAGCACATGCCTCGTTGGGTCACCCCGGATGTGCTGACCACCATCGGCATCCTCGGTTCCCTGATGACCTTCGCAGGGTACTGGGCTAGTTCCTCGGCCGCTGCCTTTCTGTGGCTGGCCAGCCTGGGACTCGTGGTCAACTGGTTCGGTGACAGCCTCGACGGCACCCTGGCCCGTTATCGCAAGATCGAGCGGCCCAAATTCGGGTTTTTCATAGACCACACCATGGATGCCGTGAGCGAGACGTTGATTGTCTTTGGGCTCGGCCTATCGCCCTACGTGACATTTGAGATTGCCGCGGTGGCTTTGATCGGGTACCTGCTGATGTCGGTGCTGGTGTATGTCCGCACCTACGTCACCGGAGAGTTCCGGATCTCCTATGGGCGGCTCGGTCCCACGGAGGTACGCCTGATCGTCATCCTCTTCAATGCGGTGCTCTTCTTTATCGGGGTCAAGGAGGTGACACTCTGGTTTGGCGACGTCAGTATCTACGACTTCGCCATCGGTGGCCTCGGCGTAGCCCTCATCGTCGTGTTCCTGGTATCAACGACTATCGAGGCGAGGCAGCTGGCGAAGATGGGAGAATGACACGCCCGACCGTGGAGGGGCCATGCTGAAGATCGAAAAGGTTGATGTTTCCCGACGCGGACAAGTGCGACGTTTCGTCGACATCGGCTACCGGCTCTACGCCGGTTATCCCAATTGGGTTCCGCCGATCCGCATGGACGTCAATGCCATGCTCAACCCGCGCAAGCACCCTTTTTACGAGCACTCTCAGGCCGATTTCTTCATTGCGGTCCGGGATGGGCACGACGTGGGTCGGATCGCCGCCCTGGAGAACACGAGATACAACGAGTACCACAAGACCCGCGAGGGTCAGTTCTATCTCTTCGAATGTGTCGACGACCCGGAAGCAGCCCAGGAGTTGTTTTCCACCGCGTTCAAGTGGGCGACCAATCGGGGTTTGAACGCGGTCGTTGGGCCCAAGGGGTTCGGGCCGTTTGATGCGTACGGACTCCTCGAAAAGGGTTTTGAGCACCGTCAGACCATGAACATGCTCAACTACAACCCGCCCTACTACGTCGATATGGCAACCAGAGCAGGCTTCAAGAAGGAAGTCGATTTCATCACCCATATCATCGATGCGACGAACTGGGACCTCGACGAGCGGATCCAGTCGGTGGCCGGCCGAACCAAAGAACGCGGCGGGCTAACCATCAAGGGGTTCTCCTCCAAGAAGGAAATTCGGGAGTGGGCAGAGCGGATCGCCCGGGCCTACAACAACTCGTTTGTTGACAATTGGGAGTACGTACCGCTCACCGACGCTGAGGTCGATTTCATTGTTGCCAGCATCATGGTGGTGGTCCGTCCCGATCTCATCAAACTCATCACCCAGGAGGAACGGATCGTCGGTTTCCTGCTCGCATTTCCCGACATGTCGGGTGGGATGCAAAAAGCTGGAGGGAGGCTGCTCCCGTTCGGCGTGTTGCATCTGCTCCGGGCGATGCGCACCAAGGACTGGGTAGTCGCCAACGGCATCGGGATTCTGCCCGAGTTCCAGAAACGGGGAGGAACGCGTTGCTCTATTCCGAGATCGTCGCGACCTTCAAAGCGGCCGGCTTCAAACGACTATGAAATGACGCAGATCGCCGAGTCGGCGGTCAAGATGCGCAGCGACCTGGTCAAGATCGGCGGCGTCCCCCACAAGAACCACCGGGTATACCGGAAGAAGCTTTAGCGAAGCGACTTCCCCATGGAAGGGGGAAGTACCCGAGCGAAGCGAGGGGGATGGGGGTCACGCCTTGCCGCGAGACCGTCTGGCTGTCGCTTCACCCCCCTCTGCGCCGTCGCCTTTGGCGACGCCGCTTCTCCCCCCCTTTCAGGGGTGAGACAACGTGGCGGACGGCTAACTTTCTCCCATGCGCATCCTTCTTATTGAGCCTTACTTTGGTGGCTCACATGCGGCTTGGGCAGAGGGGTACGCCCGGGCGAGCTCCCATGAGGTGGACCTGCTCACCCTTCCGGCCCGGTTCTGGAAGTGGCGGATGCGGGGAGCTGCGCTGACGCTGGCGGAACAGACCCGGGATCTGATCGCCGTTCGAGGTCAACCTGACTTGGTGCTTGCCTCCGACATGCTCGACCTTCCGACCTTTCTCGGTCTCACCCGGGACGTGGTGGGACGGCCGGCTGTCGTCCTCTATATGCATGAGAACCAGATCACCTACCCGCCACCACCGGGAGCCAATATCGACCATTCGTATGGGTTTTCCAATTGGTTGAGCGCGGTCGCGGCCGATTTAATATTGTTCAATTCTCAGTACCACCTCGAGGAGTTCTACTCGGTGTTGCCCGGGTTGCTCGGAAGCCTGCCGGACTTTACTCACGTCGATTCGATCCCGCCGGTCCGGGCTCGATCGGAGGTTCTGCCGGTTGGGATCGACCTGGACCGGCTCGTCGAACGGAGAGCAGCTGATGGCCCGCCCGTTGTCCTGTGGAACCAGCGATGGGAGTACGACAAGAACCCCGAAGCCTTCTTTGATGCTCTCTATCGACTGATGGATGAAGGACTCGAGTTTGAGGTGATTCTCGCCGGCGAGAACTTCCGCAACGTCCCTGAGGAGTTCGCCGAAGCAGAGCGGCGTCTGGGGAAAAGCATCATCTACCAGGGGTTTTCGCCCGACGAGACCTATGTCGGATTGCTTTCCCGGGCTGATGTAGTTGTCAGCACGGCCTTCCACGAGTTCTTCGGAGTAGCGGTGGTCGAGGCAATTGCCGCCGGCAGCGTTCCGATCCTGCCCAGCCGGCTTTCCTACCCGGAGTTGATCCCGGGACCACCACCAGGCGTGCTTGTACGACGATGACGAAGCGCTGGTCGACCAACTTCGATGGGCGCTCACCCATCGATCCGAAGTGCACGCCATAGCCTCCGGGCTTGCTCGGGCTATGTCCAGGTTCGGGTGGAGCACGCTTGCAGACGTCTACGACGCCCGATTCGACGAGCTCATAGAGACGATCGAAGCGGGTCATTGACGAGCGGTGGTCGACGACAATCCTCGGAAAACGTCGGAAAACCTTGTAGTTTTTCTCCTACACCGCATAATTGCGGTACCCACGCGAAAGCCGGAAATGCCGGCCGCAGTAACGAGGGGAGGCGGAGTGAACAAAACCGAGATGGCGGAGAAGCTTGCGAAGAAGACCGATCTGTCCAAGGCGAAGGCCTCGGAAGTGATCGATGCGATCTTCAGCAGTGACCCCGGCAAGGGCATCATCGCTGTCGAGCTCGATGCCGACCGCGAAGTGCGTGTCTCAGGTTTCGGCACCTTTTACACCAGCCGGAGCAAGGCCCGAGTCGGCCGTAACCCGGCCACCGGTGCCGCGATCCAGATCGCAGCCAAGAAGCACGCGAAATTCCGTCCGGCCAAGGGCCTGAAGGACCGCGTAGCCGAGTAAACAACCTAGAGAGCCGTTTCCGGGGCGGTCTGGCGACAATCGCCGGGCCGCCTCTTGGGATTGAACTCCCTAATGTCGCGACGGTGCACCACATCGTCTGGGACTGGAACGGCACACTGCTCGACGACGTCGCCGTCGTCGTGGCGGCTGTGAACGATACGCTGGCGATCGTAGATCGCCGGCCGATCACCATCGAGGAGTACGGGGCGAACTACACACGTCCCGTACTCCTCTTTTATGA
>CAVPRE010000002.1:0-67120 GCA_963707725.1 uncultured beta proteobacterium | reverse complement strand
CAGCTCGTGCACGAAGAAGTAGCGGCACGCCTGCCACTTGCCGTGGAAGAAGTCGCTGTCCGCGTCACGGTAGTTCCTCGACGCGGCGAGCGACTGGTCGAGCCAGATCCACGCGAGCACGACGTGGCCGAACGCTTCCAGGTACGCCGTGGCGTTGGCGAGCGTGCGCGCCGGATCGCCCGCCGACCACGCCTTGCGCGTCACCTCGTTGACCCGCTGCACCCGCTCGGTCAGCATGCCGGCCCAGCGCCGCGTGTCCTCGTGCCCGGCCTGGCCCGCCTCGCGGATCGTCTGCTCCATCCACGAGCCGAGCAGTGCCAGCGCGGCGCCGTCCTGCATCACCACCTTGCGGCCCAGCAGGTCGAGCGCCTGGATGCCGTGCGTGCCCTCGTGGATCGCGTTGAGCCGGTTGTCGCGATAGAACTGCTCGACCGCGTAGTCGCGCGTGTAGCCGTAGCCGCCGAGCACCTGGATCGCGAGCGAGTTGCCTTCGACGCACCACTGCGACGGCCAGCTCTTCGCAACAGGCGTCAGGATGTCGAGCAGCAGCGTCGCGTTGCGGCGCTCGTCGGCGCTCGGCGCGGTGCGCTCGTCGTCGACCAGCGAGGCGCACAGCAGGTTCAGCGCGAGCGCGCCTTCCGCGTACGCCTTCTGCGCCAGCAGCATGCGTTTGACGTCGGCGTGCTCGATGATCGGGATCTGCGGCTGCGCGGGATCCTTGCCGGCCGGGCCGACCGGACGGCCCTGCGGGCGGCTGCGCGCGTAGTCGAGCGAGTGCAGGTAGCCGCCGTAGCCGAGCATCGCCGCGCCCAGCCCGACGCCGATCCGCGCCTCGTTCATCATGTGGAACATGGCGGCCAGCCCGCGGCCCGGTTCGCCGACGAGGTAGCCGATCGCGCCCTTCTTTCCCTGCGGCTTGAACTTGCCCTCGCCGAAGTTCAGCAGGCAGTTGCTCGTGCCGCGGAAGCCCATCTTGTGGTTCAGGCCCGCGAGCACGACGTCGTTGCGCTCGCCGACCGTCACGGACGACGCGGCGCCCGTCCCAGCGACCGTGACGAGGAACTTCGGCACCACGAACAGCGAGATGCCCTTGACGCCCGGAATCGGCCTGCCGTCGGGCTCCGGGATCTTGGCCAGCACGAGGTGGACGATGTTCTCCGCGAGGTCGTGCTCGCCCGCGGAGATCCACATCTTGTTGCCGGTGAGGCGGTACTGCGGCCCCAGCGGCGACTCGCCCTCGTACTCGGCGCGCGTGCTGATGTCCGACAGCGACGAGCCCGCCTGCGGCTCGGACAGGCACATCGTGCCGAAGAAGCGCCCGGCGAGTTCCGGCCGCACGAACGCGTCGACGAGGGCCGGGGTGCCGTGCGCCAGCAGCAGGTTCGCATTGGCAACCGTCAGCAGCGCGTAGCTGGACGTGGCGACGTTCGCACTCTTGAAGCAGGCGAACAGCGCCTTCGTGACGACCACCGGCAGCTGCATGCCGCCGAGCGCCTCGTCGTGCTCGGCCGACATCAGGCCCGCCGCGCTGAACGCGTCGAGCGCCGGCTTGATCTCCGGGATCAGCCGGACCCGCTCGCCGTCGAAGGTCGGCTCCTCGAGGTCGCTCTTGCGGTTGTGGGTCGCGAAAAGGTCCGTGGCGATCTGCCCGGCCGTGTCGAGCGCGGCATCGAACGTCTCGCGCGAGTGCTCGGCGTAGCGGCTGCGCTGCGTGAGGCGCTCGACGCCGAGCCACTCGTAGAGCAGGAACGCGAGGTCGCGGCGGGAGCAGATGAGTTCAGGCATGGTCGCGCTACTTCGGCCAGTGGCCGCTCTTCGCCGCCTCTACCAGCAGCGGCGCCGGCTGCCAGAACGCCGGGTCGGCGTTCGGGTTGCCGGCGAAGCGCTTCATCGTCGCGACGACGTTGTCGAGTCCCACCTGCTGCGCGTGGAACATCGGGCCGCCCTTCGCCACCGGGAAGCCGTAGCCGGTCAGGTAGACGACGTCGATGTCGCTCGCGCGCAGCGCGATGCCCTCCTCGAGGATCCTGGCGCCCTCGTTGACGAGCGCGTACACGCAGCGCTGCACGATCTCCTCGTCCGGGATCGCGCGCGGCGCGACTTCGATCTCGGCGCGGTATGACGCGATCAGGACCTCGATCTCGCGGTCGGGGATCGGCGCGCGGCTGCCGGGCTCGTAGCGGTACCAGCCCTTGCCGGTCTTCTGGCCGAGCCGACCCAGTTCGACGACCCGGTCGGCGATGCGCGAGTATCTGATGTGCGGCTTCTCGATGTAGCGCCGCTGCCGGATCGCGTAGCCGACGTCCATGCCCGCCATGTCGTACATAGTGAACGGGCCCATCGCCATGCCGAACCTGTGCAGGGCGGCATCCACCTGCGGCGGCGACGCGCCCTCGTCGACCAGGAACAGCGACTGCCGGATGTACTGCTCGAGCATCCGGTTGCCGATGAAGCCGTCGCACACGCCCGAGACGACCGCGACCTTCCTCAGGCGCTTGCCGAGCTGCATCACGGTGGCCAGCACCTCCTTCGACGTCTTCGCGCCGCGCACCACCTCCAGCAGCCGCATCACGTTGGCCGGGCTGAAGAAGTGCGTGCCGATGACGTCCTGCGGGCGCGAGGTCGCCGCCGCGATCTGGTCGACGTCGAGGGTCGACGTGTTGGTGGCGAGGATGGCGCCGCGCTTCATCGTCGAGTCGAGGCGCGAGAACAGATCCTGCTTGACGATCATGTCTTCGTAGGCGGCCTCGACCACGATGTCGGCGCCGCCCAGCGCGGAGAAGTCGAGGGTCGGCTTCAGCAGCGCGACGCGCCTGTCGACGTCCTCCATCGACATGCGGCCCTTCTTCGCCGTCGCCTCCCAGTTCCGGCGGCAGGTCGCCAGCCCGCGGTCGAGCGCGCCCTGCTCCTTCTCGTACACCGTCACCGGGATGCCGGCGTTGGCGAAGCTCATCGCGATGCCGCCGCCCATCGTCCCGAAGCCGATGATCGCCGCCGTGCGGATCGGCCGCGTCGGTGTGTCCGCGGGCACGTCAGGGATCTTGGCCGCGGCCCGCTCCGCGAAGAAGGCGTGGCGCAGCGCCTTCGATTCCGGTGACTGCACGAGCTCGATGAAGAGGCCGCGTTCGAAGGCGAGGCCCGCGTCGAACGGCTTCGTGGCGGCCGCTTCGACGGCGTCGACGCACTTCAGCGGCGCCGGCAGGCCGCGCGCCTGCTTCGCCACCTCGGCGCGTGCGGCGGCGAACATCGTCGTGGCATCGGCGCCGGCGGGCAGCACCACCGCGCGGTCGCGCAGCTTCGGATGCGACGCGCGCGCCGCCACTTCCTTGGCGAAGGCCAGCACGCCGTCGAACGAACTGCGGTCGACGATCCTCTCCACCAGCCCGCTCGCGAGCGCATCAGTCGGCCTTGATCGGATCGCCTGTCGTGATCATCCGCAGGCCCTTCTCGGCCCCCACCGCGCGCGGCAGCCGCTGCGTGCCGCCCGCGCCCGGCAGCAGCCCGATCTTCACCTCCGGCAGCCCCATCGACGCATCCGGGGTGGCGATCCGGTAGCTGCAGCCTAGGGCGAGCTCGAGGCCGCCGCCCATGCAGACACCGTTGATCGCCGCGATCACGGGCTTGGGAGACTGCTCCACCTGGTCGATCAGCTGCAGCAGGTTCGGCTCGGCCAGCGCAGCCGGGGTGTTGAACTCGCGGATGTCCGCGCCGCCCGAGAAGACCGTGTCCGTGCCGGTGATGACGACGACCTTCACCGCGCTGTCGTCGAGCGCCTGCTCGAGCCCATCGGACAGGGTCCGGCGCGTGATGTGGCCCAGTCCGTTGACGGGCGGGTTGTCGATCTGCAGCACGGCCACGTTGCCGCGGCGTTCGTAGCGAGTCGTCATCGATGTTCTCCGGGAAGGATCCGGCGGGCTCAGACTTCGAGCCACTCCTGCCGGATCAGTCGGTTGGCCTTCAGTTCGTCCGGGGTCCCGTGAAAGACCATGTGCCCATGACCCATCACGTAGACGCGCTGCGAGATCTGCAGCGCGATGGTGAGCTTCTGCTCGATGAGCAGGATCGACAGGCCGCGCTCCTTCAGTTCGCGCAGGAAGGTGCCGACCAGTTCGACGATCATCGGAGCAAGGCCCTCGGTGGGCTCGTCGATGATGACGAGCTCCGGGTCACCCATCATCGTACGCGCGAGGGTCAGCATCTGCTGCTCGCCGCCGGACAGCACGCCGGCTTCCGTGCGGGCGCGCTCCTTCAGCCGCGGAAACAGGCGGTACATGTCCTCGAAGCTCCAGCGGCCCGGCTGGCGGTCCCTGCCGGACTTCAGGCCCAGCCGCAGGTTCTCCTCGACGGTGAGGGTCGGGAAGATGTCGCGGTTCTCGGGCACGTAGCCGACGCCGAGCTGCGCGATCTCGTAGGTCTTCAAGCGGGTCAGGTCGCGCCCCTTGAAGTCCAGCGTGCCGGTGCAGTCGACGAGGCCCATGATCGCCTTCGCCGTGGTCGAGCGTCCGACGCCGTTGCGCCCGAGCAGGCTGACGATCTCGCCGCGGCCGACGGTGAGGTCCACGCCGTGCAGGACGTGGCTCTTGCCGTAGTAGGCCTGCAGGTTCTCGACTAGGAGCAAGGTTTCGCCGTTCATCTCACGCCTGCTCCGCCTGCGTGCCCAGGTAGGCTTCCCTGACCGCCGCGTTGCCGCGGATCTCGGCCGGCGTGCCGGTGGCGATCACCTGGCCGTAGACGACCACCGAGATGCGGTCGGCCAGTCCGAACACGACCCCCATGTCGTGCTCGACCATCAGCAGCGTCTTGCCGACCGTCACGTCGCGGATCATGTCGACCGCGCGCCGGCTCTCGGCGCGGCTCATGCCGGCCGTGGGCTCGTCGAGCAGGACGACGTTCGCGCCGCCGGCGATCGTGATGCCGATTTCGAGCGCGCGCTGCTCGGCGTAGGTCAGCAGCCCCGCCTGGATGTCGCGCCGGCGCTTCAGGCCGACACGCTCGAGGATGGCCTCGGCGCGCTGTTCCGCATCCTCGAGCTTGTTCAGGTTCTTCCAGAACGAATACCGGTGCCCGAGCGACCACAGCACCGAGCAGCGCAGGTTCTCGAACACGCTCAGCCGGTGGAACAGGTTCGTGATCTGGAAGCTGCGCGACAGGCCGAGGCGGTTGATCTCGAACGGCTTGCGCTGCGTGATGTCGGTCCCGTTCAGCCGGATGCGCCCGGAGGTGGCATGGAAGCGGCCGCTGATCAGGTTGAACAGCGTCGACTTGCCGGCGCCGTTGGGGCCGATGATCGCGTGGCGCTCGCCCGCGGGCACCGCGAGCGTGACGCCGCGGATGATCTCGGTCTTGTCGAACCGCTTGGTGACGCCGTCGAGTTCGAGAACGGGAGCATCCATGCTTACTGGACTACCCTCGCGCAGCGCGCTCGGGATGAGCGCTTCGGAGCGGCCGTGCGCGCTCACGGGTTCTCCCGGATCCAGTCCTCGATCTCGACCTGCACCGCGTCCCACTCATCCTTGAAGCGGCGGCGGTAGTACTCGAACGCGGCGCCCGCCGCCACGAGCACCGAGGTCGCGAACACCCAGGCGGTGGGGCGCGTGGTGTCGAACAGGAAGCCGAACAGCCGCACGCTCGCGCCCTGCCCCACGTTCAGCGTTACGTGGTACGTGAGCTCGATCAGCATCACGGCGCCGAAGGCGAGCGCCAGCGCGGCCGACAGCACGCCGAAGTACGGGTCGCGCAGGCGGCTGAACTTGCCGAACTTCATCACGCGCAGGTTCATCAGGATCAGGCTCGACAGGCCGCCCGGCGCGAACAGCACCAGCAGCACGAAGAACACGCCGAGGTAGAGCTGCCAGGCCTTGGTGAATTCCGACAGCGCCACCGAGAAGATCACGAACACGATCGCGCCGAGGATCGGGCCGAAGAAGAACGTCACCCCGCCGATGAAGGCCGCGAGAAGTACGCCGCCGGAGCGGATCGCGTGCACGTTCTCCGCGCTGACGATCTCGAAGTTGATGGCGGTCAGGCCGCCGGCGATGCCGGCGAAGAAGCTGGACAGGATCAGCATCAGCCAGCGCACCCGCTGCGTGTTGTAGCCGATGAACTCGGCGCGCTCCGGGTTGTCGCGCACCGCGTTGGCGATGCGGCCGAGCGGCGTGTGCGTCAGTGCGAACATCGCGATCATGCAGGCGAAGGACCACGCGGCGATCAGGTAGTAGACCTGGATGGCGGGGCCGAAGGTGAGGCCGGGGATGCCGAGGAACGGCCCGCCGGCGGCGCGGTCGCCGGTGATGCCGCCCTCGCCGCCGAAGAAGCCTGGAAACATCAGGGAAGCGGCGAACACCATCTCGCCGATGCCGAGCGTGATCATCGCGAACGGCGTGCCGGCCTTCTTCGTCGTCAGGTAGCCGAACACGACGCCGAAGAAGGCGCCCGCGAGGCCGCCTATCAGCGGCAGCAGCGAGACCGGCCACGCGAGCGTGCCGGCGCCGATTGCCTTCATCGCGTGCATCGCGAAGTAGGCGCCCAGTCCGGAGTAGACCGCGTGCCCGAACGACAGCATGCCGCTCTGCCCCAGCAGCATGTTGTACGACAGCGCGAAGATGATCATGATGCCCATCTGCGACATCAGCGTCAGCGCGAAGCCCTTGCTGAAGAACGCCGGCATCACGGCGAACAGGAACGCCGTGAAGCCCCACACGACCCAGCGCCCGAGGTTCAGCGGCCTGTAGGCGACCTGGCCCACGTTCGGCGGAAAGTCGGACACCGTCGCCACGTCAGTCCTCGCGGGTCCCGAGCAGGCCCTTGGGCCGGACGATCAGGATCAGCACCAGCAGCAGGTAAGGCAGCACGGGCGCGACCTGCGACAGCGTCAGCTTCAGCACCTCGTAGCCGGGCGTGCCCGGGCCGACGTTCGCGCCGAGCGCGTTGAGCCCGGACGCGACCGACCAGTCGGACACCTTGCCGAAGCTCTCGAGCAGGCCGATCAGCAGCGCCGCGACGAACGCCCCGGCGAGCGAACCCATGCCGCCGACGACGATCACGACGAACACGATCGCGCCGACCGTGCCGGCCATCGCGGGCTCGGTCACGAACGCGTTGCCTCCCACCACCCCGGCGAGACCGGCGAGCGCCGAGCCAGCGCCGAACACCAGCATGAACACGCGCGGCACGTTGTGCCCGAGCGCCTCGACCTGCTGCGGATGGGACAGCGCCGCCTGGATCACGAGGCCGATGCGGGTGCGGGTCAGCACCAGCCAGATGGCGACCAGCATGGCAAGCGCCACCGCCATCATGAACATGCGGTACTGGGGGAAGATCACGTTGAACGACTGCAGCCAGCCCACGGGTCCGTCGAGTTCCGCCGGCACGCGGTACGGCACGGCCGCGCGGCCCCAGATCACCTGCACCAGTTCGACGACGATGTAGGACAGGCCGAACGTGAACAGCAGCTCCGGCACGTGTCCCCACTTGTGCACGCGACGCAGTCCCCAGCGCTCGACAAGGGCGCCGAGCGCGAACAGCACCAGCGGTGCCAGCACCAGCGCCGCCCAGAAGCCGATCCACGTGCTGATCTGGTAGGCGACGTAGGCTCCGAGCATGTAGAAGCTGGCGTGCGCGAAGTTCAGCACGCCCATCATCGAGAAGATCAGCGTGAGGCCGGCGGCGAGCATGAACAGCAGCAGCCCGTAGCTGACGCCGATCAGTGCCTGGCTGATGATCGATTCCATCGAGGCCGTGGAGGTGAACGCAAAACCGGCCCGGGGGTGCCGGGCCGGCGGTGCTCAACACATGGGCGGGATTACTGGGGACGCGCCGGGCGCTTCATGTTGCAGCTCGTCGGCTGCGACGCGACATAAGTCGGGAACGCCACCTCGGTCTTCCACGTGTAGCCGGTGCGCTCGATGTCGTGCCGGTTCGGCCCGTCGACCTTCGTCCACGACGAGACCCACAGCGGCTGCAGCAGCTGGTGGTCGGCCGCGCGCATTTCGATGTCGCCGTGCAGGCTCGTCATCTTCGCGCCTTCCATCGCATACGCCACCTTCAGCGGGTCGGTCGACCTCACGCGCTTCATGGCGTCGGCGAGCATCGTCAGCGACGTGTAGGTCGCGACCGCATACCACTCCTCGTTGAACCGCTTCTTGAACTCGAGGTACTGCCTCTCGCCCGGATAATCCGGCGGCGATGTTCGGATGCCAGTAGGCGACCTGCCGCATGCGGTTCTCGCCCGCCGGGCCCACCGCCGTCGGCGTGCCGATGACGCCGGCGTAGTAGGTGTAGAAGTTGGCGTTCAGGCCGGCGTCGCGCGCGGCGCGCACCAGCAGCGCGAGGTCGGGCCCCCAGTTGCCGGTGATCACGGTGTCCGCGTTCGCCGCGCGCGATCTTGGCGATGTACGGCGCGAAGTCGCGCACCTGGCCGAGCGGGTGCAGGTCCTCGCCGACGATCTTGACGTCGGGCCGCTTCTTCGCCAGCAGGTCCTTGGCGACCCGCGCGACCTGGTGGCCGTGCGAATAGTTCTGGTTGATCAGGAAGACGTTCTTCACTTCGGGCCGGTCCTTGATGAAGGCCGTCAGGGCTTCCATCTTCATGTCGGTGTTGGCGTCGAAGCGGAAGTGCCAGAAGCTGCACTTGCTGTTGGTGAGGTCGGGATCGACGGCGGCGTAGTTCAGGAAGACGATCGCCTGGCCCGGGTTGCGCTCGTTGTGCTTCTCGATCGCGTCGATCAGCGCCGCGGCGGCGCCCGAACCCTGTCCCTGCACGACGTAGCGGATGCCCTGGTCGATCACCTGCTTCAGCACCGTCAGCGTCTCCTGCGGTGACGCCTTGTTGTCGAACGAGGCCATCTCGAACTTCACGCCCGGCCCGGCCAGCTGCTGCGCATTGATGGCGTCGACCGTGAACTGGAAGTGCTTCAGCAGGTTCGAGCCCACGCCGGCAAACGGGCCGGACAGCGGATCGATGTAGGCGATCCTGACGGTCTGCGCGGCCGCGGCGGGGGCGGATGCCGACTTGGCCGGCCCACCCCTGGCCTGCGCCAGGACACCGGTGGCGAACAGGCTGCCGGCCGCGCCGATGATCAGTGCGTTGATCCAGCGAAGGGCAAAGCGGCGGTTCATGCAGTGGTCTCCTTGCGGCTCGCGACCTGCCACGAGCCTGGTTCGAACGCTTCGGACGGCGTTCAGGCTGGGCAGAATACTTCAGCCGCGCGGTCCGGACCACGCGGCGCGGGCGGGTGAAGCCCTGCCGTTGCAGCGCCGCCAAACAGCGGCGTCGGCACCACGTTTTCAGGCCGTGGGCAGCCGGTAGTCCTTGAACTGTTCGCGCAGCCTGGCCTTCAGCATCTTGCCGGTAGCGCCGAGCGGGATGGCATCGACGAACACGACGTCGTCCGGAACCTGCCACTTGGCGACCTTGCCCTCGTAGTGCGCCAGCAACTCCTCGCGGCTGACCTCTGCCTCGGGCTTCTTCATCACGACCAGCAGCGGGCGCTCGTCCCACTTCGGATGGCGGGCCGCGATGCAGGCCGCCATCGCGACGGCCGGATGAGCCACCGCGATGTTCTCGATCTCGATCGAGCTGATCCACTCGCCGCCCGACTTGATCACGTCCTTGCTGCGGTCGGTGATGTGCATGTAGCCGTCGGCGTCGATGGTCGCGACGTCGCCGGTCGGGAACCAGGCGTGTCCCTCCGCGTCGGTCGTCAGCGGGTTGCCGCCTTCGCCCTTGAAGTACTCGCGCAGGACCCACGGCCCGCGCACCAGCAGGTCGCCGAACGAGGTGCCGTCCCACGGCAGGTCGCCGCCGTCGTCGCCGACGATCTTCATGTCGACGCCGAACAGCACCCGGCCCTGCTTGGTCTGGACCCTCAACTGCTCCTCGGGCGACATTCCGAGGTGCCTGGGCTTGAACGTGCACGCGGTGCCGAGCGGGCTCATCTCCGTCATGCCCCAGGCGTGGAGCACGTGGACGCCGTACTTCTGCTCGAACAGCCGGATCATCGCCGGCGGGCAGGCGGAACCGCCGATCACGGTGCGGTTCATCGACGAGAACTTCAGGTTGTTCGCCTCGGTGTGCCCGAGCAGGCCCTGCCACACCGTCGGCACCCCGGCCGAGCACGTCACCTGCTCGGCCTCGAACAGCTCGTACAGCGACTTGCCGTCGAGCTGCGGACCCGGGAACACCATCTTGCAGCCGACCATCGCACCGACGTACGGCAGGCCCCACGCGTTGACGTGGAACATCGGCACCACCGGCAGGATGACATCGCGCGCGGAGACGTTGAGCGCGTCCGGCAGCGCCGCGGCCAGCGTGTGCAGCACCGTCGAGCGGTGGCTGTACAGCACGCCCTTGGGGTTGCCGGTGGTACCCGACGTGTAGCACATCGACGATGCGGTGTTCTCGTCGAACTCCGGCCAGGTGAACTTGTCCGAGTGGCTGCCGAGCAGCTCCTCGTAGCAGAGCAGGTTCGCAACCTTGGTCGTCGCCGGCATGTGGGCGCGGTCGGTCATCAGCACCCAGTGCCGCACCGTCTTGCAGTGCGCGGCGATGGCCTCCACGATCGGCAGGAAGGTCAGGTCGAAGAAGAGCGCGCTGTCCTCGGCGTGGTTGACGATCCACGCGATCTGCTCGGGATGCAGGCGCGGGTTGATCGTGTGCAGGACGCTGCCCGCGCCGGAGACCGCGAAGTACAGCTCCATGTGGCGGTAGCCGTTCCACGCGATAGTGGCGACCCGGTCACCCATGCGGATGCCGCTGCCGGTGAGCGCGTTGGCCAGCTGGCGGGAGCGTCGGTGGATCTCCCTGTACGTGGTGCGGTGAATGTCCCCCTCGACGCGACGCGAAACGACCTCGGCGTCGCCGTGATGCCGGTCCGCGTGCACGATCAGCGACGAGATCGTCAGCGGCATCTGCATCATCAGGCCTTGCACCATGATTCCTGTCTCCCCGTGTGTGTTCTTCCGTGCGGTCCGGATGGTTGCTTTCGCCCGGCTTCGACCCAACATGCTCCGGAGTCGTCCGCGGCGCGTCAAGTCGAACGTTGCGGGCGATGCGCCGCGGCGCGCGCGTCGGTCCGCCCCGTAGAATGCCCCTCCCCCCGGAGACCCCGTTGGACGCCCCTGTCGCCCTCCCGCTGACCTCGACCGATGCGGCTGCCGTGCCGGCGGCCGAACTCGGCCTGCGCTTCGACAACTCATTCGCCCGTTTGCCGGCGACGTTCCACACGCGGCTGCAGCCCACGCCGCTGGCTGATCCATACCTCGTCGCGGTTTCCGAACCCGCGGCGCAGCTGATCGGCCTCGACCCAGCCCTGCTGCGATCCGGCGCCACCATCGAAGCGCTCACCGGCAACCGCCCGGTCGCCGGGGCGGAGCCGCTCGCCGCCGTCTATTCCGGCCACCAGTTCGGCGTCTACGTGCCCCGGCTCGGGGACGGCCGGGCGATCCTGCTCGGCGAGGCGGTCGGTCCCGACGGGCAACACTGGGAACTGCAACTGAAAGGGGCCGGGAAGACACCGTACTCGCGGATGGGCGACGGCCGCGCCGTGCTGCGCTCGTCGATCCGCGAGTTCCTGTGCTCCGAAGCGCTGCATCACCTCGGGATTCCGTCCACCCGCGCGCTGGCAGTGGTCGGCTCGGACACTCCCGTCGTGCGCGAGACCGTCGAGACCGCGGCCGTCGCCACGCGGGTGGCGCCGAGCTTCGTGCGCTTCGGGTCCTTCGAGTACTTCTACTGGACCGAGCAGCACGACGCGCTGAAGCATCTGGCCGATTACGTGATCGAGCGGTTCTACCCCGCGAGCCGGGAGGCGCCCCAGCCCTACCTGCACTTCCTGGAGCAGGTCGCGCGCAGGACGGCGCGCCTGTTCGCGCAATGGCAGGGCGTGGGGTTCTGCCACGGCGTGCTGAACACGGACAACATGTCCATCCTCGGGCTGACGATCGACTACGGGCCGTTCGGCTTCATGGACGCGTTCGACGCCGGCTACGTCTGCAACCACAGCGACTCGCACGGCCGCTACGCCTACAACATGCAGCCGCAGATCGCCCACTGGAACCTGTACGCGCTTGGACAGGCGCTGGTGCCGCTGACGGACGACCTCGACGCGACCAAGGCCGCGATCGATGCCTTCGTCGACGAGTACTCGCGCGCGATCGACGACGTCTTCCACGCCAAGCTCGGACTGTCGACGCGGCAGGCGGACGACGAGGCGCTGGTCAGCGGCCTGATCGACCTGCTGAACGCCAGCCACGTCGACTGGCCGCGTTTCTGGCGCCGCCTGTCTCGCTTGCGCATCGATGCCACGGACGCCGCGCAGGACGCACCGGTGCGCGACCTCGTGATCGACCGGCCGGCGTTCGACGCCTGGGCCGCGCGCTACCGCGCCCGCCTGCGCGCGGAGGGCAGCGACGATGCCGCGCGGCGCGCGCGGATGGATCGCGTGAATCCCAAGTATGTGCTGCGCAATCACCTCGCGGAAATCGCGATCGGCAAGGCGCGCGGCGACGACGGCGAGCGCGACTTCAGCGAAGTGGCGCGGCTGCTGAAGGTGCTGGAGCGACCGTTCGACGAGCAGCCGGATTTCGAGGCGTACGCCGCGGAGCCGCCCGACTGGGCGCGTTCGCTCGAACTGTCGTGTTCGTCATGAGGAAGACTGCATGGACAAGGTGAAGAAGCCCGACGCCGAGTGGCGCCGGCAACTGTCTCCGATGGAGTACTCGGTGACGCGCGAGAGTGCGACCGAGCGCGCGTTCACCGGCCGCTACTGGGACCACCATGAGGAGGGCATCTACCGCTGCGTGTGCTGCGGCACGGCGCTGTTCGCTTCCGACACCAAGTTCGACTCGGGCTGCGGCTGGCCGAGCTACTTCAAGGCGCTCGACCCGGCGAACGTGCGGGAGGAGCGCGACACCAGCCACGGGATGGTCCGCACCGAGATCCTGTGCAACCGTCTGCGACGCCCACCTCGGCCACGTCTTTCCGGACGGCCCGCCGCCCACCGGCCTGCGCTACTGCATCAACTCCGCGTCGCTGAAGTTCGAGCCGAAGCCCATCGGGCCAACGACGCCCACGTCCTCCGACCAAGGCGCCTGATGAAGCTGCTGTTCGATCTGTTCCCCGTCATCCTCTTCTTTGCGACGTTCAAGCTCGCTTCGTCGTTTCCTTCGCAGTCGCTCGCGCTCGCCACGAGCGTGCTGGGCGGCCTGGTCGGGGACGGACGGGTGCCGCCCGACCAGGCGCCGATCCTGCTCGCCACCGCCACCGCCATCGTCGCGACGATTGCCCAGGTCGGCTGGCTGCTCGGGCGTGGCCGCCGCGTCGAGCCGATGTTGTGGGTCAGCCTCGCGGTGATAGTGATCTTCGGCGGCGCCACGATCTGGTTCCACGACGAAACCTTCATCAAGTGGAAGCCCACGATCCTGTACTGGCTGTTCGCCGGTGCGCTCCTCGCCGGCCGGGTCATCTGGAAGAAGAACCTCGTGAAGTCACTGCTGTCGGAGCAGATCGACGTGCCGGGCCCGGTATGGGACCGGCTGATGGCGGCGTGGGTCGGCTTCTTCGGCGCGATGGGCGTGGTCAATCTTGCCGTCGCGTTCTCCGTGTCGACCGAGGTCTGGGTGAACTTCAAGCTGTTCGGGCTGTTCGGCCTCACCCTGGCCTTCATGCTCGGCCTCGGCGTCTACCTGTCGCGTCACCTGAAGGAGGAAGCGACGGATGCCTGAAGGAACCGTTGATCGGATGCGCGAACTGCTCCAGGCGCTTGCACCCGTGGAGGTTTCCATCGAGGACGACAGTGCCCGTCACGCGGGACACGCCGGCGCGGCGAGCGGCGGCGGGCACTACAACCTCCGCCTGGTCAGCCCGCGCTTCGAGGGCAAGTCGCGCATCGAGCGGCACCGCCTCGTGTATGATGCGCTCGCCACTTTGATGCAGCGCGACATTCACGCGCTCGCCATGGTCCTCCTGGCGCCGGGCGAAACTAAACGCCGCGCCGGAGCGTCCAACCCCGCTCACCCTCCTGGACATTGATCACCCTTATGCAACGTACCGTCCTATTTGCGACCCTGGCGCTGGCCAGCGGCCTGGCCCTGGCGCAGAACGTCGCCGTCGTGAACGGCAAACCCATCCCCAAGGCGCGCGAAGACGCGTGGGTCAAGGAACTGACCAAGCAGGGCCAGCCTGACTCGCCCGACATGCGCAAGATGGTCAAGGAGCGGCTGATCCAGAACGAGGTCCTGCTGCAGGAAGCCACCAAGCGCGGCATCCCGGACAAGCCCGACGTCAAGTTCATGCTCGACGTGCAGCGCCAGAACACGCTGATCCAGGCGCTGCTGCGCGACGAGATGGAAAAGAAGCCGATCACCGACGCCGACATCAAGGCGGCCTACGAGCAGCAGAAGGCCAAGGTCGGCGGCAAGGAGTACCGCGCCCGCCACATCCTGGTCGAGAAGGAAGACGACGCCAAGGCGATCGTCGCCGACCTCAAGAAAGGCGCGAAGTTCGAGGAACTCGCCAAGAAGTCGAAGGACACCGGTTCGGCGGCGAATGGCGGCGACCTCGACTGGGCCGCGCCCGATTCGTTCGTCAAGCCGTTCTCCGAGGCGATGACCAAGCTCAACAAGGGCCAGTTCACCGAGACGCCGGTGCAGACCCAGTTCGGCTGGCACGTCATCCGCCTCGACGACGTGCGCGACACGCAGTTCCCGCCGATGGAGCAGGTGGCGCCGCAGATCCGCGAGGGCCTGCAGCAGCAGCGGGTTCAGCAGTACGTCGAAGGCCTGCGCAAGAGCGCCAAGGTCCAGTAGCGGAAACTTTTCGCCTCGCTGCAGCAATCAGGGCGCCTCGGCGCCCTTTTTGTTGCTGCCCCGGTTTGCGAACCGCGCCGACCGACGCGCCCACCCGGGCAGCCAGGCGTCCGGGTCACAGCGCTTTTGACCTGGGCGGGTTGCTTTCCGCCACCCACGCCGTACGCTTGTCCGCCACTGACACGCACGCGCGCGGACGGAACGACGGCCGATCGCTCATCGCGTGCACAACGAGGAGACCCGCCCCATGACTGAAAGCCTCCGTGACGCCGCGCTCGAGTACCACCGCGTTCCGACGGCGGGCAAGATTTCCGTGGTCCCGACCAAGGCCATGGTGACGCAGCGCGACCTGTCGCTCGCCTACTCGCCCGGCGTGGCGGAAGCCTGCGACGAGATCGTGCGCGACCCGCGCGAAGCCCACACGCTACACTGCGCGTGGCAACCTGGTCGCGGTCGTCACCAATGGCACGGCGGTGCTCGGCCTGGGCAACATCGGCCCGCTGGCCGGCAAGCCGGTGATGGAGGGCAAGGGCTGCCTGTTCAAGAAGTTCGCCGGCATCGACGTGTTCGACATCGAGACTCGCCGAGAACGACCCGGACAAGCTCGTCGACATCATCGCGGCGCTCGAACCGACCTTCGGCGGCATCAACCTCGAGGACATCAAGGCGCCCGAATGCTTCTACATCGAGCGCAAGCTGCGGGAGCGGCTGAAGATCCCGGTCTTCCACGACGACCAGCACGGGACCGCGATCGTCGCCGCGGCGGCGGTGCTCAACGGGCTGCGCTGCGTGGGCAAGGACATCGGCCAGGCGAAGCTGGTCTGTTCCGGCGCGGGCGCGGCCGCCATCGCCTGCCTCGACCTCCTGGTCTGCCTCGGCCTGCGCCCCGAGAACACGCTGGTCGCCGACAGCAAGGGCGTGCTGCACGGCGATCGCCAAGGGCTCGACGCCAGCAAGGCGCGTTACGCGCGCGACACGACGGCACGCACGCTGGCCGACGCGATGCCCGACGCGGACATCTTCCTCGGGCTGTCGGGCCCCGGCGCGCTGACGACGGACATGGTGAAGACCATGGCGCCGAACCCGATCATCCTCGCGATGGCCAACCCGACCCCGGAGATCATGCCGGAGGAGGCGCGCGCGGTGCGGCCCGACTGCATCATCGGCACGGGGCGCTCGGACTATCCGAACCAGGTCAACAACGTGCTGTGCTTCCCGTTCATCTTCCGCGGCGCGCTCGACGTCGGCGCCACGACGATCAACGAGGAGATGAAGCTCGCCACCGTGCGGGCGCTTGCCGACCTGACGCACGCGGAGATCCCCGACGAGGTCGCCAGCGCCTATGGCGCCGAGGGCCTGCGCTTCGGCCCCGAGTACCTGATCCCGAAGCCCTTCGATCCGCGCCTGATCGACCGCATTGCGCCCGCGGTGGCGCAGGCGGCGATGGCGAGCGGCGTCGCGACGCGGCCGATCGCCGACATCGAGGCGTACCGCGCGCGGCTGCGCCGGTTCGTCTATCACTCCGGCAGCACGATGGAGCCGGTGTTCGCGGCAGCCCGCAAGGACCCGAAGCGCCTGATCTACGCGGAGGGCGAGGAGGAGCGCGTGCTGCGCGCGGCGCAGGTGGTCGTCGACGAGGGCATTGCACGCCCGATCCTGATCGGACGGCCCGATGTGATCGCGATGCGCATCGAGCGCTTCGGCCTGCGTCTAAGGCTCGGCAAGGACGTCGAATGCGTCAACGTGCTGGATGATCCGCGCTATCGCGACACCTGGAACGAGTACTACCAGCTCGCCCGCCGCAAGGGTGTGTCGCGCTCGCTCGCGCAGGCGGAGGTCAGGACGCGGACGACGCTGATCGGCGCAGTGCTCGTCCGCAAGGGCGACGCCGACGCGATGCTGTGCGGAACGGTCGGGGCCTACCAGGACCACCTGAAGTACGTCCGGACCGTCATCGGGCTGCGCCCCGGCGTGCATGTGTTCGCGGCGATGCAGCTGCTGATCCTGCCGAACCGCCAGCTCTTCATCTGCGACACGCACGTCAACGCGGATCCGACCGCGGAGCAGATCGCGGAGATGACGATGCTCGCGGCCGACGCGGTTCGGCGCTTCGGTCTGGCGCCGAGCGCGGCCCTGCTGTCGCACTCGAACTTCGGCGGCTCCGACCTGCCGTCCGCGGTGAAGATGCGCGAGGCGCTCGAACTGATCCTCGCGCGCAGCCCGTCGTTCGAGGTCGACGGCGAGATGCAGGCGGACACGGCGCTGTCGCACGCGATCATGGCGAACTCGATGCCGGATTCGCCGCTGACGCACGAGGCGAACCTGCTGATCATGCCGAACGTCGACGCCGCGAACATCACATACAACGCGCTGCGCGTCACGGCCGGGGCAGGCATCACGATCGGCGCGATCCTGCTCGGCGCCGCGCAGCCCGTCCACATCCTGACGCCCGCTTCGACGGTGCGCCGGATCGTGAACATGTCGGCCGTCGCGGTGGTGGACGCGACGGTGGACTGAACCCGGGTCCGTCAGCCCACCCAGCGCCGTGCGTTGCGGAACATCCGCATCCACGGCGAGTCCTCGCCGAGGCCGGGCGGCTGCCACGACATCTGGACCGTCCGGAACACGCGTTCCGGGTGCGGCATCACGATGGTGAAGCGGCCGTCGGCCGTGGTGACGCCCGTGATGCCTTCCGGCGAGCCGTTCGGGTTGTACGGGTACGTCTCGGTCGCGCGTCCGTGCGAATCGACATAGCGCATCGCGACGAGCGCGGCCGCCTTCTGCCCGGCCGACTCGAACACCACCCGCCCTTCCCCGTGCGCATTGGCGATCGGCGCACGGCTGCCCGCCATGCCCGCGAAGAACAGCGACGGTGACTCGGCGATCTCGACCTGCACCAGCCGGCCCTCGAACTGCTCCGACGCGTTGCGCTCGAACCGCGGCCAGTGGCGCGCGCCCGGGATCATCGCCCGCAGGTGACTCATCATCTGGCAGCCGTTGCACACGCCCAGCGCGAAAGCGTCGTCGCGACCGAAGAACGCGGCGAACATGTCGGCGAGCCGGGGGTTGTGCAGGATCGTCTTGGCCCACCCGCCGCCGGCGCCGAGCACGTCGCCGTACGAAAAGCCGCCGCAGGCGACGAAGCCCTTGAAGTCGGCGAGCGTGGCGCGGCCCTCGATCAGGTCGGTCATGTGCACGTCGACCGCAGCGAACCCGGCGCGATGGAACGCAAACGCCATCTCGGTCTGGCTGTTGACGCCCTGCTCGCGCAGGATCGCCACGCGGGGACGCGCCCCGGTGGCGATGAACGGCGCCGCGACGTCGTCGGCCGGGTCGAAGGCGAGCACCATCGACAGGCCGCGATCGTCCGCGTCGGTCGCGCGCGCGTACTCCTGGTCGGCGCACTCCGGGTTGTCGCGCAGCCGGGCAATGCGCCACGAGGTTTCGCTCCAGAGCTTCTGCAGCTCGGCGCGCGGACGCGAGAACACCGGCTTCGCGTCGCACCAGAACTCGACGACGTCGCTCGCGTTCGGCTTGCCGATGATCTGGCTCACCGCGCCGAGTCCCACGGCTCGCAAAGCATCCATCACCACGCTCTTGTCGACCGCGCGGATCTGCAGCACCGCGCCGAGTTCCTCGGCGAACAGCGCCTTCAGGATGAGTTCGTTGCGGCGCACATCGACCTGCGCGGGACGGATCTTGTAGTCGCCCCAGTCGGCGGCGACCGGGTCGACCGCCAGTACGTCGAGGTTGACGCTGATGCCGACGTGGCCGGCGAACGCCATCTCGACGAGCGTGGCGTACAGCCCGCCGTCCGAACGGTCGTGGTACGCGAGCACCCGGCCCGCCTTGTCGAGGCCGCGGACCGCGGACACGAAGGCCTTCAGGCGGGCCGGATCGTCGAGGTCCGGCGCCTCGTTGCCGATCTGCCGCGTCACCTGCGCGAGGATCGAGCCGCCCATGCGGTTGCGCCCGGCGCCGAGGTCGACCAGCACCAGCAGCGTATCGGTGGCGGCCGCGAGCTGCGGCGTCAGCGAACGCCGGACGTCGTCGACCGGCGCCGCGGCGCTCGCGATCAGCGATACGGGGGCGGCGATCGTCTTGTCGACGTCGCCGTCGCGCCACGCGGTCTTCATCGACAACGAGTCCTTGCCGACCGGGACGCTGATGCCCAGTGCCTGGCACACCTCGCTCGCCGCCCTCACCGCGTCGAACAGCTTCGCGTCCTCGCCGGGCTGGCCGCAGGAGGCCATCCAGTTCGCCGAAAGCTTCACCCGCTCGAGCGCAACGTCGGCCGCGGCGATGTTGGTGATCGCCTCGCCGATCGCCATCCGCGATGCCGCCGCGGCATCGATGACCGCCAGCGGCGTGCGCTCGCCCATCGACATCGCCTCGCCGGCGTAGCCATCGAAACTCATCGTCGTCACGGCGCAGTCCGCCACGGGCACCTGCCACGGGCCGACCATCGGATCGCGCACGTTCATGCCGCCCACGGTGCGGTCGCCGATCGTGATCAGGAAGCTCTTGCTCGCGACCGTCGGATGACGCAGCACGTCGAGCGCGCACTGCTCGATCGACAGTCCGGCGGTCTCGAAGGCCGGCAGCTCGACCCGGACGCGCCGCACGTCGCGGTGCATGCGCGGCGGCTTGCCGAGCAGCACGTCCATCGGCATGTCGACCGCCGGCGTGTCGTCGGGCCGTGCAACGACGAGATTGCCGTCCTCCGCGACCTCGCCGATCACCGAGTACGGACAGCGCTCGCGCCGGCAGAGATACTCGAAGGCCGGCAGGCGGTCGCGCGCGATCGCGAGGGCGTAGCGCTCCTGCGACTCGTTGCACCAGGTCTCGAGCGGGCTCATGCCGCTCTCCTCGACCGGAATGCGGTCGAGAGCGATGCGGGCGCCGCGGTGCGACTGGTCCGCCAGCTCCGGGAACGCGTTGGACAGGCCGCCGGCGCCGACGTCGTGGATCGACAGCACCGGACTGCCGTCGCCCAGCGCCCAGCAACGGTCGATGACCTCCTGCGCGCGCCGCTCGATCTCCGGATTGCCGCGCTGAACGGAGTCGAAGTCGAGTTGTTCCGTGTTGGTCCCCGCGCCCATGCTCGACGCCGCGCCGCCGCCGAGGCCGATGCGCATCCCGGGGCCGCCCAGCTGCACCAGCAACGTTCCGGGCGGCAGGTCGAGCTTGCGCACCTGGTCGTCGCGGATGTTGCCCACGCCGCCCGCGATCATGATCGGCTTGTGATAGCCGTAGCGGCGGCCGCCGACGTTCTGCTCGTAGGCCCGGAAGTAGCCGAGCAGGTTCGGGCGGCCGAACTCGTTGTTGAATGCGGCCGCGCCGATCGGGCCGTCGATCATGATGGCGAGCGCGTCGGCGATGCGGCCGGGGAAACCGAAGTCCGCGCTGCTCGCCCCACCGGTTTGCGTGACGTCCGCGTCGTTCTCCCACGGCAGGCGCATGCCGGGCAGTCGCAGGTTCGACACCGAGAAGCCGCACAGCCCGGCCTTCGGTTTCGCGCCGCGGCCCGTGGCTCCTTCGTCGCGGATCTCGCCGCCCGCACCGGTCGCCGCACCTGGGAACGGCGAGATCGCGGTCGGATGGTTGTGCGTCTCGACCTTGAAGACCGTGTGCGTCAGCTCGTCGCGCGGAGCGTAGTCGACCCCCACGGCGCCAGCCGCATGGTCGCTGCGCGGGTAGAAGCGCTGCACCACGCGGCCCTCGATCACCGCCGCATTGTCGGAATACGCGACGACGGTGCCCTGCGGGGCGGCCTTGTGGGTCGCCTTGATCATGCCGAACAGCGTCTCGCCGTGCGCCTCGCCGTCGATCGTCCAGCTCGCGTTGAAGATCTTGTGCCGGCAGTGCTCGGAGTTCGCCTGCGCGAACATCATCAGTTCGACGTCGGTCGGGTCGCGTTCGAGCTTCGTGAACGCGTCGACGAGGTAGTCGACCTCGTCATCCGACAGCGCGAGGCCCATCTCGACGTTCGCGCGCGCGAGCGCTTCGCGCCCTTCCGCGCGCAGGCGGACCGCCTGCATCGGCTTGCCGGGCAACTCGACGAACAGCCGCGCGGGATCGGTGGCCGGATCGATGACGCTCTCGGTCATCCGGTCGTGCAGCACGCCCGCGACCGCGTCGGCCGCGCTCGGGGCGAGCCCGGCGCCTGCCGTGAGCCGTCCCTGCGTCGTCACGCTGAACAGCGTGCCGCGCTCGATGCGCAGCACAGCCGCCAGGCCGGTGTTGCGTGCGATGTCGGTCGCCTTGCTGGCCCACGGCGAAATCGTTCCCAGGCGGGGAACGACGAGGAACTGCGCGGCGCCGGCTCGCGGTTCACCCGCCGGCTCGCCGTAGGTCAGCAGCGCGGCGAGGCGCGCCTCCTCGTGGTCCTCGAGCGGACGCCCGACATGGACGAAGTGAACGAAGCGACCCTCGATCGCTTCCGCGCCCGGCGCGACGCGCCGGACCCGCGCCAGCAGCCGCTCCGAACGAAATGGGGACAGCGCGCCCGGACCCGCGAGCGCGAAGAACTTGCCGTGTGAAGTCATGAAGACGGGGGAGCGTGCGTCGCTGACGCACGGCGGCTGGATGGCGCGCGAAAGTATAGCGGGGCAGGCCTTCGCGCCCCGGTGCGCCGTGCTATTGCGCTCCGTAGCCTCCGCCGCCCGGCGTCTGGATCACGTACACGTCCCCGGGGTTCATCTCGACGGAACCGATGTGCCCCATCTCCTCGATCCGGCCGTCGGTCCGCTCGACCCAGTTGCGCCCGGCCTCGCCCGGCTGCCCGCCTGCCATGCCGAACGGCGCGATCGAACGGTTGTTGGCGAGGATCGAAGCGGTCATCGCCTCGAGGAAGCGCACGCGCCGCGTTCCGCCGTTGCCGCCGTGCCAGCGGCCCGCGCCGCCCGAACCGGCGCGGATCTCGTAGCTTTCGAGGCGCACCGGGTAGCGGAACTCGAGCACCTCCGGGTCGGTGAGTCGCGAGTTGGTCATGTTCGTCTGCACGACGTCGGTGCCGTCGAAGCCCCGGACGTCCGCGCCGGGCACCACGTCCTCGATGCCCGCGCCCGAGCCGCCGGAGATCGTCTCGTAGTACTGGTGCATCGCATTGCCGAACGTGAAGTTGTTCATCGTGCCCTGTGCGGACGCCATCACCCCGAGCGCGCCGTACAGCGCGTTGGTGATGCACGAAGACGTCTCGACGTTGCCCGCCACCACGGCCGACGGGTAGCCCGGGTTCAGCATCGAGCCCTCCGGGATGACGATCTCGAGCGGCTTGAGGCAGCCGGCGTTCAGCGGAATGTCGTCGTCCACCAGCGTGCGGAACACGTAGAGCACTGCCGCGACGCACACGGCGCTCGGGCGCGTTGAAGTTGTTCGGCAGCTGCGGCGACGTGCCGCTGAAGTCGATCGTCGCCCCGCGCCGCGCGTGGTGGACGGTGATGCGCACCTTGATCACGGCACCGTTGTCCAGCCGGTACTCGAACGCGCCGTCCTTCAGCCGCGTGACCACGCGGCGGACCGATTCCTCGGCGTTGTCCTGCACGTGCTTCATGTAGGCGCGCACGACTTCGAGCGTGAACTGCTCGACCATCTTCAGCAGCTCCTCGCGGCCCTTCTCGTTGGCGGCGATCTGCGCGCGCAGGTCGGCGAGGTTCTGCGCCGGATTGCGCGCTGGATGCGTCCCCGATGTCAGCAGCTGCATCAGCTCGGTCTCGCGCAGCCGGCCGGGCCTGCCCACGCCCTGACCCTCGACGAGCCTGAAGTTGATGAAGCGCACGCCCTCCTCGTCGAGCGACGTCGAGAACGGAGGCATCGATCCCGGAGTGCTGCCGCCGATGTCGGCGTGATGGCCACGCGAGCCGACGTAGAAGAGGATCTCGCGGCCGTCGCGGTCGAACACCGGCGTGATCACCGTGACGTCCGGCAGGTGCGTTCCCCCGTGGTACGGATCGTTGATCACGTAGGCGTCGCCGGCCTGCATGCGGCCCGCGTTCTCACGGATCACCGTCTTGATCGACTCGCTCATCGAGCCGAGGTGCACCGGCATGTGCGGCGCGTTGGCGATCAGGTTGCCCTCCGCGTCGAACAGCGCGCACGAGAAGTCGAGCCGCTCCTTGATGTTGACCGAGTAGGCCGTGTTCTGCAGGCGCACGCCCATCTGCTCGGCGATCGACATGAACAGGTTGTTGAACACCTCCAGCATCACCGGGTCGACGTCGGTGCCGATCGCCCGGCGTTTCGGTCGCGGCCGGATGCGCGCCAGCACGAGGTGGTCGAGTTCGGTGACGCGCGCCTGCCAGCCGGGCTCGACCACCGTGGTCGCATTCGCCTCGGCGATGATCGCCGGCCCGTCGATGGCGTCCCCCGGACGCGTGTCGTCGCGGCGGAACACCGGCGTGTCGTGCGCCGCGTTCTCGCTGAACATGCGCACCCGCGCGGCGGGCGCGAGCGCCTCCGGGCGCGGCGGGCGCTGCGCGGGCCGCTCGGCGGCGGCGTCGCCGCCCCCGATCGCCTCGACCGACGCCGCCTCGATCACCAGCGACCGCCCTTCCATCAGGAACGAGTAGCGCTTCAGGTACTCCGTGTCGAAGGCGCGCTGCATGTCACCGAGCGTCCCGGCGGGAACGATCAGCGCCGTGTCGGTGCCGTCATAGCGCAGGTGCGCGCGCCGCACCAGGCGGATGCGGTCCGGCGCAACACCCTGCGAACGCAAGTCCTGGATGGCGTCGGCACCCAGCCGGTCGAGCGTCGCGCCGAGTGCATTCATCGCGTCGGCCGCGAGACGGCACTCGACCGATTCCTCGCGCATCGCAGTCTGGTCCGCGAGGCCCATGCCGTAGGCGGACAGCACGCCGGCGAGCGGGTGGGCGAAGATCCGCGTCATGCCGAGGGCGTCGGCGACCCGGCACGCGTGCTGGCCCCCGGCGCCACCGAATACCGACAACGTGTACTTCGTGACGTCGTGGCCGCGCTGCACCGAGATGCGCTTGATCGCCTCGGCCATGTTGCCGACGGCGATGTCGATGTAGCCCTCCGCCACCTGCTCCGGCGAGAGGTGGCGCCCGGTCTCGGCGTGGATCCGCGCGGCGAGAACCACGAACCGCTCGCGCACCACTTCGGCGTCGAGCGCCTGGTCGCCGCGCGGCCCGAACACGTGCGGGAAGAATTCCGGCTGGATCTTGCCGACCATGACGTTGCAGTCGGTGACCGCGAGCGGCCCGCCGCGGCGGTAGCAGGCCGGTCCGGGGTTCGCGCCCGCCGAGTCCGGTCCCACGCGCAGCCGCGCGCCGTCGAAGTGCAGGATGGAACCGCCACCGGCAGCGACGGTGTGGATGCTCATCATCGGTGCGCGCATCCGCACGCCGGCGACCTGCGTCTCGAACGCGCGCTCGCAGTCGCTGACGTCGCGTCCGGCGAAGTGCGAGACGTCGGTCGACGTGCCGCCCATGTCGAAGCCGATCACGCGGTCGAAGCCCGCCGCGAGGCTGGTCCGCACCATGCCGACGATGCCGCCGGCCGGGCCGGACAGGATCGAGTCCTTGCCCTGGAAGCGCCGCGCGTCGGTCAGGCCGCCGCTCGACTGCATGAAGAGCAGTCGCGTGTCCGGCAGATCGCCCGCCACCTGCTCGACGTAGCGGCGCAGGATGGGCGACAGGTAGGCGTCGACCACCGTCGTGTCGCCACGCGCCACGAACTTCATCAGCGGGCTGGCCTTGTGCGACACCGAGACCTGCGGGAAGCCGATCTCGAGCGCGATCCGCTCCAGCGCCGCCTCGTGCTGCCGGTAGCGGTAGCCGTGCATCAGCACGATGGCGACGGCGCGCAAGCCGGCCTCGTACGCACGCCGCAGGTCGCGGCGCGCCGCCTCCTCGTCGAGCGCCTTGACGAGGTCGCCGTGGGCGCCGATCCGCTCGTCGGCCTCGATTACCTGCGAGTAAAGCAGTTCCGGCAGAACGATGTGGCGATCGAACAGGCGGGGCCGGTTCTGGTAGGCGATGCGCAGGGCATCGCGGAAGCCGCGCGTGACCACGAGCACCGTCGGCTCGCCCTTGCGCTCGAGCAGCGCGTTGGTCGCGACGGTGGTGCCCATCTTGACGACGCCGAGGGCATCGCTCGGCACGTCCTGGCCGGCCGCCACGCCCAGCAGGTGGCGGATGCCGGCGACGGCCGCGTCCCGGTACTGCTCGGGATTCTCGGAGAGGAGCTTGTGGGTGACGAGCGCGCCGTCCGGCCGCTTCGCGACGACGTCGGTGAAGGTCCCGCCCCGGTCGATCCAGAACTCCCAGGCTCCCTGCGCTGGCGCGGTGGTCATCGCATCCTCCGCGTGGCCGCCGGTGCTTGTATGCTGAGCGCCGCGCAAGGCAGGGAGCGGAAGCGTTCGGGTGACTGACGGGCACTGCCCATCGCGCGATCAGAATGATGTGTGGACACGATTCTCTTGACTTGCTCGGGCCGGCGCTATGTTGACACAGCGACCGATCGACCGGACCGCGCCGACTCACCGATGAGGAGACCATGAAACGACGTTCCCTGCTGCTCGGTTCCGCCTTCGCGGCTGCCGCCATGTCCTTTGCCGCGCCGACACTCGCGCAGACCAAGTGGGACCTGCCCGCCGGCTACCCTGCCGGCAATCCCCATACCCAGAACCTCAACCAGTTCGCGGCCGACGTGCAGAAGGCAACCGGCGGCAAGCTCGCGATCACCGTGCATGCGAACGGCGCGCTGTTCAAGGCGCCCGAGATCAAGCGCGCGGTGCAGACCGGCCAGGCGCAGATCGGCGAGGTGCTGATGAGCCTGCTGGAGAACGAGAACGCCGTCTTCGGGGCCGATGCCGTGCCCTTCGTGGCGACCGGCTTCGACGCGTCGTACAAGCTGTGGCAGGCCCAGCGCCCGGTCGTCGAGAAGATCCTCGCCGGCCAGGGCATCCGGCTGCTCTACGCGGTCGCATGGCCACCGCAGGGGATCTACACGAAGAAGCAGCTGAGCTCGACGGCCGACATGAAAGGCCTGAAGTGGCGTGCCTACAACCCGGCGACCACGCGCATCGCGCAAATCGTCGGCGCGCAACCGCTGACGATCCAGGCCGCGGAACTGTCGCAGGCGCTGTCCACCGGCGTCGTCGACTCGTTCATGTCCTCCGGCGCCACCGGCGTCGACTCCAAGGTGTGGGAGAGCCTGACGCACTTCGCGACCGTCGACGCGTGGCTGCCCAAGAACATGGTGATCATCAACCAGAAGGAGTTCGACAAGCTCGACAAGGCGACGCAGGATGCCGTGCTCGCCGCCGGCAAGGCCGCCGAAGAGCGCGGCTGGAAACGCATGCGCGACTTCACCGGCGAGTCCCTCGCCACGCTGAAGGCCAACAAGATGACCGTCTACGAGCCCAACACCGCCTTCAAGGCCGAGCTGACGAAAATGGGCGAGATGATGCTCAACGAGTGGCTGCAGAAGGCCGGGCCCGACGGCCAGGCCATCATCGGCGCGTTCCGCAAGTAGTCGACCCCGCTAGGCCGCCGCAAGGCGGCCTTTTTTCATTCCCGCCATGCGGCGTTCCGTCCTCGATCCCTTCTACACGGCGCTCGGCGCGCTGGGCGCTTTGTTCATCCTCGCGACGCTCGTGGTCCAGGTGGTCGGGATTGCCGGACGGGAGTTCGGATTCTCGATGGCGGGTCTCGACGCCTACGCTGGCTACTGCCTCGCCGCGGGATCGTTCCTCGCCATGGCGTACGCGCTGCGCCGCGGCGACCACATCCGGGTCACGCTGATCCTGTCGCGCCTGAAGGGTCGCACCCGGTACTGGATGGAAGTCCTGTGCCTGGTGGTGGCCGCCCTGCTCTCCGCCTACTTCGCATGGTTCGCCGCGAAGCTGGTGTGGGGCTCCTACGTGTTCCACGACGTGTCGCAGAACGTCGACGCCACGCCGCTGTGGATCCCGCAGCTGTCGATGGCGCTCGGCCTGTTCGGCCTGGCGGTCGCCTTCACCGAGCAACTGGTCCTCACGCTGAGGACCGGGACGCTCGTGCCCGGCACCGATGAAGCCGGGCACGTGGAGTGAGCGATGGGTACGCTGATCGCGCTGCTGCTCATCGTCGCCCTCTTCATCATCCTGGGGGCCGGCGTCTGGATCGGCATCGCCGTGCTCGGCGTCGCCTGGATCGGCATGGAGCTGTTCACCACGCGGCCAGGAGGCGATGCGCTCGCGCTCACCGTGTGGGGGTCGCTGTCGAGCTGGACGCTGACCGCCTTGCCGCTGTTCATCTGGATGGGCGAAATCCTGCTGAAGAGCCGGCTGTCGGAAGGGATGTTCCGCGGCCTGGCCCCGTGGCTGCAGTGGCTGCCCGGCCGCCTGCTGCACGCGAACATCATCGGCTGCACGATCTTCGCCGCGGTGTCCGGTTCATCGGCGGCCACCTGCGCGACGATCGGAAAGATCACGCTGCCTGAGCTCGCCAAGCGCGGATACCCCGACGACATCGCGATCGGATCGCTGGCAGGCGCGGGCACGCTGGGCCTGCTGATCCCGCCGTCGATCATCATGATCGTGTACGGCGTTGCCGCCGACGTCTCGATCGGCAAGCTGTTCATCGCCGGCGTGATTCCCGGGGCGATGCTTGCCGCCCTCTTCATGGGCTACACGATGTTCTGGGCGATCCGCAACCGCGGCAAGGTTCCGCCCGCCGACATCTCGCTGTCGTTCCTCCAGAAGCTCAATGAGTCGCGCCACCTGCTGCCCGTCCTCGGCCTGATCGGGGTCGTGCTGGGATCGATCTACAGCGGCGTCGCGACGGCCACCGAGGCGGCCGCCCTCGGCGTGGTCGGCGCGCTGATCCTCTCGGCCGCGCAGGGCACGCTGACCAGGGCCACGTTCTGGGACGCGCTGATGGCGGCGACGCGGCTGTACTGCATGATCGCGCTGATCCTCGCGGGCTCCGCGTTCCTGTCGCTGTCGATGGGATTCATCGGGCTGCCGCGCCAGCTCGCCGAGGCGATCGGCGCGATGAACCTCAGCCCGTTCGCGCTGATCATGCTGCTGATGGTGTTCTTCATCATCCTCGGGTGCTTCCTCGACGGCATCTCGATGGTCGTGCTGACGATGGCCGTGCTGCTGCCGACGCTGCAGGTCGCCGGCATCGACCTGCTGTGGTTCGGCGTCTTCATCGTGATCGTGGTGGAGATGGCGCAGATCACGCCGCCCGTCGGGTTCAACCTGTTCGTGATGCAGGGAATGACACGGCGACAGATCAACTACATCGCGCTCGCGGCGTTCCCTTACTTCCTGATGATGATGATCGCGGTGCTGGCCATCTGGTACTTCCCGACGCTCGTCACGTTCCTCCCGGGCCAGATGAAACTCTAGGCTGCCGGAGGCGCGCGGCTACAATGCGCGCCGCTCGCAACAGAAGAAGAACAACAGGTCCATGCACGTCATCGTGGTCGGCGCCGGAGTGATCGGCGTGTGCACCGCCTATTTCCTGCGCCGGGCGGGCATGGATGTCACCGTGGTCGAGCGCCGTCCCGGCGTGGCCCAGGAGACGAGTTTCGCCAACGCCGGCGTCATGGCGCCGTCCTACGTCGCGCCGTGGGCCCAGCCGGGCATGCCGGGCAAGGTCGCGGCCTACCTCTTCAAGGCCGAAGCGCCCATCGTGTTCCGGCCCGCCGCGAACCTGGCCCTGTGGAACTGGATCCGGCGCTGGCTCACCGAGTGCAGCGCCGAGCGATTCGCCCGCAACAAGGCACGCATGCAGCGGCTCGCCTTCTACAGCCAGGAGCAGATCCGCGCGCTGCGCAAGCTGCACGCGCTCGACTACGAGCAGTCCACCGGGTACCTGCAGCTGTTCCGGACCGAGCAGGAAGTCGAGCGTTCGGCCGCAACGCGCAGGATGCTCACCGAACTGGGCGTTGCGCACCGGCTGCTGAGCGGCGACGAGGCGCGCGCGGTAGAAGTGGCGCTCCATCCGGTCACGCCACTGGCGGGCGCGCTGCACCTGCCCGACGACGAGACGGGCAACTGCGCATTCTTCGCGCACCAGTTGAAGGACATCGCGGCGCGCGACGGCGTGCGGTTCCGCTTCGGTGTGACCGCCCAGGGCTTCGGCCTGGCGCTGGGCCGCATCGAGTGCCTGCGCACGAGCGCCGGGGAACTGCGCGGCGACGCGTACGTCGTCGCCGGCGGGGTCGACAGCCTCGCGTTGCTGCGTCCGCTCGGCATCCGGCTGCCGCTGATGGCCGTGAAGGGCTATTCGGCGACGGCGGCCATCACGGCGCTCGAGCGCGCCCCGATGACGGGCGTAATGGACGAGACCTACAAGGTCGCGATCACCCGCATGGGCAACCGCCTGCGGATCGCCGGCACGGCGGAGATCGGCACCCGCGGCATGAAGCTGCGCGACAATGCGCTGAGCACGCTGATCAAGGTTGCAGGCGACTGGTTTCCCGCCGCGGCAGCCTACCGCAAGGCGCAGTTCTGGATCGGGGCCCGCCCCATGCTGCCTGACGGCCCGCCGGTGCTCGGCCCCAGCCGGATTCCCAACCTGTACCTCAACACCGGACACGGCTCCACCGGCTGGGTCATGGCGTGCGGCTCGGGCAAGGTGCTGGCCGACGTGGTCGGAGGCCGGACGCCGGAGATCGATCTCGACGGGTTGACCATCGACAGATACGACCGTCGCCGAGCTGCCTAACCTGTCTGGATGGGAACGCCGCTCTTCACCGTCGCCGAGCTGCGCGCGATCGAGCAGGCTGCGCAGGCCGGCCTGCCCCCCGGCGAGTTGATGGCGCGCGCCGGCCGCGGCGCGGCGCGGCGGATCGACGCACTGGCCGGTGATCGGCGTGCGTCAGTCTGCATCGTCTGCGGGCCCGGCAACAACGGCGGTGACGGCTTCGTCGTGGCAACCGAACTGGCCGCGCGCGGGCATCAGATTGTCTGCGTCCTCCTCGGGGCAGCGCAGCCTTCGGCGACCGACGCGCTCGCGGCGTTCCGGCGCTGGCGCGAAGGCGGAGGCGCCGTCTCGGCTGCCCTGCCCGATCGCCGCTTCGACATCGTCGTCGATGCGCTGTTCGGTATCGGGCTGGCGCGTCCGCTGCAGGGCGCGTTCCTCGACGCCGTGCGGTGGATCAATGGACGCGCCGAGCGGATCGTCGCGCTCGACGTGCCGAGCGGGCTCGACAGCGACCGCGGAGCGTGGGTCGGCGACGTCGAAGGGGTCCGTGCCGACCTCACCGTCACGTTCCTTGGCGACAAGCCCGGGCTGCACACGGGAGCCGGCAGCGATGCGGCGGGCGAGGTGCAGGTCGACCGGCTCGGCCTGGAGGCAGGCCCATCCGCGCTCACGCTGTCGGCGCCCGACGAGTTTCCCGACATTGCACTGGCGCGCCGGCGCGACACCCACAAGGGCAGCTTCGGCAACGTGCTGGTCGTCGGTGGCGGCGCCGGCATGGTCGGTGCGCCTTTGCTGGCCGCCCGCGCGGCCCTGCGGCTGGGCGCGGGCCGCGTCTATGTCGACTGCATCGGCGCGCCGGAACTGCGGGTCGACCCGGTCCAGCCGGAACTGATGTTCCGGCCGCATGCGTCGATCACGGACCCGGAGTGCGTGGTGGTCGGTTGCGGGCTCGGCGTCGACAGCGAGGCGCGCGCGGCGCTCGCGTGGTCGCTCGCGCGTCCGCGCGCCAGCGTGATCGATGCCGACGGACTCAATCTCCTCGCCGAGGAGTCCGCATTGCGGGCGACACTGCGCGAGCGCGCGGCTCCTTCGGTGCTGACGCCGCATCCCCTCGAAGCCGCACGACTGCTGAACACTTCCGCGCATGACGTCCAGCGGGACCGCTTGGGCGCCGCACGAACGCTCGCCGGCGACTTGCGCGCGATCGTCGTCCTCAAGGGCGCCGGCACCGTCGTCGCGGCGCCGGACGGCCGAACCGCCATCAATCCGACCGGCTCTCCGGCGCTGGCGACGGCGGGCACGGGCGACGTGCTGGCCGGCATGCTCGGGGCGCTTCTCGCGCAGGGATTCGACGCTTGGCAGTCCGTGGTCGCCGCCGTCTGGCTGCACGGCGCTGCCGTGCGGGGCGCGGGCGACATCGGAATCGTCGCCGGCGACCTGGCGCCGCGCGCGGCCGAGGCGCTGCGGGGGCTACGCGAGGGCCGCTGAAGCTGCGTCCGGCGACACGATCCGGCCGGCGGACAACTCGATCTGGCGTCCGCAGCGACGCGCGATGTCCGGGTCGTGCGTGACCATCACCAGCGTCGAACCGCGCTCACGGTTCAGCTCGAACATCAGGTCGATCACGGCTTCGCCGGTGCGCGCATCGAGGCTGCCGGTCGGCTCGTCGGCCAGCAGCAAGGGCGGATGCAGGACGAAGGCGCGAGCCAGCGCGACCCTCTGCTGTTCGCCGCCGCTGAGATACTTCGGATAGTGCGCGAGCCGTTCGCCGAGTCCCACGCGCTTCAGCAGCTCACGCGCCGCCTCGACCGGGTTGCGGCCGTCGGGCACGCGCCCGCCGAGTTCGAGGGGCAGCAGCACGTTCTCCAGCGCGGTCAGGTGCGGCAGCAGCTGGAACGACTGGAACACGAACCCGAGGCGCTGGGCCCGCAGCGCCGCGCGTCCGTCCTCGTCGCGCGCGAACAGGTCCTCGCCGAAGAGCCGCACCGTGCCGCGCGTGGGAACGTCGAGCCCCGCGAGCAGTCCCAGCAAGGTCGACTTTCCGGAGCCCGATGCGCCGACGATCGCCACCGTCTCGCGGGGCGCGATGACCAGGTTGATATCATCGAGAATCGTGAGGCTTCCTGTCGCGTCCTGCACGACCTTGCCGAGGCCGCGTGCCTCGACCGCGGCCTCGACTGCAACGTCAGTCACTTCCATCACTCCGTGCGCAGAAATTTCCTGATCCGATCCGGCTTCGCATTGCTGGCCGCGCTGTTCGCGTGCCTGGCGCCTGTCGCCGCGTGGGGCTCGCCTGCCGTGGTCAAGGAGGCAGGCGGACCGGTCCTGCTGGTGGTCGGCGACAGCCTGTCGGCCGAATACGGACTGCCGCGCGGAACGGGATGGGTGCAACTGCTTGCCGATCGCCTGCGCGCCAGTGGCAGCGATTATAGGGTCGTCAATGCGAGCATCAGCGGCGAGACCACCAGCGGCGGCCGTACTCGTTTGCCCGCATTGCTGAAAGAGCACCGGCCCCGGGTCATCGTGCTGGAACTCGGCGCCAACGACGGACTCCGCGGCCTGCCGCTGACCGTCATGCGGGACAACCTTGCGACGATGATCCGCCAGGGCCAGGCCGCTGGCGCGAAGGTGCTGCTGGTGGGCCTGCGGGTGCCGCCAAATTACGGCCGCGAGTACACCGAGCGTTTCGCCGACACCTTCGCCATGCTCGCGCGCGAATTCAAGGTGCCGCTCGTTCCCTTCCTCCTAGAAGGATTCGCGGAGTCGCTCGACCTGTTCCAGGCAGACCGCATCCATCCGAGCGCGGAGGCGCAGCCGCTCATGCTAGACAACGTCTGGCCGGTCCTGCGCCCGTTGCTGGGCGCGCGGCCGAAGCGATGAGCGAGGACCGCACCGTCGTCACAGTCGAGGACGCGCTCGCCGACCTCGGCCGGTTCGACACGATCATCGATGTCCGCAGCGAGGCCGAGTACGCCGAGGATCACGTCCCGGGAGCAATCAGCTGCCCGGTGCTGAGCGACACCGAGCGCGCCGAAGTCGGCACGATGGACCGTCAGCAGTCGTCGTTCGACGCCAGGCGGCGCGGCGCGGCCCTTGTGTCGCGCAACATCGCGCAGCACCTGGAACAGTCGTTCAGCGACAAGCCGCGTTCGTGGAGGCCGCTGGTGTACTGCTGGCGGGGTGGCAACCGCAGCGGCGCGATGACCCACGTCCTCGGGCGCGTGGGCTGGCAGGCGCGGCAGCTCGAGGGTGGTTACCGCGCGTTCCGCCGCGCGGTGCTGGCCGATCTCGATCACCTGCCGGCGCGCCACACGTTCCGCGTCGTCTGCGGCACTACGGGCAGCGGCAAGAGCCGGCTGCTGCAGCACCTTGCCGATGCCGGGGCGCAGGTGCTCGACCTCGAAGCCCTCGCCCATCACCGCGGCTCGCTGCTCGGAAGCCTGCCGGCACTGCCGCAGCCATCGCAGAAACGCTTCGAAACGCGCCTCTGGCATGCCCTGCGCGGCTTCGATTCCTCGCGGCCGATCTTTATCGAATCGGAGAGCCGCAAGGTCGGAGAGCTGAGGGTACCCGACCAGTTGCTGCTGGCGATGCGGGCCTCGGATTGCATCCGCCTCGAACTGCCGCTCGAAGCCCGGATCCGGCTGCTGCGCGACGAGTACGCCCACTTCGAATCGGACGCCGCGACCCTGCACGAGAAGCTCGACTGCCTCGTGCCGCTGCACGGGCACCAGCGGGTCGGCGAGTGGAAGAAACTGGTGGACGCAGGTCGGTGGGACGCCCTGGTGGAGCGGTTGCTGATCGATCACTACGACCCGGCGTACCTGCGGTCGATCGGCCGCAACTTCACGCGGTCGCCGCACGCGCGGCCGCTCGCGCTCGAGAACGACGACCCCGCCGCCTTTCGCGAGGCTGCCCGGGCGCTCGCCGGCTGAGCGCTACTTCTTCGCCTCGCTGCTCGGCACGGCCGTCGCGTCCGCCACCGGCTTGACTGCCGGCTTCAGGAAGTCGGCCTTCAGGATCTTGACGTTGTGGCGCGCCTTCAGTCCCTCAGCGTACGTGACCTCGTCGGCGGCGGCCGCCTGCTGCGCCAGTACGCGGTTCCTTGCGTCGCGCTGCTCGGCGGTGCCCGCTTCACCGATCCTGGCCGACACGATCTGCGCGATCAGGTAGCCGGCGTTGTCGACTTCGGTGCCGATGAACGCCGGCAGCTTGTCGGTCGGCGCGCCCATGATCGCGTTCAGCGCGCCGGGCGGCAGGCCTTGCGGATTGCTCCGCGAGATGGTCCGCGCGGGCGCGAAGCCCGCGTCGCTCGGCTGTTTCCTCAGTTCGGCCAGCCGGGCCTCGCCCGCTTCCTTCGCAAGGCGAACCGCCTCGCGCCGCTCGACGAGTTGTCGCACCTGCGCCTTCACCTCGTCGAGCGGGCGGACCGCCGCCGGCCTGTGGTCGACGATGCGCGCCGACACCAGCGTGTTGGTTGCAACCTCGATCGCCTGCGAATTGCGCTTCGACTTCAGCGACTCTTCCGAGAACAGCGCGTCGACGACGCGCGCGTTGATGTGGGGCGCGAGGCCGCGCCGCGTCAGCGCGTCAACCTGCTGGACCTTCAGCTTCAGCGCGTCGGCCGCCGGCTGCAACGAGTCGGCCTGCTCGTAGACGAGGTTTGTGAACTGATCGGCCGCCTTCGCGAATTCCTTCTGCGCCTGCTGCGTCCCGAGGTCGCGCTCGATGTCGGCCTTGACCTGTTCGAAGGGCTTCACCTCGGCCGCCTTTACCTCGGTGACCTTGATGATGTGGAAGCCGAAGTCGCTTTCGACGACGTCGCTGATCTCGCCCGGCTTCATCCTGAAGGTGGCGTCCTCGAACGGCTTGACCATCATCCCCTTGCCGAAGAGTCCGAGGTCGCCGCCCTGCGCGGCCGAGCCGGGGTCCTTGGAGTTCTCGCGCGCCAGCTTCTCGAAATCTCCCGGCTTCGACTTCAACTGTCCCAGTAGCTGCTCGGCCTTCTTCTTCGCGGCCGCCTTGTCGCCACCCTCGGGCGTGATCAGGATGTGGCTGGCCCGCCGCTGCTCGTCGGTACCGAAGCGCGCCTTGTTCTGCTCGTAGTAGGCCCGGGCCTCGGCCTCGGTCACCGCGCCGGTACCGGACAGCGTTTCAGGGGACAGGACCAGGAACTCGACCTTCGCCGACTCGGGCGTCTCGAAGAGCGTGCGGTTCTGCTCGTAGAACGCGGCGACCTGCTCCTCGGTCACCTTCACCTTGGGCAGGAACTGCTCGGCCGTGAAGCGCAGCTCGCGCACCTCGCGCTGCTCGCGCAACATGGTGTCGAGGCGGTCGGCGACCGTCTTCGGGACGATCGCCGACTCGACGACGGCCTGGAGCAGCGCCTGCTTGCGAAGGTCCTCGCGCACGCGCTGCTCGAAGATCGGCTCGGTCAGGCCCTGCGACGCGACGTAGGCCTTGTACTTGTCGTAGCTGAACTTGCCGTCTTCCTGGAATGCCGGCACGGTCGCGAGCACCTCGCGCAGCCGGTCGGTGGTGACGATGATGTTCGCCTTGCTGGCCTCGTTGGCCAGGACGCGGCTCATCACGATGCCGTCCAGGATCGAAGCCCGCGCCTCTGGGGTCTCGAGCAGCTTCGGATCGAAGTCGGACCCGAAGGTCTGCCTGAGCCGTTCGATGCGGTCGCGCTGCGCCTGGTCGAACTCCTGCTGCGTGATCGGCGAACCGTCGACCTTCGCGAGCGCGCTGTCGCTCTCGATGAAGCTACTGTAGCCCTGGATGCCGAAGAAGACGAAGGATGGAAAGATCAGGACGATCATGAAGAGCATCATCCAGCGGCGATGCGTGCGGACCGATTCGAACATGGCGCGGGCCCCTGTCGAGCGTTCAGTGCTGCATCAAGCGGTGCAGCAACAAAAAAGGCGAACAGTGTTCGCCTTTTGGTGTTTTGTGGCGGAGTGGACGGGACTCGAACCCGCGACCCCCGGCGTGACAGGCCGGTATTCTAACCAACTGAACTACCACTCCGCGTCTGCTTCCTTGCCACTGCTGCGTGGAGGTGGTGGGTGCTGAGAGGCTCGAACTCCCGACCTACGCCTTGTAAGGGCGCCGCTCTACCAACTGAGCTAAGCACCCCGGGCTGACCGTCGGCACTAGGCTGACGAGCAACAGCAGTTGGCTACGAAAGACGGCTAGTTTAGCGAATCTTTCAAAGCCTTGCCAGGACGGAACTTTGGAACGCGCGCAGCCTTGATCTTGATCGGCTGATTCGTGCGCGGATTGCGACCGGTGCGTGCGGCGCGCTTGCCCACGATGAACGTGCCGAACCCGACCAGCGTCACCGAGTTGCCCTTCTTCAAGCTCGTGCGGATGCCTGCAACGATCGCTTCAAGGGCTCGACCCGCGGCGGCCTTGGAAATGTCGGCCTGCTTGGCGATGTGGTCGATCAATTCGGTCTTGTTCACTTACACCCCCTCTGTCGAGACTGATCACGCAGCTGCGCGGTTCCGGTTGTTCTGGTTGAAGGACGTCGGAGGGCAAGCATGCGAGCGGACGAATTCGAAGGGCAATTTCACCGCGCTGACCCTGGAGTGTCAAGGGAAAGCGAAGCGAAATCTGGAGACGTCGGTCTTCATTGACGAGAAAGAAAGAAGCGGCGCGCATCGGTCGACGCGCGCCGCTTCAACCCTTGACGGGATCAGTGCTTGACGACCTCGCTCGTGGCAGGCGCGTCGCCTGACTTCACCGGGGCCGCCGCGGCATCCTCGTCGGTCAGTGGAACCGGCTGGCGCTCGAGCGCGATCTCGAGCACCTTGTCGATCCACTTGACGGGGACGATTTCGAGACGATTCTTCACGTTGTCCGGGATCTCCGCGAGATCCTTGACGTTTTCCTCCGGAATCATCACCGTCTTGATGCCGCCTCGGTGGGCCGCCAGCAGTTTCTCCTTGAGCCCGCCGATCGCGAGCACTTCGCCGCGCAGCGTGATTTCGCCGGTCATCGCGACGTCGGCGCGCACCGGAATGCCGGACAAGGCCGACACAAGGGCGGTCGTGATCGCGATGCCAGCCGACGGGCCGTCCTTCGGCGTCGCGCCTTCCGGGAAGTGCACGTGCAGGTCGGTCTTCTCGAACACCTCGTCACGGATGCCCATCCGGCGGGCCCGCGCGCGCACAACCGAGCGTGCCGCCTCGACCGACTCCTTCATGACGTCGCCGAGCGAGCCTGTGCGCTGTACGTTGCCCTTGCCGGGCATCGTCGCGACCTCGATCGTCAGCAGGTCGCCGCCCACCTCGGTCCATGCCAGCCCGGTGACCTGGCCGACCTGGTTCTGCTTCTCGGCGACGCCGAACGAGAAGCGACGCACGCCGAGGAACTTGTCGAGATTCTTCGCCGAGACCTGGATCTTCTTGTCCTGGCTCTTCAGCAGCAACTGCTTGACCACCTTGCGGCAGATCTTGCTGATCTCGCGCTCGAGCGAGCGGACGCCCGCCTCGCGCGTGTAGTAACGGATGATGTCGCGTATCGCGCTCTCCGTGATGGCAAGCTCGCCGTCCCTGAGGCCGTTGGTCTTCATCTGCTTCGGCAGCAGGTGCTGCAGGCCGATGTGGACCTTCTCCTCCTCCGTGTAGCCGGACAGGCGGATCACTTCCATCCGGTCGAGCAGCGCGGGCGGGATGTTCATCGTGTTGGCTGGTAGCGACGAACATCACGTCCGACAGGTCGAAGTCGACCTCGACGTAGTGGTCCTGGAAGGTGTGGTTCTGCTCGGGGTCGAGCACCTCCAGCAGCGCCGAGGCCGGGTCGCCGCGGAAGTCCATGCCCATCTTGTCGACCTCGTCGAGCAGGAACAGCGGGTTGCGAACGCCGACCTTGCCGAGGTTCTGCAGGACCTTGCCCGGCATCGACCCGATGTAGGTGCGCCGGTGGCCGCGGATCTCGGCCTCGTCACGCACGCCGCCGAGAGCCATGCGGATGAACTTGCGGTTCGTCGCGCGCGCGACCGACTGGCCGAGCGAGGTCTTGCCGACGCCTGGGGGGCCGACGAGGCACAGGATCGGCGCCTTGACCTTGTCGACGCGCTGCTGCACGGCAAGGTACTCGAGGATGCGGTCCTTGACCTTCTCGAGCCCGTAGTGGTCGTCGTTCAGCACCTTCTCGGCGTTGGCGAGGTCGTTGTTGATCTTGCTGCGCTTCTTCCACGGCAGCCCGACCAGCGTGTCCAGGTAGTTGCGGACGACCGTGGCCTCGGCCGACATCGGCGACATCAGCTTGAGCTTCTTCAGCTCCGACTGCGCCTTGTCGCGGGCCGCCTTCGGCATGCGCGCGGCCTTGATCTTCTTCTCGAGCTCCTCGAGGTCCGCGCCCTCCTCGCCCTCGCCGAGCTCCTTCTGGATCGCCTTGACCTGCTCGTTCAGGTAGTACTCGCGCTGGCTCTTCTCCATCTGCCGCTTCACGCGGCCGCGGATGCGCTTCTCGACCTGGAGGATGTCGATCTCGGTCTCGAGCTGGGCGAGCAGGTGCTCCAGGCGCTCATTCAGGCCCGGCATCTCGAGGATCCTCTGCTTCTGCTCGAGCTTCAGCGGCAGGTGCGCGGCGATCGTGTCCGCCAGGCGCCCCGCCTCATCGATGCCGGCGATCGAGGTCAGGATCTCGGCCGGGATCTTCTTGTTGAGCTTCACGTACTGGTCGAACTGGCTGACGATGGCGCGGCGCAGCGCCTCGACCTCCGCCGTCGGCGTCGTCTCCGGCACGATCGGCATCACATTCGCGGTGAAGTGCGTGGCGCCGTCCTCGATCTGCTCGATGCGGGCCCGCTGCGCGCCCTCGACCAGCACCTTCACGGTGCCGTCGGGAAGCTTGAGCATCTGCAGGATGCTGGCGACGCAGCCGATCTCGTAGATGTCTTCGGCGGCCGGCTCGTCCTTGGCGGCGTTCTTCTGAGCGACCAGCATGATGTTCTTGCCGGCTTCCATCGCCGCCTCGAGCGCGCGGATCGACTTCGGGCGCCCGACGAACAGCGGAATCACCATGTGCGGAAACACGACCACGTCGCGCAGCGGCAGCAGCGGCAGCGTGATGCGATCCGGCGGCAGGATTTGTGTGGACATTCGGAATGGTTCCCTTCGGATGGACTTTCAGTGCATATGCGCCCGCGCATGCGGAATGCAAGGGCGTTCCGAAATCCGCCCCGATCCAATCTAGCACGCACGGGACCCGCGCATCCGGGCCTGCCAGCCAGGCGGAAAGAGCGGGTCGGTGTCGCTAGCGCGGCGCGCCGGCGACCTTGGGCTGGTCCGAGTACATCAGCAACGGCTTGCCGCCGCCAATGGTGTTTTCGTCGACGACGACCTTCACGACGTTCTTGGTGCTGGGCAGGTCATACATGACGTCCAGCAGGACACTTTCGACGATCGAGCGCAATCCGCGGGCTCCGGTCTTGCGCTTGATCGCCTTTCGCGCGATGGCGCGCAAGGCGTCCGGACGCACTTCCAGGTCGACCCCTTCCATCTGGAACAGCCGCTGGAACTGCTTCGCGAGCGCGTTCTTGGGCTGAACGAGGATTTCGACCAGCGCCTCTTCACTGAGTTCGTCCAGCGTGGCGACAACCGGCAGCCGGCCGACAAGCTCGGGGATCAGGCCGAACTTGATGAGGTCCTCGGGCTCGACGTCGCGCAGCAGGTCGCCCACCGAGCGGTCGCTCGCGCTCGTCACCGAGGCGCCGAATCCGATCCCGCTCTTCTCGGACCTGCTGCGGATGATCTTCTCGACCCCGTCGAATGCTCCGCCGCAGATGAACAGGATGTTCGTCGTGTCGATCTGGACGAAGTCCTGGTTCGGGGTGCTTGCGGCCGCCCTGCGGCGGGACACCGAAACCATGGTGCCTTCGAGCATCTTCAGCAGCGCCTGCTGCACGCCCTCGCCGCGACACGTCGCGCGTGATCGACGGGTTGTCGCTCTTGCGCGAGATCTTGTCGATCTCGTCGATGTAGACGATGCCGCGCTGCGCCTTGTCGACCTCGTAGTCTGCAGTTCTGCAGCAGCTGCTGGAGGATGTTCTCGACGTCTTCTCCGACGTAACCCGCTTCGGTCAGCGTGGTCGCGTCGGCGATGGCGAACGGCACGTTCAGACAGCCGCGCCAGCGTCTGCGCCAGCAGCGTCTTGCCCGAGCCGGTCGGGCCGATCAGCAGGATGTTGCGTCTTGTCGAGCTCGACGTCATCCTTGCTGCCCATGTGCTTCAGGCGCTTGTAGTGGTTGTAGACCGCGACCGACAGGATCCGCTTGGCCTTGTCCTGCCCGATGACGTACTGGTCGAGGATCGAGCCGATCTCGTGCGGGGTCGGCAGGTCGGAACGCGTGCCGGTCGCGGCGGTGTCCGCCGTGGTCTCGTCCCGGATGATGTCGTTGCAGAGGTCGATGCACTCGTCGCAGATGAACACCGACGGGCCGGCGATGAGCTTCTTGACCTCATGCTGGCTCTTGCCGCAGAAGGAGCAGTACAGGAGCTTTTCGCTCGAACCCTTTTTGTCCGACATAAAGGAGCGGGCGGGACCTCGTTATGTAGACGCGTGCAGATTACGGCTGTTCGCCGCGCTTGACAAAGATCTTGTCGACGAGGCCGTAGCTTACGGCATCCTCGGCGGACATGAAGTTGTCACGGTCCGTGTCCTTGGCGATCTTCTCGACCGGCTGTCCGGTGCGCTCGGCGAGGATCCGGTTCAGCCGATCGCGCAGGTCCAGCACCTCGCGCGCGGCGATCTCGATGTCCGACGCTTGACCCTGCGCGCCGCTCGATGGCTGGTGGATCATGATGCGCGAGTTGGGAAGCGTGTAGCGCTTGCCCTTCGCTCCCGCCGCCAGCAGGAAGGCGCCCATGCTGGCCGCCATGCCGACGCAGATCGTGGACACGTCCGGCTTGATGAACTGCATCGTGTCGAATATGGACATTCCCGCGTATACGGACCCGCCTGGCGAGTTGATGTACAGCGAGATGTCCTTGTCCGGATTCTCCGATTCGAGAAACAGCAGTTGCGCCACGACGAGGTTCGCGGTCTGGTCGGTCACGGGACCGACCATGAACACGACGCGGTCGCGCAGCAGGCGGGAGTAGATGTCGTAGGCGCGCTCACCGCGACCGCTCTGCTCGATGACGATGGGCACCATGCCGAGGCCCTGGGGCTCCTGCATCGCCGTCATGTCCGGTTTGATCATCCTTCCCTCGCCTTCGTCAGCGGCCCGTGTGGCCCATCAGTTCGTCGAATGCAACCGTCGTGTCCACGACCTTCGCCCGCTCCAGGACCCAGTTCGTCACATTGTCCTCGAGGGCGACCGATTCGAGTTCACCCAGGCGCTTGCGATCGGACAGGTACCAGTTGATCACTTCCTGCGGGCGCTCGTAGCTTTGCGCCATCTCCTCGACCAGCTTGCGGATCTGGTCGGGGCGCGGCTGCAGCCCGTTCGTGCGCACGACCTCGCCCAGGAGCAAGCCGAGCCGGACACGCCGCTCGGCCTGCGGCTGGAACAACTCGAGCGGGAGCGGCGCGTCCTGCGCCGACATTCCGCGCGCCACCAGGTCGTTGCGCGCCGCCTCGGCGAGCCGCTGCTTCTCGCCGTCGACGAGCGACTTCGGCACCTCGAACGACGCGACCGACAGCAGGCCCGACATCACGCTGTCCTTGCTGCGCGCGCGCAGCCGCGAAGCCACCTCGCGCTCCAGGTTGGTCCTGATCTCGGACCGCATCTTCTCGAGATCGCCGTCGGCGATGCCGAGGGACATCGCGAACTGGGCGTCGATCGGCGGCAGCACGGGCTGCTGCACCTTCTTCAGGGTCACCTCGAACTGCACTGTCTTGCCGGCCAGCTCCTTCGCGGTGTAGTCCTGCGGGAAGGTCAGCGGGAACGTCTTGCTCTCGCCCGGCTTCATGCCAGTGACGGCGGCCTCGAACTCGGGGAGCATCCGGCCCTGACCCAGGGAAAACGGAAAGTCCGTGGCCGTGCCGCCATCGAACGGCGTGCCGTCCTGCGTGCCCTTGAAATCGACGGTGACGACGTCGCCGTCGGCGGCCACGCGATCGGCGTCCTCGTACGTCGCCCGTTGCTTGCGCATGATCTCGAGCGTGCGCTCGATTTCTTCGTCACCCACCGGGCAGACGGCGCGCTGGACCTCGACGGCGGCGAGGTCACCCAGCGTGATCTCCGGGTAGACCTCGAACGTGGCCGAGAACGCCAGGTCCTGCGAGCCTTCGACTGCCCGCGGCTCCAGCCGGGGCGCGCCCGCCACGCGGAGGTTGCCGGCGGCCACCGCCGAGCTGAAGGCCTCGCCGACCTTGTCGTTCATCACCTCGGCGTGAACCTGGGCACCGTAATTCTGCGCCACCATCTTGAGGGGCACCTTGCCGGGCCGGAAGCCGGGCATCTTCACGGTGCGCGCAAGCTTGGCCAGGCGCGCCTGCACTTCCTGCTCGATCGCCGCCGCGGGCACGGTCAGGTCGATCCGGCGCTCCAGCGCGCCGAGGGATTCCACGGTCTGTTGCATCTTTTCCGGTTCTTTTCGATTGGCCGCCCAATGGTTCTGCAGTGACGTTCTGCACTGAGCGGCGGCAAGGCGTCAAAGTGCTGGTGCGAAGGGGGGGACTCGAACCCCCACGCCGGTGAAGGCGTCAGGACCTAAACCTGGTGCGTCTACCAATTTCGCCACCTTCGCGCCGCGACCGCGTGAGACGGCACACCCTATCGCGGAACGAAGCGCGGATTCTAGCGGAACTACCTTCGTCGCCCGGGCGCCCCGGTGCGCTGTGATAGCTTCGTCGGCATGGGGGTCGGACACTACGAGAACTTTCCGGTGGCGTCACTGCTGCTGCCGGCGCGGCTGCGTCCCGCCGTCCGCGCAATCTACCGGTTCGCCCGCACGGCCGACGACGTGGCGGACGAAGGTGACGCCCCTCCTGAAGACCGGCTGCGCGAACTGCATGCCCTGGGACACGACCTCGATCATCTGGACGCACCCGGCACCCGCTGGCCCGATCTCGCGGCCGCAGTCTCCGCACACGGACTGCCGCTGCCGCTGCTGCACGACCTGCTGTCCGCCTTCGCGCAGGACGTCACCACCCGGCGCTACGCCGACTACGCTGCGCTGCTCGATTACTGCCGGCGCTCGGCGAATCCTGTCGGGCGCCTGCTGCTGTCGCTGTACCGTCGCGCGGAGCCTGCGCTCCTCGCGATGTCCGACGCGATCTGCACCGGGCTGCAACTGACCAACTTCTGGCAGGACGTTGCGATCGACTGGGAAAAAGGTCGGGTCTACCTGCCGCGCGAAGATCTGGCGCGCTTCGCCGTAGACGAGGCGCAGATCGCCCGGCGGCTGGCCGATGATCGCTGGCGCGCGCTGATGGCCTTCGAGGTGGCCCGCGCCCGTTCGCTGCTGTTGAGCGGCGCGCCACTGGCACCCGCGCTCGGCGGCCGCATCGGCCTCGAGCTGCGCCTCGTCTTGCAGGGCGGCCTTCGCATCCTCGAGCGCATCGATGCCGCCGGCGGCGACGTATTCCGGCAGCGCCCGGCCCTGAACGCGCGCGACTGGACGATGATGGGGCTGCGCGCGCTGCGGCCCGTCCCGCACCCCGCATGACGCCCGACGAGTACTGCCAGGGCAAGGCGGCGGCCAGCGGCTCGAGTTTCTACTACTCGTTCCTGTTCCTGCCGGCCGAGCGACGCCGTGCGATCACCGCGGTCTATGCCTACTGCCGCGAAGTGGACGATGCCGTGGACGAAGTCAGCGATCCTTCGGTGGCCGAGGCGAAGCTTCAGTGGTGGCGCGGCGAGGTCGCGGCGCTCTTCGACCGGCAGCCGACGCACCCGGTGACGCGCGCGCTGCTGCCGTTCATCGACGGCCCGCTCGGCATCACGCGCGAACGCCTGCTCGCCATCCTGGAAGGGATGGAGATGGACCTGCGGCAGAACCGCTACCTCGACTTCGCCGCCCTGAAGCGCTACGCGCACCTGGTCGCGGGTGTCGTCGGCGAGATTTCCGCCGCCGTCTTCGGTTACTCCGATCCGCGCACGCTCGAATTCGCGGGACGGCTCGGGCTGGCGCTGCAGCTGATCAACGTGATCCGCGACGTCGGCGACGACGCGCGCCGCGGCCGTGTCTACCTTCCGCTGGATGAACTGCAGCGCTTCGGCGTGCGCACGGCAGACCTGCTCGCGGGCCGCTACGTCGACGGCTTCGTGCCTCTGATGCGCTTCCAGGCCGAGCGCGCGCGCGCCAGCTACCGCGAGGCAATGGCGTTGCTTCCGCCTGCCGATCGGCGCGCGCAGCGTCCGGGGCTGATCATGGGCGCGATCTACGCAACCCTGCTCGACGAGATCGAGCGCGAGAACTTCCAGGTCCTGCACCAGCGTGTCGCCCTGACGCCGTTGCGCAAGCTGTGGATCGCGTGGCGCACTTGGATCCAGCGGTGACGCGGCCACGCTCGGTCGCAGTCGTCGGCGGGGGTTGGGCTGGCTGCGCAGCCGGGGCGGAACTGGCCGCCGCCGGCCTGGACGTCACCCTGTTCGAAGCGGCGGCCGAACTGGGCGGCCGCGGCCGGCGCGTGGCGCTCGAGCTGGATGGCGTCACGCACACGCTCGACAACGGCCAGCACCTGATGATCGGCGCGTATACCGCGATCGCGGCGGTGCTCGGGACCGTCGGCGCGAGCATCGATCGCCTGGTCGAGCGCCGTCCATTCGAACTGTCCTATCCCGATGGTTTCAGCCTCACGGCAGCGCGGCTGCCGGCGCCGTGGCACCTGGTCAGTGCGCTCCTGCGCGCGCGAGGGCTGACGTGGAAGAGACCGCAGGGCGGTGGCGCGCTTCCTCCGCGCGCTCGAGGCCGACCGCTGGCGGGTCCGGCCGGATCGCGCCGTGGCGGGCTGGCTGGCCGGGCACGGGCAGAGCGACGCCGTGATCATGCGCCTCTGGCGTCCGCTGTGCATCGCCGCGCTCAACACCCCGCTTTCCGAGGCATCGGCGCAGGTGTTCGCGAACGTGCTGCGCGACAGCCTCGGCGCGGGCAGCGCCGCCTCGATGCTGTGGCTGCCCCGCAGCGACCTCTCGGCACTGCTGCCCGACGCCGTCGAACGCTTCGTGTCCGCGCACGGTGGGGCGGTGCGGCGCGGCACTCGGGTGGAGACGATCGGTCCGGCCGAGCGAGGCTTTCGCCTCGGGCCCGGACTCGGCGACTTCGACGCCATCGTCTACGCGGCGCCGCCGGCCCAGCTCGGGCGCGTCGCGTCGGCCTTCGCGCCCGTTCTCTCCGATGCGCTCGACGCCATTCAGGGCTTTGCCTACCAGCCGATCTGCACCGTCTACCTGAAGTACGACGTCGATGTGCCACTGCCGCGCGGATTCACTGCGCTGCTCGATGACGCCGCGCAGCGTGCCTACGGTCAGTGGGCATTCGACCGCGGTTTGCACGATCCGGCGAACCGAGGCGTGGTCGCCGTCGTCGTCAGCGCGAGCGGCGCGCACGACGATGAGCCGCTGTCCGCCCTGTGCGAGGCCGTCGCCCGGCAACTACGCGCGAACTGGGGTTGCCGAAGCCGCGCGCGGCGCGCGCGATCGTCGAGAAGCGGGCGACGCTGGCCGCGCGCCCGGGGCTGCGGCGGCCGTCGACGGTGACACGGGTCCCGGGCTTCCTGCTCGCTGGCGACTGGACGGCGAGCGACTACCCGTCCACGCTGGAGTCGGCCGTGCGCAGCGGCCTCGCCGCTGCGCGTGTCCTGCTGAATTAGAGCTCACCGCTCCGGGCGCACGCGCGCCAGCGCATGTTCAAGCCGGTCGACCGCGATCACTTCGAGTCCCTCGATCGCATGCCTGGGCGCGTTAGCCTTGGGGATCAGCGCCATCGAAAAGCCCAGCTTGGCCGCTTCGCGCAACCGCTCCTGGCCGCGCTGCACCGGCCGGATCTCGCCGGCCAGTCCCACTTCGCCGAATACCACCAGTCCTGCGCGGCAGCGGCTTGTCGCGCATCGAGGAGACCATGGCGAGCAGCACTGCCAGGTCGGCCGCCGGCTCGGTGATCCGGACGCCGCCGACCGCATTGACGAACACGTCCTGATCGAAGCAGGCGATGCCCGCGTGGCGATGCAGCACCGCGAGCAGCATCGCGAGACGGTTCTGATCGAGCCCGACCGACAGGCGGCGCGGGTTCGGAATGTGGGCGTCGTCGACCAGCGCCTGGACCTCCACCAGCAGTGGCCGCGTGCCCTCCTGCGTCACCATCACGCACGAACCCGCGCACCTGCGCGTCGTGCTGCGACAGGAACAGCGCCGACGGATTGCTCACCTCGTTCAGCCCCTTCTCGGTCATCGCGAAGACGCCGAGTTCGTTCACCGCGCCGAAGCGGTTCTTGAAAGCGCGGATCAGGCGGAAGCTCGAATGCGTGTCGCCCTCGAAATACAGCACCGTGTCGACCATGTGCTCGAGCACGCGCGGGCCGGCCAGCGAGCCCTCCTTGGTGACGTGGCCGACCAGGATCATGCGTCAGTGCCGGCCTGCTTGGCCAGCCGCGTCAGCTGCGCCGCGCACTCGCGCACCTGCGCGACCGACCCCGGGGCCGACTGCAGCTGCTCGGAGTACACGGTCTGGATCGAATCGATCACGACGACCGCCGGCTTTTCCTGCAGCACGGTCGCGACTGATCCGCTCCAGCTGAGATCTCGGCCAGCAACCGCACGCCGCCGGCCTCCAGCGCCGAGCCGCCGGCGCGCAGCGCGATCTGCGGCGCCGATTCCTCGCCGCTGACGTAGAGCACGGACGTGGCGGCCGACAGCGCGGCGAGCGACTGCAGCAGCAGCGTCGACTTGCCGATGCCCGGATCGCCGCCGATCAGGACCACGCCGCCCTCCACCAGCCCGCCGCCGAGCACGCGGTCGAACTCGTCGATGCCGGTCGGCACGCGCGGCATCTCCTTCGCCTGCACCTGCTTCAGCGACTGCACCGCCGCCGTCGGCGCGAGCGGCGCATACCGGTGCTCGACCGCGGCGTCGACGCGCGACTCGCCTAGCGTGTTCCATGCGTTGCAGTGCGGACACTGGCCCTGCCACTTGGGACTGCTCCCGCCGCACTCGGTGCAGACGTACTGGGTCCTGACTTTGGCCATCAGCCGACCTCGGAAACCGGCACGCGCGGCGCCAGGCCGCACATCAGTTCGTATCCGACCGTGCCCGCGGCATTCGCCACTTCGTCGATCGGCAACTGCGCACCCCACAACTCGACGTGCGCGCCGACGCCGGCCTCGGAAACATGGGTGAGGTCGACCGTGATCATGTCCATCGAGACGCGACCCGCGAGCGGCACGCGGACGCCAGCCACGAGCACTGGCGTGCCGTCAGGCGCATGGCGCGGATAGCCGTCGGCGTAGCCGCACGCGACCACGCCGATCCGCATGCGGCGCGGCGCGACGAAGCGTGCACCGTACCCGACCGCGGCGCCCGCCTCGACGGTCTGCACGCCGATGATCCGCGAGGTCAGCGCCATTGCCGCGCGCAGGCCGAGCGAAGCGGCCGGGTGATGCTCGTCGGTGGCGCCACCGTAGAGCGAGATTCCGGGACGCACCGAGTCGCCGCCGACCTCGGGCCGCAGGAACAGTGCCGCGGAGTTCGCGAGGCTGCGCGGCTCGGGCCACTCGCCCGTCACGCCCTCGAACTCCTCGAGCTGTGCCGCGACCGTGACCGGGCCCGCCTCGCCACGCGGCCGGTCGGCATTGGCAAAGTGCATCATCAGCGTCAGTTCGCGCACGCAGTGAAGTCCTCGCAGCCGCTCGTACGCCTGGACCGCGCCCTGCGGCCGGAAGCCGAGGCGGTTCATGCCCGTGTTGAACTTCAAGTGGACGGACAGCGGGCGCGCAGGGCGATGGCGCTCCAGCATTTCGAGTTGCTCGCCGCAGTGCACCACGGTTGTCAGGTCGAGGTCGGAGCAGACGGCGAGGTCTGCAGCTTCGAAGCAACCCTCGAGCAGCAGGATGGGCTTGCGCCAGCCCGCTTCGCGCGCGCGCCGGGCTTCGTCGAGGTCGAGCAGCGCGAGTCCGTCCGCTTCCGCGAAGGCGCGCACCGCGCGCGCCAGTCCGTGCCCGTACGCGTTCGCCTTGACCACCGCCCACACGAATCGTCCGCGCGCGGCCTCGCGCGCGCGGGCGAGGTTGTGGCGCAATGCGCCGAGATCGATCGTGGCGAGTATGGGACGGGGCACGGCGAGCGACGAGCGCAAGGTCGCAGGTGACGACGGCGCATAGCATAGCGATGCCGATGACGGGTAAGGCACAGGGTCCGCGTGCTATAAGGACGCGCCGGTCAACGCGCCATCGGTGAAGAGCGCGGACCGCGGTTGCTGCCCCACTGGAGACACTTCGAGTTGCCCGCACCGCTTCTCGCTGCGGACCCGCCACGCCCATGAACCGCGGCTTCTACACCATCATGGCCGCGCAGTTCTTCTCGTCGCTGGCCGACAACGCGCTGCTGATTTCCGCGATCGCGCTGCTGCGCGAGATCGACGCCCCGGCGTGGATGACGCCGATGCTGAAGCTGTTCTTCGTCGTGTCCTACGTCGCCCTGGCGGCCTTCGTCGGCGCCTTCGCCGACTCGTTCCCCAAGGGCCGGGTCATGTTCGTCACGAACCTGATCAAGATCGGCGGCTGCCTCCTGATGCTGTTCGGCGCCCACCCGCTGCTCGCCTACGCGGTGGTCGGTTTCGGCGCCGCGGCCTACTCGCCCGCCAAGTACGGGATCCTGACCGAGCTGCTGCCGCCGGAGAAGCTGGTCATCGCCAACGGCTGGATCGAGGGGCTCACGGTGATGTCGATCATCGTCGGCTTCCTGCTCGGCGGCATCCTGATCAGCCCGCGCGTCGCCGATTGGCTGCTGGCCTTCGACCTGCCGATGCTCGAGACCGGAATCGACCTGCCCGCCGAAGCGGCCATCGCGGTGATCACGAGCGTGTACGTGATCGCCACGCTGTTCAACCTCGGCATTCCCGACACCGGCGCCCGCTACGCGAAGCAGCACGTCCATCCGTGGAAGCTGCTGGTCGGCTTCTCCCACTGCTGCAGCGTGCTGTGGCGCGACAAGCTCGGCCAGATTTCGCTCGCGGTGACCACGCTGTTCTGGGGCGCGGGCGCCACGCTGCAGTTCATCGTGCTGAAGTGGGCCGAGCAGATCCTCGGGCTCGACCTTTCGCGCGCGGCGATCCTGCAGGCCGTCGTTGCGCTGGGGATCGCCATCGGAGCCGTCTACGCCGCCTCCACCGTCGCGCTGAAGCAGTCGATGCGCGTGCTGCCGGTGGGCGTGGCGATGGGACTCATCGTGGCGCTGGCCGCCTTCTACACGCCGGCGCTCGCACCGGCAGGCCGCATCGACTTCGGATTCGCGTCGATGACGTGGTTCCTGCTGATCGCGTGCGTCATCCTTGTGCTGATCGGCGGACTGGCAGGCTATTTCGTCGTGCCGATGAACGCGCTGCTGCAACATCGCGGCCACGTGCTGCTGTCAGCCGGTCACTCGATTGCCGTGCAGAACTTCAACGAGAACCTCAGCATTCTCGCGATGCTGGGCCTGTACGCGCTGCTGGTGTGGCTGGACCTGTCGATCCGGTCGGTGATGCTGCTGTTCGGCCTTTTCGTGGCGGTGTCGATGGTCCTGGTCATCGTCCGGCACCGCTACAACCAGAGGCAGTTCGACTCGATCGCGCTGATCGGCCAGCTGAAGCACTGACGCCCGCGCTCAACCCGGGGTCGCGCGCGCGTGCACCTCGCGCGCGAAGCAGAGGTCGGCCCACGACTTCGCCTTGTCCCCGAGGTTGCGCAGCAGGTAGGCAGGGTGGTAGGTCACCACCACCGGCACGCGCCGGCCGGCGACATCGATGTGATGCACCTGCCCGCGCAGGCTCGCGATGCTGGCGTCGGTGCCGAGGAGCGCCTGCGCGGCGAACCGGCCCATGACCAGCACCAGCTTTGGGCCGACGAGTTCGACCTGGCGGCGCAGGAACGGCTGGCATCGCGCGACCTCCGCCGGTTCCGGATTCCGGTTGTTCGGCGGCCGGCACTTCAGCACGTTCGCGATGAACACCGACTGCGGCGTCGCACCCTCGCGCGTCAGCCCGATCGACGCCAGCATGTTGTCGAGCAGCCTGCCGGCCTGCCCGACGAAGGGCTCCCCGCGCACGTCCTCCTCCGCGCCCGGCGCCTCGCCGACCAGCATCCATTCCGCGTGCCGGTAGCCAACGCCGAACACGGCCTGCCGGCGCGTCTCGCCAAGCCGACAGGCCCGGCACTGCGCGACCTCGGCCGCCAGATCGTCCCAGTCGAGCCGGGCGATGCGCGCAGCACGCGGGTCGTCGGCTCCGGGGTCCGGCGAAGCTGGGTTGCGCTGCCGCCACACGGGGCCAAGGCCCATCGCGGTCCACAGCTGGTGGCGCCGGGCGTCGAGCGTCACAGTGCGATCCGCATGACGATCGCATCCTCGCGTCCGCCGTGCGCCGGGTAGTAGCCCCGCCGCACGCCGATCCGCTCGAACCCGTAGCGCTGGTACAGGCGCAGCGCCGCCTCGTTGGTCGGCCGCACTTCGAGCAGCATCGTGCGCCCGCCATGGCCGCGGGCGACGTCCGCCATCCAGTCGAGCGTCTTCCAGCCCAGGCCGGTGCGCTGCGCATGGAGCGCGACGCTGATGTTCAGCAGGTGGGCCTCGTCGAGCGCCATCATCATCACGGCGTAGGCCGCCACCCGTCGCGCGCCGTCGCGCAGCACCCAACCGCTGTAGCCGGCATGCAGCGCGTCGAGGAAGTTGCCACGCGTCCAGGGAAAGGGATAGATCTCCTTCTCCGCGGCGGCGACCTCGTCGAGCTGCGCTTCCGTCATCGGGACGTAGCGATCCTCGTCCGTCCGGGGCAGCGCGCTCACTGGACGACCCTTTGCCGGCGCTCGTCGATCGTCAGGGCCACGTGGTCACGGACGTAGAGCGGCATCGCCTCGGCGGCCGCCACCGCACGGCCGCGCGCGAAGTCAAGGCGGGCGAGCCGCGCGATGTCGCCGGCGTCACCGCGAAGCTCCGGCAGCAGGTCGCCCGTCAAGCCGCCCCAGGCCTCGGGGAAGATGCTGAGTGCATCGCCGGCCACGATGTCGGCCCCGGCTTCGCGGCGAATCGACTCAAGCCCCGCGGGTGACTCGAGCGTGGGCGCGCGCAGCTCCGATACGGCGTCATCGTTGCGATACACGCCACAGTACGCCTCGCGCATCCGCGCATCGATCGCGACCAGGGCGATGGCGGCACGCGGATGCCGGGCGAACGCCGCGGCCGCGAGCGCGCGAAGGTTGCCGACGCCGACCACCGGCCGGTTGCACGCATACGCCAGGCCCTGCACGACCCCACAGGCGATTCGCAGTCCGGTGAACGAGCCGGGGCCTGCGCCGAAGGCAAAGGCGTCGACGTCGGTGAGCTGCAGGCCGCCCTCGCGCAGCACGGCGTCGATCAGCGGCAGCGCGCGGTCGGAGTGCTTCTGTCCGACCGCCTCGCTTCGCCCCACGAGTTGCGCGTGCAGCAACGCCACCGAACACAGCTCGGTAGCGGCATCGATCGCGAGGATGACAGGGGCGGTCATGCGGAAGCCGCCGAAGCCAGTCCGGCGCACACGAGAAGTGGCCCGATTCTAGCGAACGGCCGCGCGGCGAACGCGGTCAGGCGCGCCGTCCAGCGCGCGCCGCGTTCACCGCCTGCCGTCCTTGCCCCTTTCCCCGTCCTTGCCCCTTCCCCGATAGACGTCGCGCTGCGCTTCGCGGATCTGTTCGCGCAGACGCTGCCGCTCCTCGGGCGACATCTGGTGCATCGGACGCGGCGGCGGACCGGCGCCGGGCTCCGGCCGGCGCTGCTCGGTGAAGCGGTGGCGCATCGCGTCGCGCTCCTCGGGCGACATGTTCCGCCGCATGTCGCGCCGCTGCTCGGGCGGCAGCCGGCGCAGCATCAGTTCGCGCTGCTCGGGCGACAGCCGTTCCCACATGCCACGCCGCTGCTCCGGCGAGAGTCCCTCCCAGGCGCGCTCGCGCTCGTGCTGCGACCGCGCGGCGCGCCAGGCCTCGCGCTGCTCGGGCGACATGCGCTCCCACATGTCGCGCCGCTGCTCCGGGCTCAGGCGCAGCCGCTGGCCCGGATCGACACCGGAGGCCGCGAGCGCCGGCGCGGCGAGCGCGACCGTGAGCGCGCACGCGAGCGCGCGCGCAAGCACGGGCAGACGGTGGCGAAGGCACGGCTGAAGCATGGCCGGAAGGCTGGCGGGTGGCTCGACGACAGTGAAGAATTGTCCGCGCAATGGAGGTGATCATCGCGAAAATTCTGTAACACTTTGTGTGGGGCGCGCGCCCGCAGCGGCCCCGCCGCCTAGCATCGCGGCATTCCATCACGTCCATCCACCATGACGCGCAACGGCCCACCGAAGATCCTCGTCGTCGACGACGACCCGCGCCTGCGGGACCTGCTGCGCCGCTACCTGGGCGACAACGGGTTCGCCGTCGTCACTGCCGACGGCGGGCCGTCGATGAACCGGTTGTGGGTGCGCGAGCGCTTCGACCTGCTGATCCTCGACCTGATGATGCCCGGCGAGGACGGCCTTTCGATCATGCGCCGCCTGCGCGGCGCCAGCGACAGCACGCCGATCGTGATGCTCACGGCCAAGGGCGAGGACGTCGACCGCATCGTCGGCCTCGAGCTTGGCGCCGACGACTATCTCCCTAAGCCGTTCAACCCGCGCGAGTTGCTCGCCCGCATCAATGCGGTGCTCAGGCGCCGCACCCCGGACGACGCGCCGGGCGCGCCGGACGCCGGCACCGCGCCCGTGCAGTTCGGCGAGTTCGTGCTCGACGTCGCGACCCGGTCCCTGACGAAGAACGGCGAGGACGTACCGCTGACCACCGGCGAGTTCGCGGTGCTGAAAGCCTTCGCACGCCATCCGCGCGTGCCGCTGTCGCGCGAGAAGCTGATGGAAATGGCGCGCGGCCGCGAGTACGAGGCGTTCGACCGCAGCCTCGACGTCCAGATCTCGCGACTGCGCAAGCTCGTCGAGCCCGATCCGTCCAGGCCGCGCTACATCCAGACTGTCTGGGGACTCGGGTACGTGTTCATTCCCGACGGTCAGGGCTAGCGCGCATGCCCGGACTTTCCACTCGGTCGCCCTCGCTGTTCTGGCGAACGCTGCTTCTCGTGCTGCTGCTGATCGTCGCCAGCCTCGCGGCGTGGATCCAGAGCTTTCGCGTCCTCGAGCGTGCTCCGCGCGCGCAGAACATCGCGCAGCAGGTCGTGTCCGTGGTCAATGTCACACGCGCCGCGCTGCTGTACTCGGATCCCTTCGTCCGCCGCGACCTGCTTGCCGAACTGGCCGCCAACGAGGGCATCCGCATCTACCCGCTCGAGCCGACCGACACCATCGTGCCGGTGACCGAGGGGCCGCTGATCCGCATGGCGGCAAGGGGCATCGCGGAGCGGCTCGGTCCCGACACGCAGGTCGCCTCCGCGGTGAATGGCCTTGGCGGGCTGTGGGTGAGCCTGGCGCTGGACGACGATCGGTACTGGGTATTCATCGACCGCGATCCGGCGGCACGCACGTACGGCACGCAGTGGATCGGCTGGGCCGCGGTGGCGCTGCTGCTGTCGCTGATCGGCGCCGTCCTCATCACCCGCTTGATCAACCGGCCGCTGGCGCAGCTTTCGCGCGCGGCGGCCGATCTCGGCGGTGGCCGCCAGCCGCCGCTGCTGCCCGAAACCGGACCCGTCGAGATCCGCACGGTCAACGAAAACTTCAACCGCATGGTCGCCGACCTCGGCAAGCTCGAAGCCGACCGCGCGGTACTGCTCGCCGGGATTTCCCACGACCTGCGCACACCGCTGACCCGCCTGCGCCTGGAAGTCGAGCTGGCCAACGTGCCGCCGGAGGCGCGCGACGCAATGGCCAGCGACATCGAACAGATCGACAGCATCGTGCATCAGTTCCTCGACTACGCACGCAAGGAGCCACAGGCGCCGGCCGAGGACATCGAACTCGGGCCGCTGCTCGAGGCGGCCGTGCGGCGCGCGCGCATCGACGCGCAGCCACAGTCGCGCGTCGAGCAGCGCCTGGCCCCCGCGGTGAAAGTGCGCGGGCACCGGACCGAGCTGGACCGCGCCGTCGACAATCTGCTGACGAATGCGGTGCGCTACGGACGGGATCCGGCCTCGGGTGCGCTGAACATCACTGTCAGCCTGGTCCGCGCCGACGACATGGCGATCATCGGCGTCTCTGACCACGGTCCCGGCGTGCCGACGGACCAGATCGAGCGGCTGATGCGGCCGTTCGAGCGCGGCGAGACGGCACGTTCGGGCAGCGGCGGCGCAGGGCTCGGGCTGCCCATCGTGCAGCGCATCGCGCGCATGCACGGGGGCGACCTGCGCCTGCTGGCCAACGCGCCGCACGGGCTGCGCGCCGAACTGGCGCTGCCGGTGCTCTAGCCATCTACTTCAGTCGGCCAACAGCAGCACCACGGCCTGCGCCGCGATGCCTTCGCCGCGCCCCGCGTAGCCAAGCTTCTCGCTCGTCTTGCCCTTGATGTTGACCGCGTCGACGTCGATGCCGCACTCGCTCGCGACCACCGCCCGCATGGCCGCCACGTGCGGTCCGATCCTCGGCCGCTCCGCGATCACCGTCGCGTCGACGTTGCCGACGCGCCAGCCGGCGGCGGCGGCGCGCGCCACGGCGCTCCGCAGCAGCCCGCGGCTGTCGGCGTCCCGGAACTTCGGGTCATCGTCGGGATAGAGCCTCCCGATGTCGCCGAGGGCGGCCGCGCCGAGGACGGCATCGGTGATCGCGTGCAACAGCACGTCGGCGTCGGAGTGCCCGAGCAGTCCGCGCTCGTGCGGGATCTCGACGCCGCCGATCACGAGCCGTCGGCCAGGCACCAGCGCGTGCACGTCGAAACCCTGCCCCACCCGGATCTTCATGCCGTCCTTCCCGAATTAGAGTCGTCCCTGCGCCCCGAGGACCGCGCTGGCGAGCACGATGTCTTCGGGCGTGGTGACCTTCAAGTTCGACGAAACGCCCGCCACGAGCCGTGGTGCGTGGCCCGCCCGCTCCATCGCGCCGGCCTCGTCGGTGATGCCTGCCAGCTCGCCGGACGCCAGGGCCGCTCGCAGCGACCTGAGGCGAAACAGCTGCGGCGTCTGCGCGCACCACAGCGACGAGCGGTCGAGCGTCGTGGCGACGCGACCGTCCTCGCCGCGCTTCAGCGTGTCGCGCAGCGGCACGGCGAGCAGGCCGCCACTCTCCTCGCCGCCGGCCTCGTCGATCAGTCTCGCCAGTTCGTCCACGCCGAGGCACGGTCGCGCGGCGTCATGCACGAGGACCCGGTCGTCATCGTTCACGCGGCCCGCGATCGCATCGAGTCCGTTGCGCACGGATTCCGCGCGCGACGCGCCGCCGACCGGCAGGAATTCGACGCGTCCAGCCTGCACGCGGAGCGTCTGCCACCGCGTGTCAGTGGGCGCGACGACGACGAACACGCGCTCGACGCGCGCATCGGCCAGCATCGCGTCGATCGAGTGTTCGAGCATCGACCTGCCGCCGAGCGGCAGGTACTGCTTCGGACCGCTGTCGGCCGCCATGCGGGAGCCAACGCCCGCTGCTGGGATGAGTCCGAAGTAACGAACGGAGTGACGCAACGCGGATCCCGGCCCGGGTGGATTCGAAAGTGCTTCGTATAATAGCGACCGAGTTCGGCAGCTCGTGAGCGTGGCTCGGCTGCCGTTTTTCATTTGTGAATCGCGAAGTCTCCACCGTCGCGCCCGCGGCCCCGCTGCCGGGCCTCTCCTCGCAGACGTTCCCGTCCGCAGGGACCCGTGTCGCCATCGCAAGGCCGCCGGGATCCGGCGACGCCTTGCTTCTGGCGCAGACGGCGGCCGCGGCACGGACGGCAGGGCGCCTGTTGGTCGTAGTCGCGGCCGACGCGCTCGACGCGCAGCGCCTCGTCGACGAAATCCGCTACTTCGAGCCCGCGCTGGCCGTCCGCCCGCTGCCGGACTGGGAGACGCTGCCCTACGACACGTTGTCGCCGCACCAGGACCTCGTCTCGGAGCGGCTGGAGACGTTGTACCGCCTGAGCCAGCCCGCCGCCGGCGGGATGGACGTGCTCGTCGTCCCCGCAACCACGGCGCTGCACCGGATGGCGCCGCCGCAGTACGTCGCCGGCCACACATTCTTCTTCCGCCAGGGCCAGAAGGTGGACGTCGAGGCGTTGCGGACCCAGCTCGTGTTCGCCGGCTACCAGCACGTATCGCAGGTGGTCGCTCCTGGTGAATTCGCGACCCGCGGCGGACTGCTCGATCTGTTCCCGATGGGGGCGGCGTTGCCGTACCGTCTCGACCTGCTCGATGACCAGCTGGAGACGATCCGGGCGTTCGATCCGGACACGCAGCGCGGCCTGTATCCGGTCCCGGACATCCGCCTGCTGCCCGGCAGGGAGTTCCCGATCGACGAGGCGGCGCGGCAGGCCTTCCGCCGCCGCTGGCGCGACCGGATCGAAGGCGACCCGAGCCGATCGAGCGTCTACAAGGATGTCGGCAACGGCATCGCGTCGCAGGGCATCGAGTACTTCCTGCCGTTGTTCTTCGACGACACGGCGACGCTGTTCGACTACCTGCCGGCGGATGCCGTGGTCGTCCTGCACGGCGCCATCGAAGGCGCCATCCAGCGGTTCTGGAACGAGACCAGCGAGCGGCATCGCTTCCTCGCGCGGGACGCGTCCCGCCCGATCCTGTCGCCGGCGGACCTCTTCCTGAACGCGGAGCAGTTCTTCGCACGCGCCAAGGCGCACGGCCGGATTGCGCTGGGCGAAGGCGCGCACGAGGGCTTCGAACCGCTGCCGGTGCTGGCGGTCGAGCGCCGCGCCGATGACCCCGTGCAGAGGCTGCGCGAGTATGCGAAGCGGTTCGACGGACGCCTGCTGATCGCCGCCGACGCCCCCGGCCGGCGCGAGACCATCGCCCAGATGTTCGCCGAGTACAGGCTGGACTACGCGGATAACGCCGACTTCGCCGCCTTCGTGGCATCGGACGCGCGGCTCGCGCTCGGCGTCGCGCCACTGCACGAAGGCTTCGTCCTGCGCGAGCGCGGGCTGGCCATCGTCACCGAGACCGAGCTCTACGCCGCCAGCCCGCGGCGGTTGCGCGGCAAGCAGCGCGAACGCGCCTCCAGCGTCGAGGCGATGATCCGCGACCTCGCGGAGCTGCGGGTGGGCGATCCGGTGGTGCACGTCGAGCACGGTATCGGCCGCTACCTGGGCCTGGAGACGATGGACCTGGGCGAAGGCGCGACCGAGTTCCTGCGCCTGGAGTACGCCAACGCGGCAAGCCTGTACGTCCCGGTGGCTCAGCTGCACCTGATCGGCCGCTACAGCGGAGCGGATCCCGACGCCGCGCCACTGCACCAGCTCGGCGGGGCCGACTGGGACAAGGCGCGGAAGAAGGCGGCGAAGCAGGTGCGCGACACCGCCGCCGAACTGCTGAACCTCTATGCGCTGCGCGCCGCGCGCAAGGGACACGCGTTCGAGTTCAGCCAGCACGACTACGAGGCGTTCGCCGATGGATTCGGCTTCGAGGAGACGCCCGACCAGCAGGCAGCGATCGACGCCGTGCTGAAGGACATGAGCGCCGGTTTCCCGATGGACCGGCTGGTGTGCGGGGATGTCGGCTTCGGCAAGACCGAAGTGGCGTTGCGCGCCGCGTTCGCGGCGGTCGCCGGCGGCAAGCAGGTCGCGGTCCTGTGTCCGACCACGCTGCTTGCCGAGCAGCATGTCGAGACGTTCCGCGACCGCTTCGCGGAGTGGCCGGTCAACGTGGTGGAGCTGTCGCGTTTCCGCTCGGCGAAGGAAGTCGGGGAAGCGATCGCGGGGATCGCCAGGGGCTCGGTCGACATCGTGATCGGAACGCACAAGCTGCTGTCGAACGACATCCGCTACGCGAACCTCGGGCTGGTCATCATCGACGAGGAACACCGTTTCGGCGTGCGGCAGAAGGAGCGCTTCAAGGCGCTGCGCGCCGAGGTCGACGTCCTGACGCTGACCGCCACGCCGATACCGCGCACGCTGGCGCTGTCGCTCGAGGGAATCCGTGAGTTCTCCGTCATTGCGACCGCCCCGCAGCGGCGGCTCGCGATCAAGACGTTCGTGCGCAAGGAGTCGACGAGCCTGGTGCGCGAGGCCGTGTTGCGCGAGCTCAAGCGCGGCGGGCAGGTGTACTTCCTGCACAACGAGGTCGAGACGATCGAGAACCGGCGCGCGCGACTGGCGGAACTGCTGCCGGAAGCGCGCATCGAGATCGCTCACGGCCAGATGGGGGAACGCGACCTCGAGCGGGTGATGCGCGACTTCTACCACCAGCGCTTCAATGTCCTGCTGTGCTCGACGATCATCGAGACCGGCATCGACGTACCGACCGCGAACACGATCATCATCCATCGCGCCGACAAGTTCGGGCTGGCCCAGCTGCACCAGCTGCGCGGCCGGGTCGGCCGCTCGCACCACCAGGCCTATGCCTACCTGATGGTGCCCGACGAGGGCGGACTGACGAAGAACGCCGAGAAGCGCCTGGAGGCGATCCAGAACCTCGAGGAGCTCGGCAGCGGGTTCTATCTCGCGATGCACGACCTGGAGATCCGCGGCGCCGGCGAGGTGCTCGGCGAGAACCAGAGCGGCAACATGCACGAGGTCGGCTTCGACCTGTACACGCAGATGCTCAACGCCGCCGTGCGCGCGCTGCGCTCGGGCCGGGAGCCGGACCTGCTCGCGCCGCTCGCGGCGGTCACCGAGATCAACCTGCACGTTCCGGCGCTGCTTCCGCCGGATTACGTCAACGACGTGCATCAGCGGCTGTCGATGTACAAGAAGCTCGCCAGCTGCGACGACGAGGACGACCTGATCCGGCTGCAGGAGGAACTGGTCGACCGCTACGGCAAGCTGCCGGAGCCCGGCAAGGCCCTGATCGAGACGCACCGGCTGCGCCTGCTCGCCGAGCCGCTGGGCGTGAAGAAGATCGACGCGTCGGGCGAGGCGATCGTGATCAGTTTCGTCCCGGAGCCCTCCTTCGACACGGCGAAGCTCATCGCGCTGCTGCAGAAGTCGCGCACCATGCGCCTCGCCGGCCCGACACGGTTGCGCATCGACGAGAAGACCGCGACGCTCGAGGCGCGCCTGACGCGCCTGCGGGAGGTCTTGCGGGCGCTGCGCTGAAGGCACACGTTCCTCACCGGGCCGCAAGGTTCACTAAACTCGGGGCGCCATGAAAGACCTCGTCCTGCTGGGCCCCAACATCAACGCCGAAGCGCTCGACACGTTCAAGGTCGTGTGCACGCCGGAGCGCATCACCACCTCGCGCCAGTCCGCCCGGTGCGCCTGCGTGCGCGACGACCCCGAAACCCGCAAGGCCGTCGCCGGCCTCGCGAGCTACTGGAAGATCGATGCCGCTTTCGTCGATCCGGCGGCACGCCTGTCCGACTTCCGGCTGCTGGCGATGGACATGGACTCGACGCTGATCGACATCGAGAGCCTCGACGAGGTCGCCGCCTGCGCCGGCAAGGGACCGGAAGTCGCCGCGATCACCGAGGCCGCGATGCGCGGAGAGATCGCCGACTACAAGGAGAGCCTGCGCCGCCGCGTGGCGATGCTCGAGGGGACGGATGCCGCCCTGCTGCAGCGGGTGCTCGACGACAAGCTGCGCCTGAACCCCGGCGCGGAGGACCTGATCCGCGCATGCCGGAAAGCCGGCCTCAGGACGCTGCTCGTGACCGGTGGCTTCACATTCTTCACTGACCGAATGCGCGAGCGGCTCGGGTTCGACTACACGCGCGCGAACGAACTCGAGGTGATCAACGGCCGCCTGACCGGCCGTGTGACCGGTCCGGCCGGTGGCGAGATCATCGACGCCGACGGCAAGGCGCGGGCGCTCGCCGAGGTATGCGAGCAACTCGGATGCTCGACCGGTCGCTCCATCGCGATCGGCGACGGCGCCAACGACCTGAAAATGATGAAGCTCGCCGGGATCTCCGTGGCCTACCGGGCCAAGCCCATCGTGCACCAGCAGGCCACGTACACGCTCAGCTACGCGGCCCTCGACGGTGTCCTCGCGTGGTTCGCCAGCGAGCCGCGCGCGATCAGCCAGCCTTCGGCGGCGTGATCCAGATGCGCTCTTCGCCGGTGTCGATGTGCACGAAGTTGCGGCCGGGATAGAAGCCGGTCCCGCCGCGACCCAGCACGCTCGCCATGCCGGCGAGCCGGACATTCTTCACGCCGGGGACGGTGACGTCGGCAGCCTTGCCGAGAAGGTGGCGCGAGGCGAGCGCCGCGCCTTCCAGCTTCTGGTTGGTGGTGCGCGTCCGGTATCCCGAGTGGATTTCGAGCGGTGCGCGGACGCCGCTGTTGGCCAGCCACACCTGCAGGCCGGCGAGCACGTCGAGCAGTCCGTGGTCGATCGGGAACACGCGGTCGGCCTGGATGTCGCGCAAGGCCCAGCACAGTTGCAGGTACTGCTCGCGGTCGTAGCCGCGCTCGGCGCTCCAGTAGGTCGCTTCGAGTTCCTCCTTGCCGCGCACCAGCCAGATCGACCGGCGCTCGGCAAGAAGCTCCTTCAGCGTGTTGCTGGGTGCCGGGGTCTCGGGCGCGGCCGCCAGCGCCGGCGCCACGGCCGCGCATCCCGCTGAAATCAGCAGGCGCCGCCGCCACCGGGAGAAAGCATCAGGGCTCATCGCGCGCTCGAGGACACTCCGGACTCCTGTCCGGCGGGCACGGCCCGCGCCCGCCGCCTTGGGCCCGTCAGATTACATCCGCTCGAAGACGGCGGCGATCCCCTGGCCGCCTCCGATACACATGGTGACCAGTGCATGGCGACCGCCCGTCCGCTGCAGCTCGTACAGCGCCTTCACCGTGATGATCGCGCCGGTCGCGCCGATCGGATGGCCCAGCGAGATGCCGCTGCCGTTCGGATTGACCTTGTCGGCCGGGAAGCCCAGGTCCTTTGCGACCGCGCAGGCCTGCGCCGCGAACGCCTCGTTGGCCTCGATCACGTCGAGCTGCGACACCGTGAGTCCCGCCCGCTCGAGCGCCTTGCGCGACGCCGGCACCGGACCGATGCCCATGTACTTCGGGTCGACCCCCGCGTGGCCATAGGCGACGAGCCGCGCCATCGGCTTCAGTCCGCGCTTCTCGGCCACCGAGCGCTCCATCATCACGACGGCGGCCGCGCCGTCGTTGATGCCGCTCGCGTTGCCGGCCGTGACCGTTCCGTTCTCCTTGACGAACACCGGCTTCAGCTTCGCCATGTCAGCCATCGACGTGCCCTCACGGAAGTGCTCGTCGGTGTCGAACACGGTCGGGCCCTTCCTGCCCTTCACTTCGATCGGCAGGATCTGGCTCTTGAAGTGGCCGTTCTTCGTGGCATTGGCGGCGCGCCGATGGCTTTCGACCGCCAGCTGATCCTGCTCTTCGCGGGTGATGCCCCACTTGGCGGCCACGTTCTCGGCGGTCACGCCCATGTGCACGACGTCGAACGGGTCATGCAGGGCCCCGACCATCATGTCGATCGCCTTCATGTCGCCCATGCGCTGGCCCCAGCGGCCGGCCGGAACGATGTACGGACCGCGCGACATGCACTCCGCGCCGCCGCCGATCGCGATGTCCGCATCGCCGAGCATGATCGTCTGCGCCGCCGACACGATCGCCTGCAGCCCGCTGCCGCACAGCCGGTTCAGCGTGAGGCACGGGGTTTCCTGCGCCACGCCCCCGTTCACCGCCGCCACGCGCCCGAGGTACATGTCCTTCGGCTCGGTGTTGAGCACATGGCCGAACACGACATGGCCGATATCTCCGCCACTCACGGCCGCCCGCTTCATCGCCTCGGCGACGACCAGCGCGCCAAGCTGCGTCGGCGGCACGTCCTTCAGGCTTCCTCCAAACGTCCCGATCGGGGTCCGCACCCCGCTGACGACGACGACTTCGCGCATAGCGTTCTCCCGGAATCCAGTTGTGATCAGGCGACCGCCCCCAGGGCGATCCGGCTGACCGGCCATTCTTGCATGGGGCCCAGCCTGGCCGTTGACATGGGTCCAACCCGCCGGGCGCTCAGAACCGCGCCATCAGCCCGATCTTCGCCTCGACCTGCGTCACCGTGTCGCTCTTCAGGACGACGACGCAGCCGCCGGAGCAGAGAAAGCCGCCCGAACTGTTGACCAGCGTGAAGAACCCGCGCGCCTCGGCCAGCAGTGCCACGCGGTCGCCGAGCGGCAGGTAGTAGCCGAAGCCGACGTTGATCGACGGCTTGTACTCGTTGTCGAAGCCGCTCGTGCCCGGGCTGAACTGCGTCACACCCACACCGCCGACGGCATAGAAGCCCTGCCCGACGGCGCGGTCGACGAACACGGTGCCGCCGAAGTGCAGGTGGCGGATCGTCAGGTCGAATGGCGCGGCGCCCCCGCCCGGCGTCAGCGTCGTCGACTGCTGGTTGTACAGCAGCTGCAACTCGCGCGAGGCGTCGAACGGCAGGCCGACGGCCACGCCGAAGGTCGCGCCATTCTTGACGTCGGCGCTCGCGTTGCTGGTCGCGTCGTCGATCCCGCTGGTGCCGGCGTATCCGCCGAACAGCGTGACCGAGGCCTGCGCCGCGGCGGGTGCGGCGGCGGACAGCATCGCGGCGGCAAGCGCCGATGCAAGCAGTGTGTTGGTGTTCTTCATGACCAGTGACGTTGCCACACGGGAGCCACTTCAGGCAAGGAATCCACGCGCTCCATCGCATCGCAGAAGGCTGGATGCCGCGCGCGCAGATGCTCGCGCATCTTCCACCACATGGACAGGTTCGCGAAATAGATGTCGCAGACGTATGGCCGCTCGCCAAGGAAGAACCGGCCGCCCGAGTGCGCGCCGGCGACGATGTCCCAGCCTAGCCTCATCCGCGCCACGGCGCCGTCCCGCACCGCCGCGCGCGAAGCGTCGTCGGTCGCGGTCGTCCAGCGCTCGGGATAGTCGGCGATGCCGACCGCCGTGTAGATCGTCGACGCGGCGAACTGCATCCAGCGCAGGCAGGAAGCGCGCTCGCGCGTGGAAGGCGCGGGCGCCCAGTCGCCCGGATGCCGCTCGAGCAGCGTCCAAAGCACCGCGACGCTTTCCGTCAGGACCTCACCGCCGGGCGTGACCAGGGTCGGCAGCTGCGCGAGCGGATTGACGGTCTTCAATTCCTCGTAGTAGGGACCGACCGGGTCGGTCCACGGCGCCGCCTCGCGCAGCTCGACGTCGAGTCCGAGCGCACCCGCCAGGACTTCGACGCTAGCGGCGCCGGAGCGCTTGCCGGTGTAGAGCGTGTAGCGGATCGTCATGCGAGCTTCCCGTGCAGGTCGTGTTCCTCGGCGCTGGCGATCGCGACGTCGACGAAATCGCCCACGCAGACCTTGCGCCGCCCCTTCCGGACGTACACCACGCCGTCGATCTCCGGAGCGTCCGCCGCCGTGCGACCGACCGCGACGGTCGGTCCGACCTCGTCGATGAGGACGCGCTGCGTCGTGCCGACCTTGCGCGCCAGCCGCGCGGCCGAGATCTCCTGCTGCACCTGCATGAAGCGCGCCCGCCGTTCCTCGCGCACCTGCTCGGGCAGCATGCCGGGCAGCGCGTTCGCCGCCGCGCCCTCGACCGGGGAATACGCGAAGCAGCCCACGCGATCGAGCTGCGCCTCGCGCAGGAAGTCCAGCAGTTCCTCGAACTCGGCCTCGGTCTCGCCAGGGAAGCCCGCAATGAAGGTCGACCGGATCGTGATGTCGGGACACGCCTCGCGCCACGCGCGGATGCGCTCGATGTTCTTCTCGCCCGACGCCGGCCGCTTCATCAGCTTGAGGACGCGCGGGCTGGCGTGCTGGAACGGCACGTCGAGGTACGGGAGCACCCCGCCCTCGGCCATCAGCGGGATCACGTCGTCGACGTGCGGGTACGGATACACGTAGTGCAGGCGGACCCAGGCATCGTGCGCCTGCGCGAGCTGGCCGAGTTCCCTCACGAGTTCGAGCGTCCGTGTCTTCACGGCGCGGCCGTCCACGAAGTCGAGCTTGTAGCGGACATCGACGCCATAGGCGCTCGTGTCCTGCGAGATCACCAGCAGTTCCTTCACGCCCTGCCGGACGAGGTTCCCGGCCTCGCGCATCACCTGGCCGATGGGCCGGCTCACGAGGTCGCCGCGCATCGATGGGATGATGCAGAAGCTGCAGCGATGGTTGCAGCCCTCGGAGATCTTCAGGTAGGCGTAGTGCCTGGGCGTCAGCTTGATACCGGCCGGTGGCACCAGGTCGCTGAACGGGTCGTGCGGCTTCGGCAGGTGGCGGTGGACATGGTCGAGCACCTCGCCCGCCGCGTGCGGGCCGGTGACCGCCAGGACCTTCGGATGGATCTTTGCGACGAGGTTCTCGCCGCCGGCGGCCTTCGCCCCGAGGCAGCCGGTGACGATCACCTTGCCGTTCTCGGCCAGCGCCTCGCCGATCGCCTCGAGCGACTCCTGCACGGCGGCATCGATGAAGCCGCAGGTGTTGACGATGACGAGGTCGGCATCCTCGTAGGTCGGGCTGGTCGCGTAGCCCTCGGCCCGCAATTGGGTGACTATCAGTTCGGAGTCGACCAGCGCCTTCGGGCAGCCGAGCGACACGATGCCGATGGACGGCGCCGCGGCCGGGGGGGCGCTCTGGCGAGGCCGCCGCGCGGCCGACGTGGCGGTCATCGGGGCTGAGCCGGACTACTTCTTGGTGTCGCCCGGGAAACCCGGGAAGCCGCTGAACATCGAGCGGGTCTGGTTCTGCATGTTCTCCTGCATCTGCACGAACATGTTCTTCGACTGCTCGAGGTAGGTCGACATCATCGACTGGATCATCGGCGCCTGCATGTTGACGAACTGCGCCCACATGTCAGGCCCGATCTTGTTCGTGTCGTAGAACGCCTTGCTCTGCTCCTGCAGCTTGCTCTGGATGTCGATGAAAGCCTGGATGTTCTTCTCCAGGTACGACCCCATCATGCCCTGCATGGCATTGCCGTAGAAGCGGATCACGTGCGCGAGCATCGGCGCGCTGAACATCGGCATGCCGCCCGACTCCTCCTCGAGGATGATCTGCAGCAGGATCTGCCGCGTCAGGTCCTCGCCGCTCTTCGCGTCGACGACCTGGAACTCCTCCTGGTCGACCACGAGCTGCTTGACGTCGGCCAGCGTGATGTAGGTGCTCGTCTGCGTGTCGTACAGCCGACGGTTCGGATACTTCTTGATCAGGCGAACGGACGTAGCCATGTCTCCTCGTTTCTCGTCGGCGCGATTGCTCGGGCGGGTCCCGGTGCAAACCTCGCCCGGACCTCTGGTGTGCATTCCGGGCCATTCTAACCAGATTGACGCAGCGCAACGGACGCACCGCGTCCCACCGATTGGCCGACGTCTCTGCCAGAATTCCTGGTTGATTCTCGCCGGTCGCATTCGCCCGGTCGCCGACATACCAACGAAGGAGACGTTTCGATGCTTCGCCGTGGATTCCCGACGCACCGCCTGGCCCTCGCCGCTGCCCTCGCCTTCGCTTCCACCGCAGCCCTGGCAGGCACTGTCACCGTTATCACTTCCTTTCCGAAGGAGCTGACCGCCACCTACAAGGCCGCGTTCGAGAAGGCCAATCCGGACATCAAGGTCGAGATCCTCAACAAGAACACGGTGGCCGGCATCGCCTTCGTCCGCGAAACCGCGGCAGGCCAGCGTCCCGACGTCTTCTGGGCCTCGGCGCCGGACGCGTTCGAGGTGCTGAAGCGCGACAGCCTGCTGCAGGCCGCGCCCGATGTCGACAACAAGGCGATCCCCGCGAAGATCGGCAACTATCCGATCAACGACCCGAAGGGCTTCTACAAGGGCCAGGCGCTCGCGGGCTACGGGATCATGTACAACACCCGCTACCTGAAGGCGAACAAGCTCGTCGCGCCGAAGGAGTGGGACGACCTGCTGAAGCGCGAGTGGTACGGCCATGTCGCCATGACCTCGCCGTCGCGCTCCGGCACGATGCACCTCACGGTCGAGACCATACTGCAGGGCGAAGGCTGGGACGCCGGCTGGAGCAAGATCCTGCAGATGGCCGGCAACAGCGCGCAGATCACCGAGCGCAGCTTCGGCGTGCCGGACGGCATCAACAACGGACAGTTCGGCGCCGGCCCCGTGATCGACTTCTTCGGCCTCGCCGGCAAGTACTCCGGCTTCCCGGTCGACTTCGTCTATCCGGCGATGACGTCGATCGTCCCGGCCAACATCGCGCTGATTGCAGGAGGAAAGAACACACCCGAAGCGAAGAAGTTCGTCCAGTTCACGCTGAGCCAGCAGGGCCAGGAACTGCTGCTCGATCCGAAGATCTCGCGGCTGCCCGTGCTCGCGTACTCGAGCTTCGGCAACAAGATCCCGGCGGGCTATCCGGATCCGCAGGCGATCGTGAAGCGCGCCAAGGTGAACTTCAACGCCGACCTGTCGGAGGACCGCTACGCGCTCGTGCACTCGCTGTTCGACCAGACCATCACGTTCCGGCTGAAGGAGTTGCAGGCGGCCACGAGGGCGATCCACGAAGCGGAGGCGAAGCTGGCGGGACGTGCGAACCCCCAGGCGGCCGAACTTCTCAAGCAGGCGCGTTCAGCGGCGTTCACGCCAATCGTGTCGTCGTCGCTGGCCGGTCAGAGCGAGTTCCTGAAGCTGTTCGCGTCCAACAAGAAGGAAGTGGCGGTCTCGAAGCAGATCACCGGGCTGGAGGAAAGCTGGAACCGCAAGGCGCGGGAGAATTACGCCAAGGCGGTGGAACTCGCGCAGCAGGCTGCGGCGCTGGCCAAGTAAGCGCGCGTGGCGTTGATTCTCGACGCCGACGCGGCGCCCCGCCTCGGCGCCCGCGAGCGCCTGCGCCGGCGCCTGGGTGCTTCCTGGCGATCGTTCATCGTCCTGGGAGCCATCTCCGCGTTCCTGCTCGCGCTGCTGCTGGTCCCGGTCGGCACCGTCTTCGTGACGGCGTTCCGCGACGGCGACGGCTCGTTCACGCTCGGTCACTTCGGGACGTTCTTCTCGACCGGCCTGATGCGCGAGTCGTTCGGCAACTCGCTGTACGTGGCGACGGCGAGCGTGTTCTTCGCCTCGCTGATCGCGGTGCCGCTGGCCTACATCACGGTCCGCTTCCAGTTCCGCGGTGCGCTGCTGATCCAGACGCTCGGCATCCTGCCGCTGATCATGCCGCCCTTCGTCGGGGCAGTCGCGATGCAGTTGATCTTCGGGCGCTCGGGCGCGGTCAACCTCCTGCTCGACGAGCACCTCGGGTGGTCGCTGCCGATCATGCAGGGCCTCACCGGCGTGATCTTCGTCCAGACGCTGCACTACTTCCCGTTCATCCTGATGAACCTGATCGTCGCGCTGCGGGCGATCGACGGAGCGATGGAGGAAGCGGCGCTGAACCTCGGCGCCACGGGCTGGCGGCTCTTCGCCCGCGTGGTGTTCCCGCTGGCGATGCCCGGCTACCTTGCCGGCGCCGCGCTCGTGTTCGTGAAAGTGTTCGACGATCTCGGCACGCCCCTGGTGCTCGGCCAGACCAACATG
>CAVPRE010000001.1:0-39374 GCA_963707725.1 uncultured beta proteobacterium | reverse complement strand
CGATAGCTTCAGGATCGACACGTCGAACGTGCCACCGCCGAGGTCGTAGACCGCATAGGTGCCCTCGGCGCCCTGGTCCAGGCCATACGCCACCGCTGCCGCCGTGGGTTCGTTCAGCAGCCGCAGCACGTTGAGGCCGGCCAGCCGGGCCGCGTCCTTGGTCGCCTGGCGCTGCGCGTCATCGAAATAGGCCGGGACCGTGATCACGGCACCGACGAGGTCGCCACCGAGGGCCTGCTCGGCGCGCTTGCGCAGCACTTTCAGGATCTCGGCCGACACCTCGACCGGGCTCTTGACCCCGGCGGCGGTGCGCAACTGCAACATGCCGGGCGCGTCGACGAAGTCGTACGGCATGTTTTCGATGTGCTCCACATCGCGCATCCCGCGGCCCATGAAGCGCTTGACCGAAACCACGGTGTTGCGCGGGTCGACCGACTGGTGCCTGTGCGCGGGGTAGCCGACTTCCGCGGTGCCGTCCGGATGGAAGCGAACGACCGAGGGCAGCAGCGACCGGCCCTCGGCGTCGTCCAGCACGACGGGAATGCTGTTGCGTACCGTGGCGACCAGCGAATTGGTGGTGCCCAGGTCGATACCGACCGCAAGGCGATGGCGGTGCGGCTCGACCGACTGGCCCGGCTCGGCGATCTGCAGCAGCGCCATCAGGCGGAGGCCCGGGGAGCGTGAATCGCTTCGTCGGCATGGCCGATCTCGGAAGCGAAGCGGTCGATGAACATCAGCTGGCGCACGAGCGCAGCGGCCTGCGCGTGGTCCCGCGTCTCGTCGATCGCGCGCCCGATGGCGCAGAGCAGTTCTTCCCGCTCGCCGTTCATGGTCCTGCGCACGTCGTCCAGCGCCGCAGGGTCGCCCCTCGCGTCGTCAAGTGCCTCGCGCCACTCCATCTGCTGCATCAGGAAGGCCGGCGGCATCGCGGTGTTCGTCTCGGCATTGATCGGCACGCCCGCGCGCTCGACCAGGTAGGCCGCGCGCTTCTGCGGCGAGCGCAGCGTCGAGTAAGCCTCGTTGGCGCGGGTCGCCCACTGCATGGCGACGCGGCGCTCCGCCGCAGTCCCGGACGCGAAGCGGTCAGGATGCACGCGCGCCTGCACGTCCCTGTAGGCGCGCTCGAGCGCGTCGAGGTCGATCGCGAAGCGAGGCGCCAGGCCGAAGAGTTCGAAGTGGTCCGGATGGGACATGCCGTCGGGCAATGCCATGGGACGGCGCACCAGGCGCCGCCGGTGGATCAGACGTTGAAGGACTCGCCGCAGCCGCAGCGGTTCCTTTCCTGCGGGTTGTTGAACTTGAAGCCTTCGTTCAGCCCTTCGCGCACGAAGTCGAGTTCCGTGCCGTCGAGGTACGCCATGCTCTTCGGGTCGACGAAAATGCGCACCCCGTGGCTTTCGAACTGCTGGTCCTCGGGCTGCGGCGCGTCCGCGTACTCCAGCTTGTACGCCATGCCGGAACAACCGGTCGTGCGCACGCCCAGCCGCAGGCCGACGCCCTTGCCACGCTTCTCGATGAAGCCGGCGACGTGCTTCGCCGCGCGCTCCGTCATCGTGACCGCCATCTCTGCTCTCCCCTCTTCTTCCTATGCCGCCTTGGGCTCGGCAGCCTGCGAAGCGCCGTGCTTCAGGCGGTAGTCATCGATTGCCGCCTTGATTGCATCCTCGGCGAGGATCGAGCAGTGGATCTTGACGGGCGGCAAGGCCAGTTCCTCGGCGATCTGCGTGTTCTTGATCGTGCCCGCCTCGTCCAGGGTCTTGCCCTTGACCCACTCGGTCACGAGCGATGAGGAGGCGATGGCCGAGCCGCAGCCGTAGGTCTTGAAGCGCGCGTCCTCGATGACGCCCTGCTCGTTGACCTTGATCTGCAGCTTCATCACGTCGCCGCAGGCCGGAGCTCCGACCATGCCGGTGCCGACGCTGCCGTCACCCTTGTCGAAGGAGCCGACGTTGCGCGGGTTCTCGTAGTGATCGATGACCTTGGTGCTGTATGCCATGAGTAGCCTCTCAGATGCTGGTGCGTGCGGGCGTCAATGCGCCGCCCACTGGACCGTGTTCAGGTCGATCCCGTCCTTGTACATCTCCCACAGCGGCGACATCTCGCGCAGCCGCGCGACCTGGCGCGTGAGGAGTTGCACGGTGTAATCGATCTCTTCCTCGGTGGTGAAGCGGCCGACGCTGAAGCGGATCGAGCTGTGCGCGAGTTCGTCGCTGCGGCCAAGCGCGCGCAGGACGTAGGACGGCTCGAGGCTCGCCGACGTGCAGGCCGAGCCGGACGACACCGCGACGTCCTTGATCGCCATGATCAGGCTCTCGCCCTCGACGAAATTGAAACTCACGTTCAGGTTGTGCGGCAACGCGGCGATCCCAGTCACCGTTCAGGTAGACCTGCTCGATCTTCGACAGTCCGGTCCAGAGCCGGTCCCGCAGCATGCGGATGCGCTCGTTTTCGGTCGCCATCTCGTCCTTCGCGATCCGGAATGCCTCGCCCATGCCAACGATCTGGTGCGTGGGCAGCGTGCCGGAGCGCATGCCGCGCTCGTGGCCGCCGCCGTGCATCTGCGCCTCGAGGCGCACGCGCGGCTTGCGGCGAACGAACAGCGCACCGACGCCCTTCGGGCCGTAGGTCTTGTGCGCCGAGAACGACATCAGGTCGACCTTCAGTTGCTGCAGGTCGACGACGACCTTGCCGGTCGCCTGCGCCGCATCGACATGGAACACGATCCCGCGCGCGCGACACATGTCGCCGATCGCCGGGATGTCCTGGATGACGCCGATCTCGTTGTTCACGAACATCACGGACACCAGGATCGTGTCGGGCCGAAGCGCGGCCTCGAGCTTCGCCAGGTCGAGCAGGCCGTCGGGCTCGACGTCCATGTACGTGACCTCGAAGCCCTCGCGCTCCAGCTCGCGCATCGTGTCGAGCGTGGCCTTGTGCTCGGTCTTCACCGTGACGAGGTGCTTGCCCTTGTCCTTGTTGAAGTGCGCAACCCCCTTGACCGCGAGGTTGATCGACTCCGTCGCGCCGGACGTCCAGATCAGTTCGCGGGGATCGCAGTTGACGAGCCCGGCGACCTGGCTGCGGGCGTTTTCGACCGCCTTCTCCGCTTCCCAGCCGAACGCATGACTGCGCGAGGCCGGGTTTCCGAAGTGGTTGCGCAGCCACGGGACCATCGCGTCGACGACGCGCGGGTCGACCGGCGTGGTCGCGGAGTAATCGAGATAGATCGGAAGCTGCATTTCTCCCTGTTCCTTACGTCAGCACGGGCTCGTTCTTCTGGTCGATGGCGGGCCGCTGCCGCCCCCGATTATCGTGCAAGACCGAGGGCGGGACGGTGCGCCCCGCCTCCGCCATGCGCTGCTTCTGCTGCTCGACGAGATCAGCCAGGTTCACGGAGTCGAGGTACTCGACCATCTTCGCGTTCAGGTTCGCCCAGAGGTCGTGCGTCATGCAGCGCTGGTCGTCGTGGCAGTTTTCCTTGCCACCGCATTGCGTCGCATCCAGTGGCTCGTCCACCGCGAAGATGATGTCCGCCACGGTCAGGTCCTTCGCCGGGCGGCCGAGGGTGTAGCCGCCGCCGGGGCCGCGGGTGCTCTCGACCAGCTGGTGGCGCCGCAGCTTGCCGAACAGTTGTTCCAGATAGGACAGCGAGATCCGCTGGCGCTGGCTGATGCCCGCCAGCGTCACCGGGCCGTTGTGCTGCCGCAGGGCCAGGTCGATCATCGCCGTCACTGCAAAACGGCCTTTCGTGGTCAGTCTCATCGGTGGTTCCGCCTGTTGGGAGGGGGTCGGAAGGTCAGACTTTCGTCCGCCCGGAAAATTCCCGATTAATTTTGTCGGGATTGTACTAATCCCGACTATTCAGGTCAACCAAGGAGACGCCACATGTTGATCTGGCCCGGCGTTTCGGCGGCGGTGGCCGCCATGCGTTCGGCCGCACTCGGCCCTCGGTATCCTGCGAGCGGGCGGTAGCCGCGAAGCGAGCCCGACTGTGCCGGACGATGAGCACCAGCAGCCATTGAAGCCGCCACGCGCCGAACACGATCGCGACGATCCACAGCGCCGACGTCACCTCCGGCAAGCCGCGCGCAAGCGGCGCGGGATCGATCCAGTCGCCTACATACCCGTCCGCGGTGCCGGGAGCGCGTCACCGGCCTGCTCGGCGAGCAGGTCCGCGAGCAGGATCTCGATGCTCGCCTGCTCGTCGAGGCAGAAGCGGGCCGCCGTTTCGCCGTGCGGATCGATCCTCACCGTTGTCCAGTGCCGGGGCGCCCGCTGGAACACGATCTCGTCGGTGTCGTCGTCGCCGACGAACAGCACCTGGTCGACGCCTTCGTGCCGGGCGAGGATGCGAAGAGCCTCGAATTTCGTCAGCGCGCCCGGCGGCAGCAGGTTGAGCACCATCTTGCCGTCGATCACGGTGGGCTGAGGCAACAACGATTGCGCCACCGACCGCAGGAACACGCTTGCGGCCGCGGGATCAGGCGCCGCCCGGTAATGCAGGGACAGGGACCGGCCCTTGTCCTCGAGGCGCACTCCTTGACCTTCCGGGGCGACGAGTTGTGCCTCGAGGCTCGTGCGCCAACGTCGGCACGTGTCCTCGAGCCGGGCTGGATCGGGGGGTTCCTCGGGCAGGCCTTCGTTCCCGTGATTGCCGACGAGGTAAGCGATCTCGCAAGGCAGCCGCTCGATCAGGTCACGCTGCGCGCGGCCCGACACGACGGCGACAGGCACCAGGCGCGCCAGTTGCGCCAGCTGAAGCGTCACGCGGTCCGGCGCCTTCGCGTGCGCCGGCTCGGCCACGATCGGAGCCAGCGTGCCGTCGAAGTCGAATGCGTACAGCGTGTCACCGCGAGCCAGCCGCTGCAGTTCGGTCCGGCCTTCGTGGGAAAACAATGGCACCACCAATCAGGTCACCCCTTGGCGTCTCGCCGATGCGCGCGCTGATCCGCTCGCGCTGCCGCACGCGCGCTGCCTCCATCAGCATCCGGCCCGCCCACCGATAGACGTTGAACTCCCGCACCAGCTGCCGCAGGCTGACCATGCGTTCGCGCTGCTCCTCGGCCGGCATCGAGAGCGCGCGGTGCATCGCCTCCGCGACTTCCTCGATGTGGTAAGGGTTCACGATCAGCGCCTCGTGCAGTTCGCGCGCCGCTCCGGCGAACTGGCTCAGGACGAGCACGCCGCGCTCGTCGTCACGCGCCGCGACGTATTCCTTGGCGACGAGGTTCATGCCGTCGTGCAGGCTGGTGACGACGCAGACGTCCGCGGCGCGGTAGTGCTCGGTCACCGAGGCGCTTCCATGGTGTTCGATCAGCATCCGGACCGGCTCGTAGCCTTCCTTGCCGAACCGCGCGTTGATCTGCGCCGCCGTCGCCCGGACCTGCGCCTCGAACCGCTGGTACTCGTCGAGCGACGACCGGCTTGGCGCCGCGATCTGCACGAACGTGAACCGCCCGATCCACTCGGGATGCAGTTCGAACAAGCGCTCGACCGCGAGGAGCCGCTCCACGATGCCCTTCGTGTAGTCGAGGCGGTCGACGCCGAGGCCGACCAGATGGCCCGGCCGCACGCCGAGCCGGGCCCGCATCTCGGTCCGGCATTCCTCGATCGACTTGCCCGCCTGGCCGTCGGGCCAGGCAATCGAGATCGGGAACGCCTCGACGCGGGTGAGTCGGCCGCCGAACGTCACGGTCGAGGACTCGTGCTCGATGCGCGCCTCCAGAAACCGGTCAACCGCTTCGATGAAGTTGTGGCCGTGGTAGCGCGTGTGGAAGCCGAGGATCGTGCTGCCGAGCAGGCCCTCGAGTATCTCGGAGCGCCACGGACAGATTCCGAATGACTCGGGATTCGGCCACGGAATGTGCCAGAACGTGATGATGGTGGCGCGCGGCAGCCGTTCGCGCACCATTCGCGGCAGCAGTGCGAAGTGGTAGTCCTGGATCAGGACCACCGGATCGTCGGTCTTCGCTTCCTGCGCCACCGCATCGGCGAAGCGCTCGTTGACGCGGCGATACTGCCGCCAGTCCTCGTCGCGGAACACCGGCCGGACGTGGGCGATGTGGCACAGCGGCCACAGGCCTTCGTTCGCGAAACCATAGTAGTACCCGCGCTCCTCCTGCTCGGTCAACCAGATCCGGCGCAGCGTGTAGCTCTGCTCGCCGGGCGGGACGCGAATGCAGCCGCGCGAGTCGACCACCTCGCGGTCCGCCGAGCCGCTCCCGTGGGCGATCCACGTTCCGGAGCAGGCGCGCATCACCGGCTCCACCGCCGTGACGAGGCCGCTCGCCGGTCGCCGCACCTCGATCCCGCTGTCCGTCTTCGCATGGATGTACGGTTCCCGGTTGGAGACGAGCAGGATCTCGTCCCCGCGCAGTTGCTCGTGCAGAAGCCGGCGCAGCATCTCCGGGTTCCAGTTGATCGCCACACCCGCATCGCTGGAACGCCGTTCGCGCTCGATGTCCCGCAGCAGGCTCCGCAGGTCTCCCACGAGCGGCTGCAGTTCCGGCCGCGGCTGGGAAAACGGCCGGATCACGCCCTCGCCCTGCAGCATGGCCCGCACTCCCGCCACCCAGCCACGCCAGCTCATGTGCGCGACTAGCAACGAGATCATCGCGAGCAGCATGCCCAGGACCGTGAACAGGATGATCACGTAGCGCCGCGTGTCCTGGCTTCGGCGCTCGACGAAGCTGAGGTCATGGACGAGCAGCAGCGTTGCGCCATGGACGTCGCCACGCCGCAGCGGAATGGCCGCGATGTGGACCGGACCTCGCGGCAACCGCACCATCGACCCGCCCTCACTCGGACTTTCGGCCGAGCGGCAGTCGAGTCCGGTCGGCATCAGGCGCGTCTTGCGTACGAGGTCGCCCTGGACATTGCAGACGCCGAGCGCGAGAAGGCGCTCATCGCTTGCCACAAGTTCGAGCTGCGGGTCGACTCTGCGCCAGGCCTGCGTCTCGACGGCGTCCAGCAGCGGTTCTTCGAGCGCGCGGCCGATCGTGCTGGCGCGGATGTCCAGGTCGCGCATGAACCACCGCAGCGTCAGGGAATCGATGACCGGAACCGTGAAGTACGCCATCAACAGCATCGCGAGTGCGAGCGGCAGGAGAAAGCGCAGCGATAGTCGGAGCGATCGGAACATTGAACGAGAGCGCCGGCGCGAGTTGCACCGGTGCGATGTGTTGACGACCTCGAAGTCGGGAGTCCGACAACGCGGTCCAAGAGGCAGGCCAGAAACCTTACCAGCCTCGCGGCATTCGGTCTGTACTTTACTCTACGTAGGCGTATCCCCCCGCACTGCGTCGCTCAGAACGCGTCGTCCCAACGACGGCTCAGTCGCATCGCGCACATGATGATGCCAACCATGCTGTAGGTCTGGGGGAAGTTGCCCCACAGCCGGCCGCTCTGCACCTCGATGTCCTCGGACAACAGTCCGAACTGGTTCCGGGCGGCGAGCAGGCGCTCGAACTCGATCACCGCGCGGTCCCGCTCGCCGAGGAGCGCCAGCGACTGGATCCACCACAACGTGCAGACGAGGAACGCCGTGTCCGGGACACCGAAATCATCGGGCTTGTCGTAACGCAGCAGGAAGTTCCTGGCCAGGCGATCGCAGGCGGCCCAGCACATCACCGAGGAAAAAGTGTGCACTTCGCGCCGACCGCGGAACTCCCAGATGCCGGCGTCTGGCCGCAGGTACTTCGCGTAGGCCTGCTCTCCGAGCGGCTCGAGTCGCTGCAGCAGGTCACGGTCGCCGAGCGTGCCGAGGCGGTGGTCGAAGAACGCATGCGCTCCACTCCATCGACGGCATGCGGCAACGCCCGGCCAGGAGATGCGCCGCGCCCTGCAGGCCGAGTTCGTGCCCGGCAGCGAAGTGCACGGGAACACGGCGGAGCAGCGCGGAGAACCGGCCCTTGGCCGCGAATCCTGCGAGAAAGGCCTCCGCGTCGAACGACGGCCACAGGCCGCGGAGAACGCCACCACAGAGATAGACGCCTTGCGTCGCCTGGAACGCGAGGCAGGCGTCGCCGGCGAACTCCCCAAGCAGGCGAGAAAAGAGCCGCACCGTCCGGAGCGCGTGTGGGTCGGCCGCGCGCGCCGCATCGGCGATGTCCTGCGGCCGGAACGCCTGGCCGGACACGACCTCGTGCAGCCAGGCGACTCCAGCTCCGCTGAGGACCCGCTCCCACGACACACGCCCCCAGCGAGCGCGACCTTCCGCATTCAGTCGTGGCGCGATCTCGTCCGCGCTGCCGAACGTGATGTGCCCCGCCTCGCTCGCCACGATGCGCGGCGGATCGTCGGCGATGATGGCTGCCGCGCCCGACCCGGTTCCGGGCCCGAGCACAGGCGCGTGCCACCGATAGACGTCGCCTCGGGATTCAGTCCGACGACCTGTTCGGGTGCGAGCGCGTCGATGCCGGCCGCGGCGGCCGCGAAGTCGTTCACGATGACCAGCGAGTCGAGGTGCAACGCCTCGAGCAGCCCGCCTGGCTCGAAGCGCCAGGCCCGGTTCGTCAGTTCGCGCGTGTCTCCGCGCCACCGGCATGGCGAGCGCCAGAACCACGCGTCGCGGAGCGTCCTGGCAACGGCGGAACCAGGCATCAAGCAGCTCGAGCGGTCCGCGGTAGTCATCGTTCCTCACCTGCAACGGCGGTTCGAGTCCCGCCTCCGCGGACCACCGTGCGAGCCGCGCGTGCGTTCCGCCGATGTCGGCCACCGTCCACCGGCCGGGTCGTTGTAGGACTTGAGGGAGCACGAGGAGAGTCTGGGCACGACCGACGCCGCTGCACGTACGGCAACTTGCGTGCTTATGCCACGAAATGATAAGCGCGTCGTCGAGCGCCAGCTCTTTAGACTAACCGGACAACGCGCCGGCGAGGTCGGCCTTCAGGTCCGCAATCGACTCGAGACCGACGGCGATCCGCACGAGCCCTTCGGTGATGCCCAGCGCGCTCACGCGCTTCCGGGCTCAGCCGGCCGTGCGTCGTCGTTGCCGGGTGCGTGATCGTGGTGCGCGTGTCGCCGAGATTGGCGGTGATCGACATGATCCGAGTTCCGTCGATCACGCGCCACGCGCGCGCCCGCTGCTCTTCGGGGACGCGCCACCGACGTCGAAAGCGAGCACGGCGCCCGGCAGCGACTGCTGTCGCGCCGCAAGCGCCGCCTGCGGGTGCGACGTCAGGCCCGGGAAGTGGACGCGGGCCACGCCGGGCTGCTGTTCGAGCCACTCTGCGAGTTGCTGAGCCGAGCCGCTCTGGGCGCGCATCCGCACCGACAGCGTCTCAAGTCCTTTCAGCAGAACCCAGGCGTTGAAGGCCGACAGGCTCGGGGCCGGTCGTACGCAGCACTGGCAGCACCTGCTCGCGGATCAACGCCTTCGACCCGAGCACGGCGCCGCCAACGACCCGCCCTTGCCCGTCGAGGTACTTGGTCGCCGAGTGGATCACGGCGTCGACACCGAATTCGAGTGGCCGCTGCGACACCGGCGTGCAGAAGCAATTGTCGACGACCGTCACGGCGCCGATCTCCCGGCCGATCCGCGCAAACTCGGCGAGGTCGACGATCTCCATCAGGGGATTGGACGGCGTCTCGCAGAACAGCAGGCGCGTGCGCGGCGTCGCCGCCGAGCGCCACTCGGCGGGATCCGTGGCGCGGACGTAGGTGACTTCGACGTTGAAGCGAGCCAGGACCGCCGAGAACAGCTGGACCGTGGCGCCGAAGACGTTGGCCGCGCAGATCACGTGGTCGCCCGCCTTCAGGATGGCCAGGCACGTCGCCATCAGCGCCGCCATGCCCGAGGAGGTGGCGAGGCAGTCCTCGGCCCCTTCGAGGGACGCCAGCCGCCGCTCGAACATGGTGACGGTCGGGTTGCTGAAGCGCGAGTAGACGTAGCCTGGCTCCGCGCCGGAGAACCGCGCGGCTGCCTGCGCCGCGCTGCCGAACACGAAACTCGAAGTGAGGAACAGCGCCTCGCTGTGCTCGTTGAAGGCCGAGCGCTCGGTGCCGGCGCGCACCGCGCGCGTGTCGAAGTCGAAGGGTCCGGACATGAAAAAACCCGCTGGGCCAAAGCGCAGCGGGTTCTGTCTGCTCGCTTTAGCCGTATTTGTTAAGCGCCCGCAAGCTGAATTCAAATCGGCGCGATGAAAGGATGATACCCGATGCCTAGTCGGCCCCCGCCAGGTTCAGGTTCAGCTGGGACTTCGGCTCGCCGTCGCTGCCCGCCGCGAGTTCGCGCGCCGCCTCGAGCCGATCGAGATACTCGGGCGTGACGTCCCCGGTGATGTAGGCGCCGTCGAAGCAGCTCGCCTCGAAGCTCTTCAGGTGCGGCCCCAGTTCCTGCACCGAGCGCTTCATCGCATCGATGTCCTGGTAGACGAGGCCGTCGGCCTCGATCATCCGCTCGATCTCCTCGTCCGAGCGGCCGTGCGCGATCAGTTCGCTGCGGGTCGGCATGTCGATCCCGTAGACGTTGGGGTAGCGCACGGGTGGCGCCGCCGAGGCGAAGATGACCTTGTTGGCGCCCGACTCCCGGGCCATGTGGACGATCTCGCGCGAGGTGGTCCCGCGCACGATGGAGTCGTCGACGAGCAGCACGTTCTTGCCCTTGAACTCCGCGGGCAGCGTCGTGAGCTTCTGCCGGACGCTTTTGCGCCGCACGGCCTGGCCCGGCATGATGAAGGTGCGACCCACGTAGCGGTTCTTGAAGAAACCCTCGCGGAACGTCAGCCCCAGCTTCATGGCGAGCTGCATGGCCGCCGGACGCGATGTGTCTGGAATCGGCATGACGACATCGATGTCCCCGAGCGGGAACTGCCGCTCGACCTTCTGCGCGAGGTGTTCTCCCATCTTCAGGCGGGAGCCGTACACGCTGACTCCGTCCATCACGGAATCCGGACGCGCGAAGTACACGTACTCGAAGATGCAGGGATTCAGCGACGCCTTCTCGGCACACTGCTGAGAGTAGAAGTTGCCGTCGATGTCGATGAAGATCGCCTCGCCCGGCGCGACGTCGCGGACGAACTTGAACCCGAGTCCCTCGAGCGCCACCGACTCGCTCGCCACCAGGTACTCGGTGCCCGCGTCCGTCTCGTTGATGCCGTAGCACAGGGGACGGATGCCGAACGGATCGCGGAACGCGGCGATGCCGTGGCCGGCGATGTGCGCCACGCACGCATAGGCGCCGCGCACGCGGCGGTGCAGGCCGGCGACCGCACCGAAGATGGTCGCCGGATCGAGTGTGTACGAGCTCGTGCCCTCCTGCAGTTCGTGCGCGAGCACGTTCAGCAGGACTTCCGAGTCGGAATTGGTATTGATGTGCCGCCGGTCGATGCGGAACATCTCGCTCTTGAGCTGCTCCGTGTTCGTCAGGTTGCCGTTGTGGCCCAGGGTGATGCCGAACGGCGCGTTGACGTAGAACGGCTGCGCTTCCTCGACATTGCTCGCGGAACCCGCCGTCGGGTAGCGGACGTGGGCGATGCCGACGTTGCCGTGCAGGTTGCGCATGTTCCGCGTTCGGAAGATCTCGCGCACCATGCCGTTGCCCTTCCACATCGCGAACGAACTGCCCTGCCCCGTCGCGATGCCCGCTGCATCCTGACCGCGGTGCTGCAACAACTGCAGCGAGTCATAGAGCAACTGGTTCACCGGTCCCGTCGCAACGACTCCGACGATGCCGCACATGGTCTTCTCCCCTCAGCCCTGCGCCAGCCCGCGCAGGCGGTCGAGCGATTCCGGCAACAACGGCGAGGCGAATGCTACGCCGGCCTGCAGCCACGGCAACAACATGGACTGCTTCCACCACCCCGCTTCGGGCACGTGCGTGCCGCTCGCCAGCAGGACCGCGGCCCCCAGCACCAGCGCGGCGCGCGCGAAGCCGAAGGCGGCGCCAAGCAGGCGATCGAGCGTCGACAGCTTGACGGCCGTCATCAACGCCCTGAGCAATGCCCCGAGCAGCGCGGCGAGGATCAGCACGCCGGCCAGGATCAGCAGCGCGCCGAGCACGGTACGCAAGGTGGGCGGCTCGATCGGCAGCATGGCCCCGGCCTGCGCGGCAAAGAGGTACGCGAGGACCAACCCGGCCACCCAGCCCGCCAGCGACACGACCTCCCGCGTCACGCCACGCAGCAGTCCGACGAGCACCGACACCAGGAACACGAAGGCGATGACCCAGTCGACCGTGGGCACGCTCACCTCAGAGCGGGACCAGGTTGCCGGCGATGCCTTGCGCCTTCAGGCGTGCCCGCGCCTGCTCGGCGTCTTCAAGCGTCGCGTACGGTCCGATGCGCACCCGATGACGGACGCCGTCCTTGGTCTCGATCTTTTCGGTGTATGTCGTGAAACCGCTCTTCTTCAGGCGCTCGACGAGTTCGCGCGCCGACTTTTCACTGGCAGGCGCAGCGGCCTGAACAGCGAACTTTCCGCCTTTCGACGCCGGCGCGGCGGCCGCGGGCGGCTCCGGCGTCTTGCGCGAGGTTTCAACCTTCGATGGCTTTGCCACGTCCGTCTTCGCCGGGGACCTTGCTGCGGCCTTCGGCTCGGCCGGCGGTTTCGGTTCCGCGGGCACCGCCGCCTTCTCTTCCGTCCTTGTTTCGGCCGGGACGTCCGCCCGCTTCGGCTCCGCCTTGGCGGGTGGCGCAACCGGGGCCAGGTCGGGCGGGGGCGTGCCGGCATCGACGGCGGGCATCGGTGGCAGTGACAGGCGCGGCACGAAAGGCGTGCGCTCGCTCGGGATGTCGATCGGGATGTTCTCGCTGACCGGCCTGGGGCTGGGGTCGAGCAGCATCGGCACGACGATGGCGACGGCCAGCAGCAAGGCCGACGCGCCGATCAGTCGATGCCGCGCCCGCGCGCGCAAGCCCGCGGCAGGATCGAGTCGCGGATCGACGTCGTCTTGGGACAGTGGAGGACGGGGGGCCGGCTTGCCGCCGGCGCTGGCTGTGCGCTTCTTTGAACGCCAGAACGCAAGACCCATCCAGACTCCAGGAGATCCTTACCCGGCAGCGGCCGCCGGGCGCGCGCGGATCGCGCGTATGACCTCGGCAACCGTAAGGAAGGAACCGAAGGCCAGGATTCTATCATCGGCCCCCGCGCTCTCGCGCGCGCCATCGAAGGCGGCTGCGAGGTCCGGGTACTCCAGGATCGAGCACTCCCGACCGCCCGCCCGAGCGCGCACGAGCGCGGCAACCGTCGCTGCGTCGCAGCCTCGCTCCCCGGGCGTCGGAGCGACGTGCCAGTGATCGACGCGATTGCCGAGCCTGGCGATGACGCCGTCGATGTCCTTGTCGCGCAGCATGCCGAACACCGCGTGCGTGGACGGATAGAAGCCCATGTTGTCGAGGTTCTCCGCCAGCACGGCGGCTGCGTGCGGATTGTGTGCGACGTCGAGGATCACGGCGGGGCGCCCCGGCAGGACCTGGAAGCGGCCGGGCAGTTCGACCGTGAGCAGGCCCTGCCGAACGGCCTGCTGCGAGACCGGCAGCCGCGCCGCAAGCGCCTCGAGCGCGGCGAGGACACCGGACGCGTTCAGCAACTGGTTGGCGCCACGAAGGGCGGGATACGGCAGGCCGGACCGGCGCACCTGCCGACCCGCGTAAGCCCACTGCTGCCGGTCGCCCTGGTAATTGAAGTCGCGCCCGAAGCGCCGGAGATCGGCGCCGATGCGGGCCGCGTGGTCGAGCAGCGACCTGGGCGGCGCGGGATCGCTGCAGACCGCCGGACGGCCCGCCCGGAAGATGTGCGCCTTTTCGTAGCCGATGTCCTCGCGCGTCGGTCCGAGGTAGTCCACGTGATCGAGGTCGATCGACGTGACGATGGCAACGTCGGCGTCGACGATGTTCACCGCGTCGAGCCGCCCGCCGAGCCCGATCTCGAGCACGAGCGCATCGAGGGATGCGCGGCTGAACAGACGCAGAATCGCCAGGGTGGTGAACTCGAAGTAGGTGAGCGACGTGCTTCCGCGGGCTGCTTCGACGGCCTCGAACTGCCCGACGAGGTCGGCGTCCGCGGCGGCGACACCATCGATCCGGCAGCGCTCATTGAAGTGGAGCAGGTGCGGCGACGTGTACAGCCCGACGCGATAGCCCGCCGCGCGCAGGATGCTGTCGAGCATCGCGCAGGTGGACCCCTTGCCGTTGGTGCCGCCGACGACGACTGTCGGCACGTCGAGTTTCAGCCCGAGCCGCTCGGCGACCGCGCGCACGCGATCGAGCCCGAGGTCGATGGTTCGGGCGTGCAACCGCTCGATGCGCGCAAGCCATGCCGTGAGCGAGCTTTCCAAGAATGCGTCGCCGGATGCGCAGCAGCCGGCGCTCCCGAGTCGTTATGCAATCGCGTCCGCCGGCTGCTTCAGCAGCAGCGCGAGCAGCTGCGCGATCTCGTCGCGCATCTGGCGCCGATCGACGATCATGTCGATCGCCCCCTTGGTGAGCAGGAATTCGGCGCGCTGGAATCCTTCGGGCAGCTTCTCACGCACCGTCTGTTCGATCACGCGCGGCCCGGCAAACCCGATCAGCGCCTTGGGCTCCGCGATCACGACGTCGCCGACGAAGGCAAAACTCGCCGACACGCCGCCCATGGTCGGGTCGGTCAGCACGGAGATGTAGGGCAGCTTTGCCTCCGCCAGCTTCGCGATCATCGCCGTCGTCTTCGCCATCTGGAACAGGGACAGCAGGCCTTCCTGCATCCGTGCGCCGCCGGTCGCCGTGACGCAGATGAACGGCACCTTCTGCTCGATCGCCACCTTCACGCCCTGCACGAAGCGCTCGCCGACCACCGAGCCCATCGAGCCGCCCATGAAGTCGAACTCGAAGCACGCGACCACCACCGGCAGCGCGCGGATCGACCCGCCCATGGCCACCAGCGCATCGGTCTCGCCGGTGTCGTTCATCGCCTGCTGCAGGCGCTCCGGATACTTCCGGCTGTCCTTGAACTTAAGGGCATCGACAGGGAGCACCTCCTGGCCGATCTCGTAGCGGCCTTCGGCGTCCAGCAAGGCGTCCAGCCGATCCCGCGCGCCGATGCGCATGTGGAAGTCGCACTTCGGGCAGACCTGCAGCGACTTCTGCAGTTCGGCGCTGTACAGCACCGCCTCGCAACTCGGGCACTTGGTCCACAGGCCCTCGGGCACCTGCTTGCGCGCCGCGCCCTCCTCGCGCTTGATGCGCGGCGGGAGGATCTTGTCGATCCAGCTCATTCGGTTCTCCTCACGCTGCCGTCTTCACAGGGGCCGCATCGAGCGCTGCCCGGATGCCCGCCACGAACCGCGCCACGGCTTCCACTGCCGCTTCGCGCGGATTGGCCTCGATCTCCTGGATGATGCGCGACCCGATCACGACGGCGTCGGCCACCGCGGCAACCGAGCGCGCGGTCGCGGCGTCGCGAATGCCGAAGCCGACGCCCACAGGCACGTCGGTCACGCGCCTGATCAGCGGCATCCTGGCCGCCACGCTCGACGTGTCGAGATTCCCCGCCCCCGTGATGCCCTTCAGGCTCACGTAGTACAGGTAGCCGGAGGCGTGCCGGGCGACGGCCTCGATGCGTTCGTCGGTCGAGGTCGGGGCGAGCAGGAAGATCGGATCGATGCCGGCGGCGCGCATCGATGCGGAAAACTCCTCGCACTCTTCCGGCGGGTAGTCGACCACAAGGACGCCGTCGACCCCGGCGGACTTCGCCGCCTTCGCAAACGCTTCCCGTCCCATGCGCTCGATCGGGTTTGCATAGCCCATCAGCACGACGGGCGTGGACGAGTCGGTCTCCCGGAAGCAGGCGACGAACTCGATTGTCGCCCTCAGGCCGACCCCGTTGCGGATCGCTCGTTCAGCGGCACGCTGGATCACCGGGCCATCGGCCATCGGGTCGGAAAACGGAACGCCCAATTCAATCACGTCGGCGCCGGCCCGCGCGAGGGCGTGCATCAGCGGGACGGTGAACGCGGCGTCGGGATCGCCCGCGCAGATGTACGGGATCAGGCCCTTGCGGCCCTGTTCGCGCAGGGATGCGAAGCGTGCTGCGATCCGGGACATCACGCGCCTCCCGGATGGTTGCGCCTGTATTCGAGAGTCGCCTCGCGGCACGAGGCGCGGCAGTAGAACTCCAGCCCGCTCGCTTCGGAGACGATATGCAGGTCCTTGTCGCCGCGGCCGGAGAGGTTCACCAGCAGGATCTGGTCCTTGCGCATCGTCGGCGCCAGCTTGGTCGCGTAAGCGAGCGCGTGGCTGGACTCGAGCGCCGGAATGATGCCCTCGATGCGGCAGCACTCGTGGAAGGCCTTCAGCGCTTCCTCGTCGGTGGCCCCGACGTACTCTGCGCGCCCGCTGTCCTTCAGCCATGCGTGCTCGGGGCCGACGCCCGGGTAGTCCAGGCCGGCGCTGACCGAGTGCGTCTCGGTGATCTGGCCATTCTCATCCTGCAGCAGGTAGGTCCGGTTGCCATGCAGCACGCCCGGCGTCCCCATCTGCAGGCTCGCCGCGTGGCGCATCGTCGTCAGGCCCTCGCCCGCCGCCTCCACCCCGATCAGGCGAACCTGATCATGCGGGATGTAGTCATAGAAGATGCCCATCGCGTTGCTGCCACCGCCAACGCACGCGATCACCGCGTCCGGTTGCCGGCCCGTCATCCGCGGCATCTGTTCGATGCACTCCTTGCCGACGACCGAATTGAAGTCGCGCACCATCATCGGGTACGGATGCGGGCCAGCGACGGTGCCGATGATGTAGAACGTGTTCTCGACGTTCGTCACCCAGTCGCGCATCGCCTCGTTCAGTGCATCCTTCAGGGTGCGGCTGCCACTTTCCACCGGCACGACCTTCGCCCCGAGAAGCTTCATTCGATAGACGTTCGCCGCCTGCCGCCCAACGTCCTCGCTGCCCATGTAGACGATGCACTCCATGCCGAAGCGCGCGGCCACCGTCGCCGTCGCCACGCCGTGCTGGCCCGCGCCGGTCTCGGCGATCACGCGCGGCTTTCCCATCCGTCGCGCGAGCAGCGCCTGGCCGATCGTGTTGTTGATCTTGTGCGCGCCCGTGTGATTCAGGTCCTCGCGCTTCAGGTAGACCTGCGCGCCGCCGAGCAGTTCGCTCCAGCGCCGTGCGTGGTAGATCGGGCTCGGACGGCCGACGAAGTGCGCGAGTTCGTCCTTGAACTCGGCGACGAACGCCGGATCCGTGCGATAGCGCTCGTACGCCTCGCGAAGCTCGTCGAGCGCGTGCATCAGCGTCTCGGCGACGAACACGCCGCCATAGGGGCCGAAGTGCCCGCGCTGGTCGGGCAGGTCGTACGGCTTCATGCGGCCTCCAGGCCAATCATTTCAGACATCACTTCTTCTCACTGTGGATCACGCTGGTCCGCCCGGCGGACCGCGTCGACGAATTCCCTGATTCGCTTTGCGCTCTTGATGCCCGGGGCCTCCTCGACGCCACTGCTGACATCCACCGCGTAAGGCCGCACCGCCTGCACGGCGCGCGTCACGTTTTCGCTGTCGAGCCCGCCGGCAAGTATCACCCGCATGGAGCGGCAGTCCGGAATCCGTGACCAGTCGAACGCGCGGCCGCTGCCACCATAGGCCTCTGACGGCGTGTCGAGGAGCAGCGCTGCCGCCGAGGAGAAGACGCGCTCGAAGTCTAGCAAGTCAACCCCCTCGGCCATGCGCACGGCACGCACATACGGCGCGCCGTAGCGCGCGCACTCGGGCTCCTGCTCGTCGCCATGAAACTGCAGCACCGCCGTCGGCACCGCATCGCGCGCGGCCTTCACCAGGTCCGGCGCGGCATTCACGAACAGGAGTACGGGAACGGTGAACGGGCCGAGTTCGCGCGCGAGCGCGCGCAACCGTCGCGCAGCGACATGGCGCGGACTGTTCGCATAGCAGACGAACCCGACGGCATCGGCGCCCGCCGCACAGGCGCTCGCCACGTCCGCTTCACGGGTCAGTCCGCAGATCTTGATCCGGGTACGCATCCAGCCAGACGGGCACCGTCGCCGAAGGCGACGGCAGGAGAAACGAGGGATCGTACTCGACCCGCGCGAGATAGAGCCCGGCCGGCGAGAAGGTCGGCGCGGCGCGCGAACGGTCGCGCGCTTCCAGCACCTCGGACGCCCACTCCGGATCATGGCGCCCGAGTCCCACGTAGACGAGCGTGCCGACGATGTTGCGGATCATGTGGTGCAGGAAGGCGTTCGCGCTTGCGCGCACACGGATCAGGCGTCCCCGGCTGGTCACGCTCAGTTCGCGCAATTCGCGCACAGGCGACGCCGCCTGGCACTCGGCCGACCGGAACGACGTGAAGTCATGGCGGCCGACCAGGCGCGCGGCCGCCTGGTGCATCGCGGCCGCATCGAGCGGACGAAAGACCCAGCCGGCGCGCGCATGCGCGAGCGGAGATCGCACGGGGTCGTTCAGGATCCAGTAGTCGTAGGTGCGGCGCTCGGCACTGAAGCGCGCGTGGAAAGCATCCGGCACTTCCCGCGCCCAGCGCACGGCGACGGATGGCGGCAGCAGGCTGTTGACTCCGCGCACCCAGGCATTGAGCGGGCGGACGGCATCCGTGTCGAAGTGGACGACCTGGTCGAGCGCGTGGACCCCGGTGTCGGTGCGCCCGGCACAGATCGTTGGCGTCGGCTTCGCTGCGACAGTTGCCAGGACGCGCTCGAGCGCGTCCTGGACTCCGCGTCCGTCCGGCTGTGTCTGCCAGCCCGTGAAGGCGGCGCCGTCGTACTCGAGTCCGAGTGCGATGCGCACGGGAAGGTCCGCGGGTCGCTGCCGACCCGCGGTGTTCAGCTCTCGATCTGCTTGATGAGGTCGACCGCGGCGGTGCGCTGGTCACGCGTGCCGTCGCGCATCACTTCATCCAGCAACTCCCGCGCGCCGTCCTTCACGCCGAGGTCGATATACCCGCGCGCCAGGTCGAGCTTGGTGGCCATCTGCTGCGCCAGCGCGCTGCCGGGTTCCGTTTCGCCGCGCTTGGTGGCTGCGTCGATGCTGATCGCGGAAAGGTCGAAGTCGATCAGCGGCACCGTGGCCTGCTCGGTGTTCGAGGTGAGGCGCGCGGCTGCGTCCTCCGGCAGGCCGGAGAGCATCATCGTGTTCACGCCGGGCGCCTTCATCAGGCCGATGACGGTGGGGCGCGACAACGCTTCCTCCTGCTCGTCGGCCTTGACGACCGCAGCGGGAGTCGGCGCCGGCGCGGGCGCCGGGGCTGCGGGCTGCGACGGCGGAATGTTCAGGTCCAGGTCCGGGATCTGGCCGATCGCGGTCGCCACCGCGGTTGCCATCACCGGCTGCTCGGCGACCGGCGGCTCGATCGGAACCTCGGCGGCAGGCAGCTTCGGAGCCGTGGGCGCGAAGGCCGCATCCTGCAGCCCATCCATTGTCGTGTCCGGCCCTTGCGTCGTCGGGCCGAAGTTCATCTTCGTGGGCCCGAGATCGAAGTCGAGCGAGCCGAAGTCAGCGTTCTGGGCGGTCGGCGCCGAGATCGTGTTCTTGCTCTCCCCCTCCGCCAGGGTTGCCCGGAACTGGGTGATCGGCGCATGCGCCGCCGACGCCGCCACGGGCGCCGGTGCCGGCACGGGGATCGTGTCCGGCATCTTGGTGTCCAGGCTCTTCATCTCCGTGTCGGTCATCCGCGTGTCGACGACCATGCGCGTCAGCGGCGGCGCACTCGATGCCGTGTCTGGCGACGTCGCGGAGTTCGCGGTGAGGCCGGACAGGTCGAATCCAGCGGTCGGAGCGCCCGTCAATGTCGACGGACGACCCATGGCGGTATCCGGATCCAGGCGGAAGGCCGTCGCCGGGCCGCGCGCCAGCTCAGTCATCGGTGCGCCGGCGAACATCGGGTTGTCCGGATCCATCGTCCGGCCAAGGCGCAGCGCCTTCGCCCAGTCTTCCCCGGTCGCGCCGGTGCGTTCCTTCAGGTCTTCAGCGACGGTCATGAACGCGGCCTTGTCGCCGCGGCGCGCGTGGATCTCGAGCAGTTCGAGCCTAACGGCGTGGCGATCAGGCTGCAGGCGGAGGGCTTCCTTCAGGATGTCCTCGGCCTGCTCTTCGCGGCCGTACGCGATGTACACGTCCGCTTCCGCGACAGGATCGACTTCGTTGGAGTCGAGCTGGGAGGCCGCCGGGATGAAGCTCGAGTTGAACGTGCTCGTTCCGGTGTCGACGCTCTGGCCGCCGGTCGCGCCGAAGAGCGAGTTCGCCTGCAGGCCTTCGTTCGTCTCCTTGAAGCGCTCGGCGCCTTCGGCCTTGCGCTTGCGATATGCGCTCCAGCCGAAGAGGCCGGCCAGCAACGCGACGATACCGACGAGCCCGAGCTGGGTGGTCGTGTTGCCCAGCATCTCGACAAACGCGTTCGGGGCCTCTTGCGGCGGCATCGCCGGCGGCGCCGCCTTGGGTGCCAGGACGGGCGGGGGCGCCTCGGACTTCGCCGGTTCCACCTTCGGAGCCTCGGTCGGCGCGGGCGCCGGAGCGGGCGCCGCCTTCTGCTCGGCCTGCTGCTGCACCTGGGTGCCGGCCTTGCTCTGGACCTCGAGCGCCTTCTTCAGCGCCTCGTTGGTGCGCCGCAGCTGTTCGGCCTTCTCCTCCTCTTCCCTCAGCGCGCGCGCCTTCGCAGCGGCCTCATCCGCTTTCGCGGCCGCCGCAGCCGCGGCGCCCTTGTCGTCAGCCTTCGCGATCTTCAACTGGTCGCCGGCGGGCGGCGCCGCGGCGCCCTTGTCCTCGACCCGGGCCGTGACCTGTCCGCCGCCCGCCGCGGTCGTCGGCGGAGTCGCCGCGGTGGCCGGAGTGCCGGCGACGGCCTGCGCGAGCCGGCTCTTGTACTGCGCGAAGTCGGCGCTCTGGGCCACGACTTCCCGGCGCGCCTCGCCCGCCGTGATGGCCGCTGCATCGGACGCGGACGGAATGGTCAGTTGCGCGCCTGCCTTCAGCCGGTTCATGTTGCTGCCGGAAAACGCCTCCGGGTTCTGGCGGAACATCGCGACCAGCATCTGGTCGAGCGACACGCCGGCAGGCCGGTTCTGCGAGGCGATCCGGCCCAGCGTGTCGCCGGTCTTGACCGTGTAACTGCCTTGCGGAGCAGGCGTCGCCGGGCGGGGCGCCGGCGCCGGTGCGGCCGACGGCGGCACCGGCGCGATCGACGGCGCCGACGCGACGGGGGCCGGGCGTGCCGGGGCCGGCGCTGCGACCGGGGCCGCTGGCGCGACGGGCGCCACGACTTCGGCCTGCTGCTGCCGCAGCGACGGCGGATCGAGCAGGACCGTGTACTCGCGGATCACCCGGCCCGAGGCCCAGGTGAGTTCGACCATCAGGTCGAGGTAGGGCTCATTGACCGGCTGCGGCGAATTGATGCGTACGAAGTAGTTGCCGTCGGCCCGCCTTTCGAGGACGAACCGCAGGTTGCTCAGGGCGGGGTTGAATTCCAGGTTGGCGGCGCGGAATGCGGCCGCAGGCGCCAGCTTCACCTGCAGCGTCGGCAACTCGTCCCGGCCGATGGCGGTGACCTCGAGTTCGGCCTTCAGGGGCTGCCCCAGGCCGGACTGAACGGTCAACCTGCCGAGACCCGCGGCATCCGCGTAGGGACTCGAGATGGCGAGTCCGAAGGCAAGCGAAACCGCGCACCAAAGGGGCGCGCGCGCGAATTTTTGGGATGGCATTCCGCCCCCTGACAGTGGGATACAACGTCGTTCGAACATAACATTCATGGACTTAGGGCGGCAAGCTTAGAAATAGCCGTAAGTCCCGCCTTTATGTGAGAAATGCCGGACGCGGGCACCGTCGATACACGGTGCCCGACAGAAGGGATCGGCAGCGATCAGAGTTTGTTGAGGAGCAGGCGGACCATGCGGCGCAACGGCTCGGCCGCGCCCCACAACAGCTGGTCGCCGACCGTAAAGGCTGACAAGTATTCCGGACCCATCGCCAGCTTGCGCAGCCGGCCAATCGGAACGGCCATCGTCCCGCTGATCCGGGCCGGAGACAACTCGCGAATGCTGGCATCGCGGTTGTTCGGAATGACCCTGACCCACTCGTTGCCGCGCGCCAGCAATTGCTCGACCTCGGCCAGCGGCAGGTCCTTCTTCAACTTGATCGTCAGCGCCTGGCTGTGGCAGCGCATCGCCCCGATGCGGACACACAGCCCCTCGACGATCAACGATCCCGGCTGCCCCATCGCCGGCTTGCCCAGGATCTTGTTCGCCTCGGCCCCGCCCTTCCATTCCTCCCGGCTGACGCCATTGCCCAGATCCTTGTCGATCCAGGCAATGAGGCTGCCGGCCAGCGCGACCCCGAAGTTCTCCTTCGGCAACTGGTCGGACATCAGCACCTGCGACACCTGGCGGTCGATGTCGAGGATCGCCGATTTCGGATCCGCCAGCAGTTCCTTCACGCTGCCATGCGCCGCGCCCATCTGACCCAGCAGTTCGCGCATGTTGGGCGCCCCGGCGCCGGAGGCCGCCTGGTAGGTCATCGCGGTGACCCATTCGACCAGGTTCTCCTCGAGCAGGCCGTCGAGCGCCATCAGCATCAGGCTGACCGTGCAGTTGCCGCCGATGTAGTTCTTGACGCCCTTGGCAATCGCGTCCTTGATCACCGGCAGGTTCACGGGGTCGAGGATGATGACGGCGTCGTCCTTCATCCGAAGAGCCGAGGCGGCGTCGACCCAGTAACCGTTCCAGCCCGCGGCCCGCAGCTTCGGGAATACGTCGTTGGTGTAATCGCCACCCTGGCAGGTGACGATGGTGTCGCACGCCTTCAGGGCGTCGATGTCGCCGGCGTCCTTCAGCGTCGGGGCGGCCCGGGCCACCCTGGGCGCCGCGCCACCGGCATTCGAAGTGCTGAAGAACACCGAATCGAAGAGCTCGAAGTCACGCTCCGCGGTCATGCGCTCCATCAGTACGGAGCCCACCATGCCGCGCCAACCCACGATGCCTACTTTCATTTCCCTCGCCCCTGCCGGCTATTTGCCTGTCGTCTATCCGTTCAGCGCCGCGACCACAGCGTCGCCCATGTCCCTGGTCCCGATCTTCTTCGTGCCCTCGCTCCAGATGTCCGCAGTGCGCAGCCCCCGGCCCAGGACCTTGCGCACGGCGGCCTCGATCCGGTCGGCCTGCTCGGCCCGGTTCAGCGAGTAGCGCAGCATCATCGCCGCGGACAGGATCGTCGCCAGTGGATTGGCAACACCCTTGCCGGCGATGTCCGGTGCGCTGCCGTGCGACGGCTCGTACAGCCCCTGGTTCCGCTCGTTGAGCGACGCCGACGGCAGCATGCCGATCGATCCGGTCAGCATCGCCGCTTCGTCAGAGAGTATGTCGCCGAACATGTTTCCGGTGACGATCACGTCAAACTTCTTCGGCGCCCTGACCAGTTGCATGGCCGCGTTGTCGACGTACATGTGCTCCAGTTCGACGTCGGGATACTGGCCGTGGACCTCGGTCACGACGTCCTTCCAGAACTGGAAGGTCTCGAGCACGTTGGCCTTGTCCACGCTGGTGACCTTGCGACTGCGCCGGCGCGCCGCCTGGAACGCAACGTGGGCGATGCGCTCGATCTCCGGGCGGCTGTAGCGCATCGTGTCGAACGCCTCCGGCTGGCCGGCGAACGGGCCGTCCGGGGCGAGGCGTCGCCCGCGTGGCTGGCCGAAGTAGATGTCGCCAGTCAGTTCGCGCACGATGAGGATGTCAAGCCCGGCGACGAGTTCCGGTTTCAGGCTGGAAGCGTGCGTGAGCTCCGCGTAGCAGAGCGCCGGCCGGAAGTTGGCGAACAGGCCAAGGCTCCTGCGCAGCCCGAGGATCGCCTGCTCCGGGCGCAGCGCGCGCTCGAGCTTGTCGTACTTCCAGTCGCCGACAGCGCCGAACAGCACCGCGTCGGCCGCCTGCGCGAGCTTCAGCGTGGCTTCCGGCAACGGATGCCCGCCGGCCTCGTACGCCGTGCCGCCGACATCGGCGAACTCGAGTTCGAAGCGCTCGCCCAGCGCCTGCAGCACCTTGACGGCCTCGGCCACGATCTCCTTGCCGATGCCGTCGCCCGGCAGGACTGCAATCTTCATGCTGATTCCCGCGCGGACCGGTTGCTGTTCACCCCGCCCCTGCCCGCACCGGAACGAAGTGGAGTCTTCAACTCGTCTTTGCGAGCCACGGCTGCTTCATCAGCCGTTCCTTCTCGAACGCCGCGATCTTGTCCCGGTGGCGCAGTGTCAGCCCGATGTCGTCCAGGCCGTTCACCAGGCAGTACTTGCGGAACGGCGCGACGTCGAAATCGTGCTCGCGGCCATCGGCTTCCACGACCTTCTGGCGCGGCAAGTCGACCGTGAGCCGGTAGCCCGGATGCGCCGCAACCTCGTGGAACAGGCGGTCGATCACGAGTTCGGGCAGGACCACCGGCAGCAGACCGTTCTTCGTGCAGTTGTTGAAGAAGATGTCGGCGAAGCTCGGCGCGATCAACGTACGGAAGCCATGCTGCTGCAGTGCCCACGGCGCGTGCTCGCGCGACGAACCGCAACCGAAATTCTTGCGCGCGAGCAGGATGGTCGCCCCTTCGTAGCGCGGCTGGTTCAGCACGAAGTCCGGGTTCAGCGGCCGCTTCGAGTGATCCATGCCGGGCTCGCCATGGTCCAGGTAGCGCCACTCGTCGAAGAGATTCGGGCCGAAGCCGGTCCGCCTGATCGATTTCAGGAACTGCTTAGGGATGATCGCGTCGGTATCGACGTTCGCGCGGTCGAGCGGCGCGACCAGTCCCTGATGAACGGTGAATGCGTCCAGGACCGCTCCCTACATTTTCTTCTTCGTGTCCGTCGCGGCCTTGTCGACGGCGCCGCCGGCGGCCTCGAGATCCTTGCCCATGCCGGCCACGGTGTTGCAGCCCGTGGTCGCGACGGCAGTGACCAGAGCAGCGATCAGAACGGCGAGCAGGTGTTTCATTGGAGTCTCCTTACGTCAGCGAAATGGCCCTCGATCGCCGCGGCCGCGGCCATCGCTGGCGAAACCAGATGCGTGCGACCGCCCGCTCCCTGGCGGCCCTCGAAATTTCGGTTGCTGGTCGACGCGCAGCGCTCGCCCGGCTCGAGGCGGTCGGCATTCATCGCGAGGCACATCGAGCAGCCCGGCTCGCGCCACTCGAAGCCGGCCGCCTTGAAGATCTCGTGCAACCCTTCTCTCTCGGCCTGTGCCTTCACGAGGCCGGAGCCCGGCACGACCATTGCCAGTTTCACGTTCGACGCGACGCGCTTGCCCAGGCGCTTCACAACCCAGGCCGCTTCGCGCAGATCCTCGATGCGGGAGTTCGTGCACGAGCCGATGAAGACCTTGTCGACCCGGATCGCCGTGATCGGAGTCTTTGGCGTCAAGCCCATGTACTTCAGCGCGCGCTCTATGCCTTCGCGCTTCACGGGATCCTTCTCCGCCTCCGGATCGGGCACCTGGCCCTTGACGGTCGTGACCATCTCCGGCGACGTGCCCCACGTCACCTGCGGCTCGATTTCTTCCGCGCGCAACTCGACGACGTGGTCGAAGCGCGCCCCGGGGTCCGAACGCAACTGGCGCCACGCGGCCGCCGCCGGCTCGAACAGCGCGCCATCGGGCGCGAACGGCCGACCGCGGACGTAGTCGATCGTCTTCTCGTCCACCGCGACCATGCCCGAGCGGGCACCGGCCTCGATCGCCATGTTGCAGACGGTCATGCGGCCTTCCATCGACAGCGCCTCGATCGCGCTGCCGGCGAATTCGATCGCGTACCCGGTGCCACCCGCCGTGCCGATGCGGCCGATGATCGCGAGCACGATGTCCTTCGCAGTGCAGCCTGTCGGCAGCCTGCCGTCGACACGCACCAGCATGTTCTTCGCCTTCTTCATCAGCAGCGTCTGCGTGGCGAGCACGTGTTCGACCTCGCTGGTGCCGATGCCGAAGGCCAGCGCGCCGAATGCTCCGTGGGTGCTGGTGTGCGAATCGCCGCAGACGACCGTCATGCCGGGCAGCGTCGCGCCCTGCTCCGGTCCCATCACGTGGACAATGCCCTGGCGCTTGTCGAGGAAGGGGAAGTACGCCGCCGCGCCGAACTGCCGGATGTTGGTGTCGAGTTCGACGATCTGCTCCTTCGAGACCGGATCGGCGATGCCCTCGTAGCCGCGATCCCAGTCGGTCGTCGGCGTGTTGTGGTCAGCCGTCGCGACGACCGAACTGATGCGCCATGGCTTGCGGCCCGCGAGACGCAGCCCTTCGAACGCCTGCGGGCTGGTCACTTCGTGGACGAGATGCCGATCGACGTACAGGACCGTCGTACCGTCTTCCTCGACGTGAACGACGTGATCGTCCCAGAGCTTGTCGTACAGTGTGCGCGCGGCGGCCATGCCAGAAAAAGTCGCGCCGGGAAAAGGCCCGGCGACAGAGGCGATTATGCCACCCGGAGGCGACCGATCCGGAACGCATCGCCCCGCGAACATGTCTCAGGCAGCAGGATGAGCGTGGAGCCCACATGAGCGAACGCAGGAACAATCGAAGCACTCTGGAGCGCCGTTTCCTTGTCGCCGGCCTGGCGAGTTCCGTCGTGCTGCCGCTGGCCCGGGCGCAGGCGCCGCGGCCGCTGGCCACGACGCCGTCACAGACCCTCGGTCCCTTCTACCCGCGCGACCCGATCGAGCGGCCGGACGAAACCGATGCCGACCTGCTCCGCGTCGAGGGTGACCGGGTACTTACCAGGGGCGTCCCGCTCTACTTCACGGGCAAGGTAGCCGATCGACGCGACAACCCGGTCGCGAACGCCGTCGTCGAACTCTGGCAGTGCGACGCCAATGCGGTCTACCACCACCCGGACGGCGGCGCGGAGTCCCGGCGCGACCCCAACTTCCAAGGCTACGGGATCGCGAAGACCGATGCCGGCGGAGCGTTCCACTTCCGCACCATCCGTCCCGTTGCCTATCCAGGTCGCACGCCGCACATCCACATCCGCGTGCAGGCCGTCGACGGGCGGGTTCTCGCCACGCAGCTTTACCTGCCGGACGATCCGGGCAATCGGACAGACTTCCTGTTCGCGCGCCTGAACGCAGAGGAGCGGGCCGCGCTGACGCTGCGCTTTGGCCCAGCCGCGCCGGACACGCATCCGCTCGCCCGGGCCACCCGGCAGACGGCGCGCGCCGACCTCGTCATCGCCTAGCGCGTCGCGGGCCGGTAGAGCGGCATCACCTTCTGCGTATAGACCTCGAGGTCCTGCAGTCGCGTTTCGTTGCTCGGGTGCGTCGACAGCCACTGCGGCGGAGCGCTGCCACCGAGCTTGGCCATCTTCTGCCACAGGGTCACCGCGGCACGTGGGTCGTACCCTGCCCGCGCGGCGAGTTCGACGCCGATGCGATCGGCCTCCTGTTCGGCCTCGCGGCTGTTCGGCAGCACGAAAGCGGCCTGCGATACCGTGCCGGCGAGGCTCGGATCGATGCGGATGCCGGTGAAGATCTCCAGCGCAACGGCGCCGATCACGGTGCCGGTCTGAGTGGCCATCTGGCGGCCCATCCGTTCGCGCGCGTGCTCGCGCAGCGCGTGCGCGATCTCGTGGCCCATCACGGCCGCGAGTTCGGCATCGGTGAGATCCAGCCGCTCGATCAGGCCGGAGTAGACGGCGATCTTGCCACCCGGCATGCACCACGCGTTCACATCCTTGGACGTCAGGACATTGACCTCCCACTTCCAGTCCAGCGCATCCGGCCGGAACGCGCTGACGTGCGGGATGAGTCGCTGCGCCGTCGTCCGAGCCCGCTGGACGTGCTGCGGGTTCTGGTTCAACAGGCCCTTCTTCTGCGCCTGCGCCATCAACTGCGAGTACTCCTGCGCCGCCTGCTGCTCGACTTCCTTCGCGCTTACCAGCGAAGTCATCGGCTGTTTTCGGTCGACGCCGACGACGCCGCCCTGCGTCGTCTGCTCCGACTGGCAGCCGGCGGCGAGCACCGACAGCGCGCCAGCCGCCACTGCCACCTTGATTCGATTCATCCTTTCACGCTCCTGTCGAGTTCGAGGTTCACGCTGTGCGGGCTTGCCCGGTCACGGTCGGCCCGCCGCATCCGCACCGCCGTCCAGAAGCCGAGGACCGCGCCCGCACTGCCGGCCACGAAGGCCCACGACGGTCCCAGGGCGGACCACAGCCACGCGGCGACCAGGCTGCCCACCGTACCGCCGAGTCCGTAGGCCATGCTGATGTAGAGCGCCTGGCCACGCGCCGCCGCCCTTCCGGGAAACCAGCGCTGGATCGTCAGCACCGACGCGCTGTGGTGCACCGCGAAGGTGACGGCATGCATCGCCTGGGCGAAGACCAGGATCCACCACACCGTCGCCAGCTCCGCGATCAGCAGGAACCGGACCGCGGCGACCCCGAACGCGAAGGTCATCAGCTGGAACACGCCGAAACGCGCGAACCACCGGCCCTGCGTGAGGAAGAACGCGATCTCGAGCACGACGCTGACGACCCAGAACGCACCGATCGCGGTCTTGCTGTAGCCGAGCTGCGCGAGGTACAGGGAAAGATAGGCGTACAGCGCCCCGTGCGCAAACACCATCAGGGCGGCGGACGCGAAGAACCAGCGGACGCGCGGCTCCCTGAGGCGTGCCCTCACCGACACGCGCTCGTGCGGCAGCTCGACGGCGTGGTGCTCGACCACGCGGACCGACGCCCCGAGCAGCAGCAGCGCGAGGCCGATGCACACCCACACCGCAGCCTGCATTCCGACGCGGTCGAACAACGGGCCCGAGGCAAGCACGACCACGACGAACGCCAGCGAGCCCATCACGCGCAGCCGGCCGTAGCGGGTCGCCGCGTCGGCCTGCCCGCGCAACTGCGCCGACGCCAGCGCCTCGGCCACCGGCATCTGCGCGGTCTGGAAGAAGTTCACCAGCGCCATCGCGGCGAACACGAAGCCGAAGCCACCGGGGAAGAAGAGCAGCGCGAACGACACGACGAGCGCAAGCGAGGTGGCGCGCAGGATGAGCGTGCGGTGCCCCGAGCGGTCGGCAATCCAGCCCCACAGGTTCGGCCCGACCATCCGCATCGCCTGCGCCATCGCCATCAGCAGGCCGATCTGCACCGCCGTCAGGCCGCGGTGCTCGAAGTACAGCGGCATGTATGGCGCGAGGATCCCGATCAGCGCGAAGTACGCGCCGAAGAACACTCCCAGCCGCCGACCAGCGGGGTCGGGAGCCGCGACACGCTTCGACATCAGCGGGAGCGCGAGGCCGCCGGTATCGGCGGGACGTCGTGCCGTACGTCGGCGTTCTGCGCGCGATGCAGCAGCACGTGGTCGATCAGCACCAGCGCCAGCATCGCCTCGGCGATCGGCGTGGCGCGAATCCCAACGCAGGGATCGTGGCGACCGTGCGTCTCGACAACGGTCACCCCGCCCGCGCGATCGATGGAGCGCCGCGGCAGCCGAATGCTCGAGGTCGGCTTGATCGCGATCGACACCTCGATGTCCTGCCCGGTCGAGATGCCGCCGAGCACTCCGCCAGCGTGATTGGTGGCGAAGCCATCCGGCAGCAGCTCGTCGCCGTGCTCCGAGCCCTTCTGCGTCACCGCGTTGAAGCCGGCGCCGATCTCGACGCCCTTGACGGCATTGATGCCCATCATGGCGTACGCGATGTCGGCATCGAGCTTGTCGTAGAGCGGCGCCCCGAGGCCGACCGGAACCCCGCTCGCGGTGACGCGCAGCCGGGCGCCGACCGAGTCACCGCTCTTGCGCAGCGCGTCCATGTAAGCCTCGAGCTCGGCGACCGAGCCGCGCGTCCGGCGCGAAGAACGGGTTGCTTTCGACGTCGTCCCAGCTCATGAACGGGATGACGAACTCGCCGATCTGCTCCATGCAGCCGCGGACGCGCGTGCCGTGCGCATCCCTGAGCCACTTCTTCGCGACCGCGCCCGCCGCCACCATCGGCGCCGTCAGCCGCGCCGACGAGCGACCGCCGCCGCGCGGATCGCGCAGGCCGTACTTGCGCCAGTAGGTGTAGTCGGCGTGCCCGGGCCGGAACGTGTCGAGCAGGTTCTCGTAGTCCTTGCTGCGCTGGTCCGTGTTGCGGATCAGCAGCGCGATCGGGCGTGCCGGTCGTCACGCCCTTCGTAGACGCCCGAGAGGATTTCGACCTCGTCGGACTCGCGCCGCTGGGTCACGTGGCGCGACGTGCCCGGCTTGCGCCGGTCGAGATCGGGCTGCAGGTCGGCCGCCGATAGCGCCAGCCCCGGCGGACAGCCATCGATCACGCAGCCGATCGCCGGGCCGTGCGACTCGCCGAAGTTGGTGACGCGGAACAGATGGCCGAACGTGGATGACATGGCGACGGATTGTACGAGGGTCGCCGCCGTGTCCGGCGGGAAGCTCAGGGCAATCCGGACGCCCGAAGCGTTGCCCTCAGCGGTGGCTGCCCCGAAGTTCCGCGACACGCTGCATCAGCAACTCGGGCGAGGCCTGATCCGCCGGTACCGGCTCGCCGACGATGAACTCGACCCTGGAGCGCAGTCCGCGGCGCAGGCGTGCATCGAGCGGCCGCGAGAACGCGGCGCCGCCGAAACGCGAGAAGAACGAGCCCCACAGGCCGCGCAGCGCCATAGGGATCACGGGAACCGGGATTGCGTTCGACGATTCGCGCCACGCCTTGCTTGAACGGGTACATCTCCCCGGTGTCGGTGATGCGCCCCTCCGGGAAGATGCAGACGAGGTCGCCGTCGGCGAGCGCGGCGTCGATGCGCGCGTTGGCCTTTTCCAGCATCGTCGGATCCTCGCGGGCCGGCGCGATCGCGATCGCTTTGGCGTTCCGGAAAGAACCAGTTCATCAGGGGAATCCGGAAGATGCGGTGATCCATCACCCAGCGGATCGGCCGGCGGCAGGCCGCCGCAGATCACGAGCGCGTCGACGAAGGAGACGTGGTTGCACACGAGCACGGCCGGACCCTCGTCCGGGATGCGCTCGAGGCCGGATCTTCTCGCAGCCGGTAGATCGAGTGGATCAGGATCCACACCATGAAGCGCATCAGGAACTCCGGCACGAGGGTGTAGATGTAGAGCGCGACCGCGGCATTGAACAGCGCCGTCACCAGGATGAGCTGCGGGATGGTGAGTCCCGGCCGGGAACAGGCCGATGGCGATCAGCGCAGCCGTCACCATGAACACCGCGTTGAGAATGTTGTTGGCGGCGATGATGCGCGAGCGGTGCGTCGGTCTCGCTGCGGCTCTGGATCAGGGCGTAGAGCGGCACGATGTAAAAACCGCCGAACACGCCGATCAGCGCGCGAGGTCGCGCGAGGCGCCAGTGCGCCGGGTCGCGCGCGAACTCCAGAGCGCCGCCCGGAGCGGGCGCGCATGCCGCGGCGAGCGCGAAACAGATCGACGCCGAACAGCGGTGATGCCGATCGAGCCGAACGGCACCAGGCCGATCTCGACCTTGTGGCCCGGAGAGCCGCTCGCACAACAGCGAGCCGATGCCGATGCCGATCGAGAACACGATCAGCAGCAGGGTGACCACCGACTCGGTCGCACCAAGCACGTTCTTGGTCAGAGTTGCGGAAACTGGGTCACGAACATCGAGCCGACGAACCAGAACCACGACACGCCGAGGATCGACAGGAACACGGTGCGGTTGTGCGCGCGAAGCGCAGGTTGCGCCAGGTCGCGGTGACCGGGTTCCAGTCGATCGCCAGTCCCGGGTCGGCGGCGGGCGCCTTTGGAATGAGGCGCGCCGCGATGCGCGGCCGAGACCGCGAGCGGGACCACCGCCGCCGCGCCGCCGGCTCGGCGGCCCGTCTGGATGATCAGCCAGCCGCCGAGCATCATGCCGACCAGGATCGCCACCGAAGTGCCCGTCTCGACCAGGCCGTTGCCGCCGGCCAGCTCGGTCTGTCGCAGCTCCTGCGGCAGGATGGCGTACTTCACCGGCCCGAACAGCGTCGACTGCAGCCCCATCAGGAAGACCGTGAGGTACAGCATCCACGGCACCTGCAGCAGGAGTCCTGCCGCGGCGACCAGCATGATGGCGACCTCCGCTTCCTTCACGCGCCGGATCAGCCACGACTTCTCGAGGCGGTCGGCCAGCTGGCCGCTCGTTGCGGAAAACAGCACGAACGGCGCGATGAAGAGGCCGCCGATCAGGAATCCCGCCAGCCTCGGATCCACCCCGCCCCAGCTCGATGCGCCGTAGGTGGCGAGCAGCGTGAACGCGAACTTGAAGACATTGTCGTTGGCGGCACCGAGAAACTGAACCCAGAACAGCGGCGCGAACCGCCGTGCCCGCAACAAGTCGAACTGGCTACCCGCGCTCAACGCCTCTCCCCACCCTCCCCGGGCGCAGCGCGATTATCGGGGTTCGCGGCGCGAGCGCCTAGGCGCTGATGGCCTGCGCAAGCGCGCGGCCCGACATGAAGGCGCCCTCGAGCCGCGGGCCGCCGCACCAGTCGCCGGCCGCGCCGATGCGCAGGATCGGGTCCCAAAGGAAGGACTGCTTCAGCGGGTTGGCGGGCATGGCGGTGAGCCAGCGCCGCGCGGTCAGGAACCTGGGCCGGAATCCGAAATTGAAACGGCTCGCGAACGCGCCGGCGAGCGTGGCGGCGACGTCGTCGACGGAGTGATTCAGGTGCAGCGCCGACCACCGGGGCGTCGCATGCAGCACCCAGCGCTCGCCGAGCGCCGAGCGCGGCGTGAGCTTCGACTCCTCGCGCGTGACCCACGCAAGTGCCGGATGGTCGTTGACGAACGCACCGCCGAACTCGAAACCACTCGCGGGCTCGATCGCCAGCAGCGCCACCCAGCATGGCTGCCACACGATCCGCCTGGCGCGCCGGGCCAGTTCGGGGGCCGCGTCGAGCAGTTCGGCCGGCTGTGGAATCGCCAGCACGACCGCGTCGTAGCCGCCATGCGAGAGGTTCGTGCCCTGCGCGTCGAGCAGATGCCACGAGCTGCCGCGCTTCGTCACGGACGCGACCGTGACGTCGAATCGTATGTCGACCTCGGCCGCCAGCCTGCGGCCGAGTGCCTGCATGCCTTCGCGGACGATATAGCGCCGGGCCGATGCGGTCTTGTCGAGCGCGCCTTCCCCCTCGACCGCGATCACCTGTGCCGACCACGGCTGGACCAGCCCGTGGTCGCACCACTCCGATACCAGCCTGTCGAAATCGGCGCTGTGCGCCGTGAAGTACTGGGCCCCGTGATCGAAGCTGCCTGCCGGCGTGATCTCGGTGGCAGCGCGTCCGCCGGGGCGGCGGGCGGCTTCGTAGACGACAACGTGTGCGCCCCGCGCCTTCAGCGTGCTCGCGCAGGTCAGGCCCGAGACGCCGGCGCCGACAACAGCGACCCGGAAGCCGCCGGGCAGCGGCCCGGCGGAACCGGGGCTCACTGAGACCGCGCCTCCTCGGGCTCGGGCCAGTCGCGGATGTACGCCTTGAGCATCCGGTTCTCGAAGCTCTGCTCCTCGAGCACCGCCCGCGCAACGTCATAGAAGGAAATGACCCCGGCGAGCGTGCGGCCGTCGAGCACCGGCAGGTAGCGCGCATGCCGCTCGAGCATCAGCCGCCGCACCTCCATCACGTCAGTGGCCGGCGTGATGGTCAGCGGCGCATCGTCCATCACCTTGCGGACTCTGATGTCGCCGACCGTGCCGCTGTTGGCGTGAACGCGGTTGATGACCTCGCGAAAGGTCAGCATGCCGACCAGTTCGCCGTACTCCATCACGACCACAGAGCCGATGTCCTGCTCGGCCATCATCGCCACCGCGTACGACAGCGGCGTATCAGGCGTCACCGTGAACAGGGTGTTGCCCTTGACGCGCAGGATGTCGGCGACCTTCATCGGTGTCTCCTGGCCGCGCGCGAGGAACGGGAGGGGCGGCGCGGCGGTTGAACTGGTCAGGCATCGTAGCCGCGCCCCGAGGTGGCAACAAGCGCCCGATACGCGTGACGACCGGGCGGATCAGCTGCGGCGCAGCCAGCCCAGTCCGGCCGACGTCCCGCCGGGCGACGCCCCGCGCGCCGGGCGGTACTCGCACCCAACCCAGCCGGCGTAGCCGAGTCGGTCCAGCAAGCGGAACACGGCCGGGTAGTTGACCTCCCCGGTGTCCGGCTCGTGGCGCTCCGGGACACCCGCGATCTGGACATGGCCGATCCGAGGGAACAGGCGTTCGATGCGCCTCGACACGTCGCCGACCATGATCTGAGCGTGATAGACGTCGAACTGCAGCGCCAGGTTGGCCGCACCGACGCGCTCGATGATCGCCTCGCCCTGCTCGGGGGTCGTCAGGAAGTAGCCCGGCATGTCGCGCGTGTTGATCGGCTCGATCATCACGCCGATGCCGTGCGGCGCGAAGGCCGCGCAGGCGTGCTGCAGATTCCGCACGAACGTGCGCCCAGCGTCCGCGGAGTTCGTCCCCGCCGCAGGCTTGCCCGCCATCACGTGCACGCGCGGGGCCGCGACGGCCCGGGCGTAGTCGACGGCCTCGGCGATTGACGCCTCGAAGTCCGATTCGCGGCCCGGCAGCGCGGCCAGACCACGCTCGCCGGCGTCCATGTTGCCCTGCGGGGCATTCATGAGGACGAGCCGCGTTCGCGCTTCGGCCAGCGCGCGTCGCAGTTCCGCCGCCTTCGCCGCATAGGGGGACTGGACTTCGATCGCGGCGAAGCCGTCACGAGCCGCGGCGGCGACTCGATCGAGCAGCGGATGTTCGGGATACAGCGTGCTGATGTTGGCGGCAAAGCGCGGCATCAGGCCTCCTTCAGGCGGAGCTTGAGTCGTTCGAGTTCGGCGACCACCGCGGCGCGCACCGGTGGCTCCCACACCGAGTGTCCGGCGTCGGGAACGATCACGTAGCGGGCCGAGGGCCACGCGCGCGCGAGTTCGTCGGCGTTCACGATCGGGCACACCATGTCGTAGCGCGCCTGCACGATGGACGCCGGCAGGTGGCGGATGCGGTCGATCCGGCCCAGCAGCTCGTTCGGGCCGAGGAAGCACTCATGCGCGAAGTAGTGCGCCTCCAGCCTCGCCAGGCCGAGCGCCTCGTCGGCGAAGTGACGGACGAGGTCCGGATTCGGCAGCAACGTCGAGCAGGTGCCCTCGTACTCGCTCCACGCCCGCGCATACGGCAGGTGCACCCGCGGGTCCGGATCGAACAGCCGTTTGAGGTAGCCGCGCAGCAGGTCCCGGCGCTCGTCCGGCGGCAGCATCCCGGCGAACTTGTGCCATGCCTCCGGGAAGACGTGCCTCAGTCCGTGCAGGAACCAGTCGATCTCGCTGGGCCGACCGAGGAAGATGCCGCGCAGCAGGAAGCCCAGGCAGCGCGCAGGGTGCGCCTGGCCGTACGCCAGGCCGAGCGTGCTGCCCCACGATCCGCCGAAGACGATCCAGCGCTCGATGCCCAGGTACTCCCGCAGGCGCTCGATGTCGTCGATCAGCTGCTGCGTGGTGTTTCCCATTGTCTCGCCCACCGGCGTCGACGCTCCCGCGCCACGCTGGTCGAACAAGACCGCACGAAAGAACGTCGGGTCGAAGAAGCGCCGGTGCTCGGGGGACGACCCGCCACCGGGACCGCCGTGCAGGAAAAGCACCGGAACGCCGTCAGGATTGCCCGACGTCTCCCAGTACATCGTGTGCACGTCGTCGAGCGGCAGCATGCCGCTGTCGAACGGCTCGATCGGGGGATGCAAGGCACTCCGCGTGTCCATCCGCGAAGTTTAAGCGGCCAATGTGCGGCCGCCGGGCCGAGGAACGGACGCAAGCCGTCCGCGCGTGCCCCGGCCCTCGAAGTGCCAGGCTACGCGCCGGCGCGCTTCGCCGGCGTCCAGTGCATGTCGACGATCTGCAGCCGCGTCGCCTGCAGGCGCTCGGCGACAACGGCCAGCAGCCTCGTCATCAGGGCGTATCCGAACCGCGGGTCCTCCTCGCACATCAGGCGCAGCTCGGCGGCGTCGAACGCGAGGGCCTGGACGCCGTCCAGCGCGCGCGACTGGAAGTAACGGCCCGCGCCCTGCAGCATCGACGACCACCCGAACTCGCCGCCCGGCCCGACGGTCTCGACCCGCAGCACCTCGAGGCGCCCGGCGAGCTCGATCGCCACGTGTCCGCGGACGACCAGGAAGAGCTTGTCGCTTTCGTCGCCCTCGCGGTGGATGACTTCATTCGGCTCGAAGTTCACCAGTTCGGCGATGCTCATCAACTGGTCGAACTGGGCGGGCGTGAACTCCCGCATCAGGGGCTGCCGGCGGAGTGCGATATCCACATCGGCCGCGGTCACTGTCGTCATTGTCTCCTCCGTCCGTCGGTACGCGCCCTTTCACCCTAGTCCTCGAACGCTTCGTGCGCAATGGCAAACGGGCGCGATATTTCGTTGTGCAGGTGCAATACGGCGCAACGCGTTTTGGCATGATCGGCATTCCCGCGCACCAGGCCGCCGCCATGCCCGTTCGCTACCCAGGTTTCGACACGCTCGCGCTCCACGCGGGCCAGCCGCCCGACCCGGCCACCGGCAGCCGCGCGGTGCCCATCTACGCCACCGCGTCGTATGTCTTCGAAGACTCCGACCACGCGGCCGCGCTGTTCAACATGGAGCGCTCCGGCCACGTGTATTCGCGCATCTCGAACCCGACGGTCGCCGTCTTCGAGGAACGCATGGCGGCGCTCGAAAAAGGGGTCGGCGCGATCGCGACGGCCAGCGGGCAGGCGGCGCTGCACCTCGCGATCGTCACGCTGATGGGCGCCGGCGCGCACATCGTGGCCAGCCGCTCGCTGTACGGCGGCTCGCACAACCTGCTCGGCTACACCCTCGCGCGCTTCGGCATCGAGACGACCTTCATCAATCCGCGCGACCTCGGCGCCTGGGAGCGGTCGGTCCGGCCGAACACGCGGTTGCTGTTCGGCGAGACGCTCGGCAACCCGGGGCTCGACGTGCTCGACATCCCGGCGGTCGCGGACATCGCCCACCGCCAGGGGTTGCCGCTGATGGTCGACTCGACCTTCACGACGCCGTACCTGATGACGCCGTTCGATCACGGCGCCGACCTCGTGTATCACTCGGCGACCAAGTTCATCGGCGGCCACGGCGTGGCGATCGGCGGCGTCCTGATCGACGGTGGCACGTTCGACTGGCTCGCCAGCGGCAAGTTCCAGACGCTGACCGAGCCTTACGTCGGGTTCCACGGCATGAACTTCGCCGAGGAGAGGCACGTCGCGCCGTTCCTGCTGCGCGCCCGGCGCGAGGGGCTGCGTGACTTCGGCGCCTGCATGAGTCCGCACACCGCCTTCTTCCTCCTGCAGGGGCTCGAGACGCTGCCGCTGCGGATGCAGCGCCACGTCGACAACGCCCGCAAGGTGGTCGAGTTCCTGGCGGGCCACGCGGCGGTCGAGTCGGTCGCGTACCCCGCACTGCCCTCGCACCCGGACCACGCGCTCGCGCAGCGCCTGCTGCCGCGCGGATGCGGCGCGGTGTTCAGCTTCAACATGAAGGGCAGCCGCGCCGCCGGCCGCGCCTTCGTCGAGTCGCTGCAAGTGTTCTCGCATCTCGCCAACGTCGGCGACGCGAAGTCGCTGGTGATCCACCCGGCTTCGACGACCCACTTCCGGGTGCCGGACGAACAACTCGAGGCGGCCGGCATCACCCAGGGCACGATCAGGCTGTCTGTCGGCCTCGAAGACCCGGCCGACCTGATCGACGACCTCGCGCAGGCGCTGAAGCGGGCGCAGAAGGTGGGCTGATGGACCTCTCGACCTCGCCGCGCCTCTACGCCTACACCGGCGGCAAGACCTTCGACGCCACGCAACCCACCGTCGTTTTCCTGCACGGTGCCCAGCACGACCACAGCGTCTGGATCCTGCAGAGCCGCTACCTCGCGCACCACGGCTACGGCGTGCTCGCGCTCGACCTGCCCGGCCACATGCGAAGCGACGGACCGCCCCTCGCGACCGTCGAGGACATGGCCGATCGCATCGCCGACGCACTGCGGTCCGCCGGAGTGGGCCGGTTCATCGCGGTCGGCCAGAGCATGGGATCCCTGATCGCCCTCGAACTGGCGAAGCGCCTGCCGGAGGCTGCACGCGGAGTGGCGCTCGTGGCTACGGCCTTCCCGATGCGCGTTGCCGAGCCGCTGCTGAACGCCACCCGCGAGGCGCCGGACGAAGCGATGGACATGATCAACGTCTGGTCGCACAGCCCGTCGATCGCGGGATTCGACCGCAAGCCGTCGAACCCCGGACCGGGGTTCTCCACGATGTGGCAGAACCTTCGCCTGATGCAGCGGATCCGGCAGCGCGACGGCGACAGCGTGCTGCCGACCGACTTCGCCGCGTGCAACCGCTACCTAGCCGGCCTCGAGACCGCGGCGGCACTGCAGTGCCCGGTACTGTTCGTGCTCGGCAGTTCGGACTCGATGACGCCGCCGCGGGCGGCAAAGGCGCTGATCGACGCCTGCCGTTCGCCTCAGGTCGTTACGCTGCCCCACTCGGGCCATTCGCTGATGGCCGAGAACCCGGACGGCGTGCGCGCGGCAATCGCGGACTTCGCCCGTCGCGCATTCGCAGCACCGGCGAGCTAGTTCGTGGCAGGCTGGCTGGAGGCCGTCAACTGGGACACCTTCTGGCTGTACGTGCTGGCCGAGGCGGCGCTATCGCTGTCGCCCGGACCGGCCGTGATGCTGGTGATCGCCTGCGGCCTGACCTACGGAGCACGCAAGTCGATCCACGCCTCGCTCGGGATCCTCAGCGCCAACGCGATCTACTTCGCGATCTCGGCGACCGCGCTCGGCGCGCTGCTGGTGACGTCGAGAACATTCTTCATCGCCGTGAAATGGCTGGGCGCGGCGTACCTCGTCTACATCGGGCTGTCCGCGCTGCTCGGGCGGCCCTCGCCCATCGCCGTGGGCCGCGACGAGCGCTCCGGCGGCGCGCCGCGCGCGATCTACCTGTCCGGGCTGACGCTGCAGCTGGCCAACCCGAAGACCCTGGTGTTCTTCGCAGCGATCCTGCCGCAGTTCGTTGATCCAAAGCTGCCGGTCGGTCCGCAGATGGCCTGGCTGGCCGCCGGTTCGATCGTTCCGGAGTTGTTCATCCTCGGCGGCTACGGCTACCTAGCCTCGCGTGCGGCGCGGCTGACGAGCGATCCCCGGTTTGCCCGCCTCACGGAGCGCGTCGCCGGCGTGCTGGTGCTCGGCGCGGCGGCGCTCGTGGTCAGCGTGACCTGACCCGCGTCGGCACGCCGTAAGATTGACCTCCACCGCGCGATCCCGAGGTCCACGATGCGCACCTCTGTTGCCTTGCCCCGCACGACCCGTCCCGCATGATCGACAACCCGGACCCAGCGAGGGACCAGGGCACGCGGGAGCGTGTCGCTGCCGCGTTGATCGGTGCGCTGTTCGTGGGCGTCGCGCTCGCCATCCTGGCTTCGTTCATGCACGATCTGTCGAT